>NZ_JADBJR010000001.1:0-1858420 GCF_018101315.1 Rhodanobacter sp. B2A1Ga4 | reverse complement strand
CGCACGAGCTGGAGGCCAGGCTGGCGAAGGCCGAGGCGTCTTCCATCGCCGCACAAGCAGGGTTGGCCGAGCAGCTGGAGACGCAGCATCAGGATCTGCTGAAGCTGGATGCAGCGCTGCAGGAAGCGCAGGCCAGCCAGTCCGTGGTGATGGCGGATCGTGACGAGGTGACGCGCTGGGCGCACGAGCTGGAGGCGAGACTGGCGAAGGCCGAGGCGTCTTCCATGCCCACGCAGGCTGGGTTGGCCGAGCAGTTGGAGGCGCGGCAACAGGATCTGCTGATGCTGGATGCAGCGCTGCAGGAAGCGCAGGCCAGCCAATCGGTGGTGATGGCGGATCGTGACGAGCTGACGCGCTGGGCGCATGAGTTGGAGGCGAAGCTGGCACAGGCCGAGGCCTCCATGTACCGGAGCAATCTGCAGCTGGCAGATGCGTTCGAGCAACTTGGACAGATGAAGGACGAGCGTCGAGTGGTGGATACAGAACTTCTTGGATTGCATGCGCAAGTGGGTGATCTGTTGGCGCAGCTGGGTGATGCCAGTCATGCCAGTGCACAGGATGCAAAGACCATCGCCAGCTTGAACGACGAGATTGTTCGATGGAAGGAACAACAGACAGGTTTGCGGAAACAGTCGAAGAATCTGCAGTCAAGCTACGAGCAGGCCATGAGCGACAATGATCATTTGCGTCGCGCCAGACAGGATCTCACGGAAGAAGTCAGCCGGAAGGCGCAGGAAATAGCGCTGGCGGAGCGAGACGCTGCCGTTGTCGCGCAGTTACTTGCGGCTAGGATTGCGGAGGTCGAGCGGTTGCACCGGAGCAGAAGTTGGCGCCTGACAAGCCCGTTGCGGTGGGTGTCTGGTCTGCTGGGCGCATTTCGGCGTCGCGGTGTTTCGGGTACGATCAAGAGGATTGCGTTGCGTCATTCGAGCAGTGCAGGCCGTGAAAAGATGGATTCCTGCGCAGATGGCAAGAGCTCGCTTCCGAAGACCGCTCCAACGATCCAGGACGTGCTGTTGAGCAAGCATATCGAGGCACTGGATGGGGTGCGCCGGAAAATCCGGCAGCGCCTTGATGACGAAGATAAAGGACGCTAGTCGCAGGGGCGGCCAATCATGGAAAGTGGGGCAAAGGTGAAGCGAGTTGCAGTACTTGGTGTACAGGTTCCGTTCGTGCGTGGCGGAGCCGAATATTTGAACGAGGAACTCGTTCGGCAAATAAATCTGTGGGGGAGCAAGAAAGGGGTGCAGGCTGAATTGATCCAGCTGCCCTACAAGTGGTACCCCGAAACCCAGATTCTGCAGGATCAGCTGGCCTGGCGTCTGCTGGATATATCCGAATCCAATGGCGTGAAAATTGATCTGGCGATAGCCACCAAATTTCCCAGTTATGCTTCGTCACATCCGAATATGGCCCTGTGGCTGGTTCATCAGCACAGGGTGCTTTATGACCTCCAGGGAACCTCCTACGATTTTCCTGAACTGACTGCCGAGCAGCACTCGGTTCGGGATGCGTTGCGTGGGATCGACCGGAGAATGCTTGCCGACATTGATCCGCGATTTACCATTTCGCATACCGTGTCGGAGCGGCTGGAAAAGTTCTGCGGTCTCACCTCCGAGGTGCTTTACCCGCCGTCACGGCTTGCTCCGCTGATCTACCCGGGTGAGTACGGGGATTACATCCTCTATTTCGGGAGGCTTGAAACCATCAAGCGGCCGGATCTCCTGATCGACGCCATTGCCCGCTGCTCGTCGGGGCGTGCTGTCATCGTGGGTACCGGAGGACAGGCAAACGCGTTACGGGCGAAAGTGACTCAACTTGGGCTGGGTGCCCGGGTTGATCTCAGGGGTTTCGTCAGCGACGACGAGCTGCTTTCGCTGATTGCAGGGGCCAGAGCTGTCTTTTATGCGCCGGTGGATGAAGATTTCGGCTTTGCCACCATCGAGGCATTCCGTGCGCACAAGCCTGTCATCACCTGCCGGGATAGCGGCGAGGTCGAAAGAATCGTGACCATTACCGGCAGCGGTTGGGTAGCCGAACCGGAAGTGCAATCAGTCGCCGATGCGCTGGAGACATGTTTTGGTACCTCCACGGAGCAACTGGAGCACATGGCAGACGCAGGGTGCGAGCTGGAACGCCGGATCACCTGGGACAGCGTGATCGGGAATCTTGTCGAGCCAAGATTGTAATGGGCGTGCGCATTGCCATGGTTGGCCCCTGGCCGCCCGAAACCAGTGGAATTGCCGACTACGCGGCCGATCTTGCGGGCCAGCTCGAAATGCGGGGCGTCAGGGTGACGCGTGTAAACAAAGCCGACGGCATGTCGGCAGACTCCGCGCTGTTGGAGTCGCACGATTTAGTGGTCTACCAGATGGGTAACCACGCGTCCCATCATGCGTGGATGCTGCCGCTGATGGCACAGGTTCCAGGCGTCATACATCTGCACGACATGGTACTGCATCATCTCGTGGCGATTGCATTGGATCGTCAAGGGTGCCTGACGCCAGAGAAATACGCGCAGACCCTGCGCGGGTGGTATCCACCGCGGGCACGGAACCTTGCAGTTGCGGCCCTCGAGAGTGGTTTGCCGGTGTGGGCGCAGGAATCGGTGGTCTCGATGCCGCTGTTCGAGCCGGTCGTGCGCGCGGCTACGGGTGTCATCGTGCATTCCGAGTTCGCGGCCAAGGCACTGCGTGCAAGCTTTCCATATATACCCGTTCATGTCGTGCCTCAGCGCTACACAATAAGCGGCGAGAGACGGCAGCGGAGTCTGCTAGGCACCATCTGCATCATGGGCAGTGGCGAGAAGAACCGGCGGTTCGACTGGATCGCCGATGCACTCGAACAGGTCAATGATGAACTGCAACACCCGTTGACGGTGGAAGTTGCCGGGCAGTTGAACCCGGCCGTCGAGCAGGACATCGAGCGAGTCGCGAAACTCGGAAATATCCGACTCAACCTGCTTGGGCGGGTGGATGACAGATTGTTTGACTCTGTATTTTCACGAGCAGATGTGTTGATCGCGTTCCGGCATCCCACCATGGGAGAAACTTCGGCGATCGTTTCCAAGGCACTGCAGTACGGACTTCCGGCCGTGGTGTCGGATCAAGGCTGGTATGCAGAGCTGCCGTCCTGCGTGCACAAGATCAAGGCCAGTGGCGATGCGCCGATGGCACTGTCGAAATTCCTCCTGGGCCATCTCGATCGTCCCGATGTATTCGCTGCATGGGCTGCCGAGTGTCATGCCATGGCGGAGTATCTGGTGTCAGGTGCCAGGCAGGCGGCCCGGACGTATGCAGGAATTCTTGCGGAAGCAGCGGCTGTTGCCCGGTTACGCTCACGGGTGGCCGATCATCTGGCCGCATGGAAATTCGACCCTGACGGCATCCTAGCGGGATGTGTGGCTGGCATTGACGTGCAGTGCGGCTTTCCAGCACGCACCGAACTGGGATTGGCCATATCTGCGGCGAGTCGCGATGCCCACAAGACCCTGGATGAGGATGAAACCCTTGCTCCGAGTGAGCCACTGCCCGATGGCGGCTTCCGGTGTCGCCTCGAAGTGGATCTGCAGGGTCGGTCGAAAGTGCAAAAGGAAGTGCTGGAACTCCAGGTTCGTATCGATAATCTGTCCGATGTGCCTTACACCAGCCCGAGACCTTCACAGCCGCCGGACTTCGGGATTTTCATCGGTTACCATTGGCATAAAAAGGGCGAAAGTACCGCGCCTGACGAGAATCCACGGACTCGTCTCGTGGAACAGGTCGCACCGCAAGGTTCATCAAGCCAGACGATGCGGGTCAAGGTTCCGAAAGAGGCAGGTGATTACGATCTCATCATCGACCTGGTTCAGGAACAGGTCGCCTGGTTTCGCCACAAGGAAGGCATTCCGGCTGTTCTGGCAGTGAGCGTTGATGCCGACCAGATTTTCATCTGCCCGGCCTGATCACCATCAATGTTCCGGCCAGCAAGACTTTCCGCAAGACAATCGACGATGCAAACAATAAAAGGGTATCGGATACTGTGAAGACTGCACTCATTACGGGAATCACCGGGCAGGATGGCGCCTATCTCGCGCAGCTGCTGCTTGGGAAAGGCTACCGCGTGTACGGCACCTATCGCCGCACCAGCTCAGTCAACTTCTGGCGTATCGAGGAATTGGGTATCGATCAGCATCCCAATCTCTCGCTGGTCGAATACGATCTTACCGATCTGGGTTCGAGCATCCGGCTTCTGGAAGGCACTGAAGTCTCCGAGGTATACAACCTTGCCGCGCAGAGCTTCGTGGGCGTCTCGTTTGATCAGCCGATTACCACGGGCCATATCACCGGTATTGGCGCCGTACACATGCTCGAGGCGATTCGCACGGTGAACCGCAACATCCGCTTTTACCAGGCATCGACATCGGAGATGTTTGGCAAGGTGCAGGCCGTGCCGCAGAGCGAAACCACACCGTTCTACCCGCGCAGCCCCTATGGCGTGGCCAAGCTCTATGCGCACTGGATGACCGTCAATTACCGCGAGTCGTACGACATCTTCGGCAGCAGCGGCATCCTGTTCAATCACGAATCGCCGTTGCGCGGCCGCGAGTTCGTCACCCGCAAGATCACCGACGCCGTGGCCAAGATCAAGCTGGGCAAGCTCAGCGTGCTGGAACTGGGCAACCTCGATGCCAAGCGTGACTGGGGTTTCGCCAAGGAATACGTCGAAGGCATGTGGCGCATGTTGCAGGTGGATGAGCCGGATACCTACGTGTTGGCGACCAACCGGACCGAGACGGTGCGCGATTTCGTCAGCATGGCATTCAAGGCGGCGGGTACCGCGATCGAATGGCGCGGCAGCGGTGAGGATGAGCGCGGTATCGATGCTGGCAACGGCCGCGAGCTGGTACGCATCAATCCGCGCTTCTATCGACCCGCCGAGGTGGAGCTTTTGATCGGCGATGCTTCCAAGGCGCGTGAAAAGCTTGGCTGGGAGGCGAAGACCACACTGGAGGACCTGTGCCGCATGATGGTGGAGGCGGATCTCGTTCGTAACGAGCGTGGCGCCTCGTTCTGACATGACCAGGCCGCGTGCGTTACTGACTGGCCGCAGCGGATTCACGGGTCACTATGTGGCTCGCGAACTGGAACAGGCCGGGTACGAGGTGGTTGGCCTTTCGAACGGCGAGCATGACGAGTCTGGCTCGATCCAGGCCGACCTGCTTGATCGGGAGGCGCTGCACCAGGCTGTGGCCTCCGTGAAACCTGACGTGGTGTTGCATCTGGCAGCCATCGCATTTGTCGCACACGGCGATGTCGACGAAATGTATCGAGTCAACGTGGTGGGCACACGCAACCTGCTGGATGCCCTGGCTGCCGCGGAACACAAGCCTGGCTTGGTGGTACTTGCCAGCAGTGCCAATGTCTACGGCAATGCTGGCGTCGAGCCGATCACCGAAGATACGCCGCCGGCACCGGCCAACGACTACGCGGTCAGCAAGCTCGCCATGGAGTACATGGCACAGCTGTGGATGGACAAGCTCCCCATCGTCATCACCCGCCCTTTCAATTACACCGGCGTCGGGCAGTCCGGGCAATTCCTGATTCCCAAGATCGTTGACCACTTTCGGCGTGGCGCGCGGGTGATCGAACTCGGCAACGTACAGGTGGCACGGGACTTCAGCGATGTGCGTGACGTGGCCAAGGCCTATGCGGCGATCGTGAAAGCCGCGCCGGCGGGCGAAATACTGAATATCTGTTCCGGTGTCGGCCACTCGCTGGGGGACGTGCTCGACATGATGGCCGAGATTGCCGGTTATCGGATCGAGGTGCGCGTCAACCCGGCTTTCGTACGCAGCAACGATGTGGCGCGGCTGGTCGGGTCTCATTCCAGACTGACCGAGCGAACGGGTTGGCGAGGGCAATACGGCTTGCCGCAGACGCTGGCCTGGCAGTACCAGGCGGGGTCTGCGTCAGCACAGTAAGGGGGAAAACATGAGCAATACGCCGTTGAACGATGGCATGCCAGCAGTGTGGCAGGGCCTTGATGCAGATCGTGTGCTTGAGTTGGTCCTGATCGGGACTCTCACGACAGGTGCGCTGGGGCTGCTGGCCGCGTTGTTTGGCATGTTTGCCGCTCCGCAGATCTGGTTGCTGGGGTTGTTGCTCACGGTCGTATACGCTGCACGCACCCGCAACCGACCTTTGCATCAGAACCTCAACATGCGCTGGGCGCATGTGGGGTTGTTGATCATCATTGCGCTCTTTTTCCGTTTGCCGGCATTCAACTATGTGCTTGGCGGGCAGGATGAAGGGGTGTACGTCAACATCGCCAATCACATCGAGCAAACGGGTGGCATTGCGGTATCAGATGACATTGCCGCCAAATTGGCGGGTGGGCCAGCATTGCAGCAGTACCTTGCATCCAACCGTGAGTCCCAGGGTGGCTACGTGGCAGGTGTCTATGCGCCGGATGCGGCATCACCCACTCTGGAATTTCAGTTTTACCACCTGTTTCCGGTATGGATGGCGCTGGTCAGCGGAGTTCTCGGGACTTCGGCAGGGGTCTACGCGCTGACGCTGTTTTCACTGCTGTCCATCCTGTTTGCCTATCGCCTGGTTCTGACTTTGACGGCGCAGCCGCGTGCGGCGTTGATAGCGGGGATGTTGCTTGCGCTGAATCCGCTGCATGTCTTCTTCTCGAAGTTCCCGGTGACCGAGGTTCCAACCCTGGCTCTCTCGTTGGCGGGTTTCAGCTATCTCGCGGGCTATTGGCTGGCTGCACCGGATGCTCGTCGAACGCGCGTGCTTGCCTTGTCTTTCGCTGCATTCGCAACGTTGTTCCTTGTCCGGATCAGCGGCTTCATGTACATCCCATTCTTCATTGCGTTGGCCTGCCTGAGCGCAATATGCGATGGGGACCAGCGTCGTCGCTGGGCAATTCAGGGGTTCGTGCTGGCTGTAACACTGGCTTACGCCTTGTCGGTGGTCTATGGGCTCGTCTGGTCGCACAGCTATGCCAGCGACATCTATGAATTGGCGTTGGGTGGCGTGTTGGGTGACGCATGGGGTCGCAGCGTAGCCATCGCCGGTGTGCTGGCCGCCCTGCTCTGGACGGGGTGCTTGTGGCTTCTCCGTCGACCAGTTTGGCGTGAACGGGTGAACAGCGCGCTGCTTTCCCCGCTTCGCAGTCTGCTCGGGCTGGTCGTGATCGCCGGTGTTGCCATTGCTGTCCTGAAGATTCATTGGCTGGGGTGGACGCAGCACTATTCGACAGATGCGATGCTTAGCGGGTGGGGATTGGCAGGCAGCGGATGGCGTGCCGCAAAGGCTTCCAGCTTTGCTCAACTCGGTGTCTACCTGGGACCGTTGCTGCTGTTCTGTGGCCTGGTTCTGCTATGCGGCAAGCGCCGTGATCCGGCTGTTGAATTCCTCCGCCTGTTCACGGCCGGATTCGTTGTCTATGCCCTGGCCCTGCAATGGGTGGTGCCATATGGGCCTTATTACGCACGCTATCTGCTCAGCGAGGCGCTGCCTTATCTGACGTTGTTCGTCGTTTGTGCCTGGGCAGCCATGAGTGCCGGTCATGTTCGACGCTTGCTCGGCGCAATACTCGCGCTGAGCATCGGATACGCGGGCGTTCTTTCGGCCGGGCAACTGGGCAAGCAGGAGAACGGCGGGCTCTATGCGGCGCTGAGCGAGCTGGTATCGCACGTTGACAAGGGTGATGTGATCCTGCTCGATTCGATGGATGCTGGTGTTCCTGATACGAGCGAACTCAAGACCCCCTTGTTGTATACCTTCGGCAAGCAGGTGATAACGGTCAGCAATGCGGACCTTGCTGACGCGGCCTATCTGGCGGCCCTGGGCCAGCAGTTCGATGACATGTATCTGATCTCGCCAACCTCGCATCCACCGCAAGGGTTCAAGCAGACGGACAGCGTGCGGATGAATGTGTGGTCATTCCGATGGGGACATGGTCCACCCCTCAAGATGGATCTGCGAGAATCCGTGCGACTGCATCTCTTCCAGCGTGGCCGCCCGCAGCTGCCTGTAGGGGTCGTGCAGAACTTCAATTCGGGGGCGACCTGGAACGACTGGCTGCATGCGGGCTGGAGCGATCCGGAGCCATGGGGCGTGTGGGCCGCCGGAAAGGAAGCTACCCTCATCATCAGCATTGACGATCTGCCGAAGAGCGACGGTGGATTGCGTCTGCGGTTCCAGATGCGGGCTTATGTTTTGCCAAAGCACCCCAGTCAGCATGCCGAAATAGATGTCGACGGAATACCTGCATTGAAAGTTGCCGCGAATTACCCGGATCCGCAGTTGGCGTTCGATCTTCCCGTGTCGGAAGATCGGTTGCGAGCCGGCGGCAAGCTCAAAGTGCACTTCGTTCTTCCCGATGCTGTTTCTCCGCAGTCGCTGGGCGCGGGAACCGATGCGAGGCTGTTGTCACTTGCACTTCTCAGTGTGCGGGCCGATCCGCTGCCAATTGCGCCGGTCAGCAAGCCGCCCGCAGCCATTGATCCTGCGATCCAGCGCAGGGGTTCCCGTGATGTGAAGGAACATGCAATCCCATGAAGTGTTTCAAAGCCTACGATATCCGCGGCCGCGTGCCTGACGAATTGAATGAAGACGTCGCTTACCGCATCGGACGCGCGTTTGCGCAAGTCATTCATCCCGGTGAAGTGGTACTTGGGCGCGATGTGCGACGTGACAGTCCGGTCCTGGCAGCCGCGGTGGCCCGAGGTCTGAACGATGCCGGTGTCTCGGTCATCGACATTGGTTTATGTGGCACCGAGGAAGTCTATTTCCAGACCGCACACCGCGGTTCGGGTGGCGGAATCATGGTCACGGCCAGCCACAACCCGATGGATTACAACGGCATGAAGTTGGTGCGCGAAGGTTCGCGGCCCGTCAGTGGCGATACGGGTTTGAAGGACATCGAGTCACTGGTGGAGTCAGCTGCATTTGCGCCGGCGGTCGTTGCCCGAGACGCAATTCATTCCGACGCCGATAAATCAGCCTATGTGGATCACCTGCTGAGCTACGTCGACCGCACCGTGCTCCGCCCGTTGAAGATCGTTGTCAATGCCGGCAATGGTGGCGCAGGCTTGGTCATTGACGAACTGGCTGCACATCTCCCGTTCGAGTTCATACGCATTCACCATGAGCCGGATGGCACATTTCCGCATGGCATACCCAACCCGCTGCTGCCGGAAAACCGCGCTGCTACAGCCGAAGCCGTTCGCACGCATGGTGCCGATTTCGGCATTGCATGGGATGGCGATTTCGACCGCTGTTTCTTTTTCGACGCCGAAGGTCAGTTCATCGAAGGCTATTACCTAGTTGGCCTGCTGGCGGCACAACTGCTGGAGAAAAACCCGGGTGGCAAGATCATTCATGATCCGCGCCTTTCATGGAACACCATCGACATGGTGAAGGCCGCCGGCGGCGTGCCGGTGATGAGCAAGACCGGCCATGCCTTCATCAAGGAACGGATGCGTGCCGAGGACGCCATCTACGGCGGCGAGATGAGCGCGCATCACTACTTCCGCGACTTCGCCTATTGCGATACCGGCATGGTTCCGTGGTTGTTGATCGCCGAACGTATCAGCATTACCGGCGTGCCGCTGGCCCGGATGGTGGAACAGCGCGTTGCGGCTTACCCATGCAGTGGCGAGATCAACTTCAAGGTGGCGGATGCGAGCGCCGTGGTCCAACGCCTGCATGATCGCTATGCTCCGGCGGCGCTGGTGGAGGATCGCACGGACGGCCTCAGTCTGGAGTTTGCCCAGTGGCGCTTCAACGTGAGGTCGTCAAACACCGAGCCGCTGCTGCGGCTGAATATAGAAGCCCGGGGTGACGAGGAGTTGCTGGCGATGAAGACCGCAGAACTCCGAAAGGCGATTATTGCCTGATGTTGCGGTGGTGGGGGTGCTATCCATCCTCACCACCATCGTAATGTCAGTGCGTTGCGGTGAGCGTGTCCAATGGCTTGCCGGTGGCATCGCAGACCTTGCCTGCGGCCGCATCGCTGCAATTGCTGAATGGGCCGACCGTCAGTGGCTTGGTGCCCCAGGCATCAAACCAGGCAATGCCTTCCTGCACCGGCAGGATCTGTGCGCTCTTGTTCAATACCTGGGCGATCGGCAGAAGAATGGTGACGGTCGCCTGGGCTCCGGGAGCAATGTCCGGAATCGATGCGCGCGCCAGGTCCGTGATGACGACCTTTCCGTCCGGGCCCACGCCATGCGCACCGAGATGCACGACATTGGCGCTGCCCTGGGAACTGAGTGTGACCTTGCCGGCGTTGGCCAGGTTCACGTTGACGGCGATGTTCTGTCCATCGGCGGAAACCGCGGGTGCACCTAGCAGCGTGAGCGTCACATTGATCTGGTCAGCTGAAAAACCCTTCGCCGGTACGGCCTGAGTGCCGGCGGCGGCTGTTGGCTGGGTTGAAGACGAGACTTGCTGGTCAGTGGTTCCAGGGTTTGAATTGCAAGCGCCGAGTACGAGGCTCGAGGCGAGCACAAGGGTGCCAAGGGTGTTTTTCAAGTAGGACATGCGGTTCCCCAAGTGTGTTGGTAGTAGCGAGATCGTTGGGCTTGGACGCCGCCAGCAGGTGAATCGGGGCTGGTTTCGAGTCGTGGAAGATCCAGTTCAACAATTAATCTTGTCGTGATAATCATGCCATTCGCATCCTACCCGGGACGCCCTGAATAAGGATGGAAGGGGCCGGCGTCATATTGGGCGAGTCTTGGTGATCCGGCCAGGCTGATATGTGCATGCGCCGGCATTCGATCTGGCGTGCAGGTCGGTTGCGTGTGGCTGAGTCCAGGCCGTTCGGCGAGCCGCAGGGTCCATTCTCATTTGAACTCGATTTTGTGAAAGAAAACCGAAATCAGGCGAGGGTCTCGCGTACTGGCCGGTTGCTCATCAGGGAACTCAAATTCAATCGTCAGCTTTTCACCCTGGGCCTTGGAAATATCCACGCTGATCGGAGATGGCTGGTTTTGTGCGGTGTAGGTAAATGACTGACTCGTACCGCCATCGACCGAAATGAGCATGCGTTGGGGACCTGCCGATACGCGCCCATGCGCGTAGATCAATATCCGATCGGGACGGGTGGCTCCCGGGCTGAAGGTACAGGTAACCGAGCCCTTCGGACCGGCACTCCAGCGACCGGTGGGTTCCGGCCCGCTGAAGCCGGTGGCCATACCGGTGGGGAGGTGCCCATTGGCAGAAAAATCGTATATGCCTTCACACTGTGCAGAACGGAATTTCCCCATGACGCAAGCGCCATCAAGTATGACCAGGTCATTTGCGAGGGTGTGCTTGCGGCATGCAGCAATATCCAGCGGTCGATTGCCAAGACTGGTCAGGATGCTGCCAACCCGTTGCGGATCCTCGTAGCCCTCGCCCGTGATAAATTGCGCGGGAATGAAAACAGCGTGTCGTGGGGTTTTGAGAATGCCTATCGAGAACAGGTAGTTGTCAAACCAAGGGATTCCCGCGATACCCACGACGTAGTTGCTCTTGCCGGCGATAGGCTCCAGTTCCGTCAGGCTCGCCGTTGTAATAGTGCGTTCAAGCGCTACGAGGTGCGCGGCATCTTGTTCGGTGACCCCTGACCGAGGAATGAAGCCCAGCCACAGGCCGACGAGCACCATGAGTACCGGACTCAAGTAGCTGATGGGTGCCAGCAACCTGGTGCCATCCGGGCTTTCCACGGAAATATTCCGGCTTACCAGGAAAGTACTCACGAGCAGGCACAACTCGATCAAGGCAAGAGTCTGCAACGCGAAAGCGTATTTGCGGCACGCGTATTCAGACCCCAGCCCCCATTTGAGCAGTGCGATTTGCAGCAGGCAAAGGGCGCCTACCGAGATGCCGAGACAAGCGAAATATTTGTAGGCGAGAAAGCGCGGATGAAGACCGGTCTTGCGTGTCTTCATCCATTGCCAAGCCAGAACCAGCGACAGCACGATTACCGCGACAGCTAGCACGGCCAATACAAGGGTATTGGGTATCAGTTGCAGAGGAAGCCCGCCGTTGTTCTTGCTGAGTTTTCGCAATGCGCCAAATGCGGGATCGAGGACGATGACGGCACAACCGGCAAGCAACGTGATGCCGCCAGACAAAATCGTCCATAAGCGTCGTTGCCTGGGCGCCTCGACCACGTCCATGGCGATCAGCAGGCCCAGCGCGCCAAACAGTTCAACTGTTGGTAGCAGGTGTGTTCTTACCAGGAAATGGATAGCGATGACGCAGAATGCATAACGGAGTGGTGCCGAAACCCCACGACGTTCCATCAGCAGCATGAGCGTGTACACCCAGGCGCATAACGCCTGGGCGACCAATTCGGCAAAGAAAAAGTTGACGATGACCTCGCTGCCGAAGAGTTCCGCGTGCAGACCAAATCGGTTCAGTGCAAGCAGAACAACAAACGACACGAAGAAAAGCGTTGCAGCACGGGCGGGCAGGGTAGCCAGGGCGATGGCCAGTGCAACCCATAACGCATAGACCGATAACAGGGTGACCAGCTGCATGCCCATCAACGGAGAATGCAGGAAGGTTCCGGCCAGCGCCGCAAGCAGGTGGCTGTAGTAGGGGTAGAAATTCATCTCCCCGAGGTTGGGCGCGTATACCGGCGGGCGCCAAAACTCGGCCAAATACGAGATCAGGGCATAGTGGTGCGCCATGTCGGTATTGGCGACCCACAAATGCTTGAAGCACAGGACGACAAAGACCATGCCTCCGACCAGAAGCAGCGCCTTGACTGTGGCCCTCCACGCCGGATCAATCGAGGGAAGCAGGAAAGAATCGCGTGATTCACTGGTTCGGGACATGGCCTGCCTCAGAGCTTGCTATGGATCAGTGTGGCGATTTCTTCGCCTTCACGAATGGCGTAGTTGGTGCCGCGGTCTTCCGGGTAGATCTGCGCCATGGTCGACACCCAGGCGTTGGCATAAGGCGTTTCCCGGCCAGGTACGTAACGCGAGTAATCGCGCTCGGTGACCGGCTGTGCATAGTCCGCGCGCCAGATCCGGTAGTCGGCAAGCCAGCTGCGGTCAAAGTCGGGAAACATACGCGCCAGGTGCTGCAGTGCGAAGTCCAGGTACTGCTCGTCGGTGTACGCCCAGACAGGATCCTCGACGGCAAGGTAGCGCGACAGGAAAACGATGTGCTTGCCGTTGTAATGCTCCGACTTGTCCAGATTGGTGTGCTCGATGACCCCGACGAATGGAAACCCGGGGTCATTGACGTTCAACCAGTAGGTGCTTGACAGGCTGCGGTTCAATTCCAGTACGAGACAGATATTGCCGAGGTAGCGTACGCGTTGCAGTGCCTCGGTCCATGCAGGATCAGCTTCGGCGAATATTTTTGCGGTTATCGGAAGTGCTGGAGTGAACAGGAATTGGCGGCCATGGACTGTCCCCTCGCTGGTTTCCAGTGCCGCTACCTTGCCGCTGTCCAGACTTGCATGAGTGGCCTTGACTCCATACCGGATTTCCCCGCCAAGTCGCACGATCTCGTCGGCCATGGCTTGTGCCAGGGCGCCGAAGCCGCCACGGAAATACGCCAGTTGCTCGCCACCTTTGGAGTCGCGGGTACTGCCGCGGAGCACGAGTTTCTTCCAGAACCACACGGCATTGACCGAATCGGCATAGACCGAGAATTTTGCGTTGATCAACGGTTCCCATACGGTGCGAAAGACTTCCTCGCCGCAAAGCGGTTCCAGCCATTCGCGAATGGTCAGATGCTCGATGGTTTTCCAGTCCTTGACCTTGCGGACCTGGAACACCAGCCAGCCCAGACGCAGCCGCCCGATCATGGAGAGTGCCGAGAACTTGAGCACGTCCAGCGGGCTGGACAATCGCCAGTGGCGTCCGTTGTAAAACATGCCGGTGCGGGAGGGCAGGGTCAGAATCTTGTCCTGCAGGCCCAGGCTTTCCACGAGTTTCGGCACGTATAGGTCGTTGTTGAACCAGTGGTGATAGAACTTCTCGATCCGCACGCCGTCGCGGAATTCAAAGATTCCAGCCAGGCCACCGGGCACGTGGTCCGCTTCGACGACCAGCACCTTGCGTCCGGCCCTGGAGAGGTGGAGGGCTGCTGCAAGTCCGGTAAATCCGGCGCCGACGATCACAACGTCATGAGGGTTACTGGTGGTCATGGGGTTCCGATACGCTCACTGTTTCCTGAAGCTGATTTTGAGGTGCGCGCGAGATGCCGCGCACATTCTGAAAAAGTCGCCTGCTCACAAGCATGGCAACCACGCCCGCCAGTGTCGTAGGGAGCCAGACACTCAAGTGGGCAAGAATGGAAAGGCTCGCCGCTTGGGCATGCGAGCCCCCAAGCATGTCGACAGCCGCAGCAGCAGCCAGATGAAACGGACCGACATAACCTGGAGAGGACGGCACCAGCGTGGCAAGCGTCGCCATCGACATCAGGATCAGTCCTGCCGAAGCGCTGAGTCCGAAGCCCATGCCACCCAGCAGGCAGACGTAGAGGCCGAGTTCGCCGGACCAGACCAGCATGGAGAGCAAAAACAGCACCAGCAGTGTCCGTAGCCTGGACATGTCACTGATGCGCGCGGCAAGTTCCCCTGCCACGCCGACACCAGGTCCCAGCCGTGCAAGTCGTCCTGCAGCCATGCGCCCGGAAAACGCGTGGAGAAGCCGGGCAAGAATCGGACTGGCAAATATGATCAGCAGCAGCGCGATGCTGCCGGTTATCGACAGCATCGTCGCAATCTCATGCAGCCACCTCGGCATCACCGCGGTGCGGTCTAGCGTCATGCCCAGCGCCAGGCAGATCAGCAGGGTGAGCAGGTCGACCAGACGCTCAAGCAACAGACTGGCCGTTGCGGTAACGCGGCTTATGCCGAGTGCTGCGGGAAACACCAGTGCCCTGACCACATCACCCGCACGCAACGGCAACACGTTGTTGAGTGCGATCGAGCCGAGGAACGGGGCCGCGCAGCCCAGGTTGGAAACCTGCCCACCCGCCGCGCGCAGCATGACCGCCCAGCGAATGATGCGCATGCTGTAACCAAAGCCCAGTGAGGCGACGCCGACGACCAGGTAGACCCAGTCGAAATGCTCCAGGGCGAGCAGGAAATCGTGCAGGCTCACGTTGTGGAAGACGAAGATGAGACAGGCAATGGAAACGGCTATTCCGATCGACTGCCTGATCCAGCGATTGCGTGCTTTTCCGGGTGCTTCCATGGCCTCGTCATTCATCGAGGCAAGAGCGGCTAGCTTCGGTTCCATACACACCACGGTCCTTTTCCGTCCTGCCAGAGTTTCTCCAACAGGCGCTTGTCGCGCAGCGTATCGCACGGTTGCCAGAAACCATGATGGCGGAAAGCCTGGAGCTGACCATTCTTGGCCAGATTTTCCAGTGGCGCCAGCTCCCAGGACGTCTCGTCTCCGGCGATGTAGTCGATGACCTTGGGCTCCAGTATGAAAAAGCCGCCATTTATCCAGCCAATCTCGTTACTGGACTTTTCCACGAAGCTGGTGACGTGGCCGTTCTCTTCCATGTTCAATATGCCGAAGCGCCCTGGCGGCTGAACCGCCGCGACGGTTGCCAATTTCCCGTGGTTGCGATGGAAATTCAGTTCACTGCCGATGTCGATGTCGGCGAGGCCGTCACCGTAGGTAAGGCAAAACGTTTCACCTTCCAGATACGGCCGAACACGTTTCAGCCGACCACCAGTCATGGTTTCCACGCCGGTATCGATCAGGGTGACCTTCCAGTCCTCGGCTTGCGAATTGATGATCTGGGTATCACCCGACTGCAGATCGATGTGCATGTCGGCCGTGTGACGGTAGTAATGGGAGAAGAACTCCTTGATCACGTAGCCCTTGTAACCCAGGCAGATGATGAATTCCTTGATGCCGTGGTGGCTGTAGGTTTTCATGATGTGCCAAAGCAGCGGCCGACCACCAATTTCCACCATCGGTTTTGGCTTCTGATCGGATTCTTCCGCGATGCGGGTGCCAAGCCCTCCGGCGAGTATTACGGCTTTCATGGAATATCCTTCAAAGTCTGAGTTCAGCAGGATCGAAGTTGAGACTCTCTTCGATGATGGCGACAGGTTCATGACGCAAGATCTTGTAGATCCTCAGTAGATATTCCCCGAGGATACCCAACAGCAATGATTGGAAGCCGATACCGAAAAGAATGAGGATGTGCACGCTGGCCAGGCCGCGCGGCAACTCCGGATGAAACAGTTTGAGGAAAAAATAATAGATCGCACCCAGGACGCTCAAGCCGAGGATAAGCATCCCGGTGACCGAGGCAATCCGCAACGGAACCACGGAATGGTTGAATACACCTGTCAACCCCAACCGGATTAATTGCCCCAAGCCGAATTTGCTGGACCCGGCCTGGCGCGCGGCGCGATCGTAGGGAATGCCGCGCTGGTTGAAACCCATGCTGGCGATGATGCCGCGCAGATAAGGTTCGGAAGAGCGGAAGCGGGTCAAGGCGGTGATCACCTTGCGGTCAAGCAGCCGGAAATCTCCGGCTTCCCGGGGAACAGGATGCTCGCTGATTTTGTCGATCACCCAGTAGCCGAGACGCCGGAACCTTCGCAGCAGGAAGCCTTCCGGTCGGCTGTGACGCACCCCATAAATCACGTGAAAGCCTTGCTTCCATAGAGCAAAAAATTGTTCGAGCAGTTCGGGAGGATCCTGGAGATCGGCATCGAGCTGCAATACGGCTGCTCCGCGCGTGTGCATGTAATTGGCGAGAATCGAGCGTTGAAAACCGAAGTTTTTCGAGAATCTGACTGCCCGCACCCGCGGGTCCCGCCGCGCCAGAACGGCAAGCTTCTCCCATGTGGCGTCACTGGAATGATTGTCGGTGAAGACAAACTCCAGGTTGCAGCGATCCGCCATGCGGGTGCCCAACGCCTCGAGGCGCGCGTACAGCGCGTCCAGGTTCAGGGCTTCGTTCAACACCGGAATGGTGATGGAAATCAGGGGCAAGTCGGACATGTTTGTCAGTCAACGTGTATGGAGTGATTGTTCCACTGCATGGCGCAGCCCGCGTTCCAGGCTGAAACTGGAATGCCAGCCGGTCTGTGCATGCAGTGCAGAAGGATCGCCCACCAGATATGGCGTATCGTCTGCCCGCAAAGGCAATGCACCGAATGCGAGAAGTTGTTGGGGTACCTGCATGATATCGGCAACGCCGCGGGCAAACATTTCCACGCTATGCCCTTCGCCAGTGCACAGGTTGAACGAGCCAGTCACCATCCTTCCATCCAGTAATGCAAGCGTGGTTTCCCACAAGCCAGAGCAGACATCATCGATATGGATGAAATCCCTGATCTGCTTGCCGGCGGAAAGTTCGACACGCTGGCCACGCTCCAGTTGACTGACTAGTGAGGGCAGCAGCCGGTGTTTCGCTTCACCTGGGCCATAGGCGTTGAAGATCCGCAAATTGGCGGCAGGCATGTTCAACTGGTTGGCAGTGGCGAGAGCGAGCAACCCACCAGCGGCTTTGCTGGCGCCATAAAGTTTACGGTATTCGAGCGGGGCGATTTCGGAGAGCTTCTCGCCGGCCCGCGTTGGAAAGTATTCGGCGCTGCTGCCTGCGATAATTATGGCGTGAGCGCCATGTCGCTGCGCCAACTGCACCATCTGTGCAGGGAGCATGGTGTTGGTCGAGATCAGACTTCCGATCTCGCGATCGGCAGGGTGTATGCCAGCGGCTGCGAGGTGGATCACGGCATCAAACGAAACTCCATGCAGGACCGATGAGATCGTGGAGGGTTCGAGTTCCGGGATCGTGACGTTTTCGACTCCTGCGACAGTGCATGGTCGCCGTCCAAGAGCAACAACGTTGACTCGCTCGCGATCGACCAGCCATCGAGCCAACCGCCTGCCGATGAATCCTGTGCCACCCGTAATCAGGATACGGAGAATGGTGTCAGACATGGATTTTTGCCAAAGCCTGACGCCACCGTTGAAGCTGTTCGGACGTGAGATCTCTGGCTGACATCGGATTGCTGTAGTAGTCCCGGTACCAGGCCCCAGTCTCACGGACTACCTGTGCCGTATCCCATGGCGTTTTCCAGCCCATCACGTTGCGCGCCAGCGAGCTGTCGAGCATCAGTGTGCCGGCTTCCGGCAAGGGATTTTCCATGTATTCAAGAGCAGGGCGATCCCAGGCATCACAAAGCAGCTCGAGAACTTCTCGTACGGTATACGGGCGTGGGTCATGCGGGCCGAGATTCCAGGCGCGGGCGTAGTGTTTGGGAGCCACCAACAACCCGGAAAGAAGCATGAGATAGCCCTGGACCAGTCCCAGTACATGCTGCCAGGGACGAATTGCATCCGGGTAGCGCAAGGTCAGGGTGCTCTTGTGCGTCAATGCCCGGGCGAAATCGGGAACCAGCCGGTCTTCCGACCAGTCGCCTCCACCAATGATGTTGCCGCCGCGCGCAGTCGCGATGGATAGCTTGCCGTCCGTCGCGTCAGCGAAGGCGTGCGTATAGCTCTGGATGACCATTTCTGCGGCGGCTTTCGATGCGCTGTACGGATCCTTGCCGCCAAGTCGGTCGTTTTCACGATAAGGCCATGGCCATTCCCGATTCTGGTAGACCTTGTCAGTGGTAATGCAGACCACGGCGCGCACGGACGGAGTGAGTCGCGCGGCTTCGAGCACATGTGCCGTCCCCATTACATTGGTGGCGAAGGTGGGCACGGGTTCACGATATGAGCGTCGCACCAGCGGCTGTGCGGCCAGGTGCAGCACGACCTCGGGCTGTGTCGTGGCGAAGACGTCGTGTACACGGGCATAGTCGCAGACATCGCCGATTTCTGACCGGACATATTGATCGAGACCAAGAGCGGCAAAAAGCGACGGGTCGGTCTCCGGTTCCAATGCAAGGCCGCTGACTTCGGCACCAATGGCATGTAGCCACTGGCATGCCCAGCTGCCGGTAAATCCGGTATGGCCTGTCACCAGTACGCGTTTTCCTGCGAGATGTTTCTCGAATTCGAGCAGGCCGATCTCGGAGATTGAGGGTTCTTTCACGGGCATCAGTCCATCAGCGAGTAAGTGAGTTCAATTCTGAACCGTGGAACCTGGTGGCGCGCAATACCTCAGGCGCGTCCGTAAACATCCTCAAGCCGCACGATGTCGTCCTCGCCGAGATAGCTGCCGGACTGCACTTCGATCAGCTCCAGCGGCACTTTACCGAGATTGCGCAGGCGGTGGATGCTGCCCAGCGGCAAATAGGTGCTCTGGTTCTCGCTCAGCAGGAAAACCTCGTCGTCACGAGTCACTTCCGCGGTGCCCGACACCACGATCCAGTGCTCGGCGCGGTGGTGGTGCTTCTGCAGGCTGAGTGCAGCGCCTGGCTTGACCATGATGCGTTTCACCTGGAACCGCTCGCCCATGTCGATGGAGTCGTAGCTTCCCCACGGGCGATATACCTTGCGGTGGAACCTGTGCTCCGGCCGGCCGGCGGACTTCAGCTGGTCGACCAGCTTCTTCACGTCTTGCGCATGGCTGCGGGCGGCGATGAGCACGGCGTCAGACGTGTCGACCACGATCAGGTCCTCCACGCCGAGCAGCGCCACCATGCGGCGCGGCGAACTGCGTACGTAGGAGTTGCTGCTATCCAGCGCCAGCACGTCGCCCTCAAGCCGGTTGCCATCGCCATCGCGTTCGGATGCCGCCCACAGGGCAGCCCAGGAGCCGATATCGCTCCACTCGCAGCTGACCGGCACCACCGCGGCACGCCGGGTTTTTTCCATCACGGCGTAATCGATTGAGTCTTCGGGAATGCTGGCGAACGCATCCTTGTCGATGCGCACAAAATCGAGATCTGCATGCGCGCTTTCGAAGGCGGTTGCGACACTGGCGTGCATCGCGGGTGCCTGCTGCGCGAGCTCTTCCAGCAGACGGCTCGCCCGGAACAGGAACATGCCTGAATTCCAGTCATACCCACCCGTTTTCAGGTAGGACTCGGCGGTGGCGCGGTCGGGTTTCTCCACGAAGGCATCGACTTGATACCCGGCGCCGCTCAGCGACTGGCCACGCCGGATATAGCCGAAGCCGGTTTCCGGGGCATCCGGGCGAATGCCGAAGGTGACCAGCCAGCCATCGGCAGCCAGCGGCAGGGCCTTGCGCACGGCGTCGCCAAAGCTGTCCGTATCGCCGATCAGATGGTCAGCTGGAAGCACCAGCAAGGTCGCGTCAGGATCCCTGCGCAGGGCCTGCAGTGCGGCGAGTGCAATGGCTGGTGCGGTGTTGCGGGCAACCGGTTCCAGCAGGATCGACGCATCGGAGACGCCAAGCACCTGCAACTGCTCGGCGACAAGGAAGCGGTGGTCCTCGCTGCAGACCACGATGGGGCTGGCCGCGCCGGGCAGCGTTTGCGCGCGCGCCACAGTCTGCTGGAACAGTGTCGAGTCGCCCGCGAGCGGCAGGAATTGCTTGGGCAAGTTCTTGCGCGACAGCGGCCAGAGCCGGGTGCCGCTGCCGCCACTTAGGATGACGGGGATCAACATGGGGAAACTCCTTTTCTAGGTTCTGGTGGCGCAGGTTGAGCACGGCACGGGAGTGCCGGCATCCGCGGCAACGGCGAGGATCGTCGGGGGCCTGAATCGGTCAAGTGTAATGCGCTGACCTGCCCGAAGGCTGAGGAAGCCTTGAATGGTGGCGGCGTTGGGGTCATCCCTTGTCTTGAGCCAGCGTCACGAGTGAAACCGGGTGACACCTCGTTGCACGTGGCGGTATCGGGAATCCAGCAGGGTCACCAGCGTGGACGCTGCTGCCGGATGCAGCGCCGCGGGCGTGCAGGCATGGTCAATCCCGATCACGACGGTCGTAGCTCATCTTCTTCAGCCGGGTGTTGATGTTTTCCATCAGCTTGCGATTGGTGGCGATCAGGTCGCCGATCAGCCCCATCATGTACAGCAACATGCCCAGCGTGACACACAGCGAGGCGAGGATCACGGATTGGATATGGCCCTCGCCGGCGTGGTCGAGATAGAAGTAAATGAAGCGTGCACCGGCAGCCAGTCCGATCAGCCAGAACACCGAACCCACGTAGAAGAACAAGGCCAGCGGGCGGTAAATCACGAAGACGCGGAGGATCGTCACCAGCGAACGCTTGACGTAACTGGAGATGCTCTTGACCAGTCGCGACGGGCGCAGGTCGCCATTGGTGCGGATCGGCACGGAGACAATGGTCAAATTGCTCTGGCCCGCCTGGATGATGGTTTCCAGCGTGTAGGTATAGGCATTGAACACGTTGAGGCGCAGGGCTGCTTCGCGTGACATCGCGCGGAAACCGCTGGGGGCATCGGCGACGTCGGTCTTGCTGGCCACGCGCACGGCCCAGCTGCCAAGCCGCTGCAGCTTCTTCTTGACCCAGGAAAAGTGCTCGGTTTCGTCGATCGGCCGGGCGCCGATGACGATATCCGCCTCGCGGGCGAGCACGGGTGCGGTGAGCTTGGGAATGTCGGCGCCGCAATACTGGTTGTCCGCATCGGTGTTGACGATGACGTCGGCGCCCAGGCTCAGGCAGGCGTCCAGGCCGGACATGAAGCCGACGGCGAGGCCGCGATTCACCGAATGGCGCACGACATGATCGACACCGTTCTGACGTGCGATTTCTGCCGTATTGTCAGTCGAGCCATCGTCGATGATCAGCCATTCGACGGTGTCGAAACCCTCGACTTCGTGAGGCAGCTCGGCCAGGGCGATGGCCAGGGTTTCGGACTCGTTGAGGCAGGGAATCTGGATGATGAGCTTCATGGGTCTCCTTGCCCTCCGGTTACGAAATGGCCGCGGCTGATTCAGATGCCGGTCGACGGCGCGGACTTAAAAAAGCTTGGCCGGGTTGTTCTATGTATCTGTAGGTCAGGCTGGACAGCGCAACCAGTATGACGAAATACAGTGCCATAACCACGACATTCTGATAATCCAGCGAAAGCCCACTGTAGCTGCAAATAACTACAAATAATAGCTGCAATGGGAAGTGCACGAGGTATATGGAATAAGATATCTCACCTAAGAAAACAAGTGGTCGTACTTCCAACAATTTCTTGACCCCAATGGATTGATAAACAGCTGCTAGTGTGAACGCGGACAGTACGATGACGGCAAGATACGAAATGATGGTCGCATGCGGGCGTTGCGTATTCATGAATACAATGAAGGTAATGATGATTGCCATAGCCAGAAGGTCACGTGCCCACGCACGCATTCCGGGAGCATGAATCCAACCATGGCGATGGGCTAGCTGCAATAGAACCCCCATACCGAAACCAAGCATGCAACGAACCAGTTGCGCGTCAAGGTGGCCAAGTACTCGATCTCCGTTCACAAGGGTATGCGAAGAGGTAAACAGCAGCAGTGCCGTGGCCAGACCAAAAACAAGATATGTGCCACGCAGAATCAATGAACTTGCAATAAATGCGAGAAACGCAACGTTGACGACGAATTCAGTGGAGATTGACCAGGCGGGGCCATTGAAGGAGTAGCCGTCCTGAAGTCCGATACCATTGATCATTACGAGGTTTAGCAGGAAGTGGTATCCATTATTTAACGTGTAAATAAAGGCGGCGTCTCCATGACTTGTCAACTGCCACTGCAAAATCGCTACAGCCACGAGCGTGAAAAAGTGTAGTGGATAGAGTCGCGCTATGCGCGACCGTATATTTTTGCCAAGCTTGAATCTTCGGCGGTCTGTCCAGTAGGCCCGTGTGATTACATAGCCGGAAAGCACAAAAAAGAAGTCAACGAGAAGGTAGCCTGCGCGATAAAATGGCGTGAAAACTTCTATGAAGGGATGAGCCTTGAAATGTGCGCCGTAATGCCATAGCACCACGCCAAGTGCGGCCAGGCCTCGCAAGCTGTCGAATGCCTTGATGCGCGCGCTTTCTGATTGAACTTCAGTGCTGTCCATCGAACAGAATCCTCTGATGGTTTCCCCACGATGCTTTAACTATCAGACGATAAAAAGCATCTTTCGATATCAGCTTGGGCGTTTCTTGATAGTAATAGGGAATTCCGACCAACGCACTGTATGGAGTCATGATAGCGAGCCGGTGTTGGCAGTGCCTGAGCCTGCTTGCTGCAGTTTGCGCAAAACTAGCCCAAGGACAAGGGCTAATCCATCGCCGAGCGTGGTGATGAGGCGTAAAGCGGCCGCGGCGGCTGTGGCGCCTTCGATGCCGAACAGCGGACTCAGGCCCAGCAGGAGAACGATCTCGCGAACACCTAGTCCGGCCGGGGCGCCGGGTATGAGGAAACCGAGCAGCCATGCGCTAGCGTAAATTCCCGTAACGTCAAGCCAGTACTGAGGATGTGGACTATTCGAAAAAGCAAGGCAAAGCAGGTACAGAATTGTGCCGCCGGTCATGAAGCTTAAGCAGTGTGTTGCCCATGCTGAGCACAGCAGTGGCAGCTTTTGGGTTCGGACAAGTTGGCTCAGGTGCCGAACGTGTTGGACCAGCATTCTTCGTGTCACTGAAAATGCCAGGGCGACGCTCAGAATCGCGGTAAGTATGGCGATCAGTATGGCTGCCATTCGCACATGTGTAGATCCTTTGTCGCTCGCAACTTGGATCAGGAGATGCAGTGAGGGGAGGCTGGATGCAAGTGCAGCCGCTAAGACAATCAATGTATCCAGGAACATGCTGCCCAGGACAGTGTCCGTGGGTAATCCCTTGCGTTTGGCCAGCAATACGCGGCCAACATGATGTCCGACATTGCCTGGCAGATATTTCGCAAATTGCGACAACAATAGAATTTGCAATGTGTCCCGATAGTGCAGCGGGTGATCTAGCGCCTTAAGGGAGAGTCCCCATGCAAACGTCACCAAGGCATAGGTTGAGACGTACATAATCAGCGCGAGGACGAGCGCCGGCCAAACCCACGCCCCCCAACTCATCTGAGTGAACACGTGCCAATGAGCGGCAACGGAGTGAAGGAAAAAATATGCACATGCCAGACTTATCAGCAATCCGGCAGCGGTAAGAAGGCGCTTCATGGCTGCTGAGGTCTGAGCAGAAACACGAACGTGGGAATGATCGGCAGGAATGCCGCAAGCGACCAGTCCGGCAGTAGACCATTGACAAGCCGAGTCACTGGATGTGCTGAGTGTTCAGCCTGCAGCGTGACACGAAGGGCTCTCAATGTTGCATTGTCTGCCAGTAAATGAGCGTCCTGAAACAGAGCCATAGCGTGCCGTGCACTGAGTGGAGCGCAGTCATAATAGCGGCCGCGCTTGAATAAGCGCAGATATGCATCGCAGATGCGCTGGGGGAACCAGCTGAGTAGGGGGAGCCGGTAATGTGGCTCCACGACGCGCCACTTGTTTGGCACTGCAAGATAAATCAAGCCGTTGACTTTCAATACTCTTCTGATTTCCTGCAAGTGACATAGTTGCGCTTTGCGATCGCCGACGTGTTCTATGACGTGATTACTTACTACGATGTCAAAAATTTTATCTGGGTAAGGTAGCGTTGTTCCGTCCACCTGTTGGAAGGTGTAGCCTTTCTTCTCTACCCGATTGTCAGCAACGTCAACGGCACAAACTTTAACCCGATCGCCACCCGCTGTGGCCAGCGCATTCGAAATGATGCCAGAGCCGCACCCGACCTCAAGAATGTCATGGGCTCTACCGAATTGTTCCTCGCCGATCAGCTTGATTATCTTCGCGGATTTTAGCAGTCTGCTGTGCCGATCACTGATGGCATGTGCTTGTCGTTCTTGATTGGGCATAGTGCTTTCCATTGCCACAGAAATACAAAGATGATTCGAATTTATCTTAGGCGGGAAGCTGCGGCTCTGACAGATGAATTTTCTCGAGAGATAGCAAGCTATCGCAAAGTGAGCGCCAGTCGTTGATGGTCTTGAAATTGCGTACTCCGTCGGAGAACCGCTGTGCCTGCGCGCGATCCAGCTGACGCACTGTATCAGCTAGTTCTTTCGGGTTATTCGGAGCCACCAGTTTTCCAGTCACACCGTCAATGACCACATCGGGGAGCCCTCCTGTACGCGAGGCAATGATGGGCTTGTTGTAATGGAAGGCAACTGAGGCGACGGCGCTACCTGTTGCCGTGCGATAAGGAAGGACCACGAAGTCCGTCCTCTCGAAATAGTCGGCGGCTTCCCCATCGCTCATATATCTTAGATGAGCCTCGACGTTGGGGAAGGTGGAAAGTTGTTCTAGTAACGCGGAAGGATCGCCCCAGTGCTCACCTATTACCGTTAGATGAATAGCGGTGTCATCCAACTGGTGCATCGCCTCCAAAAGTATATCCAAACCCTTATAAGGACGAATAAAGCCGAAGAAGAGCAACTCCAGACGCCCACGTTTGGCTAGCATTTGCCCCGCTTGAGGGTAATGGCCGTATACCGGGATGGGATGCTGCGCAACCGAAATTCCTGGCCTTGCCATGAGCAGCATATTTTTGTGTTCACTGGAGTGGACAAGATATGCATCAGCCATATCAAGTACCCAGCGTGAAATCGTTGCTTTTAAAACGCCTGAATCGTGGTCGACCAAGTTGTGACAAATGATTGCTATACGGATGTCGTGGCGTTTGAGTAGAGATGCCATGAAAGCAAAACATGGTGCCCAGAACACGGTCCACCAGTGAAATACGACCATGTCAGGTCGTTCGCGGATAATGCTGCGGGCAGTCTTCCACCACGTGAATGGGTTGATCGAGTCGATGGTGTACTGCGCACCTGGCTCTCGGTAGCCCTTCAACGAGGGGTCACGATCGTTGGCGCCGGGATACAGCAGCTTGGGGTATTGCCGCGAAAACGAAAACAAACTGACTTGGACGTCACTCTCTTTCAGCGCGCGAAACAGCATGCTGTTGTAGTGCGATATTCCCCCGCGGAAGGGAAGTACTGGCCCGACCACGCAAATACGACGTGGCCGGGTAGCGTCATTGCTGGCAGTCATGAATCAGCCCCTGAGATCACGCGCTCAGTGCCGCTTCCAGCTCCGGAATGATCTTGAACAGATCTCCCACCAAGCCGAAGTCGGCCACCTCGAAGATCGGCGCCTCGCCATCCTTGTTGATCGCCACGATGGTGCCGGCGTCCTTGATGCCGGTGAGGTGCTGGATGGCGCCGGAGATGCCGATGGCCATGTACAGCTCGGGGGCGATGATCTTGCCGGTCTGGCCGACCTGCAGGTCGCTGGGCACGTAGCCGGCGTCCACCGCGGCGCGCGAGGCGCCGACGGCGGCGCCGATCTTGTCCGCGAACTTGAAGATGATGTCGAAGTTTTCCTTCGAGCCGACGCCGCGGCCGCCGGAGACGACCTTGCTGGCGCTCTGCAGGTCGGGGCGATCGCTGCTGCCTTGCTTCAGCTCGACGAAGTGGGTGTGTACGGGCAGGGTCGCGTTGATTGCCTGCGCCTCGACTGGCGCGCTGCCGGTGCCGGTGGCGGCGGCCGGCCACGAAGCCGAGCGGATCGTGGCGACCACGGTATGGGCCGGGTCGGCTTCGACCGTGATGATCGCGTTGCCGGCGTAGATCGGGCGTTTGAAGGTGTGCGCGGCTTCCACGCTCATCACGTCGCTGACCTGGGCCACGCCGAGCAGGGCGGCCACGCGCGGGGCGACGTCCTTGCCGAAGGTGGTGGAGGGCACGAATACGTGGCTGTAGCCGGCGGCGGCCTTGGCGATTTGCGGCGCCAGCATGGCGGCCAGCGGGTGTGCGTTCTCGGGACGGGCGACAGTAAGTACGCGGCTCACGCCATCGATCTTCGCCGCCTCGGCGGCGATCGCGTCGACGCTGTCGGCCAGCACCAGCACGTCGATCGCTTCGCCCTTCACCGCGATGGCGGCGCTCACCGCGCGCGCGGTGGAGGAGTTGAGTTTGCCGCCGAGGTGTTCGGCGATGACCAGGATCTTGCTCATGTGTGTCTCCGAAGCTTTTGTTGTAGGAGCCCGCTCGCGGGCGATGCTTCTGCTCTGAATTTCGGGGAAAGAGCATCGCCCGCGAGCGGGCTCCTACATCTGGAATGGGGTTACAGCAGGCCTTTCTGCTTCAGCGCCGCGACCAGTTCGGCCGCGTCCTTAACCATCACGCCCTTGCTACGCTTGGCCGGCGCGGCGTAGTGCGTGGTCTTCAGGTGGTCGTGCGCCTCGACGCCGAGCGAGCCGAACTCGATGGTATCGATCGGCTTGGACTTCGCCTTCATGATGTCCGGCAACTTGATGAAGCGCGGCTCGTTGAGGCGCAGGTCGGTGGTGATCACCGCCGGCAACTCGGCCTCGATCACTTCCAGGCCGGCGTCGACCTCACGCGTTATGGTGGCCTTGCCGTCGGCGATCTCGACCTTGCTGGCGAACGTGGCCTGCGGGCGATCCCACAGCGCGGCGAGCATCTGGCCGGTCTGGTTGGCGTCGTCGTCGATCGCCTGCTTGCCCAGGATCACCAGGCCCGGCTGCTCCTTCTCGACCAGTTTGAGGAACACGCGGGCGGCGGTCAGCGGCTGCACGGCATCGGCGGTAACCACATGGATGGCGCGGTTCGCACCCATCGCCAGGCCGTTGCGCAGGTGCGCGGTGAGGTCGGCTGGGCCGATGCCGACTACGATCACTTCCTCGGCTATGCCTTTCTCGCGCAGGCGCAATGCCTCTTCCAGCGCGATGTCGTCGAACGGGTTAGCGGACAGCTTGACGCCGTCGGTGACCACGCCGCTGCCGTCGGGCTTGACCTGGATGCGCACGTTGTAGTCCACGACGCGCTTGTAGCCGACCAGAATTTTCATCGGGGATTCCTGTCTCGTTGGCTGCCCCGGCAAGGGGTGCGAAACTGACATTCTACCCGGCATCGAACAATCGTACGAAATGGGCGGCGGTGCGGCGTTGCGACGCGGTGGAGGCGATCAGCCGCTGCGCCTCGCGTACGGGTACGGCGCGGGTGCCGCTTCGGCGAGGCCGAGCAGGCCGGCCACGCTGGCCGTACTGAAACCTCCGGCGCTGGCGGCCAGGCTGAACACGCGTTCGACGGCGTGGGCCAGGGTGCCGTCGAGCTGGCCCGCTTCGGCCTCGAATTCCGCCACGTCCAGGTGGATGTCCAGCAACGGGCGCAATGCTGCCGGGCGCAGCCAGAACATGCTGCCGGCGATGAAACGATTGTTTTCCGTCGATGGCGTTGTGATGCCAAGGCGGCGGATGAGGTAGTCGACATTGCCCTGGTTGGCACCCCAATAGTTGGCCTGCGGCTGCAGGTGACCTTCGGCGTGCACCAGGCCCAGCGTGGCGTCGTCGCGGAAGGCTGCCGCGATACGGCCGGCGCGTTCGGGTGCGAGCAGCTTGTCGAGCAGTTCGCGGCGCCAGGTTTCGCCATCCTGGCGATGGGTTGAGCGCTTGCCGTGCAGCTTGAGTACGGTGGTGACGCCTTCGTCGAGCAGGCGGTTGGCCACGTGCAGGAACGGCAGGATGTCGCGGCCGCGGTTCTCGAATACCTCGATCCTGGCGTCGAGGTTGAGCTGCGCCACGCGTTCGCGCACGGCCTGTTCGCGCTCGTGGGCGGTGGTAATGATGATGCGCCAGTCGATGCCGCTGGCACGCAACGCTGCCACCAGTTCATCCAGCAGTTCGGGATACCAGACGTGGATCACCGCGCAGGGGCGCGTATCGGCGGCCGGCGCGGGCTGCAGCGCGGCACGGGTGGCCTGCAGCCAGGCATGGCCGAGCCGGCTGTCCGGTTCCAGCACGGCGCCTTCGGCCCATTCGTTCCAGGCGTTGACGAACACCAGCGGCTGCGCCGGAAAGCGCCGCTGCGCGGCACCGACGGCATGGCGCAGCCAGTCGCGGTAGCCGCGCGGCGAGGCATGCGCGAACACGCGGCCGCTGCCGCTGCGCCGCGGCTCGTTGTCCCAGCCCGGATTGACGCCGGGGTAGCGCGGATAGGCGGGTTCGGGCTGCGCCATCGACTGCCGCGCCAACTCGCGCCAGTCGTGCACGTCGCCGCGGTAGTCCGGGTTGAGCAGGTGCTGCCGCGCCGTGATCGGCGCGGGCGTGGTGTTGTTCGGCGGGAATTCCACCGCGGCGTCGAAGCCGATCGTGCGCGGGTCGACCCGGTCGAAACTCTGCACGTAGGCCAGATGGATCTCGCCGATGCCGTTGGCGCGGCACCACTCGCGCCAGCGTTGCGCGGTCGCCTTCGGGTCCGGCAGCAGGCCAGGGCGGTAGACCAGCAGCAGCGGCTTGCCGTCGACGCGCAGGTAGCGCGGGTCGGCGAGATAGCGCGCGACATGCTCGATGAAGGCGAGGTCGTCGCCGTCGCTGTGCCGCTGGCCGATCAGGATGTCGTCGGCGCGGCCGTCCCAGCGCCGCGACCAGTTTTCGTTGCCCCAGCACAGGCACAGTGGCAGGTCCAGCGTGGGGTCGGCCAGCCATTGCTGCAGCGGCGTTTCCAGCAGGGTCTTGCCGGCAAACCAGTAGAAGTAGCTGCAGAACGCACCGACGCCGTACTCGCGCGCCAGCTGCATCTGCCGGCGCATCGTGTCCGCCAGGCGCAGGTCGTAGAAACCCAGCTCGCCGGGCAGGCGCGGCTGCGCGTGCCCTTCGAACTGCGGCAGCGCGCGCGTCACGTTGTGCCATTCGGTGAAGCCCTCGCCCCACCACGCGTCGTTCTCTGGAATTGGGTGGAACTGCGGCAGGTAGAACGCCACCACGGTGGCGGGCAGCGGCGTCGGCAACGTGCCGCTGCGTCTGGGGACGAAACCGATCGCGCGTCCGGCGGCCTGGCTGCGCGGCCGGTGTTCGGCTTGCGACGCTTCGGCCAGATGGCCGCGCGGTCCCCGCGGCAGCAGGTCCGCGTGCGTGTCCAGGAAACGCTGGCGCAGCCGGTCGCGCGTGGCGCCCGGCATCGGGGTCAGCCGGAAGCCGGTGCGCAGCACGGTGAACAGACAGCGTTTGGCGAAGTCGCGGGCGGGCATGGTGATCTATCGGTGGTGATGCGGAAGCATCGGCGCTGGCGCGCGCATGGTCAATCCAGCACGCGATGCAGCGCGGCGGCTGCGGCGGCGGCGGAGAAATGCTGCTGCACGTTGTTAAGGCCGCGCGTGGAGAGCTGCTGCCAGAGCGTTTCGTCGTGCTGCAGCCGCCGCACCGCCTCGACGATGGCGGGCGCATCGTCGGCCACCAGCACGTTCACGCCGTCGGCGAGCTGCATGCCTTCTACCGCGAGGGTGGTGGCGATCACCGGCACGCCGTGGCTCATCGACATGTTGATCTTGCCCTTCACGCCGGCGCCGAAACGCAGCGGCGCCAGCGTGGCGAGGCAGCGGTCCAGCCACGGTGCCAGTTCGGCCACGCGGCCGTGGAATTCGAGGCCCGGCGTGGCCAGCTCGTGCCGCGCTGCGTCCGGCATGTCGCCGAGTACGTGCACATGGATGTCGGGTAGCGCCTCGCGCAGCTGTGGCAGGATCTCGCCGGCGATCCAGCGGACCGCGTCGCTGTTTGGTGGGTGACCGTAGCCGCCGATGAAGACCAGATCGCGCCGCCCCGCGTGAGGCTGCCGGCAGCCGTGCACCTGATGGATGTTGGACAGCAATTCCACCCGCGCCTGCGGCAGCAGCCGCGCCAGCAAGGTCCGCTCGTGCGGGCTGACCACGAAGCTGACGTCGGCCTGTTCGATCAGGGCCAGCTCGCTGCGGCGCGCGGCTTCGGCCTGGCGCGCCATGATGGCGCTGCCGCCGAGTTCGGCGGCGCGCCGTTCGCGCAGGAAGTGCAGGTCCACCGTGTCGAACAGCAGCTTTGCCTGCGGCGCATGCCGGCGTACCAGCGCGGCATACTGGCCGGCGACGGTGTGCCGGCACAGGATCACCGCGTGCAGTTCGCCGCCGTGCTCGCGCAGCCAGCGTGGCAGGTCGGCCACCCACGGCTTGCACAGCACTTCGCAGCCCAGGGCGCCGAGCGCGTCGATCTCCGCCGGGCTGGCGCGGCCGTCGTCGGGCAGGAAGGCGGTGCTCCAGCCCTGCTCGTCGAGCAGGCCCAGGATCGCGCACAGGCGCAGCGAGCCGGAGTCGCGCGAAGGCTCCGGCGTCATCGCGTCCACCACCAGCACGCGGCCGCGCCGGCGCCAGCGGATCGCGCGCTCGAGCGGCGTGCCGGCGGGTGGCTGGGCGGCGAGTTCGGCCGTCCATTTGTCGGTGAACTTCGCCTGGTTGGGCCGCTGGTGGCGCTTCATGCCGCGGTCGAGGTCGGTGCCGGCGCTGATGCCCTCGCAGTGGATCGCCGTGCTGGCCGGCTCGTAGTACACGCGCAGGCCGAGCCGGCGCACCGCGAACGCCAGGTCGGCGTCCTCGTAATAGGCTGGCGCATAGCGCGCGTCGAAGCCGCCGACGCGTCGGAACAGTTCGCGGCGAATCAGCAACGAGGCACCGGAGACGTAGTCGACCTCGCGGCGGCAGCGGAACAGCGGCACGTCGCGCGGCTCGAAGCGGCCGGCGGTCCAGCAGCTGCCGTCGGCGAACACCAGGCCGCCGGCTTCCTGCAGTCGTCCGTCCGGATAGACCAGCCGGCTGCCGGCGATGCCGCAGTCGGCACGCTCGGCGAAGCAGCGTAGCAGCGCGTCCAGCCAGCCGGAGGTGACCTGGGTGTCGTTGTTGAGGAACAGCAGGAATTCGCCACGTGCCGCCTCGGCACCGGCGTTGCAGCTGCCGATGAAGCCGAGATTGGCGGTGTTGCACAGCAGGCGCAGACCGCCCACCTGCGCCAGCGTGGCGGCGCTGGCGTCCGGCGACGCGTCGTCCACCACGATTACCTCGAACGGCGCCTGCGCGCCGTGCCGCGCCAGCGAGCGCAGGCAGGCGAGGGTATAGGCGAGCTTGCCGTGAACCGGGATGATCACCGACACCCGCGGCTGCTCGCTGACCGGCAGCGCGAAGGGCGCGAACGGTTCGTCCAGCGGCAGCAGCGCCAGTGCCTCATCGAGTTCGGGACGTGACTGGAACTCCTGCCGCATGCGCGCCAGCGTGCCGCGCCAGCCGCGCAGCGCAAGGCTGCCGCGCGTGCGCTGCCACAGGTAGCCCAGGCGCTTGAGTCGCCAGTGCAGATTGCCGATCAGCGGACTGCCCTCGGTACCGAAGTCAGGCTGTTGCCAAGCGAAGCTTGGCCACGCGTTTCAGATCCACGTGCTGGCGCGCAACCCAGAGATCATGGTTGTCCTGCAGCAGCAACCAGCTCTCGGGGGTGCGGCCGATCGCCTTGGAAAGACGCAGTGCCATCTCCGGGGTGACGCGGCTCGTGCCGTTCAGGATGCGACTGAGGGTGGAGGCGGCCACGTCGAGCTTGGCCGCCAGCTCACGGCCACTGATGCCGTTGGGCTCAAGGTAGATGTTCGTGATGAACTCGCCGGGGTGGGGAGGGTTGTACATGGGCATCAGTGGTAGTCCTCGTAGTCCAGGACGTAGGCGTTGCCGTCCTGGAACTCGAACGTCAGTCGCCAGTTGCCATTGACCGAGACGGCCCAGCGGCCCTGCATCCCGCCTTTGAGCGGATGCAGCGCGAAGCCTGGCAAATCCATGTCGTCAATGGACTGTGCGGTATCCAGGGCGGCCAGTTGCATTCGCAGCCTCTTGGCGTGGCTGGCCTGGATACCGGCCGTGCTTCCGGTTTCGAAGAGCTTGCGCAAGCTCTTGTGCCGAAACGACTTGATCATGTGTCGATGCTAGCATGTTGCGCATCACGCAACAAGCGCCCAATACGTGATTTGGGCGGTGATGCCGTCGTCCAGATGGCGATTGCCGCGTCTGTACGCCATTTCAGAGGTTCTGGTAATTCGGCCCCGACCCGCCCTCGGGCGTGACCCAGGTGATGATCTCGTACGGATCCTTGATGTCGCAGGTCTTGCAGTGCACGCAGTTGGCGGCGTTGACCTGCAGGCGCTTGCCGTGCGGCATGCTGGCGTCTTCGACCATCTCGTAGACTGCGGCCGGGCAGAAGCGGGTGCAGGGGTTGTCGTATTCCTCGACGCACTTGGTGGCGCAGATGTCGGTGTCGGCCACCTTGAGGTGTACGGGCTGGTCTTCGTCGTACTCGGTGGCGGCGAAGTAGACGCCGGCCAGGCGGTCGCGCGGGGGCAGCGTGCGCTGCACGTAGTCGCGTTTCGGCTCCTCGTATTCGCCCAGCTTGTGCAGGCTGGACCAGTCGGCCTTGTTCTTCAGCGTCCACGGTGACAGCCCGCCGGTGACGGTTTCCCAGGCGGCGTTGAGCATGCCGAACCACAGGCCCTTCTTGAACGCGGGCTTGATGTTGCGCACCTTCTTCAGCTCGACCATCACGTCCGAGCCGCGCAGTTTCGCGTCGAAGCCGATCGGGTTCAGCGCGTTCGCCAGCAGGTGCTCGGCGGCGAGCATGCCGCTCTTGATCGCCTGATGGGTGCCTTTCACCTTCGGCACGTTGAGCAGGCCGGCGGTGTCGCCGATCAGCAGCGCGCCGGGCATCTCGCACTTCGGCAGCGACTGGTAACCACCGGTGACGATCACGCGCGCGCCGGCGGAAAGGATGCTGCCGCCTTCCAGCAGCGGCAGGTTCATCGGGTGGTTCTTCCACTGCTGGAACGCTTCCCATGGCTGGTATGCCGGGTCGCTGTAGTCGAGCCCGCTGACGTAGCCGAGCGCGATGCGGTCGTTGTCCAGGTGGTACATGAAGCTGCCGCCGTAGGTGTGCGTGTCGGCGGGCCAGCCGAAGCTGTGCACGATCTTGCCCGGGGTGACGCGGCCGGGCGGCAGCTGCCACAGTTCCTTGATGCCGATGGAGTAGCCCTGCGGGTCGCTGTGCTTGTCCAACGCGTAGCGCTTGATCAGCTGCTTGGTCAGGCTGCCGCGCGCGCCCTCGGCCAGCACGGTGACCTTCGCCTTGATGTCGATGCCCTGGGTGTAGCCGGCCTTGTGCGTGCCGTCCTTGGCCACGCCCATGTCGCCGATGCGCACGCCGGCGACCGCGCCGTTCTCGTCGTAGATGTTGTCGGCGGCGGCGAATCCGGGGAACACGTCCACGCCCAGTGCTTCGGCCTGCGGCGCCAGCCACGCGCACATCGCGCCCAGCGAGACGATGAAGTTGCCGTGGTTCTTCATGCCCGGCGGCACCATCATCTTGTGCCCGCCGGTTTTCGACAGCAGCCAGAACTCGTCCTCGCCGGCGGGCACGCAGATCGGCGGCGGGTTGTTGCGCCAGTTCGGCAGCAGCGCGTCCAGCGGCTGCGGCTCGATCACCGCGCCGGACAGGATCTGCGCGCCGATGGTCGATGATTTCTCGATCACGCACACGCTCGTGTCCGGCTTCAGCTGCTTCAGGCGAATCGCGAACGACAGGCCAGCCGGACCGGCACCGACCACGACGACGTCGTATTCCATGGTTTCGCGTTCGCTCATGGCGGACTCCCTGAGGCTGGGTGGTGGCGCCGGCGGTTGCCGTGCGCGCGGGTATGGGTCAGGCCGCCATTGTCCGTTTTCGGGCGTCGTGCGGCAACGCGTGCTGCGCCACCACTTGCAATAGCTTCACCGGACGCGGCGATAATCGGGCCAAACCAAGGGAGCGTTCATGAATTCGATGCCGCCGATCGCCGATCTCGACCTGCGCCGCGCCTCGCTGTGCCAGTTGCTGCATTGGCTGGCGGTGGGCCGCGTGCAGCCGCAGGCGCTGGCCGACGTCTACCAGCAGGCGATCGAGCGGATCGATCCGCAACTCCATGCTTATGTCGACCAGCGTTCGGGCCTGGTGCAGGACCAGTCGCAGCTGGCCGACCGCCGCCGCCGCGAGGGCGTGATCGGGCGGCTGGACGGTATTCCGCTGGCCCTGAAGGACAACTTCGACATCGCCGGCTGGCCCACGCGGGTCGGCCTGCCCGGTCGCGACAAGCCGGTGCAGGAGGATGCGCACGTGGTGGCGCGGCTGCGCGCGTCCGGCGCGGTGCTGCTGGGCAAGACCAACATGGACGAGGGCGCGCTGGGCGCGGTCACCGACAACCCGCACTTCGGCGCCACCCACAACCCGCACCGGCACGGCTATACAGCCGGTGGCTCCTCCGGCGGTGCGGCGGCGGCCGTGGCGGCAGGCCTGGCGGTGGCGGCGGTGGGTTCGGACAGCCTGGGTTCGATCCGTATCCCGGCCAGCTATTGCGGCGTGTATGCGCTGAAGCCGACCCACGGCGAGATCTCCGCGCGCGGCCTGGTGCCGGCGGCGCGCCGGCTCGACGCAGTCGGCCTGCTGGCGCGCAGCGCCGATGACCTCACCGTCTTGCTGCAGGTGCTGGCTGGCTACGACGCCGACGATGCCCGTTCGCGCCGCCGGCGCGTCGCGTTCGCACTGCCGGACTGGGAGCCGGGCAACCTGCGCGCGGGCCTGCTGCCGGACCTGGCCGCGGTCGGCGTGCAGCCGGAAGTGATCGAGCTGTTCGAGGCCGCCATGGCGAAATTGCCGCATGCGCTGGGCGATCGCCGCACGGTCGACTTCGCCGACTGGGATTTCGCGCGCACCCGCCGCGCCGGCCTGCTGTTGATGGAGGCGGAGATGCTCGGCACCTTCGCCGCGGACCTGGCCAACACCGAACACCCGGTGTCGGAACATTTCCGCCGCCTGCTCGGCTACGCGGCCGGCAAGAGCGCGGCCGACTACGCGATGGCCGACCGCGTGCTCGACGCGGCCACGCTGAAGATGCGCCGGCTGTTCGCCCAGGTCGACGTGCTGGTGCTGCCGACCACGCCGCAGGGCGCGTTCCCGCTGGACGGCCCGGTGCCCGATTCGCAGGGTGATCTCACCAGCTTCGCCAGCCTGGCCGGTTGCCCCGCGGTGAGCCTGCCGATGGGCACGCTGCCGAACGGCATGCCGGTGGGCCTGCAGTTGGTCGGCGCGCGCGGCTCGGACCTGCGCCTGCTGGAGCTGGCCTCGGTGTGTGCGGCCACGCTGGATGTCGAGCCGACGTATCCGGTAATCGCCTGAGGTGCATCGCGCACCCTCCCCTGCGCGCAGGGGAGGGTTGGGGTGGGGTGCTTTTTGCATGCAGGGGGAGGGGAAATCCGCTGCGCATATGCCCCGCGTGGCTGCGCGCGCCGGGCAAGGTTATTTCGGAACCCCGCCGGCGATCGCGTAACATGCCCGGATGACCGGCGCGCGATGGCGCGCCGCGCAAGACCGGCCTGGGTTCCACGCATGAGCAAAGACAACGCGTCGACGCGCTCGCACCTCGACGATCTCGAGGCGGAAAGCATCCACATCTTCCGCGAGGTGGCGGCCAGCTTCCGCCACCCGGTGATGCTGTATTCGATCGGCAAGGATTCCTCGGTGCTGCTGCACCTGCTGCGCAAGGCGTTCCATCCGGCGAAGCCGCCGCTGCCGCTGCTGCACGTGGACACCACCTGGAAGTTCCGCGAGATGATCGCGTTCCGCGATCAGGTGGCCGCAGCCGGCGACGTGCAGGTGCTGGTGCACATCAACCAGGAAGGCGTGCGCCAGGGCATCTCGCCGCTGACCCACGGCGCGACCGTGCACACCGACGTGATGAAGACCCAGGCGCTGAAGCAGGCGCTGGACCAGTACGGTTTCGACGCGGCGATCGGCGGCGCCCGCCGCGACGAGGAGAAGTCGCGCGCGAAGGAGCGCGTGTTCTCGTTCCGCAACGCGCAGCATCGCTGGGACCCGAAGCGCCAGCGCCCGGAGTTCTGGCATACCTACAACACGCAGATCCGCAAGGGCGAGAGCGTGCGGGTGTTCCCGCTGTCCAACTGGACCGAGATGGATGTGTGGCTGTACATCCGCCGCGAGAGCATCCCGGTGGTGCCGCTGTACTTCGCCAAACCGCGCCCGGTGGTGGCGCGCGACGGCGCGCTGATCATGGTCGACGACGAGCGCTTCACTTTGCGCGAGGGCGAGGCGGTGGAAATGCGCGAGGTGCGCTTCCGCACGCTGGGCTGCTACCCGCTCACCGGCGCGGTGGAATCGTCCGCCGACACGCTGGACAAGATCATCCAGGAGATGGCCGACTCGCGCAGCTCCGAGCGGCAGGGCCGGGTGATCGACCACGACCCCGACGCCTCGATGGAACGCAAGAAGCAGGAGGGTTACTTCTGATGGCCGCCTCGACTGCTTCCGCCATCACGGCTGCCGACGCCGACAAGAGTCTGCTGCGCTTCATCACCTGCGGCAGCGTGGACGACGGCAAGAGCACCCTGCTCGGCCGCCTGCTGTACGACGCCGGCACGGTGCCGGACGATCAGCTCGCTGCGCTGGCGCGCGACAGCCGCCAGCTGCATGCCGACGCGGGCGACACGCTGGACTTCGCCCTGCTCACCGACGGACTGGACGCGGAGCGCGAGCAGGGCATCACCATCGACGTCGCCTACCGCTACTTCCACACCGCGCGACGCAGCTTCATCGTGGCCGACTGCCCGGGCCACGAGCAGTACACCCGCAACATGGCCACCGGCGCCTCCAATGCCGAGCTGGCGGTGGTGCTGGTGGACGCGCGCAAGGGGCTGCTGCCGCAGACCCGCCGGCATACATATATATGTGCGTTGCTGGGCATCCGCCGGGTGCTGCTGGCAGTGAACAAGATGGACCTGGTCGATTGCGACCAGGCGCGCTTCGAGGCGATCGCCGCGGAATACCGCGAACTGGCCCGCAGCCTCGGTATCGTCGAGGTGCAGTGCCTGCCGGTGGTTGCGCCGACGGGCGACAACGTGGGCTCGCGTTCGTCGCGGATGCCCTGGTACACCGGCGCCAGCCTGCTCGAACTGCTGGAGTCGGCCGACGTCACCCCGCTGCGTGCCGGCGATTTCCGCATGCCGGTGCAGTGGGTGAACCGGCCCGACCAGTCGTTCCGCGGCTACGCCGGCACGATCTGCGGCGGTCGCGTGGCGAAGGGCGATGAGGTGATCGTGCAGCCCGGCGTGCAGCACGCACGCATCGAGCGCATCATCACCGCCGACGGCGAGCTGGACAGCGCCGGCGACGGCCAGGCGGTGACGCTGTGCCTGGACCGCGAAATCGACGCGAGCCGCGGCGACGTGATTGCCGACGCGCAGCGCCCGGCGCCGGTGGCCGACCAGTTCGCCTGCCACCTGCTGTGGCTGGGCGACAATGCGCTGCTGCCGAACCGCGCCTACTGGCTGAAGCTCGGCACGCGGACCGTCAACGCGCGGGTGATGTCGATCAAGCACAAGGTGGACGTCAACAGCCAGGCCAAGCTCGCCGCACGGCAGCTGGTGCTCAACGAGGTGGGCTACTGCACGCTGGGCCTGGACGACGAGGTCGCGTTCGAGGCGTACGCGGACAACCGCACGTTGGGCGGCTTCATCCTGATCGACCGCCAGAGCAACGCCACGGTGGCCTGCGGCATGCTGGACTTCGCGCTGGGCCGCTCGGCCAACGTACACTGGCAGCACGTCGACATCGACAAGGGCGTGCGCGCTTCCAGCAAGGGTCAGCAGCCGTTGTGCCTGTGGTTCACCGGCCTGTCCGGCGCCGGCAAGTCCACCGTCGCCAACCTGGTCGAGCGCCGCCTGCATGCGCTGGGCTGCCACACCTACCTGCTCGACGGCGACAACGTGCGCCACGGCATCAACCGGGACCTGGGTTTCACCCCGCAGGATCGCGTGGAGAACATCCGCCGCATCGCCGAGGTGGCGCACCTGATGGTGGACGCCGGGCTGATCGTGCTGGTCAGCGCGATCTCGCCGTACCGCAGCGAACGGCGCTCCGCGCGCGAGCTGTTCGCTGCGTCGGAATTCATGGAAGTGTTCGTGGACGCGCCGCTGGCGGAGTGCGAACGGCGCGACCCGAAGGGCCTGTACCGCAAGGCGCGTGCCGGCGCGATCCGCAATTTCACCGGTATCGACGCGCCGTACGAGCGGCCCGAGGCGCCGGACATCCACCTGCTGAGCGGCGGGCAGCGCGCCGAGCAGCTGGCCGAACAGGTCGTGGCGCGGGTGCTGGCCACGCTGGATGGCGGCGCGGACGACTGACGCACCGCGGCCAACGGCCGCGCACCGCTTGGATTGCCCGCTGCCGGCGGCGATAATGCGGGACTTTCCCCGCAAGGCACCGTCGCGATGACCGAGAAGACCGTACTCAACGCCACCCACCGTGCGCTCGGCGCGCGCATGGTCGACTTCGGCGGCTGGGACATGCCGATCAACTACGGTTCGCAGATCGAAGAGCACCATGCGGTGCGTCGCGACGCCGGCATGTTCGACGTCTCGCACATGACCGTGGTCGACCTGCACGGCGCGCGCACCCGGGAATTCCTGCGCCATCTGCTGGCCAACAACATCGACAAGCTGAAGGTGCACGGCAAGGCGCTGTACTCGTGCATGCTGGACGAGCGCGGCGGGGTGATCGACGACCTGATCGTGTACTACCTCGGCGAGGAGTTCTTCCGGCTGGTCGTCAACGCCGGCACCCGCGCCAAGGACCTGGCCTGGATCGAACGCCAGGCGCAGGCGTTCGACGTGCAGGTGAAGGAGCGCCCCGAGTTCGCGATGATCGCGGTGCAGGGTCCGCATGCGCGCGCGAAGGTGCTTGGCCTGCTGCACGAGGTCGACCGTCCGCGCATCGAGAAGCTCGGCAAGTTCAGCGCCGCCGCCGCGCAGGGTCCGCACGGCATGCCGCTGTTCGTGGCGCGCACCGGCTACACCGGCGAGGACGGCTTCGAGATCATCGTGCCGGCCGAACACGCCATCGCGCTGTGGGAGGCGCTGGCCGCCGCGGGCGTGGTGCCGGCCGGCCTCGGCGCGCGCGACACGCTGCGCCTGGAAGCGGGCATGAACCTGTACGGCCAGGACATGGACGAGAGCGCCACGCCGTGGGAGGCCAACCTCGGCTGGACCATCGCGCTGGACGAGGGCCGCGATTTCATTGGCCGCGCCGCGCTGGAGCAGCAGAAGGCAGCCGGCGTGCCGCGCGTGATGGTCGGCCTGGTGCTGGACGACAAAGGCGTGCTGCGCCACGGCCAGAAGGTGCTGACCGCGAACGGCGAGGGCGAGATCCTCTCCGGCAGTTTTGCGCCGACCCTCAACAAGGCGGTGGCGTTCGCGCGCATTCCGGTCGGCGAGCCGGGCGACGTGCGCGTCGACATCCGCGGTCGCGAGGTGCCGGTGCGCCTGGTGAAATACCCGTTCGTACGCGACGGCAAGCCTTGCGAAGGGATCTGAGCGGCATCGCGCCGCGGTACATTCTTCCCCCCGGCGGATGTGGCTAGAATCACCGCCTGTAACCCAACCCAACGACTGGACCCCGATCATGAGCGAGATTCCCGGCGATCTGAAATTTCTCAAGTCCCACGAGTGGGCCCGCGCCGAAGACGACGGCCTGGTCCGGGTGGGCATTTCCGACCATGCGCAGGGGCAGCTCGGCGACCTGGTCTACGTGGAACTGCCGGAAGTCGGCTCCGCCGTGAAGGCGGGCGCCGGTGCCGCCGTGGTGGAATCGGTGAAGGCGGCCTCCGACATCTACTCGCCGGTTTCCGGCGAGGTCGTCGCGGTCAACGAGCTGCTCAACGACAAGCCCGAGACCATCAACGAGGATGCCTTCGGCGAAGGCTGGATCTTCCTGGTGCGGCCCAGCGACCGCGCCGAGCTCGACGAACTGCTCGACGCGAACGACTACGAAGAGCTGGTCGAGAACGAAGACCACTGAAGTCACCCGCGAGCATGCTCGACCCTGCCGGCCGCCCAGTGCGGCCGGCACTGTTTCCGGGGTGGACGTGTCATGACGTCATGCATGCGACCGCTTCATTCTCTGTGCGTGCCATTGATGAAACCGTGGGTCCGCAGGCGAGCTCCTCTCCTCCGATGAAATCATCCCGATGGTCGCGCCGCGCATGCATGTCATCGACGATGCCATCGCCCGCGAATCGACCTCGCGGCGTCGCCATCAGCGAGCAGCGCCGGAGTGCCGCACATCCCGTTCGCGTCGTTCCCGGGGTGCGCCTGGGGCAGGGTGCCGGATATTTTTTGCCTGTGCCGGGATACCGGTTTGACGGGTTTCAGTCGTGTTCTGTTCATCTGCCGGGAGTCGCCCGGTGGCCAGGAATGTGTCGCGCGCGAGTGATGCCATGCGTTGACCATTTTACGCGTCTTTGTTTGGCTCACGCCTTGAAACCGTTGTGTACCAAGGGCTATGGGCGTTCATTACATTTTTTTGTAAAAAGTCTTTGGATGTCTGGACGTCCATTTGATAAATATGACCATTGCCCCGAAAGCCTTGTCGAGGCAGGCTGCGGGCCGGTTTGGGAGGGGGTGAGGCGGGTTGATTTGATGATTGAAATCAATTGACAGCAGAAATCTTCGGGGATAGCTTTCGCAACAGATCACGGGGAATGCGTTTTATGGCGACAACGAAATTCATCAAGCCGTATGTCGAGCACGGTGAAAAGGCCAATGCAGTACGCAAGATCACTGTCTCGATTCCGCTGCATGTGCTGCGGCGGCTTTCTGATTTGCGCACCCACCGTCAAGTGAACAATCTTCGGCACGCTACCAACAGCGACTTGTTGGTCGAGGCGTTCCTGCACGCTTTTACTGGGCAACCACTGCCAACTGATGAGGAGCTGAGACGAACCATGGCCACTGCCAAGAAATCCGCTGCAAAGAAACCGGCCGCCAAGAAGGCCGCCGCCAAGAAACCCGCCGTGAAGAAGGCCGCCGCCAAGAAGCCGGTTGCCAAGAAGCCGGCCGCCAAGAAGGCTGCCGCCAAGAAGCCGGCCGCCAAGAAAGCTGCCAAGAAGCCGGCAGCCGCCAAGAAAGCTGCTGTAAAGAAGGTTGCGAAGAAGGCTGCGCCGAAGAAGGCCGCCGCCAAGAAAGCTGCACCGGCCAAGGTGGTGAAGGCCACCAAGACCGCGAAGACCAAAGCGAAGAAGTAAGGCGACACGCGACACCCTACAATAAGACAAGCAATCGACTTCTCTCCCCGCGGTGCCCAGCGCGGGGAGAGCACTTCGAGAAGCCTTCGTCCCGGCCTGGCCGGGACGCTTCGTTTCCGGGGCTGGCAAATTCCTTCCACGGTGGCTGCATGCCACTCCGCTGCCCGCCTCGACCGCGCCGCTTTCCGGCGATTGCAGCGACGGCCTGCGTCGACGGATGTCCGCCAGGCGTCACGGGTCTACGGGTCATTTGCCGTGCTGCGCCATTGGAGTTACCTTCTGCACATCCGCGCCGCGGCAAATCAGGGGATTCGCCGCTCCTGGATGGACAGGGGGAAAAAGCGCGGGTATCTGTCGACACTCAGTGAGAGACCATGGATACCCGATACATACTTGATACGCGCCGGCATGCGCGCGGGGCCGTTCGGCCCCTGATCATTGCCATCATCGCCATCTTCGCCCTGCTCGCCGTGGGTGCGTGGTTCCTGATCATCAAGCCGCACCAGGACTTGATCATGGCCGACTCGGGCGGTCATCCGTCCACGCCGGTTTCCGCGGCGACGCGGGCGGCGCCGCCGCCGGCCAACGTGGCGGCGATGGGCCTCGACCAGCTGCTGACCGAGGCGCGCAGCGCCATGAACGAGCAGCGCTACCTGGCGCCGGCCGGCAACAATGCCTTCGAGTTCTACCTGCGCGTGCTGGAAAAGGATCCCGGCAACAAGGTGGCTTCCGATGCGTTGCGCGAGACGTTCCCGTTCGCGGCCACTTCGGCCGAGCAGGCGATCAACTCGCGTGACCTCGGCGAAGCGCAGCGCCAGATCGACCTGCTGGCGAAAGCCGACCCGGCCAACTTCACCCTGACCATTCTCCGTTCCAAGCTGGATGCCCAGCGCAAGACGCAGGACAAGCAGCAGGCCGTCGATCAGCAAAAAGCCGCGCAGCTGGCCGCCCAGAAGGCCGCGGCGGAAAAGCAGGCGGCAGATCAGCTGGCTGCGCAACAAAAGGCCCAGTTGGCCGAACAGCAGAAGACAGAGCAGGCGCGCACCGCGCAACAGCCGCGCCAGCAGGCCGCGGCGAGTGCGGCGGCTGATGGCGGCGCCGCAAGTGCGGACGGTGCTACTGCGGCTGGCGGGGACACGGCAGCAGTGCTGGTGAAGGGTATGGCGGCACGCTACCCCACGGCCGCCATGCGGGCACGCCAGGAGGGCTGGGTGGTGGTGTCGTTCACGGTCGATCCCGACGGCACGACCAGCAACGTGAAGGTGGTTGATTCGCAGCCGCGCCACGTCTTCGATCGCGCCGCCATCGACGCGGTGGAACGTTATCGCTTCAATCCGGCGATGAAAGACGGCACGGCCGTTTCCAGCGTCAAGCAACAGCGGATCGAGTTCAAGCTCTGACCCTGACGTGAGGAAAGCAAAAAGGGCGGCGCATGTTTCGCATGCGCCGCCCTTTTTTTGGGATGTTGCAGCCCGGCGCCGGTGCGGGCCCTCAGCGGTGACGCGGTGCGCGACGATGCGTGCGCGCTTTCGATTTTGCCTTCGGCTTCGCCGCGGGTCTGGCGGCACTGTCAAGGTTGGCCCAGTCGACGTGCGGCAGGCCCAGCAGGTCGTCGAACACCATCGGCATCAGCCCGCTCGGCGTGGGGCCGGTGGAGTTCCACAGGGTCACCACGCCGGCACGGTACTTCGGGAAGAAGCCGATCATGGTGCGATAACCCGCCACGGCGCCGGCGTGATAGATCAGGGTCTCGCCGCCGTATTTGTAGACCCGCCAGCCGAGTGCGTAGTACGCGTCGGTCAGTCGCGCGCGGCGCCACGGGGTGGCGTGCAGTTCGCTGGGTGTGGCGACGCCGGGAGCGTGCAGCATGTCCAGCAGCGAGGTGGGCAACACGTCCTGGCGGCCGCCCATCTGCGCGATCAGCCATTTTTCCATGTCGCGCAGGCTGGCGTTGACGCCGGCCGCCGGCGCGACCCGGTAATAGGTCTCGCTCGGCTCGAATGGCACCCAGCCCCGGCTGGTGGCGCGATGCGGGCGCGCCCAGCTCTTGCTGGATTCCAGTGCGGCGCGGCCGTAGCTGGCGGTGGTCATGCCCAGCGGATAGAAGATGCGCTTGTCGACCTGGTGATAGAAGAAGTCGCCGGTGCGCGCGAGCACCACGTCGCCGATCATGCTGAAGGCGACGTTCTGGTAGCCGTAGCACTGGCCCACGCCGCAGATCATGTCGACTTCGTCCAGCTTGCGCACCAGTTCTTCGTACGAAGTGTCGCCCTCGAGCATATTGTCGTAGGTGTTGCGTGGCAGGCCCAGCCGTTGGCCCAGGATGTCGCCGACGGTGGCCTGCGAGGCGGCCTGCATGTCCTTCAGCTTGAAGTACGGCAGCACGTCGATCAGCTTGGTGTCCCAGCCCAGCTTGCCGTCGTCGACCAGCAGGCCGGCGATGGCGGTGGCGAACGCCTTCGACAGCGAGGCGAGACGGAACACGGTGTTCGGCGTGATCGGCTGCCTGGTGGCAGCGTCGGCATAGCCGACGGTGCCCTCGTAGACCACCTTGCCGTCGACCACCACGGCGGTGGCCAGGCCGGCCACCGCATCGCGCTGGGCGAGGAGGTTCAGCCAACGCTGGTAGTCCGCGAGCGTCTGCTTGACGCGCAGTGGCGGGAGTTTCTGCGGCGTGTTGCCGACACTGACCGACAGCGTGGCGGGCGCCGGGGAAGCGGGTGACGCGGCGGCGCGGAGCGGCGTGCAGGTCAGCCCCAGTGCGCCCGCGATCAGCAGGAAGATCTTATGAAACTGCATGGTATTCTGACGTGGTTCCGGCGTGGGGATGCGCCTCAGGGTGGAGAGCTCGACGATGGGTCTGATCGTTTTTCTGATTGTTGTTGTCCTGATTGTCTTGTACTTCGTGGCGATCTACAACGGACTGGTCACCTCGCGCAACGGCTACAAGAACGCGTTTGCGCAGATCGACGTGCAGCTCACCCGGCGCCACGACCTGATTCCGAACCTGGTCGAGACCGCCAAGGGCTATCTCGCGCACGAACGCGGCACGCTCGAGGCGGTGGTGCAGGCGCGCAACGCGGCGGTCAGCGGGCTGGCCGGTGCGAAGGCCAACCCGGGCGATCCGGCCGCGATGCAGCAGCTGGCCAGCAGCGAGAATGCCTTGACCCAGACGTTGGGCCATTTGTTCGCGCTGCAGGAGGCCTATCCCGACCTGAAGGCGAACCAGACCATGATGCAGCTCTCCGAAGAGCTGACATCCACGGAGAACCGCGTGGCATTCGCGCGCCAGGCGTACAACGACTCGGTGCTGACCTACAACAACAAGCGCGAGGTCTTTCCCGCCTCGTTCGTGGCGAACAGCTTCGGCTTCGCCGCGGCCGAACCGCTGAAGATCGAGGACCCGGCCGTACGCGACGTGCCGAAGGTTTCCTTCAGCTGATCGCCGTCGCGTCGCGGCGCATGCCGCGGCGCCACCCGGGAGCTTCCATGGATTTCTTTGCGCAACAGGCGCGCGTGCGCGGCAGCAGCCGGCGTCTGGTGCTGCTGTTCGTGCTGGCGGTGGTGGCGATCGTGGCGACGATCGACGCGGTGGTATGGCTGACCATGGGCCATCACGCGGCCGCCGGCGAACCGGCTGCATCGAACCTGCCGCTGTTGTTCGCCAGCAGCGGCGCGGTCATCGCCGGGATCGGGCTCAGTTCGCTGTTCCGCATCATGAGCCTGTCCAGTGGTGGCAAGGCGGTGGCCGAAAGCATGGGCGCGGTGCCGGTACCGCCGGATACCCGCGACCCGCAGCTGCGACGGCTGCGCAACGTGATCGAGGAAGTCGCCATCGCTGCGGGCGTGCCGGTGCCGGACATCTATCTGATGGCCGACGAAGCGGGCATCAACGCCTTCGCTGCCGGCTACTCGGCCTCCGACGCGGCGGTGTGCGTGACCCGGGGCTGCCTCGACCAGCTCAGCCGCGACGAGCTGCAGGGCGTGATCGCGCACGAGTTCAGCCACGTGTTGAACGGCGACATGCGGCTCAACATCCGCCTGATGGGCCTGCTGTTCGGCATCCTGGTGCTGGCGATCGTGGGACGCCGGGTGATCTGGTTCGGCGGCAGCGGCAACCGTCGGGGTGGCGGCCAGGTGTGGCTGATCGGGCTGGCGCTGATGGCGGTCGGCTACATCGGTTATTTCTTCGGGCGACTGATCCAGGCCGCGGTGGCGCGCTCGCGCGAATCGCTGGCAGATGCCTCGGCGGTGCAGTTCACCCGCCAGACCGACGGCATCGCCGGCGCGTTGAAGAAGATCGCGATCCTCGCCGAAGGCTCCACCCTGCAGGTGGCGAACAAGCAGGAAGTGGCGCACATGCTGTTCGGCGAGGCCGGTACGTTCAACGCGCTGTTCGCCACCCACCCGCCCTTGCTCGAGCGTATCCGGATGCTGGAGCCTGGCTTCAAGGAGGCTGACCTGGCGCGCATGGCGGCGGGGATGCAGCGCGAAGCGGCGTCGCCACCACCTGCGCCAGCGAACGGCCCCCTGGCCGCCGCCTCGAGCGTGCCGGGCATGTCGTTGCCACCGATACTGACGGGTGTGCTGGCCGGCGGCGTTGCCTCAGTCGCTCCGGCGTTCCAGCATGCCGCGGCCGTGCAGCAGGCGATACCGACGAGCCTGGGCGAAGCCGTGCAGCAGCCCGAGTCCGCGCTGACGGTGATGCTGGCGCTGGCGCTGTCATTGGAGGCGGAGTTGCAGCCGGCGCAGCGCCGGATCGTCGCCGATGCGTTTGGTGACGACGTGCAGCGCGCCGTGCAGATGCAGGTTTCCGTCTTGGCCACCTTGGCGCCGATCGCGCGCCTGCCGCTGGTCTCGCTGGCGTTTCCCGCGCTCAAGCAACTGCCTGACGGACGCCAGCAGACTTTGTTGCGCGCGCTCGACGACCTGGTCAAGGTGGATGGTCGGGTCGACATCAACGAGTACTGCCTGGCGCGGCTGCTGCGCATTCACCTGAGCGAGGCGCGCTCGCCGCGCCGCGCACCGGTCGATGGCGTGAAGAAACTCCCGGCGGCGCGCGACAGCGTGATCCTGGTCTGCACCATCGTTGCCGCGGCTGGCTGCTCGGACGAGGCCGCTGCAAGGCGCGCCTGGCTGTTGGCGATGCAGCAGGCGTTCCCCGGCGAGGCCATCGAGTGGACGCCGCCGGCGGCGGCCTGGCAGGCGCCGTTCGAGCACGCGCTGGACGATCTGGACGGGCTGAGCCCGATGGCCAAGGAGCTGGTGATCCAGGCCTTGCTGCGCGCGGTCCACGCCGACGGCCAGGTCAGCGTGGAAGAGGCCGAGTTGTTGCGGGTGATCTGCGCCAGCCTGCATTGCCCGGTGCCTTTGTAGGAGCGCACTCTGTCCACAAGGGACTTCCTTCGGTCGTGCGAGATGCTCCTCGTCACGTGACGGAAAGCATCGCGCACAAGTGCGCTCCTACAGGGTTCCTTCGCCGAGAATCAACGCGCTCGCCCGTTCGGCGATCATGATCGTGGGCGCGTTGGTGTTGCCTGTGGGCAGGCTGGGCATCACCGAAGCGTCCACCACGCGCAGCCTGTCCACGCCGCGCACGCGCAGCTCGCTGTCAACCACTGCGCGATCGTCCTTGCCCATGCGGCAGGTGCCGACTGGGTGGTAGATGGTTTCCGCCTTGCGCCGGATAAAGTCGGCGTATTCCGCGTCGGTGCCGATGCGCCGCTCGGGGAACACCGGCGCACCGCGGTGCGGTGTGAACGCCGCCTGGTCGAGGATCTCGCGCGACAGCCGCGCCGCCTCGATCATCATCTTCAGGTCGTGGCCCTCCGGGTCGCCGAGGTAATTGGCATGGATCGCGATCGGCTGCGCCGGGTCGGCCGAGTGCAGGCGCAAGCGGCCGCGGCTGCGCGGATGCAGGTAGCAGGCATGCAGCGTGTAACCGTAGCCGGGCAGGCGATGGCGACCGTGGTCGTCGAGCAGCGCCGGCACGAAGTGGAACTGCAGGTCGCAGCGTTCGTCGCCGGCGAAGCGGCTGCGCACGAAGCCACCGGCCTCGGCCACGTTGGAGCTGCCCGGCCCGTCGCGATGACGCAGCCAGCGCCAGCCGGCGGACAGTTCGTTGAGGTGATCGTAGCTGAGCTTGCCCGGGTTGCCGTCGAGCGTGCAGATGTCCAGGTGGTCCTGCAGGTTGGCGCCGACCTCGGGCAGGTCGGCGAGCACCGCGATGCCGTGCCCGCGCAGGTGGTCGGCCGGGCCGAGTCCGGACAACATCAGCAGTTGCGGCGTATTGATCGCGCCCCCGGCGAGGATCACCTCGCCCGCCTCGATCCGCTCGACGCCATGCCGGCCGCGGCGCAGCTGCACGCCGATGGCGCGGTGCTGCTCGATCAGTACGCGCTCGACCAGTGCATGCGTGCGCACATGCAGATTCTCGCGTCGGCGCGCAGGTTTCAGGAATGCGGTCGCGGTGGAGCATCGCGCGCCGTTGCGCTGGGTCACCTGGTACAGGCCGAAGCCGGCCTGTAGTTCGCCGTTGAAGTCGTCGTTGCGCGCGAAGCCGGCGCTCACGGCCGCGTCGATCAGCGCGGCGGACAGCACGTTGTGGTGACGCAGGTCGGCGACGCCGAGCGGACCGCCTGTGCCGTGCAGCGCGCTGGCGCCGCGGCTGTTGTCCTCGCTGCGCAGGAACCACGGCAGTACCTCGTGCCATGACCAGCGCGGGTCGCCGCTGGCTTCGGCCCAGCGGTCGTAGTCGGCTGCCACGCCGCGGATGTAGCACATCGCATTGATCGAACTGGAACCGCCGAGCGTCTTGCCGCGCGGCCACCACAGGCGGCGCTGGCCGAGCGCGGGCTCCGGCTCGGTGCGGTAGTTCCAGTTGAGCGCGCGGTTGTTGGCCAGGCGGGCGATGCCGGCGGGCATGTGGATCAGCGGGTTCCAGTCCGTGGGGCCGGCTTCCAGCAGCAGCACGCGCCTGCCCGGATCGGCGCTGAGCCGGTTGGCCAGCACGCAGCCGGCCGAGCCGGCGCCGACGATGACGTAGTCGTAGTGGTTCAAGGCTTCCCCACGCTTCGCTGGATGGATATGGCCGCATGCTAGGCTTGCCGCGCCCCACGCTGGATGCCCCCGTGAGTTTGCCCCGTCAAACCGTTGTGGAACAAGCCGCCGCGCCGATGCTGTCCGCGCTGGCGTTCTTTTTCGTGATGACCTCGTACTACATCATCCGGCCAGTCATGGGCCAGCTGAGCGGTGCGGTCGGTTCGCAGTCGCTGCCGCTGTTCTACGGCGCGGTGTTCGTGGTGATGCTGCTGCTGGCGCCGGTGTTCGGCATGCTGGTGGCGCGCTTCCCGCGCAGGCAATTGCTTGGCTGGAGCTACAGCTTCTTCATTTTGTGCCTGCTCGCGTTCGTGCCTGCGTTCATGGCGCAGGATCGCATCGGCGCGCGCGAGCTGGGCGTGCTGTTCTTCGTCTGGGCCAGCGTGTTCAACCTGTTCGTGGTGTCGCTGTTCTGGAGCTTCATGGCGGACATCTTCTCCAGCGGTCAGGCACGGCGGGTGTTTTCGCTGATCGCATTGGGCGGCATGGCTGGCGCGGTCTTTGGTCCGCTGGTGACCAGGCTGCTGGTGCAGCTGATCGGGGTGGCGCCGTTGCTGGTGGTTTCTGCATGCGCGCTGACGCTCTCGCTGGCGCTTTTGCTGCGGCTTTCCGCGCAACACGATCGGCAGTCGGGCAGCGCTGGCGAGGCTGCGATCGGTGGCTCGCTGTGGGCTGGCATCAGGCAGCTCTGGTCGCGCCCCTTCCTGCGTTACATGGCTTTGCTGATGCTGTTCGGCGATGGCATCGGCACGCTGGCCTATGCGCTGGTGGCGGACTATGCCAAGGCGCATTTCACCAGCACGGTCGCGCGCACGCTGTTCTACAGCAATCTCGACCTGGCCACCAATCTGCTCGGTGCGCTGCTGCAGTTGAGCGTGACGCCATGGCTGCTGGTGCGTCGCGGCGCGGGCTGGGGATTGGTGGTCCCGTCGCTGGTGAATCTGGCCTTGCTGGCCGGGGTGGCGCTGATCGGTGGCGGGAGTTTTGCGTTCTTCAGCTACAGCGTGCCGCTGCTGGCGGTGATGCAGGTGATCACGCGCGGCTTCGCCTACGGCATGACCAAGCCGGCGGTGGATGCGCTGTATACGAGGGTGCCGCGCGAGACGCGCTACAAGGGCAAGAACTTCGTGGAAACCGCAGTGTGGCGGTTCGGCGACGTGGTGGTGACCAGCGCAGTGAGCGGCCTGCGCCTGCTGGGCTGGGGCGTGGCTGGCCTGGCCTTGGCCGGTGCCGGCGTTGCCGCGCTGGCCGTCATGGTGTCCCGGCGTGCCGGCTGGTCGCCGGATCTGGCGCCGGACGAGCAGGCGCCCGAGGACAAGACGGCGAATGCATCGGCTTGAGTCGATGCTTTCCCGAATCCCGAATCCCGAATCCCGAATCTCAACTCGTGATGTAACGCTGCAGGTGCTCGATCTGCTCGGCCTGCGCGTCGATCACCGCCTTGACCAGATCGCCGATCGAGATCACCCCCACCACCTTGCCGTCCTGTACCACCGGCAGGTGGCGGATGCGGCTGTCGGTGCACAGGCGCATGCAGTCGAACACGTCGGTGTCCGGGCCGACGGTCAGCGGGGTGCTGCTCATGATGTCGGACACGGCGGTCTGCGACGAGGAGCGGCCCTGCAGGATCACCTTGCGCGCGTAGTCGCGTTCGGACATGACGCCGACCAGTTGCTCACCGCGCATCACCAGCAGTGCGCCGATCCGGTGTTCGGCCATGTGCTTGATCGCCTCGAGTACCGGCGCATCCGGTGCAATGCTGTAGATCGCGTTGCCCTTGCCCTGCAGCAGATGTTTGACCTGGCTCATGCTTGGGTCTCCCAGCGGCCCGGGCGGGCCGTCCGGGACGAGTCTAACGCCGCCATTGCGACGACGTGTAGTGAAGTTGTGAACCCGCCGCGCGGCGGTCAGCGAGTCGTGTGCGGTGGCGCGTGGCCTTCGATGTAGGCGGGTCCGCCGAGTCGGGACATCTGCCGCTGGATCCACTCGGTGCGACGCTGCACGTAGGCGCTGGGCCGGTCCGCATGCAGGCGCCGCGGGCTGGGCAGCACCGCGGCCAGGCGGGCGGCCTGGGCCGGACCGAGCTGCGCCGGCACGGTGTGGAAGTACGCCTCGCTGGCCGCGCCCACGCCATAGACGCCGTTGCCCAGCTCGGCGATGTTCATGTACACCTCGAGGATGCGCCGCTTCGGCCAGGTCAGCTCGATCAGCACGGTGAAGTACGCCTCCAGCCCCTTGCGCACGAAGCTGCGGCCGTTCCACAGGAACAGGTTCTTGGCGGTCTGCTGGCTGATCGTGCTGGCGCCGCGCAGGCGCTTGCCGTCGTCGGCCGCGTCGAGCGCGTCCTGGATGGAGTCGAGGTCGAAGCCGTGGTGGTAGGGGAACTTCTGGTCCTCGCCGGCCACCATCGCCAGCGGCACCCAGCTCGACACCTGCGTCCACGGCACCCAGTGCTGGCGCAGGTGGAAATCCTTCTCGCCATGGATCCATGCGCCGAGCTGGCGCTCCATCATCACCGCCGACGTCCACGGCGGCACGAAGCGCAGCACCAGCACCACCAGCCAGCTCAGCGCCAGCCATGCGAGCAGCAGGATCGCCAGCGAGCGCAGCAAACGGGCCAGCATGGGGCGGCGGGACAGAACGGGCATGGCGGTACGCGCAGGGAGATGCGGGCAGTATAAGGGGCGTTGTTCCGGCGCTGCGGCGTCCCCATCTGTTCCGCCTGACTTCAACGAGAACATCCGCCGTGGAAAACCTGCCTGTCGAAGACGTGCTGCACCGCTTCCTGCTGGAGCGCGCCGGGGTGCGCGGCACCCTGGTACGACTGGGGCCGGCCTGGCGCGAAGTGGCCGGCCGCGTCAGCTACCCGCCGGCGCTGCACGCCTTGCTGGGCGAGGCGCTGGCCGCCAGCGCGCTGCTGACCGGCAACATCAAGCTGGACGGCGCGCTGTCGATCGAGCTGAAAAGTGCCGGTGCGCTGCGCTTGCTGTTCGCCGAGTGCAGCGACCAGGGCCGTCTGCGCGGACTGGCGCGCTGGAACGAGCCGTTGCCCGAACCGCTGGCGCTGGATGCGCTGGCCGACGCGATCATGGCCATCACCATCGGCAACGTGGACCGCGGCCAGCGTTACCAGGGCCTGGTCGACCTGCAGCACGCTGACCTGGCTGGTTCGCTGGAAGACTATTTCGTGCAGTCCGAACAGTTGCCGGCGCGGATCCTGCTGGCCGCCGACGGCGAGCATGCGGTCGGCTTGATGCTGCAGAAGATGTCGGGCGAGGGCGGCCGCGATGCCGTGCAGGACGACGATGCGTGGAATCGCGTGGTGCACCTGACCGCCACCCTGGGCGCGCAGGAACTGCTGGCCAGCGCGCCGGAGCAACTGCTGTACCGGCTCTACCACGAGGAGTCGGTGCGCCTGTTCGAGCCGCGTCCGCTGGCCTTTGGCTGCAGCTGCAGCCGCGAGCGGGTAAGCGCGATGCTGCGTTCGCTCGGTCGCGACGAAGTCGAGGCGGCGCTGGCTGCGCGCAACGACGAGATCGAGGTGATCTGCGAGTTCTGCGCGCAGCGCTACCACTTCGACCGCATCGATGCCGAGCACCTGCTCAGCGAAAGTGCAGCGCCGGCCGCGCCGGATACGGCGCAGTGACGCAAGGCGGTTCGCTCAAGCCAACAGCAGCGGCTTGTCCGCGCCGAGCCAGGTGCTGGCCGGCTGCGCCTCGGCGAACAGGAAGCCCTGGCCGTAGCGGCAGCCGACGCGCAGCAGCGCCTGCCGCTGCGATTCTTCCTCGATGCCTTCGGCGATCACCTTCATCCGCAGTGAATCGGCCAGCACCTGGATCGCGCGCACCAGTGCCAGGCCTTGCGTCTCGGCGTCGTCCGGCGGCAGCTCGGTGATGAAGGAACGGTCGATCTTCAGCGTCTCGAACGGGTACTGGTGCAGGTAGCTGAGCGATGAATAGCCGGTGCCGAAGTCGTCCAGCGCGATGCCGACGCCGTGGCTGCGCAGGTTCTGCAGCATCTGCTTGACCTGGGTCGGGTTCTCCAGCAGCGCGTGCTCGGTGACCTCGATGCGGATGCAGCGCGTGGGCACGGCGTACTGGTCGAACAGCGCGAGCAGCCGCTGGTCCAGGTCGGCGGAGCGGAAGTGCCGGCCGGAGACGTTGATGCTGATGAAGCCCTCGGTGCCGATCAGCCGCACGGCCTGGGTGCAGACCTGCTCGAAGATCTGCCAGTCGATCGCCTCGGCACAGCCGCATTCCTCGGCGATCAGCAGGAAATCGTGCGGCGGCAGCAGGCCGCGCTCGGGGTGATGCCAGCGCAGCAGCGCCTCGTAGCCGGCGACGCGGCCGTCGGCCAGCTCCACGATCGGCTGGTAGAACGGTTCGAACTCGTTGCGACTGAGCGCGTGGCGCAGGTCGCTCTCCATGTCCAGCAGCGACAGCGCCTCGCGGCGCAGGCGGTCGTCGAACATCGCTGCACGGTGGCGGCCGCCGTCCTTCGCGTTGTACATCGCGGCATCGGCATCGCGCAGCAGTTCCTCGGGCTGGCGGTAATGCGGGCCGGACAGCGCGATGCCGATCGAGGCGGAAGTGAAGATCTCCTTGGTGCCGAGCCGGAACGGCGTCTGCAGTTCGCTGATGATGCGCTCGGCGATCAGCGTCGCCTTGTGGGTATCGACGATGCCTTCCAGCAGCACTGCGAACTCGTCGCCGCCCAGGCGCGCGACCACGTCGCGCGTCTTCAGGCAGGCGCGGATGCGGCCGCCGACCTGGAACAGCAGGTCGTCGCCGACCAGATGGCCGACCGAGTCGTTGATCACCTTGAAACGGTCCAGGTCGATGAACAGCACGGCGAACTGCTCGACCGGGTTCGCGCTGTAGCGCTGCATCGCCTGCTCCAGTCGCTGCAGCAGCAGGGTGCGGTTCGGCAGGCCGGTCAGCGAGTCGTGCAGGGTTTCGTACTTCAGCCGGCGCTCGACGCGCTCGCGCTCGGCGATCTGTTCGCGCAGGTCGCGGTTGGCCAGCGCCAGCGCGCGGGTGTGTTCGGTGACGCGGCGCTCCAGCCCGGCGTAGGCGTGTTTCAGCGACGTCGCCGCCTGCTTGCGCTGCAGCGCGTTGGCGATGTGATAGCTGACGAAGGTCAGCAGTTCCTGGTCGCGCTCGTTGTAGGTGTGCTCGGGCGAGTAGCTTTGCAGCGCCAGCACGCCCATCGCCTTGCCGCCCCAGATCAGCGGCACGCCGAGCCAGCACACCGAGGGTGCGCCGAAGCGGCTGATCTCGCCCTCTGCGCTGAGTCGGTCGATCTCCTCCGGCGTGGCCAGCAGCGGCTTGGCGTGGCGCAGCACGTATTCGGTGGCCCCGCGGCCGTGCGCGCGCGGCAGGCGCACGCTGTCCACGTCGTCCACCGAGTAGGGGAAGGTGAGGTAGCCGTTCTCGTCGTCGACCAACGCGATGTAGAAGTTGCGCGCGTACAGCAGGCCGCTGATCACCTGGTGCATCGCCGCGTAGAATTTTTCCAGGCTGTCCGAGGTGTTGGCCAGCTCGGCGATGCGGAACAGCGCCGCCTGCAGGCGTTCGCCGCGCTGGCGCTGCAGCACCTGCTGGCGCAGCACGCGATTTGCCTCGCGCAGCGCGGCGGTGCGGTCGGTCACCCGACGGCCCAGCTCGAGGTGTGCCTCGCGTCGCTCCAGCGCGGTCTGCACGTGCTGGGCCACGTAGTTCAGCAGTTCCAGGTCGTGATGCGAGTAATGGGTGTCGGCGCGATAGCTCTGCATCACGATGCCGCCGACGACGTGACCGCCGCGCAGCAGCGGTGCGCCCAGCCAGTACTCGCAAGTGGGGCCAATCGGGACGAAGTGGTCGCCGAACTGCTGCTTCAGCTCCTCGAATGAACCCATCAGCGGCCGGCCTTCCTGCAGCAGGTTCCAAGTGAGGCTGTGCAGCATGTCGTGCAACGGCAGGTTCTGCTCCGGCGGCGGCGGATCGGTATCGGCGATGTCGACGTAATAGGGAAAGCGGACCGTGTCGGTGGCCGCGTCGTACAGCACGATGTAGAAATTTTCCGCGTACATCAGGCTGCTGACGATGGCGTGCAGCGAGCGCATCATCTCTGGCATGTCATGCTCGGCGCCGGCCTGCTCGGCGATCGCGTAGAGCGCGCGCTGCAGCCGCTCGGCCTGTGCCAGCCGCGAGATCGCCTCGTACAGGCGGCTGGTCTCGGCCAGCTGGCGCAGGCGGATATCGGCCAGCCGGCCCAGCCAGTCCAGCCGGTCGCGCACAACCTCGGGCAGCGGCAGGTCGGCCCATTCGAGGATCAGGGTGCGTGGGCCTTGCGGATCTTCGGCCAGATCCATCTGCCCGGCCAGCGGAGCGGGCAGCTCGTCCATGCGCCGCCAGCGCAGGCGACCGTGGACTCCGAAATTGTCCAGCAGGAGCTCGCAGACTTCCATCACGCCGGCGGCGTCGGGTGCCTCGAACAGCCGCTCGACCGCCGTGTGCATGGCCGCAAGATCCCGAACCACCGTCGGTGGCTGGGATGAACGGATCGTCGGTGTGGCGCTCATTGGGGCTGCGACTGCTTCCGGGGCGACCAGGCTGGATCGACGTGGCGTGTCTTTATATCGTGGAAGTCTGCTCCCTCGCCAGTTTTCCGGGTGGGAACCCGCGCAGGATGGAGTGGTCCGAAGCAGGATCGGATGCTGCCATTCTGTGCGTTGAAACAGGTTCTCGGGGTGTTAGTAAAACGTAAAACGGTTTATACTGGAGGCCAAGTATCCTCCATCGAGCGAGTCATCGGTCCATCGCCATGCGCCGCCTGCCTGCCCTGCTGCTGATCCTCCTGCTGCCGCTTGCCGCGGCCGGGCAGTCTGTGGATGGCGACAACGGCATGGCGGAGCGCCTGCTGGCGCAGCCGCCGGATCAGACCGCCGAGGTCGAGCCGGGTGTGGTGGTGCCGTTGTGGCGCGGTGCCGATGGCCGCCTGCTGGCGCTCAAGGCCGATCGCAGCACCGGTGCGGAGGCCCTGCGCAAGAATGCGCCGCTGGCACTGCGCGTGGTGGATGCCTCCACGGTAATGACGACCGGCGTGGAATACGGGCTGGGGCCGCGGCTGCAGGCGCATGCGGAAGTCAGCGAGCGTGCGTGGACGAATCCGGGCCTGCGCGTGCAGGGCAGCGAAGTTGGCGCCACCTATGACACCGGTCGCTACAGCGTCGGCGTCAGCGTCGGCACCAACACCACACCGGATCGGCGCAACGTGCTGCCGCGCGTGCTGCCGGGCGCCGCGCCAGGCGTGGATGGATTGTCCAGTTTCGACAGCAGCGCCCAGCTCAATGCGCATGGCCGGCTGGCCCTGGGCAGCAAGAGCGGCATCGACCTGGGCGCCAGCGTGGGCCGCATCCACCTGCTGCCGGGCAACCTGCTTGGCGTGGACACGCTGGACCAAAAGGCGCTGAGCTTCGGCGTCGACCACGGCCCGCTGAGTGGCGTGCTGATCGGCCGCACGATGCAGCCACAGGCCGGCATACCGGGCGGTCTAAACGCCGACCGGCGCTGGAACAGCATCGACTTGGGCGTGACCTGGCGCCTGCCGTGGCGCGGCTCGCTGAGCGTCGGTGCGCAGAACCTGTGGTCGTCCGGCACCCCGGCGAATACGCCGGCAGGTCCGGAGCCGGATCAGTCGCGTACGCCGTACGTGCAGTATCACCAGGATCTCTGACCGGTTTTCCAAAAGCCGGATGCATGAAAACGCCGTCGCCTAGCGACGGCGTTTTTCGTTCCGCAGGAGAGCGTTCAATCCTGTTTGCGCACGCGCAGGTCGCCGCTGAAGGTCTCGATGCTGATCTTGCCGGCACCGTCGCCGAGGTGGACGTCCAGCGAGCTGCCGGGGCCGTGCTCGGGTTTCTTCGCGTTGCCGAAATCGCTGCGCAGGTCGCCGCTGAAGCTGCTGGCGTGCAGGCTGGCGGAGGTGTTCGCAGGCAGCTGAACCTGCACGTTGCCGCTCATGCTGTCGATGCCGATGCTGCCGGCGGGTGCCAGCGCGCCGCCGAGCTGCACGTCGCCGGATACCGTGCTGAGCGTGAGCTTCTGCCATGGCCCGCCGTGGGCCTGGATCCGGCCGGAGATGGTCTGCAGCGTGACGCTGCGGCCCAGTGCGGGAGCAAGGATGTCGCCGCTGACAGTCTGCAGCTCGGCCTGCCCGGCGTGCCCGGCCTGCTCGATGCCACCGCTGACGCTGTCCACCTTCAGCGAGGGCGTGCGGGCGTTGATGCGCGCCTTGCCGCTGACCGTATTGACCTGGATGCTGCCGCCCTCCATGCCGTCGATGACCAGCGGTGCGCTGACCACGTCGACGTCGAGCGAGGCGGCCTTGGGGACGCGCAGTTCCAGCGTGGTCGGCGCCATCCTGCTGTCGCCGCCCCAGTTGAACCAGCCGGAGCCGCCCTGTGGTTCCACCTTGATCGCCAGGTCGCCGTTGCTGCCGGTGATCACCAGCGGCTTGGCGCCGTCGCCGAGCCGGCCGCTGACCTGCACCTCGTTGCGATCCCAAGCGGTCACGGTCACCGTGCCGGCGACATTGCCGATGCTGATGCGGGCGGTCGGGGTGGCGTCGTGATGCAGCTGGATCGGCGTGTCGGCCAGGGCCTGGCCGATGCACAAGCACAGCAGCAGGGGAAGGTAGCGGGTGGTTTTCATGGTCGTTCCTGGTGGTATCAGCCGGCCCGGGTGGCCAGCTGGCGCAATTGCGCCTGTTGCTGTTCGGTGCGGTCGAGCAGGCGTTGCAGCGCGGGGGAGTCCGGTGCCTGCTGGAGCGCCAGCTGCAGCTCCATCCGGGCGGCATCCAGTTCGATCGCGGCGCCGGCAAGGCGCGGGTCGGACGGCTTCCAGCGGGTGGCGGAGGCCGTGTTGTCGGCGACCGGTATGGCCGTCGGTGCGTGCAGCAGGCGCCAGCCGATGCCGCCGGCGAGCAGCAGCGAGGCGGCGAGACCGGTGGCGACCAGCCCGCGCCGGCGGTGCACCGGTCGTGGCGCGCGCGCGGATGCCTGCGTGCGTTCGGCGGCGTCCAGTGCGGCGTCGATCGAGGCCCACAGATCGCGCTGCGGTGCGAGTGGCTGGCGCAGGTCGCGCAGCTGGCGGCGCCATTCGAATTCGTTCATGCGCTTTCTCCCAATACCTTGCGCAGCAGGCCGCGGGCGCGGTGCAGTTGCGCTTTCGAGGTGCCGACGGCCATGTCCAGTTCGGCCGCGATCTCTTCGTGCTTCCAGCCTTCGATGTCGTGCAGCACCAGCACGGCGCGCGCGCGTGGCGGCAGCTTCCCGACGGCCCGTTCCAGTTCCTCGCGCTCGGCGGCGCAGAACGGTGTTTCGCCGGAGTCCGGCAGGTGTTCGTCGTCGAGCATGCTGACCGGGTTGGCGCCGCGGGCGCGGATATCCATCAGCGCCACGTTCACCGCCAGCCGGTATAGCCAGGTGCCGAACGCGCTTTCGTGGCGGAAGTCGGGCAGTTTCTGCCAGGCGCGGACGAACGCATCCTGGGTGAGGTCCTCGGCGCGGGCGTGGTCGTAGCCGGCGAGCCGGTACACCGCGCCGTGCACGCGGCCCACGTGCAGCCGGTACAGCCGCTGGAACGCGTGGCGGTCGCCGGCAGCTGCGGCGCGCACGTCATCGCTGTCGTTGGCTCCCGCTGAGGCAGGCGACATGGAGCTTCCAGGGGCAGGACAGGCGGCGCTCATCTTGCCAGCTTGGATGCGGCGTGGCGCGAAAGGGTTTGAAGCCGTGCGGGCAGGCCGTGGCGGCCTGCCCGCAACAAGATCGCCTCAGGAGGCGGCGGCCTCGCGGCGCGGCTGGTCGCTGGCGGCATCCAGCGCGTCGGCCACGCGCTGCTGTTCCCGGCGGAGGCGTTCGGGCAGGCGTGGAGCGAAGCCGTCGAGGTATTCGCCGATGGCGGACAGCTCGGCCTGCCAGCCGGCGAGGTCCACGTCGAGCAGCTCGTCGAGCCGGGCGCGGTCGAGCCTGAGTCCGTCCAGCTTCAGCTCGCCCTCGCCGGGCAGGATGCCGATCGGGGTCTCGACGCCGCTGACGCGGCCTTCGGCGCGGTCGATCATCCATTCCAGCACGCGCAGGTTGTCGCCGAAGCCCGGCCACAGGAACTTGCCGTCGGCGCCCTTGCGGAACCAGTTGACGTGGAAGATTTTCGGCAGCTTGGCGCCGGGCCGGTCGAACGACAGCCAGTGCGCGAAGTAGTCGCCGTAGTGGTAGCCGCAGAACGGCTTCATCGCCATCGAATCGCGGCGCAGCACGCCGACCGCGCCGGTGGCGGCGGCGGTGGTTTCCGAACCCATCGCCGCGCCCATCAGCACGCCGTGGCTCCAGTCGCGCGCTTCCATCACCAGTGGCAGCAGCGACGGCCGGCGGCCGCCGAACACGATCGCGCTGATCGGCACACCTTGCGCGGCTTCGGCCATCTCCGACCAGGTCGGGCACTGCTTCGCACTGACCGTGAAGCGGGAATTGGGATGCGCGGCCGGGCCATTGGCCGGGTCGTACGGACGGCCCTGCCAGTCGATGACCGGCGTGCCGGGCAGGCCTTCCCACCACGGCTGGTTGTCGGCGGTGACGGCGACGTTGGTGAAGATGGTGTCGTGCGAGATGCTCTGCATCGCGTTGTGATTGGTGCTGTCGCTGGTGCCCGGCGCTACGCCGAAGAAGCCGGCTTCCGGATTGATCGCGTACAGCCGTCCATCCGCGCCGGGGCGCATCCAGCAGATGTCGTCGCCGACCGTCCATACCTTCCAGCCGTCGCGCAGGTAGCCTTCCGGCGGAATCAGCATCGACAGGTTGGTCTTGCCGCAGGCGGACGGGAACGCGGCGGCGACGTAGTGGGTCTCGCCGCGCGGGTTCTCGATGCCGACGATCAGCATGTGTTCGGCCAGCCAGCCTTCGCTGCGCGCCTGGTTCGATGCGATGCGCAAGGCATGGCATTTCTTGCCGAGCAAGGCGTTGCCGCCGTAGCCGGAGCCGTAGGACTTGATCGACAGCTCGGCCGGGAAGTGCATGATCCAGCGTCGCTCGGGGTCGAGCTCGCCCCTGGAATGCAGACCCTTGACGAAGTGGCCTTCACGTTCGATCCGCGCCTGCGCGGCGGCGCCCATGCGGGTCATGATCTTCATGTTGGCGACCACGTACGGGCTGTCGGTGATCTCCACGCCGCAGCGCGCCAGCGGCGAGTCGATCGGACCCATGCAGTACGGGATCACGTACAGGGTGCGGCCTTCCATGCAACCGTCGAACAGCGCGTCGATCTTCGCGTGCGCCTCGGCCGGGTCCATCCAGTGGTTGTTCGGGCCGGCGTCTTCCTTGTTCGGGTGGCAGACCAGGGTGAGGTGCTCGACGCGGGCCACGTCGGTGGGGTGGGAGCGGTGCAGGTAGCAACCCGGATGGGTCTGCTGGTTCAGTTCGAGCAGGGTGCCGTCGGCCAGCATCTGCTGCACCAAAGCCTGGTATTCGGCATCCGAGCCGTCGCACCAGTGGATCTGCGCGGGGCGGGTCAGCGCCGCCACCTGGTTGACCCACTGTTCGAGCGCTTCCAGCTTGCTGGCCATCGTGTCCCCTTGAGGCTTTCAGAAAAAGTGATCGGAAACGGTAGTTTGCGTGCACTGGTATTGCAAGGTTCGATGCAGCAAAAACGGCGCCAGATGGCGCCGTTCGAGGACTTGCCGCCGTTTTTCTCAGGCCGGGATCAGGGTCGCGATCATGTGCTCGACATAGGCGTCGAACTCTTCGAGATTCAGCCGCGGCAGTCCGAGGGTGAAGTTGAGCTGCAGGAAACCGACGTAGGCGGCATAGGTCAGGCGGGCCCGGTTCAAGGCCTGCGGCGGCGGCAGGCCGGACTCGCGGTAGGCCGTGGTCAGGAATTCCATACGCCGCTGCGACACGCGCGCCATCACCGGCACCACCTGCGGGTGATCCAGCGCCTTCAGCAGTGCAGCGTAAACCCGGTGCGGCTGCAGCTCGTGCGCGACGCGGCGGAACAGTTCGGGCAGGCGCTTGCGCGGGTCGCTGATCTGTTCGATCTGGCCCAGCACCTCGCGCTCGCCGTACTGCTCCCAGCGCTCCAGCGCGGCATGCAGCAGGGCTTCACGGGTACGGAAATGCCAGTAGAAACTGCCCTTGGTCACGCCCAGCTGGCGCGCCAAGGCCTCCACGGCCAGTGCGCCGACGCCGTGTTCGGCAATCATCTGCAGGGCGGCAAGTTCCCAATCCTCGGCTGACAGCCGGGTGCGTTCTGGCTTGCTACTGACATTCATGCACGTATGGTAACGATCCCCCGTGCATTTGTAATGTGGTGCGCCCGATCTGCTTGAAACAGCGGCGTATTTCCGGATTCGGCAGCGATCGGGGGCGGGACGGTTGACGACGCTCCATGGAGCAATCCATACTCATCCGTATGGTCAGTGATTCCCATGCTTCATCTTCGAGCAGTCGCTTCCCCGTCGCCGACCTGAGTCTGGCGGTGCAGACGCGTTGCCCCGGCGGCAGCCCGGCGCTGCTGTTCGCGCATGGTTTCGGCCAGACCCGCGGCGCTTGGGGCGGTGCAGCTGCGGCGCTGGCGCAGGCAGGTTGCCGCTGCGTCACCTTCGACGCGCGTGGCCACGGCGAGAGCGACTGGATGGCGGCTGGCGCGGATTCCGCAAGCGGTTACCACATGGACCAGTTTGCCGACGACCTGCTGCGCCTGGCCGCGGCACAGCCGCAGCCGCCGATCCTGGTCGGCGCCTCGATGGGTGGCCTGCTCGGCATCGTGCTGGCCGGTGAAACGCGGCCGGCACCGTTCCGTGCGCTGGTGCTGGTCGACATCACGCCGCGCTGGGAAACCGCCGGGGTGGAACGCATCCTCGCCTTCATGCAGGCGCACCCGGACGGCTTCGCGAACTACGCCGACGCAGCCGAGCAGATTGCCGCCTACCTGCCGCAGCGGCGCGAACGCAAGAGCGAGCAGCAGCTGCGTCCGCTGTTGCGCGAAGGTGCCGACGGTCGCTTGCGCTGGCACTGGGACCCGGCCCTGCTGGCGGGCGACCTGGTGCAGGAAAGCGAGCGCTACCAGCCGCGTCTGCAAGTGGCCGCGACGAAGATCGACGTGCCCGTGCTGTTGCTCTCGGGCGCGCGCAGCGACGTGGTGTCGCGCGCCACCGTCGACGAATTCCTGCAGCTGGTGCCGCACGCGCAGCATGTCGAGTTGCCGCATGCCACGCACATGGTGGCGGGCGATGCGAATGATGCCTTCACGCGCGAAGTCGTGCGCTTCGTGCAGAGTCTTGCCCCATTACCCGCCAGCCGGCGCGTCGCCGGCGCCGCTCCATCGCCATGAGGTGTTGAGATGTCCGTGATACTGACCCTGCTGGCGGCGCTGATTGCCTCCGGCGCCTGCGCCTACCACCGCAGCAGCCTGCGCACCTGGGCGATCGTCACCATCGTCGCCACACTGGTGGTCGGCCTGATCGTGCACGCGCCGTGGACAATGGTGATTTTGCTGATCGTCGAACTGGTGATCGCGCTGCCGCTGCTGCTGGTGGACTTCCGCCGCAAGCAGATCAGCCTGCCGCTGTTGAAGCTGTTCGCCAAGGTCACCCCGAAGCTGTCCGAGACCGAGCAGACCGCACTGGAGGCCGGCACGGTCGGTTTCGAGGGCGAGCTGTTCTCCGGCAAGCCGGACTGGCATGAGTTGCTGAAGCAGCCCAAGCCCGAGCTCTCCGTGGAGGAGCAGGCCTTCATGGACGGCCCGGTGGAAGAGCTGTGCGCGATGATCGACGACTGGCAGATCACCCATGAGCTGGCCGACCTGCCGCCGGAGGTGTGGGCGTTCATCAAGAAGAACCGCTTCTTCGGCATGATCATCCCGAAGCAGTACGGCGGCCTGCAGTTCTCCGCGCTGGCGCATTCGGCGGTGCTGCAGAAACTGTCCACCATGTCGGCGACGGTGTCCTCCACCGTGGCCGTGCCGAACTCGCTGGGTCCGGCCGAACTGCTCTTGCACTACGGCTCGGATGAACAGAAGAACCACTACCTGCCGCGCCTGGCGGTGGGTGAGGAGATTCCCTGCTTCGCGCTGACCGGTCCGTACGCCGGTTCCGACGCCACCTCGATCCCCGACGTCGGCATCGTCTGCAAGCAGATCGTCGACGGTGTCGAGACGCTCGGTATCAGGCTCAGCTTCGACAAGCGCTACATCACGCTGGCGCCGGTCGCCACGGTGGTCGGCCTGGCCTTCCGCATGTACGACCCCGATCACCTGCTGGGCGACAAGGAGGACCTCGGCATCACCCTGGCCCTGCTGCCGCGCTCGACGCCGGGGCTGGAGATCGGCCGCCGCCACTTCCCGCTGAACATCCCGTTCCAGAACGGGCCGGTGCGCGGCAAGGACGTGTTCGCGCCGCTGTCGGTACTGATCGGCGGCCCGCAGATGGCCGGCCACGGCTGGCGCATGCTGGTCGAATGCCTGTCGGTGGGCCGCGCGATCTCGCTGCCGTCCAACGCTACCGGTGGCATGCGCGCCTCGGCGCTGGCCACCGGCGCGTACGCGCGCATGCGCAAGCAGTTCGGCCTGGCGGTGGCCCGCTTCGAGGGTGTCGAGGAAGCGCTGGCGCGCATCGGCGGCCTGACCTATGCCACCGCGGCGCTGTCGCGCGCCACCGCCGCCGCGGTCGACCGCGGCGAGAAGCCGGCGGTGCCGTCGGCGATCGCCAAGTACCACGCCACCGAATGGGCGCGGCAGATCGCCAGCGACACCATGGACGTGCATGGCGGCAAGGCGGTGCAACTGGGCCCGAAGAACTATGCCGGCCGCGGCTGGTCGGCGGTGCCGATCGCGATCACGGTGGAGGGCGCCAACATCATGACGCGCAGCCTGATGATCTTCGGCCAGGGCGCGATCCGCTGCCATCCCTACGTGCTGAAGGAAATGCAGGCGTTGTCGATCGCCGACCGCGGCGAGCAGCTGAAGACGTTCGACCGGCTGCTGTTCGGCCACATCGGTTTCGGCATCTCCAATGCGGTGCGCAGCTTCGCGATGGGTCTCTCCGGCGCACGCCTCGGCGAAACCGCCGGCGACGCCTACACCCGCCGCTACTACCGCAAGCTCGACCGCTACTCCGCCGCGCTGGCGCTCACCGCCGACGTGTTTATGGGCGTGCTCGGCGGCAAGCTGAAGTTCAAGGAAAAACTTTCCGCGCGCCTGGGCGACGTGCTGAGCTACCTGTACATCGCCAGCGCCATGCTCAAGCGCTACGAGGACACCGGCCGGCCGGAGGCGGATCGCCCGTTCCTGGCCTGGGGTTTCCATGAGTGCATGTGGCTGATCCAGAACGCGCTGGATGGCGCGATCCGCAACTTCCCGGTGCGTCCGGTGGCCTGGCTGCTGCGCGCGCTGGTGTTCCCGCTGGGCCGGCGCGAGGTGCCGCCGTCCGATCGCCTGGGCCGCCGCGTGGCCGCGCTGCTCACCGCGCCGAACGAGGCGCTCGATCGCCTCACCGACTGGGTCTACACCACGCCCACGGCGAACAACACGATCGGCCGCATGAAGGCGCTGCTGCCCGACGTGATCGCCGCCGAACCGGTCGACCGCAAGTTCGGCAAGGCGCTGAAGGCCGGGCAGTTCACCTCGCACGATTACCTGGGCCAGCTTGCCGAGGCGCAGCAGGCCGGGGTGATTTCCGAAGCCGAGGCGGACCTGCTCAAGCGCGTGCGCGAGGGCGTGTTCGAGTTCATCTCGGTGGACGACTTCGATACCGACGAGCTGCGCGCGTTCAAGACGCGGGCGGATGCCGCGTAAATCGACCGACCGGCCCGCCTTGCGGGCCGGTTCTTTTCATGGGGGCCATCGATGAGTGCTTCGGTGTTGTCGCTGTACCGCCGCATCACGCGCTGGCCGGCAGGTCACTGGATTTTCTCGCGCCTGGTTTGCCTGAAGGCACCGTATTTCGCCACCATCGCGCCGCGCTTCGCGGCGCTGGAGCCGGGTCGCTGCGAAGTACGCATCCGCGACCGGCGTCGCGTACACAACCACCTCGGCACCGTGCATGCGATCGCGCTGTGCAACCTGGCCGAGCTGGCCGCCGGGGTGATGACGGACGCCACCATCCCGGTCGACCTGCGCTGGATTCCCAAGGGCATGTCGGTCGACTACCTGAGAAAAGCCGTCGGCACGATGCACGGCGTCGCCACGCCGGAGCTGGCCGCGCCGGTGTCCGGCGACGGCCACGAGTGGCCGGTGAAGGTGGAGGTGATGGACGATGCGGGCGAGGTGGTGTTCCGGGCGCGCGTGCTGATGTGGGTATCGCCGCGCAAGCGCGCCTGAACGCGTCGCGTGCGCCCGGTCAGTCCGCCAGCACGCAGCGGTTCTTGCCACTGCGCTTGGCCGCGTACATGGCGTGGTCGGCCGCCTGCATCAGCTGCTCGTCGGCGTCGGGCTGCCCGTTCGGGCGGTAGGGTGCGATGCCGATGCTGGCGCCCACGCGCACCTCGATCGGCTGGCCGCTGACGCTCAGCGCATAGGGCTCACCCAGCGCCGCGCACAACTTTCCGCACAGCTGCAGTGCCAGTTGTGGCTCCTCGATGTCCTCCAGCACCAGCGCGAACTCGTCGCCGCCGAGCCGGGCCACCGTGTCGTTGCTGCGCAGGTGGGCCGACAGCCGCGCGGCAATTTCCTGCAGCAAGGCATCGCCAGCGGCGTGGCCATGGCTGTCGTTGACGCCCTTGAAGCCGTCGATGTCGATGCAGGCCAGCGCGAAGCGGCTGTGATGGCGGTTGGCGCGCTGGATCGCGCCATGCAGGCGGTCGTGGAACAGGATGCGGTTCGGCAGGCCGGTCAGGGCGTCATGGTGGGCCTGGTGGCGAACCATCGCCTCCATCAGCTCGCGCTCGGCGATCTCCTGGGTCAGCTGCTGGTTGCGCTCGGCCAGCTGGTCCAGCGCGTTTTGCAGCTTGGCGCGCGCTGCGTACAGCTCCAGGAACACGCGCACTTTCGACTGCAGGATCACGTCGTTGATCGGCTTTGCGATGTAGTCCACCGCGCCGGAGCGGTAGCCCTTGAGCCGGTTTATGTCATCGGCGTAGGCGGCGGTGACGAAGATGATCGGCGTGTCGCGCAGGTGCTCGGCCTCGCCCAGCAGGGCGGCCACCTCGAAGCCGTCCATGTCGGGCATGTTGACGTCGAGCAGGATCAGCGCGAACTCGTGGTCCAGGCACAGCGCCAGCGCTTCGTTGCCGCTGCGCGCTTCCATCAGCTGCGCGCCGCTGTTGGCGAGCAGTCGGCGCATGGCGACCAGGTTGGCGGCGGTATCGTCGACGACCAGGATTTTCGGCAACATCGCATTCATGTCGGTGGCGGGGCGTTCTCCGTTGACCTACCTTAACCCGTGGCAGCCATGGCCGGCGTGAACGGCGGCATCATCCCGGCAGGCCCGGGCGAGGTGGGTCGGTGGCCGCACCGGAGCAGCGAGGCCTTGAAGTCGCGGCCGTGGCGCCGCTTCAACGCCGGCACGAACAGCTCCGGTCCGCTGGCTGAGGTCGGCGCCGGCATGCTGCTCAGCGCTGCAGCCACACGCGCATCAGCGCGGCCAGCTTGTCGGTGTCGATCGGTTTGGACAGGTAATCGCTGGCGCCCATCTCCAGGCACTTCTCGCGATCCCCGCGCATTGCCTTGGCGGTCAACGCGATGATCGGCAGGGTCGCAAAATGCGGTTGCGCACGAATCATGCGAATGGTTTCGTAGCCGTCCATGCCCGGCATCATGATGTCCATCAGCACCAGTTCCGGTGCTTCGTTGTCGGCCAGCATCTTCAGTGCCTTGGGCCCGTCCTGCGCCATGCTCACCTGCAGCCCCCAGTCGCGCAGCACCTTGGACAGCGCAAACAGGTTGCGCATGTCGTCGTCCACCAGCAGCACGCGACGGCCCGCCAGCTCGCTGCCCGCCACCGGTTCGGCGGTGCTGCGGGGTGGCGCATGCTGGACGCTGTGCAGGAACAGGCTGACCTCGTCGAGCAGTCGCTCGGTGGAGCGCGCGCCCTTGACCACGATGGCCTCGGTGTACTGGTGCAGTTTCGCGCTCTCCTCGCGGCTCAGTTCGCGGCCGGAGTACACCACCACCGGCGGTACGCCTTTGCTGGTCTGTGCCAGTTGCGTCAGCAGTTCAAGCCCGGACATGCCGGGCAGGCCCAGGTCGAGCACGATGCAGTCGTAATCCGTATGGGCGATCTTCGCCAGTGCGTCCTCGGCCGAGCCCGCTTCGTCGATCTGCACGCTGTCGCCGCGCAGCATGATGCGCACGGCGGTGCGTGAGTCGGCGTCGTCGTCGACGATCAGCAGGTGTCGTTGCTGGTCGGCGGCGAAATGCAGCAGGCGCTCGAGTGCCAGGCCGATCGATTCGCGGCTGACCGGCTTGGTCAGGAAGCCCACGGCGCCGCGCTCCAGCCCATGCGTACCTTCGTCGGCGACCGAGATGAAGTGCACCGGGATGGCCCGCGTGGCGTCGTCGGCCTTGAGCTGGTCGAGCACGCTCCAGCCGTCCATCACCGGCAGCGAGACATCCAGCAGGATGCCGGTGGGACGATGTTTGCGCGCCAGTTGCAGGCCCGTTGCGCCATCGCCGGCGGCCAGGGCGCGATAGCCCTTGCGGTGGATCATGTCGATCAGGATGCGCACGAAGGCAGGGTCGTCCTCGATCACCAGGATCGTGGTCTGATCCGGCAGCAGCGTATCGCGGTCGTCGTCGATCGGCTTCGACGGCGGATACGGCGAGAGGGTCCGGCTGAGCCTGGTCGTGCTGGCGCGGGGCACCTCTTCGGCGGGCCCGGATGCCGCGGGCGGCGTCTCCGGCAGCAGCACGGTGAAGTGGCTGCCGTGGCCGCTCTCGCTGCGCAGCACGATGTCGCCGCCCAGCAGTTGCGCCATTCGCCGCGAGATCGCCAGGCCCAGCCCGGTGCCGCCGAACTGGCGGCTGGTGCCGGCATCCACCTGCTCGAATGCGTTGAAGACGCGCTGGAACTTGTCCTGCGGAATGCCGATGCCGGTATCGCTTACCGTCAACGCGATCAGCGATTGGCCGCGGAGTGTTTCCGGTATGTCGACGTCGCTGCCGGGGCGGCCGATGCGCAGGCTCACCGCGCCATCGGCAGTGAACTTGAACGCGTTGCTGAGCAGGTTGTTGGCGATCTGCTCCAGCTTGCTGCCGTCGGTGCGCAGGACCGCGGGCAGGCCGGGGTCGATGTCCAGGGTGAAGCCGAGCCGTTTTTCCCCGGCCACGTGCGCAAACGTGCGCCGAAGCCGCTGCCCCAGCTCGGCCAGCGCCAGGTTGTCGATCACCAGTTCCATCTTGCCGGCCTCAACCTTGGACAGGTCGAGGATGTCGTTGATCAGGTGCAGCAGGCTGTTGCCGGCGTCGTGGATGATCCGCGCCGACTCGATCTGTTCCTCGTCGAGGTTGCCGGTGTCGTTCTCGGCCAGGCTGCGTGACAGGATCAGCAGGCTGTTCAGCGGCGTGCGCAGTTCATGCGACATGTTGGCCAGGAACTCGGACTTGTACTGGCTGGCCCGCGCCAGCTCGGCGGCTTTCTCGGCGGTTTCCTGCTGCAGGTCCTCCAGCACGTATTTCTGCCGGTTCAGGCTTTCGGTCTTTTCGCGCAGCTCCTCGTTGGACGCCTGCAGCTCCTCGGCCTGCGTGCGCAGTTCTTCCTCGGAGGCGATCAGCCGTTCGGACTGTTCCTGCAGCTCGATCGTCTTCGCCTGCAGTGCCTCGTTGCTGTCGCGCAGCACTTCCTTCTGCTGGCGCATCACCAGCTCGGACACGCGCAGGTCGTCGGCTTGCTCCTGTGTTTGTAGCAGCAGGTCGTGCGTGCTGATTGCGCGGTTGAGGTTCTCCAGGGTCAAGGCCACGATCGGCAGCAGTTCGTCCAGCAGCTGCTTCTGCTGTGCGGCGAGCGGCTCGAAGCTGGCCAGTTCCAGCACGCCGATCAGGGTGTCGCGGTAGAGCACGGGCAGGATCGCGAGGTGGCGTGGCAGCGCCTCGCCACTGCCCGAGTCGATGTGCAGGTAGTTTTCCGGCACCTCGTCGAGCACGATGGCCTTGCGTTCGATCGCGCACTGGCCCACCAGTCCCTCGCCGGGCAGGTAGTGGTCCGCCGTACGGTTGTTCAGGCGCAGGCCGTAGCTGCCCAGCAGATCGAGGCGGTGGCGCGTGTCGTCGAAGGAATAGAACAGGCCCACGCCGGCCTTGCACAGCGGCACCAATTCACTGGCCAGCCACTGCGCGAAATCCTTGTGCGTGGTGGCCTGCAGCAGCACATGCGAGATGTCCGACACGCGGGACCGGATCCAGGTCTGCGTGTTGGTATCCAGCGACATCTGCTTGAACACCTGCAGCGCGCGGGCAATTTCACCGACCTCGTCGCGGCGGTCGAGCCGGCGGATCTCGAAATCGTGATCGTGATTCGCCAGTCGCGTCATCAGGCCGGTAAGGCGACGCAGCGGTCGGATCACCAGCTGTGAAGTCAGCCGGATCACGGTGATGCCGAGCAGGCCCCCGAGCAGGATCGCGATGATATTGACCCACTTGGTGGTGACCAGGGCATTGTCGAGCTGCCGGTTGCGCACCTCCAGCAGCTGACTTTCCTCGGCAACCATCTGCTCGATGGCGGCGTGCAGGTCCTCGCTGCGAACCGTGCGGTTCGCCAGATAACCCGACTGGACATGCTGCAGTTCCAGCGCCGCCAGTGCCGTATCAGTGCCCTTCAGCCGGGCGACCACATCGATCGCGTCGGTGGTTATCTCGCGTTGCCACTGGGTGGCCATTTTTTCCAGCGAATCGACACGGGATTGTTGCAGCGGGTTGTCGGTCGTCATCTGGCGCAGATGGGCGAGGCGTTCGTGCAGGTCGTCGATGCCGCTGTCGAACATCGCCCGCTGGTCGGCGCGTTGCGTCAGCACGTAGCCGCGTGCACCGATCTGGCTGGTCTGCAGGGCGCGCTGTGCATGATCGAGTTCGAACCGCACCTGATAGGTGTGCATGGCCCAGTTACGGGTGCTTTCCTGCTGGCGCAGCGAGTGCAGGGTGACCAGGCTGGTGAGCAGGAGCAGGCCCAGCAGCAGGCCGATCGCCAGCATCATCTTGCGCTGTATCGGCTGATCGGCCAGCCAGGAGTTCTTTTTCAGGCGCACAGGTTGCTGCATGCGGGTCACCACGGCTCGGTAGGTGGTCTGTCCTGCGGGCGCCGGATCGGCGACCGCGCCATCAACAGGGTAGCCGGTGCCGTCGCCGCACCATAGCCGCCCGCACGCCCGTGGTTCAGCGTCGGCCGAATGGCACCATCGAGCCGCGCCGCAGCGCAACGACTAGCAAGGCCAGCGTGCACAGCGAACACAGGCCCAGCGCGACCACCGACGCTTCGGCGCCGAACACGCCGCCGCTGAGCCAGTCCGGACCGCTGCGGGTGGACACCAGCCAGCCGTCCGCGGGGGTGCCGGAGACCGGGATGCCGTAGATCGTGCCCTGGGCAAAGTTCCAGGCCGCGTGCAGGCCCATGCAGACCGGCAGCGAACGGGTCACCTGGTAGACCATGCCGAACAGCAGGCCGGCCTCGATCGCGATGGCGGCCGAGCTCCAGAGCGTGGCGCCGGGGTTGCCGATGTGCACGGCGCCGAAGAACAGTGCCGAGACCAGCAGCGCCCACCAGCTGCCCATGCCTTCCTCGACGATGCGGAACAGCACGCCGCGGCAGATGATCTCCTCGCCGATGCCGGCACCCAGTCCCACCATCAGCAGGGCCGGTAGCCAGTCCGCATTCGGGTTGGTGCCGGTGACGTGGTAGCTGCCGAGCAGGTACAGCACGCCGACCACCGCGCTGAACAGCAGCAGGCCCGCGGCGGTTCCGATAGCGCCATCCGGCAGCAGCCGGCTCGGCGCCAGCTCGCTGATCGGGCGGCGTTCCACGAAACGCACCAGCAGCAGGTAGGCAAACAGCGCCGGCAGCGCGCGCATCAGGAACTGTGCCAGGCCGTGGATGGTCGCCGGGGCACCCTTGCCGAGCCAGCCCAGCGCGTGCATCAGCGCTCCGGTCGCGAAGCTCAGCGCCATGAACAGCAGCACGAAGATCACGATCCGCGCCAGCGGCGAGAACAGCATCCAGCGCATCCAGCGTGGCGCATCGGGCGGCGTGGTGAAGGCGATGGTCTGGTCGTGCATGCGTGGCCGCCCGGCAAAGACCCGCACGTTAGCAGTGGTGTCGCGCTGCCGCTACAGCTCCACCGCCGCCGCATGCTCGCGCGTGGCGGCGAAGCGCACCTGCGGCCAGCGCTCCTGCGCCAGCTGCAGGTTGACCCGCGTGGGCGCGATGTAGACCAGCTCGCCCGCCGCGTCCAGCGCCAGGTTCATCGCGTTTTTCTCGCGGAATTCCTCCAGCTTCTTCGGGTCGTCGCAGTGCACCCAGCGCGCGGTGGTCACCGTCACCGGCTCGAAGCTGGCGTCGACGTTGTACTCGTCCTTCAGCCGGTAGGCGACCACCTCGAACTGCAGCACGCCGACCGCGCCCAGGATCAGGTCGTTCGACATCAGCGGGCGGAAGAACTGGGTGGCGCCTTCCTCGGAGAGCTGCGCCAGGCCCTTGTGCAGCGCCTTCATCTTCAGTGGGTCGCGCAGCCGTGCACGGCGGAACAGCTCGGGCGCGAAGTTCGGGATGCCGGTGAAGGTGACCAGTTCGCCCTCGGTGAAGGTGTCGCCGATGGTGATGGTGCCGTGGTTGTGCAGGCCGATCACGTCGCCCGGATACGCGGTCTCGACGATCTCGCGGTCGCTGGCCATGAAGGTCAGTGCGTTGGCGATGCGCACTTCCTTGTTGGTGCGGGTCTGGATCATCTTCATGCCGGCGTTGTAGGTGCCCGAACACACGCGCATGAAGGCCACGCGGTCGCGGTGCGCCGGGTCCATGTTGGCCTGAATCTTGAACACGAAGCCGGAAAGCTTTTCCTCCTCCGGCTGGATCTCGCGCGTGGTGGTGGCGCGCGCGCGCGGGCTGGGCGCGTGCTCGACGAAGAAGTCCAGCAGCAGCTGCACGCCGAAGTTGTTCACCGCCGAGCCGAAGAACACCGGCGTCTGCCGGCCGGCCAGGTATTCGTCGAGGTCGAACGAGGGCGCGGCGCCCTGCACCAGCTCCAGTTCCTCGCGCAGCTCGCGCATCGCCTCGGCGCCGATCTTCTCGGCCAGGCCGGGCGCATCGAGGCCCTGAAAGATGGTCGAATCCTGCCGGGTGAAATTCTTGCCCTGTTCGAAGATGTGCACCTCGTCCAGCGCCAGGTGGTACACGCCCTTCAGCCGCTTGCCCATGCCGATCGGCCAGGTCAGCGGCGCGCAGGCGATGCCCAGCACCGACTCCACCTCGTCCAGCAGCTCGATCGGCGAGCGGCCCTCGCGGTCGAGCTTGTTGATGAAGGTCATGATCGGCGTGTCGCGCAGGCGGCACACCTCCATCAGCTTGATCGTGCGCTCCTCCACGCCCTTGGCGCAGTCGATCACCATCAGCGCCGAGTCCACCGCGGTCAGCACACGGTAGGTGTCCTCGGAGAAGTCCGCATGTCCCGGCGTGTCGAGCAGGTTGACGATCTTGCCCTCGTACGGGAATTGCATCACCGACGAGGTCACCGAGATGCCGCGCTCCTTCTCCAGCGCCATCCAGTCCGAGGTGGCGCTGCGCGACGTCTTGCGGCTCTTCACCGAACCGGCCATCTGGATCGCACCGCCGAACAACAGCAGCTTCTCGGTCAGCGTGGTCTTGCCCGCGTCGGGGTGGCTGACGATGGCGAAGGTGCGGCGGCGGCGGGTTTCTTGCAGGTGGGTCGGCATGAGGTGCGGGTCGGCGGGAGCGCGAACCGGCAATTGTAGCGTGGATCGGGGTTTGGGCCTGGTTGGCGGGCGTCGGGCCGAGGGCCAGAGCTTTCGTGCGCCTTCGGCGCCCGAGTTACTTTCTCTTTGTGTGGCCAAAGAGAAAGTAACCAAAGAGAAAGGCCACCCCGCTTGGCGCTTGCCGGGCATCCTGCCCGGCAAGCGCCAAGCGGGGGCCGGGCTTTTTGAACGGACTCCTGCCCGTGCGAAAAGGAGTCGACCTCCTGTCGACTCCCGCTGCGCGGCCTGTCGTCCCCGTCTCACCGCCGCACAGGGGCCCCGGGTAGAGCAGCGCGCCATCGTGGCCCGCACTCGGTGTGCCACCGCTGCGCGGTGGCGGAAGAGCTGATCGCCAGAGCCGCCGCTTTGAATGCGAATTCCTAAATGCGGGAATGCCTCGGTTCGGCCAGAGGCGGTCACTCGAAAGTGCACTCTGACCAGAGGATTTCCTCCGCGCAGTCACCAGGACTTATCAGGCCGTTCAATTATCAAGAGACGAATCATGCGTTTTCATCAGCTGGATCTCCATGTTCGTCCTCTGCAGACCTACTCCGGAGGAAGTAATGAAGTGCGACGAAAGGTGGGCCCCACCCCAGGATTTGCTCTCGTAGGCTCCACAGGGCTTGAAGCGGGTGGGTGGTAAAGATCTGCAAATCCATCTGGTAAGGAGGTGGCCACAGAGCAGTTATGGCTAGCGGAAGGTATCCAACTCCCCCCGCAAACAAAATCACCGCCACCCAACGTTCGCGCTTCCGAATCGTCGGCGAAAGTGACACATAGCAGGAGGTGACTCCCGCCAAGAGGACTGAAGCCTCCATGAGTAACAAACATAGCGATAATGCCATGGTCCCAATGGATGCACTCGACCCGTTTGTACCGTCGCTGGCGCCTGACATGCCTGACAATATGACGATGACGGCCAAGCCATTGCCTAAGGCTGCAAATAGCCAGGGGATCGTTCCGAAAATCACATAACAAAATCTCTGCAATATGTGCATGCACATTCTCCATGTGTGCGACTTGGATCTTGAAACCGCCGCGCTATCCGCTTTACTTCGCCAACTGCACCAGCACCCGATGCCAGAACTCCAGCCCCGCCTCGACTTCCGACGCCGGCAGCTTCTCGTTGAGGCCGTGGGCGAAGCTGTCGTCGGGTTTGGTGAAGGAGGCATCGATGCCGTAGCTGGGGACGCCGGCGTTGCGGAAGTACATGCTGTCGGAGGCGCCGGCGGACATGCCGGGCACCACGTCCACGCCGGGGAAGCGCTGGTGCACGGCGTCGGTGACGGCGGCGATCACGTCCTGGCGCAGCGGCGAGGCGGGGCTGGCCACCGGCGGGGGCGACAGCACGGTGACGCTGGCGGATTTGTCGTCGATCACCTTGACCAGCGTGTCGCGCACGCTGGCGACCGGCGTGCCGGGGAAGATGCGGCAGTTGACGTTGACGCTGGCGCTCTGCGGTAGCGCGTTGAGCGCGTGGCCGCCGTTGAGCATGGTCGCCACGCAGGTGGTGCGGATCTGGCCGACGTAGGCGGGGTCGGCGGAGAGGGTGGCCGCGGCGGCGGCATCGTCGGGGTGGGCGGCGAACTGCGTCATCGCCGCGCCCAGCGGGCCGGGCGTGTGGGCGCCGAGCGCGCGCAGCGAGGCGCGCGTGATCTCGTTGCTCATGGGCGGAAACTGGTAGCCGGCGACGCGGTCGATGATGCGCGCCAGCCGGTAGATCGCGTTGTCCGCGGTGGGTTCGCTGGAGTGCCCGCCGGGCGAGGTGAGGGCGATCCGGAAGTCCGCATAGGTCTTCTCGGCGGCCTGGATCTGGTACAGCGCGGGCTTGCCGGTATCGGGATTCAGGGTGCCGCCGCCGGCGTCGGCGTTGAGCAGGAATTCGGCGTCGTGGTAGCGCCTGGCCAGTTCGCGGGTCGAGGCCATCGCGGTCTCTTCGTCGCCGGACAGCAGCAGGATCAGGTCGTGGCGCGGCTTGAAGCCCTCGTGCTTGAGCCGGATCAGCGTCTCGATCAGCACCACCACCGCGGTTTTCATGTCGGCGGTACCGCGGCCGTAGAGGTAGCCGTTCTGCTCGATCAGGGTGAACGGATCGCGGCTCCAGTCCTGGCGTTTCGCCGCCACTACATCCATGTGCCCGGACAGCAGGATCGGCTTGCCTTCACCGGTGCCGCGGTAGCGCGCCACCAGCGCGGCGGTTTCGCCCACCGGGATGATCTCGATGTCGCCGGCGGGGATGCCGGCGGCCTTGAGCTTGTCGGCCAGATAAGTGGCCAGCACCGGCACCTGGTGCTGTCCCTCGACGGTGGGGATGCTGATGGCGTGCTTCAGCATGACCATGGTTTCGGGCAGCGCCTCGGCGGTGGTGCCGGCGTGGGCCATGCCGATGCCGGCGCAGAAGGCCAGCGTGGCCGCGGCGGTGGAGCCGAGTGCTCGTGGTGCTCTCATGCGAGGTTCCCTGTGTCTGTCCTGGACGAAGTCCGAGTATGCGCGGCGGCCCCGCTGCCTGCACATGGCGGATTCGCCGCGTGGTCGTGCTAACCTTGCCGCCGCGCTGGCGGTGCTGCCGCCGGCGCGATACCCCTTGGGGAGTAGCCTGCCTCGTCCCGACGAGGCGTCTTCGTCAACATGCTCGGCTTGAATCTGCCGTGGCGAAGACACCGATCCTGGTTGGCGAGACCAACGGCTGACGGCGCCACGACGGTCGGGCGCGCCGTCGTGCCGTTGCGCCTGGCCCGACCGAATGGCAACCCATGAATCCCGTTTCCATCCTGCTGCTCGGTTTCGCCATGTCCACCGACGCGTTCGCCGCGGCGATCGGCAAGGGCGCGGCCATGACGCGTCCACGGCTGTCCCAGGCCATGCGCGCTGGCCTGATCTTCGGCGTGATCGAGGCGATCACGCCGGTGCTCGGCTGGCTGCTGGGCAAGGGCGCTTCGCGCTACATCGAGGCCTGGGACCACTGGATCGCGTTCGGCCTGCTGCTGGTGCTGGGCCTGCACATGATCTGGGCTGGCGTACAGCCAGACTCGGGCGAGCCGGTCGACGAGGCGAAGAAGCACGGCATCGTCGGCCTCGCCATCACCGGTCTGTCCACCAGCATCGACGCGCTGGCGGTGGGCGTGGGGCTGGCCTTCGTCGACACGCCGATCGCGGTGGTGGCGCTGGTGATCGGCCTGTGCACGTTCAGCATGGTCACGCTGGGCATCATGCTCGGCCACGTGCTGAGCGCGATGGTCGGCCGGCGCGCGGAGATCATCGGCGGCGTCATCCTGATCGGGGTGGGCGCGGTGATCCTGTACGAGCATCTTTCCGCCTGACGGGCGCCCATGAAAAACCCGGGGATTGCTCCCCGGGTTCCATGGTTTCCCGCGCTTGCCGGGTCGCCTACAGCTTGTAGTTCACCCCGAACATCACCGTGCGGCCCCAGGTGTCGTACTCCAGCGGGCGCGTCACCTGCACGTTGTTGGGCAGGCCGGAGATCTGCACGCTCTTGTCCGCCGTGTTGCTGAGGTTGCTGACCTGCAGCAGCAGCGACAGGCCGTTCAGGCTGCCCTCGGAGAACGCGTAGCCGAGCTGGAAGTCGGTCTGCCGGTTGGCCAGGATTTTGGTGTAGCCGAGCTGGTCGAACAGCGCCACCGCCTCGCCGGTGAAGGACGAGCGGTAGCGTTCGGCCACGCGCACCGACCAGCCGTACTTCTCGTAGTACAGCGCCAGGTTGGCGACCTTGCGCGACAGCCCGGGCAGGGTCGCCGGGCCGCCGGGGATCGACGAGATCGAGTTCTTCGGGATGTTGCTGTTGGTCAGCGAGAAGTTGGCCTGTACGCCGAAGCCGTCCAGCGCCTGCGCCAGCAGCCCGCCTTCCAGCGCACCGGACAGTTCCAGGCCCTGCATCTTGCCGCCGGTGCCGTTCGCCGGGCGGGTGAACGAGCCGATGTTGCTGGTCGGGGTGAGCGTGGGATCGTTGTTGGTGTAGTGCGAGAAGTCGTAGTCCAGCGTGGTCTGGTTGTAGATGTAGTTCAGCAGGTTCTTGTTGAACACCGCTGCGGCGAAGTAGCTGGACTTGCCGAAGTAGAACTCGTACGACAGGTCGGTGCCCACCGCCACGTACGGCTTCAGCTTCGGGTTGCCGCCGCTGCCGGACCACAGCACCTGGCCGGCGGCCGGGCCGTTCTGCACCTTGGACAGGCCGGCCGAAGTGGCGACCTTCTCGTCGTCGATGCGCCCGCGCGCCATGGTCTTGGCGAAGCCGAAGCGCAGGTACTGGCGGTCGGTGAGATGCGCCACCAGGTTCAGGCTGGGCAGCACGTTGTTGTACTTGGCGCCGTCGTTGATGCTGCCGACCAGGGTGTCGCCGTTGGTCTGCAGCGCGGTGGAAGACTGGTCGGTGCGCACGAACTGCACGCCCACGTTGCCGGTCAGCGGTACGTTGCCCAGCGTGGTCTCGATGTTGAACTTGGCGTAGGCCACCGGGACTTTTTCTTCCACCGTGTAGTTGCGGCTCCAGTCACCCTGGCCGTTGCGCTCGGTCAGGTAAAACTGGTTCGCCAGCGCGCCCAGCACGTCGTAGCTGAGTATGCCCGGGATGCCGCCGTAGCCGAGCGAGGTTGGCGCCCACAGGAAGCCCGGGTTCACCGGCGCGCTGAAGTGGTTGTCGTAGGTGTCCCGGGTGGAGCCGTTGCCGTTCAACCAGGCGAACTGCACGTCGGCCTGCTTGGTCTTGGTGCGGTCGGAGTAGTTCACGCCCAGGTTCATGCTGCTGAAGATCCAGCCCAGCGGGTGGCTCACCTCCAGCCGCACGGCCTTGATGGTGTCCTTCTGGGTGTCGAACTCCTGGCGCCCGTTGTAGCCGTAGCCGTCCGGGTCGGTGAATACCACCTGGGACGGGTCGGCCAGGTTCGCCGCCGGCGAGAAGTACGGATAGCCGTTGCCGGCCGGGGTGCGGAAGTCGACGCTGGTGAAGGCGCCGCCGGCCAGGCCGGTGAACAGGTAGGCGTCGTGCAGCTTCTTCTTCGCGCTGGAGTACGACAGGTCCGCGGTGGCGGTCCAGCCGTTGTCGAAATCGTACTGGTTGTTCCAGCCGGCGGAGAACAGCTTGTCGTGTTCCTTGGTGTACTGGTTCTGCAGGATCGGCGCGATGCCGCTGATGGTGCCGGAAGTGACGATCGGGTAGGGCTGCGCCGGGGTGACGCCGACGTTGGAGTAGCTGATGTTGTCCCACGGGCTGCTCGACCACTGCGCGCCGTTGGTGAACTTCTTCTCGCCGAAGATGGAGTGGTACAGGTCCAACGTGGAGTGGTAGTGGTCGCCCGGCGCCCATTCCAGCACGGTCATCAGGCCGCTGCGTTTCTGGTTCAGCGACTGCGCGCGCAACTGCATGCCTTCCTGCGAGATCACGCCGTCGGGTATGCCGGGCGTGTGCGGACCACTCCATCCCTCCGGCCATGGCGCCTCGATGCTGCCCGGGCCGTTGTTCATGCTCCACCACCAGGCCTGGTACTGCTTTTCCTGGATCGGCGAGTCGAGGTGGGCGAAGCCCACGGCCAGGCCCAGGGTGTGGTCGAAGAACTGGTTGATGTAGGAAATGCTGGCGCGGTGGCCCATGTCGCCCACGCCGCTGCCCGGGTTGAGCTTGCCGTTGGTGGTGTGCTCGCCGCGCAGGTTGACCGCGAACGCGGGGCCGGGCAGGTCCAGCGGCTTGATCGTGTGCAGGTCGACGGTGCCGGACAGGCCCTGGCCGATGAGGCTGGCGTCGGGCGTCTTGTAGATCGCCACGCCGCTGATCAGCTCGGACGGGTACTGGTCGTATTCCACACCGCGGTTCTCGCCGATCGTGGCCTGCTCACGCCCGTTCAGCGTGGTGCCGGCAAAACCGGGGTCCAGGCCGCGGATCGAGATCACGTTGGCGCGGCCGTTCAGGCGCTGGGTGGCCAGGCCCGGCACGCGCGACAGGCTTTCGGCGATGCTCGCGTCGGGCAGCTTGCCGATGTCCTCGGCCGAGATCGCCTCGATGATGTTGTCGGAGTTCTGCTTGGCCCTCAGCGAGTTCTCGATGCTGCCACGGATGCCGGTGACGACGATCGCGTCCAGGTTGCTGACCCTGTCCTCGGACTTCTTGCTGGTCTTCTTGGCGGGCTTCGCGTTCGGGCTGGCCGGTGCGGTCTGCTGGTCGGTCGACGGAGGCGCCTGTTGCGCATCCTGGGCCGAGGCCGTGCCGGCCAGCACCAGGCCAAACAGGGCAGCGGCGCAGGCGATGGCCAGCGGTCGCTGAAGGAAACGGACGGGCCGCGCAAGGCGCGCCTGCGGCATGCGGCAAGAATTCATGGAATCCCTCGATTGAGATGTGAGTGCCCCACCCGGCACTCGGGTGCCGGCGGAGCCAGCTCCGCAGGCCGGCTTATGCTACCGCTCGTCGGGGTTGGCGCGCCTGCCCCCGTTTTTCCTCCGTACATGTACGAAGGCGTATGTCGCTGGCGCTGCAATGCAGCATCGCAGCGCGCCGCGTCCGCTGCGCGGCATGCGCACCGGGCGGGCGGGAAGCCTACTTCGCTTCCTTCTCCATCAGCTTGTCCACCATGCCGGCCGGCACCTCCTGGTAGTGGTCGAACTCCATGCTGAAGGTGCCGCGGCCGCGGGTGGCCGAGCGCAGGAAGTTGATGTAACCGAACATCTCGGCCAGCGGCACGAAGCCCTGCACGAAGGCGGAGCTGCCTTTCTGGCCCTGGTCGCTGACGGTGCCGCGGCGGCGGTTGATGTCGCCGATGACGTCGCCGAGGTAGTCCGCCTCCATCACCACTTCGAGCCGCATGATCGGCTCCAGCAATTTCGGCTTGCTGAGCTTCTGCGCTTCGCGGAAGCACTGCCGGGCGGCGATCTCGAATGCCAGCGCGGAGGAGTCGACGTCGTGGTACTTGCCGTCGACCAGGCGCGCGGTGAAGTCGACCACCTCGTAGCCGGCCACCTGGCCTTCCTGCGATTCGGCCTTGATCGCGTGCTCGACCGCGGGAATGTACTCGCGCGGCACGCGGCCGCCGACCACCTCGTCGGAGAACACCACGCCCGAGCCCGCTGCGCCCGGCTCGAAGATCATCGTCACTTCGGCGAACTGGCCGGAGCCGCCGGTCTGCTTCTTGTGCGTGTAGGTGTGCTCGACGGTCTTGCCGAACGCCTCGCGGAAGCTGACCCGGGGCTTGCCCATGTTCGCCTCCACGCCCAGCTCGGTGCGCATGCGGTCGATGGTCACCTCCAGGTGCAGCTCGCCCATGCCCTTGAGCACGGTCTGGCCGGTTTCCTGGTCCACCTCGAGCTTCAGCGACGGATCGGCCTTGACCATCTTGTAGAGCGCGCTGGACAGCTTGTCGACGTCGTTGCGGTTCTTCGGTTCCACCGACACGCTGATTACCGGGTCGGGGAAGCGCATGCGCTCGAGCAACGCCGGATGCGCCGGGTCGGCCAGCGAATCGCCGGTCTCGGTGTCTTTCATCGAGACGAAGGCACAGATGTCGCCGGCGCGCACCTCGTCGATTTCCCGGGTGTCGTCGGCCTGCACCTCGACGATGCGGCCCACGCGTTCCTTCCTGCCGCGGGTGACGTTGAGCAGGGTGTCGCCCTTCCTGATCACGCCGGAATAGATGCGGCAGAAGGTGAGCGTGCCGAACTGGTCGTTGATCACCTTGAACGCCAGCGCGCGCGCCGGCGCATCGTCGGTGACGGCCTGCTCGCCGATGACGTGGCCGTCCTCGTCGACCAGCGCGATGCCGCCGTTCTCGCCCGGGTAGGGAAGATAATCGACCACCGCGTCCAGCAGCTGCTGCACGCCCTTGTTCTTGTACGACGAGCCGCACAGCACCGGCACCAGCGCGCCGGTGACGGTCGCCTTGCGGATGCACTGCTTGAGCACCGCCGGATCGAACTCGCCGGTGTTCAGCAGGCGCTCGAAGGCGTCGTCATCCAGCGCCAGTGCGGTTTCCAGCAGGTCCTGGCGCAGCTTCGGCAGGTCGGCGATCCATGCGTTGTCGGCACTGGCGCCGAACGCCAAGCGATCCTTCAGCTGCTCCAGCGGCACGGTTTCCCACACGCTGTCCTTGTCGTCGGAGGCCCACAGGTAGCCCACGCCGGCGACCAGGTCGGCCATGCCGACGAACTCGTCGCTGCTGCCCAGCGGCACCTGGCACAGCAGCGCATTGGCGCCGAGGCGCTCGCGGATGCCTCTCACGCAGTGCGCGAAATTCGCGCCGATGCGGTCCATCTTGTTGACGTAGCAGAGGCGCGGCACCTTGTACTGGTCGGCCAGGCGCCAGTTGGTCTCGGTCTGCGGTTCCACGCCGGCGACGCCGTCGAACACCACCACGGCGCCGTCCAGCACGCGCAGCGAGCGGTTCACCTCGATGGTGAAGTCGACGTGTCCTGGCGTGTCGATCACGTTGATCTGGTGTCCCTTCCACTCCGCGGTCACCGCCGCCGACTGGATGGTGATGCCGCGCTTGCGCTCCTGCTCCATGTAGTCGGTGGTGGTGGAGCCCTTGCCGTCCTTGGTGTCGTGCACGTCGACGATCTGGTGCTTGCGCCCGGTGTAGTAGAGGATGCGCTCGGTGGTCGTGGTCTTGCCCGCGTCGATGTGCGCGATGATGCCGATGTTGCGGTAGAGGGTCAGGGGTTTCTTGCGGGCCACGGGCGGGACTCCGGAATGGGGCTGCACGAACACAGCCAAGTGACAGCCAAAATGCTGCCTGTTGCAGACTTTTTCAATGCGGAAATGACTTCGCGACCGCGACGCCGACGCCATACCGGGTGCCGATCAGGGTAGTCCTTCTGGGTGCTGCCTTCATGCAAGGTCGCCAGGCACGAGGAGGACTCACATGGACAGCAGATCCTCATGGAACGCACCGAACGGTTCCGTCGGATGCGCGATCTGGATTTCCAGTATCCACAATCCGCTCGAAGGCGACGCTTCCAGATCACCGAGGTCGCCGCCCTTGTGGATCGTGTGCGGGAAGTCGCTGACCCGGTGCCCCCTGATCGCGTGATTGAACCGCCAGCCCATCGCCGCGGCGCGTTCGCCGGCAAACGCATACAGCGCCTGGCCGCTCAGCCCCTGTGCCCGCCACGCCTCGGCCACTTCGCCGAACAGCGCGCGCGCCGCCTCCGCGCAGGCCTGCCGCTGCGGTGCATGGCCGACCACGAAGGTGTCGCCCACGTCGCCCTCATGGCCGTCGAACACGAGCCCGAGGTCGATGAAGTAACTGTCGTTCTCGCCCAGCCGCACACCGGGGTCGGAGCGCTGCCGATAGGTTTTTACCGTGTTGGCGCCGATGCGGATCAGCGCCGGATGCCACAACCGCTCGAAACCCAGCTCGCGGAAGACTTCGGCGGCCTCTATTTTCGCTTCGTCCTCGCTGATCCCCGGCCGCATGCGCGCGCGGATGCCGTGCAGCGCCGCCCAGGTTTTCTCGCGGGCCTGCTGCATGAGCGTGGGATCGAAGCGTGGCCCGACCGCTTCGCGAGAAGGAGGCGCCATGGATGCCGGTCTCAAGCCAGGTGAACGAGTACCAGCCCGATCACGGCCGGCAACGCCTGTATCCACAGGATTTTCCGGCTCGCGGTCAATCCGCCGAAAATGCCGGCGATAAGCACGCAAGCGAGGAAGAACACCTTGACGCCCAAACCGTCGGCGCCGAGCCAGAGGCCCCACGCAAGGCCGGCCGCCAGAAAACCGTTGTAAAGCCCCTGATTGGCAGCGAGTGCCTTCGATTGTTCGGCGAACTCGGCGGTGGTGCCGAACGCGCGGCGGCCGGAGGGCCTCGTCCACAGGAACATTTCAAGGATCAGGAACCACAGATGCAGCAGGGCGACCAGGGCGATCACGACATTTCCGGCGATGGACATGGCACGGGTTCCGGTGGCGGCGGGAGGCGCCTGTTGCGCCGGCGTCGTGCCGTGAAGTGTCGCAGCCGTTCCGGTCCATCGCAAACGCCGGTATGTATCGTTCCATCAAGTAGTGCCGGGCGAGCGATCCGCGCCGGATGGTGCACGCCGTGGCCGCACGGAATGGCTGTCTCGACCATGCCGGTTTCAGGCAGTTTGTGACCACGGCCGCGCGCCGGACTTTCCCGCGTTGACCGGTGCGCTGAACGGTTCACGAACCCGGACGGCTGGATCACTCTCGCGGCAACGGCCCCTGCGCATCACCGGCCCTCGTTCTGCCCGGCGACGGGCTTTGTATGAACGCAAGCCGCCGATATATGTGATGGACATCACAGTAGCCGCCGCGGCCGTCGTCGTTCAGCTTGTCTGGAACAGGCATTGCATGCTGCGGGTATGTCCACAACAAACATCAACGTGCAATCGCGCATCCCCGGTCCGATGCCGCTCACGGTGGCGGAGGAGCGGGCATGGCTGCGTCGCTTGATCGTCGCGACGACGCCCGTCGAGGTCGCAGAGGTGATCGTTGAGCTGGCGTGCGCCTTCCCCGACTGCGAGAGAGCGAGCGTGTTGTGGGGTGGCGAGATCGACGCGCATCCCTGCGGAGCCAGCGTGACCCCTGATGAGGCTGCCTGGTCACAGGCGGCGCTTGTCGGCAATGGCTTTGCCCTCGATGCCGATGGCCGTCGTCTGGCATGGCGGCTGGTGCCGGACGACCGCGCGGTGTTGCTGCTTCATTTCGCTCGCGGACAGTTGGCGACCAGCCTGCCCATCGCGCTCGATCGGCATTTCGACATGGCCAGCCAGCGGTTGCAACAGACGTTGAAGCTGACCGGCGTGCAAGGTTCGCACAAGCAGCTGGAGCGTTCGGAAAAGCTGCAGCGGGCGCTGTTCGCGATTTCCGATCTGGCCGGTTCGGACCTGGACATGCCCGAACTCCTGCGCGGCATCCACGAAATCGTCAGCACGTTGATGTATGGCGAGAACTTCCTGATCGTCCGTTACGACGAGGAGCGCGGCACGATGCGCTTCCTCTACTACGCCGACGTCGAGGACAAGGAAGGGCTCGACACCACCCGCGACGTGCCGCTGGAAGGCCGGCGCCATACCCTGACCTGGCATCTGCTGACCGGCGGAAAGCCGTTGATGGGCAGTCAGGAGCAGCTTGACGAACAGGTGAACGGGCCGGTCATCAAGGCTGGCCCCGAAAGTGCCGACTGGCTCGGCGTGCCCATGCTGCGCAATGGCCAGGTGCATGGTGCACTGGTGGTGCAGAGCTATCGCGAGGGCACCATATACACGCTTGAAGACCGGGCGCTGCTGGAGTTCGTCGGCAGCCACATCCTTACCGCGCTCGAACGCAAGCAGAGCAAGAACGACCTGGAGCTGCGCGTACAGACCAGAACACTCGAGCTGGCCGAGGCCAATCATGGCCTGCAGCTGGAGGTGCTGGAGCGCCAGCGTGCCGAGCAACTGCAGGGTGCCCTGTTCCAGCTGGCGCAGCTGGCGACCGCGGACATCGACGAGAACGAGTTCTACGCACGAACCCATGCGGTGGTCGGTGCCCTGCTCAATGCGGAGAATTTCTTCATCGCGCTGATTTCCGACGATCACGAGATGCTCGAATTTCCCTACTACGTGGACGAGGGAGTGCGCCGCACGCTGGTTCGGCCGCTCGGGCACGGTCTGAGCGAATACGTTCTCCGGCGTGCCCGTCCGTTCCTGGGGCGACTGGCCGATGTCGAGATGCTGCTGCAGGAAGGCGAAGTCATGCGGCACAACATCGGTGCCCCCGCAGAATGCTGGCTGGGCGTGCCGCTGGTGGTCGCCGACGAGGTGATCGGACTCGTGGCCGTGCAGAACTACGCGGAGGAGAACGCCTACGACGCCGCGGATCAGGAATTGCTCAGCTTCGCCGCGCTGCAGATCGCCAACAGCATCTACCGCCGCCGTTCCACCGCTTCGCTGCACCAGGCCAATGCGCAGCTCGAACAGCGGGTGGAAGAGCGCACGCACGAGTTGCTGCAGCAGATTCGCCAGCGCGAGCAGATCCAGCTGCAGCTGAAGCATCAGGTGATGCACGATTCATTGACCGGGCTGCCGAACCGCGGCTACCTGCGTGATCGACTCGATCGGGTGCTGGCGCTGCTGCGACGCGAACCGGCACGGCGTTGTGCGCTGCTGTATCTGGACGTCGATCGCTTCAAGGTGATCAACGACAGCCTCGGCCATCTGGCCGGGGACGCGTTCCTCAAGGAAATCGCCGGGCGGCTGATGCATTGCGTGCGTGAGCCCGACGTGGTGGCGCGGCTCTCGGGCGACGAATTTGCGATCCTGCTGGAGGGCGTGGAAACCCCCGCCATGGCCGTGATGGTGGCGCAACGCATATTGAAATGCCTGAGCGAGCCGCTGCAGCTGGTAGGCAAGGAGCTGGAGCCCTCGGCCAGCATCGGCATCGCCGTTGCCGACAAGCACTGTCGCTACGACAGCGCCGATGACCTGCTGCGCGATGCCGACATCGCGCTGTATCGGGCAAAGCAGAGTGGCCGCAAGCGTTTCGAGATGTTCGACGAGGCGCTGGCAAAGAACATGGTCGACGTGCTGACGCTGGAGGCCGAACTGCGCCATGCGTTGCAGAACGACGAGTTCGAACCGTATTTCCAGCCGATCTGCAGACTCGGGGACGGTCGGGTGGTTGGCCATGAGGCACTGCTGCGCTGGAACCATCCGGCGCGCGGCCTGCTCGGGCCCGGGGATTTCATCAGGATCGCCGAGGACAGCGGGCTGATCGAAGCGATCGACTGGCGCATGTTCGAACTCAGCTGCCGCCAGCTCATGCTTCATGGCCGCGACGACACGTTCATGACGCTCAACGTCTCGGCGAGGCACCTGCGCTATGTCGATTTCGACACGCGCCTGCTCCAGTTGCTCCAGTCCACCGGCCTGCCGAATTCGCGCCTGATCATCGAAGTCACCGAAGGCGCGCTGCTGGACGATGCCGAACGCGTGCACGCCACGCTCGAACGATTGCGCGTGGCCGGCGTAGGCGCCGCGCTCGATGATTTCGGTACGGGTTATTCGTCGCTCAGCTACCTGCACTCGCTGCCGTTGCGCATGTTGAAGATCGATCAGGTCTTTGTGCAGAAACTGGACGAAGTCGGCCACACGAGCAACACCAGCGGTGTCATGGTGGAGGCGATCCTGGCGCTGGCGCGCGCGCTGAACATCCAGGTGGTCGCCGAAGGCATCGAGACCCAGGCCCAGCGCCGGATGCTGCTGGACATGGGCTGCGAGCTCGGCCAGGGCTATCTGCTGGGTCGGCCAGGCGCCCTTCCGGTGCCGCCGGATGCGTTTGGGACATGACATGACGGTGCGGGCGGATTTCCAGAATCTTGACGGCGGGCGTGGGCTGAATGTCTGCCGCTTTTGACCGATACCGGCTTGATCGGCCCGGTGGCGATGGAATGCCGTCCGGGTCTGGAGGTTGTCATGACTGATGAACAGACAGGTCCGCGCACGGGAGGCGATGCCGATCCGGTGCGCCATCCGGACGCACGCTGGCCGGCACGCACGCGCCGCCTGCTTGGCGAGCTGCGTACGCTCTGCGCCAACTGGCTGCATGAGCCGCTGGGGCGCAGCCTCGACCATTTCGACATGAACCTGCACCGGCAGTCCCAGCTCACGGCCAGCCATCTCGAACAGGAGCGGTATCTGGCTACCCGGCTGCGGTTGCGCGACGAGCGCAAGGTGTTCGATCAGCGCTTCATCGCCAGTGTCGATCGGGCATTCGACCGCCTCGGCATGCCCATCGCCAGGACCGCGGCGGCCGCCCCGCAAACGCTGAGCCTGCTCGACCCGCTTGAGCACGAACTGGCTGCCGCGCTCGATCAGCTGGTCGCACGCAGCGAGGCACGCGGCGGTCCGCAACTCATCGAGCTGGGTTATCGGTTTGCCGTGCTGATCGGGGCGTCGCCACTGGAGAGCGAAGCGCTGCCGATCGGGCCGCAGGCCATGGCCGGCGCCTTTCGCGAGGCCAGTCGCACGCTGGGTCTGCCCAGCGTGCATGAGTTGCTGCTGCTGCAGAGCCTGGAGGGCAGCCTGATCCAGGGGCTGGCGCCGCTGTACGAGCTGGTCAATGCCCACTTCTGCGCCGATGGCATCCTGCCGCAGCTGCGCCCGTTTGCGTTGCCGCGCACCGCGCCACGCCGCGATCCGGCCAGGCAGGAGGCGCCAGCCAGGCCGGCCGTGCCGGCGGTCGCCACGCAGGCCGTCGCGCCGCCGTCGCCGCGTGCAGCGCCCGTGCCGCCGCGCATGGGTGGTGCCTTCGGCGGGCGGGACAACAACGCGGTCACTGACGAGGAGCTGCAAGCCGCGCTCGCCGCCTTGCAGGCGCACCTGCGGGATGCGGACGAGGAGACTCGCATCGATCTGAACCGTCCTTCGCGCCTGCGCGAAGAGCTGCTCATCCAGCTCAGCGTCGGGCGCCCGGGCCACGCCACGCGCGCCAGCCTGTCCAGCGAGCAGGACGACACGGTGGAACTCATCGTGCGCCTGTTCGGCCAGATCGCCCGGCAGTTGCCGCCCGCCAGCGACGCGCAGACCCTGATCCGTGACCTGCAGCTGCCCATGTTGCGCATGGCGCTGATCGATCGCGGGTTCTCCGAGCAGCATGACCATCCCGCGCGCAAGGTGCTTGGCCGGATCGCCGAAATCGCCCGCGACTGGCTCGATGACGCCGGCGGCTTGTCCGATCGCGGCTTGCGCATGCAGCTGGGCCAGCTGATCGAACGTGCCGGTCATGAAGCGCCCAGCGTGGCGCTTTACGTCTCGCTGCTGGACGACATCGAGCAATACCTCGCCTACCTGCAGCACAAGACCCAACTGGCGGAGCGCCGCCAGGTGGATGCGATGCAGGGGCTCGAGCGCCTGGAGCAGGCGCGCCACCGGGTGGGCGAGTTGCTGTCCCCTCGCCTCGCCAGGGCATCGCGGGTGCGCGGTCAGCTCGATCAGGCGTGGTCGGATGTGCTGGCGCTGACCCTGCTGCGTCATGGCGAACAGAGCCAGGTCTTCGGAACGCGACTGGCGGTCACCGACCAGTTGCTCGGCGCCTTGCCGGTGGGCGATCGCCACAAATTGCAGCTCGAAGTGGAAGCCGGCCTGCGGCAGATCGGCATGCCGGACGAGGAGCTGGCGACGCTGGCCCGGCGGATGACGGAAGCGAGCCGGGAGGGGCCGTCCGACAAGCCCGCCGGCGCCGACCAGTTCGCCGCGCGACTCGGGAGCCGTGAGCGGCCGGACGATCACCCGCGAGACGCGGGCGTCGCGCCCGCCGTGCATGCGCCCGACCTGGCTGCGAGTGCGCCTGGCCCCGATGTGTTGCGCGTGCATCGACATCTTCGCGCACTGCCGCCCGGGGCATGGTTCGAGTTCGCCGATCCGGCCGGCGGACGCGCGACCCGGCGGCGGCTGGTCTGGTATTCGTCGTTGACCGGGCACAGCCTGTTTGTCACGCGTAGTGGCCAGCGGGCGGAGGAGCTGGGCGAGCTGCAACTGGCGCGCGAGATCGCCAGCGCCCGTGTGCGCGAGATCGCCTCGGAGCACGAGGACGTACTCGATCACGCCTGGCGCGCGGTTACCCGGGAGCTGGGCCGGCAATCCCATTCGCCCCGCCAGGGAGGTGACGCATGAACCAGGCTGGCCACCCTCCGCATCAACACGATCGCGACCAGCGTCGAACCCGGCGCAAACCGGTCGCCTTCGCGGCGACGGTGATGGACGTCATCACCGGCGAGCCGATGGGTCAGATCGGCAACCTGTCCGGTACCGGCATGCTGTTGATCTGCCCGGCGGCGCCGCAAAGCGAGGCGATCCACCAGGTGCGCCTGCCGCTGTCCGGCGACGGCGCCGTGCCGCAATACATCGAGGCAGGCATCCAGGAACAGTGGCACGAGTCGCCGGGTGCGGCGGACCTGGTCTGGGCGGGCTATCGCATCATCGCGATCAGCGAAGAGGACGACGCGCGGCTCGACGCGTGGCTGGCGCTGCCCGGCTGAGATTCGTGCCAGGCGGGAACTGCCTTGCGCCAGCGCGTCTCACGTCGCGCTGGTCACGGCCTTGAACGTCACCACCAGCACGTCGCGATGCGCGGGTCGGGCCGGATCGAGCGGCGTCACCGCGGTGACGCCGTGCAGCACGCGGGCGTCGTCGACCAGCGCCGCATCCAGCGCATGCGTGAGCGTGAAACTGCCCAGCACGGCGCCGTCACGGGCGTGGATGGTGGTGGTGCCGCTTTCGATGTTCTCGCGGTCGATCAACAGCACCAGCACATAGTCGACGCCATCGCGGTGCACGCCTTCGGGTGTAGGTTCACCGGCCTCGTCCGCGCGCGCCTCGATGCGGAACTGGTGCACCTCGACGTGCCAGCGGCTGACAGCCGGGGCCAGCGCGCCGAAGCAGTCACGGCAGAAGCCGAGGATGCGGCGCAGGCTGGCGCCGTCGGCGATCGCCGGCAGCACCGGCTCGAACCAGCGCTGGATGTCGCCTTGCAGCGGGTTGTACTTGAGGCTCTGGTAGTGCGGCTGGTGCGCCTCGCGGCGGATGCCACCATCGGCATCGGCGGCGAACGTGGCATGCCGGCGCCGCCGGTGGCGGCCGCTGGCCGCGAGGTAGGTGTCCGGCGCCAGGTCGTTCCAGCTGGCGACGAAGGCGGGCCAGTCGTCCAGCGTGGAGGCTTCCAGCAGCGTGCGCATGATGTCGGCGGTGACGAAGGCAAAGCCGTCGCGCTGCAGCCGGTCGTGCAGCGCGGACGTGTCGGGGAGGGGAGTCATGGGTTTACGTTAGCAGGGCCGGCATGAAGCGGCGATGGCTGCGCGGGATGCTCAGCCCGGAAACGCCCGTGCCAGCCAGTCCGGTACGGGGATGCCTTTTTCGCGCAGGAACGCCGGGTTGAACAGCTTGGCCTGGTAGCGCGTGCCGGCGTCGGCGAGCACGGTGACGATGGTGTGGCCCGGGCCGAGCTCGCGGGCGAGGCGGATCGCGCCGGCCAGGTTGACGCCGCTGGAGCCGCCGGTGCACCAGCCTTCCTCTGCCAGCAGGCGGTGCAGCAGCGGCACCGACTCATCGTCGGGGATCGACCAGGCCAGATCGATCGGCGCGCCGTCGAAGTTCGCGGTGACCCGGCTGGAGCCGATGCCCTCGCTGATCGAGTTGCCGCTGGCGACGAGCTCGCCGGTGTTGACGTAGCTGGCCAGCGCCGAGCCGGCCGGGTCGGCCAGCGCGATGCGCACGCCGGGGTGGCGTGCCTTCAGCGCACGGCCGACGCCTGCCAGGGTGCCGCCGGTGCCGGCGGCGCAGACGAAGCCGTCGACACGGCCGCCGGCATCGCCCCATATCTCCGGCCCGGTGCTGGCCTCGTGCCAGTCGCGGTTGGCGGTGTTGTCGAACTGGTTGGCGAACCACGCGCTGCCCGGCTCGGCCGCGTTCGCGGCCGCGGCATGGGCGCGCGCCTGGTGCGCGTAGTGATGCGGGTCCTTGTACGGCACCGCGGGCACCAGCCGCACCTCGGCGCCAGCGATGCGCAGCGCGTCGATCTTCTCGCGGCTCTGCGTGTCCGGCATGAAGATCGTGGTGCGGTAGCCGCGGCTGGCGCCAAGCAGGGCCAGGCCGATCCCGGTGTTGCCGGCGGTGCCCTCGACGATGCGGCCGCCGGGGCGGATCTGCCCGCGCCGCTCGGCGTCCAGCAGCAGGCCCAGCGCGGTGCGGTCCTTGATCGAGCCGCCGGGGTTGAGGAACTCGGCCTTGCCCAGGATCTCGCAGCCGGTCAGGGCGGAAGCGTGGCGCAGGCGCAGCAGCGGCGTGTGGCCGATGGCGGCGGAGAGGTCGGGCTGGATGCTCATGGATGAAGGTTTGGCAAGGGAGTGTCGATTCTGCGCCTTTCCTGCCGCATCCCAAAGGGATTTTACTGGGCATCATGGGCGACGCGACGGATGACACGATCGAATGAACATATATACGCCTAGACGTTTAGACGTCTATTGACACGGATACGTGAAGCCATCACTATCCGTTCCACTCATCGAGACCGGCTGAGGGACAGGCCCTTTGAAGCCGGGGCAACCTGCGGAGCGTTTCCGCCACGGTGCCAACTCCTGCGGAGGTGCCTTGGCACCCACCGGAAGATGGGCGCCATCCGGCTCGCGGCAGTCTGCCGCCGAAACCGGGGCTGGCGACCTTTCCGGTACTTCGCAGGGCGATGCCGACCGGAGAGAGTTCCATGACGTTCCAGAGCGAAGCCCGCCGTACCGAAGCCAGCCAGGCCGCCTGCGCCGTTCTTGCCGAACCGCGCGCACGGCTGGCCGCCCAGCGCAGCACGCGCCGGCTGCGGTTCAGCCCGAAGTACGGCAGCGGTCCGCGCGAGGTGGAGGTGGACTACCTGTGGTGCGGTGCGCCGGGTGCGCCCACCGTGATCGTGCAGGGCGGTATCTCGGCCGACCGTGACGTCACCGCGCTGGACGGCGATGCGGCGCCGGGCTGGTGGCAGGCGCTGGTCGGCCGCGGCGCGGCGATCGACCTGGAGCGCTGGCGCGTCCTCTCCATCGACTGGCTCAGCCCGGACCGGCTCGGCGCCGGTTCGGTCTCCAGCGAGGATCAGGCCGACGCGCTGGCCGCGCTGCTCGGCGAGCTGGGCATCGCGCAGGCGCATGCCTTCATCGGTTCCTCCTATGGCGCGATGGTGGCACTGGCGTTTGCCGCGCGGCACCCGCGCAGCGTGGACCGCCTGCTGCTGCTGGCTGGCGCACACCGGCCGCATCCGCTCAGCACCGCGCAGCGCAGCGTGCAGCGCGGCATCGTGCGGCTGGGCCAGGCCAGCGGCCAGGCCGACGAGGCGCTGGCGCTGGCGCGCCAGCTGGCGATCACCACCTACCGCGGCAGCGCCGAGTTCGGCCGACGTTTCGCCGGTGGGCCGGAGTGGCGCGAGGAGCGCTTCCACTTCCCGGTCGAGGATTACCTGGCGCACCAGGGTCGCCGCTTCGTCGAGCGCTTCGATGCGGACCGCTTCCTCGCGCTGTCCGAGTCGATCGACCTGCACGACGTGCAGCCCGAGCAGATTCCCGTGCCGGCCACGCTGATCGGCTTCCCCTCCGACCGGCTGGTGCCGCTGGCCGACCTGTGCGAACTGCAGCGCCGCCTGCATGGGCCGGCCACGCTGGAAGTGGTCGAGTCGCCGTACGGCCACGATGCCTTCCTGAAAGAACCCGAACAGCTCGCGCCGCTGCTGCGCGAAGCGCTGGCCTGATCCCCCATCCCCGTACAACCAGAACCGGAGATTGCCCCGATGACCGAGCCCGCCCCCTGTACCCGCGCCGTGCGCGCCGGCATCGAAAGCGACACCCAGCACGGCGCCGTGGTGCCCGCGCTGCACCTGTCGACCAACTACAGCTTCGCCGGCTTCGGCCGCAAGCGCGCGTACGACTACTCGCGCAGTGGCAATCCCACCCGCGACCTGCTCGGCGAGGCGTTGGCGGACCTGGAGCAGGGCGCCGGCGCGGTGGTGACCTCCAGCGGCATGTCGGCGGTGGCGTTGGCACTGGAACTGGTACCGGCCGGCGCACGGGTGCTGGCGGCGCATGACTGCTACGGCGGCACCTGGCGGCTGCTCGATGCATGGGCGAAGAAGGGCCGCTTCCAGGTTGAGTTCGCCGACCTCACCGACCCGGCAGCGCTGGTCGCGGGGTTGGCGAAGAAGCCCGCGCTGGTGTGGGTGGAGACACCGTCGAACCCGCTGCTGCGCATCACCGACATCCGTCACGTGGCGCAGGCCGCGCACGCGGTGGGCGCCCTGCTGGTGGTCGACAACACCTTCCTGTCGCCGGCGCTGCAGCAGCCGCTGCTGCTCGGCGCCGACGTGGTGGTGCACTCCACCACCAAGTACATCAACGGCCACAGCGACGTGGTCGGCGGCGCGGCGGTGGCGCGTGACGCGGCGCTGGCCGAGCAGCTGAAGTGGTGGGCCAACTGCAACGGCCTCACTGGCGCGCCGTTCGACAGCTACCTGACCCTGCGTGGCCTGCGCACGCTCGGCGTGCGGCTGCGCCAGCACCAGGAAAGCGCTGCGCGCATCGCCGAGCGGCTGGACGCGCACGCCGCCGTGCGCAAGGTCTGGTACCCCGGCCTGACCAGCCACCCCGGCCATGCGCTGGCGGCGCGCCAGCAGCAGGGTTTCGGCGCGATGCTGAGCTTCGAGCTGGACGGCGACGTGGCTCAGATCGAGGCCTTCGTCGACGGCTTGCAGTATTTCTCGCTGGCCGAGTCGCTGGGCGGCGTGGAAAGCCTGATCGCGCACCCGGCCAGCATGACCCATGCATCGATGGCGCCGGAGGCGCGCCGCACCGCCGGCATCGCCGACAGCCTGCTGCGGCTGTCGGTGGGTATCGAGGACGGCGACGACCTGCTGCGCGATCTCGACGCGGCGCTGCTCCGTGCCGCGGCGGCAGGGACGTCCAAACGCCGGGTGCTTGCATGAGCGCGGTGCTGGCCGAGCGCGCGGCAGGCGTCGCGAACGAGGCATCCTCCACCATCGCGGTCGTGCTGCTCGGCACCGGCGTGGTCGGCGGCGCCTTGCTGAAGCTGCTCAACACCACCGCCGCGGGTTCGCTACGGCTGGTCGGTGCGGCGAATTCGCGACGGCAGCAGACCGATCCGGTCAGCCTGGCCCGGCGCAACCTGCGCGAGCAGCTGAACCAGCACGGCACCCCGCGCGACAATGCCGGCCTGCTCGCCGCGCTGGATGCCAGCGACGCGGCGGTGAAGGTGATCATCGACGCCACCGCCAGCACGGCGCTGGCCGCGCGCCACGCCGAGTGGCTGGCGCACGGCTACCACGTGGTCACCGCGAACAAGGCGCTGGCCGGCGGCGAACTGTCCGGCTGGCGCGCGCTGCAGGCAGCGCTGGCGAAAGGCGGGCGCTACGGCGACTCGGCCACGGTGGGCGCCGGTCTGCCGGTGCTGTCCACGCTGCGCCGGCTGCGCACTTGCGGCGACGGCCTGCTCACCCTGGAAGGCGTGTTCTCCGGTTCGCTGTCGTGGCTGTTCAACCAGTACGACGGCAGCCGTCCGTTCTCCGAGCTGCTGCGCGAGGCGCGCCAGCTCGGCTACACCGAACCCGATCCGCGCTCGGACCTGTCCGGCGAGGACGTGGCGCGCAAGCTGCTGATCATCGCCCGCAACGCCGGCTTCGCGCTGGGCACCGACGAGGTGCAGGTGGAAGGCCTGGTGCCGGAGTCGCTGCGCGAACTGGATACCGAGGCGTTCCTGGCGCGGCTGGACGAACTCGACGTACCGCTGGCGGCGCGCCATGCCGAGGCGAAATCGCGCGACTGCGTGCTGCGCTTCCTGGCCCGGCTCAACCAGCGCGGGCATGCCCGCGTCGGCCTGGCCGAGGTGCCGCTCACCCACCCCGCCGCGCGGCTGTACGGCACCGACAACCAGTTCGCGCTCACCACCACCCGCTACCACGCCCAGCCGCTGGTGATCCAGGGGCCGGGTGCGGGGCCGGAGGTGACCGCGCAGGCGTTGCTGGGGGATGTGCTGGCGCTGGGCTGAACCTGCCCGGGCCGACGGCTCATTCGCTGTCGCTGAACCCGATCGACGCATGCGAGCCGTCGCAGAATGGCTTGTTCCGCGACGCGCCGCAGCGGCACAAGGTCATCCGGTTGCGTATTTCGTAGGTGAAGCCGTCAGCGCCGATCAGTTGCACGCCGCCACGCAACCAGATCGGGCCGGAGCAGTGCTGGGCAGGATCCTCGATCTGGGCGATGGATGGCTCGAACGCGGGTTCGATTGGCTTGCCGGTTTCATTGTCCCAGGCCACCAGTCGCCCGGACGGACAGGCGCAGGTCTGGCTGACGAAGTGCTTGCCGGCCGCGGGCTCATCGGATTCGCCGACGAGGTTCCATACCTTGCCATGCGGGTCGCAGAAGCGCGCGAACGCGCACAGACCCTCGACGTCGGTGAGCGACATGGTCGGGCCGCGGATGACTTCGGCCTGATCGAGATAGGGCTCGCGGCTCGCTGTTTCGCTGCCGTCGAATCCGATCCTGGCGTGCGTACCATCGCAGAATGGTTTGCTCGCGCTGTGGCCGCAGCGGCACAACGCATATTGCTCCTGCGCGGGGTACTGCCGGCCCTTGTCCCAGCTGGTCGACTCGCCCTCTTCGTTGGTGCCGATGGTCTCCTTGTGCAGAGGCAGTGCCCCGGAGACGAGATAGGGACCGTTCTTCGAAATCTTGACTCGCGTACCCACCGGCTTCTGCGGATTCATTTGACGCCCCTCGGTTGAACAACGTGAAGGCCACGATCCAGGAATCCACTGTACAACTTGCACCGTGGGGGCAGTCATCCGAAATGAAAAAGCGCTCGGTACGTGGCGCCGGCCCGAGGCGACTCAGGTGGTGGGCACGGCGATCGCCTCGACCTGGATGCGCAGCGTTACCGCCATGTTGAAGCCGTAGGCCTTGCCGGCGTCCATGCCGAAGGCGTCGCGCTGGAAGGTGGCCAGCGCGTCGGCGCCGCACAGTTCGCGCTTCAGCAGCGGGTGCGGCATGCACTTGAAGCTGTCGATCTTCAGCGTCAGCGGGCGGGTCGTGCCGTGCAGGGTGAGCGTGCCGTCCACGCGGGTCGGCTTGCCGTCGACGAAGCCGGCGAGGCGGCCCGCATAGATGGCCTGCGGATACTTCGCCGTGTCGAACAGCTCCTCGCCCTGCGCCTTCTGGTTGAGCTGGTCCTGGCCGAAGTCGGCGCTCTTCATGTCCACCACGACGTTTACCGTGCCGCTGCCGGTCGCCTTGTCCAGTGTTACCGTGCCGCTGCTGTGGTTGAACTTGCCGCGCCATACCGACAGGCCGCCGAGGTGGTCGGCCTCGAAGCTGGGGTAGGTGTGGTCGGGGTCCAGCTGGTACTTCACCTCGGTGGCGTTGGTGGTGGCCAGCGACAGCAGGGCGAGCAGGCCGAGGGCGTGAAGGGCGGTGCGGATCATGGACGGTTTCCTTGCGTGGCAGGAGAGGTGTCTGCGGGAACGACGAATCGGGCGCCGCGATTTCGACAATGCCATGCGCGGGTATTCGCCACCATCCCGTATTGCGTCGCCGCGCGGTTGCCGCCAATGTCCGGATATCCCCATGCTGGAGAGATGACTCGATGAATTCCCGTTCGCCGGCGCCGCCGGCATGCCCGCACGGCGGCTGCGCGATCGGCACTGGCGGGTCCTGCGCATGAGCACTCCCGCCAACCGCTGGTTCGCCCCCGGCGACCTCAACGGCTTTCTCGGCCTGCTGGTGGACAACCTGTCCATCATGGGCTTCCTCGCCGCGGCGCTGATCGGCCTGTTCGGTTTCCCGGCCGACATCGTGTTCCTGCGCATGTTTCCCGGCACCGCGCTCGGCGTGCTGCTGGGCAACCTCGCCTATACCGCGATGGCGCGCCGGCTGGCGCGGCGCAGCGGCCGCGACGACGTCACCGCGATGCCGCTGGGGCTGGATGCGCCAACCAGCATCGGCATGGCGCTGCTGGTGCTCGGCCCGGCCTTCCTCGGCTTCAGGCAGGGCGGCATGGACGAACATGCCGCAGCGATCGCCACCTGGCAGCTGGGCATGGCCTCGCTGGTGGTGATGGGCGTGCTGAAGTTCGTGCTTTCGTTCTTTGGCGCGATGGTGCAGCGGCACGTGCCGCGCGCCGGCCTGCTCGGTTCGATCGCCGGCATCGCGTTGGTGCTGATGGGCTTCCTGCCGCTGGTGGAAATCTTGAAGCTGCCGGTGGTGGGGTTCGCCGGGCTCGGCGTGGTGCTGTACGCGCTGGTCGCGCACGCGCGGATGCCGTTCGGTCTGCCCGGTGTGCTGGTGGCGTTCGTGGTCGGTGCGCTGCTGTACTACGGGCTTGGTCCGTCGGGCTGGCTGGGCGCGGGCTACCACCCGCCGGCGGCGTGGCAGTGGCGTTTCGCGCTGCCGTGGCCGACGCTGCAGTGGGTGGACGGGCTGGCGTACGTCGTGCCGTACCTGCCGCTGATCCTGCCGTTCGGCCTGTTGATGGTGGTCGGCGGCATCAACGTCACCGAGAGCGCACGCGCCGCCGGCGACGACTATGCCACCCGCGACATCCTGCTGGTGGAGGCACTGGCCACGCTGGCGGCCGGCTTCTGCGGCGGCGTGGCGCAGACCACGCCGTACATCGGCCAGCCGTCGTACAAGGCGATGGGCGCGCGCAGCGGCTACACCCTGCTCACCGGCATCGTGGTCGGGCTGGGTGGCGTGTTCGGCTATCTGTCGAACCTGGTCGAGCTGCTGCCGCTGCCGGTGCTGGCGCCGATCCTGGTGTTCGTGGCGATCGGCATCACCGTGCAGGCGTTCGAGGCGACGCCGGTGCGCTACGCGGCCGCGGTGGTGTTCAGTTTCTTTCCGGCGATCGCGCGGATGCTGACGATCAAGCTCAGCGACCCGGCCTACGTCTCGCCCGAGCATTTCGCACGGCTGTTCAGCGACGGCGCGCACGGCATCTCCGAGCTGGCGGTGATCACCGTGCTGGGCAACGGCTTCATCATCACCGCGATGGTCTGGGCCAGCTTCGTGGTGGCCCTGATCGACCACCGCCCGCGGCGCGCTGCGCTGATCCTGCTGCTGGGCGGGGCGCTCAGCCTGTTCTGGGTGATCCATTCGGTCGAGCTGTCCGGCGGCATCTACCTGCCGTGGCTGCTCGATGCCGCATCGCGTGGCCTGGTGTGGCAGTTCGCCGGTGCCTATCTGGTGCTGGCGATCGTGCTGGTGCTGCTGTCGCTGGGCGATGCGCGGCGCACGGCTGCCGTTCGCTGAAAACAAAAACGCGCGGCTCGTCGCCGCGCGTTCCGTGGCATCGGCACAGGCTGCTCAATGCCCGGTGATGCGCTCGGCGGCCCATTCGTCCGGCGGTACCAGCGGCGCGTCCGGATGGGCGTGCGCCTCCAGCTCGGCCGCCTCCACCGACGGCGTGCGCCAGCCCGAGCGCACACCCCACAGGTAGAACACCAGGCCGATCGCCGCTACCACGACCAGATCCCAGCCGTAGGGCAGGTAGCCCTTGCCGCCGAAGGTGGTGCTGCCGGCCCAGGAGACGAAGGCGATCGTCGGCAGGTAGGCGACCAGCCACCAGGCGCCCTTCATCTGGCGACCGAAGTCGTGCCAGCCGCTCTTCGCCTGATAGTAGAAGTAGATCGGCAAGGCCACGACCATCAGCAGGATGATCTCGCCGGTCAGTGGCCAGCGGGCCCAATACAGCAATTCGGTGGACATGACGAAGGCGATGCCAGCCAGCAGCGGCAGGCCAGCCAGGCGCAGCGGGCGGTGCAGCCCCGGCGCGGTGCGGCGCAGGGTCATCACGCTGACCGGGCCGGTCAGGTAGGAGATGATCGTGGCCACCGAGATCACCGCCGCCAGCGTGCCCCAGCCGCGGAAGAAGAACAGGAACAGGAACGATACCACCAGGTTCACCCACATCGCCGGGCGCGGCACGCCCCACTTCGGGTGGATGCGGCCGAGGATCTTCGGCAGCGTGCCGTTGCGCTCCATGCCGTACAGCATGCGCGCGGTGGTGGCGGTATAAGTCATGCCGGTGCCGCTGGGGCTGATCACCGCGTCGATGAACAGCAGCGTGGCCAGCCACTGCAGGCCGAGGATGATCGCCAGGTCGGCGAACGGCGAGCTGAAGTTGATGCCGTGCCAGCCCACATTGGCCAGCATCTCCCGCGGCACCGCGCCGATGAACGACACCTGCAGCAGCACGTAGATCACCGTGGCCAGCGCGATCGAGCAGACGATCGCGAACGGGATGCTGCGGCCGGGGTTGCGTGCTTCGCCGGCCAGATTCACCGGGCTCTGGAAACCGTTGAAGCTGAACACGATGCCGGCGATCGCCACCGCGGTGAGCACCGAGGCGAAGTCGGTCTTGTGCAGTTCGCCGTGGATGCCGACGCTGAAATTCTCCGGGTGGAAGCCGCTCATCATCAGCAGCACCGCGGTGAGCGCGGGGATCACCAGCTTGAACAGGGTGATCGCGGTGTTCGAGCGCGCGAACAGCTTCACGCTCCAGAAATTGAACAAGAAGTACACGATGACCAGCGCGGCGGCGATCATCAGCCCCGCGGTGCTCAGCTCGCCGTGGCCGCCGGGCGCCTGGTGGTACAGGTCCTTCGCCCACTGCCACTTCCACGACGACATGTACTGTGCCGACGCTTCCGCCTCGACCGAGATCACCGAGACGATCGCGATCCAGTTCGCCCACGCCGCGATGAAACCCACCAGCGAACCGTGCGAGTAGTGGCCGTAGCGCACCATGCCGCCGGATTCGGGGAACATCGAGCCGAGTTCGGCGTAGGTCAGCGCGATCGCCATGATCACCGCCGCGCCGATCACCCACGCCCAGATTGCCCCGGGCCCGGCGATCTGCGCCGCGCGCCACGCGCCGAACAGCCAGCCGGAGCCGATGATCGAGCCCAGGCCGGTGAGCATCAGGGCGAACGGGCCGACATCGCGGCGGATCGCGCGTTCTTGGGTCATGTGAGGGTTCCCGTGTCGACGCGCAGCGCGCCGGAAAGGGGCCGATGGTTGCAGAATTGACCGCCCCCTGTCACCCCGCCAAAGTCACGACCCGGCACGACCCCACTGGCAGGAGCCCGCTCGCGGGCGATGTTGCTGGCCGGAATGAGCAGACGTTCGTCTGTTGAAAGCCGGGATTCGGGATTCGGAAAGCATCGCCCGCGGGCGGGCTCCTGCGTGACGGGGCGCGCTGTGTACAAGGGGGTGAACTCAGTCGTCCAGTGCCAGGCCGCCCTGCGACTGCGCCGTCGGTGCCGCGCGAGCCCGCGAGAACGCCAGCAATTCGCCCAGTCGGGCGCCTTTCTCCCGCCAGTCGTGGAACAGCGACTCGCCGACCAGCGCGTAGTGCCACACGCGCCCGCCGCGCTGCTCCGGCTCCAGCGCGTTGATCCGCTCGCACCAAGTGGTCGCCGCCTTCAGCTTGCGCTGCACGTTCGGATGGCTGACCTGCTCCTGCCCCTTGGTCTCGACCAGATAGATCGCGTCGGCGGTACGCACCAGGAAATCCGGGATGTACAGCGCCGCCATGCCGTCTTCCTTGACGTAACGCAGGCGCACGAAGTCGTGCCGGTTCTCGCTGATCTTGCAGAACGCCTCCACGCCGGCATCGGCCTGCGCCCACTCGATGAACGCCCGTTCCAGACCGCCGCTGCGGGTGGGGTAGGGCAGGCGCTCGTAGATGCACTTGGACACTTCCAGCGAGGCGCTTTCGCGCACCATCAGCTTCGTCACTTCCGACAGTCGGCGGTGGCGAACTTCAGTGCTGCCGATGGTGGTGTGCTCCTCGGCGCGTACCAGCGCCAGCCCGAAGATGCGCACGATGTGTTCGATCACCGGCTGCAGCAGCAACAGTCGCCAGCCTTCGTCCTCGAACGGCTCGAACGCTTCGCCGAACAGCCGCTCGCGGATGTAGTCGTCCAGCGCTGTGGCGAGCGCGGCAGTATTCATCTGCAGGTAGGGGCGATCCAGGTGCGGTGAAATCCTGTTGCCCTTCGGCAGTGGATGGTTCAATGCCTGGCTGACGCGACGGGTCAGCCGCGACAACAGTTCGTTGTAGCCGCTGACGTTCATCGCTGCACCGTCGACGCGGTAGTCGCCGAACAAGGTGCTGCTCTGCAGGTCCTGCGAGGTGAAAGTGTCGCCTTTGCCAAGAAGCTCGGCCAGCTTCGCGCGGGTCATCGCACTGAAGCTCGGCAAGCTGGCGACCTCGATCGGCAGGTGTTCGACGCTCTCATCTATCTCGCGCAGGATGAACGGGATGGCGAAGTCGTACTGCTCGTAGCCTTCGCGCAGCTCGGAAGGAATCAGGTCGCCGGTGCTGCTGCCCTCGTCGTCACTGGTCTCGCCGACCAGGCCTTCGCGCATCAGCTCGTCGTAGAAACTCTGGAACGCCGGGTGCTCGACGATCGACAGGATGTCGATCAGCGAACCCGGTTCCTCGCCGTGGTTGATCCGCTCGCGGTTCTCGCGCTTGATGTCGGCATATTCCGGATCGCGCCACATCAGCCGCAGGCCGCGGCCGATGGTCTGCTCCAGCAGGATCTGCGCCTGGCTGGAACGCAGCGGCACGATCACGCAGATGTTGTTGACGTCGAAACCCTCGCGCAGCATCAGCACGCTGACAATCACCCGCGGCTGCGCGTGCCTGTCCACGTTGAACAGACGCTGGCGCAGCGGTGCCCAGTCCTTCTCGCCCAGTTCGGCCTTCCTGCCCGAGTCGACGGTGAGCACGTCGTCGTCATGCAGGCCTTCGTCGAGCAGGAACTGCGCCACCAGCGGCGATACTTTGGTGTCTTCGCACACCACCAGCATCTTCGGGTGACGCGTGGCGTCGAGTCGGGCGAAATCCGCCTCCAGCTTGCGCAGCTTCTGCAGCCCGGCGCGCAGCATCACGCGCTGGCCTTCGGAAAGCGCCACGTTGCCATCGGCATCGCGCTCGGCGGTGAACTCCAGCGGCAGAGCGCCGAGTTCCTTGCGCTTGTCCAGCACCAGCGACTTCACCAGGCCCAGCCGCATCGCGTCCTTCAGGTCGAAGTCCACCACGATGTGCGGGAAGTACTTCTTGCTCTTCTTCTTGCCGCTGCCGACGTCGTTGTACGGCGTGGCCGAGAAATCCATCTGCACGAAGCGGCGGCCCTTGCCCGCGGCGATGATCGACAGGCTCTTCTGCCACTCGACCTCGGTGGTTTCGCCCTCCTTCTTCAACTCGTGGATGTGGTGCGCCTCGTCGTTGAACACCATCAGCTCGGGCAGGTCGGCGAGGTAACTCAGCACATTGCCGCGCGCCCAGCGCCGGTCCAGCACGTCGAGACTGTTGCCGGCAGCGCGGCCGGGCACCAGTGGCAATACGTCGTAGGCGACGCGGGAAGCGTCGGCGACCATGCCGGGCGCGTCGACCCGCTCGGCCTCGTCCTGTTCGATCTCCTCTTCGGCCTCGCTGAGCAGGTGCCAGTTGGTGATCGCGATCATGCCGTTGCCGGTAGCCTTCAATCCGATCTCGGTCTTGGTGCAGACGTTGCCACGCACGAACTGCGCGATGCGCTCGCGCCGTGCCGGCGGCGCGAACAGCTCGGCGTAGCTGGCGATGTCGGAGCTGGCGAAGTCGCGGCTCTTGTCCTCGTTCTCCTTGCCGAGGAACGCATCCAGCAGCCGCTCGTACACGATCAGCCCCGGCGCCACGATCAGGAAGCGGCGGGTGAAACGCGGGTCGTCGCGCCCCTCGTCCAGCGCTGCGGTCTTGTTCAAGAGCTGCCACACCAGCAGCGCCTGCAGCACCCAGGTCTTGCCGGTGCCGGTGGCCATCTTCAGGCAATACTTCGGGTGGCCGTGCTTGTCCTGCGCCACGTCGGCCAGCCGCGTGCCTTCCAGCAGTGCTTCGGCGCAGACCTGCTCGTACAGGTTCTTCAGGTTCGGACTGTCCAGCACCTCGTGCGCCACGATCACGTTGAGGATCGCCTGCTTCTGGCCGGGGTGGAAATTGAACGTGCGCGACTGGCAGGCATCCTCGCCGAACCACCAGCGCAACAGCTCGGCGGTCACCGGCGTCACCAGCTCGTAGATGTCGGCGATGCCCTGTTCCAGGCCGATGCAGAGTTGTTCGGTGCGGCGGGTGAGCGCGGAAGCCAGCGCCAGCGGGTTGTCGGCGACGCTCATGCCTTCGGCTCCGCCACCACCTGCACCACTTCGGCCTCGAAGCCGAACACGTCGACCACACGCACGCAGATCCGGCACTCGCCGGCCTTGCGCGGCACGCTGAACTCGGCGTTGGTCACCACGCGCAGCGGGTCGTCGTCGTTGGCGGTGTTGCCGCGGTAGTCCTGCCACACCGAGCGGAACACCGACCCGTCGTAGTCCGGGTCCACCGCCCAGTATTCGATCAGCGCCAGCGGCTCGGCGTTCGCTACCTTGAGCAGCTTCTTGCGGTTGTCGTCGTCGAGGTTGATCGCCTCGGGTGACAGCAGCACGTAATTGTCCAGCGTGACCTGCAGCGTTTCTTCTTCGCCGCTGCGCGTGCGCCGCACCGGCTTGATCGTGAGGTATTGCAGGCTGGAGAAGCGCACCTGGCCGCGCAGCTTCTCGATGCCGCCCTTCTTGCGCAGGCGGTCGAGCAGGTCGGGCGGGATCACCAGCACTTCCAGCCGCGCATCGTTCAGCGCGGTGATGCTCTGGCCGATCGACGGTTCGAAGTTCCAGCCCAGCACCACCACCCGGTCCCAGCCGCCGAGCAGGTGGTCGCGCTGGGCGATCGCCTTGCGCAGGGTGACGTCGCCGGTGAGCTTGTTCGGCGAGTCCACCAACACCAGGGTCTTCCTGCCGCCGTAGACCACCGCACCAAGATTGCGCAGCGGGTTGTCTTCCGGCTGCAGCGGCAGCGCGCCGTACAGCGACAGCACGATGCCGGACAGGTCGCCGACGCGGAAGCTGCGTCCCATCGCGCTCTTCGCCGCCTCGACCTGGTAGTCGCCGATCGCCTGATACAGAAATGGCTTGGCGCCCTGGTCGATCAGCCGCTTGCGCATGATCATGCAGGCCGGCTTGCCGAGGTCGGTGGTGATCCAGCGACGGCCAAGTTTTTCGGCGACGGCGGCGGTGGTGCCGGAGCCACCGTTGAAATCGGCGACGAGGCCGTTGTCTGGGCAAGACGCTTGGATGATCCGTTCGAGAAGTTTTTCGGGCTTTTGCGTTGCGTAATCGATGCGTTCAGCAGATGTGTTGCCGATCCGTCCGAGATCGTTCCAGATGGTTGTAAGCGGCTTGCCTTTGGTTTCGTCCAAGTAGACCTTCAGTCCATCAAGGCGAGGTGTTCCATCCTGTTTCAGCAGAATCCGACCTTCTTGGTAGAGCCGCTCCAGATCATCCCGGGAATATCCCCATGAACGGTGTGCGGGTGGTTGCGTGCCCCGCCATTCGAATTGACGATTTCTATTAGCGGTGGAAAACGTCAGGTCGCGCCCGGTGAATAGCCGTCCACTTTCGTCTTTCTTGTATCGGGACAACTGTGCTTCGCCGTACTCAGTAAATTGCTTGGCGAAGTGGAACGACTCCATCTTGCTGTAAAAGAAAATCACATCCTGCGCCCGGATGTAGGTCTTCGTGGGCATGTTATGGGCGTTGGTCCGCTCCCAGATGATTTCGTTTTGAAAGCGGTCCTTCCCGAATACTTCGTCCATCATCAACTTGACGTAGTGACTCACATGCCAATCAAGATGCACGTAGATCGACCCGCTATCGCTCAATAACTCCCGCATCAGAATCAACCGCGGTGTGATCATCGCCAGATACGACGCCGTACCGTCCGACCACGTATCGGAATACGCGAACTGCTCGATCACCGTGGGCCGCTGCTCCAGTTCGACACCCGGCAGCGAAACCTTGGTGCGGTAGTCGGCCTTGGAGTCGAACGGCGGATCGATGTAGATCAGGTCGACCTTGCCGCGCAGGCTGGGCGTGTGTTCGTCGCCGGCCAGCAGCGCGGCCATAGCCAGCAGGTTGTCGCCGTAGATCAGCCGGTTGGTCCAGTCGGCCGTGCCTTCCTCGCCCAGATGCGCCTGCCGGTTCGCCGCGGCAATCCAGTCGCTGTCGCGGGTGTCCTTCGAAGGCAGCACCCATTCGCGCGTCTGCAGGCTGACCCGGTGGCGCCCTTCCAGGCTCTCCAGGATCTTCTCGGCGTGCTTGCGGCCTTCCCTGACGATCTCCGGCAGCTGTTCCAGCAGTGAATTGGTCACGCGGCCGTTCCCCATGAATTAACTACATACGTTAATCATAGTGAACTCAATACGTGAACTGGAAGGCAGGACGGTCGGTAACTTGCCAAGGGATGAGCAATGAACGCGCCGAATTCTCGAAACGCCTGTCTGCCGCAATGATTGCGCAGGGCTACGAGCCGCGCCCGGGGGTGCTGGTCACGCAGTTCAACCTGCGTTTTCCGGGTACCTCGGTGGTGTTCCAGACGGCTTCGCGCTGGTTGAGCGGCAAGGGGATCCCCGAGCAGGACAAGTTGGTCGTGTTGGCGGACTGGCTGAAGGAAAGCCCGGATTTCCTGCGGTTCGGTGATCGCGCGGCGCGCGGGAAGCGTAGTGCGAGGCAGGTCAAGGAAGACGCTCCGACCTACGATGACCAGAAGGTCTTCGACATCTACCGGCAGCTGCCGGCGGCGCAGCAGAAGGTCGTATGCGACGTGATCCTTGCCTTGGCGTCGCCTTCAAGACGGCTGGTGTCAGCCAAGCCACGCAGCGGCACGAAAGCGAACAGTCATCGGTAGTTGCGCGCGGCGGGGCGGCGTTGCGACGTACGGCCACCCCCATACAGTGAACAGGCCGGCGGCCCTTCTCAGCGGGGGAGGTTGCGGCGGGACGCCTTGGGTTTCGGTGCCTGTGCGCTGTGCAATTCACAACCGACGGCATTGGCGCAGTGGCCCAGCGCAGGGAATTCGTCGGCAAGCGCGTTATAGGTCTCGGCAAACGCGGGATTCTTCGACCAGCGATTCTTCGTGGCCGGGATGTTCAGTGGAATTGGGTTGTAGCGTTCGTGAGGCATGCTTGTTTCGGTCCGTCGCGGTTGTGGAGCATCGCCCGCGGGCGGGCTCCTACGGGTGAGGCTTCAGCACTCGATGACGTTGACCGCGAGGCCACCGCGACTGGTTTCCTTGTACTTGTCCTTCATGTCGCGGCCGGTGTCGCGCATGGTCTTGATGACCTTGTCGAGCGAGACGCGGTGCTTGCCGTCGCTCTTCAGCGCCATGCGGCTGGCGTTGATCGCCTTGACCGAGCCCATCGCGTTGCGTTCGATGCAGGGGATCTGCACCAGGCCGCCGATCGGGTCGCAGGTGAGGCCGAGGTTGTGTTCCATGCCGATCTCGGCGGCGTTCTCCACCTGCATCACGTTGCCGCCGAGCGCGGCGGTGAGGCCGCCGGCGGCCATCGAGCATGCCACGCCGACTTCGCCCTGGCAGCCGACTTCGGCGCCGGAGATCGAGGCGTTTTCCTTGTACAGGATGCCGATCGCCGCGGCGGTGAGCAGGTAGTTGATGATGCCTTCGTCGTCCGCCTTCGGGCAGAAGCGCAGGTAGTAGTGGCCGACCGCAGGCACGATGCCGGCGGCGCCGTTGGTGGGCGCGGTGACCACGCGGCCGCCGGCGGCGTTTTCCTCGTTGACGGCGAGTGCGTACAGGTTGACCCAGTCGAGAATGGTCAGCGGATCCTTCAGTGCCGCCTCGGGCTGGTTGCGCAGCTCGTCGGCCATCGCCGGCGCGCGGCGCGTGACGTGCAGGCCGCCGGGCAGGGTGCCGGGCGAGCGCAGGCCGCGGGTGACGCAGTCCTTCATCGCCTGCCAGATGGTCAGCAGGCCGGCGCGGGTTTCCGCTTCGGAGCGCCACACGCTCTCGTTCGCCATCATCAGCTGCGCGATGGTCAGCCCGTGCTGCTTGCACAGCGCCAGCATCTCGTCGCCGGTGTTGAACGGGTAGGGCTGCGCGGTGGTGTCGGCGACGATGCGATCTTCCGCCGCCTCGTCGGTGTTGACCACGAAGCCGCCGCCGACCGAGTAATAGTCGCGCGTGGCCAGTTCGTTGCCGTCGGCGTCGTAGGCGGAAAAGCGCATGCCGTTGGTGTGGAACGGCAGCTTCTGGCGCTTGTTGAAGACCAGGTCGGATTTCTCGTCGAAGGCGATCTCGCGTTTGCCGAGCAGGCGGATGCGGCCTGTGCCGCGGATGCGTTCGAGCGTGGCGGGGATCTGGTCCGGATCGACCGTGTCCGGGTGCTGCCCCTCGAAGCCCAGCAGCACGGCCTTGTCGGTGCCATGGCCGCGGCCGGTCATCGCCAGCGAGCCGTACAGCTCGGCGCGCACGCGGGCGACGCGGTCGAGCACGCCCTTCTCTTCCAGCCAGTGCTCGGCGAAGCGCGCGGCGGCGCGCATCGGCCCTACCGTGTGTGACGACGAAGGTCCGATGCCGATCTTGAACAGGTCGAATACGCTGACGGCCATGGGTGCGCTGCTTGGGTGTGGGTTGACCGGTTATTCTACGCGGCGTTCCCAGCCATTCGCAGCCGCATGTCCGACCTGATCCTGTACCAGCGTGATTACTGTCACTTGTGCGATCTCGCCCTGGCGGTGATGGCCGAGGCGCGTGCGCCGGATTTCGACAGCGCATGGGTGGACGATTCGGTCGAACTGGAACAGCGCTACGGCACCCGCGTGCCGGTGCTGCGCGATACGCGCGATGGGCGCGAGCTGGACTGGCCGTTTGATGCGGCGGCGGTGCGCACGTTCCTCGGAGCCTGAGCTCCCTCCCCTGCGCAGCAGGGGAGGGTTGGGGTGGGGTTCGCTTTTGATCGTGATTGCAAAGTCAAAAGCCTAACCCCCTCCCAGCCTCCCCCTGCAAGCAGGGGGAGGAGCAAAGCTGCTAGGCGCGGCGCGACTTCAGCCGCTTCAGGATTTCCTCGCGCGCCTCGCGCAGGATCGAGTCGCGGTCGAGGCTGGCCACGATGTCGGCGACGGCGCGTTTGGCGCCGGCTTCGCCCCAGGATTTGCCGGCGATCAGGTAGCGCTCCGCAGCGCGGCCGATCAGTACGGTGGCGTACCAGCCCAGCGCGCCCTGCGCCGCGGCGGTGACCACGACGGATAACCCGGCGCTGACACCTTTCAACGCCGAGGCGACCAGTTGCATGCCCCAGATCGCGCCCATCAGGGCCGCCAACTGCGCGGAAATCACCGCCACCAGCCGGCCGGATTCGGCGCGGGTCAGCGGCAGGCCGTAGACGCGGGACAGTTGCACCACCATCGCCGCGTCCAGCCCCGCGGCGGCCAGCAGGTCGGCGACCGGGATCGGGTTCAGCGCCACGGCGACGCCCTTGGCGATGCAGTAGTGATGGATCAGTTTCGCCGCCACCGCCTTGCGGGTTTCGGCGATGCGAGCGCTGACCTGGTCGGTGAGCCGGCCGGCGTACAGCCCCGCGTTGATCGCCGACAGCGTCTTGCCTTCGCGCGCAGCGATCGCCAGCAGGCGTTCGCGCAGCGTGGCGACGTCCGGCGTGCGCGCCTGCTCGCGCGGGTGCTCGTGACCCCGGGTGTCGACCTCGACCACGCGTTGCGGGGCCGGGTGGGCCGCCACCGCCAGCACGTCTTCGGCGCGCACCAGCCCAGCCACGCGCAGGCGCAGGTGTTCCAGCAGGCCGTCCAGTTCGTCGCGGCCATAGCGATCCGCCTTGTTCAAGGCGAGCAGCAGCGGGCGCTGGGTCGCGGCGAGATTTTTCAGCGCGTCGAGTTCTTCGCGGGTGAGGTCGCCGTCGCAGACGAAGATCACCAGATCGCTGACCTCGGCCACCTCGAACGCCAGCTTTTCGCGGGCCTCGCCGTCGAGCTCGTTGATGCCGGGCGTGTCGATCAGTACCAGGCCGTCGTGCTGGGCCTCGTCCAGCAGGGCGTGGTCGGCCGTGGTGGTGGTGCCGTGCAGGACGCCCACGGTGAACGCCTCGCGGCCGAGCAGCGCATTGCCCAGCGCCGACTTGCCCGCGGAGACGCGGCCGAACACGGCCACGTGCAGTTCGCCGCGCTGGAGCTTGTCCAGCATCTGCTCGATGCGGCCGAAATCCGCGGCCAGCTCGCTGCGTACCGACGCGGAGATGCTCGGGTCATCCAGCAGCGCGCGCAGGCTGTCGGCCACCTGGGTGGAGCCGGCGTCCGCGCGCGGTGGTGGCGTGGTGGCCCGGTCGCCGCCGCCGCTGACCAGTCCACGTAGGCGCTGCCACAGGCTGTCGTTCGGCATCGTGGAGGTTTACTTCGCCGCCAGCTGCAGATGTGCCGTGACCTTCACCTCGCCACCGATCACCGAGGTGTCGGCGTAGTCGCCGGTGCCCACGCCGAAGTCCAGCCGCTTCAGCGTGCCGGCCACGTCCAGCGTGGCGCCACTGGCTTGCGGCTTGAACGTCACCTCGAGGCTCACCGGTTTGGTCACGCCGCGCAGGGTGAGCTGGCCGTCGGCGATCACCTTGCCGCCGCTCTGGCGGAAGCCGGTGGTGACGAAGTGCGCCTTGGGGAATTTCGCCACGTCGAAGAAGTCCGAACCGGGCAGCGCGCCGTCGCGGTCCTTGTCGCCGGTCTTCACGCTGGCCAGGTTCACTTCCACGTCGAACTTCGACGCGGCCAGGTTCGCCGCGTCGTAGCTGATCGCGGCGGTCCACTGGCCGAACCGGCCGTCGAACGATTCGCCCTGGAAGGTGTTGCTGAAGCCGAGCGTGCTGGTCGCCGGCTGCACGGTGTAATCGGTGGCCGCGGCGGCGCCGGGCAGGGCGAGCGCCAGCAGGATGGCAAGACGTTTCATCGATGGTCTCCTTCGGAAGGGCGGCGCTCACGCAGACGGCCAAACGGCAGCATCCGGCGCAGCGTGTCGTCGTGGTCGCGCAGGTGGTGTTTCAGCGCGCCGCCGACATGCGCCACCAGCACCAGGATGAGGAACCAGAACAGGTACTCGTGCACGCCGTGCGCAAAATCGCGCAGCGTGTCGTTCTTCTGCACCAGCGCCGGCAGGTTGAACAGCTTGAACCACTGCAGCGGCTTGCCGGTGACCGAGTTGAACCACCAGCCGCTGAGCGGCAGCAGCACGATCAACACGTACAGCGCGCCATGCGCCGCTCGCGCGGCAAGTTGCTGCCAGCGCGGCGCCGGTTCCTCGGCCGGGCGGCGGTCGGTCCAGCGCCACGCGATGCGCAGCAGCGCCAGCGCCAGCACGGTAAGGCCGATCGACTTGTGCAGGGCCAGCCAGTTGATCTTCTGCATCGGCGAGCTGGCCAGATCCATCAACAGGCCGAACAGGCCGTTGCCGAGGATGCCCAGCGCGATGATCCAGTGGAAGAACCTGGCGACCGAACCCCACTGGTGGTCGTTGCTGCGCAGACTCATGGTTGCTCCTTGGTGGATGGAACGGCGTGCTCGTCACTGATCGCTTCCAGTTCCAGCCACACGCTGACGTTGGCGCCGATCGAGTTGGCGTTGGCGGTGATGCCGAAGCTGTTGCGGTCCAGGCTGGCAGTGGCCGAGAAGCCGGCCACCTTGTGCGATTCGTAGATGGTCCTGGCGGCGCGGTTGAAGGTGAACGCCAGGTCCAGCGGACGGGTGACGCCATGCAGGGTCAGCTGACCGTGCAGCACGCCGTGCCGGTCGTCCGTGCGCTCCACGCCGGTGCTGACGAAATGCGCGTAGCGCTGGCCCGCGCAGTCGAGCAGGGCCGGTTTGCACACGGCCTTGTTCCAGTCGGCGTCGCCCATGTCCAAGCTGGCCAGGTCGATGTCCAGTTCGGTGGCCGCCGTGCTCCAGTTGTCCGGGTCGAAACGCAGCCAGCCGCGTGCGATGTGCAGCCGCCCGAACGGCCGCGAATAGCCGTTGTGGCTGATGCTGAAGACGATCTGGCTATGCACCGTGTCGTAGCGCCAGCCGTCCGCGGCGGCGTGCACCGACGCCAGCGGCAGCACGGTTGCCGCGAGACACCACAGCCAGCGGGTTGGGCGCATTCGGAACATGCGGTGAAGTCTCGCCGATCGGCGGCGAGGCCGCCAGCGACGGGGGCTGAACGATGGGTTTCCGTGGGTGAGCCAATGGGGGACGGTCGATGGGTTCACTCCGTGGCCTCTGCTCTCTTTTGAGCACAGGGCTTTTGCTCGCCGGGTACATCTGTAGGAGCGCACCCTGTGCGCGATGCTCTTGCCACCTTCAAAGCAAAAAACTCTAGGGGCAAGAGCTTTCGTGCGCCTGCGGCGCCCGAGTCACTTTCTCTTTGCGTGGCCAAAGAGAAAGTAACCAAAGAGAAAGGCCACCCCGCTTGGCGCTTGTTGGGCATCCTGCCCAACAAGTCCGTGAGTCGGGGCCGGGCTTTTCGAGCGGGCATCGTGCCCGCGCGAAAAGGCGTTGCCATCCTTGGCAACGCCCGCTGCGCGGCCTGTCGACCCCGCCTCACCGCCGCGCAAGGGACCCCGGGTGGAGCGGCGGGCCATCGTGGCCCGCACTCGGTGATGGAGCTGAAGAGCAGAAGCCACAGCAAAGCGTCGCTTTGCTGTGGCTTCGTTTGGGCTTTTGATCTGGCTCTTTTGAAGAGTGCGCGCAGGATGCGCGCTGCTCTACCCGGGGCCCCTCTGCAGCGGCGGGCGGGCGGAGGAAAAGCCCGCAGGGTGGCCGGCATGGATGCCGGCCAGTTTGTCGTCAGGGCAGGATGCCCTGTCGACAAACCCCGTAGCCCGACCGCGAACCTTGCGGGCAGGATGCCCGCAAGGCGCGTAAGCGGGGTGGCCTTTCTCTTGGGTTACTTTCTCTTTGGCCACGCAAAGAGAAAGTAACTCGGGCGCCGCAGGCGCACGAAAGCTCTTGCCTCTGACGCTTTTTTGCTGTGAATGCAGCAGGAGCATCGCGCACGACCACAGGCCCCCTGCGGACAAAATGCGCTCCCGCCAGCGCATCGAAAGTGGAGAGCCCCGCGGCTGAATTCCGCCAACCGTCAGAACGTGCGCTGCACCGAATACTCGGCCAAGGTCGCCAGGGCATCGCGATGCGCCGATGCCGGCAGCGCGGTGAGGGCCGTGCGGGCGGCGCGGGCGTGCAGCAGGGCGCGCTCGCGGGTGCGTTCCAGCGCACCGGAATCGCGGATCGAGGCGATGATGCGGTCGAGCGAGTCGAGCCCGCCGTGCTCGATGGCATGGCGCAGTGACTGCGCCTGTTCCGGGTTCGCCTTCTCCAGCGCGTAGATCAGCGGCAGGGTCGGCTTGCCCTCGGCGAGGTCGTCGCCGATGTTCTTGCCCAGCGTGCTGGCGTCACTGGTGTAGTCGAGCAGGTCGTCGGCGATCTGGAACGCGTAGCCCAGTTCCATGCCGTAGTGGCGCAGCGCGGCGATCTGGTTTTCCGGCAGGCCGCCGAGGATGCCGCCCAGTTCGGTGGCGGCGGCGAACAGCACCGCGGTCTTGCGCTCGATCACGGCCAGGTAGGCCGCTTCGCTGACGTCGGCGTTGCCGATGTTGAGCAGCTGCAGCACTTCGCCCTCGGCGATGGTGTTGGTGGTGTCGGCGAGGATGCGCATGATGCGCATGTCGTCCAGTTCCACCATCAGCTGGAACGAGCGCGAGTACAGGAAGTCGCCGACCAGCACGCTGGCGGCGTTGCCCCATAGCGCGTTGGCGGTCTTGCGGCCGCGGCGCAGGTCGGATTCGTCGACCACGTCGTCGTGCAGCAGGGTGGAGGTGTGGATGAACTCAATGATCGCGGCGAGCTTGGTGTGATGCTCGCCGTGGTAGCCGGCGGCACCGGCGGCCAGCACGTGCAGCATCGGGCGCAGCCGCTTGCCGCCGCCGGCGATGATGTGGTCGGCGATCTGGTTGATCAGCACCACGTCGGAGGACAGCCGCTGGCGTATCAGCGCGTCGACGCGCTGCATGTCGGCGGCGGCAAGATCGCGCACCTGGGCGAAGTCGGCGGGGCGGGTGGCGTCGGCAGGCATCGAGTTCATGGGTGCATCGCAGCGGCGTAGGACGTGATTATAGGGGCTGCAGGAACTTGCGCCGCGACATGTCACCACAGTCGTTGTGCGTGGTGCCCCCTATAATGCCGGCCATGGCTTTGGCGATGTACATCCCCCAGTGAGCAAACTCTCAAGCATTGAACTGCGCAGCGCGTTGACGCTGGCCTGCGTGATCAGCCTGCGCCTGTTCGGCCTGTTCCTGATCATGCCGGTATTCTCGCTGTACGCGAAGGCGATGCCCGACGCCAGCGGCTTCATGATCGGCCTGGCACTGGGCGTCTACGGCATCGGCCAGGTGCTGCTGCAGATTCCGCTGGGGTTGCTGTCGGACCGCATCGGGCGCAAGCCGGCGATCACCCTGGGGCTGATCCTGTTCGCCATCGGCGGATTGATCGCGGCGATGTCGCATACGCTGGCCGGCATCGTGGTCGGCCGCGCGGTGCAGGGCATGGGCGCGGTGGCCGGTGCCGGCATCGCGCTGGCGGCGGATCTCACCGCCGAGGAAAACCGCGGCAAGGCGATGGGCATCATCGGCGTGTCGATCGGGCTGGCGTTCCTGCTGGCGCTGATCCTGGGGCCGCCGCTGGAGGCGGTCGCCGGGCTGCCCGGGCTGTTCGCCGCCACCTCGATCCTGGCGCTGGCCTCGCTGGCGCTGCTGTGGCTGATCGTGCCCACGCCGGCGCGTGCCCGTGCGCCGGCAGCGGCTGGCTTCGGCCCGGTGCTGGCGATGCTGCGCGACGGGCGGATGCTGGTGCTTAACGGCTCGGTGTTCTTCCTGCACGCGCTGCTCACTGCCAGTTTCGTCGGCCTGCCGCTGCTGCTGGCGAACACGCTGCACCTGCCGGTGAACCGGCACTGGGAGTTGTACCTGCCGGTGATGACGGTGGCTGCGTTTGTGATGGGTGCGAGCCTGCACCTCATGCGCGAGATCGCGCAGAGCCTGCGCATCGTGATGGTGTGCGTGGTGGCGATCGGTCTGGCCCTGCTCGGCTTCGCACTGTCCGGCAACCACCTGGCCGCGTTCGGCGTGGCTGCGGCGGTGTTCTTCTCCGCCTTCAACCTGCTGGAGGCGGCACTGCCCAGCCTGGTCTCGCGGCTGGCGCCGGAACACCTGCGCGGTGCGGCGATGGGTGCCTATTCGACCAGCCAGTTCATCGGCGCGTTCGTCGGCGGCACGCTTGGCGGCATCACGCTGGGTCGACTCGGGCCCGACGGCGTGTTCGTCTACGCCGCGGCGCTGACCCTGCTGTGGCTGCCGCTGGTGGTTGCCGGCTCGCGCCGGATAGGTCGCCAGACTGCAGGCGAAGCCCAACCGGCGTAGTGCGGCCCGCGCAGGGTTTGCAATAGCCGATTGGCGGGCCAATCATGGATGCTCGGCGCTTCGCTGCATCGGGTACCGCTTCGATGGCTCATGAAATCCTCGCACTGATCGCGCAGTACGGCGTGCTGCTGGTGTTCCTCAACGTGCTGGTGACCCAGCTTGGCGCGCCGCTGCCGGCGGTGCCGACGCTGGTGGTGGCCGGTGCGCTGGCGGCGCATGGGCAGGTGTCGCCGGTTGGCGTGCTGCTGGTCACCGTGGCGGCCTGCCTGCTCAGCGATGCCCTGTGGTACGCGGCCGGCCGCCGTTATGGCGGGGGCGTGATGCGCCTACTGTGCCGTATCTCGCTGTCGCCCGACTCGTGCGTGCAGCGCTCCGAGATCCAGTTCCAGCGCTGGCGCGGGCAGGTGCTGCTGATCGCGAAGTTCGTGCCGGGGCTGGCCACGGTGGCGCCGCCGCTGGTGGGTGCGATGGGCTTGCCGCTGTCGCGGTTCGTGTGGTTCGACGGGCTGGGTTCGCTGCTGTGGGGCGCGGTGGCGGTTGGGCTGGGCTATGCCTTTGCCGATCAGATCGACGACCTGCTGGCAGCCATCGCGGATGCCGGCACGTTCGCGCTGGGAGTGTTGCTGGTCCTGCTCGCGCTGTACGTCCTGGCACGCTGGTGGCAGCGCCGGCGCCTGCTGCGCACGCTGCGGATGGCGCGCATCACGGTCGATGAGCTGGAGCGCGCGATGAAGTCGGAGTCGGCGCCGGTCGTGCTGGACGTGCGCGCGGAAGGCTCGCGGCTGCTCGATACGCGAGTGCTCCCCGGCGCGCTGCTGCTCGACGACCACGGCATCGACCGCAGCGTGCACGACATCCCGCTCGACCGCGAGCTGGTGGTCTACTGCAACTGCCCGAACGAAGTGTCCGCCGCCCGGGTGGCCAAGGTCCTCATGGCGCAGGGTTATCGCCGGGTGCGCCCGCTGCTGGGCGGACTGGAGGCGTGGGACGCGGCCGGCTACGGGGTCGAGCGCCTGCCTGTACCGTCCGCTGCGGCCGACCTGCGGGCTGCCGGCACGCCGGCCTGAAGCACCGCCTGGCCCGGACGGCCTGGGCCGGACGAAACCCACGTCTGCCGGGGTTCCGGGCCGCTGCGCCGGACCCGTGCTGCGGTTATGATAGCCCGCCTGATCCACCACTCCGGCCGCAACCCATCGCAGACTTGCGCCCGGCTCAACGAGGACATACCCATGGCACGTGGCGTCAACAAAGTCATCCTGATCGGCAACCTTGGCTCAGACCCGGAGCTGCGCAGCACCGGCAGCGGCATGAGCATCTGCAGCTTCAGCCTGGCCACCTCCGAGTCGTGGACCGACAAGCAGTCCGGCGAGAAGCAGGAGCGTACCGAGTGGCACCGGATCAAGATCTTCGGCCGGCTGGGTGAAATCGCCAACGAGTACCTGAAGAAGGGGCGCCAGGTTTACATCGAGGGGTCCATCCGCACCGACAAGTTCACCGGCAAGGATGGTGTGGAAAAGTACTTCACCGACATCATCGCCAGCGAGATGCAGATGCTCGGCGGCGGTAGCGAGGGTGGCGCGGGTGGCGGCGGTTACCAGCGCGAGCGCCCGCAGGGCGGCCAGCGCCAGGGTAGCGGCGGCAGCGCAAGCGGTGGCCAGTCGCGCGGCGGCGATTACGGCAACCAGTCGCGCCAGTCGCCGGCTCCAGCCGACAACGGTTTCGCGGATGACGAGATCCCGTTCTAGCGAACACTTAATCTCGAGTATCGAGAAAGATTCGAGGAAAGCCCCGTTCTGCGGGGCTTTTTCTTTTTCTAGGGTTGCTTGCACAGTTGAAAAAGCTGGATATAGTTGTGCGCATCTGAGAACGGGCGAGAAAGGGCGATGCCAACGCTGTCAGTCCATGTGCTTGGCGAGGGAGAGCGTGTCCCGATGCTCCAGGATGAACTGGGTCTGCCGCTGTTCTATCCGACCCTGTTCGCCACTTCCCAACTCCGCAATGTCGGCGCGGCCGTCAACACAATCCGAAACAAGCTGGCCGATCTCAACGTGCTCCTGCGCTGGGAGCAGGAGCATGGCCGGGACCTGATAGCTGAGTTTCGCAGCGGGCGGTTTCTCACCATCGCCGACGTGGCCTCGCTGCGTGATTTCGCCAAGCTCGATATGCGGCACTTGGCGTCCGTTGAAGACGTGGCAAAGCAACGCAAGCAAGGCGTCGTGGATTTCCTCGAGGCGAGCGTTGCCTCAAGTCGGGCTCAGGCCGCCATCGGCGGGCAGCAGCACTTCAACCGCTTGAGCACGTTTGCCGACTACTTGGAATTCACGGCCTCGGTCGTCACTCAGCACCAGAATTCGCCTCAGGCCGCACAGGAAATCGCGCGCATGGCCGAGGCCCTCCGCAAGCACCGGCCGCGTGGGTTGGTAAAGCAACGGGAGCAGGATCTGGATGAGCGCTCCCCGCCCTCCGAGCTGGTCGAGCGGTTCATGGCGATCGGTGCCGAGGGCGATCCACGCAATCCGTTCAGGCACCCAGACGTCCAGCTCCGAAACGCAATCATCTTTGGACTGCTTCGACACACCGGAATGCGGCGCGGGGAGTTGTTGAGCCTTCGCCTCGATCAATTCGAGCTGGGCCACGAGCCGCTCGTCTGGGTCCGTCGCAACCACGACGACAAGCATGACTCACGCCCTTATCAGCCGGTAGCCAAGACCAAGGAGCGTCCGTTGTCGCTTCCGGAGGTGCTGGCCAACCAGATTGATCGTTACATCATGCAGGTGCGAGCCAGGGTCGGGCCCGCTAGGCGCCACCCCTACCTGCTCGTCTCGCACCGGAAGGGCAGCACCTGGGGCAAGCCGCTGTCGGTCTCTGCCCTCAACAGCCAGATCTTTGCCCGGATGCGTGCCGTGGACCCGGCCTTCGAGGCCATCCACCCCCACGCCTTTCGGCATCACTGGAATTACGAGCTCTCAGTCAGCATCGATCAGCAGAATGCCAAGGCAAAGTCGGGAGCTGTGGGAGCACAGGCGCCGGCGATCAGCGAAGCAAGAGAACTGGATGTTCGTGCCTTCCTCAACGGCCATCGGAGCAAAGCCTCAGGTGTGACGTACAACCGACGCCACATCCGCGAAACCAGTGACAGGGCCGTGCGTCAGGTGCAGGCGGGACTGAAGCGCCGTGATATCTCGAAGGAGAACAGTGATGAGTCGCGCTGAGCGCAAGCTGCTTGAGGTTCTGGGGGGCTCAACGGCTCAGGCGGTCTCCAAGGACGGCTACCCGTTCGATCCATCGGATGATCATTGGCAGCTCAACAAGGACGTGCAGGTTTCACTTGTCTTGCCGGGACTTGTTGACGTTTCTACAGAAGCGGGATTTCGCGCCACGCTGTTGCGCTACGCGGAAGAGGCATCCGCTCGCCATACGCGAAACATGGAGACGCGCTTCAAGCGTTACCTTCGGGACACCATGGCGCCGCAGGTGACGGTGGTCGATCTCGTCAACTGGCGTGCCAGTCTAGGACCCGACCAGCAATGGTATTTGGGCGGATTGAAAGGGTTTTTACTGGCTTGGTACGACTACGGTTTTGCGGGGGTCTCCGAAGAGGTCGTCGACTTACTCCAGGGCTGGCGAATCCAAGGAAACGAGAAGGGCGCCGCCGTCGCCAGCGGCTGCCCGGAGAGTGGACCTTATACCGACCTCGAGATGGACGCCGTTCTGGATTGGGCGAACATGGCGGTGGCCAGCAAGGACATCGCCTTTGAGGACTATGCCTATCTGCTCACCCTAGCCATGACGGCACGACGCCCCGTCCAGATAGCGGCGCTCAGGAGGCGGGACCTTGTTGAGGAACCCGGTGGTGGCGCACCGATGTATAGACTCCGCATTCCACGAGCCAAGCAGCGAGGCGTCGCGTTTCGTGGAGCCTTCCGCTCCTTGGCCGTTCTCGAAGACCTCTACCTAGTGCTGCGCGAGCAGCATCGACAATCGGTCGCAGCCGTGTCCGCAGCAATCGGGCAGGAGCTCGATTCCGCGCTGGCAGTTGAATTGCCGATTTTTCTGAATCGCCAGCGGGTACAGAAAATTAGCCGTGCCGACGAACTCAGGGATCTCCTGCTGGGTCGTGCGCCCGACCAACTGCACGCGAAGACCAGTTCACTTGATTCCGCCCTGCAACGATGCGCGAAATCCTCAACCGCACGCTCGGAGCGCACTGGAGAGCTCATTCGCCTGTCGGCAACGCGATTTCGGCATACGCGCGGCACGAAACTTCGCCGCGAAGGCTTCAGCGCCTTCATCATTGCCGAGTTGCTGGATCATTCCGACATCCAGAATGTACGCGTGTACACGGAGAACACCGCCCAAGAGGCAGTGGTCATCGATGAACTGGTGGGTGCCCAGCTCGCTCCGTTCGCGCAGGCCTGTTTAGGCCGCTTGGTCCGCTCGGAGCGCGAGGCTATCAGGGGTGAGGACCCCCGCAGTCGCGTGCCGAACGAGCGGCAGCACGCAGTGGGAACCTGCGGGAACTACGGCTTCTGTGCTAGCGGCTTCCGCGCCTGTTACACGTGCTATCACTTCCAGCCTTGGGTGGACGGACCGCATGAGGAGGTGCTGGTGGACCTCTACGCCGAGAAGGAACGCACCCGGGCGGCGGGATGTGCGGATGTCGTCGTCAATGCCAACGACCAGCTGATTCTCGCGGTCGAGCATTGCGTGGCGATGTGCAAGGAGGCAAAGGTGCAGGGGCCAGACTTAGCTTTGCTGGAGGCCGCTGGCCATGGGTGAGGTGGTCCAATTCGTACCTCGCGCCGAGCGCGAAGCTAGCGCCAACCTTGCCGAGTTCATCCGCCTAGCAAGGGAGGACCTAACGGCCTTCGCCAGTGGCGGCGCTTGGGACAGCGACAAGTGGCAGCACAACGAAACAGTCGTCGTCTTCGCCACCAAAACAGCACCATTCGATAGCTACTCCTTTAAGCCGATGGCGGAGCCGTTTAAGCAGTTCGCCAAGGCGTACATTCGCTATCGCTACAGCCACAGGCCGGTAAAGAGTCTGGCGATGATGCTACAGGCACTGCGTTGCCTGGAAGCGGGTCTGCTGACCGCCTGCGGCCGTGCAGATGTAGTACTGCTGACGGGGGCAGTAATGGACATTTGCGCCACCAAGTGCCGGGAGCTGTATTCCAGCGAGGATGTGCACCACAAGACTGGGCTGCAAATGCAAGCCATCTTCGACTTCCTGCGCGAAAAACACCTAGTTCCATCGCTGCCGACCTGGAGGTCGCCTTTCAAAAAGCCGGTGATCCTGACAGAGGACCTCGGCGAGGTGGGGAGGGCGCACCGTGAGGCGAAGCTCCCTTCGAATGAGGTCATGCTGGCCGTCGCCGACGTGTTCGCGCAGGCGAACGACTCGGAAAGCCGGTTCTATTCTTCGATCTTCATCCTGCTGATGACCGCACCAGGCCGTGTTTCAGAAGTCCTGAAGCTGCCCGTCGACTGCATTCAGTGGGAGAACGACGAGCGCGGCCAGCCCCAAATGTACCTGCGCTGGCACGCAGCAAAGGGCAAAGGGGCAGCAAAAAAGTGGGTCGTGCCCGCTATGCATGAGGTCGTTCAAGAGGCTGTGCGACGCTTGGTCGAAATCGGCGGTCCGGCCCGCGAGGCGGCGCGGTCGGCGTTCGATTGTTTGGAGCAGCTGTCGAGAGGAGCAGAGACGACCAATCTCCTTGAGGAGTTTGGAGGCCTCTACTGGCCTTTCCTGAACGAGAAGAAGACGCTGAAGACCTGGGACGCGCTGTGTCTGCACCGTGAGAACGAGTTCAGCCGCGAAAGGGCGATCCGTCCAGGCTCATGGCGCGTTCCCCATGCAACCGAGGTAAACAGACGTCTGGGCTCTGGTGTGAGTTCCTCACTCTTTGATCGCATGGGCCTGCGAAATGCCGATGGAACTCGTATCAAACTGACCACTCACCAGCTTCGCCATTGGCTCAGCACGATGGCAGAGCGCGCGGGCATGGACGACTACACGTTGGCGCAGTGGGCGGGTCGCGCCCGAGTTGCCGATAATCGCCACTACGACCATCGCACGCCCGAGGAACGCCTCGAGGCGATTCGAGAGCTGCTTCCGATTCAACCGGCTCCGTTGCTCGAGCGTGTCAAGCACCGGCAGCCAGTGACTTACCAAGAGCTTGGGGTTGATCGGCTGGGCACGGCCAAGGCCACACTCTATGGCATGTGCGTCCACGATTACGCTATGGCGCCCTGCCAGAAGCAGCGCGAATGCATGACCTGCAAGGAGCACGTGTGTGTTAAAGGCGATCACGTCACCCTGGATCGGATTCGCCTGCTGGAGGCGCAGACCGAGGTTCTGCTCCAGCAAGCCCAGAAGGCCCACGAGGACGGCGACTTTGGCGCTGATCGCTGGGTCGACAACCACAAGTGGAAGTTAGCGCACGTAAGAGCGATGCGTATGGCCTTGGAGCATCCTGCTCTTCCGGAAGGCGAGGTGTTGAGAATTCCTGACGGGCATGATCCATCTCCGGTTCGCCGTGCCCTTATGGACTTGGGTGTGGTGGTGGAGTTGCCCTCCACCGAGGCGCCTAGTCCGCGGCTCATTTCCTTGGCGCTGAGCTGAACCGTCATGCCCAAGCAAATCGTCACCAAGACAACGCTACCCAAGATCATGCGCGAGCTGGATCGCTGGGAGGGGAAGCTCACCTGGCCGCTATTCTGTGACCGGGTTGCCAAGGTGCTAAACGTGGCTTCGATCTCGAAGCACACCATGTACCTATACCCCGCCATCAAAGAGCGGTTTCAGCAGCGCCAGCAGGACTTGCGGGATGCACGTGACGCGCATCCGATAGACTTCACGCTGGACGTCGCTACGCGCCGCATCGCTGATCTGGAAGCACAGGTAAAACGGCTTGAGGAAGCCAACAAACTCCTGCTTGATCAGTTTCGGCGTTGGCAATACAACGCTTACGCGAACAATGTGCGTATGGACGTGCTAATGCTGGACAAGCCCCTGCCTGAAATAAATCGGTCGGGCCGTCGCGAGAAGAGAAGGAAGGTTCGGTCCACGTAGCGGGGCTCACTGAAATTCGACGCGCGTGGACTTGCCCACCGCGCTGCGCGGCTGGACCTCCTTGTCACGCCGTGTGATTCGCTCTGCAGTGTGGCGGAGTGCCCTGATGGCTGCTCCGGCTGTTCTCCGGTCCAGGCTACGCCTGTGAATGAGCAAGACCCATGACGTATCCTTCGGTGGCACAGGGGGAGCTGCCATGCCGTTGAGCTGGAACGAGATCAAGGCGCGAGCGATCGCGTTTGCCAAGGAATGGGAGGGTAATCCCCCCACGGGTTAGCTGACGCCAGAAGTGGAATTTTCTCGTACCCTTTCCCGAGGAGGTTCCATGAAGAAGTCCCGCTTCACAGACAGCCAGATCGTAAGCTTCCCCGGCAGGCAGACATCTCATAACTAGAACTTTCTGGCATCGTTTTCCAGCCAGGAGGTTCCATGCGCACTTCGAAGTTCACCGAAAGCCAGATCGTCTCGATCCTCAAGCAGGCGGACGCTGGCGTGCCGGTAAAAGACCTGTGTCGACAGGCCGGCATCAGCACCGCGACCTACTACCAGTGGAAGAGCAAGTACGGCGGCCTGGAAGCGTCCGAACTGCGGCGGGTCAAGGAGCTCGAAGCCGAGAATGCCAAGCTCAAACGCATGTACGCGGAGATGGCGCTGGACAACGCGGCACTGAAGGACCTGATCGCAAAAAAACTGTAGGGCCGGCCCAGAAGCGCGAGGCGGTGCGCTTTCTGACCGAAGTGCACGCGCGGCCGCTGAGCCGGTCCTGTGGCTACCTGGGGCTGTCGCGGGCAGCGTGGTACGCGCCGCCGGTGGACTGGACGGTGCGCGATGCGGAGCTGATCGCAGCGCTGGCAAAGCTGGTGGAGGAGCGGCCCAGCCGCGGCTTCTGGAAGTGCAGCGATCAACTGCGCCGACTTCGGCCGGACTGGAACCCCAAGCGGATCTACCGGGTCTACAAGGCGATGCGATTGAACCTGCGGCGGGCTGCGAAGCGACGCCTCCCAAAGCGCGAACGCGTGGCGCTGTACGTGCCCAGGCTGCCGGACACCGTCTGGTCGGTCGACTTCATGAGCGATGCGCTGGCCTGTGGTCGACGCTTCCGGACCTTCAACGTGGTCGACGACTTCAACCGCGAGGTACTGCATATCGAGGTCGACACGTCGATCAACTCCAACCGGCTCGTGCGTGTGTTCGAGCAACTCAAACGCGATCACGGCTTGCCGCAGGTGCTGCGCTCGGACAACGGCCCGGAGTTCCTGGGCGAGGCCTTTACCGCCTGGTGCAAGGCCAACAGCGTCGCGATCCAGTACATCCAACCCGGCAAGCCGAACCAGAACGCTTTCATCGAACGCTTCAACCGTACGTTACGCGAAGAGGTACTGGATCAACACCTGTTTGCACGCCTTGAAGACGTCCGCGAGGCCGTGCACTGGTGGATGATCGACTACAACGAGGCCCGACCCCACGACGCGCTCGGCGGCTTGACGCCTGCCGAGTACCGCGTTCGACACGCCGAGAGTTCTACTTTTGAAGTGTCTGCTTGACGGGGAAGCTTACGAGATCATCGCCGTGCTCAAGCAGGCCGAAGCCGGTACACCCGTGCCGGATCTATGCCGCGAACACGGCATCAGCTCGGCGACGTTCTACAAGTGGCGCAGCAAGTTCGGCGGCATGGAGGTGTCCATGGTGGCCCGGATGAAGGAGCTGGAGGAGGAGAACCGTCGGCTGAAGAAGATGTACGCCGAGGCCCAGCTCAGCACCGACCTGCTCAAGGAAGCGCTCTCAAAAAAATGGTGAGGCCATCTCAGCGCCGGGAGATGGCCAGAACAGCAGTGGAAGGCGGACGCACCAGCATTCGGCATGCCTGTCAGACCTTCGAGGTCAGTGAAACCTGCTACCGGTACCAGGCGAAGGCCTGCGAGGAGAACGCCCGGATTGCGGACTGGCTGGTGCGGCTGACCACGACCTATCGCGACTGGGGTTTTGGCCTTTGCTTCCTGCACCTGCGCAACGTCAAGGGGTTCCGCTGGAACCACAAGCGGGTCTACCGCATCTACCGGGAGCTGGAGTTGAACCTGCGGATCAAGCCCAAGAAGCGTTTGGTGCGGGAGAAGCCGGAGCCGCTCGCGGTGCCTGAGGCGATCAACCAGGTCTGGTCGATGGACTTCATGCACGACCAGCTCAGCGATGGACGAAGCTTCCGGTTGTTCAACGTACTCGACGACTTCAACCGCGAAGGGCTCGGCATCGAGGTCGACCTGTCATTGCCTTCGAGTCGCGTGATCCGCTCACTGGAGCAAATCATCGAGTGGCGTGGCAAGCCGCGCGTGATCCGCTGCGACAACGGGCCCGAGTACATCAGCGGGGCGCTTCTGAACTGGGCGGAAAGACAGGACATCCGGATCGAGCACATCCAGCCGGGCAAGCCTCAGCAGAATGCCTACGTCGAGCGCTACAACCGCACGGTGCGTTACGCCTGGCTTGCCCGAACCCTGTTCGACACGATCGAGCAGGCGCAGGAGAAGGCGACACGCTGGCTATGGTCTTACAATCACGAGCGCCCGAATATGGCGCTCGGCGGCATCACGCCAATGCAGAAACTGGCCCTTGCCGCTTAGCTCCACTTTTGGTGTCCGTTAAAAGCGGGGGGATTACCCAGGCACTGGTCGATGCTGCGCAGGAGATGTTGGGCCGGGACGTGATCTTCCAGGTTGAACGAGTAGAACAAGCGCTGCTGTCCTCCCGGTAACTGTCCCATCATGCTGTTCGCCCCCACGCTCGCTGACAACGCAATTTTGCCAACGGCATGGGAAGGCCGCTACTTTTTCAACAGAATCGGCCAAAAGCGGACGATTGCTGGCAGGTATTCAAGCTATGTCCCCAGGCCTTGGGGAAATAGCTTGGGGTTTGAGAAAGCCTGCTTAAGGTGGTCGTACACCAATCGCACCCGCTTCGATACAGGACCCTGCTGCGGGCGGTATATGAACAGATCCCATGGTGCTGGAGCGTGATCAGCCAAAACGGCAACCAGCTTTCCTGACCGCAGATGAGGCTCAGCCAGATAGGCAGGAATTTGGCCAAAACACATGCCTGCCAGGGTGGCTTCCAATTCCGTATCTGGATCATCACAGATAAGCGCTGGCTGCCTGGGCGCGAACGTTTGCCCGTCGGCAAATAGCCAAGGCCAAGGGCGGCCATTTTTCCGGTCGATCAGGACTGAAAGTGGCAGCTTAGCTAAGGCATCCAAAGATTCAGGTGGTGTCTTTTGGCCTATGAGAGACGGGCACGCGACAACGTAAAACGGCACGGGAGCTAAGGCACGTGCAACGTAGCGCCGGTCGCGAATACCCCCCACCCTGATACCAATATCGATATGCGCTTCAACGGCATCAGTCATCTGATCTTCCAAGCGGAGATCGAATTGCAGGTCAGGATGTGCAGCGGCCAGGGGCTGAAGAAACGGTATTAGGAAGCGCCTGCCAATAGCATGTGGAGCCGTAATCCCCACCCTACCTGACAGCTCAGGCTCCGTCCTGTGCGACCGGAATAGCGTATCGAAATGATCCAGAGCTGACCTGGCATCTTTGGCGTAATCCTGACCGAAAGCAGTGATGCTCACCTGGCGGGTATTGCGGTGGAACAGTGATTCGCCAAGCTCAGTTTCCAGGGCTTGAATGGCTCGAGTCACCCCTTGTGGGGAGATGCCTAATCGAGTTGCCGCTTCGCGGAAGCTACCTGCCTCTGCTGCTGTGCAAAAAATCCTAACCATCTCCATGCGGTTAAGCATGTTGCCCCTCCCATTTATTCCATTTTCAGGAATAGCATAATCCAATCATTTCCATTTATTGAGATCAATCATGGGTCTAAAGTTTGCGCACTGCCAGGTTAACCAGCCATGGCGAAGTACAAACCCGCCGATGAGGTTCTCAGCATGAGCAATAACATTTCTGGAAAAGTTGTCGTTATCACCGGTGCCAGTAGCGGCCTGGGTGAGGTTACTGCACGCCACCTTGCTGCGCTTGGCGCTCGCGTAGTGCTGGCTGCACGTCGCAAAGATAAACTCGACGCATTGGTGGCTGAGCTGACCAATGCAGGTGGTCAGGCAATCGCGTATCAGACCGATGTTACCTCTCAGGAAGAGGTCAAAACGCTCATTCAAGGTGCCGTGGACACCTACGGTCGCATTGATGTACTGATCAACAATGCCGGACTGATGGCGATTGCACCGCTCAGCGATACTCGCACTGACGAGTGGGATCGCATGATCGATATCAACATCAAGGGTCTGCTGTACGGAGTCGCGGCTGCATTGCCAGTCTTCCAGAAACAAAACAGTGGTCACTTCATCAACATCGCATCGGTTGCAGGCCTGAAGGTGTTCAGCCCAGGTGGCACCGTGTACAGCGGCACCAAGTTTGCTGTGCGGGCTATCTCCGAAGGACTGCGTCACGAAGTCGGTGGCAGCATCCGCACCACGACTATCGAACCGGGCGCCGTGGACTCCGAACTGAAATTCGGCAGCACCCACCAACAGAGCCGCGATTTCGTGGTGGACTTCTACAAGCATGCAATTCCCGCCGAATCGGTCGCTCGAGCTATCGCCTTCGCAATTGAGCAGCCTGCTGACGTGGATATTAACGAGATCGTTCTGCGCCCAACCGTGCAGGAATTCTAATGAGTTGAGGGCCTGTCTCTTCGGCGTCAGGCCCCGCCTATCTGGAGTGAAAAGCGGTGAGTGCCACATGGCCCGGAAGAAAAGAAGCAAGCGCTCGATGCAGGTGCTGAATGCCCTGCAATTCTTCAGCAGCTTGCAGCTGTTCGTGGGGCTGACAACGGATTGATGGCAACGGTTATGGAGAGCTATCTACGGGAAGAGTTTCCCAGTAGCGAAATCAGGAGCGATTCGCAGAACAAGTCCATTGACGAGACCATCTCCATCGTCCGCTCCTACCTGCGGTAGAGGCACCAGGGTGCCCTCGGTGAGGGAAAATTTAGTTTGCTAGTAAAGGAAGCGACATCATGAAATCACGTGCAGCAGTTGCCTTCGGGCCTGGAAAGCCACTGGAAATCGTCGAGATCGACGTCGAGCCGCCGCGCAAGGGCGAGGTGCTTGTCAGGATCACGAATACCGGCGTTTGCCATACCGACGCCTTCACCCTGTCGGGCGAGGACCCGGAAGGCGTGTTCCCGGCGGTGCTGGGCCATGAGGGCGCCGGCATCGTGGTCGAGGTCGGCGAGGGCGTGACCTCGGTCAAGCCGGGTGACCACGTGATCCCGCTGTACACCGCCGAGTGCGGTGAGTGCCTGTTCTGCAAGAGCGGCAAGACCAACCTGTGCGTGGCGGTGCGCGCCACCCAGGGCAAGGGCGTGATGCCCGATGGCACCACCCGCTTCAGCTACAACGGCCAGCCGATCTACCACTACATGGGCTGCTCGACCTTCAGCGAATACACGGTGGTGGCCGAAGTCTCGCTGGCCAAGATCAACCCGGACGCCAATCCCGAGCATGTCTGCCTGCTGGGTTGCGGTGTGACCACCGGCATCGGCGCTGTTCACAACACGGCCAAGGTTCAGCCGGGTGACTCTGTGGCCATCTTCGGCCTCGGCGGCATCGGGCTCGCTGCGATTCAGGGGGCACGCCAGGCCAAGGCAGGTCGCATCATCGCCATCGACACCAATCCAGCGAAGTTCGAGCTGGCTCGTACCTTCGGCGCGACCGAATGCCTCAACCCGAAGGACTTCGACAAGCCGATTCACGAGGTTCTCATCGAGATGACCGGTTGGGGTGTCGATCACACCTTCGAGTGCATCGGCAACGTCAACGTGATGCGCTCGGCACTGGAAGCAGCACATCGTGGCTGGGGCCAGTCGATCGTCATCGGCGTGGCTGGTGCAGGCAAGGAAATTTCGACGCGCCCGTTCCAGTTGATCACCGGTCGCACCTGGAAGGGCTCGGCTTTCGGCGGGGTCAAGGGCCGCACTCAACTTCCCGGCATGGTGGAGGACGCAATGAAAGGCGAGATCGATCTCGCCCCGTTCGTCACCCACACCATGGGCCTCGACGACATCAACAAGGCCTTCGACCTGATGCATGAAGGCAAGTCGATTCGCACGGTGATCCACTACTGACCGCCCACTACCCATTCAACACCAACCACCAAGGAAATTAATCATGTCCACTCCTGTCATTTCTGGCGATGGCATCTTTTCGCACATCTTTATCGGCGCTGCCGACCTTCAGAAGTCGGTCGCGTTCTACGACGCCGCTCTGGGTGCTCTTGGCATCAAGAACCTCGGTCCTTTCAACAACGGATGGGTACTTTTCGGTCGCGAAAAGCCGGCTTTCATCATCGCCCGCCCGGGCAATGGTGAAGCGCCTTCCAGCAACGGCGTGACGATCGGCTTTGCGGCCGCCACTCCCGCGGAAGTGGATGCCTTCCACGCCGCCGGCCTTGCCGCAGGCGGCACTGACGAGGGCCAACCTGGCGCACGTGGTCACCTGCCGGGTGCCTATGCGGCCTACCTGCGTGATCCGGCGGGCAACAAGGTCTGCTCGTACACCTTCGTCTGAAAGCAAGGAAGCTGAGAGCGTTCTGACAGGGTCAGCACAAGCCTCTATTATACGGCGAGCCTGTTAGACGGACCGTGTAGCGCGGTGCCTGCGTAAGCTCCCCCGTCAAGCAGACACTTTCAAAGTAGAACTTCTGGCGGCTTGTTGACGGTATTCGCTGGGCGTCAGATTGCCCAGAGATTCATGGGGACGTTGTTCGTTGTAGTCGATCATCCACCAGTGCGCGGCCTCGCGGACGTCCTCGAGGCGGGCGAACAGGTGCTGGTCGAGCACTTCCTCGCGGAAGGTGCGATTGAAGCGTTCGATGTAGGCGTTCTGGTTCGGTTTTCCGGGCTGGATGTACTGGATGGCAACGCCGGCGCCTTTTGCCCATTGGGTGAAGGATTCGCCCAGGAACTCCGGGCCGTTGTCCGAACGCAGCACCTGCGGCAAGCCATGGTCGCGCTTGATCTGCTCGAAGATGCGTACCAGGCGCGCCGAAGTCAGCGAGGTGTCCACCTCGATGTGCAAGGCCTCGCGATTGAAGTCGTCAACCACGTTGAAGGTGCGGAAGCGGCGACCGCAGGCCAGCGCATCGGACATGAAATCGACCGACCACACGGTGTCCGGCAGCCGCGGCACATAGAGCGGGACGCGCTGGCGTTTGGGCAGGCGGCGCTTGGCGGCGCGGCGCAGGTTCAGTTGCATGGCCTTGTACACCCGATAGATCCGCTTGTGATTCCAGTCCGGCCGCTGCCTTCGCAGCATTGCGCAACACTTCCAGAAGCCGCGACTGGGCCGGTCCTCCACCAACCGCGCCAACGCGGCGATCAGTTCGGCGTCGCGCACGGTCCAGTCCAGCGGCGGCGCGTACCACGCCGCCCGCGACAATCCGAGGTAGCCACAGGACCGGCTCAGGGGCCGCGCATGCACTTCGGCCAGGAAGCGCACCGCCTCTCGCTTCTGAGCCGGCCCTACAGTTTTTTTGCGATCAGGTCCTTCAGTGCCGCGTTGTCCAACGCCATCTCCGCGTACATGCGCTTGAGCTTGGCGTTCTCGGCTTCCAACTCCTTCACCCGGCGCAGGTCCGACGCCTCCAGGCCGCCGTACTTCGACTTCCACTGGTAGTACGTGGCCACGCTGATGCCGGCTTGCCGACAGATGTCCTTCACCGGTAACCCGGCGTCGGCTTGCTTGAGGATCGAGACGATCTGGGTCTCGGTGAAACGGGACTTCTTCATGGAACCTCCTGGCTGGGGAAACATGCCAGAAAGTTCTACTTATGGGGTGTCTGCTGGGTGGGGGAGCTTACGGGGTTCGCGCTCGACGACAACAGACAAACCCATGGGGCCTGCCAAACCATGTAGCGTCCGGCTCTCGGATGCTGAAGAAGCGATGGTGGTCGATTTCAGGCGCCGCACCCTGCTTCCCTTGGACGACCTGCTGGGGCATCTGCGTGAAACCCTCCCTCCTTTACGAATACCGGATAGCGTAGGAGTGATTGATTTTCATGCGTTAGAGAGGGCCTCGCTGCCCAAAGGCCTCACGCGCAAACTCCAAGAAGCTGCGCAGCTTTGGAGTCATTCTTCGGTCAGGGGCATAGAGGATGTGCATTGCGGTATTCGGCGCCGGGTACTGCGGCAACAGACGCACCAGTGTCCCATCGCGCAGTGCATCGCTAACCAACTCTATCGGCTGTAGAACCACACCTAGACCAGCTACAGCCGCTGCCAGCAGTGGATCACCTTGATTGATCGTTAATTTGCTTGTAATAGGAACATCTATACGCCCCTCCGGGCTGTCGAAGCTCCAGTGTGAGCGGCCATCAGAATAGGTAAACCCCAGACACTCCTGCTGCTGTAGATCCCACGGATTGATGATGGGAGGGCGACGTGCAAGATAGGACGGTGCAGCGCATAAAACCATCTGATAGGGCTCCAGTGGCAATGCCTTCAACCCACTGCTCGCCAGCTCGCCGATGCGAAATACCACGTCGTAACCATCATCAACGAGATCGACCAGTTCGTTCGATAACATTAGGTCAACAGACACCTGAGGATACCGAACCATGTATTCCAGCAGGCGTGGCGAAAGCGTGCGAATTCCGAACGTGACCGGCGCGTTGATGCGAAGGCGGCCGCTTGGTGTGCCCCGAGTGAGGGCAGCCAGGCTCTCGGCAGACTGCATGTCTGCAAGGATCAGTTTTGCTCGCGGGTAGAACGCCCTGCCGAAGTCGGTGAGGCTTTGCCTGCGCGTAGTCCGGTGCAGCAGGGAAACACCCAGATGTTGTTCGAGCATTTTCACCTGTTTCCCTACCAATTGAGGGGACAGATTCAGGTCGTCCGCAGCGGCGCTGAATGAACCCAGCTCAACTGTTTTGACGAACGTGGCCATCTGGGTCAGGCGATCCATTATAAACACTCTGTTTCTAGTAATACGCCATCGTAGGCCTTTATCTAGCGCCAATCAATGACTAAATTTTCGTCACCTTTCGAGTGCCCGGATACCTTCCGGATGTACGTCGAGGCCCATTGATAAACGAGGTATCTATGATGGCACGCATTGTCAGAATTCATGAATACGGTGACGCCAGCGTTCTGAAGCTGGAAGATCTGGAAGTATCGGCACCAGCAGCAAACGAGGTGCAGATTAGTGTTAAAGCTATTGGCTTGAACCGAGCCGAAGTGATGTTCCGCAATCACGCATACCTGCAAGAAGCGGAGTTCCCCAGCCGCTTAGGCTACGAGGCCGCAGGCATCGTAACGGCAGTTGGGAGCGACGTAACCGAGATCACGATTGGTGACTCGGTCGCTCTGATCCCACCTCTGGATATTGCTCGCTGGGGCACCTACGGCGAGTTGGCCAATGTACCGGCCCACTTGGTGGTAAAGAGCCCTGAGAACTTGTCCTTTGAAGAGGCTGCGGCGTCTTGGATGCAGTACGTCACCGCCTGGGGGGCATTGATTGAACAGGCGAAGCTACGGCAGGGCGATTTTGTCATCGTTACCGCCGCGTCAAGCAGCGTTGGCTTGGCCGCCTTCCAAATGGCTCGTATGGTCGGCGCCACATCGATTGCGATCACTCGAACTCACGCGAAGAAGCAAGCCCTACTTGATGCAGGCGCTGCGCATGTCATCGTCAGCGATGAAGAGGATATCGTCGAGCGTGTTATGACGATAACTGCCGGTCAAGGCGCTCGCGTTGTATTCGATCCTGTAGGCGGGCCGTCCTTTGAACCTCTCACGCAGAGCATGGCGCGGGGCGGAATTTTGCTGGAGTACGGCGCACTCAGCTCTGAACCGACACCATTCCCACTGTTTACCGTGCTGGGCAAAAGCCTGACTTTGAAGGGCTATCTCTACGCAGAGATTGTGGCCGACCCTGAAGCCCTGGAGAGAGCAAAGGCTTTTATTCTGCAAGGGTTGGAGTCCGGTGCGTTGCGCCCGATCATCGCCAAGACATTCACACTTAGCGACATCCAGGATGCCCATCGTTTCCTTGAAGCCAATCAGCAGATCGGCAAGATCGTGGTAACTGTCTGATCAGCAATTATGGGGCTGAGAGCGTAATCCTTCGGCCCCGATTCAAGCCAGCCCTGATGACCGCTTTTGGCCGATTCTGTGTATCCGTCCGGCCAACACACCTTCCTGGCCTCGACGCCAAAGGCGATGGTGTCCACCTGATTTAAGTGGACACCATTTCTAGCCTTTTATGCCGCTGGGCAAACCTATTTTCCCGAGGGCGTGGCGCGGCCGGGTTGGTATCAGCCAACGGACAGAGGTGTTGAGCGCAGGCCGGGAGAAAGACTCGCTTGGCTGCGCTCGCTCGATGATGAGACGCCGCCAGAGGCGGACGCCTGATCGGTCCATCCGAAACCGGCCCATCGTGATCTCACAAACTACAGGATAAGCACATGCCAGCCTCTTCTTTCGGTGAATCCTCGGCGCATATCAGACGCAGACGCGTTGCCCGCTATCTACGCACTGAGTCTGGGGCTGCGGTGCTGCTGGTGATCGTCACGGTTGTGGCGCTGGCGTGGGCGAACTCGCCGCTATCCGATGCCTATTTCGAGTTGTGGCACCTGGACGTCGGGTTCAACTTTGGGCCATTGGGCCTGCACATGGATCTGCATCACTGGGTCAACGACGGCCTGATGGTCGTCTTCTTCTTCCTGATCGGCCTGGAGGTGCGTCAGGAATTCGCCCACGGGTCGCTCAGGGACCGCAGCCGTGCCCGTCTCGCTCTGATCGCGGGGGTCGCGGGTGTTGTGCTTCCCGCTCTGGTGTACGTCCTGCTCGTGGGGCTGGCCGGAGGTCAGGGCCTGCACGGGTGGGGTGCGGTGGTCGGCACCGATACGGCGTTCATGCTGGGCACCCTGGCGATCGTCGGTCCGCGGCTGTCCGGTCAATTGCGTGTGTTCCTGCTCACCCTGACCGTGGTTGATGACTTCCTCGCCGTGTCCATCATCGGCATCGTCTATAGCGAGGAGATCCGCGTCGTCCCGTTGCTGATCGCCCTTGCCAGTCTCGTCGGGTTGTGGTTGCTGGGGCGCACCCGACAGTGGCGGGCAATGCCGTATGTGTTGATCGTGATCGTGCTGTGGCTCGCAACCGTGTATTCCGGCATCCATGCCTCCCTCGCCGGGATGGCCGCGGGGCTGCTGATCCCCGCCTATGCGACGCAACGTCACGGGGTCGTTGCGGCAAGACAGTTGTTCCGTGACTTCTGGCAGTCTCCGAGTGCCGCATCGGCCCGCGCGGTGGACTGCGGGCTGTCCCAGGGTATCTCGGTGAATGAGCGGCTGCACGAGTTCCTGCGGCTGCCGACGGCGCTGCTGATCGTGCCGGTGTTCGCCTTGGCGAACGCCGGGGTGGACCTGCGTGGCGGGCTGCTCGCCGAGGCCTTTGGCTCGCCAGTCACGTGGGGCGTCATCGCAGGGCTCGTGCTCGGCAAGCTCCTGGGCATCGGGCTCACCACGCTCGTCGCCATCCGTCTCGGCCTGGGCCGGCTGCCCGAGGGCGTCGGGGTGGGGAGCGTGTTCGGTGGGGCGGCGCTGTCCGGGATCGGGTTCACCGTGTCGCTGCTCATCATCGGGCTCGCGTTCGGCACGACCTCGGACCTGGGCCGCCAGGCGACGGTCGGCGTGCTCGTGTCGATGGTGTTCGCCACGTTGCTCGGGTGGCTGATCTTCAAGGTTGCCGCTCGCAGGTGGGGTGAGAAGACCGCTGACCTGCCGATGGTGCTTGAGCCGCCGGTCGATCCGGAGATCGATCACATCCGCGGGCCAGAGGACGCCCAGCTCACACTCGTCGAGTACGTGGACTTCGAGTGCGAGTACTGTGCGCACGCCACCGGTTCGCGGGACGATCTTCGCGCCCACTTCGGTGACGACCTGCGGTATGTGGTGCGCCATCTGCCGCACCACCCGCACGGGCCGATTGCCGCGCGGGCGTCCGAGGCAGCGGCGAACCAGGGGATGTTCTGGCCGTGGCTGGACTTCGTGTTCACCCGTCAGCACGCGCTGGAGCGCGAGGATCTGATCGGCTACGCCGCAGAGCTTGGGCTCGACGTCGATCGGTTCATCGCCGATCTCGACAGCCCTGCGGTGATCGAGCGTGTCGAGCGTGACCTCGTCAGCGCGGTCGCCAGCGGTGCGCACGTCACTCCTACGTTCTTCATCGAGGGTCGTCGTCTGCTCGGCAGTTACGACGCCCGCACTCTCACCGCAGTGCTCGAAGCCAGTCGCCGCGGCCCTCGCACTCAGGAAGTCCCGTCCAGAGCGGGACGAACTGCAGGATAAAACATGCCAAACAATTCTTTCGGTGAATCCTCTTGTACCGCTGCGGCCAGCGGCATGGTGGAAGTGCGCGGCGCGCGCGAGAACAACCTCAAAGAGGTGGACCTTTCCATCCCGCGTAACGCACTGGTGGTGTTCTCCGGCGTTTCCGGCTCCGGCAAGTCCTCGCTGGCCTTTGGCACCATCTATGCGGAGGCCCAGCGGCGATACTTCGAGTCGGTGGCCCCCTATGCGCGGCGACTGATCGACCAGGCCGGCGTGCCGGACGTCGATGCGATCGACGGCCTGCCGCCGGCGGTGGCGCTGCAACAGCAGCGGGGCTCCAGCAACGCGCGTTCTTCTGTGGGCAGTGTGACCACCTTGTCCAGCCTGGTACGGATGATGTATTCGCGCGCCGGCGCCTACCCAGCCAACCAGCCCATGCTGTACGCCGAGGATTTTTCGCCCAACACGCCGCAAGGAGCGTGCCCGACCTGCCACGGCCTGGGCCATGTGTACGAGGTGACTGAGGCCATGATGGTGCCCAATCCCTCCCTGAGCATCCGCGAGCGGGCGATCGCCTCCTGGCCCCCCGCCTGGCAAGGCCAGAACCTGCGCGACATCCTGGTCAGCATGGGCTACGACGTTGACCGACCGTGGAAGGACCTGCCGAAGAAGGATCGCGACTGGATCCTGTTCACCGAGGAAACACCGACGGTGCCGGTTTACGCCGGCTTCACGCCCGCCGAAACCCGCGCCGCGCTCAAGCGCAAGATGGAGCCGAGCTACATGGGCACCTTCACGGGCGCCCGGCGGTATGTGCTGCACACCTTTGCCAACACCCAGAGCGCGCTGATGAGAAAGCGCGTGTCCCGGTTCATGGAGGGCAAACCGTGCCCCACCTGCCACGGCAAGCGGCTCAAGTCCGAGGCGCTGTCGGTCACCTTCGCCGGCGTGGACATCGGCGCATTCATGCAGATGCCGCTGGACCAGTTGGCGGCCTTGCTCGAACCCATCGCCCAGGGCGATTTCCGCGCCCATGCAGCGGGGGCGGCTACGGACAAGAAAGCGACCCGACGCGACCGTGCCGAACGCGCGGCCTCCGGTCGCGCCGTCCATGCGGTATCGCCGGACGTGCGCCGCACCTCGGCGCTATCAGAAGAAAAGCGCCTCGCCGCGCAGCGCCTGGCCGGTGGCGTGATGGCACGCCTGCGCCAACTGCGTGGGCTTGGCCTGGGCTACCTGACGCTGGACCGGGCCACGCCGACGCTTTCTGCCGGCGAGTTGCAGCGCCTGCGGCTGGCCACGCAATTGAGTTCCCTGCTGTTCGGTGTCGTGTACGTGCTCGACGAGCCTTCAGCGGGCCTGCACCCATCCGATAGCCAAGCCCTGTACGACGCACTCGACCGGCTGCGCGACGCCGGCAACTCGGTGTTCGTGGTGGAGCACGACTTGGACCTGATGCGCCGCGCGCAATGGCTCGTGGATGTCGGGCCGGACGCTGGGGAGCGTGGCGGCCGCGTGCTCTACAGCGGTGAGCCGGATGGCCTGCGCAAGATTGCCGAATCGCGTACTGCACGCTACCTGTTCGATGAGATCCCCGCGCCGGGAAGCCGGGCACGGGAAGCGACCGGCTGGCTTGAGCTGCAGGACATTCACCGCCACAACTTGCATGGCGTGAATGCGCGCATTCCGCTGGGCGTTTTGACCGCCGTCACCGGCATCTCCGGCTCGGGCAAGTCCAGCCTCGTCGCGCAGGCCCTGCCGGAGCTGGTGCTGCTGCATCTGGGCCACGAGCCGGAAGACGATGTAGCCGAAAGCGCCACGAGCGAAGGGCCGGCAGTGATCGAAGCGACCGGCGGCCATCTGGCGGGCGACGTGGACGCGATACAGCGTCTGGTGCAGGTGGACCAGAAACCGATCGGGCGCACGCCGCGGTCGAACCTGGCCACCTACACGGGTCTGTTCGACCATGTGCGCAAGCTGTTCGCTGCCACGCCCGATGCGCGACGCCGCCGCTACGATGCCGGACGGTTCTCGTTCAACGTCGCCAAGGGGCGCTGCGAGACCTGCGAGGGCGAGGGCTTCGTCAGCGTGGAACTGCTGTTCATGCCCAGCGTGTACGCGCCGTGCCCGACCTGCCATGGCGCACGCTACAACGAGGCCACGCTAAAGGTGCAATGGAACGGGCGCAACATCGCCGAGGTGCTGCAGATGACCGTGGACGAAGCCCGCGAATTCTTCGCGGCTGAAGACCCTGTGGCAAGGCCACTGCAACTGCTGCACGATATCGGACTGGGCTACCTGCGCCTGGGACAACCGGCCACCGAGCTTTCCGGTGGCGAGGCGCAGCGTATCAAGCTGGCGACCGAGCTTCAGCGCAGCCAGCGCGGCCGAAGCCTGTACGTGCTCGACGAGCCGACTACCGGGCTGCATGCGTCGGACGCCGACCGGCTGCTGGTGCAGTTGCAGCGCCTGGTCGATGCCGGCAATACCGTAGTCATGATCGAACACGATATGCGCGCGGTGGCCCAGGCCGATTGGGTGATCGACGTGGGGCCTGGTGCAGGCGCTGCCGGCGGCAGCATCGTGGTGGCGGGCTCCCCTCAGCAGGTGGCCCGAACGTCTGGCAGCAGAACCGCTCCGTTCCTTGCACAGGAGTTGGCGCGGGCCGAGTAGCTCAGTTCGCCAAATGTTGCCAATTTTCGCGGGGCATTGATCATCGCCACACGACGGTGGCGATCAGTGCCCGTATCGCGTCATCCTTCCTGAGTCAGAGCAAGATAGGGGTTGTTGGGCTGTATTTCGGCGAGTGCCAAGGACCCATCTCGAGGAGGTAGCCATGCAGTCGGCGGGACTTCCTCGGGCCCGTGACTTCACAGGTCCAAGTGTTCAGTCCTTGGCTGCTTTCGATGTAGCTGCAGCTTCTCGAAGCGCTTCTGCACCCACTGCCAATCCTGTTGATTCTCCTGCTTGGCGAGTGCGGCCACTTCGGGATGCTCCTGCGCATAGCGTTGGAACACACCCGGGCTGACCAGGTAGGCCGTGTCATTCACCGTATGCACGAGTGCCTTCGCGTCGTTGATGATGAACCGTCGTGAGGCGATTCCCTGCTTCAGCCAAACCATGAACTGTTCCCCGGATGGCTTCGTTGCCGATGGCCCAGGCGTAGGCGCGGGTGCAGGCGATGGAATGGACGTCGCGGCTGTTGCTGGCGCGGGGGTGTGGAGGAACTCCTCGGCATCCTGGCCAACGCCGGCCGAATCACCCAAGCCCACCATCGCGAGCAAATCCTCCATGACGTCGGGCACGGGCTGGGCTGCGGGCGGTGAAACGATGGTGGTGCTGTCGCCCTCCCAAATCGGCCTCGGCACTACCTGAGCCGGAGACGATGTACGAGTTCGGCGGGCGGCGAAGCAAACCGAGGCAACTTATCAATTAAAGATCGTGATGGCGCACAACACTCGGTAGACGCCATCGATTCACAGCTTCGCAAGATCGAAGGGCAGAGCCTTGGGTATAAAGTGGCTCGTTTCTTCGGTCTTCTGGGGCGGTGATTTACGCGACCTGCAGTGCTGGGTAGTCTGTATATCCCCTGGCCCCCCCGCATAGAACGTGTTGGAGTCAGGCGCGTTCAGCGGTGCCTTGGCCCTGATGCGTGCGGGCAGGTCCGGATTAGCCAGGAAGGCGGTGCCAAAGGCCACAGCGTCAAGCTTACCTTCGGCAATAGCTGCCTCTGCCTCATCAGCGCTGTAACCCATATTGCCCACCAACACACCCTTGTACTTTTCACGCGCTACGGGCATGACATCGGCCTTCTGCACGCCGAAGAAATCGGCGCGCATCACGTGCAGGTAGGCTAGCTTGAAGGCATTGAGCCTATCGGCCACGAAGCCGATGAGGGCCAGCGGGTCGCTGTCTTTCATGCTGTTGAAGCTGTTGAGGGGCGACAGGCGCAGACCCACACGTTCGGAACCGATCGCCTGGGTCACGGCAGTGAGTACCTCGAACAGCAAACGTGCACGGTTTTCCAGCGATCCGCCGTAAGCATCGGTGCGCTGGTTGGGCGTGTCGCGCAGAAACTGGTCAATCAGGTAGCCGTTGGCGCCGTGTACTTCCACACCATCAAAGCCGGCGGAAATGGCGTTGCGTGCGCCTTGAGCAAACGCAGCCACGATGCCGGGAATCTCTTCGACGGTCAGGGGGCGGGGCACCGCGTGCGGCACCTTGCCTTGGGGCGTGTGGATCTCACCCTCAATAGCGGTGGCGCTGCTGGAGACAATGGGGGCGCCATCGGCAGCGCCAGGGTAGGCTGCGCGGCCAGCGTGCCAGATCTGCATGAAGATGCGTCCGCCCTTGGCGTGCACCGCGTCGGTCACCTGCCTCCAGGCTGCAATCTGCGCGTCGTTGTAGATGCCAGGCTCATTGACGAAGGCCGATGTACCGGGCGCCACCATGGTGCATTCGGAAATCAGCAGGCCGCCGGTGGCTCGCTGGCTGTAGTACTCGGCCATCAGTGCGTTGGGCATGTGGCCAGCGTCGGCACGGGTGCGGGTCAGCGGTGCCAGAAGGATACGGTTGGGCAGGGTGAGGGTGCCTACTTGAAGTGGATTGAATAGCATGTGGATGAAAACCCAGATTAGTGAACAGAAAACAGTGGTAAAGCTAACAGTATTCCCAATACTCTGACCTTTGAAAGGTCACTGAAGACTATTTTGGCACGGCTGGTGCTTTTGCACCCAACGCACGATGTAGTAGACGCAAGTGGGTAAGCCTTTGCTTCCGACAGTTTCGCGGCTGTCTCCATCCGTACATGCACCAAACGCCTTTGGTCATCCACCGCGTCGCAACTCCCTGACACCCCGGCCCAGCTTACGGCGCAACAGGGCCCGCAGGGTCACCCCATCCGAGTACCCGACCTGTGCGGCGACTTGGTCGACGCTGGCGTTCCCGGTGCGCAAGAGATGGACGGCATGCTCCACGCGCAGGTCCTGGAAATACGACAGCGGTGTCTTTCCCAAAACGCTTTGCAGCCGCCGCGCCAAGGTGCGCTCGCTTGTGCCCGCGGCGCTTGCCGCCTCGGCCAGCGAGAACCCCTGCGCGAGCCGACGTCTGGCCCAGCACTCGAAGCGCTCCACCATCGGGTCGGCATGCGCAAGGTGGTCGGGAATCACGAACTCGGCTTGCGAACTGCGTGTCTCGACCAGCAGATAGCGTGCCACCAGGGCCGCCAGCGCCGGACTGCGCCCTCGGATGATGCGCAAGGCCAAGTCGACGTGGGCCAAAGCGGCACCCGCGGTGGTGAAGCGTGTCGAGTTCACGATCATGCGTGACTCGTCCAGCGTGACGTTCGGATAGCGCTGCCGAAACATCGGCCCCAGCCACCATGACGTCGTCGCACGATGCCCATCAAGCAGGCCACTCTCTGCAAGCAAGAAACTACCGGAGCAAGCGGCACCAAGGTGCGCGCCAAGGGTGGACCACTGCTGTAGCGCCGCGACCGCGTCGGGCACATCGGGGCGTGTGAGTCGAGCCGAGAGCGTGTCAGGCATCTTGTCGCCAAACGCTGGCACGAGCACGACGTCTGGTTCGGGCACACCATGCGCAGTGACCACGGGGACCGTCAAGCCTTGCGCAGTTCGGATGCGACGCCGCACGCCCACCAGCGTGAGCTCTATGTGCGCGGGAGCCTGTGGCAGCGAGCCCGCCATCGCATTGGCTAAGCCCACTGTGTCAGTGAGTGCCGCAAGCCCCAGATCAAACACGCCATCACAAACAAGGAGGTGGAGTTTCATGACAGCAATGATATCAATGTTGTCATTATTGACAATAGAGATGTCTTTCATGAAGACTTAGACTGCAGTCTCGTCGATCCCTTCACCCACTTTTCCATTTACCCAAAGGAATACAGCATGACCAAGCTCGCCCTGTTTGTTCGCCTCGAAGCTAAACCCGGCCAGGAGGCTGCGCTTGCCGACTTCCTGGCCAGCGCACTGCCGCTCGCCAATGCCGAGTCTGGCACCACGGCCTGGTTCGCATTGAAGTTTGGCCCTTCGACGTTTGGTGTGTTCGATGCCTTTGCCGATGAGGCAGGTCGCCAGGCACATCTGAACGGCCAGATCGCCGCGGCCTTGATGGCCAACGCAGCGACCTTGCTCAGTTCTCCGCCCAATATCGAGAAGGTCGAACTTCTTGCAGCCAAACTTCCTGCATGACAACTCGGCCTTGACCCAATCAGGTCACGCTGCAGGATGGGGGTGACACAGCCCTACGTGCGACCCCTCATTCGTGTGATGGCGAATGAGTTTCTCAATAGCCTCGGGTGGGACTTTGGTATGGTAGCTGTGCGCACGATACGCCTGGGAGTTCTTCCCAGCGCGGAGGCCCTCCGGAAACGGTTGGATGTCATCCGATGGGCCAGGTCGTGCTGCAGCCTTCAGGACGACCTCCTGAAACTCGACAGACAACTCTCTGGCAAACGTCAGTCGTGCACTTGCGTCCTCACGCCGGATCGCTGACACGATGGTTTCGGCTCTCTCGGGCACGACGGTGGCGACATCGGGTGGCAGGCGGCCCGTCGCCACGCGGAGGACGTCGGCTGGTATCTGAAGCGCGTTTCCGATGGCTTCGAACTGGTCATCCGCAGGTTGTCGCCGACCACTTTCCAGCATGCTGAGGTACGACTTTGTGACATTCAGTTCCTTCGCCAAGGCGGTCAGCGTGAGCTCCTGTTCCTGGCGCCTTTCTCGCAGCAAACGGCCAAAACTACCAGGCTGTTGAGAAATTCCCTGCGAGATCCGTTGTCATAGACGACCTCAATTGACCGCGCCCCGCAAGCGAATGCGCAGCCCCGATCAACCGCGATCGCCTGTTCGATGCCGAGATCGCTCAGCACTTCTTCCAGCACACCGTGCTGCTAGCCCGTGTCAACGAATTGGTGAGCGACGAGCACTTTTCCGTGGATGGCACGCTGCTGGAGGCCTGGGCCTCGCACAAAAGCTTCCGCCCCAAGGATGGCGACGACGATGGTCGAGGCGACGACTTCCGCGGGCGGCCGCGCAGCAACGACACGCATGCGTCCACCACCGATCCGGACGCTCGCCTGATGCGCAAGGGGAAAGGCAAGGAAGCCATGCTCAGCTATCAGGCCAGCACGCTGATGGAGAATCGCAACGGACTCATCGTGGCGGTCGACGTCCGTCATGCCACCGGCACCTCCGAGCGAGAGGCGGCGTTGGCCATGCTCGTCGAGGCCGGGATCGGCAACGGCGCGACGCTCGGCGCCGACAAGGGGTACGACACTCAGGATTTCGTGGACTCACTGAAGGCACGTGGCGTCCAGCCACATATCGCCCGCAACACCTCAGGCCGGCGCAGTGCTGTCGATGAGCACATCGCGCGCAGCAAGGGTTATGCGATCAGCCAGCAAGTCCGCAAACGCATCGAACAAGGATTCGGATGGGCAAAGACGTTCGGTGGATTGCGCAAACTGCGCCATGTCGGTCTGCGCCGAGTGCGCGCGTTCACCACCTGGACCTTTGCGGCGTACAACCTGATTCGACTGGGTGGTATCGGTGGCTGGTGGTCGCCGTCGCCGACCTGAGGAAAGGTGCGCCCGGAGTCCGCGTTTGGCGCCAAGATCGACGCTGAACCCTCGCCGGAACAATCGACAGGAGCTATCGAAACGGCAATCGCGGGGTGTTTCTCAACAGCCTGCTAGAGTCGTTCTGAAGGGCTGGCAGGAAGTGGTGAGAAAACACGCTAAAATCGTTCGCTGCGGCTGCGTTCTCTACAAGTAGCGGCCAACTAGTCGATCAAGGAGTAGGCCCTTGCCAAGAGAATGTCAACAAGATCAGATGGTTGGGGCGCAGTCCGGCGTCCTTGGGAGCACACCTATGTGTGCACAACCGTTCTGAGGAACACCCTCCGACGCTTGTCGCCTTTCCCTGACGGCCCGCCTCTGGCGGGCCGTTTCCGTCAGGGGGCGGCCTTCTCTTTGCTGCGCAGGCGCGCCACGGCTGACGCGGCGTTCACCTGCAGCGTGCCGTCGGAAAGCCGGCTGCTTTGCAGCAGCAAGTCGTGCACCGAACGCGCATCCAGCCCGGGCGCCATGGAGAGCAGCAGGGCGACGATGCCGCTCACGTGCGCGGCGGCCATGGACGACCCGGAGGTGAAGTCGTAGCCGCCGCCCGGCTGGGTGGTCAGGATGTCGTTGCCGGGTGCGCTCAGCACCCCCGGCGGCGCTCTCGATGCGTTGCTGCTGCGCACGACGATGACTCCCGGCGCACTGTCGGGAAAGCCGGCGGCGTTGCCGTCCGGCGGCAGGGCCGTGATCACGATGCGGCCCTGCTCCAGCAGCCGCGCAAGCAGCTGGTCGAGCAGCGGATCGGCCGGGCCGCCCAGGCTCAGGTTGATGATGCGGGTATCGGTGTCGATGATCGCCGCCAGGGCCTTGGCCAGGGTGAAGGTGTTGCAGCGGGCGCCGGCGCCGGGCGAGGGCGGATACCAGCATGCCTTGTAGATGCTGAGCCGGGCCTTGGGCGCCATCCCCACGATGCCCTGGTGGTTGTTGGCGTCGGCGGCGATGACGCCGGCGACCTCGGTGCCATGATTGTCGCGGTCGAACGCCGCGCGATCCGCGTCGACCAGGTTGGTGGTGTCGCGAATGCGTCCGCGCAGGTCGGGGTGGGTCAGGTCGGCGCCGGTATCGACGATCGCGACATCGACCTCGGCTCCCTGGCTGAAGTTGTGCGCGAGTGCCGCATCGGTTTCGACGAAGCCGCGCTGCAAGTCGGCATAGGGATCGTTGTAGTGGTGGGCACCCTGCCGTGGTGGATCGGCGTAAACGGAATAATCCTGCAGTGGCTGGGCAAGCCGCACCCGGGCGTCTGCCGCAAGTGCCTTGAGCAGGGCGGCGCGGGGCATGCCGGGGGCCGGCGTCAGCACGATGCAGTACAGGTCGAGCGCCTTGACCGGCCAGCCGGTGACCTCCTGCCAGCCGTAGGTTCTCTTCAGCGCCGCCAGCGTCGATGCTGCCCGCTGGCCGACTCCATAGTTTGCGGACGGGACATAGCCCAGCACGCTGGAACCGGCATGCGTGGCGGGAGGGGCCAGCGGGTTGGCGACGGCCAGCACGATGTCGCGCTGGCTGTCCATGGCGGATGCGCTGGCCACGGATGAACGGTGCGGTTCGGCGGGGGCATCGGCCGGCGCTGCGGGCCGCAGGTGCGCACAGGCACTCAGGGCCATCGCCGCAGCGAATACGATGGCGCCATGCTTCATGGCGTGGTGGCGACGGGCTCCGCCAGGCGGATGCCGTGAGTGGCGCGCAACTGCTGCAGCACCTGCTGCTCCGTCGTGGTGGTGCTTCGCGGTACGACGGTATAGGCGCCGACGTCGTTGGGGCCATCCACCACCTGCAGGCCGAGGGCGTGCAGCAGCGCGTCCCAGTCGGCCAGCTTCATGGCCGCATCAGGCACGACGCGGATCGAACCCGGGGTGGCCGGCCGGGGCGACTCGCTGAGGGTGCGGTAGTACGGGCGACCGCCTTCCGACCACAGCTTCGTGCCCAATGCCCCGATGCCGATGGCCTGGATCAGCACGACGGCGGCCAGGGCGCGCGTCAGCCGGCTTGCCGTGCGTGAACGAAACGGCGCCTCCAGCGGAGCCGGCGCGTCGAGGCGGCCCAGCAAGTGTTTCAGCCCGACGTTGGCGTCGAGAGGGATATCGGAGGGCAGCGACAGCGCCAGTTGCAGGCGGCTCTGCTGCGCAAACTCGGCGCGGCACGCTTCGCAGTGCACCAGGTGGCCCATCAGCGCTTCGCCCTGCTCCCGCGGGGCACTGCCCTGCAGCACCCAGGGCATGGCTTCCCAGGCGCGGGCGCAGTCGCGACCGGAACTCGTCTGGAACATCATGGCGCGCCCTCCTTGCGTATCGGCGAGTCTCCAGCCAGGGAGGGAAGTACGTTACGCAGTTTCACGCGCGCGTGGAACAGCCGCGCCTTCACCGTGCCCACGGGGCATTGCATGATGGCGGCCACGTCATCCAGGGAATGCCCCACGCCGTAGACCAGCTCGATCACGACCCGCTGGTCCACCGACAGGCAGCCGAGACCCTTGCTCAGCCAGTCGCGCAGTTCGCGGTCTTCGCCCGGGTCGTGGGCGGGGATGCGATCCTGCCCCAGCGCGTCGTCGGCGACGGGTTCGTCGCCATGCTGGCGCAGTGCCTTGAGTCCGCAGCGGTAGGCAATGCCCATGATCCAGGTGGAAACGCGCGAGTCGCCGTGGAAATTGTCCGCCTTCTGCCAGGCGATCCAGAAACAGTCGTTGATGACCTCCTCGATGACGTCGGGACGCCGCGTCAGTCGGGACAGGAAGCGGCACAACCTGCCGTGGTAGCCGCGGTAGAGCACCGCCAACGCGGTACGGTCGCCCATCGACATGCGCTGGAGCAGCATGCGATCGGTGGCGTCAGCGTCGGTATCAGCGTCGTTCATGGCTTCGTGGGTGGTCGGAACGCGGTCGGTCCATGCGTGAGTACCGTTTCGGCCGGCAAAGGTTGCCGGTGGATCAGAAGGACCGCGAGAGCGTGGCGACCCAGGGCTGCGCGGCCATGTCCCGCGTCGACCATCGCGATCCCAGGTCCGTCATGACGCGATCGAGTTCCAGCCGCCATGCGCCATCGACCCACATCAGCCCGACGTGGCCGTAGCGGTAGAAGCCTTCGCCATCGTGGGGCCGGTAATGCCCATATTGGCCGTAGTGGCTGTACCGCGCGGGTGGGACGTGGGCGACGCCCGCTCCGGCGGAAACGAAGGCATGTTCCGTCAACGGCCAGTGGAAATCGAGATCGGCGGCGGCCCGCGTGCGCCGATCCGCGGAGCCGATGCTGCGGCTGGCCGACAGGCCGAACGTCAGGATGTCCCGGTACAGCCAGTTGATCCCGGCTTCGCCGCGGTCGTAGGCGGTCGAGCGGGCGTCGCCGGAATAGCGGTAGTAGAGCACGCTGGCCTGCATCTGCCAGTCGCCGGAAAGCGACCAGTGGCGCGACCCCTGGAGCAGGGTCTGGACGATGCGCCCCGGCGTACGGACTTCGGCACTTCCGGACAGGCTCACCGACCAGCCTGTCGACGAGATCCACGAGGCAGCCACCTGAAGGGTGGGCGTGGCCGGCGTGATCGCCAGGCCGCGGTCGGCCAGCTGCGAACCGAGTGCGACCGTACCGGCCACCCTGGTCGACTGCGCGTGCAGCCGGGCGGGATACGCGGCGGCCATCGCCACGGCAAGCAGCCCCAGCCCCATGCGGGCAAGGCAGCGGCCGCGGGTGCCGACGTCGAGGTGGAAGGGCCGGGCCCGGTGCGGCACGATGCCTGCGCAGCGTGGGCCACGTGCCGCCATCGAATCTACCTGGGGCTCGAACGCACGGGCACCGTGCCGTGGGCACGCGCCGTCGCGGCGACGTGCGCCAGAGGCCTTGACCGCGGGACAGGTAAGCCACATCGCGTCATTGTTCGATCGGTCGAGTACGGCTGCGCCCCATGGCATGGCCGCACCACGGAAGGCATGCACGCGTTATAGCCGAATCTGCGCGGAAAGGGGTGTCCTCTCTCAAGGGACGATGCCCGGACGTGGCACGGGCATCGTCGGCCGGCTGCGGGAACGGCGCCGGCGTCCGCGCGTACAAGGCGGCCAGCCCCGCGGGTGTCCGGTGAACGGGGCGGGCCACGCGGCAATGCCCTTGCGCGCCTTCAGAATGCCGCGCTCACGGAGATCGTGAAGGCGTTCAGGTCCCTGGCGTTGGTCATCGGCGCCCCGGGCGGCGCGCCGAAGATGTTGGTGCGCGCGCCGTTGAAGCGGCTGAAACGGAACCAGGTGGCGTAGATCCTCAGATTGGCCAGGGAGTTGAAGGATGTCTTGCCGAACGGTACCCAGAACACGCTGATCAGGTTGCTGGTGGTATCGGGATTGCCGTAGGGAATGTAGCGGGCGGGGTCGCGCGACCCGGTGCTGACCATGCGGGACAGCGCGATGCCGTAGCTTTGCCTGAAGGTGTAGATGGCGGTGGCGATCTGGTCGCGGGCTGAGCCCTGCGGCAGCGCGAGCAGGCCCGGAACAATGGGACTGGCAGGCGTGCTGCCGTAATCGCGCTTCTCGAAGATGTTCACGTAGCTGAGCTGCAGGATGTTCTGCCGGTTGCCCAGGTACTGGTAGGTGAGGTCGTAACCCAGGTCGGTGATGTCGTCGGCGGGCCCCAGACGGGGCCGCTGGCGCCGGGTGGTCAGACCCACCACGCCGGCCGAGACGAACTGGGCCTTGAACTCCTTCATGTAGGCGAAGCGGAAGTATCCGGTGTCGCTGAACTTGCCCGGATCGCCCCCGACCGAATAACCCAGCCGATCCTGCACGGACGTCTGCAACGAGTTGTAGGTGCCGACTTCGCCGTACCAGTCCGAGTCGTACAGGGCGTAGACCGTGGCGCCGATGACGCGGTTGGCCGGTGCGCCGGGGCTGGACAGGTTCAGCAGGGTCCCGGTGACGCCGGGTGGACCCAGGGTCGAAGCGGCTGGCAGCACGGCGAGGGGGTCGTTGAACCCCGGGTTGTTGTTGACGCTCACGCCGAGCGTCAGATCCTTGCCGCCCAGCTTGAGCGCCTTGGCCACGAAGCGCAGATCGAGGTTGCTCAGCCTGGTGTTGTATTTGCCGTTGCCGATGTTGTCGGTCTCGATCTTGACGAAGCTGCCCACGTGGTCAGTCAGTCGCCCGGCCAGGTAGATGTCGGCTTCGGTCAGTCGGCTCTTGCTGTCGCCACGCGCGGGGTTGGTGCGGGCCGCCACGAGTTGCGCGGCCACCGGCAGCGCGTCGCTGATGTTCGCGTCGGTGTAGCCGTTGAGCTTGAAACGCATGCCGACCGGCGTCAGCCCCGGCCCGTTGTCGCCGCCGCCAAAGGCGCTGGAGTGGCAGACCGCGCAGACGTAGCCGGTCTGCCGGGCAAACGAGGGAACTGCATGGACGGCGTTGCTGGCGAACAGCAGCAGGATCGCCAGGCCGTGCCACAGGAGGCTCCCGCGGCGGCCGGTTTCGGATCGGGTCGGAAAAGGCAACATGGGTTCTCCTTGGGTCCTGATCGGATGCGGCGATGCGCGGGCCACGCGCCGGCCAGCGATGCTGCCCCGGCCGTACCGGCAGACCGCTGCAGGCTGCGGGTAAGTGCCGGCCGGGCCACCAAAGGTTGCGCGCGGCGCCTGGGCGCGCCGGCGATTGCGCCTGACCCGGGGGCAGGCCGTGCGGCGCCGGCGATCCGCCGCCTGCTGCCCGGCGCAACCTTTGTCCAGTCGGGCGGCACTCAAGCCTGTAAGTCGCCATCCCATGATTTGCAGCCGGGTCCGACCCATGGAAATCCAACGCATCCAGTTGCACAAACATGGCGACAGCCGCGGCATGCTCGTCGCGCTGGAACAGGACGGCAACGTGCCCTTCGCGATCCGGCGCGTGTACTACATCTTCGCCACGAAGAACGGCGTGCATCGCGGCCGGCACGCGCACCGCCATCTCAGCCAGCTGGCGGTGGCGGTGCGCGGCTCGGTCACTTTCCTGCTGGATGACGGCAGCGGCGTGGCGGAGATCGTGCTCGACGATCCCGCCCAGGGCCTGCTGCTCGGCAGCATGGTGTGGCGAGAGCTCTACGACTTCAGCGACGACTGCGTGCTGATGGTGCTGGCCGACCACCCGTTCGATCCAGACGACTACATCACCGACTACGACCAGTTCCTGCGCGAGGTGAGCGGCGTCATGCAGCTGGAGGGGGCGACGGCATGGCAAGGCCGCTAGTCCTGATCGGCGCCGGCGAGTTTGCGCAGATCGCCTGCGAGTACTTCGAGCACGACAGCGACTACGACGTGGCGGCCTTCAGTGTCGAGCGCGACTACCTGGTGCAGCCGACGCTGGCAGGGCGTCCCGTGGTGGCCTTCGAAACACTCGAAGCGGACTACCCGCCGGGCGAGGTGGACGTGTTTGTCGCGATCCCCGCCAGCCAACTCAACCGGCTGCGCACGCGCCTTTACCAGGAGCTGAAACGCCGGGGCTACCGGTTCGCCACCTATGTCAGCACGCGTGCGTTCGTGTGGCGCAATGCCGAAGTGGGCGAGAACAGCTTCATCTTCGAAGGCAACGTGATCCAGCCTTTCGTGCGCATCGGCAACAACTGCATCCTGTGGAGCGGCAACCACGTGGGGCACCGCACGGTCGTGCACGACAACGTGTTCATCGCCTCGCACGCGGTCGTGTCGGGCTACTGCGAGATCGGCGCCGGCAGCTTCGTCGGCGTGAACACTACCTTCAACGACCACGTGAAGGTGGCGCCCGACAACGTGATCGGCTCCGGCGCGCTGGTGACACGCGATACCGAGCCGGGCCGGATCTACGTCGGTTCGCCGGCGCGCGCCGTGCCCGACAAGTCCAGCTTCGACGTGAAGCTTTGAATGGCCATGGCCGCGTGGAGGAAGAAAGGGCTGGTATTCGACACCGCGCGGCATGGCGTGGGCGGCTGGATGCGCCACTCGGCGCTCACGCCGACCCCGTATCGCATCGACGACGAACGCATCCGCGTCTACGCGGGCTTTCGCGATGGCGATGGCGTCAGCCGCATCGGTTATGTCGACGTGCGCGCGGACGACCCGGCCACGATCGTGCGCGTCAGCGCCGAACCGGTACTCGACGTCGGCCGGGGCGGGTGTTTCGATGACAACGGCATGATCCTGGGCGACGTGGTCGACGCGCCGGGCGGCCTGCACCTGTTCTATGTCGGCTTCCAGCACGTGGCCAGGGCCAAGTTCCTGGCCTTCACCGGCCTGGCGATTTCGACCGATGGCGGCGAGCACTTCCGGCGCGTGCAGGAGACGCCGATCCTGGATCGCGCGCCCGGCCGCAGCACGATCGGCGCGGTGCATTCGGCCATCCATGAAGGCGGCCGCTGGCGGCTGTGGTACGCCGTGGGCGACGACTGGGAAATCATCGGCGGCCAGCCGTTTCCGCGTTACCACATCCGTTACGCGGAGACCGACGATCTGCGCGCCATGCCGCACGAAGACCAGGTCTGCCTGCTGCCACACGGCAGCGAGTACCGGATCGGGCGGCCACGGGTGTACCGGCGCGGCGGCGGGTACGTCATGTACTTCACGCGGGGCAACCTCAGCGGCGAATACTTTCCCGGCCTGGCCTGCAGCGACGACGGCATCCGCTGGGAACGCCGCGACGATGCGCTGGGCCTGGGCTTGTCCGACAGCGGCTGGGACTCGCGGACCATCTGCTACCCCGCGCTGATCCGCCAGCGCGACAAGCTGCTGATGTTCTACAACGGCAACGACATGGGCGTGGACGGCTTCGGCGTGGCCGAAGCCCTCGTGTCGCACCTCGACGGTGGCGCCGATGCTCGCGGTTAGGCGCTACGTTCCCGCCGATGCCGATGCCTGGGACGCCCTGGTCGAGCGCTCCAGGAACGGCAACCTGCTGCACCGGCGCGGCTACATGGACTACCACGCCGATCGCTTCGTCGACTGTTCGCTGGTCGTCGAGCACCAAGGCCGGATCGTGGCGGTGTTCCCGGCGGATATCCGCGACAAGCTGGTGACCAGTCATGGCGGACTCACCTATGCCGGGCTGATCAGCGGCCATGCCCTGCGTGCCGAAGCGACGCTCGCCGTGTTCGGGCAGATGGCCGATCTCTACCGGGCGCTGGGCGCGCAGCGCATCGTCTACAAGGCGGTGCCGCACGTGTTCCATGCGTACCCGGCCGAGGAGGATCTTTACGCGCTGCAGCGCATGGGGGCACGCGTGGTGCGTCGCGACCTGTCCTCGGTGATTGCGCTGCAGGAACCGTTCCAGTTCACCGAGCCGCGCCGGCGCGCGGTCAGGAGGGCGGGGCGAGCCGGCATCAGCCTGCACGTCGGCGCCGATCCGGCGTCGTTCCACGCGCTGCTGTCGCAGGTGCTGCGCAAGCATCACGTCGCGCCGACCCACAGCCTGCAGGAGCTGCGCCTGCTGCAGGCGCGCTTCCCGCGGCAGATCGTTCTGCACGACGCGCGCCGGGAAGGCGTGCTGCTGGCGGGCGCCCTCGTCTACGATCTTGGCCGGGTGGTGCACACCCAGTACCTGGCTGCATCGGAGGAGGGGCGGCAGCTCGACGCGCTCAGCTTCCTGCTCGCCGAACTGATCGGCGGCACGTATGCGGACCGGCACTACTTCTCCTTCGGCATTTCCACCGAGCAGGCCGGGGCGGTGCTCAACAGCGGGCTGGTGACGCAGAAGGAATACTTCGGTGCGCGCGGCATCGTGCACGATTGCTACGAGTGGCCGCTGTGATGGGCCTCGACGTGATGAAGAACGCACCGACGGAAGCCGCCCCGGCCGACGTCCCGTTCCTGAGCCTGCGGGAAGTCAATGCGCGTTACGCCGACGAGCTGAAGGCCGCTGCGGCACGCGTCATCGATTCGGGCTGGTACGTGCTCGGCGACGAGCTCGTCGCCTTCGAGCAGGAGTTCGCCGGCTGGTGCGGCGTGCGCCATGCCGTGGGCGTGGGCAACGGCCTGGATGCGTTGTCGCTGATCCTGCGCGGCTACAAGGAACTCGGTGTCCTCAGCGAGGGCGACGAGGTCATCGTGCCCGGCAACACCTTCATCGCCAGCTTCCTGGCGATCAGCGAGAACCGGCTGGTGCCGCTGCCGGTGGAGCCCGATGCGGCGACGTTCAACCTCGACCCGGCCTGCGTGGAGGCGGCGATCGGACCGCGCACGCGCGCGATCATGGCGGTGCATCTGTATGGCCAGCTGGCCGACATGCCGGCGCTGGCGGCGCTGGCCCGGCGGCGCGGCTTGCTGCTGATCGAAGACGCGGCGCAGGCGCACGGCGCGCTGTGCGACGGGCGCAGGGCCGGCGCGTTCGGCGACGCGGCGGCCTTCAGTTTCTTCCCGGCCAAGAACCTCGGCGCGCTGGGCGACGGCGGCGCGGTGGTGACCGGCGACGCGGCGCTGGCACGGCGCATCGCGGCGCTGCGCAATTACGGCTCCGAGGTGAAATACCGCCACCTCTGCCAGGGGCTGAACTCGCGGCTCGACGAAATGCAGGCGGCGCTGCTGCGGGTGAAGCTGAAGTATCTCGATGCGGACGTGGCCTGGCGCCGCCGGGTGGCGCATCGCTATCGCGACGGCATCCGCCACCCGCGGATCGGCTTGCCCGGCGCGGTGCGCGAGGAACAGCACGCCTGGCACCTGTTCGTGGTGCGCTGCGCCGAGCGCGATGCGCTGCAGCGGCACCTGCGTGCGCAGGGCATCCAGGCCCAGGTGCATTACCCGGTGCCGGCGCATCGGCAGCCGGCGTATCCCGCATTGCGCCGTGTCTGCCTGCCGCTGACCGAGCGACTGTGCGACGAGGTGTTGAGCCTGCCGCTGGGGCCGACCCTGGGCGATGACGACGTGGCGCGGGTGATCGATGCCTGCAACGCGTTCGGAGGCGGCGCATGAACATCGTGCGCGCCGGTTTCTACACCAGCCTCGCGACCGCCGCGCGGCTGCTCGCCGGGCTGGTGGCGATCAAGCTGGTGGCGTGGTTCGCCGGCCCGGAGGGCGTTGGCCGGCTCGGCCAGTTCATGAGCCTGATGTCGCTGCTGGCGGTGCTGGCCGGCGGCGGCATCAGCGCGGCCATCGTCAAGTACGTCGCCGAGTACCGCGACGATCCGCCCCGGCTGTCGCGCCTGCTGTCCGCCGCGCTGTGGTACGCGTTCTGCGCTTCCTGCCTGATGGGCGGCGCGGCGTTGCTGCTCAGTCGGCAGCTCGCCGCGTGGCTGCTGGGCGACCCGGGCTATGCCGGCCTGATCCGCGTGCTCGCCGTCGCCCAGCTCGGCATCGCGCTGCTCAACTACATCCTCGCGGTGGTCAACGGCTTCATGGACGTGCGCCGGCTGGCCTTCATCCAGGCGGGCGGGGCGCTCGTTGGCATCGTCATGATGATCTGGCTGGCGCGCTGGCTGCATCTGTATGGCGCGCTGCTGGCGCTGGTGCTGGGCCAGCTGCTGTGGCTGGCGATCGCCTTGCCGGCGTGGTGGCGCAGCTCGTACTTCCGCCGCGGCATGCTGCGGCTGCGCTACGACCGCGAGATGACCTTGCGCCTGGCGACGTTCTCGGTGATGACCCTCACCTCCGCGCTGCTGCCGCCGCTCGTCAACATCGCCGTGCGCGATCATCTCGCGCTGCAATTCGGCTGGGAGCAGGTCGGCTACTGGCAGGCGGTCAGCAAGGTGTCGGACGCCTATCTGCTGTTCTTCACCGCGGCCATCAACATCTACTACCTGCCCAAGCTGGCCTCGACGCACGGCCGCGAGGCGCTGCTGGCCGAGCTGCGCAGCGCCGGCCGCCACGTCCTGCCGGCGGTCATCGTGGTGGCGACCATGGTGTATGCGCTGCGCGGATGGGTGACCTGGCTGCTGTTCACGCCGCAGTTCGCTCCCGCCAACGCGCTGTATGGCCCGCAACTGGTCGGCGACGTCATCAAGGTCGCCTCCTTCGTTCTTTCCTACCTGATGCTGGCCAAGGCGATGACGAAACTGTTCGTCATCTCCGAATGCGTGTTCGCGGCCAGCTACCTCGTGCTTGTCTACGTGTTCGCCGCGCGCTACGGCCTGGTCGGCGCGATGTATGCCTTCGCGGTCAACTATCTGCTGTATCTCGTCTTCAACCTGCTGGTGGCCCGGCGTTATCTGGGAGGGCTGCGATGATGAGCGACGACGTGCCGCTGGTGTCCGTGCTGATCCCCGCGTTCAACCACGAGCGTTTCGTGCAGCGCTGCCTGGACAGCGTGCTGGAGGATCCGTATCCGGCCAAGGAGCTCATCGTCATCGACGATGGCTCGACCGACCGCACCGCCGAGCGGATTGCCGACTGGGTGGCGACGCATTGCATGGATATCCCGATCGAGTACGTGCGGCGGGAGAACCGCGGCATCGCGGCGACGCTGAACGAGCTGGCGGCGCGCGCGAACGGCGAGTTTCTCCGCCCCGGCGCCAGCGACGACTACCTGCTGCCGGGCGGTCTCGATGCCCAGGTGCGCTACCTGCTGGCGCATCCGGACAAGGGTGCGGTGATCGGCGATTCGGTCGTGGTCGACCAGCACGGCAACCGGCTGCACGACAGCGGCATGGGCCTGCTTCGCGGCGGCAGCAAGAGCCTGTACCGCTCCGACGACGGTATCCGCCGCGCCATCATCAGCCACTGGGCCATCGGCGGGCCGGTGGCCTTGATGCGCCGGAGCGCGCTGGACACCGTCGACCGCTGGAGCGAAGGCCTGCGCATCGAGGACTGGGACCTGTTCCTGCGCCTGGCGGCCCGCGACGCGCTCGGCTTCATCGACGTCAGCGTCTGCGCCTACCGCATCCACGGCGCGAACCTGAGCCGGACGCGGCACACCGCCACGCGGATCGGCAACCTCGCCGAGTCGCGCCAGGTGGCGCTGCGCCGGGCATGCCTGTTCGACGAGCCGTACCGGACCCTGCTGCGGGCGCAGGCGTACCACATCGGCGCCAAGATCGCGTTCCTGCAGGGGCAGCCGTGGTCGCTGGCGCAGAATCTGCTCGCCTGGTCGTGGCTGTGGCTGCTGTCGAAGCTGCGCCCTGCATCCGGACGCCATGGCGTGGAGGCGGCATGAAACGTTTGCTGTGTCTGCCGTCGGCCTATCTCGCGCTGCCGCTGCTGTTGGCTTGCGCGCTGACCCTGCTCACCTACGATCTCCCGGTCGACTATCTGCAGGGCCTGCTGCTGCTGGCGGTGGTTGCCGCGGCGATCGGCTGGTTCGACGTGCAGGCGCAGATCAGGATTCCGCCGGCCTCGCGCTTTCGCGCACGCAGCTACGTCGGCACCCGCGACGCGTTCGTGGCGCTGGCCTTCGCGGGGCTGATCGCGGTTTTCTGCGTGCTCGACCTGGCGCTGTTCCCGATCCCGCTGTTCAGCAACCCGTCGTCCTACGCCGTGATGCAGGATGGGCACGAGCACGTCCGGCACGTATCGGACATCTGCTGGGTGCTGCCGCCGATCGGGCTGCTGTGCGCCAGGAAACGGTGGCTGCGCAACACGCTCATCGGCATCGGCTTCCTGTTCCCGATCCTGGTGATCGACCGCAACCGGGTGTTCGCCGCGGTGTTCGCGTTCGCGCTGGTGATCCTGCTGCGCCGGGACGAGGCCCGGCCCGTGCCGTGGAAGGCGGTCGGTTTGCTCGGCTTCGCCGGCGTCAGCGTGTTCTCGCTGCTCGGCATGCTGCGCTCCGGGCCGCTGGACCACCTCACCCTGCCGTTCAGCGCGATGTATCGCGCGGCACCGGAAGGCATCAAGTGGCTGCTCCTCTACGCTACCGCCGGGCCGTACAACTTCAGCGCGATCCTGGCCAAGCACTACAGCAACTCCAGCTTCCTCATCCACCAGGTCGTGCCGCTGAGCGGCTCGGTCGCCACCGCGGGCACGGGTATTCCGCTGGATGCGCCGACCATCAACGTGGGCACGGAGTTCTTCCCGTTCCTGATGGCGTTCGGCCCGGTCGGCGCGGTGGCCGCTGCCGTCGTGCTGTACGTGATGCTGCGCTGGAGCGTGTCGCGGCTGCGCGCCACGGTGTCGCTGTTTTCCCTGTTGATCTTCCTGCGTGTTTCCTACGTCTGTGTGATGGCGCCGTTCGCGCCGCAGGCCTACACGTGGACGAACGTCGGCTTCATCGGCCTGTGCCTGGTCATGCAGGTTGTCGCGGCCTGGCTGCCGAACCGCCGGGCGCCGGCGCCCATGTCCGCGCCCGCTGCGCCGATCGTGTCTCCGTCCTCTCCCCAGTGAGTGCCCAACCATGGAACAAGACGAAATCTACCTGATCGACCTCTGGCGAATCTTCACCCGCGGCTGGATCTGGTTCGCGGGCGTGCTGATCCTGACCCTGGCCGGCACCTATGCCTTCGCGCACCTGGTGAAACGCCAGTGGCAGGCGACCGCGTGGATCCAGATCGCCCAGGTCGGGCAGGTGCTGCCGGGCCAGGATCCGAAGGTCGAGCCGTTGTTGCGCGTGATCGAGCGGCTGGAGCTGGTGCCGTTCGAGAACGAGATCCTGAAAGGCGCCGGCCATGCGCGCGATTCGTCCGTGGCGAGGCTTTATCGCAACAGCCTGAAGCTGGAGCCGATGCCCTATGCCGGCCCGCTGATCCGCCTGAGCGTGCGGGCCTACTCCCGCGAGCAGGCCGCCGAACTGGCCACGGCGACGGTGACCCGATTGGCCGCAGTCCACCAGCACCTGGAAGAGGCGCCGCTGCAGGCGGCGCGCGCGCGACTCGCCCGCATCGAGGCCGACCTGCAGACCGCCGAAGGCGACCTGGCTCGCTATCAACGGGCGGCCGCACCGGGCAGCAAGGATGCCGCGGGTGCGGTGCTGGCCAGCCTGCTGCTGGCGAACAAGAACGAGGAGGTCCGCGGCTTGCGGCAGGCGCGGATGGATCTCATGGAACGTCTCGGCCCGACCTACACCTATGCGACGTCGATGATGTGGCCGGTCTACGTGCCCGACAAGCAGGCCTTCCCGAATCCCGAACTGACCTGGGGCATCGGCCTGCTGCTGGGCCTGCTGCTGGGCGCATGCGCGGCCGTGGCGAAGGCCGGTCGACGGCAGGGAACCTGAACCCGGCGATGCATCCGCTGCCGGCGCCGTTCAACCAAACCGGCGCCGGCGCGCACTCACGGAGCGGATCCATGAAGTGCCGGGGCCGACCCGTGACGGGGTCGGCGATGTCGCGGTGAAGGGATGTCTGCCTCACGGTGGGACGGAGTTCGTTCGATATGCGTGGACTGCACAAGCTGCGACCCGGGCACCGCGCCGTGCCCGCCGGAAGCGCCCGCCAGCACCCGCGGCACCCGCCGCCGGACGAGGCGCAGCTGCTCGACACGCAGCGCGCCTTCGACAGTGTCGCCGCCGACTACGACGGGCCCCTCGGCAACAACGAGCTGATCCAGCGCATGCGGCTGATCCTGTGGGATACCGTGCACAGCACCGTGCCGCCTGGCGCGCGCCTGCTGGACCTGGGCTGCGGCACTGGCATCGACGCGCTGGAGTTTGCGCGGCGCGGCTTCCATGTCGTCGCCACCGACTGGTCGCCGCTGATGGTCGAACGTACGCGGGCGCGGGCGGCGGCCGCGGCCATGCAGTCGCGCGTGACGGTCGCACACCTAGGCATCCAGCAACTGGCCCGGCTCGACGACGAGTTCGACGGCATCTATTCGAACTTCGGTCCGCTGAACTGCGTGCCGGACCTCGGCGCCGTCGCCACCGAATGCGCGCGCCTGCTGCGCCCCGGCGGCACCCTGGTGTTTTCGGTGATGGGCCGGATCTGTCCGTGGGAGCTGGGGCACTACGCCCTGCGCGGCCGCTTCAAGCGCGCCGGCGTGCGCGCCGCGCGTGGCGCGACGGCGGTGGGCATGAACCGCCACACGATCTGGACCTGCTACTACCTGCCGCGCGAGTTCTACCGTGCCTTCAGCGGGCAGTTCTCGCTGCAGGGCTATCGCGCGCTGGGCCTGTTCCTGCCGCCGCCCTACCTGGTGGACTACTACCGCCGCCGGCGCCGCTGGTGCGAGCGTCTCGGCCGGCTCGATGATCGCCTGGGCGCGCTGCCGCTGCTGCGCGACATGGGCGACCATTTCCTGATCGTGCTGCGACGGCGTTGAGTCGATGGACTTCCTGCAGGCCGCGATGGATGTCAGCTTGTGCCGGGCCGTCTCGGTCACGCCCGCGGGCCGCTCGCGCATGCCGCTGCCGATCCGGGGCGGGCGGATCGGCGCGTCGCTGGCGGCGCGGGCGTACCGGCTCGACCTGCATGACCATCTGGTCTTCCCCGGCCTGATCAACGCGCACGAGCATCTGCACGTCAACACAGTGCCGCCGCTGTCAGTCCGCGCGCCGTTCCCGAACAGCTACGCCTGGATCGCCGCCTTCCGGGCGCACTTCGAGGAGCCGGCGGTGATTGCCGCGCTGCAGGTGCCGAAGGCGCTGCGGCTGCGCCACGGGGCGCTGAAGAACCTGCTTGCCGGCACCACCTGCGTGGCGCATCACGACCCCTGGCATGCGGCGCTCGACGAGCCGGATTTCCCGGTCGCCGTGTTGCGCGACTACGGCTGGAGCTATGCGCTGGGCTGGCCCGATTACGGCCCGCCGGCGCGCTTGAGCTTCGCCGCCACGCCCGCCGACCGGCCGTGGCTGATCCATCTGGCCGAAGGCACCGATGCGATCGCGCAGGCGGAACTGGCCCGGCTCGACGAGATGGGATGCCTGGCGGCGAACAGCGTGCTGATCCACGGCGTCGGCCTGCGCGAGCAGGACGTCGACCGGGTGATCGAGCGCGGCGCGGCGGTGGTCTGGTGTCCGACCAGCAACCGCAACCTGCTCGGACGCACGCTGGACCCGCGGCGCCTGTGCGCAGCGGGCCGGCTCGCGCTGGGCAGCGATTCGCGGCTCAGCGGCGCCCGCGACCTGCTTGACGAAATGCGCGGCATCGTCGCCCGCGGCGAGCTGGACGCCGGGCAGTTGCTGGGCCTGGTCACCAGCCAGGCCGCGCGCATCCTGCGGCTGCCCTCCGGCGGCAGCCTGGCGCCGGGTGCGCTGGCGGATCTGGTGATCGTCGAGGACCGCGGCGGCGACGAGCGCTGCGGCCTGGTCGGCATCGAGCGCAGCCGGATCCGGGCGGTGGTGCGCCACGGCGTGCCGCGCATCGCCGATCCGGATTTCGCCGAATGGTTCGATGTCGCCGGCATGGACGCCGTGCCGGTGACGCTGGACGGCAGGCCGAAACTGCTGGCCAGGCCGCTGGCCGACGCCGCGCTGGTGGCGCTCGAACCCGGCCTCGAACTGGCCGCTGCACACCGCGCGCACGACCTCGCCATGGAGGCCGGTTAGCCGTGACGACGCGTCCGCCGATGCTGCTGCCGGCCGAGGCGTATGCCTTGTGGGCAGCCAGTTACCCCGCGCATGCGCACAACCCGGTGATGCAGGCGGAGGAGCGCGCCATGCTCGGGCTGATGCCGGCCACGCTGCATGGGCAGGCCGTGCTCGATGTCGGCTGCGGCAGCGGACGCTACATGCTGCATGCGCTGCGCCGTGGTGCGGCGCGCGTGATCGGCGTGGATCTTTCGTCGCCGATGCTCGCGCGCGCCGGCGTCGAGCTGGCTGCCTGGCAAGCTGGCGCGGACATCGACCTGGTGCAGGGCAGCCTCGAAGCGCTGCCGGTGCCGGATGCGCGGGCGAACCTGACCCTCTGCGGCCTGGTCGTCGGCCATCTCGACGACCTGCAGCGCGCGCTGGCCGAGCTGTGCCGGGTGACCCGGCCCGGCGGCACGCTGCTGTGCAGCGACGTGCATCCGATCGGGCATGCGCTGGGCTGGCTGCGCGACTTCAAGTCGGACGGCCAGCACTACGCCGTGCGGCACACGCAGCACCTGTACAGCCACTGGCACGCGGCCTGCGCCGCACTCGGGCTGCGCATCGAACAGGTGCTGGAACCGATGCTCGACCCGGCCGACGTCCCTGCCGGTGCGCGTTTCGACCACACCGCGCTGGCGGTTCCCGTGGCGCTGGTGTTCCGGCTGCGGCGCGGGCCGTGACTTCCCGAATTCGCAGGCTCTTGCCATGACCCATGCCTCACGCACCTTGCTGATCAACCCGACCATCACCTCGCGGCGCAGCGCGCGCTTCCCGTTGTCCTTGCTGCACCTGGCGGCCGCGCTGGAGCGCAGCGGCCACGACAGCCAGATCGTCGACGGCAACGTCGACCGCGATTTCGTCAACGACACCTTGCGCGCGCTGGAGCAGGGCGCCTTCGGTGCGGTCGGCGTCAGCGTCATGGGCGGTCCGCAGCTGGCGCCGGCGATCGCTGTCTCCCGCGCGATCCGCGAGCGCTTTCCGGTGGTGCCGATCATCTGGGGCGGCTATTTCCCCACGCTCAACCCGGACGCGGCGCTGGCCGCGCCCTACGTCGACTACGCGGTGCGTGGGCAGGCCGGGGAAACCCTGCCCGAACTCATCGCCGCGCTCGGCAGCAGGTCGGAGGCGAAGCTGGCGACGATCGGCGGACTGTCGTGGAAGCAAGACGGCGCGGTCGTGCACAACCCGAACCGCCGTTTCACGCTGGCCGACAACGGCATGGTGCTGCCTTACGACAAGCTCGGCGACCCACGGCGCTACCTCGCGCGCACCTACCTCGGCCGCCGCACCGTGGCGCACCAGGCGTCGATCGGTTGCCGCTTCCGCTGCACCTTCTGCGGCGTGGCCGCGATGTTCGGCGGCACCACCGTGCTGCCGGCGGCGGAGCAACTGGAACGCGACCTGAGCTATCTGAAGCACGAACTGGGCGCGGACTCGGTGCAGTACTTCGACAACAATTTCTTCGATCGCGAACGGGACATGCTGCCGCTGCTCGAAGTAATGGCGAAGTTCGAGATGCCGTGGTGGTGCTTCGCCCGCGCCGACGCCCTGCTCAACCTGTCGGAAGAGGCGTGGAAGCTGGTGCGCAAGAGCCGGCTGCGGATGGCCTACATCGGCGCGGAATCGCCCAACGGCCAGATGCTCAAGGAAATCCGCAAGGGCACCCGGCCGGACCAGACCATGGCGGTGGTGGAGTTGTGCCGTCGCCACGGCGTGATCCCCGAGCTGTCGTTCATGGTCGCACCGCCGGAGAACACCGAGGAGGAGACCGAGCACACCTTCGAGTTCATCCGCGCGCTGAAGCGGATCAACCCGCAGTCCGAGATCGTCATCTACGTCTACACGCCGCTGCCGGAAAACAGCCGGCACGAGCAGGACCGCGCGCGGCGTCCGGCCAAGCCGCTGTTCGGTCTCGACGGCGAACCGGTGGTGTTTCCGACCACGCCGGAGGAGTGGGCGCAGCCGCGCTGGGTCGACTACACCTGCCATGCCGATGCGCCCTGGCTTGACGAAAAACTGCGCCAGCGCATCCACGATTTCGTCACCGTGCTGCGTTGCCGCTTCCCCACCGTGCAGGACCTGCGCTCGCCGCCCTGGGCCAAGCGCAGCCTGAGCGCGATGGCCGATTGGCGTTATCGCTACGGCAGGTACAACCGGCCGTGGGAACTGGAGCTGGCCAACCGGCTGGTGCGCCTGCGCATGCCGCAGGTGTCGGGCCTCTAGCCGGGTGCGCGCCTTGCACGTCGCGCAGCTCAATTTTTTGCCCGCGCCGGCGGGACTCGCGCCGGCCGAGGTGCTGGAACGATGGCACTCGCTGGCGGACATCGCTGAGGCGGCCGCCAGCGCCGGCACCCGCGTGTCGGTGATTCAGGCGGCGGCGCGCGAGGAGCGGATCACGCGCGACGGCATCGACTATCACTTCGTCGACATCCGCGGGCTGGCCACGGCGGCCGAGCGGGGCCGCCGTTTCGCCGGCGTGCTCGGCCAGCTCGGCATTGACGTGCTGCACGGACACAGCCTGGGTTTCGCCGAGGACGCCTTCGCCATCGCGCAGTGCCTGCCGCGACTGCCGATCATCCTGCAGGACCACGCCGATCGGCCGCCGCGCCGGTGGCGGCGGTCGCCGTGGCGGCGCTGGTATGCGGCGCTGGCCGGCGTCGCCTTTACCGCGCCCGAACTGGCGCGACCGTTTGTCCGGGCCGGGCTGTTCGCGCCACACACGCGGCGGTTTGCGATACCCGAATCCAGCAGCCGCTTCAGCGTCGGCCATCGTGCCGACGCCCGCGCCAGAACCGGCCTGCATGGCGATCCCTGCGTGCTGTGGGTGGGGCATCTGAATGCCGGCAAGGACCCGTTGAGCGTGCTCGACGGCGTCAGCCTGGCTGCGCGGCGGCTGCCCGACCTGCAGTTGTGGTGCGCCTTCGGCAGCGCGCCGCTGCTCGGCGCGGTGCGGGCGCGCATCGCGCGCGATCCGCAGCTTGCCAGGCGCGTGCACTTGCTGGGCACGGTGGCGCACGCGCAGGTCGAGCTGCTGATGCGCGCGGCCGACCTGTTCGTCTCGGGCAGCCGCGCCGAAAGCTGCGGTTACGCCGCGCTCGAAGCGCTGGCTTGCGGCGTCACGCCGGTGCTCACGGATATTCCCTCCTTCCGCACGCTGATCGGCGACAGCGGCATCGGTCGCCTGTGGGCTTGCGGCGAGGCGACGCAGCTGGCCGAGGCGCTGGTCGCTGCCGCCACTGACCGGCCGCCGGCGGCACGGGTGCGCGCCCATTTCGACGCCGCGCTGTCGTTCGCCGCGGTCGGCCGGCAATGGGCCGATGCCTACGCGCAGGTGCGCGACGAACGGTGCCGGAGGGCGTCGTGAAACTCGCGCTGGTGGTGCCGGGCGGGGTGGATCGCAGCGGCGAGTACCGGGTGATTCCGGCCCTGCTGGCGCTGATCGAACGACTGGCGCGCACCCACGAGGTGCATGTCTTCGCGCTGCAGCAGGAAGCGGCGGCGGGTCGCTGGGAACTTGCTGGCGCGAGCATCCACAACATCGGCGCGGGCTGGACCCGGTGGCGCGCGATCGCGGCGATCCGCGCCGAGCATCGCCGCGCGCCGTTCGATCGGATCCAGGCGATCTTCTCCGGCTCGTGCGGCCTGGTGGCCGTGGCCGCGGCCAGGCTGCTGCGGCTGCCGAGCCTGGTGCATGTCGCCGGCGGCGAGCTGGTCGCGCTGCACGCAATCGACTATGGCGGGCGGTTGCGATGGAAGGGACGGCTGCGCGAGGCGTGCGTGCTGCGTGCCGCCGATGTCGTCACGGCGGCCAGCGCGCCGGTCATCGAAGCGTTGCGCGTACTCGGCGTGGCGGCCAGGCGCGTGCCGCTCGGCGTCGACCTGAAAGCCTGGCCGCCGCTCGCGCCGCGTGCGCGCCGCGCCGGGCCGGCGCGGTTGATCCACGTGGCCAGTCTCAACCGGGTGAAGGATCAGCCGATCCTGCTGCGCGCACTGGCCATGCTTCGCGACGCCGGGCTGGCCTTTCGCATGGATATCGTCGGCGTGGACACCTTGTCGGGCGAGATGCAGCAGCTGGTTCGCCAGCTCGGGTTGGAAAACTGCGTCAATTTCCTCGGTTTCAAGACGCAACGTGAATTGCGTCCGTGGCTGGAAGCGGCGGATCTGCTGGTGATGTCATCGCTGCATGAAGCCGGCCCGCTGGTGCTGCTGGAGGCGGCGATAGCCGGCGTGCCGGCAGTGGGGACGGCGGTCGGACACTTTGTGGAATGGTCACCCGCGGCGGCGTGCAGCGTACCTGTCGGTGACGCGGGCGCACTGGCCGATGCGATCCGGCAGCTGCTTGCCGACGAACCGCGGCGGCTGCGCATGGCCGAGGCCGCGCAGCGCCGCGCGCTGCTGGAAGACGCCGACAGCACCGCGCGCCTGTTCGATGCGCTGTACCGCCACGCGTGCACGGGTGCGAGGGAATCAGCTGGGCTTGCGGGTGACGTAAAGTCGAAACCTTGAAGGCTTGCGACGGCCACGAAGTTTCGCGATGAGCGGGCGCAGCGCCCAGCGCATTCCGTACCAGGGACGATGCACCTTCCAGCGAATCGACAGCGCGTCCGCCATGCTGCGCAACCGCTCGTCGGTGAGATAGCCGAGGCTGGCGATGGCATCGGCGGTCGTGCCATGACGGTGCAGAAAAATTTCGCGCCGCTCGGCCAGCATCTGCCGGCCGCTCGCGTCGCGGGCGTACCACGGCGTGTCGCTGATGATCACCATGCCGCCCTTGCGCACGCAGCGCAAAGCTTCGCGCAGGCACGCTTCGCCGTCTTCGACGTAATGGAACGAGGCATTGAACACGGCGGCATCGAACTGCTCGTCCGCGAACGGCAGGCGGCACATCTCAGCCTGGAAGCGCGGAAACAGTGCCGGCAGGCGCGCCCGGTAATGCCTGGCCGCACCCAGTCCGTCGCGATCGTTGTCGAGCAGGTCGACCGCGGTCGGCCGATACCCGGCCAGCGCCAGACGAAAACTCATCCAGCCGTTGCCTGCACCGAGGTCGAGGATGCGGCCCCCTTGCGGCAGCCGCCGCACGAGGTAGTCGTAGCTGCGCGCACGCATCCGCCACTGGCAGCGATCCCTTCCCGTGGTGTCGCGGTAGGGAAGGGCGAGATAGAACGCTCCACTTTCGCTGCCGCGGCCTTCCGACGTCCTGATCCGCTCATAGTCGGCCATGAATCGCGCGTGGTGTGCGGCCGATTCGGGTGGCAGTGCATGGGCGATGCCGTCGTCGATCACGATGACGAAGCCGCATGCCGGGCAATCCAGTGTGTCGATCGAGGTCCTGCAGCGGGGACAGCGCAGGCGCAGGCCCGCCAGCGTCGCCGTATCCGCGGTATGGTTGGCCGGTGACGGGTCCGCTGCTGGTTGTGCCCGCGACATGGGCGGGCGCTACGGCGCGCGCGCCGGGCCTTCCAGGGCCGCGCGCACCGCGAACATCGTGTCCATCCGCGGTACCGGTCGGGTCAGCCAGGCAAGGATGCGCCGTCCGTGCGACAGGCCGGTCCAGTTCGACCCCTGCTGCAGCCAGAGCTGCGTGCGCAGCATGTCGGTACGCTCCTGATTGGCCTCCTGAGTGGGCCTGATCCGCTGCCCGAGGTAGCGCCCGAGTTCGCCGACGGAACGCGACCATTCGATGCCGTGCAGCGCATGCAGCCACAGGTCGGAGGACGAAACGCGGGTCAGGGTCTGGCGGCGCGATGCCATCCGCAGCAGGGTGGGGCAACAGGTGGCGAGCCGTGCCAGCACGTCCGCCGCGATTGCGTCCGGGTAGTAGCGCGCAGTCAGCAGCAGTGGCGGCAGCGCATACCAGGGCGCGTCGGCATGCTCGTCCCACAGCACGTTCCAGTCGTCCGCGGACAGGCGTGCCGAGAGCAGCGCGATGTCGTGCAGATGGAGCAGGCGCAGGCTGCGGTTGCAGAGGTTGCCGGCAGCATGCAGCAGCAGGTGGTTCATCAGCGCACCGGACGACGGGTACGGGTTCAGCCCGGGCCGCGGCTGCGACGGACGGATGCGCGCAGTGATGTCCACCGCGGTGACCGGCAGCCGCTCCTGGATGCGCGTGTGCAGCTCGATGTTGACCGGCGTGTCGCGGTGCTCGCCGAGGCCGGCAAAGGGCGCGCCGGCCGCCGGCCGGAACACCCGGTGCTTCCACCCGGCGAACGACTCCACGTAACCCAGTTCCTGCAGCAGCGCGATCGCCGGCGCGGCATCCTCCGCGCGGACCAGCAGGTCGATGTCGGCCATCGGCCGGTCGCCGGGCGCGTAGATGCCGAGCGCGTGCAAGGCGGAGCCCTTCAGCGCGACGAGGGCGATGCCGCGAGCGCGGGCGCCGGCGTCAATGTGCTGCAGCAGCGTATCGATGCGTCGATGGCGATGCTCGACGTGTTCGCGCTGGTCGGTCAGGAACGATTGCCAGGAGGGGTTCCGCCACACGCAGCGTCGGCACAGCAGCGGCGACATCCCGTGCACGGCGGCGGCAACGGCCGCCAGCTGCCATTCGAGCGCACTCCATGGCGGCGTGACGCTGCCCGGCCGCGCCAGCTCCGCGGCGAGCGCCTCGGTGGTGCGGCGCAGGCCGGCCCTAACGACTTTGAGCGGCGGCAGCATGGGGGAGCAGCCGGATATCGATTCGCTTCGTCGTCGCCGCCGCATCTTCGCTGCGGTGCGCCCGTTCGGATGCGACCAGCGCAGCCCATTTGGCATCGAGTGCCGCGCTCGCCTGCCGGTGGCGCTCCGGCGGGTCGGTGGCCTTCGATTGCTGCAGCGTGACCTGCTCGTGCAGCAGGTCGCGCACGCTGCGGTAGAAGTCCGAGTCGTAGGCGCCGTGGAACATCATGGCCAGGTCGCCGCTGTCCCGCCAATGCGTCTTGTCGCCAAGCTGGGCCTTGACCTTGTCGTAGAACTTGGTTCCCGGCAGCGGATAGGAGACGCTCACGCCGATGTCGTCGGGCGCGGCTTGCGCCACCAGTTCGCGGGTCGCCAGCAGGTCGTCCAGCTGTTCGCCCAGATAGCCGAGCTGGATGAAGAAGCCCACGCGGATGCCGCGCCGGCCGAGCCGCACCCGGGCCGCAACCAGGTCGGCGACCCGGGTGCCCTTGGCCATGCTGTCCAGCACGCGCTGGCTGCCGCTTTCGGCACCCAGCCACGCCTCGGCGCAGCCGGCCTGTTCGAGTGCGTCGGTCATGCGCTCGCTCATCAGGTCGGCGCGGGTCTGGATGGTGAACGGAACCGATCCACCGGCGCTGCGCAGGCGCGCTCCGAACTGCGCAACCCAGTCGACGTGGAAGCCGAAGATGTCGTCGGCCATCCAGATGTGATCGGGCCCGAACGCCTGTTTCAGGTAGATCATCTCCGCCGCCACGTCGTCGGCGCTGCGCTGCTTGTAGTGGTTGCCCCAGATCGGCTTGGCGCACCAGTTGCAGCGAAACGGGCAGCCCCGCGACGCCGCCATGTTGAGGCTGAAGTAGCCGTGCCGTTCGCGCCACAGGCTGCGGTAGCGCGCGATATCCACCAGGTCCCAGGCCGGCGGACCGACCAGCCGGGGGTCCGGCGGCATGGCGCCGATGCGTCGCGCCTGGGTCTGGCCGTCCACTTGCGTGGCGATGCCGTCGATGCCGTCGAGCCAGTGGCGGGCGGTGATGGTCGGGTCGCGCTCCAGCCGCTCGATCAGTTCCAGCAGCGCCGCGATCCCTTCGCCCAGCAGCACCGCGTCCGCGCCGGCGGCGAGGAAGGGGCCCGGCTGATCCGACGCGTCGGAGCCGGCCACGATCACGCGGGCGCCGCGCGCATGCGCTTGCGCGATCATCCGGCACGCCGCCTCGCGCATGCGGCCGAGGCACATCTTGGTCAGGTAGTTGAAATTGTCCTCGTAGAGGACCACGACATCCGGCTGCGCGGCGCGCACGGCGGCTGCGTAATCCTCGACGCCATCGGCAAGCATCGCGTCGAACAGGGCGACGTCGTGGCCCCGCCGCCGCAGCAGCGCGGCGATCTGGATCGTGGCCAGCGGGGGATAGGGCTTGCCGCGTTCCCATTGCTTGGGGTCGTACCTGAGGAAGTAGGAGTGGCCGACCTGAATCTTCAGCATCGCGAAGTGGCCTCGATCTCGTCGCGGGAATGGCGGCAGCGGCGAGGGAAACCGGCCTCCTCGTCGATGCTGCCGGGACGTGAGTGCCGGCGCGCGGCGCTTCGGTTGCCTCGCGTGGCGGTCCGTGCGGGTTGCCGGTGCCGCGGCGCCGTCAGCGGGGCGCCCGGACAACCTTTTCGCCGTGGCCGCGCACTCAAGGCCAGGCGACCCGCTGCGGATTCGCCACATCGTGCAACCACCTCTGGGCGGGGCAACTCGATCGGTGACGACGGCATCGACTCCTCACGGCGACATGCGGGACGCCTGCGCGGATCCTTTCCGCGAGCGATCCGGCTGCCGCCGTGCCGTGAGCCGGCAGATACTCGGCGGGCGCTTCCGTTTCGAAAGCGCGAGCGAGGCGCTGCTGCAGCTGGTCGAGGCCGCTTACGGCGGCCTGCCGCCGCACCGTCTGCCGGCGGCGGTGCCGGAGTTCCGCATCGAGCTGCAGCTGTCGCCGCCGCGGCTGTCGCCGGGCGGGGGCGAACCACCGCCGGTGCAGGTGCAGGCGGGAGCCGGCTGGATCTGCGGCGTCATGGACGCGTCGAACTACGTGATGCTGGCGCCCGCGCAGCAGCGGGCCCTGGTGGTGGCCTCCGCCGACATGTTGGAGCGGCCCTACCATCTGCGCTACGAACTCATCGAGTTCGCCGTGTTCACCTTGGCCACGCGCGGGCAGGGCCTGGTTCCGCTGCACGGTGCCTGCGTGGGCCGGCGGGGCAAGGGCGTCCTGCTGCTGGGCGCCAGCGGCTCGGGCAAATCGACGCTGGCTTTGCTCGCCCTGCTGCAAGGCCTGGATTTTCTCGCCGAGGACGCGGTGTTCGTGCAGCCGCACGCCATGCTCGCCACCGGCGTGGCCAACTATCTGCACGTGCAGGCCGATGCGCTGCGATTCGTCGACCCCGCCGGTGCCCGGCGCTGGATCAGCGGGGCGCCGGTGATCCGCCGCCGCAGCGGGGTGGAGAAGTTCGAAGCCGACCTGAGGCGGGGACCCGGCCGGCTCGCCGCGGCTCCACTGGAACTGGTCGGCACCGTGCTGGTTTCGGCCCAGCCCACCGACGACGCCACCGCCTTGCTGAGCACGGTTCCGGCTGCCGATGTCGCCGCGCGATTGTCCGCAGATCAGCCGTATGCGTCCGGCCAGCCCGGCTGGCCCTGCTTCGCGCAGCGGATGATGGCGATGGGCGTACACGAGTTGCGCCGCGGCAAGCATCCGCGGGACGGCGTGGCGGCGTTGCGGGAACTGCTGGACGATGCGCCGTGATCGCGCCGCGCAAGGCTTTCCTCAGGAACGATCCGAGCGGGCGCCTGCGGGCGGCGCGACTCGGTTTCGCCCGAAGACAGCGGCTTCCGGCTCTTGCAGGCATGACGGGCAATGGCTCGATCGGAGCATCCGCAAGGCGGCAGCAACGAAGTAAGCTCGGGTTTCCCCGGGTTCACGTTTCACGTCCAACGGGCACGACCGGTCGGGATGGACTCCGGCCGGGACGATGCCCCCTCACGAGGGTCACGGCAATGAAAAAGCGTTTTGCGGGATCGATGGTATTGGGTGCGCTGCTTGCGCTGGCTTCGGCGATGCCGGCGGCCGCCGCGCTCGCGCCCGGTGCCGTGGCGCCGACGTTCACCGCCCAGGCCAGCCAGGCCGGCAAGGAGTTCACCTTCTCGCTGGCCGATGCGCTGAGGAAAGGTCCGGTCGTGGTGTACTTCTACCCGTCGGCGTACACCGGGGGCTGCGACCTCGAGGCGCACACGTTTGCGGTCGCGCGGGACAAGTTCGACGCGGCCGGCGCGACCATCATCGGCGTGTCGGCCGACAGCATCGAGCGGCTCGATGCCTTCTCGGCGGATCCGAAGTACTGTGCGGGCAAGTTCCCGGTCGCCTCGGACGCCGAGGTCAAGGTCGCGCTTTCGTATGGCCTGGAGGCGATGGCGGCGCGCCCGGGTATGAAGGACGTGCGTGGCGTTGAGATCGATCACGCGTTCATCCCGCGCACGACCTTCGTCATCGCTGGCGACGGCAAGATCGTGGCCACGCTTTCCTCGGAGACCGACCACCTGCGCCCCGACGAGCACGTGAAACAGGCACTGGCCATCGTGCAGAAACTGCAGGCCGGCAAGGCGCCGTAAGCGGAGCCCCGGCGCGTAGTGATATGAGCTGCGTGCCGGCCGGGCCGGGTGGCGATGCAACCGTGTGCGTGCCGAATGGCACTCACCGGCATCGCGGTCGCCTGCGGTGACGAGGTGCTGCCGTCGATCGTGACGGAGCGTTCCCGCCATCGCGGCGGATCTTGTCGGCCATCCATCCGGATCAGCAGTGATGCCTGACGAACCATCGCCGGCGCAGGGCCACACGCTCGACCTGCTGCGTTCGCTCGCGCGCACGCTCAGCGGCGGTGACCTGGCGGAAATCGCCGCCTATGTCGCGTTGTCGCTGGCGGCGGCACTGGTCGGCAGCCTTGCCGCGGTGCTGCTGGTGCCGCTGGTCCAGCCCGGGCACGCGTTGCGGCTGGCCGGCGGGATGTTCGACGTGGGCGGCAGCGTGGAGATGCGGGCCGCCGTCTTCGTCGCGGCCACCGCGGCCTTCGCCGTGCTGCGCTGGCTGGTGGCATGGCTGGGCGCGCGCCTGACCAGTCGTTACGGCATGACCCGGCGGCGCCTGGTGCATGCACGGCTGGTCGATGCGCCGCTGGCCTCGCTGGCCGATGCGACCTCGGCGGAGATCGCGAACGTCCTGACCTACAACGTCGAAACCCTCACCCAGGGTTTTGCCGCATTGTTGCAGCTGCTGGTTGCCGGCATCACCACGATCGTCAGCCTGGGCTTCGCGTTCTGGGTGTCGCCGCCGCTGATGCTTGTGGCACCGCTGCTTGCCGGTTTCGTGCTGGTCGCCTCGCGCATCTTCGGCCGCGAACAGTCGCAGGTCGGCCGCCGCTATGTCGCCGACATGACGCGGCTGTTCTGGCTCAGCGAGGATTTTCCGCGGCGCCTGCGCCACATCCGTTCGTTCGGGCGGGGGGACGCGGAAAAGGAAAGTTACGGCGCCATTTCCGCGGCGCTGGGTCACGGCTACCGGCGCCAGCTGGAGCTGGTGGCAGCCGGACGGCTGGTGCTCGAACTGCTGGCGGCGGCCGCGATCGCCGCTGTCCTCGTGCTCGCCTATCGCTGGCACGGCGTCGATCAGTCGTCGCTGATCGCGGTGTGCCTGCTGCTCGGGCGCCTGCTGCCGTATCTGGTATCGACCCGGCAGAGCTTCCAGCAACTGCGTTCGGCCGTCCCGGCTTTCGGGCTCTGGCAGCGCTACATGGACCTCGACACGATCCGTTCGCCGGCGACGCCATCGCCCGCCGGGCCGGGGGCGGATCGGCCGGCGCTGCACATCGAGCGGATACGACTGGCGCCGCCGCTTGCCGGCCTCGACGTGCGCCAGGTGAGCCTGCGGCTCGGCGAGCTGACCCTGATCCGCGGCGACTCCGGCATCGGCAAGAGCAGCCTGGTCGACGTGCTGGCCGGCATGAGCGTGCCCGGGGTTTTCGCGGCGCGGGTCGACGGGCACGCCATCGACTTCGACGCATACCGGGAACTCGTGCGGCACGGCGCCTATGTCAGCCAGGGCGTGCGGCCCTGGCAGCACTCGGTGCGCGAATGCCTGTACTGGGCGGCGCCCGAAGCCGGCGCCGAACTGATGCAGGCCGCGTTGCAGGACGTCGGCCTCGACCGGCGACTGGCCGGCTCGCTGCAGGGCCTGGACACCGCGCTGCACAGTACGGCGAGCCGACTCTCCGGCGGCGAGCTGCAGCGCCTGCTGCTGGCCCAGGTGATCCTGCGCCGGCCCTTCCTGGCCGTGCTGGACGAAGCGACCAGCGCGCTCGACGCTGCATCCGAGATCCAGGTGCTGGCCGCCATGAAACGCCGGTTGCCGCAGACGATACTCGTCGTGGTATCGCACCGGGACAGCGTGGCAGCGGTCGCCGACCAGTGCCTGACCATCGACGGCGACCTCGTGGCGACGATGGTCGCGAAGGCCGATCCGTGCCATGCCGCGACGCGAAAGCGCGGCGGGCGCCCGCACGATGGGGCGAGCTGATCTTTCGGTCCGGCGCAGACGTTCGGGTGCCCCGAGCCGGCCGGCAACGGCTTGGCGGACGGCGGAATGCCGTTCCAGGGCACGCTGGTCGACGCGCCGGCGTGTCGGCGGAAAGCCGGCCTGTGCTTCGTTGGCGCCGCGTGCACGCGCGGCGTGCCTAGCATCGGTGCCATGCGGTGGCAGGGCGGCAACGTGAGCGATTCCGACTTGAACCTCGAAACGGCGGCGCGCGGGCGCGCTGGCGCCGTGGCTGTGCCGGCGGCGGCGATCAGCCATACCGCGCGCGTGGTTTATCCAGGCAGCGCGATCAGCAAGGGCGACGTGGCCGCGTACTACGCCGCGGTGGCGCGCTGGATGCTGCCGGAGGTGGCGAACCGGCCGCTGTCGCTGCTGCGCTGCCCGGATGGCACGGGCGCGGCCTGCTTTTTCCAGAAGCATCATGCGGACGCGCTGGGCGAGCATGTGCAGGCGATCGCGCTGCGCGAGAAGAACGGCGTCGTCGACGACTACCTGTACGTGCGCGACCTGGCTGGCCTGCTCGAACTGGTGCAGATGAACGCACTGGAGTTCCATCCGTGGGGCGCGCAGGTGGATCGGCCCGATGCCCCTGATCGCCTGGTGTTCGATCTCGATCCGGCGCCGGGCGTGCCGTGGCCGGCGGTGGTGCTGGCCGCGCGCAGGATCCGTGCGCGGCTGCAGGAACTCGGCCTGCAGAGCTTCGTGCGCACCAGCGGCGGCAAGGGCCTGCACGTGGTGCTGCCGTTCCGCCGCGGGCCGGACTGGGACGCGGCGAAGCGTTTCTGCAAAGCGCTTGCCGAGGCGATGGTGGCGCGGCATCCGCAGGATTACGTCGCCACCGCGAGCAAGGCGCGGCGCAGGGACCGCATCTTCATCGACTGGCTGCGCAACACCCGCGGCGCCACCAGCGTATGCAACTGGTCGCTGCGCGCCCGCGCCGGCGCGCCGGTGGCGATGCCGTTGCGCTGGGAGGAGCTGGGGCGGGTGCAGGGCGGGACGGCGTTCGACCTGCGCAAGGCGCTAAGGCGGGCGGCGGCGTTGAAGCGTGATCCGTGGGATGGCATCGCCACATTGCAGCAGGTATTGCCGGAGCTCTGAAACGGGGGCAGTGTGGAATGGCATTTACTTAAGGCAGCCCGACTCGCGTTCTACCCCGTTCTCGCTGAGCGTAGCCCGCGCAGCGGGCGGAGTCGAAGCGCCGCCAGATGAGGGGCCATCCCCGTCGTCGGCATGTCCTTCGACTTCCTCGCTCCTCAGGACTGTGGCCATCCATGGCCACTCCGCCGCTTCCGCCGGCGACGCTCTCCACCCTCGCCTGCAACAGTCTGGACTCCGTCCGCAGCGGTTTCCGCTTGGCGCGCAACCCGGCGACCTTCGCGCGCAACCGATCCACCCCTGCCCGCAAGCGAAAAACTCCGAAGCGCAAGGCCGAAAGCCGCGGACCGCGAAGGTCATCGACTGCGAATGCGAGGGTCAAACAGTCGCTTGCGGCTGAAAAACTTTAGCGGTCCACGCAGAAGATCTCGCCTGCAGTGCTCCGGACCTTGTCCCTGCCAGGTCGTGAGGGTTGGACGCGAAGGTCCGAGGGTTGAACGGCAAGCGCGGAGTCTTGCGTGCAACGTTGGGGGCGTCGCGCGCAAGGCCTGGGAGGTTCGGGTTTGGAAGTTTTTGGGTAGCAGGTGAGCCCCTGGGCCTTGGCTGCCGAGTCAATGGCCAGGACGCTGGCGCGCTTGGAATTGTCCCTGACACCTTTTCCCGACAATGCCGGTGACCATGCAGTAGCGGTCGAGATCGTCGGGGGCATAAACCGCGCCAGCAAAATGCCTTTTGACACCGCTCACATAGGCCGCCTGGTCGGCTTTGTCCTCAGGATCATAGTGGTAAAGCATTACCGCCTTTGCGTGGGCCTGCGTGGCAAGCTCTCCGATGTCGCCTGTGTCGAGATGCTCGAATCGGAAATGGGCACGGAACGCCTGGATGCGTTCAGGCGACCAATGATTGCGAGCCCCCATCGAGTCGATGAATCGATTGCGATCCTCGGCGTCGCGGCTCGACGCCTCCGCCACCAGCACGTCGGCGCCCTTCGCTAATCGGGCAACGGCATCGCTTGGGCCGGTATCGCCCGTGAATACGATCGCCCCGTGCGGTGTCTCGATCCGATAAGAATAGGATTTCAACTCTCCGCGTTGCTGAATCGGCATCAGTGCGTAGTGGGAATTTTCGGCCGCTGTGACGCTGATCTTGTCGTCCCGATAGATCACGCCATCCCGATTGAACTCGTGGGCAACGAAGGGGCTCACAAACTGGCCGTTGGCGACGTGGCGGCCAGAAGGGGTTTCAGCCTCAAAGGGTCGAAAGCCGATGGTGATGAAGTGGAACGCCGCCCCGACAAGTTCTTTGGTTTGTGGCGGCCCGTATATGTCGACAGATCCAGTCGCTCCGAAAAGATCCTCGCGGACAAAGTCGTTCGCCATGACATCGGCCAAGCCGAGGTCATGGTCTGCATGAAGGTGCGTGAAAAAGATGGTTCTGATCTGCTCGGATTTGATGCCGGCCTCGATCATCCGGCGCATGGTTCCGATCCCGCAGTCAATCAGGTACTCGCGTCCGTCGACGATGAGCAGCGTGGATGGCTCCGACCGATCGAGCCGCAACGGCGGCCCCCCGGCCGTACCGAGGAAAACGATCTCGGTGGTGTGTCCGGGGTCTGCCGCAGGGGCGTCCTGTGCTGCGTCTGCGCCTGGTACTCCACAAGCAAGTGCAAGGATTGCAACTGCTCGAAGCGCAACCGCCAATGCACGCATACTCATGGGAGCACCCTCCGACACTCGCTGGGCGATAACCCTTCCAGCTCTCGCCCCATGACGATATTACTCGCCACCGGTTTCGATACGAAACCGGTTCGGCAACCAATTGATGCGCTCGTCTGTGAAAGCCACGCGCACGGAGGATCGGCTCGCGGCCGTCGCAGCCTTGTGCAGCCGGTTGCGGTTCCGCCAGGCGTACGCGCAGCGTGCACAGCCCGGCCACGATGAGACTGACGCCGCCCGTCGCCAGCGCCCATGCCGGCTGACCGTGAACAGAAAAGGTGTCACCATTTCGCCGTCTGTAGTCAAGAGGCGCGCACTTGCTCTTCCCCGGTCATGCCGAAGGGTACGTGCCCGTCTTGCCGCTGACTGCCTGCCGCTGTGTTTCATGCGGTGCCGAGATCGCACCAGTCACCGTTCTGGTTGCGGAAAAGGTGTCGGGGACAATTTGTGGGTAGCTGCCGGAGGGAAAACTGTCCCTGACACCATTGTTCCCAAGGTCATCGACTGCGAATGCGAGGGTCAAACAGTCGCTCGCGGCTGAAAAACTTTCGCGACCAACCCGGAAGGCTCCGCGTGGGGCGCTCCGGACCTTGTCGCTGCCAGGTCGTGAGGGTTGGACGCGAAAGTCTAAGGGTTGAACGGCAAGCGCGGAGTCTTGCGTGCAACGTTGGGGGCGTCGCGCGCAAGGCCTGGGAGGTTCGGGCTCGGGAGTTTTTGGGTCGCGGGTGAGCCCGTGGGCCTTGGCTGCCGAGTCAATGGCCAGGACGCTGGCGCGCCTGGAATTGTCCTTGGCACCTTTTCTCCCTACTGCGTGCCGCCAACGATATCCGTGCACGTTTCAGCGAATTTGGCACCTAAAAAGGTGACGTAATATACGTAGACCTCGAAGCAATAGTTCTCAATCCAAATCTCCGAAGATTTAAAGTCCCCTATCAGACCCAACCCCTTGAGAATAGCGATAGAGCTCGGCTCAAAATCGTCGTCAATCGGCCCGCGAGGTGAGGTATAAACACTATCTAGTGGGTAGTGACCAGGGGCACCTTGCGCGATGTCAAAAAAATAGATTACCGACCCCGAGGTCTCTTCTTTCTCACGGAAGTCACTTGCCATACGCTCAAACTGGGCGTCCGTTCTTAACTGTTCAATTCCTCCAGCACGCTCTATCGCGTTTCGTATTGCGATGGAGACATACTCCGTTCTCCAGTCAGTCTCCACATCTTCTAGATGGCGTTTCGTTACGCAATGCTGGTGGGTCACGGAGGAGGCGATGTATTGGAATAGGCGAGCCTCTGGGGCGTTGAGCTCTCTAAGAATTCGGATAAATAGATTGTGCTCGCACTTTGGGCTCGTCGAGGCATCAACCAGCAAGCGTGCCCACATGTCCAGGAGCGTGTTGTCTTCGGGATCTTCGAGTGAGCAGTCTTCTAGATAGGGGACAAGAAACTTTAACGATGGCTCTTTAAGGGCAAGGCCTTCGGCGCTGGCAAGGTCCTTAGCGCGCTTTATAGAGCGAAGTAGAGAGAGCTGTCTGTAGATTCTAACTCTGTCCCCCAAGCTTCCAACCGCTTCGGTGATGGGTGAGAAAATGTCTACAAGTGCGCGAGATAGCTCCTTGGTTCCTTCGATTTTTACTTCGACCGTCATGCAGCCTCCCAGTGGCACATAACGCTTAGTAGGCCCTAGACCGGGGCATATGCACCGGATGTTCAGCTTTCGACTGGCACGCGTCAAGAGACCAATTCTGCGTACTGAGGGTGTCAGAGAAAAGGTGTCAGGAACAATTCGTGACCCTCCCCAACGAGCAGGGGAGGGGCGGGGCTCTATTTCACCTGCAGCGTATTGTTCGCGCGCTGCGCGTCCGGCAGCGCATGCGCCGGGTCGATGGTGGCTGAGACTACCTTGCGCGTGCCGGCCACGCGCACCACGTAGCTGCGGTGCTGCTGCCAGGTTTCCACCGGCACGCGGACATCCTGCTTGCTGCCGTCGTCGTAGGTCACTTCGAGCGTGGCCGGCAGCACCAGCTGGTCCAGGTTGGCCACGGTAACTTCGGCGCCGTGGCTCCAGTTGCCGTCGATCGGCGCGACTTTCTGCACCGCCATGTCGAACTGCCAGTTGCGTTCGTACCAGCCGCGCCAGAACCAGCCCAGATCCTCGCCGGTCTCGCTTTCCATGAAGCGGAAGAAGTCCGATGGGCTGGGGTGCTTGTACGCCCATGTGGCGATGTAGCGACGGAAGGCGGGGTCGAAGCGTTCCGGGCCGATGATCTGCTCGCGCAGCAGCACCAGGCCGAACGCGCCCTTGAAGTAGCTGATCGGGTGGCGGTACTTCTCCGGCGTCATGTCGGCGCCGTTGAGCAGGGCCGGCGCGGCGGGATCGGCCAGCACCGCGGCGATTTCGTCGGCCGGGTTGCCCTTGCCCGGCGCGTATTCGCTGTCGCGCTTGGGCGCGTACTCGCCGTGGTTGAACGCGTCTGCCTCGTAGACGTCGATGAAGGTGTTGAAGCCTTCGTCCATCCACGCGTCGCGGCGTTCGTTGCTGCCCACGATCATCGGGAACCAGATGTGCCCGATCTCGTGCGCGATCACCATGTGCAGCTTGCTGCCCTTGGCCAGCTTGTGGTCGAAGGTGATGCCCGGGTACTCCATGCCGCCGGCGGTGCCGGCCTCGTTGATCGCCACCGGCCACGGGTACGGATACCACTGCCTGGAGAAGTATTCGGTGGAGGCCTTGAGGTATGCGGTGGCGCGGCCCCAGGCGGCATCGCCGCCGCTTTCGGCCGGATAGACCGACATCGCCAGCGCGGTCTTGCCTGCGGGCAGGTTGATCCGCGCCGCATCCCACACGAAGGCTTTTGAGGCGCCGAACGCCACGTCGCGGGTGTTGTGCATGGCGAAGTGCCAGGTCAGCGTACCGTCCTGCTTTGGACGGCTGGACGGCTGGGTGACTTCCGCCGCGCTGCGGATCATCACGGTCTTGTCGCTGTGGCGCGCCTGCTCCAGCCGCTGCTGCTCGATCTTCGTCAGCACGTCCTGCGGGTTCAGCAGTTCGCCCGAGCCGGCCACGATCATGTCCCACGGCACGGTGATCACGTAGTCGAAATCGCCGTATTCCAGGTAGAACTCGCTGTTGAGGTAGGGCGCGGTGTCCCACCCGCGCAGGTCGTCGTAGACGGCCATGCGCGGGTACCACTGCGCGATCTCGAAGATCTCGCCGTTCTTGGTGGGGTTGACGTCGGTGCGCCCGCCGAATTCGCCGGGCACCGTGTAGCTCCAGGCGACGTGCAGGCGCAGCTTGCCGCCGTTGCCCTTCAGCGCCGCGGGCAGCTGCACCTGCATGCGCGTGTCGGAAACCAGCCATTTCACCGGCTGCCTGTTCCCGTGCGCGTCTTCCACCTCGACCGAGGCGATCTGGTAGCCGTCGGTGAACTCGGTGGGGAACTTGCTGGTGAACGCGCCGCGGGCGTCGCGGCGATAGCGGTTCTGGTCCAGCTGCAACCACAGCACGTCGAGTGCGTCGGGGCTGTGGTTGGTGTAGCTGATCACCTCGCTGCCGCGCAGCCGCCGGGTGGCCGGGTCGAGCGTGGCGGTGATGGTGTAGTCGGCGCGGTTCTGCCAGAACAGCGGGCCGGGCTTGCCGCTGGCCGAGCGATACGCGGTGGCCGGCTGCGGGTAGCTGTACGGGGCGAAGGTCTGCAGCGGGTCGAAGCGCGAGGTGGTGCTGTCGGCAGCGAACGCGGGCGCGGCCAGCAGCGTGCTGGCCGTGATGGCGAGGGAAATCGCGAACTTCATCGTGCAGTGCCTTGGGGAGGGTGGTGGATTACGGCTGGCCGCCGGCGCGCAACAGCGCCAGCACGTCGTGGCAGGCGCCCATGGTGTGGTAGTCGGTCTTGCCGGCCGGGCTTTTCTCGTCGCTGTACTTGCGGTTGTCGCGGGTGAGGATGCGATACCAGGCGCCGTAGCGATGGTCGACGAGATGCTGCCATGCATACGCCCACAACTTCCCGTACCAATCGTCATAGGCGGCCTCGCCGGTGCGCGCGTGCAGCCGCGCGGCGGCGGCCAGCGATTCGGCCTGCACCCAGAAGTACTTGTCGTCGTCGCAGACACTGCCGTCCGGCGCGAAGCCGTAGCAGGTGCCGCCGTATTCGTTGTCCCAGGCGTGCGCCAGCGCGGTGTCGAACAGCTGCCGCGCGGTGGGCAGCAGCCAGTCCGGTGCGGAACCGCGTTCGCGCAGCAGCGGTTCCATGATCAGCAGCAGCTTGGCCCATTCGGTCTGGTGGCCGGGCTGGAAACCCCACGGGCGGAACAGGTGCTTCGGATCGTCGCGGTGGTAGTCCCAGTCGATGGCCCAGCCGCGGTCGTAGTGTTCCCACACCAGGCCGCCGGCCAGCGCGGCCTGGCGGCGGGTCATGTGGTCGGCGAGGGTGTACGCGCGGTCGAGGTAGCGCGGCTCGCCGCTGGCCTGGTACGCGGCCAGCATCGCCTCGCACAGGTGCATGTTCGCGTTCTGGCCGCGGTAGTCGCTGAAGTGCCAGTTCGCATCGGCCTCGTCGCGGTACAGCCCGGCGTCGGCGTCCCAGTAGTGCCGTTCGAGCAACTGCCAGGTTTCGTCCATCCATGCGGCCGCTTCGTCGATGCCGGCCTTCACCGCGCTGGCGCAGGCGAGCAGCACGAAGGCCACGCCGTAGGCATGGTTGGTGCGGTCTTCCGGCTGGCCGTCGCGGATGGTCCAGGCGTAGCCGCCGCTGGCCGGATTGCGATGCACCTCGCGCAGGTAGCGCAGGCCGTGGCGGGCGGCGTCCAAGTACTCGCGCCGAAGCGCCGCGTCGTCGCCGAATTCGATTGCCGCCAGCGCATAGTTGAAGACGAAGCGGGTGCTGCTGACCAGGTGCCGGTGGCTGCGGTCATAGACCGTGCCGTCGTCGCGGAAGTAGTGGAAGAAGCCGCCGTCCGGGTCGATCGCGCGCGGGTGGTAGAACGCCATCGTCTGCGCGATGTGCGCGCGCAGGAAAGCGGCGGAGCGGAAGTCGGGAGTGGCATTCATGCCTGTTGCTCCATGAAGGCCAGCACCTCGGCGCCGCGCGGCATCGCGGCGAACGAGCCCCGGCGGGTGACGGTAAGTGCGCCGCAGGCGGCGGCGAAACGCAGCATCGCATGCAGCCGCGGCATCGCGGCGACCAGGCGGTCGAGCCGGTCCGGGGTGGATTCCAGCTCGGCCAGGCAGCACAGCAGGCCGCCCATGAAGGCATCGCCGGCAGCGGTGGAGTCGACCACGGCGACCGCGTAGCCCGGCAGCTCGCCTTCGGCGTCGGGGTGGAACCAGCGCAGTGGCTTGGCGCCGTCGGTCACCACCACCAGCCGGGCGCGGCCCAGCCACAGCCGGTCCAGCGCGGCCTGCTCGCCGTCGATCGCCAGCCAGGCGAATTCCTCGGCGGAGAGCTTCACCACGTCGGCCAGGTGCAACGCCGGCCACAGCAGCGGATGCGGATCGACACCCGCCGGCCACAGCGCGGGGCGCAGGTTGAGGTCGAAGCTGACCAGCGCGCCGACACCGTGCGCGCGCTGCATGCCTTCGCGGGTGGCGGCGGCCAGCGCCGGGTCGGTCATGCTGTTGGAGCAGACGTGGAACACGGCGACGTCGCGGAAGCTGTCCGCGCGAAAGTCGGCTGGCCGGAACAACAGGTCGGCGCTGCGCTCGCGATAGAAGCCGAAGCTGCGTTCACCATTCGCGTCCAGGGTGACGAAGGCCAGCGCGCTGTTCGCCGCGTCGGTGCGCACCACGTCGGCGGTGCCGACGCCGGCCTGTTGCAGGCTGTCGAGCAGGAAATCGCCGAAGCGGTCCGTCGAGAGCATGCCGGCGAAGCGCGCAGTGCCGCCCAGCCGCGCCGCGGCGACCGCCACGTTGGCCGGCGCGCCGCCGGCGAATGGCACGAAGCGGGTGGCGAAGCTGCGGTCGTCGAAGCCGTCGGCGTGCAGGTCGATCAGGGCCTCGCCGAAGCACAGGATGGGTCGAGGCGGCATGTCAGCGGATGCCGCTGGCGTCCGGTGTCGGCAGGCTGCGGATGCGTGAGCCGCGCAGGCCGTAGAACACGATGTACAGGTAGCACAGCAGCGGCAGGAAGAACGCGTGCTGCAGGCCGATGTGGTCGGCGAACAGGCCCTGCAGCGGCGGAATGATCGCGCCGCCCACGATGGCCATGATCAGCAGGCTGGACGCCTTGCTGGTCATCGGCCCCAGCCGTTCGATGCCAAGCGCGAAGATGGTGGGGAACATGATCGAGTTGAACAGGCCGATCGCGATGATGCTGTACATCGCCAGGGCACCACTGCTGGACATGGTGGTCAGCACCAGCAGCGCGTTGATCGCGGCGAATGTCGCCAGCAGCTTGCGTGGCGAGAACTTCGCCATCAGCGCCGAGCCGAGGAAGCGGCCGACCATGGCGCCGCCCCAGTACCAGGACACGTACTTCGCGGCCTGCTGCTCGCTCAGATGGCCGATCTCCGGCATCGACAGGTAGTTGACCATGAAGCTGCCGATCGACACTTCGGCGCCGACGTAGAAGAAGATGCCGAGCACGCCGAACAGCACGTGCGGGTGGCGCAGCACCTCGGCGAAGCTGTGGCGCGCATGGTCGCCCTTGTCGGTGGCCTCGCTCAGCGCCGGCAGGCGGAACAGCCACACGAACACCGCCAGCAGGAACAGCACCACGGCCAGGCCGATGTACGGCCCCTGCACCGCCTGCGCCTGCTGGGTGTCGTAGAGCAGGCGCTGTGCCGGTTCCAGCGTGGCCAGCTCGGTCGGACTCTTCACCACGTTGGACAGGATCAGCAGGCCGCCGAACCACGGCGCCAGGAAGGTGCCGAACGAGTTCAGCGCCTGCGCCAGGGTCAGCCGGCTGGAGCTGGTCTTCTCCGGGCCAAGCAGGGCCACGTACGGATTGGCCGCCACCTGCAGCACGGTGATGCCGGTGGCCAGCACGAACAGCGCGCCGAGGAAAGCCGGGTACAGGTGCAACCCGGCAGCCGGCCAGAAGCCCAGCGCGCCGACGCCGGCGATCGCCAGCCCGGCCACGATGCCCTTCTTGTAGCCCAGCGCGGCGACCAGCCGGCCGGCCGGCAGCGCCATCAGGAAGTACGCGCCGAAGAAGGTGAACTGCACCAGCATCACCTGCGCGTAGTTGAGCTGGAAGATCGACTTCAGGTGCGGGATCAGGATGTCGTTGAGGCAGGTCAGGAAGCCCCACATGAAGAAAATCGTGGTGAGCACGCCCAGCGCCGTCGGGTGGCTGGTGTAAGGCTCGTGACCGGTGTGGTGGTCCGGCGTGGGCGCAGGCGTGGGGGACGGTGCAGCGGCAAGGGCCATGGCGGTATTCCGGTTCGGAGGGTGGTCGAGGCTTGGACGGGATCGAGCGAAGGATGTGCCGCCGCGCCAATGTAACCATTTTTACCGAAACGCCGATCACGCGCCGCAGCATGCCGCCGGCGGTGCTACCTTCGACGCCTTGCACCCGGCCAACGGAGGAAGTCCATGTCCCGTACCAACACGATGCTGCTCGCCTTGCTGGGGCTCCTGGCCTGCGCACCGGCGCTGGCCTCGCGCGGACATGCGGCCGATGTCGACCCGCGCATCGGCACGGGCGGCGATGGCCACACCTTTCCCGGCGCCACCGTGCCGTTCGGCATGATCCAGCTGTCGCCGGACACCGCGATGCCTGACTTCAAGCACGCCTACAAGTGGGCCGCCGGCTACCAGTACGGCGATAGCAGCATCCTGGGCTTCTCGCACACGCACTTCTCCGGCTCCGGCCACTCGGACCTGGGCGACGTGCTGGTGATGCCGATCGCCGGCGACGTGCGGCTGGAACCGGGTGATCCGGCGAAGCCGGGCAGCGGCTACCGCTCGCGTTTCTCGCACGACAGCGAAGTGGTGCAGGCCGGCTACTACGCGGTGACGCTGAGCGACTACGGCGTGCGCGCCGAACTCACCGCCGGGCGCCGCATCGGCTGGCATCGCTACACCTTCCCGGCCGGCAAGCCCGCGCACGTGCTGCTGGACCTGCGTCCGAGCATCTACGACTACCCGGGGAAGGTGCTGTGGGCCAGTCTGCGCGTGCATGCCGATGGCAGCGTCACCGGTTGCCGCGCCACCCGCGGCTGGGCGCCGGGGCGCGAGCTGTGTTTCGCCATGCGCTTCTCGCAGCCGATGGTTTCGCGCGAGCTGTACAACCGCGAGACCGACATCACCTACAAGGGCTTCAAGGGGCCGGGCAACCAGGCTGAGGACCACGACGCGCAGGACGGCCGCGCGCTGGTCGGCGTGTTCGACTTCGGCCAGCTGAAGCGGCCGCTGGAAGTGAAGGTGGCGATCTCGCCGGTGAGCGAGGCGAATGCGATCGCCAACCTGGACAAGGACGGCGCGGGTTGGGACTTCGATGTGCGCCGCGCCGAGGCGAAAGCCGCCTGGGACCAGGCGCTGGCGGTGATCGACGTCGATGCGCCGAAGACCGCGAAGACGCAGTTCTACACCGCGCTGTACCACGCCATGCTGTCGCCCACGCTGAGCATGGACGTCAACGGCGAGTACCGCGGGCCCGATCACGCGGTGCATCGCGCGGACGGCTTCGAGTTTTATTCCACCTGGTCGCTGTGGGATGTCTACCGTGCGCAGCAGCCGTTGATGGTCTTGCTGAATCCCGGACGCAGCACCGACTTCATCCGCTCGCTGATCGCCGCGCGCGAGGCCAGCCCGTTCGGCATCCTGCCGGTGTGGGCGTACCAGGGGCTGGAGACCTGGTGCATGATCGGCTACCACGCGGTGCCGGTGATCGCCGACGCCTACGTCAAGGGCGTGCGCGGCTTCGACGCGGGCAAGGCGCTGGCGGCGATGGTGGCCAGCGCCAGCTACGGCCCGTACGGCGACCTGGCCGACTACATGAGGCTCGGCTACGTGCCGATCGACAAGGAGCCCGAGGCCGCCTCCAAGACGCTGGAATACGCCTACGACGACTGGTCGCTGGCGCGGATGGCGCAGGCGATGGGTAAGACCGATATCGCGGCCACCTTCGAAAAGCGCGCGGGCAACTGGAAGAACGCCTGGGACCCGAAGACCGGCTTCATGCGCGCCCGGCTCGCTGACGGCACGTTCCGCGAGCCGTTCGATCCCACGGCTGCGGGCTACGGCAGCGACTTCACCGAGGGCAATGCCTGGCAGTACTCGTGGTACGTGCCGCAGGACGTGGCGGGGCTGATCGCCGCGATGGGCGGCGACGCGAAGTTCGTGGCCAAGCTCGATGCACTGTTCGAGGCGAAGGTCGACCCGTCGCACTTCAAGCATGTCGAGGACATCACCGGGCTGATCGGCTGGTACGCGCACGGCAACGAGCCCAGCCACCACATCGCGTATCTCTACGATTACGCCGGCGCGCCGTGGAAGACGCAAGAGCGGCTGAAGCAGATCATGGACAGCCAGTACGCGCCGCGCGCCGACGGCCTCAGCGGCAACGACGACCTCGGCCAGATGTCGGCCTGGTACGTGTTCACCGCGCTGGGCTTCTACCCGGTGACACCGGGCAGCGACGAGTACGCGATCGGCCGGCCGTTCGTGGCGCGCGCCTCGCTCCACCTGGGCCACGGCCGCATGTTCACGATCAGCGCGTCGCCGCTGGACGACGCGCACCCCTACGTCGGCGCGGTGACCCTGAACGGCAAGCCGCTGGATCGCACGTACCTGCGCCACGGCGAGATCGTGGCCGGCGGCGAGCTGCATTTCAGCATGCAGGCCGAACCGAATCGGGCATGGGGCAGCGCGGCGGTGGCCCGGCCGGCTGCGATGAGCCGCTACGGTGAATGAGCGCCACTTCCGCGGCATCGCCGACGCGCGGATGAAACATGCCAGAATGCAGCGGGAACCCTTCACCGTGGGCCTGCCGATGTGGCGAGCGGCATGAAAACCAGGGGCATCATGCGCTGGCGTACCGTCGGCCTGCTGCTGGCGATGCTGATCATCGTCGGCCTGCCGTACATCGTCACGCTGCAGGGGTCACGTGACACGGAGCAGGCTGCCGAGTGGGTGGTTCGCTCGACCGAGGTGAAGTCGCTGGCGTACCGGATCGCCTATATCGTGCATGACAGCGAGGCGGCCACCTACCGGCTGCTGGCGGGCGACGTGAACGCGGCCACGCATGCGCGCGCGGAGCGGGTCGGCAAGGAAGTGCCGCCGTTGCTGCAGCAGCTGCGCCGGATGACGCGCGACAACGCCGATCAGCAGACCCTGATGGGCTCGCTGGCCAGCAGCGCCAACGGCCGCGTCACCCTGATGAACCAGGCGCTGGACCGGCTGCGGCAGGGCAATTCGGGCGGCGCCCGGCAGTCGCTGCGCGACGCCGACGACCTGTTCGGCATGAATGCACAGATCGCCGGCATCGTGCAGATCGAGGATGGCCTGCTGCAGCAGCGCCAGGCGGCGGCTACGCGACAGTCCCTCAACGGACGCATCGTGCTGTCGATCACCGCGCTGGCGCAGCTCCTGCTGCTGGTCATCATCGTGATCGCCTCCGAGCGGCAGATCGGCCGGCGCCAGCTGGCCGAGACCCGCGAGGGTCGCGCGGTGATGCGCACGCAACTGATCTTCCAGGCGGTGCGCGAACCGATCGCACTGTTCGACGAGAACCTGAACAGTCTGCTGGTGAACAACGCCTTCGGCGAGTTGTACGGGGTGGACCCGGGGCGGCGCTCCCAGCCGCTGGTGCAGATCGGCGAAGGTGCCTGGAGCGACGGCGTGCTGCTGCAGCGCCTGAACGACGTGCTGCTGCGCGATCGCGAACTGTGGGACTACGAGGTGGTCCAGCGCACCGTCGACGGCATCGACCGGCACGTGGTGATCAATGCACGCCGGCTGCAGCAACAGGACGGCGGCATGCCCGCGCTGCTGCTGACGGTCAGCGACGTCACCACGCGTGCGCTGGCCGAGCAGCAGGTGAACGAACTCAACCGGCAGCTGGAAGGCAAGGTCACGCAGATTTCCGACGTCAACCGCGAGCTGGAGGCGTTCAGCTATTCGGTGTCGCACGACCTGCGCGCGCCGCTGCGCCACATCGCCGGCTTCGCGCGCAAGCTGGAGCAGCACCTGGGCGAGCAGGTCGACGAGAAATCCGTCCACTACATCGAGGTGATCGCCAGTTCGGCGCAACGCATGGCCGTGTTGATCGACGACCTGCTGGTGTTTTCGCGGCTCGGCCGCGGCGCGTTGCGGCTGCAGGCGGTGGACATGCAGTCACTGGTCGACGAGGCCCGCGCGCTGGCCGAATCGGGCGTGTCGGGTCGGCGTATCGTGTGGACCATCGCGCCGTTGCCGATGGTGATCGGCGATGAGAACATGCTGCGCACGGTATGGCAGAACCTGCTCGGCAATGCCGTGAAGTACACCGGGCATTGCGAGGTGGCGCGCATCGCGGTGAGCGTGCGGCAGGGCCGCAACGGCGAATACGAATTCACGGTAAGCGACAACGGCGCGGGGTTCGACATGCAGTATGCGGACAAGCTGTTCGGCGTGTTCCAGCGTCTGCATCGCGCCTCGGAATTCCCGGGCAACGGGATCGGGCTGGCCAATGTGCGACGGATCGTGGCGCGCCACGGCGGTCGTGTCTGGGCCGAGGCCGAGCCGGAGCGGGGCGCCCATTTCCATTTCTCGCTGCCGGCCACCGACGCGGCCGGCACACGTACCTGAGAGCGAAGCATGAACAAGAAAGACCTGCGTACCATCCTGCTGGTGGAAGACAGCGTGGCCGATGCCGAGATGGCGATGGACGCGCTCGGCGAGGCGCACCTGGCCAATCCGGTGGTGCACGTGGAAGACGGCGTGGAGTGCATGGACTACCTCCACCGTCGCGGTGCGTGGGCTTCGCGCGAGCCTGGCGATCCGGCGGTGGTGCTGCTGGACATCAAGATGCCGCGCATGAACGGGCTGGACGTGCTGACCGCGATGCGCGGCGACGGCGGGCTGCGGCGGATCCCGGTGGTCATCCTGTCCTCCTCGCGCGAGGAAAGCGATCTGGCGCGCAGTTGGGACCTGGGCGCCAATGCCTACGTGATCAAGCCGGTCGACGTGGACCAGTTCTTCGAGGCGGTGCGCACGCTGGGGCAGTTCTGGGCGGTGCTCAACCAGGCGCCCGAACAGGAATGAGCGAATGGAGTGCGGCGATCCGCACCAGCCGGCAGGCTGCATGCGGGCATCGGAGACGGGCAGGGCAGCAGGGGAACATATGCCACACAGGCAATTTCGGGCGATGTCGAGTATCCGGGTGCTGCAGGTCGAGGACAGCCAGCTCGATGCCGAGCTGGTGCTGGCCGAACTCGATGCCGACAACATCGGCTACGAGGTGCGCCTGGTCGACGACGAGCCGGGCTTCCTCGCGGCGCTGGACGAATTCAAGCCGCACATCGTGCTGTCGGACCTCAGCATGCCGGGGTTTTCCGGCCAGCATGCGCTCGACCTGCTGCGCCAGCGCGACGAGGACCTGCCGTTCATCTTCGTCTCCGCCACGCTGGGCGAGGAGGCGGCGATCGAGGCGCTGCGCAACGGCGCCACCGACTACATCCTGAAGCAGAACCCGGCCCGGCTGGCCAGCGCGGTACGCCGCGCGCTGAGCGAGGCCGAGGCGCGCCGGGCCAGTCGCCGCTCCGAGGCGGAGTTGATCCGCGCCCAGCGTTTCGAGAGCCTGGCGATGCTCGCCGGTGGCCTCAGCCACGACCTGCGCAACTTGCTGCAGCCACTGCTGCTGGCCGGCGACAGCCTGCAGGATTACCAGGACGACCCACGCCTGGCGCGACTGGGTCGGCTGGTCCGCGACTGCGGCAAGCGCGGCCTGGACATGGTGCACTCGATGCTGTCGTTCGCCGGCGGCGCGCGCCGCGCGGAACAGGTGCGGCTGGGCGCGCTGTTCAGTGCGTTCGACCTGCTGATGCAGGGCAGCGTGCCGCACACGGTGAAAATGGAGCTGGTGATCGACGATCCGGAATTGTCGTTCGAGGGCAACCACACCGAGCTGCAGCAGTGCCTGCTCAACCTGTGCCTGAATGCGATCCAGGCGATGCCGGACGGCGGCCACCTGCGCGTCGAGGCGGCGCGGGCGCAGCTGCCGGAGAACTTCTTCCTGCCCGATGAGCCGTCGCGGCAGTGCTGCTACCTGTGCATCAGCGTGATCGACGACGGTCCGGGCATGGAACCGGCGGTGAGGGAGCGCCTGTTCGAGCCGTTCTTCACCACCAAGGAGTCCGGTACCGGGCTCGGCCTGCTCTCGTGCAAGCGCATCGTCAGCAGTCACGGTGGCGTGATGCGGGTAGCCAGCGAGCCGGGCCATGGCACCCGTTTCGACCTGTATTTCCCGCTGGAAGCCGCGGTCGCCGACAGCAGCCAGGCGGATGGCCAGGACAACCTGGAGGGCGCCGCCGAGCGGGTGCTGGTGGTGGTGGAAGAGGCCGGCCAGCTGTCGCTGCTGGTCGATACGCTGGATGCCTGGGGCTACCAGGCGCATGCCAGCCAGAGCGGCACCGCCGCGCTGCAATGGATCGAGGCCGCCGGCCTGCCCGACCTGGTGGTGCTGGACGCGGACATGAACCTGTTCACCGGCGTGCGCACGCTGGCGGCGCTGCTCGAACAGGGCTACGCCGGCGCGGTGATCCTGCTGACCCACCCCGGCGCCATGCCCGACCTGCACGAGCTGCCCATGCAGGAGCACCTGTACGTGGTCGACAAGCCGGTCACCACCCAGTTGCTGCTGCGCACCCTGCGCAAGGCGCTGGGCGCCGCCGGCAACGGCGGCTGATCCGTGGGTCGTGCGGACGCGGTGATCGGCAGGACCGGGATGCTGGCGTATTACTTCGATCTGGCCCTGCGCGGTTGCCGGCGCAGCAAGGCCTTGACCGCACTCGTGGTGGTGTTGATGGGTTGCGGCGTGGCCACCTGCATGGTCACCTTCGCCGTGTTCCGCGTCGCCGCGGCCGACCCGATCCCGTGGAAATCCGGCCAGCTGTTCGTGCCGCAGATCGACAACTTCGGGCCGGCGCACAACTGGAAGGGCGAGCCGCCGATCCTGCTCAGCTACACCGATGCGCAGGCACTGCTGCACGCGCGGCAGGCAAAGCGGCAGGTACTGATCTACGGCAGCAAGTGGACGGTGCTGCCGGACGACGCGCGGCAGCAGCCGTTGCCGCAGGAAGGCGATGCAGTCAGCAGCGATTTCTTCGCGATGTTCGACGCGCGCTTCCGCTACGGCGGCGGCTGGTCGGCCCATGACGACGACCAGCGCGCGGCGGTCGTCGTGATCAGCAGCGCGCTCAACCAGAAACTGTTCGGCGGCGCCGACAGCGTGGGCCGCGAGATCAACCTGGACGCGCACGTCTACCGCATCGTCGGCGTGCTGGACGAGTGGGAGCCACGCCCGCGCTATTTCGACATGGCCAGCACGTTCTACGCCTTCAGCCATCCGCGCCAGCTCTACCTGCCGTTCAGTCGCGCCATCGATGTGCGGAAGGCCACCACCGGGCAGTTCTATTGCAGCACGAATACCGTCGATCCCGACCTGCCGGACTGGAGCAGCGTGCTGCGCAGCGAATGCGCGTGGATCGTGGCCTGGGTGGAACTGCCCGCGCGTGCCGACGTGGCGCGTTACCGCGACTGGCTGCGCAACTACGCGGCCGAGCAGCAACGCCTCGGCCGCTTCGCCTGGTCGCCGAACACGGGCTTGTCCAACGTCGGGCAGTGGCTGCACGTGATGAAAGTGGTGCCGAAGTCGTCGGCGCTGTCGCTGATCGTCTCGGTGAGCTTCCTGCTGATCTGTCTCGTCAACGTGGTCGGCCTGATGCTGGCCCGCTTCATGCGCCGTGCGCCGGAGATCGGCGTGCGTCGCGCGCTGGGCGCGTCGCGCGGGGTGATCTATCGCCAGTTCCTGGTCGAGGCGGCGGTGATCGGGTTGGCCGGCGGTGTGTTGGGCCTGCTGCTGACGGCGCTGGGCATGGCCGGCATCGGCAAGGTGTTCGAGCCGGAGCTTGCCCGGCTGGCGCGGCTGGACGCGTCGCTGTTGCTGCTGACCGTGCTGGTCGCCGTACTCGCCAGCCTGATCGCCGCGCTGTATCCCACCTGGCGCGCCGCCCAGGTGCAACCGGCGTGGCAGCTGAAGGTGAACGGATGAGCGCAACCATGCAGCTGCGTCCGATCCTTGCCGCGCTGCGACGGCACAAGATGGCCACGGCGCTGATCGTGCTGCAGATCGCGCTGACCCTGGCGGTGGTCAGCAACGCGCTGTTCATCGTCAAGACGCGGGTGGTGCACCTGTCACGCCCGAGCGGCACCGACGAGGCGCATCTGTTCGCAATCAACAACCAGTGGATCGGCCAGCCGGACGTGCCGCATATCCACGCGCAGATGCAGGCCGACCTGGCGACCCTGCGCAGGTTGCCGGGCGTGCGCGACGCGTTTGCCAGCCAGGCCTATCCAATGGAAGAGGGCGGCGGCGGGCTGGTGCGCATCAAGCATCAAGTCGAGCAGAAGAAGCTGCAGCTGGCGCTGTCCTATTTTGCCGATGAACATGCGATCGACACGTTCGGCATCGCGCTGGTGGCCGGGCGCAACTTCCGCGCCGACGAGATCGCCATTCTCGGCCCGTACGACAAGGTGGTGCCGGCGGTGATCATCATCACGCGCGACCTGGCCCACAAGCTTTTTCCGGGCGGCGCGGCGGTGGGCCAGCGCGTCTATCTCAGGGACGACGGCTCGAGCACCATCGTCGGCGTGGTCGACCGGTTGCAAGGCAGCTACGCGGGCAGCAGCACGCGATCGATCGATGAGGATACGGTGCTGCTGCCGGCGCGTTACGCCAGTGCCGACGACGGGGCAGCCTATGCCGGCGGGGTGGTCTATCTGGTGCGTGCGCAACCGGGCCGACTGGCCGCGTTGCTGCAGTCGGCGCCGGCGGCGTTGCTGGCGCAGAATCGCATGCGCCTGATCAGCCCGGAAGACGGCGTGGTCACGCTGACGCAGGCACGCACGAAGGCTTACGCCACCGATCGCGGCGTGGCGATCATGATGGGCGCGATGTGCGTCTTGCTGCTGCTGGCGACCGCCGGCGGCATCGTGGGACTGAGCAGTTTCTGGGTCGGTCAGCGGCGCCGGTCGATCGGCGTGCGGCGTGCGCTGGGCGCCACGCGCGGCGACATCCTGCGTTATTTCCAGGCCGAGAATGCGCTGATCGTCGGCATCGGCACCGTGCTTGGCGTGGCGCTCGGCGTCGCCGCGAACCTGTCGCTGATGGCGCACTACGAACTGCCGCGGATGCCGCTGTGGGTGCTCGGCGTCGGTGCGCTGGTGCTGTGGTTGCTTGGCCAGCTGGCCGTGCTCGGCCCGGCCCGCCGCGCCGCCGCGGTGCCGCCGGTGGAGGCGACCCGTTCGGTGTGAACAGGATGGGTGATGCAGGGCGGGCACTGCCCGCCGCTCTCCGACAAGGCACGAAGCAAAAGCTGGTGGGCAGTGCCCGACCTGCGAAACGGCGCTGAAACGTCGCGCGTCTGCTGTCGGCAGTTCAGTCGATGCCGAGCTTCTTCAGCTTGTAGCGCAGCGCGCGGAAGGTGATGCCGAGTTTGCGCGCGGCGGCGGTCTTGTTGTAGCGCGATTCTTCCAGCGCCTTGACGATCGCGGTGCGCTCGAGGTTGCTGATGTAGTCGTCGAGGCCGCCGTTCGCGCTGGCGGGCGCCGCGACCGGCGCTGGTGGCTGGCCCGGTATCGTCGCTTCCTGGGGCGACCGCGCGCTGCGCTGCGGCAGCATCAGGTCGGCCGCCTCGATGGTGCTGCCGTCGCACATCGCCATCGCGCGTTCGAGGATGTTCTCCAGCTCGCGCACGTTGCCTGGGAACTCATACGCGTCCAGTGCGTCGCGAGCGGACGGCGACAGCTGGCCGACGCTTTCGCCGCTCTTGCCGGCCAGCGCCTTGAGGATGAACGTGGACAGCTGCGGCACGTCGCCGCGGCGCTCGCGCAGCGGCGGCACGCGCAGCTCGATCACGTTGATGCGGTAGAACAGGTCCTGGCGGAACTGCCCCTGCTCGACCAGCTGGCCGAGGTTCTTGTGGGTGGCCGACAGGATGCGCACGTCGACCGGGATCTCGTCGCGGCCGCCGATCGGGCGCACCGCCTTTTCCTGGATTGCACGCAGCAACTTCACCTGCATGTGCAGCGGCAGCTCGGCCACCTCGTCGAGGAACAGGGTGCCACCCTGGGCAGCCTGGAACAGGCCTTCCTTGTCCGCGCTGGCGCCGGTGAAGCTGCCCTTGCGGTGGCCGAAGAACTCGCTTTCCATCAGCTCGGACGGGATCGCGCCGCAGTTGACCGGTACGAACGGACCGCTGGCGCGCGGGCCCTGCTCGTGGATCAGCCGCGCCACCAGCTCCTTGCCCACGCCGGATTCGCCGGCGATGTAGACCGGCGCCTGGTTGCGCGCCAGCTTGCCGATGGTGGCGCGCACCTGCTGCATGGCCGCGGAGTCGCCGATCAGGCGGTCGCTGGAGTCGCCGGTTTTCGCCGCGGCGGCGCCGTTGCGCCTCTCCTCGGCCAGGCGCAGCGCGGTGCGCACCAGCCCGCGCAGCATCTGGATGTCGACCGGCTTGGAGACGAAGTCGAACGCGCCGGCCTTCAGCGCGTTCACCGCGGCGTCGACGTTGCCGTAGGCGGTGATCATCGCCACCGGCATGTCGGGGTGTTCCGCGGAGATCAGCTCGATGATCTCGTGGCCGCTGCCGTCGGGCAGCCGCATGTCGGTGAAGCAAAGGTCATAACTGCGTTCGGCCAGTGCGCGGCGTGCCTCGGCGACGGTGCCGACGGCGTCGACCTGCAGGTCCATTCGCCCCAGCGTGATGGTCAGCAGTTCGCGGATGTCGCGTTCGTCGTCGATGACCAAAACGGTCTGGGGATTCATGGCACGGCGCGTGGCAAACGATACGACAGAGAATACCCGGCCCCGGCCCGGGGGGCAAAGGCCGGCCATGCCGCAGGCGGCTGCCCACAAGCCGGTCGCGGGGGCGTGCGGCAGGCGCTGTCGGGCGGGTGGATCGTTGCCGCAGCCGCGATGCCGGATGGTGCGAAGGCAGTTTCAGCGTGGCTCACGGAGCAACCGGGGCTTGCCATCGGCGCCGCGGTCGATGCGGATATCGTAATGCCTGCCGCGGAACGCGACGTTCTTCAGGGTCAGCGAGCGCCACGCCGGCGGAAGTACCGGCGCATACGCCTCGACCAGACCGTCGTCCTCGATGCGCAGGCCGCTGAGGCCGTAGACAAAGCTCTGCACGAAACCGGCCGAGGTCGCGAGGATGTAGCCCGCGTTGTTGGCGACGGTTTCCGTGCGCACGTTGAACGGCGGTTTCAGGAAGCCGACCAGGTTGCGCTGGATCCACTCGCCGGCGGCCTTGTCGTCGCCCAATTCGGCTGCGCCGACGGCGAGCATCACCATCATCATCTCGTTCGGATCGTCGCCATGCACCTTCAGTTCGTGCAGCTGGAACGCGAAGTCGTTGCGGCGCCCCTGCGGCGACATCGGCAGGTCCAGGTTCGGATACATCAGCCAGGCCAGCGACGAGCCCATCCAGGTGATCTTGTCGTGCGGCACCGAGGCGTCGAAGTCGAGATGGCGCTGGTTCTTCTCGTCGAACGGGATGGTCATCTTTGCGGCGATCGCGGCCCACTGCGGATCAGGCGTTTCGCCGACGAGCTTGGCCGCCTTGATCGCGATCTGCAGCGACTTGCGTGCCGCGGCATTGGTGAACGAGTCGTTCGGCACGTCGTCGTAAGCCTCGTCGGGCGAGGTGACGTGGTGGATCTCGTAGCGGTCCTGGCCCTTGTCGTACGTGACCCGGCTGACCCAGAACTGCGCGATCTCGCGGATCACCGGCCAGCCATGCTGCTTCAGCCAGGCATCGTCGCCCGTGGCGAGGTAGTACTGCCACTGCGCGATCGCGATGTCGGCGTTGACGTGGATCTCGCGGAACACGCCGTAGGCGAAGTGCGGCGTGTTATCGACGCCGGTCTCTGGATCGGCTTCCCACGGGTACATGGTGCCCTTCACGCCGTACTGCTTCGCGCGCTCGCGCGCCGGCTGCATGGTGCGTGCGCGGAACATCACGATCGGTTTGGCGCGCTCGGGATGCAGCAGGAGCAGGGCGGGGAATACCCACGAATCGCTGTCCCAGAACGCGTGGCCGGCGTAGCCCGGAGTCAGCGCGCACGCGCCCATCGGCCAGGCCGTGCCGACCGTGGAGTTGGACAGCAGGTAGTACAGGTCCGAATGCACGGCGCGCTGCACGTCCGGATCGCCGTCGACCACGATGTCGGACTTCCACAACTCGTGCCAGGCGGCCTGGTGTTCCGCAAGCAAGGCGGTGAAGCCCTTCTGGCGCGCGGCGATGGCCAGCGCCACGTCGTCGCGGGCGTCGCCGCCCCAGTCCTGCCGGGAGGCGGCGATGTACTTGGTGAAGGTGTAGGTCCTGCCCTTTTGCACCTTGGCGACGAGGTTGAGCGACAGCTTGTACGGGCCTTTCTCCAGCTTCACGCTTTCGATCGCGAGACCCGGCGGCAGCCCGATCGCTGCCGCCTCGGCCATCGTCAGGCCGTGTTCGGCGCGGCCGTCCAGCCACAGCGTCAGCGCCTTCGTGTCGCCGTCGCTGGCCAGTACGCGGGTGTAGCCGGGGTACCACACGGCGGCGCGGTCGGGCGTCGGCACCGGCTTGTTGTCCAGCGTCTGGCCGCTGGCGATCACCGCCGCGATCATCTCGTCGCCGGTCATGCTGGCGATCGGAAAGCGCGGCGCATGCTCCGACCACAGCCGGATCGGGAAAGTCAGCTGCACCGAGCCGTCGAACTGCGGCGTGATGGAGAGTTGCGTCGCCGCCAGATGGTTCGAAGCCTGGCTGACGAAGGTGGTGACCTTGATGTCGGTCGACTTGTTCGCGTAGTCGAAGCGGTAGCTCGTGGTGAGCGTGCCGTCGTGCATGTCCAGCGTCTGCGCGTAGTCGGCGAAGATCTTCTTGTCGATGCGGGTCGAATTGAGCCAGCCGCCGCCGGGGTTGTAGTCGATCTCGCTCCAGCCGGGGATCGCGGCAGGGCGTGCGATGTCGCCGGGTTTGTAATCCATGAACGCGACCATGTACGCGCGGTTGCCCTCGGTGCCGCGCACCGAAGTCATCGTGGAGAAGTAACCGTTGGCCAGGTAGCTGGGGAAGTAGCTGTCGAAGTTCGCCGTGGTGCCGGTGAGCAGGAAGCTCGGGTCGGTGGCGGCGGGCGCGGGTGTGGCGAGTGCGGCGGCGAACAGGAACAGGCCGGCGAGGGTGGCGTGGTGTGGCTTCATGGTCGCTCCTGGCGGTGGGCTACTTGGCGGCAAGTCCGATCGCCGGCGGCGCGTCGACGCCGGCACGGTCGGTCTCGCGCTTGAACAGGAACAGCGTGACCAGGATCAGGCTCATCGGCAGCAGCGAAAAATAGAACGCGTGGATGCCGTCGAAGCTGGCGAACACCCGGGCAGTGATGTACGAGCCCAGCGTGCCGCCGAGCGCGGAGAACACCACGATCAGCCCGGTCATCGCTGCGTGCATCGGCTTGGGCAGCGAACTCAGCGCCACCGAATTGATCACCGGGTAGATTGGCGCCATCAGCAGGCCGAGCAGCGGGATCAGGTACGCCGCCAGCGGCGCGTCGAACCAGCCGACGTCTGGCCGTGCCACCACGCCGCGCGCCAGTGGCAGCACCACGACCACCAGCACGCCCATGCCGAGCACGCACGCATTGAGCAGCACGTACCAGCGTACCCGCTTGAGCACGACGCCGGCGCCGATGCGACCCAGCGCGGTCATGCCGGCGAGGATGCTGGCGAACTGGATGCTCATCGCGTTCGGCAGCTTCAGGATCTCGTTGTTGAAGGTTGGCAGCCAGGTACCGAAACTCTGCTCGATCAGCACGTACAGGAAAGCCGAGGCGAGGAACACGTAGACCAGCGGACGCACGAACAGGCGCAGCATCTCCATGATCGCGTCGGTGAAGGAGTTGTTGTGCCCCTGCGCATGCGCGGCGCTTTCGTCCAGGGTACCGGTGGCCAGCAGCGCGATGGTCAGCGCACAGGCGCCGGCGAGCAGCCAGTACACGTTGAACCACGCCGGGTCGCCCGGTTTGGCTGGGTCGATGAAGGCGCTGAAGACCCAGTTGCCGGCCAGCACGCCGACCATGAACAGACCCTCGATGGTGTTGGTCAGGCGCGAGTGCGCGGTGCGGTCGGCGGTGAGCAGGCCGATCGACGAATACACGGCGACCTTGGTCAGCGCGAATGAAAAACCCACGCAGGCGAACAGCAGCCGCGTGGTAGGGAAACTGGGGTAGAGCGGCATCAGTACGCAGGCGCCGCCGACGATGGCCAGCGCCAGCATCATCGAGCGCCGGTAGCCGAACATCGGCAGGAACGAGGCGACCAGGAACGAGGTGGCCGCGATGGTGAGGTCCTTGTAGCGTTCCAGCGCGCTGGCTGCGGGCTTGTCGATGCCGAAGGTGGCGATCGACTGCAGGATCACCGTGCCGACGCTGTTGAGCAGGATCGCGAAGATCATGTAGATCAGCGCCAGCGCGACGATCATGCGGATTCGGTTCATGTCGCCTCCGGCGGTACGGCGTCGCACTACGGGAAAGACGCGGTCCGGATCCCCCTGAAGGCTCGATCCGGACCGCACCACGCAACAACCTCAGGTTCAGAACAGGTACTTCACCGTCAGGTTGACCTCGCGGCCTTCCATCGGGCGGGCCAGGATCACGCCATCGGTACCGGCGGCGGAGCCGAAGATGCGCGAGTTGCTCTCGGTCAGGCCTAGTTCGTTGGTCATGTTGGTGCCCTGCAGGCGGATCTGCCAGCTCTTCTGCACGTTGGCGACGATGCCGAAGTCCCAGGTGTCGTAGCTGCCCAGCTGTTGCAGGGCGGACTGGTCCTGGGTGTGCGGGCCGACGTGGGTGTAGGTCACGAAGGCGGTAATGTCGCCCCAGTCGAACGGTACGCGATAGCTCGGCGTGAGCATGTAGCGCACCTTCGGCTGGCGCTGCAGCTGCTTGCCGTTGATGCCGATGCACTGGGTGGAGCCGCTGACGAGGTCGGTAAACAGGAAACAGGAGTTGTTGTGCGTGTAGTGGCCGTCCAGATAGTTGGCGACCACCTGCAGCTTGAAGTTCTCGAACGGCGTGACCGCGCCGGCGAGGTTCACGCCCTTGGAGTCGGAGCCGTACAGCGCCTGCGCGCCGACCGGCACGCCCTGGCCGTTGGTGGGCTGGTAGGTCAGGCCGTTGAACTGGCGGTGGTACACGCTGATGTCGGCGTAGAACAGGTCGGACTGGTACTTGAAGCCGCCCTCGAAGTTCTGCACCTTCTGCAGCGGCGGGGTATTGCCGGTGGTGTTGCCGCGCAGCGCGTTGTCGAAGTCGCCGAAGTGCGCGCCCTTGTTGGCGCGCACGTAGACGCTCATGTTGTCGGCCAGCTCGTAGTTCACGCCGACGGTCCACGACGGGTGGGTCTTGTCGTAGCGGGTTCTCGCGTAGGTGCCGTTGCACGTCGGCACGCTGTTGTCGTACAGCGTGTTCGGGTTGCCGTCGAGGTCGATGTTGGTGAGGTTGCACACGTTGTTGGTGGCGTTCTCGTTCTCGACGCGGCCGGACGCGTCGATCAGCCACTTGCCGATGCGCCACACGTCGGACAGATAGAACGCCTTGTTGGTGGCGCTGCCGTGCTGGGCGATGTTGTAGCCGCCGTAGTCGAGGAAGCCCTGGCCGTCGGTGAGGTACTTGGTCTGGCCGTTGTCGACGTAGCTGACCTTGATCGGCTGTGCGTTGGGCGTGTTGGTCATCAGCATCTGGTTGCCCAGCGCCCACTTGTCGTCCATGGTGTAGTGGGTCAGGTAGAGGCCGGCGGTGAGCGTGTTGCCCTCGAAGAGGTCCTTGCTCAGGCGGAAGTCGTTGCTGATGTTCTTCAGGTGCTTGTGGATGTACCACCAGCCCTGGTGGATCACGCTCTGGTTCGGGTCGACCATGCCGCCACCGTTCACGTAGCTGGCGCTGGCCGAGCCGGCGGGCAGGTTGAAGGCGCCCATGCTCGAGGTATTGGTGTACAGCATGTCGTTCATGCTGCCGGGGTTGTTGCCCGAGAACAGCGCGTTGGTGTCGACGTCGCCGCCGTCGAGCAGGAACTTGTCCGACAGGTTCCAGCCGTTGCCCAGGTCGTAGTCGAAGTTGCCGCCGAAGAAGCTGAACTTGGTGCCGCGGCCATTGGCCAGGTTGGCGTCGGTGCCGCCGCCGGGGTAGCCGGGCAGGTGCACGTGCTGGATCGCCTTGCTGTAGTAGGTATCGGTCAGCGGGTCGAAGCCGGGGTAGGCGCTGAACTGGTCGGTGCCGTGCTGGAGCAGCGGCACCGGCGTGATGAACTGGTTGCGGTCGTTGAGCTGGCGCGCGTACAGGGTCATCGTGCCGTTGTCGCTGTCGTGGCTCAGCGTGGCGGTGAGCTGGCCGCCCTTGTCCGCGGCGAACTGCGGGTCGCGCACGCCGTCGGAGGTGCGCCAGAAGCCGCCGACGCTGCCGTACCAGCTCTCGGCGATCGGGAAGCCGAAGAAGCCGTCCACGCGACGCAGGTTCTCGTTGCCGTAGGTGACGCCGACGCTGCCGCTGGGCACGTCGGTGCCGGTCTTCAGCATGAAGTTCGCGGTGGCGCCGATCTGGCCGTCGCCGAACACCACCGACGGGCCGCCCTGCAGGATCTCCACGCGGTCGACGGTGTCGTCGAGGCGGAAGATCGAGGTGGTCTCGAAGAACGACAGCGTAGGCATGCCGTACAACGGTGAGCCCATCAACTGGGTGCTGAAATAAGGCGCGTCGCCGCCGCCCGGGAAGCCGGCGATTTCGATGTTGGCGCCGGTCTGGCCGCCGGTGGATTCCGGCCACATGCCGGGCGAGATCTTCAGCAGGTCCGCCGTGCTCTTCGGGTTGGCCATCTTGATCTGCTCGGCCGAGGCCGTGGTGACCGAGTAGCTCGTGTCGATCTTCTTCAGGCCACCAGTGGCGGTGTTGCCGGTCACCACCACCTGTTCGAGGGTCTTGGCCTTGGCGGCGTCGGCCTTCTGCTGGGCCGCGCTCTTCTTCGCCGGCGCCTGGCTGGCCTGTGTCGACGTGGTGTCCTGGGCCATGACGGCGCCGCAGAACAGGATGGCGGCGATCGCCACCGGAAGACTCAGTCTGGACAACTGTTTGTTCTTCATTTCCGTCACTCCCCACCTTTGGATTGGATTGTTTTAGCCGCGCAGCTCATGCCGGCTGCGTGGAACGGCCGCTCACGCGATGAAACGGCTGATGTCGAACGCGGCAATGTCCGGCAGCAGCACATCCGCCTTGTCCAGCTCCTGCGCGCGGCCGATGCCGACCGCCGTCATGCCCGCCGCGTGCAGGGCGGCGATGCCCGCCGCGGCGTCTTCCACGCCGAGGCATTCCTGCGAACTCAGGCCCAGCCCGCGCGCCGCCGCCAGGAAGATCTCCGGATCGGGCTTGGAGCGGGCGATGCGGTTGGCGTCGACCACGCAGTCGAACAGCGCGGCGATGCCCAGCCGAGCCAGCAGCTGCGGCGCGTTGCGGCTGGCCGAGGCCAGCGCGGTCTTCAGCCCGGCGCGACGCACGGACTCCACGGCGGCGCGCGCGCCGGGCAGCAGGTCCTGCGGGCCGAGGCGTTCGATCAGCTCGACGTAATGGGTGTTCTTGCGTGCGGCGAACGCCTCCTTCTCCGCCTCGCTGTAGCAGCGCGGCGCCTGTTCCAGCAGGATGTCCAGCGAACCGCGACGGTCCACGCCCTTCATGCGTCCGGCGGTGGCTTCGTCGAGCGGCGCGCCGATCTCGTCGGCCAGCTGCTGCCATGCCGCGCGATGCAGCACGGCGGTGTCGGCAAGCACGCCGTCGAGATCGAAGACCACTGCCTTCAACGGCGGCAGCGGTGCGGCGAAGCCCGCGCACGGCAGGCGCAACGGCTGGCCGGCACGCAGGCGTTGCGGCAGGCCGTCGTGCAGGAAGGTGAGCGCGCTGCCTTCGGTGAGCGTGTAGCGCACGCCGTCGCCGTCGACTTCGACGCGCAGGTGCGTGCCGCGCCAGCGCAGGCCGAAGCGGTAGCTTTTCCAGGCCGCCGGCAGCCGCGGCGCCAGCGCGGGCAGGCCGTCGTGTACGCGCAGGCCGCCGTAGCCCCAGGTCAGCGCCAGCCAGCTGCCGGCCATCGCCGCCATGTGCAGGCCGTGCGCCGCGTTGCCGTGCAGATCGTCCAGGTCGACGCGCAGGGTGTCGCGGAAATAATGGAATGCCTTGTCGGCATGGCCCACCTCGGCCGCGATCACCGCGAAGGTGGAGGCGGACAGGGTCGAGTCATGCGCGGTGACGCCTTCGTAGTAGTCGAAGTTGCGCCGCTTGGCGGCCACGTCGACCTGCTCGCCGGCCAGCATCAGGGCCAGCAGTGCATCGGCCTGCTTGCATACCTGGTGGCGGTAGATGGTGAGTGGGTGCATGCGCAGCAGCAGCGGGCGCTGGTCTGTCGCAGTGGCTAGTTCGGCGGGGAGCCGAGGCTTGTCGAGGAAGCCGTCGTCCTGCGGGAAGATGCCCAGCGCGGCGTCCACCGGCAGGTACATCGCCTGCGCCGCGGCCCGCCACTGCGCCGGCTCGTCGGCGTCGAGGTCGATGCGGGTGGTCAGCGCCGCATACTCGGCCGGATGGCTCAGCGCCATCCATTCGGCAGTGGCGGCGGCGTCGCGCAGGTGCCGCTGCGCCATGCGGTTGGTGTAGTGGTTGTTGTCGACCAGCGCGGAGTACTCGTCCGGGCCGGTGACCTCGTGGATGCAGAACGCGCCGCCGCGGCGCGGATTGAAGTGGCCGATCTGCAGCCAGATCCGCGCCGTCTCGAAGATCATCTCGGCGCCGCCTTCGAGCATGAACGCCTGGTCGCCGCTGGCGTCGACGTAGAGGCGGATCGCCCACGCCACCGCGGCGTTGATGTGGTATTGCGCCGAGCCGCCGGGGAAGTAGGCGGAGCATTCGTCGCCGCTGATCGTGCGCCAGGCGTACAGCGCGCCGCGCAGGTGGTTGAGTTCGCGCGCATGCCGGCGCGCGTGGCCCAGCGTGCGATGGCGGTACGCCAGCATGGCGCGCGCCAGTTCCGGCGCCAGGGTGACCAGCGCCGGCAGCATGAAGGCTTCGGCGTCCCAGAAGTAGTGACCTTCGTAGCCCTCGCCGGTGAGCCCCTTGGCCGCGGTGCTACTGCGGCCGTCGCGGCCGCTGGACTGGAACAGGTGGAACAGGTTGAGGCGCAGCGCCTGCTCGGTCGCCGGGTCGCCCGCGATGGCGAGGTCGGCCTGCGCCCAGAAGCCGGCGAGCACTTGCGTCTGTCGTTCGAGCAGGGCCGGGTAGCCGAGCGCGACCGCGGTGGCCAGGGTGGCCTCGGCGCGAGCCGGCAGGGTCTCGGCGGCATCCGTGGCAAAGGGTGCGGTGAAGGCGTAGGCGGCGTACTTGTCCAGGCTGACCGTCTGGCCCGGCGCGAGCATGCCGGCGTAGACCTGGCTCACGCCGTCCGCGGACTCCCGCGCGTGGCGGAAGGCAAGTTCCGCGCCGTGCACGTGGTGCTGCACGCAGGCCAGCCGGATGCCGCTGTGGCGGGTCTGCTGGCCGACCCAGGCCGAGCCCTCGTCCGCCTGGGTGGCCCAGCTGACGAGGCCGCCGGCGAGGCGGGTGCCGATGCGCGGGTCGTCGCCCTGGCCGGTGGCCTGGCGACCGGTTGCGATCGATGATTCCAGCGTGATCGGGCCGTGGTAGTCGAGCGAGCGCACGCGGTAACGGATCGCCAGCAGCCCGGCCTCGGCCAGACTGACCAGGCGCTCGGCCTCGATCTCCAGCGTGGCGCCCTGTGGCGAACGCCAGCGCAGGCGGCGGCGGTAGCAGCCGTGGCGCAGGTCGAGGTTGCGCTCGAACTGCAGCCATTCGCCCTGGTCCAGCCGCACCGGCGTGTCGCCCAGGCGCAGCCGGATGGGCGTGGCGTCGGCGACCGGGATGCGCGTGTCGGTGTGGCTGGCGAAGCCGGGGAAGCGTTCGTGGTACTCGATCGGGGTGCGTTCCCACACCCCGGACAACAGGCTGGCCTGGCTGGCGCTGTCAGCCTCTTCCAGGTTGCCGCGCACGCCGAGCGTGCCGTTGGCGAGGGCGAACAGGCTCTCATCCTGGGCAAAGCCAGCCGGGTCGGTGCCGTGGCGAACCAGCAGCCACGGATCGACCACGGTCTGCGCGTCGGGCATCCGGGCATTGGAGCTGGCTGCGGCCGTCGTCTGGTGATCCAAGATAAATCTCCCCTGGTTGCGCGCATGGGCTGTCCCCACCTGGCCGGGCAGAGCTTGGCATCAAATGATATCGGTATCAAGATATCGATATCATTTGACTTGGCGAGCCTGTGTCGTCGCCGCCGAGCCTGCCGGCAAGGGCCGGCGGGTGCGCTGTCGGCCGGTGGGCGGCGAGCTTGCATCGGCAAGGCGAATGTCGACACACTGCAAGCGTCGGCCCGGGCCATCGCTGCAGTCCGGCAGCGTCGCGGTACCGGAGCGGGATCGGCCAGACCAACAGGGAATCGGATCGTTGAGCAAGAAGGGCACGCGCAAACACGCGTCAGGCGGCCCGACCATGGCCGATCTGGCGCAACTGGCCGGGGTATCCAAGATCACCGTCTCGCGGGCGCTGGGCGACAGCCCGCTGGTTAATCCGGAAACCCGCGAGCGGATCCAGGCGCTGGCGCGCGAACACGGTTACAAGCTCAACATCAGTGCGCGCAACCTGCGCCTGCGCCGCAGCCACACGGTGGCGGTGATCGTGGAGATGAAGCCGTCCACCGATCGCACCATGTTCGACCCGTACCCGCTGGTGTTGCTGGGTGGTATCTCGCAGGAGCTGACCGCGGCCGGCTACAGCGTGCTGCTGACTACCCGCCAGGGCGCTAGCGCGGCGGCAGTGCAGGCCGCGGACGGGCTGATCCTGTTGGGCCAGGGCGCGCACCAGGACGCGGTGCGCCGGTTCGACAAGCTGCGCCTGCCGATGGTGGTGTGGGGTGCGCAGTCGGCCAGCGACGCGCACGTGGTGGTGGGCAGCGACAACCGCCTCGGCGGCGCGGTAGTGGCGCGGCACTTCATTGCGCTGGGCCGGCGCCGTCCGGTGTTTATCGGCAACCCCAGCCACCCGGAAATTTTCGAGCGCCTGAACGGTTTCCTCGACGCGCTGGCGCTGCGCGGGATCAAGCCGCTGCTGATGCGGCGCGACGAGTTCACGGTGGACTCGGGTATGGACGCGGTGCGCTCGCTGCATGAACGCAAGGTCGGCTTCGACGCGATCTTCGCCTGCAACGACCTGCTGGCGATGGGTGCGATCCGCGCCACGCTGGATCTGGGGCGTTCGGTGCCGGCCGATGTCTCGGTGGTGGGTTACGACGACATGCCGCTCGGCGCCAGCTTCCTGCCGCCGCTGAGTTCGGTGCGGCAGGACTGGCAGGAAGGTGGCATGCTGCTGGCGCGCAAGGTGCTGGCGCTGATCGAGGGCGAGCCGGCCAAATCGGAATGCCTGCCGGTCAGCCTGATCGTGCGTTCGACCTGAGCGGCTTCAGCGGGCTGCGGTCTGGGTGGTTTCGGCGGCCTCGGCTGGACTGCGCGCCGGCGGGGTCAGCACCAGCCGGAAGCAGCTGCCGCCGCCGGCCACGCGCACGTATTCCAGCGCCGCCTGGTTGGCGTCACTCATCTGCCGGGCCAGGTACAGGCCCAGGCCGGTGCCGTATTCGTGGGTGGTGTAGAACGGCTCGAAGATCTGTGCGGCCACCTTGGGCGCGATGCCGGGGCCGCGGTCGATCACTTCCAGGATCGGCACGCCGTGCTCGCCCTGCCGGGTCACCACCATCACCCGCGCCGGCTCGCCGGGCAGGCGGCCGTAGCGCAGCGCGTTCTGCACCAGGTTCCACACCACCTGCTGCAACTGCTGCGGGTCGGCCACCGCCGCCACCGGGGTGCTGCCGTTGGCGATCGCGCGCAGCGAATCGGCGCCGAGGTCGTTGCCCTGGCAGTACTCCTCGACGAAGGCCTGCGCCCAGTGACCCAGGTCCAGCGTCTCCGGCCGCGAGCGCTCGCGCCGCGACAGCTGCAGGATGTTCTCGATGATCTCGTTGAGCCGGATGCAGTGGTTGTTGATGATCTCGACCATGCGCTGGTCGGTGCTGTCCATGCTGGTCGACTCGGCCAGCAGCTGCGCCGAATAGCGGATCGCCGCCAGCGGGTTGCGGATCTCGTGCGCGATCGAGGCCGACAGCCGGCCCAGCGAGGTCAGCGTGAGCTCCTCCGCGCGGCGCGACAGCAGCGAGGTGTCGTCGAGGAAGATCAATACGTGCGAGTCGTCGTTCGGTGCCAGCCGGGTGAAGCGCGGCACCACCTCGGGCACGCCGTCGGCGAGCTGGGTGGCGGTCTCGTCGAGCTTGCCCGAGGTCATCCAGTGGTACAGCCGGCGCGACAGTTCCGGCGCCAGCTGGCCGAGGTCGCGCTGGTCGGCGCCGGGGTTGCCCATCAGCATCCATGCCGACTCGTTGATCTGGTGGATGCGGTTGGCATCGTCGACCAGCAGCACGCCGGTCTTCATGCGGCGGATGATCAGCTCGTTGACCTGGGCCAGGTTGGCCAGGTCGGTGCTGCGCTGCTCGGCCAGCGCCTCGGTGGCGCGCAACTGCCTGCCCAGCACGTGGCACAGCGTGGTGGTGGCGAAGTAGGCCAGGCCGAACAGCGCGGCCTCGAGCAGGTCGCGGTCGCCGGGGCTGCCGGTGGTGCCGAACAGGGTGTGCCCGAGCATGCCCAGCGTGGCCAGCGAGGCGAAGAAGCTGGACAGCCGCAGCGGCAGGATCAGCGCGCCGGCGCTGAGGTTCACCGCCAGCATCATGGCAATGCCGATGCGTGCATCGTGTATCGCGGCGATCGCCAGCAGGGCGGCGGCGATGTCCACCGCCAGGGTGGTTGCCACCACCGTGCGCGCGTACGGCATGCTGCGCCGATTGAACAGCAGGGCGCCCAGGGCGAACACCAGGTACAGCATGGCCACGGTGCGGGCGAAATCGGGCGTGGCCAGTTTGGGCCAACCCAGGCCCGGCGGACTGAACGCCAGGCCGACGTAGACCAGCGCCTGTACCAGCCGGAACACGTTGAGGAACGTCAGCTCGTGGCGGATCGTCGCCGTGCCCGCGGCGCGCTGGGCGTTCAAGGGTACTGTGCTGGACATCATGCGGCCTGTGCGGGATGGGTCAGCGCGTTTGCGGGGGTCGGGGCGAGTATAGACGGGCTGATTGGCGCCGTGACGATGCCGGAAAGCGCGTGGAAACGGCCTGCGCGGGCGCTCCGGACAGGCGGCCCTTTCCATCGGCGCCCGCTTCCGCGAAAATAGGCGGCCATGTTGCGCGGTTTGGCCGGTTCCATCCGGCAGGCGCACTGCATCCCGGCAGCGCGTCCATCCGCCGTCCGACCGTCCTGACCCACGCCGATGTTCCGCGTGCGGCCGCCATCGTTTCTCCGTTCGCTCGAGGTATCGAATGAATTTCCACGAATACCAGGCCAAAGAACTGTTCGCGCAGTACGGCATCGCCGTGCCGCCGGGCAAGGTCGCCAACTCCCCCGACGCCGCCGTCGATGCCGCCAAGGCGCTCGGTGGTTCGCAATGGATGGTCAAGGCGCAGATCCATGCCGGTGGCCGCGGCAAATCCGGCGGCGTCAAGTTCTGCCGCAGCTTTGACGACGTGCGCGCCGCCGCCAAGGGCATGCTGGGCACCAACATGGAAACCTACCAGTCGGCCGGCCGTGCGCTGCCGGTGAACCTGGTGCTGGTGACCGACGCCACCAACATTGCCCGCGAGCTGTACCTGTCGATCCTGGTCGACCGCGACTCGAAGGCGGTTTCCTTCATTGCCTCCAAGCACGGCGGCGTGGACATCGAGCAGGTGGCGAAGGAAACGCCCGAAGACATCCACACCATCGTGGTCGACTTCATCGAAGGGCTGCAGCCGTACCAGTGCCGCCAGCTCGGCTTCGCGATGGACCTCAACAACAAGCAGGTCAACCAGCTGACCAAGATCATGCTGGGCCTGTACAAGCTGTTCAACGAACAGGACCTGGCCCTGGTCGAGCTGAACCCGCTGGCCGTGCTGGAAGACGGCAACCTCGCCGCACTGGATGGCAAGGTCAACTCCGACGACAACGCCGAATACCGTCACCCGAACCTGGCCGCGATGCGCGACCTGACCCAGGAAGACGCCGCCGAAGCCGCCGCGCAGCAGAGCAACCTCAACTACGTGACGATGGACGGCAACATCGGCTGCATGGTCAACGGCGCCGGCCTGGCCATGGCCACCATGGACGTGATCAAGCTGGCGGGCGGCGAGCCGGCCAACTTCCTCGACGTGGGCGGTGGCGCCACCAAGGAGCGGGTGACCGAGGCGTTCAAGCTGATCACCTCCTCGGACAAGGTCAACTGCATCCTGGTCAACATCTTCGGCGGCATCGTCCGCTGCGACATGATCGCCGAGGGCATCATCGCCGCGGTCAAGGAAGTGGGCCTGAAGATCCCCGTGGTGGTGCGCCTGCAGGGCACCAATGTCGATCAGGGCCGCGAACTGCTGGCCAACTCCGGCCTGGCGATCACGCCGGCGGATGATCTCAACGACGCGGCGCAGAAAGCCGTGGCTGCGGCCAAGGCCTGAGGAGCAATCGAAACATGAGCGTACTCGTCAACAAGAACACCAAGGTGCTGGTGCAGGGTTTCACCGGCCAGCAGGGCACCTTCCACGCACAACAGTGCCTCGACTACGGCACCCAGATCGTCGGCGGCGTGACCCCGGGCAAGGGCGGCTCCGAGCATATCGGCCTGCCCGTGTTCAACTCGGTCGATGAAGCGGTGCTGGAAACCGGTGCCGACGCCTCCGTCATCTTCGTGCCGCCGCCGTTCGCGGCCGACTCGATCCTTGAAGCGATCGACGCCGGCATCAAGACCATCGTGGCGATCACTGAAGGCATCCCGGTGCTGGACATGCTGCGCGTGAAGAACGTGCTGCAGCAGCATCCGGAAATCGTGCTGATCGGGCCGAACTGCCCCGGCATCATCACCCCCGGCGAATGCAAGATCGGCATCATGCCCGGTCACATCCACCAGAAGGGCAGGGTCGGCGTGGTCTCGCGCTCCGGCACGCTGACCTATGAAGCAGTGTTCCAGACCACCAACGAAGGCCTCGGCCAGAGCACGGTGATCGGCATCGGCGGCGACCCGATCAACGGCCTGAACTTCATCGACTGCCTGAAGTTGTTCCAGGACGACCCGCAGACCGAGGGCATCATCATGGTCGGCGAGATCGGCGGCAGCGCCGAGGAAGACGCCGCCGAGTTCATCGGCGAATACGTCAAGAAGCCGGTGGTGTCGTTCATCGCCGGCGCCTCGGCGCCGGCCGGCAAGCGCATGGGCCACGCCGGTGCGATCATCTCCGGCGGCAAGGGCACCGCCGCGGCGAAGTTCGCCGCGCTGGAGAAGGCCGGTGTCACCACGGTGAAGTCGCCGGCCGACCTGGGCAAGACGCTCGCCAAGCTGATGAAGTAAGTCAGCCCGGTAGTGCTCTAAAATACGAAGGCCGCGATTCGTCGCGGCCTTCGTCGTTTCCGGAGCAGGAAGTTCATGGCAAAGCTGCGCATGGCGCTGGCCCAATTCGATTTTCCGGTCGGTGCGGTGGCGGCGAATGCCGCGAAAGCCCGCGAGCTGATCGCGCAGGCGCGCGCCGGCGGCGCCGCACTGGTGGCGTTTCCCGAGCTGACCCTGTCCGGCTACCCGCCGGAAGACCTGCTGCTGCGGCCGAGCTTCCTGGCCGCCTGTGACAGCGAACTGGCCGCGCTGGCGGCGGCGACCGACGGTGTCGCGGCCCTGCTCGGCCATCCGCACAGCGAGGGCGAGGTGTTCAACGCGGCCAGCCTGCTGCGCGACGGCCGGGTGGACTGCACCGCGCACAAGCAGGTGTTGCCGAACTATGGCGTCTTCGACGACAAGCGCTATTTCCGCCCTGGCCACGAGTCGACCACCGCGGTGGTCGACGGGGTGCGGGTGGGGTTTCTGATCTGTGAGGACGTGTGGCAGCCGGAGCCCGCCGCGCAGGCCGCGGCCGCGGGCGCGGAACTGCTGCTGGTGATCAACGCCTCGCCGTGGGACGGCGCGAAACAGGCCGAGCGCGAGACCGTGCTGCAGGCACGGGCGCGCGAAACCGGCTGCGCGCTCGCCTACCTCAACCTGGTCGGCGGGCAGGACGAGGTGGTCTACGACGGCGGCTCGCTGCTGGTGAACGGCGATGGCGCGATCGCCGCGCGTGCGCCGGCCTTCGTCGATGCGCTGCTGTGGGCCGAGTTCGATCCGGCCACGCACAGCTTGTCGGCGCAGGACTGGCCGGTCGCCGCCGACGCCTCGCTGGAGGCGACGCTGTACGCCGCGCTGGTGCGCGGCACCCGCGACTACATCGACAAGAACGGCTTCGGCGGCGTGCTGCTGGGCCTGTCCGGCGGCATCGACTCTGCGCTGACGCTGGCGCTGGCGGTCGATGCGCTGGGCGCGCAGCGGGTCACCGCGGTGATGATGCCCACCCGCTACACCTCGCAGTTGTCGCTGGACGGCGCGCGCGCCCAGGCGGAACGGCTGGGCGTGGATTACCACGTGATCGACATCGAGCCGACCTGCCAGTCGTTCGTGGCGGCGCTGACCCCGACGTTCGCCGGCAAGGCAGCCGACACCACCGAGGAAAACCTGCAGTCGCGCACCCGCGGCACGATGCTGATGGCACTGTCCAACAAGCATGGCCGGCTGCTGCTGGCGACCGGCAACAAGAGCGAGATGGCGGTCGGCTATTGCACGCTGTACGGCGACATGTGCGGCGCCTATGCGCCGCTGAAGGATGTCTACAAGACCGTGGTGTACCAGCTGGCGCGCTGGCGCAATGCACAGGCAGTGCGTGCCGGCGAAGCCGAACCGATTCCGCCGGCGGTGATCGACCGCCCGCCTTCGGCCGAACTGCGCGACAACCAGACCGATCAGGATTCGCTGCCGCCGTATGACGAGCTGGACGCGATCCTCGAACGCTTCATCGAGCGTGAGCAGTCGCAGGCGGAGATCGTGGCGCAGGGTTTCCCTGCCGACGTGGTGCGCCGCGTGGTGCGGCTGGTGCTGCTGAACGAGTTCAAGCGCCGGCAGTCGGCGCCGGGGCCGCGCGTGACCACCCGCGCATTCGGCCGCGAAAGACGCTATCCCATCACTTCCGGCTGGCGTTGAGTCGCCACAGAAAAGGCCGACGATCACTCGCCGGCCTTTTCCGTCATGCGACGCGTGGGCTCAGTGGTGCCCCGAGAACGGCACCATCTTGCGCAGCGTGGACGGCGCATGCGGCCACCTGGCATCGCTCAGGTACGGGTGGTTCGGGTAGTTCAGCGCCAGCACCTGGCGGCTCTGGTCGGCCAGGGTCTTCTGGTCAAGCGCCAGGTAGCTGCGGGTGAGGATGGCCAGCGCGTCGCCGGTCTGCGGAGCCTGCTGGTAGTGCTCGATCACGTACTGCGCGCGGTCGGCGGCAGCGACATAGGCCTTGTTGCGCAGGTAGAACTCGGCCACGTTGATCTCGTACTGGGCCAGGATGTTGCGCAGGTAGATCATGCGCTGGCGCGCGTCGGCGGTGTAGGCGCTGTCCGGGAAGCGGCGCGACAGCTCGGAGAAGTCGTCGAACGACTGCAGGTTGTAGCCCTGGTCGCGGCGCGCCTGCGAGCCTTCGCGGTTGATGTAGCGCTCGATCACGCCGCTGGTGCGATCAAAATTGATCAGGCCGCGCAGGTAATAGGCATAATCGACATGCTTGTTGGTCGGATAGGTCTTGATGAAGCGGTTCACGGTCGACAAGGCATCATCCGGCTGGTTGTCCTTGTACTGTGCATAGGCCAGCTCGAGTTGGGCCTGCTCGTTGTATTCGCCCGACGGGAAACGCGCGATCAGGCGCTGGTAGGCCTTGCTGGCGGCCGCATAGTCGGCGTTTTGCAGCGAGTCGTGCGCGTTGTCATACAGCGCGACCAGCGGCATCGTGTCGATGGTGTCCTTTTTCGACTTGAACATCGAACATGCGCTCATCGACGTGACGAGCGCCAGCACCACAAGCACTTTCAGAACGGGCAATTTGGGCATCGGCAGCTTGGGCGAGTCGATTGTTGGGCGCATAAGGAAAGAATTCGGATGTTTGAGCGAAAAGGCATGATAGCCGAAACCGGCCACCGCCCGCGGAGGCCGGCATGACCACGATCCGGCACGAGGCGGAGGTGCCGCGGGCCGCGGCGGGACGCAGGTTCGACCAGGCGCTGGCCGAGATGTTCCCCGATTATTCGCGTTCGCGGCTCAGCGGCTGGATCAAGTCCGGCGCGGTGACCCTGGACGGCGTGCAGGCGCCGCCGCGGCAGCTGCTGCGGGGCGGCGAGCAGGTCTGCCTGCAGGTCGAGCTGGAAAACGAGGTGTCCAGCGCGCCGGAGGACATCGCGCTGAACGTGGTGCACGAGGACGCGCACCTGCTGGTGCTGAACAAGCCGGCCGGGCTGGTCGTCCACCCCGGCGCCGGCAACCCGGCCGGCACCCTGCTGAACGCGCTGCTGCACCACGACCCGAAGCTGGCCGAGCTGCCGCGGGCCGGCATCGTGCACCGGCTGGACAAGGACACCTCCGGCCTGATGGTGGTGGCGCGGACGCTGCCGACGTACACCGCGCTGGTCGACCTGCTGTCGCGCCACGAAGTGGAGCGCCAGTACGAGGCGGTGGTGCTGGGCACGCTGGTGGCCGGCGGCACGGTGGATGCGCCGATCGGCCGCAGCATGGGCGACCGCCTGCGCCAGGCGGTGCGCGACGAGGAAGACGGCAAGCGCGCGGTGACCCATTACCGCCTGCGCGAGCGTTTCCGGGCGCACAGCCTGCTGCAGTGCCAGCTGGAGACCGGTCGCACCCACCAGATCCGCGTGCACCTGACCCATATCGGCCACCCGCTGGTGGGCGACCCGTTGTACGGCGGTGGCCTGAAGCTGCCCAAGGGCGCCACCGCGGAACTGGCTGCCACCCTGCGTGGTTTCCGCCGGCAGGCGCTGCACGCCGAAAAGCTGTCGTTCATCCACCCGGCCACCGGCGAGGCGCTGTCGTTCGAAGCGCAGCGGCCGGCCGACCAGCAGGCGCTGATCGAGGCGTTGCGCGCGGATCTGGCTGAACACGGTTCGGATCACTACTGAGGGCAGGCGCCAAGGAACGCCGCCGGTGCTTGTGCGATGCTTTCCGAATCCCCAATCCCCAATCCCGAATCCCGAATCCCGAGAAAATGACCGATACCTGGATCTTTCCCGACTGGCCGGCCCCGGCCCGGGTCCACGCGGCGATCACCACGCGGCAGGGGCCGGGCATCTCGGCGCAGCCGTTCGATCGTTTCAACCTCGGCCTGCGCAGCGGCGACGACGTCGACGTGGTGCAGTCCAACCGCAGCGCGCTGCAGCAGGCGTTGCGGCTGCCGTCGGTACCGCGCTGGCTGCGCCAGGTGCATGGCACCGGCGTGGCCGAACTGGGGCCGCTGCCCAGCGCGGACGAGCCGCAGGCGGATGCGGTGGTGTCGCACATTCCCGGCACGGTGCTGGCCATTCTCACCGCCGACTGCCTGCCGGTGCTGTTCTGTGCCGACGACGGCAGCGAGATCGGCGCGGCCCACGCGGGCTGGCGCGGGCTGGCCGCCGGCGTACTGGAGGCCACGCTGACCCAGCTGCAAACTCCGCCGGCGCGCCTGCTGGCATGGCTGGGGCCGTGCATCGGCGCGGCTTCCTACGAGGTGGGTGAGGAGGTGCGCAGCGCCTTCGTGGCAGCCGATGCCGGTGCCGCGGACTGCTTCGTGGCCACCCGTGCCGGACACTGGCTGTGTGACCTCGCCGCCCTGGCGCGGCGCCGGCTGCAGGCTGCCGGCATTCAGCGTATCCATGGCGGCGGTTTCGACACGCTGGCCGATCCGCGCTTCTATTCCTACCGACGCGACGGCGCCCGCAGCGGCCGCTTCGCCAGCCTGGTGTGGCTGGACCACGCCTGATTTTCCGTTGCTGCCCCGACCGGCCCGGCCTTTCACGCCGCTTGCTTGAATCACCTGCCACAGTCCGCATTTAAGCGGGCAGTGGCGGCGTGGCCCGCCAGAACCATTCATCTCTTGCGGGGATCATTGCGATGCGGATGGACAAGCTCACCTCGCGTTTCCAGCAGGCGCTGGCTGACGCGCAGTCGCTGGCCGTGGGCCGCGACCACAACATGCTCGAACCGGCACACGTGATGGCCGCGCTGCTCGGCCAGCAGGGCGGCTCGACCGCGCCGCTGCTGACCCAGGCCCAGGTCAACGTGCCGCTGCTGACCCAGCGCGTCAACGACCTGCTGGAGCGCTTGCCGAAGGTCAGCGGACAGGAAGGGAATATCAACCTGGGCAACGACCTCAACCGCCTGCTCAACCTCACCGACAAGCTGGCGCAGCAGCGCGGCGACCAGTTCATCGCCAGCGAACTGTTCGTGCTGGCGGCGCTGGACGACAAGGGTGAGCTGGGCGCGGCGCTGAAGGCGGCCGGCGCGAACAAGGCCAATCTTGAAGCGGCCATCGACAAGCTGCGTGGCGGCGAAAAGGTGCAGAGTGAGAACGCCGAGGAACAGCGCCAGGCGCTGGAGAAATACTGCATCGACCTCACCGAGCGTGCCGAGCGCAACAAGCTCGATCCGGTGATCGGCCGCGACGAGGAGATTCGCCGCACCATCCAGGTGCTGCAGCGGCGCACCAAGAACAACCCGGTGCTGATCGGCGAGCCCGGCGTGGGCAAGACCGCGATCGTCGAGGGGCTGGCCCAGCGCATCATCAAGGGCGAAGTGCCCGAGGGCCTGCGTGACCGCCGCGTGCTGGCGCTGGATATGGGCGCGCTGATCGCCGGCGCGAAATTCCGCGGTGAGTTCGAGGAGCGCCTGAAAGCGGTGCTCAGCGATCTTTCGAAGCAGGAAGGCCGGGTGATCCTGTTCATCGACGAGCTGCACACCATGGTCGGCGCCGGCAAGGGCGAGGGCTCGATGGACGCCGGCAACATGCTCAAGCCGGCGCTGGCCCGTGGCGAGCTGCACTGCATCGGCGCTACCACCCTGGACGAATACCGCAAGTACATCGAGAAGGACGCCGCGCTGGAGCGGCGCTTCCAGAAAGTGTTCGTGGGCGAGCCTTCCGTCGAGGACACCATCGCCATCCTGCGCGGCCTGAAAGAACGCTACGCCGTGCATCACGGCGTGGAGATCACCGACCCGGCGATCGTCGCCGCGGCCACGCTGTCGCATCGCTACATCGCCGACCGCCAGCTGCCGGACAAGGCGATCGACCTGATGGACGAGGCTGCCTCGCGCATCCGCATGGAGATCGACTCCAAGCCGGAAGAACTCGATCGGCTGGAGCGGCGGTTGATCCAGCTGAAGATCCAGCGCGAGATGCTGAAGAAGGAAAAGGACAGCGAATCGAAGCAGCGCCTGGCCGACCTGGAAGCCGACATCGAGAAACTCGAACGCGAGTTCTCCGACTTGAATGAGATCTGGAAATCGGAGAAGGCCGCGCTGCAGGGCACGACCAAGGTCAAGGAGCAGATCGAGCAGGCGCACCAGGAACTGGAGGCCGCCCAGCGCCGGCAGGACTACGCCAAGATGAGCGAGCTCCAGTACGGCAAGCTGCCGGCGCTGGAGAAGCAGCTCGCCGCGGCGCAGGCCGCCGAGACGCAGGACTTCAAGCTGGTGCAGACCAAGGTCACCGCCGAGGAAATCGCCGAGGTGGTCAGCCGCTGGACCGGCATCCCGGTCAGCAAGATGCTTGAGGGCGAGCGCGACAAGCTGCTGCACATGGAGGATGAACTGCACAAGCGCGTGGTCGGCCAGGATGAGGCGGTGCACGCGGTGTCCGATGCGATCCGTCGCTCGCGTGCCGGCTTGTCTGACCCGAACCGGCCGAACGGCTCGTTCTTGTTCCTCGGCCCCACCGGCGTGGGCAAGACCGAGCTGTGCAAGGCGCTGGCCGAGTTCATGTTCGACACCACCGACGCGATGGTGCGTATCGACATGAGCGAGTTCATGGAGAAGCATTCCGTCTCGCGCCTGGTCGGTGCACCTCCCGGCTACGTCGGTTACGAGGAAGGCGGCTACCTGACCGAAGCCGTGCGCCGCCGGCCGTACAGCGTGATCCTGCTGGACGAGGTGGAGAAGGCGCATCCGGACGTGTTCAACATCCTGCTGCAGGTGCTGGACGACGGCCGCCTTACCGACGGCCAGGGCCGCACCGTGGACTTCCGCAACACCGTCATCGTGATGACTTCGAACCTGGGCTCGCAGATGATCCAGGATGCCTCGGAAAACGGCGGCGATGCGGAGGAGCAGTACACCCAGATGAAGGCCTCGGTCATGGGCGTGGTGCAGGCGCACTTCCGCCCGGAGTTCATCAACCGTCTCGACGAGATCGTGGTGTTCCGTCCGCTGGACAAGAGCCAGATCCGCGCCATCGCGAAGATCCAGCTCGAATACCTGGAAAAGCGCCTGGCCGAGCGTCAGCTCAAGCTGGACGTGGGCGACGATGCGCTGACCCTGCTCGGCAACGTCGGTTTCGATCCGGTCTACGGCGCGCGGCCGCTGAAGCGGGCGATCCAGCAACAGCTGGAGAATCCGCTGGCGAGGCAGATCCTGGAAGGCCGCTTCCAGTCGGGCGACACGGTGAGGGTGGCCGCCGAGGGCGGGCAGCTGGTGTTCCGCAAGGCGTGAGGTAGTCCGTGCAGCGGGTGTCCCCGGACGACACCCGCTCTGGATGGTCAGGCTGGTCCCGGCCTGACCGCTCGCCCAACTCCGGCAGTCAGTCGAGGTCGAGCGGGTCACCTTGCTGCCCTAGTGCCGCTGCTGTTCCTTCTGCTCGTAGCCCCGGCCTCGCGGCCGGCAACATACAAAAGCCACGGTCGAGCCGGGGCTTTTGCGTGTTGCCAGGGCGGTGCCGGGCCCGTTACTGCCAGCTGTAGCGCACCTTGCCGTAGACGTAGGCACCGTTGTAGCCGAACGGGGAGAACGTCGAGTACGGCAGCGTGCCGTTGTTGGTGTTGTTGGGAATGTTCTTGTCCGGATGCACGTTGAGTGCGTCGTCCGCCCCCACGGTGAAAGTCCAGTCGCTCAGCTTGTAGTTCACCGCCAGGTCAAGGATCCACTTGGGCGTGAAGGTCTGGTCGACGACGCCGGTTGCGACGTTGTAGCTGGCCAGGCTGCTGACGTAATTCGTGTAACGGCCATAGCGGGTCAGCGTGCCCGTCACTCCCCAGTTCCCGACGTTGTACTGCTCGCTGAGGATGAGCTTGCTGCGCGGAGTCGAATTGGCCAGGTAGCCCTTGATGTCCTGGCGGTTCAGGCGAACGAAATTGACGCCGAGGTTGTTCAGCACCGCCGGGTTCGGTTTTACGTCCGTGACGATGTTCTGGTTGTAGTTGGCGCTCAGCGTGGTGGCGAGGGTGCCCGCACTGCCGAGGTCGGCCAGATAGGTGCCCACGATATCGATGCCGCGCGTGCGCGTGTCCGCCGCATTGGTGAAGTAATTGATGCTGCGGAAGTTGAGGTTGCCGATGCCATTGGCCGCCAGGTAGTTCACCACGGCCGGCGTGGTGGTCGAGATCGCGCCGGACAGGGCGATGCGGTTCTGGATCCTGATCTGGTAGAGGTCCACGCTGAGGGTCAGCGCATCAGTGGGATTCCAGACCGTGCCCAGGGTGAAGTTCCTCGACTTCTCCGGCTTCAGCGCTTCGGAGCCGAGCAGTTGCGCGATCTGGCTGCCGACGGGCACCAGTCCCGCGTTGTAGATGCCTGCAGGCAGGCCGGCCGAGTTGCCGTTGGCGAAGAACAGCGAGGATGTCTGCGAAAAATATTCCTGACCCAGGGATGGCGCCCGGAAGCCGGTCGAGGCGCTGCCGCGGATGGCGAAGGTGTCGGTGAAGTCGAAGCGGGCGGCCAGTGATCCCGAGGTGGTGTTGCCGAAATCGTTGTAGTGCTCGTGCCGCACCGCCGCGGCGACGCCGAGTTTGTCGGTCAGGTTGGTTTCCAGATCGAGGTATTCGGCCACGTCCTGGCGCGAGGCATCAATCGCGTTGGACGGTTGCCAGCCGGCAAACCCCTGCGCGCCACCCGAGACGCCGGACGTGCCGACGTACCAGGACGGCAGCGAGCCGGCCTGGATACCGTAAGTCTGGCGCAGGTATTGCGCGCCGAATGCCACGGTGACGGGGTTGGGCAGCCAGCCGACGGCGACATCCTTGGCGATGTCGAGGTCGAGGCTTTGCTGCTTGGCGCTGAGGATGCCGTCGCTGAACACGCTCGGCGTGCTGCCGAAGTCGTGCAGGTAGGCATAGTTGAGGCTGTGCCGCGTCTCGTAGGAGACCCGGTTGCGACCGAAGTTGCCGCTGAGGTCCCAGCGCCAGCCGCTGACCTCGCCGCGCAGGCCTGCAACGAGGGACTGGTCAGTGGAGTCGGCGTGCTCAAGCGGCAGGAAGCCGTCGGGATAGACCAGACCTATCAGTGGATTGTTCGGCTTCGGCGAATTGGTGCCGTAGCGGAAGAATGCCGGCGATGTGCTCTGGCGGCGGCCATAGTGGCCGAACGCGTAGAACTGCACATTCGGCGTGATGTCGTACTGCGCGTTGAGCAGCAGGTTGGTGTCATGCACCGAGGGGTCGCCCTGGCGGAAGTTCACGCCAAGACCGGGGAAGCCGGGGCGTTGGTCCGGTTGGGCGCGATTGGTGTGGTCCTGGTTGCCGCTTTGCACGGTGAAGCGCAGCCAGCCCTTGTCGTTGTTCAGGGGGATGCCGAAGTTGGCCGAACCCTGCCACTGCCGGCCATCGCCCGCGGAGTACTGGCCGCCGCTGAGCTCGACGTCGCCGCCCTTCGCGCCCTTCTTCAGGATCACGTTGATGACGCCGGCGATGGCGTCGGAGCCGTACTGCGCCGAGGCGCCGTCACGCAGGACCTCGATATGGTCGATCGCCGACATCGGGATGGTATTGAGATCCACCGATTGCGAACCCCGGCCGATCACGCCGTTGTTCAACAGGATCGCGCCGGGATGCCAGCGCTTGCCGTTCACCAGTACCAGCACCTGATCCGGCGACAGCCCGCGCAATTGCGCCGGGCGCTGCGTGTCCGCCGTGTCGGCGGCGGCGGGGCGCGGGAAATTCAGCGAGGGGATGATGCGCGCCAGTGCGGTGGGCAGGTCGTTGGTGCCGGTCTGCTGCAGCACCTTGGCCGAAACCACGTCAATCGGGGTCAGCGAGCTGCTTTCCGTCCGGTTGCCGGCACGGGTTCCGGTGACGATCACCGCGCTGAGCTCCTTGGCCTTGGCCGGCGGTGGCGTGGTGGCTTCCTGTGCGGCGACGTTGCCGGCCAGCGCCAGCAGCACCGCGGCAGGAAGCCATACCGAAACGATCGGGTCGGGACGTTTGCTCATGGGGACTCTCCAGATAATGGGGTGCTGCGGCGCAACATCCGCAGGTTAGTGGCATATCGCATTGGTCGTCAATAGACGTATAGACGTCCATACGCTTGTTGACGCGTCCATCCCGCTCGGCAGGCAGCTGATGGCGGCCTGGCTCCTGCACTGCTCCTCGCTTGCAGGCTACTACTGAGATCCAGGCGTCGCCATGACCCAACCGGGACGTTGAAATCCGGCCGCGCACGCCGATAATGGCCTGTTGCCGGCCCCGCGATGGCCGGCGTGCCCGGAGTCTCCATGCCCATCTACGAATTCGAATGCAGCCATTGCGGCCATCGCTTCGACCGCCTGCAGAAGTTGTCCGATACCGATCCCACCGTCTGTCCCGCCTGCGATGCGCCGCACCTGCGGCGGATGGTCAGCGCGCCGTCGTTCCGACTCGCCGGCAGCGGCTGGTACGAGACCGACTTCAAGAAGAACGGCGAGAAGAAGCACAACCTGGCTGGCGACGCCGGCCAGTCCGGCACGGCGGCTGCCCCCGCGGCGGCCCCGGCGCCGGCCTCCGGTGACTCCGGAAGCAGCGCCAGCTGAACCGGTGGAACGCCCGGCCGGTTGCCGTATTCCGGCGCAGGCTATGCTGATTCCGAAAGGCCACGGCGAGGCGCCGGGGTCGGCATGGGTGGAGGAGGCGAGGAGATGCGCACAATCGGCGGATGGATGGTCGGGGTCATCGTGGCGGGACTGGCGGGCGGCCTGCTGGGAGTGGCCTCGCCGGTGCAGGCGCAGTCGGACGCGCCGGTACGCTGCGTGAGCAGCGACGGCCACTACGCTCGCTGCGCGGTGCCGTGGCGGTATGTCGAGCTGTACAAGCAGGAGTCGAAGGGCGCCTGCATCCGCGGCGAGAGCTGGGGCATGGACCAGGGCACGCTGTGGGTCGATCGCGGCTGCCGCGGCCTGTTTGGTCCGGCCGACCGCGATGGCTACGCCTACGGCGACCGTGATCGCGGCCGTTACGACGGCCGTCCCGGCGATCGCGACGACGACGCCTGGGGCGATCGCCGGGACGATCGTTACGACGACCGCGGCGACGACCGCGGCTGGCGGCCCGGCCCCGGCTGGGATCGCCGGATCAGCCTGCAATGCGACAGCAACCAGAAGAAGTACCAGCTATGCCAGGTCGACGTGGGTCGCAACGGCCGCGTGCGGCTGGGCCGGCAGCTCTCCGACGCGAACTGCACCGAGGGCTACAGCTGGGGCTGGAACCGCGCCGGGGTGTGGGTGGCGCACGGCTGCCGCGGCCAGTTCCTGGTCGACCGGCGCTGGTAGCGCGGCCCGCCGCGACACGCGGCAGTGGTAGACTTCGCGGTCTTTTCCCTTGCCTGAAGTCGCCGCGGCGACGCCGGAGTTCCAACGCATGCGCACGCATTACTGCGGCCTCATCGACGAGGCGCTGATCGGCCAGACCGTCACCCTGTGCGGCTGGGTCAACAAGATCCGCCTGCAGGCGCACGTGGCGTTCGTCGACCTGCGCGACCACGAGGGGCTGGCCCAGCTGGTGATCGAGCGCGACAACGCCGCCGCATTTGCGGTCGCCGGCGAGATCGGCAACGAATACTGCCTGCGCGTCACCGGCACGATCCGCCCGCGGGTGTCGGTCAACGACAAGCTGAAGACCGGCACGGTCGAGCTGCTGGCCGATACGGTCGAGGTGCTCAACGCCGCGAAGGACCTGCCGTTCGCGCTGCACGAGAACCCGAACGAGGACATGCGGATGACCTACCGCTACCTCGACCTGCGCCGCCCCGAGATGCAGGCGATGATGCGCAAGCGCATCAAGCTGGTACAGGTGCTGCGCCGCTATCTGGACGAGCGCGGTTTCCAGGATGTGGAGACGCCGATCCTGACCAAGGCCACGCCCGAGGGCGCACGAGACTACCTGGTGCCCAGCCGCGTGCATCCGGGCCAGTTCTACGCGCTGCCGCAGTCGCCGCAGCTGTTCAAGCAGATCCTGATGGTGGCCGGCTTCGACCGCTACTACCAGATCGCCCGCTGCTTCCGCGACGAGGACCTGCGCGCCGACCGCCAGCCGGAGTTCACCCAGCTCGACCTGGAGTTCGCCTTCGTCGAGGAACGGGACGTGCAGGATTTCGTGGAGGAGCTGATCCGCCACGTGTTTCGCGAGGTACAGGGCGTTGAGCTGGCTGCCACGTTCCCGCGCATGACCTGGGCCGAGGCGATGCGTCGCTTCGGCTCGGACAAGCCGGACCTGCGCATCGCGCTGGAACTGGTCGACGTGGCCGACGCACTGAAGCACATCGAGTTCAAGGTGTTCGCCGAACCGGCCAACGATGCGGACGGCCGCGTCGCCGCGCTGCGCGTACCCGGCGGCAGCACGCTGTCGCGCAAGGACATCGACGGCTTGGCTGAGTACGCCTCGCGCTACGGCGCGAAGGGCCTGGCCTGGCTCAAGGTCGAGGATCTGGCCAAGGGCCGTGACGGCATCAACTCGCCGGTGGCGAAGTTTCTCGACGATGCGGCGCTGGATGGCGTGCTCAAGGCCACTGGTGCGCAGAGCGGCGACATCGTGTTCTTCGGCGCCGGCAACTGGAAGACCGTCACCGACTTCATGGGCGCGCTGCGGCTGAAGGTCGGCAAGGATCGCGGCCTGGTCGAGGACAGCTGGAAGCCGCTGTGGGTCACCGACTTCCCGATGTTCGAGTACGACGCGGAAGAGCAGCGCTTCGTGGCCTTGCATCACCCGTTCACCGCACCGAAGGTGGACGACGCCGCCCAGCTGCGCGCCGATCCGCACAATGCGGTGAGCCGCGGCTACGACATGGTGTTGAACGGCAACGAGATCGGCGGCGGCTCGATCCGCATCCATCGGCCGGAGATGCAGAGCACGGTGTTCGAGCTGCTCGGCATCGGCGCGGAGGAGGCCGAGATGAAGTTCGGCTTCCTGCTGAAGGCGCTGAAATTCGGCGCGCCGCCGCATGGTGGCCTGGCGTTCGGCATCGATCGCATCGCGGCGCTGCTGGCCGGCACCGAGTCGATCCGCGACGTGATCGCGTTCCCCAAGACCACCAGCGCGCAGGACCTGATGACCGACGCGCCGTCGCCGGTGAGCGACGCGCAACTGAAGGAGCTGCACGTGGTCGTGAAGGAATAGGGAGCAGGGAATAGGGAAGGGTTCAAGGCGTTCGCCCGTGAGCTTGCCACTTCACCAGCTTTTGCGATTTCCCATTCACTCATCCCGATTCCCGGCTTTCGCCCCATGACCGATCACGTGATCCTGCTGCACGGCCTGTGGATGCGCGGTTTCGCGCTGTCCATGCTGCACCGGCGGCTGATCGAGTCGGGGTTCCGCGTGCACCGCTTCGATTACCTGAGCGTGGCGGCTACCCAGCAGCGCATCCTGGAACGGTTGCAGGCGCGCATGGCCGCGCTGGCGGGAGAGGCCGACGCGGTACACCTGGTTGGCCACAGCCTGGGCGGCCTGCTGGCCCTGCGCGCCTGCCTCGACGGCAGTCCGCCGCCGGGCCGCATCGTCTGCCTGGGTTCGCCGCTGAAGGGCAGCGCTGCGGCGCGGGGTTTCGCCGCCTGGGGGCGCGGCGGCGAAGTGCTGCTGGGGCACAACCGTGAGCTGCTGGAGCAGGGCTTCGAGCGCTGGGACGGGCCGCGCGAGGTCGGCGTGGTCGCCGGACGCCTGCCGCTCGGCCTGGGCGCCATGCTCGGCCATTTCGCCGGCGCGCACGACGGCACGGTGGCAGTGGAGGAAACCCGCCTGGCAGGGGTAACCGCGCACCGCGTGGTCGAGGCGAACCACACCGGGCTGCTGTTCTCGCAGGAGGTGGCGCGGCTGGTGGCGGAATTCCTGCATCACGGCCGGTTTCCGCCGGCAGCGCCCTGAGGCGTCATGTCGCGGTACGGCGGGGCGGCGCAACCGGCACGCAGGGCGAATTCAGGTAAAATTGACCGCTTGTCCAATCGCTTCGTGCAGGAATCGTCATGGGTAGAGGCCCGTCCATCGAAGGTCGCAAGAACGCCGAAGACGCCAAGCGCGCCAAGGTGTTCACCAAGCTGATCCGCGAGATCACCGTCGCCACGCGTTCCGGCGTCGCCGACCCTGGTGGTAATCCGCGCCTGCGTGCGGCGATCGACAAGGCCTTGTCGGCGAACATGACCAAGGACACCATCGAGCGCGCGATCAAGCGCGGCTCCGGCGCCGATGGCGGCGCCGACATGCAGGAGCTGCGCTACGAAGGCTACGGTCCGGCCGGCATCGCCCTGATCATCGAAAGCTTCACCGACAACCCCACCCGCACCGTGGCTGACGTGCGCTATGTGCTGACCAAGCATGGCGGCAATCTCGGCACCTCCGGTTCGGTGGCGTTCCAGTTCACCCGTTGCGGCGAACTGGTGTTCGCCACCGGCGGCGACGCGGCAGCCGAGGAAAAGGTGCTGGAAGCGGCGCTGGAAGCCGGCGCCGACGACGTGCTCAACGAACACGGCGAAAGTATCGTGCTGTGCACGCCGGAGAGCTTCGAGGCAGTGCAGCAAGGGCTGATCGCTGCCGGGCTGAGCGCCCAGCACGCCGGCGTGATGATGCGCCCGAACAACCGCGTCGAGGTGCCGGAGGAAGCGCTGGAACAGCTGCTCGACCTGCTCGAGAAGCTCGACGCGCTGGACGACGTGAGCGAGGTGTCGCACAACGCCTTGCTGCCCGCCGGGACTGCCGAATAAGTCGAAGGCCGCGCGCCTTCGCATCGCCTCGTGATGACTCGCATCATCGGCATCGATCCCGGCAGCCAACGCACCGGCGTGGGCATCATCGACGTGGACGACGCGGGCAAGCTCAGCCACGTCTTCCACGGCGCGCTGGCGGTGGCCGGCGAGGCCACCTTCCCGTTGCGCCTGAAACGTATCTTTGACGAACTGTGTGACATCATCGCGACCCACCAGCCGACCGAGTGCGGGATCGAGCGCGTGTTCATGGCGCGCAACCCGGATTCGGCATTGAAGCTTGGACAGGCGCGCGGCGCCGCCATTTGCGCGGTGGTCAGCCAGGGGATCGTGGTGCACGAATACGCAGCAACCGAAGTGAAGCAGTCCGTGGTCGGCAGCGGTCGCGGGGACAAGACCCAGGTACAGCACATGATCGGCGTGCTGCTCGGCCTCAAGGGGCCGCTGCAGGCCGATGCCGCCGATGCGCTGGCGGTGGCGGTGACGCACGCGCACACCCGTGCCAGCCTGGCCCGCGTCGGCATTCCGCGCACGGCCTGGAGGCGACGCCGGTGAAGGCGCCGGCGATGCACAAGGCACGAGGGCGACGCCGGTGATCGGGCGCCTGCGCGGCATCCTGATAAGCAAGCAGCCGCCGTCGCTGCTGGTCGAGGTTGGCGGTATCGGCTACGAGGTCGAGGCGCCGATGTCGACGATCTACGACCTGCCGGGCCTCGGCAGGGAAGTGGTCCTGCTCATCCATCATGCGGTGAAGGAAGACAGCATCACGCTGTACGGCTTCCTGCACGAAGCCGAGCGCACGCTGTTCCGCAACCTGCTGAAGGTCAGCGGGATCGGCGCGAAGATCGCGCTGGCGGTGCTGTCCGGCGTGTCCACCGACCACTTCGCGCGACTGGTGCAGGCCGGCGACGTGGTCGCGCTGACCAAGATCCCCGGCATCGGCAAGAAGACCGCCGAGCGCATCGTGGTGGAACTGCGCGATCGTCTCGATGGCATGTCCGGCATGCCCGGTGCCACGCTGCATGCGGCGGGTGCGCCGCTGGATGCCGCTGGCGAAGCGACCGTGGCGCTGCAACAGCTGGGCTACAAGCCGGTCGAGGTGAGCCGGCTGGTGCAGAAGGTCGCCGCCGAGGGCGACGATGCCGAAGCCATCATCCGCAAGGCGCTGCGCGCCGCACTCGGGAGCTGATCGTGGGACAGCACACCATGCAGGACGAATCGCCGACGGAGACCCGGCGCCGGTTGCGGACGCTGGCACTGGGCGCGATCGGCGTGGTGTTCGGCGACATCGGCACCAGCCCGTTGTACACCATGAAGGAAACCCTCGGCACGCACGGCATGACGCCGACCGCGCCGGCGGTATTGGGCGTGCTGTCGCTGGTGTTCTGGGCGCTGATCATCGTGGTGTCGCTGAAGTACGTGACCTTCGTGATGCGCGCGGACAACAAGGGCGAGGGCGGCATCATGGCGCTGATGGCGCTGGCGCAGCGCTCGATGAGCGGCTCGGCGCGCGCGCGCTGGGTGCTGGCGGGCTTCGGCATCTTCGGCGCGGCGTTGTTCTACGGCGACGGCGTGATCACCCCGGCGATCTCGGTGCTCGGCGCGGTCGAGGGCTTGCAGGTGGCCGCGCCCGGCCTGGGCAAGTACGTGGTGTGGGTCGCGCTGGCGATTTTGCTGGGCATGTTCGCGGTGCAGCGGCACGGCACGCACAAGGTCGGCAGGGCGTTCGCACCGGTGATGACGCTGTGGTTCGTGGTGCTGGCGGTACTCGGCGTGCGCCAGATCATCGCCAACCCGCAGGTGCTGTATGCGGTCAACCCGCTGCATGCGGTACGTTTCTTCATCAGCCACGGTGATACCTCGTTCATCGCCCTCGGCGGCGTGGTGCTGGCGCTGACCGGCGCCGAGGCGCTGTACGCGGACATGGGCCACTTCGGCAAGAAGCCCATCCGGCTGGCCTGGTTCGGCTTCGTGCTGCCGGCGCTGCTGCTCAATTACTTCGGCCAGGGCGCGCTGCTGCTGGGCGACCCGCTGGCGATCTCCAGTCCGTTCTACCTGATGGTGCCGCCGCCGCTGCTGTATCCGATGATCGTGCTGTCGGCCGCCGCGGCGGTGATCGCGTCGCAGGCGGTGATCTCCGGCGCGTTCTCGATGACCCGCGAGGCGATGTCGTTGGGTTATTCGCCGCGGCTGGCGGTGGTGCACACCTCGCGCGAGATGTCCGGGCAAATTTTCGTGCCGTGGGTCAACCGCATGCTGATGGTGCTGGTGATCCTGGCGGTGCTCGGCTTCCGCAGCTCGGACAACCTGGGTGCCGCCTACGGCATCGCGGTGACCGGCACCATGACCATGACCACGCTGCTGGCGCTGGTGGTGGCGCGCAAGCGCTGGCACTGGAGCTGGCTGACGGTGGTGCTGGTCGGCGTGCTGTTCCTGATCATCGACCTGGCGTTCTTCGGCGCGAACCTGCTGAAGGTGGCGCATGGCGGCTGGTTCCCGCTGGTGCTGGGCGTGGTGCTATTCAGCGTGATGACGACCTGGCGCCGCGGTCGCGAGCTGGTGGTGCGCGAGATCAAGCAGGGCGGGCTGGCGCTGGCGCCGTTCATCGAGAACATCGCCGACCACCCGCCGCTGCGCGTGCCGGGCACGGCGATCTTCCTCACCGCGAACCAGCACGCCGTGCCGCATGCGCTGCTGCACAACCTCAAGCACAACAAGGTGCTGCACGAGCGCAACGTGCTGCTGACGGTGGAGACGCTGGAAACGCCGGTGGCCGAAGCCGACGAGCGCATCGCGATCACGCCTATGGCGGGCAACTTCTTCGGACTGGAGCTGCGTTTCGGCTTCGCCGAGGATCCGAACATCCCGCTGGCGCTGACCCGGTGCACACGGGAGGGCCTCGGCTTCGACATGATGGACACTACCTTCTTCCTGTCGCGCGAAACCATCGTGGCCGACGCGCGCCGACCCGGCATGGCGCTGTGGCGCGACAAGCTGTTCGCGTTCCTGTCGCGCAACGCGATGCCGGCCACCGCGTTCTTCCAGATCCCCGGCAACCGGCTGATCGAGCTGGGGGCGCAAGTGGAGATCTGATCCGCGCAGCGGATCGGATCTCCACCGTGGCGAGCCAAAGAAGTGCCGGAAAGTACTTCCTTGGCTCATGGGAGCGGCGGCTCCCGCTCCTGATTTCCACTCCATTTCACCCACGCAAGCCGCCATAATGCCGGCATGACCGACCACCGCATCATCACCGCCGCTGCCCAGCTCGACGACGAGGCGCTGGAAGCCACCATCCGGCCGAAGCGGCTGGCCGAGTATCTGGGCCAGCAGGCGGTGCGCGAGCAGCTGTCGATCTACATCGAGGCGGCCAGGAAGCGGGGCGGGGCGCTGGACCACGTGCTGATCTTCGGCCCGCCGGGGCTGGGCAAGACCACGCTCAGCCACGTGATCGCCAACGAACTGGGGGTCAACCTGCGTTCCACTTCCGGCCCGGTGCTGGAGCGCGCCGGCGACCTGGCCGCGCTGCTGACCAACCTGGAGGCGAACGACGTGCTGTTCGTCGACGAGATCCATCGGCTGTCGCCGGTGGTCGAGGAAGTGCTGTATCCGGCGATGGAAGACTTCCAGATCGACATCATGATCGGCGAGGGCCCGGCCGCGCGCTCGATCAAGCTGGACCTGCCGCCGTTCACCCTGATCGGCGCCACCACCCGCGCCGGCATGCTCACCGCGCCCTTGCGCGACCGCTTCGGCATCGTGCAGCGGCTGGAGTTCTACACCACCGACGAACTGACCGCGATCGTGCGCCGGGCGGCGAAAATTCTCGGCATCACCTGTGCGCCGGAAGGGGCGCAGGAGATCGCCCGCCGCTCGCGCGGCACGCCGCGCATCGCCAACCGCCTGCTGCGCCGGGTGCGCGACTACGCCGAGGTGCGCGCCGGCGGCGAGATCACCCTGGCCGCGGCGCAAGCCGCGCTGGACATGCTGAAGATCGACCCGCAGGGTTTCGACGAACTGGACCGGCGCCTGCTCGGGCTGATCATCGAGAACTTCGACGGCGGCCCGGTCGGGGTGGAGTCGCTGGCCGCCGCGCTGAGCGAGGACCGTGGCACGCTGGAGGACGTGGTCGAGCCGTACCTGATCCAGCAAGGTTACCTGGTGCGCACCGCCCGCGGGCGCATGGTCAGCGCCAAAGGCTGGCGCCACCTGGGGCTGACCCCGCCGCCGCGGCAGGCGCAGGCTGCCGACCTGTTCGATGCGGGAGTCGGGGATGCCTGAATCCGCTTCCACGACGCCCTTCCGCTGGAAGGTCAGGGTCTACTGGGAAGACACCGACGCCGGCGGGGTGGTCTACCACGCCGGCTACCTGCGCTTCATGGAGCGCGCCCGCAGCGAGTGGATGCGCGCGCTCGGCGTCGACCAGATGGCCTTCAAGCAGGCCACCGGGCTGGCCTTCATGGTGCGCGACATGCACATCGACTTCCTCAAGCCTGCCCTGCTGGATGATGAACTGTCGGTAACGGTCGAAGTCAAAGAACGGCGCGCAGCCAGTATCCTGTTCACCCAGACGATCACGAAGAACGACGGCAGCTGCCTGATCCGCGCCAGCGTGCGGGTGGCTTGCGTCGATCTCCAGCGCATGCGGCCGGCGCCGATTCCGGCCGACCTGATCCCGCAACCCGCACCTCAAGACAACCCAAGCCGATAGGCGGAGAACCTGCAAGCAATGAACGGTGGACTGAACATTTTCACGCTGATCGCGGATTCGAGCGTGCCGGTAAAGCTGGTGCTGCTGATCCTGCTGGTGTTCTCGTTCCTGTCCTGGGTCATCATCGTGCGCAAGTACTCGCAGACCAAGGCGGCGATGGAGAATGCCGAGGAGTTCGAGGAGCGCTTCTGGTCCGGCGGCGACCTGGCCCAGCTGTTCCGCGAGGTCAGCAACCGCCACGGCGGCACTGGCGGCATCGAGAACATCTTCGAGTCGGGCTTCCGCGAATTCGCCCGCCAGCGCCAGCGCAAGACGCACGACACGCGCAGCGTGATCGAAGGCTCCGAGCGCGCGATGCAGGTCGCCGGCACACGCGAGATCGGCCTGCTCGAGCGCAACCTGGAGTTCCTCGCCAACGTCGGCTCGATCAGCCCGTACGTGGGCCTGTTCGGCACCGTGTGGGGCATCATGGGTGCGTTCCAGGGCCTGGGCGACATGAAGGACGTGACCATCGCGGTGGTCGCGCCGCACATCTCCGAGGCGCTGATCGCCACCGCGATGGGCCTGTTCGCGGCGATCCCGGCGCAGTGGGCGTACAACCGCTACGCCACCAAGGTCGAGCGCATCGCCTCGCGTTACGACGTGTTCCAGGAAGAGTTCTCCTCGGTGCTGCAGCGGCAGATCCAGACCGACGACGTCGCCTGAGCGGAGAGCAGCCATGCGAACCTCCGGCCGCCAGCGGCGCTACAAGCTCAAATCCGAAATCAACGTGGTGCCGTACATCGACGTGATGCTGGTGCTGCTGATCATCTTCATGGTCACCACGCCGATGATGAAGTCCAACGTCGACGTGAACCTGCCGCAGGCCGATGCCAAGTCGCTGCAGCAGAAGAAGGACCCGGTCATCGTCACGGTGAAACAGGATGGCCAGCTGTTCCTGACCCTGCCCGGTGCCGAAAAGGAGCTGCTGGACGCGGCCGCTCTGCAGACCAAGGTCGGCGCGTTCGTGCGCACCAATCCGGACGTCAACGTGCTGGTGGCCGGCGACGATCAGGGCCATTACGGTGGCGTGGTCGCGGTGCTGGCCGACCTGCAGCAGGCCGGCGTTTCCAAGGTGGGCCTGATGGCGCAGCCCGTGCAGGGCAAGAGCACGTCCAATGGACGAAAGTAAGGCGACGCCGAAGGCGGTCGTACTTTCCGCCATCCTGCATATCGGCATCGTGGGGTTTTTGTTCCTCGCGGTGTTGCCGTGTTCCAGCTACGAGAATTTCTTCAACGCGCTGCATCTTCCGGCGTGGATGAACCCGATCACCTGTGCCAAACCGCTGGAGCTGCAGGGCCCGATCATCGAGGCGACTTTGATCGGACGGACCGGCAGCCCGCCACCCAAGGCGGTCAAGACCAAGCCCGTTCCCGACTCCACCCCGCCGCCACCGACCATTCCGCCGCCGACCCCGCCCCCGCCGGTGACGCCGCCGGTGAGCGAATTGCCACCGCCGCCCAAGCAGGTTGACATCAAGGATCAGGAGCGGGTGGTCGAGGATGCTGCCCAGAAGGCGGAAGACGCCAAACAGGTGCAGGAAGAGAAGCAGCGTCAGCGCCAGGCCGAGCTGGATGCGCAGGCGGCCAAGAAGAAAGCCGAGGAAAAGAAGAAGATCGATGCGTTGTTCGCCAAGATGGATGCGGCCTCGGCCCAGACCAAACAGCTGGACAACAAGGCGAAGCAGGCGAAGCAGCAGCTGGAAGACCTCAAGAACGCGCAGGATGACGGTCAGCCGGACCTGCCGCCCGCGGACCAGCGTCAGACCGGCAACAACAGCCAGAACAGCAACCTTGCCGACGAATACACAGCGGCCATTCAGAATGCGGTCACGCCGAACTGGTTAAGGCCGGATAACATAGCTGCGCTCCCCTGCAAGGTTCATATCGTGCAATCGCCCGGCGGCGACGTGATGAGCGCGACCGTCGATTCCAGTTGCCCGTATGACGATGCCGGCCGGCGTTCGGTCGAAAACGCGGTGCTGCGAACCAAGACGCTGCCTTACAAGGGCTTTGAAAGCGTGTTCCAGCGCAACCTCACCTTCACTTTCAGGCCGCAATGATCAAGCCCATGCGCAAATTCAGCCCAAGCTTTGCCGTCATCCTGCTGGCCGTGGTGGCGCTGTTCGCCGGCCCGGCCGCCGCCCAGTCGCTGAATGTCGACATTGTCGGCGGCGTCAAGACCGCCACCCCGATCGTGGTGGTGCCGTTCGCGCAGGCGGGTGGCGTGCCGCTGCCGACCGATGTTGCCGACGTGATGCGCAACGACTTCAACCGCTCCGGCAAGTTCCGCTCGCTGGCCAAGAGCGACATCGTGGAGTTCCCGTCCAAGGGGTCGGATATCAAGTTCCCGACCTGGCGCCTGCTGAAGCAGGACTACATCGTGGTCGGCAACGTCCGGGACGCCGGCAACGGCATGATCCAGGTCGAATACGAGCTGTGGGATGTCAACAAGCAGCAGAGTCTGCTGCACCAGCAGATGCCACCGGCTCCGGCGGGTGACCTGCGCGGCGTGGCCCACCAGATCGCGGACATCATCTACGAAAAGATCACCGGCGTGCGCGGCGCCTTCTGGACCCGCATGGCCTACATCACCGCGGTTGGCCTCGGCAACCACACCACCTACTCGCTGATCGTGGCCGATTCGGACGGCTACAACCCGCAGGTGGTGGCGCGTTCGAAGGAGTCGCTGCTGTCGCCGGCCTGGTCGCCGGATGGCCGCAAGATCGCCTATGTCTCGTTCGAGAGCGGCAACTCGTCGATCTATGTGCAGGACATCACCACTGGCTCGCGGCAGCTGGTGGCCTCCCATTCCCGCGGCATCAACGGAGCGCCGGCCTGGTCGCCGGACGGCAGCAAGCTGGCGGTGGCGCTGTCCTACGTCGGCAACCTGGAGCTGTTCGTGCTGGACCTGGCCAGCCGTCAAGAAACCCGGCTGACCCACAGCCTGGCGATCGACACCGAGCCGGTCTGGGCGCCCGATGGCCAGAGCATCTATTTCACCTCCGACCGTTCCGGCCGGCCGCAGATCTACCAGATCCCGGCCAGCGGCGGTACGCCGCAGCGGATCACCTTCCAGGGCCAGAGCAACCTGAATGCCTCGGTGAGCTACGACGGCAAGCAGATCGCGATGGTGCAGGGCAACGGGAACGTGTATCGTATTGTCGTCATGGACCGCAGCCTGGGTGACCAGGTGCGTTTCCTCTCGCCGGGCCCGATCGACGAGTCCCCGAGTTTTGCTCCGAATGCCAGCATGCTGCTGTATGCCGCTACCGAAGGACGTCGCGGCGTGTTGTATGCCGTCTCGGCTGACGGTCTGGTTCGCCAGCGCCTCGTACTTTCCGATGGCGACGTGCGCGAACCCGCCTGGGGGCCGTACCGGCAACGTTGAATTTCCATGCTGCTGCACGCGAGTGCGGCAGCATGATGCCCAGGGAATGGGCCCGGACAGCGCCTTTGCGGCGCGTTTCGGTTTCCGGCTGTGGCGCTTCGCCGCGTCAAAAGCCAGTCAGGGCGATGGTGCAGCATCACGTACTGTCGATCTTTCAAGTGTCAAAATAACAGCCGGCCAACCGGCGTCAGCTGTCCCGTAAATCCCATCGTCATCGTTTGTCGGAACTCAACCCGTAAGGAACGTCACCATGAATAAGACCGTTCGCGTCGCCCTGGTTGCCCTGCTCTGCGTAGGCGCGGCCGCTTGCTCCAAGAAGCAGGAAGTCAAACCCCAGCCCGCCCCGGAGCAGGCCGCTCCGACCCAGGCTCCCGAGTCCAATGGCAAGTACACCCCTGCCGACCTCGATACCGATGCCTGCCTGCGTCAGCGCGTCGTGTACTTCGACTTCGACAAGACCGAGATCAAGCCGGAGTTCCAGCAGATCATGGCGTGCCACGCCAAGTACCTGCAGGACCGCCCGACCTCGCACATCCGTCTGGAAGGCAACACCGACGAGCGCGGTTCGCGCGAGTACAACCTCGGCCTCGGCGAGCGCCGCGGCAAGGCCGTCTCCGATGCCCTGCAGGCCAACGGTGGCTCGGCCAGCCAGCTGGAAGTGATCAGCTACGGCAAAGAGAAGCCGGTGTGCCGTGAGCACAACGAGGATTGCTGGAGCAAGAACCGCCGCGTCGAGATCGTCTACACGGCGCAGTAATGATGAAGCGACTGGCTAACAGCTTTGCAGCCAGGTTCAGCATGGCGGGCGCGATCGCGTCCGCCATGCTGTTCGCGTTCCCGGCATTCGCGCAGGACTCGCGGTTGAGCCTCGCCGATCGTGTCGCGCGGCTGGAACAGCAGGCACAGAACAAGGACCAGTCCGGTACCGGCCTGGTCAACCAGATGCAGCAGCTGCAGGCACAGGTGCAGCAGTTGCAGGGGCAGAACGAGGAGCTGCAGCACCAGCTGCAGACGCTCGACGACAAGAACAAGGCCCAGTACACCGATCTCGATGCCCGCCTCGGGCGTCTCGAGGCGGGCGGTGCGGGCGCGGCGGCGGCAGGCAACACCCCGCAGGCGCAGGCCGTCCCTCCGGCCGCCACGGCCAGTGCTGCCGCTGCCGCCAGCAAGCCGGCAGCGAGCCAGCCGGCTGCGGCTGCCGCCGGCAGCAATGCCGCCGCCGGCGATCCGGCCGCGGCGCAGGCCGCCTACGACGTGGCCTTCAAGGCGATTCGCGCGGGCAATTACGTGGAAGCCTCGCGCGAGTTCCGCAGCTTCATCCAGCAATACCCGAACCATGCGCTGGCGCCGAACGCCTGGTACTGGCTTGGCGAGTCGTACTACGCCACCACCAATTATCCGGTGGCGCTGGAATCGTTCCAGCAGCTGCTCAACCAGTTTCCGCAGAGCGAGAAGGCGCCCGACGCGCTGCTCAAGGTCGGCTACAGCCAGCTGGAGCTCAAGCAGACTGCAGCGGCGAAGGCCACGCTGACCCAGGTCACCACCAAATACCCGGGCTCCAAGGTCGCCAGCCTGGCCCAGGAACGCCTGCAGCGCCTGCAACTGCAGTCGGGCAACTGAGCGAATAGCGCGATGAGCGGCAATGACGCGCGCGAGGCGTCCGGCACGCCTGCCGCGGCTGTTGCCGAGCGCCTGCGCATCACCGAGGTCTTCCATTCGATCCAGGGCGAAGCCGATGCGATCGGCTGGCGCACCGTGTTCGTGCGCCTCACCGGCTGCCCGTTGCGTTGCGTCTGGTGCGATACCGAGTATTCGTTCTACGGCGGCAACTGGCACGCGATCGACGACATCCTCGCCGAGGTCGCCACGCATGGCGTGAAGCATGTCTGCGTGACCGGCGGTGAGCCGCTGGCGCAGAAGCGCTGCCTGATCCTGCTGCGCAAGCTGTGCGATGCCGGCTACGAGGTGTCGCTGGAAACCTCCGGTGCGCTGAACATCTCCGCCGTCGACCCGCGCGTGCGCAAGGTGATGGACCTGAAGGCGCCGGGCTCGGGCGAGAGCCAGCGCAACCTGTGGTCGAACCTCGACCACCTGCTGCCGCACGACCAGATCAAGATCGTCATCGCCAGCCGCGCCGACTACGAATGGGCGTGCGCGATGCTGGCCGAGCATGCGCTGGCCGATCGCTGCATGGTGCTGTTCTCGCCGGTATGGGGCAAGGTCGAACCGCGTGAGCTGGCCGAATGGATCATCGCCGACAGGCTGCCCGTACGCTTCCAGCTGCAACTGCACAAATTGCTGTGGAACGACGCGGCGGGAAAATGATGTCGCGCCGGCCTGTGTTGCCGGTGGCGTTTGCGGCCGATGACCGGTCACTCCGAAGTGGAATACAGCATGTCTCAAAACACGTTGCGCAAGGCCGTCGTGCTCGTCTCCGGCGGCATGGATTCAGCCGTCACCATCGCGCTGGCGCGCGAGCAGGGCTATCAGGTGCATGCGTTGAGTGTGGCCTATGGCCAGCGGCATAGTTCGGAACTGGCTGCGTCCGATCGCGTGTCGAAGATGCTCGGAGCGCTGGAACACAAGACGGTCAGCATCGACCTGCGCAGCATCGGTGGCTCCGCGCTCACCGCCGACATCGACGTGCCGCTGGACGACAGCGCGCACGATGGCGATGGCCACATCCCGGTGACCTACGTGCCGGCACGCAACACCATCATGTTGTCGATCGCGCTGGGCTGGGCCGAGGTGCTTGGTTCCAGCGACATATGGTGCGGCGTCAACGCGGTCGACTACTCGGGCTATCCGGATTGCCGGCCTGCCTTCGTCGAGGCGTTCGAGGCATTGGCAAATGTCGCCACCAAGGCTGGCGTTGAAGGCGCCGGCATCCGCATCCATGCGCCACTGATGCGCATGAGCAAGGCCGACATCGCGCGCGAAGGCCAGCGCCTTGGCGTGGATTTCTCGGCTACGGTGAGCTGCTACCAGGCTGACGACGATGGTCGCGCCTGTGGCCATTGCGACGCCTGCCGGCTGCGTGCGCAGGGTTTCCGCGAAGCGGGCCTGGCCGACCCGACCCGCTACATCTGAGCGCTCGGCGCGTTTGCTTGTGCCGCTGTCGCCCAGCCCGTAAAATTGTCCGCTTGAGTTTTGCAATGATGGGTCGTTAGCTCAGTTGGTAGAGCAGTAGACTTTTAATCTATTGGTCCCGGGTTCGAGTCCCGGACGACCCACCAGTTTCCAGAGCGCCCCGACGGGCGCTCTTTTTTTGCCCTCGCAGGCAGCCGTGCGTGGCTTCATTTGTCGTCGTGGATAACGGTCCATGCCGAGGTCATCGTGCTGCGCAGCTGTTGCGGCGAAACCGGTTTGTACAGCAGCGGGATCTTCGCGGCGATGATTTCACGCAGGCGGTCGATGCGGGTTTCGCCGGTGACCAGCAGGCGGGCGAATGGTGTGCCTCCGTCGCGCCGGTAGTGCCGGTCGAGCGCGGCGAAGATGTCGATGCCGCTTTCGCCGCTGCGCAGGTGCAGGTCGCAGATCACGATGTCGGGTGGACCGGGCCAGTTTTCGATGGCCTCCAGCGCCTGCAGCCGATCCTCGGCCACCTCCACCTCGCAGCCCCAGCTGCGCAGCAGGAAGCGGATGCCGGACAGGATAGCCGGGTCGTCGTCCACGACCAGCACGCGTTTGCCGGCCAGATCGGCGGGGCTGTCGTTGTCGAATCCGGGCAGATCCGTACGAGCGGTGGCGATCGGCAGCAGGAAATGGAACACGCTGCCCCGGCCGAGCCGGGATTTCACCAGGACCTCGGTGTCGAGCAGTTCCGCCAGTCGCTGCACGGTCGCCAGCCCCAGCCCCAGGCCCGAGTGTGAGCCGTCGTCGAGCCCGGCGTCGGGGTGGTCGTCGATGCGGTAGAACTCGTCAAACACGCTGGGCAGGTGCTCCGGCGCAATGCCGCGGCCGGTATCCCACACCTCGACGCGTACCCGGCCATCGGTGGTGCGGCGGGTGCCGACCAGTGCGCCGCCGTGGCGGGTGAAGCGCAGGGCGTTGCTGACCAGGTTGTTGAGGATGCGGGTGAGCATGGTGCGATCGCTGCGCACCCAGAGCCGGGCAGGGTGGATGGCCAGCTGCAGTCCACGCTGCTCGGCGACCATGTCGAAATTGCGGCTGACTTCGGCGAAGACCTGGTCGAGCGGGAACTCGCTGATCTCGACCTGCACCGCGCCGGTTTCCAGTCGCGTCAGGTCGAGCAGTTCGCTGAACAGGTGGTCGAGCGACTGCACGCATTCCTGGATGTGGGCGATCCGGTCCAGCCGCTGCGGGTCGTGTTCGTCCACCGCCAGTGCGGAGGAGAACAGGGTCAGCGCGTACAGCGGCTGGCGCAGGTCGTGCGAGGCGGCTGCCAGGAAGCGCGACCTGGCCAGGCTGGCCGCTTCCAGCGCGGCATTCTTGTGGGCCAGTTCCTGCGTGGCTTGTTCGATCTGCTGTTCCATCCCGCGCCGCACATCGTGCAACGCCGCCGCCGCGTGGTTGAAACCCTGCTGCAGTTCACCGATCTCGGTGTGGTCGGTCACCATCACCGCCACCTGGCGGTCGCCCTGCCCGAGCTGGCGCACGGCGCTGGCCAGATGGCGCAGTGGCGCGCTGATCCAGCGAGCGGCCTGCCAGCCGATCACGCCGGTGACGAACAGGCTCAACAGCAGGGCGAGCAGCGCATAGCGCAGGCTCGCGCGCTGGGCGGCGATCGCGTCGTGCAGGCTCACATCCACCAGCACGGTACCCAGCAGGACCACCCCGGAGGGATCGCGATCGACCACGTCGCGCACCACGGTGAGGATTTCCCGCGGGGCCCGGCTGGCATCGGGCTTGTGGCGGTCGGCGAGGATCTGGCCGGCGGCGGTGCGGATCTGCACGCGTGCCACGTGCGGCAGGTCGCCAATCGAATCGGCGACCTGCGCCAGCTCGCGTAGTTGCATCGCGCGCAGCGGCTGCACGGTGATCGAGGCGGCCTGGGTGGCGATGGCCTCGGCATTGCCGTGCGCCAGTTGGCGCAGGTTGGCCAGCTGGCGCAGGGTCAGCAGGGTCACCAGCAGCGCGGCGGTGGCGAGGGCGGGCACCAGCGCGACGAAGGCCAGGCGCTGCATCAGCGAAGCGCGCTGCCACAGGCGTGCGGGCCAGGAGTGGGTCGCCATGTCCATCCGCTGCTCCGTATTTCCCCCACGTTATCCCGAATGCGCGGTCGTGTCCGGCGCATCAGCGCCACAACACTAGCGCGAAATGGGCAGGTTGGCAGCCGTGAAGGAACGCATTGGGCGATACGACCGCAGGCCCGGAAACGGGTGGCGACATGCTGTGGCGCAGGACGCACGCGGCCGCGTGCGTCGTGATTCCGGCTATCCAGGCGGCGGCACTCCCGCGCCGGCCTTTGGGCTCCCACCCTCGCGGAGGGTCCACTTCGCCGTGGCCGTGGTGCAGGCGCGACCTGGTGGCCGCGCCTGCAAGTTTCTGTCAACGCTTATTGTTGGCCTTCGGTGAACCAGTAGGTACGCTTGCGCTTGCCGGTGTTGGGCGGGGTGACTTTGTTCGCACCCAGCGCCGAGCTGTTGTTGCCGCCGTGCGGTCCGGTCTGGTTGCCGCCGCCGATCAGAACGGGGGTGTACACACCGCTGCCGGGAGTGACTTCGACTAGGCCGAATACCGGCGAGGGTGGCAGGCCGCCACCGTCGAAGGTGATGTAGCCGCCCTTGTCGTTCAGGCCCGCGCCGGTCAGGAAGTTGATCGCGTAGCCGCGTGCGATACCCAGGTTCGCGGAACACACGAGTGAGCTCGCTGGACTGGGTGTATTGGTGCCGAAGTAGGTATAGCCCGCCACCGTCAGCGGTGCATTCACGGCCTTTTCGCCAGCCCCGAAGTTGATAAAGAAGCCCCTCGTGGTGCTGGTGGAGGAATAGGGTGTTCCTCCTGTGAGAGCACCGGTTTCGTCGGTGAGGTCGGATTGGGTAATCGTGGTCCAGGTACTGGGCACGCTCTTGCCGGTGCTGGTGTCCTTCAGCATGTAGAAACGGTTGACAACACAGGAGGATGCGTTCGCCAGCAAGGGGTGCTCGCGATCGCCGCTGGCGGCCACCACCGCGTCGAAATTACCGGTCTGCGTGACGTCGGGCGGATAGAAAAATTTGCGGACACCGATGGGGGTACTGGCGCAGCTGGCGCCGGTGCCGTTACCAGTGCTACTGAGTTTGGCGATCTGGGTCACCTTCCAGTCTGTCGACGGGGTGGCACCATCGATGTCGGCACGCCAGATGTTGCCGCCCAGATCAGCGGCGTAAAGGCGGTCGATCTTGGCATCGCCATCGCTATCCAGCAGCGTGATGTCGGCAGGGATCGCATAAGTCATGTTGGAATTATTCGCCATGCAGCCGCTATTGCAGGCGGTCCACACCGTCTTGCCGGTGAAGGCGTCCAGCACCACGATCGCGTTCCCCATGGTATCGGCAACGGTTGCCGGATCGGTGTCCTCATTCGTGTCATAGCCACCACCCATGATCACCACTGGATTCGTGTTGCCGTTGACTAGGGCCAGCTTGGGCTGCGACCAGGTCTGGCCGAGTATGTTGGCGAGGTCGCCGCTGGCGGTTCTGCTCCACAGGAATTTCGGTAAGGTCGGATCGCTCACGTCGAACGCGTAGATCAGGCGACCACCACGCCGTGCCGTGACGTAGATATAGGTCTGCGGGCTGCTGGCGTTGCGCAGATCCTGGTAGACCGTGGTGGTGCCATCGAAGAAGTAGTCCTTCTTGCTGCTGGCAGCGCCCAGCGTGAGCTGGGGGGTGTTGTCGTGCAGATCCTTGAGCTTACTGAAAAATTCCGGAGCGATGAACGACCACAATTCACCGCCAGGACGCACGTAGCTTGTGGTGTTGGTAATTTTGATGGCGCCGGGAGGCGCAGGAGTGGTGGTGGGAGTAGTGGCATCCTGGTTGCCGTTGACGGCACGGAAGAGACCGTCGTTGGAACCGTAGAACGCCACGATGCCGATGGAGCCACCGTAATTGACGACTGCCGGTCGCGAGTGCAGCACATCGCCATGGATGGACGGGCGCACGGTGACCGATCCGCCCGGCCCCTTCGGATTCTCGGCACCGGTGCCGGTGTTGTTGTCCGTGCCGCGGACCCAGTTGATCAAATCCGTAGTAGTCGGGGTCGTAGTGGAACTGGTACCGAAAGTTGTGTTGCTGCCCAGCGTGGCGACATCGAACTTGGTGGTGGACAGCGCCGCATTGACGGTGCAGCCAGCTGTTGGGCAGGTATAGATCATGCGACTCGTCTGAGCGGTGAGGTTATCCGCGCGAATCATCTCGGCGACGCCGCCCTTGTCGACGATCTGGCCGTCAGGGGCATCGAATGTGCCGCCAGCGCCTTGAACGGCGGCGGGCTTCAGATTGACCCAGAAGCCGCTGGGCGTGGTGGTGGTGGCAGTGGTGAGGCTGGGCCAGTTGGCGAAGATGGTACTGGTGTAGTAGCCAGTACTGGGGTCGATGGTGAACGGGCCATCGCGCAGGGTGCCGGCCTGGTGATCCGCCGTCCAGTAGCTGAGCGCATTGGGCGTGATGAAGCCGGTAGCGGAGTTGGTGATTGCCTGGTTACCCAGCGAGTCTTCGAGCTGGACGTTCTGGTTGGTATCAAAGCCGAGCTTGTACTGCTTGAGATTGCCGGCCCAGCGCTGGGCCGTGGTGGCATCCGGGCGGAACATGCCGACGTACACCTGGTTGAGCGAGGTGCCCTGGGCATTCACGCTGACCGGCAGGCTCACCGAGGCGAACACGCTGTTGGTCGCCTGCACTTCATTGAAGATGCTCAGCAGGTCTTTGACCAGGTCGTTCAGTGCGTTTGGGTCGTTGATGTTTATCACGAACGATTTGCCGCCGCCGTTAGCGGCCATGCTCTGGACATAGCTGACGTAGGCGGGATTCCCGCCATCGGTCACCGCGATCGTGTACGTGATGATGTTCTGCGGGGGGCCGCCGTTGGTTGCTCCGGAAAGATCGGTCTGGTACATGAAGCGGGCCCACTCGGGGCCGCCGCCCTTGCCTTGATACTTGGAGGGCGGGGGGATGCTGACGGTCTGTTGCTGCGCAGCTGTCGCACCGGCTGCCACGAGTGCAGGGCTCCAGATATTTTGACCCTGATTGGGGTCGCCATTACCCATGGCATTCGCGATGTAGATCACGAAGTTCTTCTGGCAGGCGTTGAGCTTGGGCAGCGTTGAGTAGTTGGTGTTCGACAGGCCGGTTTTGCGCGCATAGTACGCCCACACTTCCTGCATGGCGCCGCCGGTGTTCGGGCTGTTTCCACCATCCCCCGTGCGGTCGATTCCCTTGATGATGGTCTGCAAGTTGCTGAGATTGAGGGCACCCGGCGAGGTGGTGGACCCGGACGGATCGCCAATGACGGGAAGGAGTGCCGCTTGTGGCTGTGGAGACTTGAAATAACCGCCATTGCCACTGTAAGACGCGCCGGAATTAGTCGTTCCATCTTTTTTTACGTCCCAACGCATCAAGCCCACGTTGATATTGCCAGCCAACTGCGCGTTAGTACCCACGGCAGTGAGTGCGTTATAGAGGGCGCACTGTTCAAAACCGGCATCCTTGCCTGCATTGTTGGAAGAAACTACGCCGGATGTGGGGCAGCTGAATGTCACGGCGCCGTTCCATGCGTTGGAGCTGTCCAGCAGCAGGATCACGTTCGGCTGGCCGCCATTGATGGGCTTGCCGGTATACAGGTCGATATCCTCGCCGTTGGCCATACCTGGCAGGGTCAGTGCCGCAGCGATCAGGACGAGGATACGCAGCCGGTGGTTCAAGACAATGCGCGCGTGTGGCATGACGATTCCTCCGCGGACGCGGATGCAAGGTTAATTGGGGCAGGGTGTGCCGATCGGCACCTGCACGGAGGCACCCTGGTGTACGGTGACCGCGACGGCGGTGTTGTTCGGATCGGTGACGGCGGACTGGATGTCCCACTGCGTCGCGGAGCACATCGAGGGCGCCGCCGGCGGCGGGGATACCGAGGAGGCTGGACCGGGCAGGATCAGGTTGCCGTTGGGGTTGTTTGGCACCTTGCACACGTCGCCCACCGGCAGGCTCGCGTTCGGGATCACCTTGCTGTCGAGGCAGACGGGAGGCGCGACTTGCGCGGTGAAGTCCGCGGTGCCGTCGCCGCTGACGTCGACCTGCACGGGGGTGATAGTGGTGATCGGCACCCGGATGAACGGCTGGCTCATCACCTGTTCGATGCCCTGCTGCGCCACGGCGCCGGCTTCCAGCCGGTACTGCTGGTTGGCGGCGACCTTGGTGTTGATCATGCTCGAACTGACCATCGAAATGGCGAACAGCATGAAGATGACCAGGAAAATCAGCGTCATCACCAGGGTGAAGCCGCGCTGCGAGGCGTGGGTCGGAGAGGCCTTCATCACTGGTTCTCCCTCATGCCGCCGGTGTTCCAGACGCGTGCCACGGTGCCGTAGACGTGCCGCTTGTAGTGGTCGCCGTAGGGCCCGTTCACCGTGGCGCGGCCCAGGTCATAGGTGCGGGTGTCGGTCCAGCTGGCGGTGTTGTCGAGATTGCGCGAAAGCAGATTGACGCGCACAGCGGTAACGTTGGGCCAATTGGCGGTGCCGGATGTGATCCATGTGTAAGTGGCGGCCGCAGCCACTGCCGCGCAGGCCGGCACGGCGCTATTGTCCACGGATGGGTTATCGACGTAGCAGTCCGGCGAGCCGTTGATGTCAGTGTCCACGCCGTAGCTGTAGTGCACGTCCTCGATGCCGGCGACCAGCGAGGAGACCTGGATGTTATTGGGTGCGCCGGGCGCGAATTCGGCCACCTTCAGCGTCGGCGTGGTGTCGGCGCCAGGACCGGTGCAGACATCGCAGGTGGCCACGTAGTAGCTGTGCTCGACGTACTGGCGCAGTTCGGCCGTGGTACCGGTGGTGCTGCACGCATTGCCAGCAATGGGAGCCTTGGTGTGCAGCGTGAAGTCGCCGGGGGTCTTGCTGTAGACCATCGACACGCTGTCGGTCTCGCAACCGGATCGCTGCAGGTAGTAATTGGTACCGTCAGCCGTGGCGGTGGTGCTGCCGGAGACATAGCTGACGGTGAGGACTTCCGTGCCGAGCTTCATGTTCGTAAGTTTGGTCGCCAGGCATGCGGGAACGGTGGCGGCCAGCGCAGGCCCGTAGACCGGGAGCGGGACGGTGAGGGGACTGGTGCTGAAACCCATCGATGCCGGCGCATTGGCGCAGGGATCCGACAGGGCATAGCTGGTGGTGGCGACTGGCTGGCTGGCGCGCCCGTAGAAGCCGGCCATCTCGATGTCGCGTCTGATGGACTGCAGGGCGAAGCGACCGTTCTCGACCTGTTCCGACGTCTTGTTGAACTCCGAGCGCGCCTTGCTGGTGGAGACATAGAGCGAACTGAGCCCGGCCAGCAGCGCCAGGCCGATGGCGACGGCGATCATCAGCTCGATCAGGGACATGCCCGCCTGGTGGCGGGCATGTAACAGGGGCTGGCCGTGGGCGCGAGGAGTCATCATGTCGTCGTGAGGTTGGCGATCTGGATTTGGACGCTGATCACGCGCCGAAAGTTGTTGTCGCCGAGCGATGGTTTTCCGCACGACAGCTTCGGGGTGGCGGTTGGCATCAGGCCCTGCCAGGCAACGCTGACGCGATAGATCGGGTTGTTGGGGTCGAAGGGGAGGACCTCGTCGACGCAGCCCACGGCACCGATCATAGCGCCGACCTTGGAGCTACCGGAGACTTCGCTGGAGCCGAGCAGGGCGTTTTGCCATGCAAGGAGATCGGCGTTGGCCGTGGCGATCTGGACGGCCGAACCCGTGGCGCAGACGGGCAGAGGGGCGCTGGTCGTGCTGAGGCCGGTGGCGCCGTTCGAATAGCACGCAGCAATCTGTCGATTCGCGTTGATGCGCGAGACCATGTCCTGCACCAGGGTCAACGCCTGCACCCGCTGGTACGACTCCATCTCGCTGCGCGTGGATTTCGCCATCAGAGTGACGGTGCCGAGCAGGGCGATGGCTGCGATGACCAGCGACACCAGCGCCTCGATCAGCATCATGCCGGTCTGGTTTTTCATGTGCAGGTGACCTTGGTGGACTCGACGCGGCCGGTGGCGCCCACCGTGACGGTGAGGCAGAGCGGCTGCGAGCCGGTCTTGTTGACCGGTTTGATCGTGAACGTGGAACCGGTGCTGGTCATCCGCCCGTTGCCGGTGAAGCTGAAGCTTCCGCTGGCTGGCGTGGGCGTGATCACGATGTTGCCGAGGACGGGCTGCTTGCGGATAACGTTGGCGGCTGTCTGGCTGACCACCCAGCCCTGGCTCCAGTCGGCCGCGTTGTTGGCCGTCACGTCGACCGTGGCATTGCGCTTGATCGCCTCGCTGCGCGCCAGCGCCACCGTGGAGTTGATGTCCATCGAGGCGTTCTTGACGCTTTGCGATTGCAGGAACGGCCGCATCGAGGGGATGGCGATCATCAGCAGCACGGCGAAGATGGCCAGGGTGACCAGCATCTCGATCAAAGTGAAGCCGTGGCTACGTGATGTGCGCATGGCTCATTTCCAGCAGTTCGTGGCGCCAGTGCTGGCCACCTTGCTGCCGTCGCCGTTGAGGGTGAGCGTGCCGCATTCGGTGTCGCGGAGCTGGCCGTTGATCGGCGTGGCGGTAATCGTGTAGCCCGGCGGGGTGCCGCCCGAGGCGGAGGCCGCGGTGGCGACCATTGAGATGGTGTAGTTGGGTGCCACCGTGTTCGGCAGCATGCCCGCGCCGTAGCCGAGTACGGTCAGGTTGCCGGCGAATTGCCGGCTGTCGACCATGTAGCGCTCCTGTGCGCTGGCGGCTTCCTGCATCAGGCTTTCGGCTGCCGAACGGTTGGAGCGCACGATGTACTTGAAGTAGCTGGGCACGGCGATGGCGGCGAGAACGGCGATGACCGCCACCGTGATCATCAACTCGATCAGGGTGAAACCCCGCGTGCGTGATGCGCACTGCACCCGGCGCAGACACAGGCGCGGCGGTGACGCGTACCGTCGATCGGCATGGTTGGCAACTGGCATGTTCCCCCCCTAGGGTTGCCGGCATTGTTTCAGTTGACCGACAAGCTTGTCCGTGTGCTGGGTCACGGGCTGAAGCGATGCCTTGACATGAATATGGAATGTTACCCCGTCAAAGTCAATTTGCCGGCCGGCGGTTTGGGTGGCCTCGCAGTTTCGTGCGCGTGATCTTTCGGATCAACCCGGCAAGTGGCTTGTCGGCGCGCCCCTGGCCAGGAATCCCGGGCGGCTCCCGGGCCGTCGGACGCGGGCTGGTGACTCAGTCGACGCGCCGGGCTCCCTGCCGATGCCGTCGGGTGAGGCGTTCGAGCAGCAGTGGCAGCAGGGCGAGCAGGGCGATCGCGCCCAGCGGCAGCAGCACTGCGCGGTGCAGGAACAGGCCGATGCCGAAGCTGTCGCCCTGGCTCATGGCATCGCCCAGGCCGGCGCCGATCGAGGTTTCGAAGATCAGCGAGACGGTGCCGCCCAGCCAGCTGGCGCCAAGGAACAGCCACAGCGGGCAGCGCAACCAGGCCAGGCAGATGGTGACCAGGCCGAACGGCGCCACCGGCACGAAGCGCAGGAACAGGGTGTAGCTCGCCGGGTGGCGTTCGAAGCCGTGACGCAGTTTCGCCACCATCGCCGGCGGCTGCCGACTGCCGGCGCCGAACGCGTAGCGGCTGGCCAGGTACAGCACCAGCGAACCCAGGGTCAGGCCGATCGAGGAACACACGGTGGCGTCGACCACGCCGAAGGCAAAGCCGCCGGCCAGGATCACCACGATGGTGCCGGGGATGCCGGTGGCCACGGTCAGCGTCAGCAGCCCGATGAAGGCCAGCCGGGTCAGCCACGGGTGGCTGGCGATCTGCGCGTGCAGCTCGGCCTGGTGCACCACCAGCTGGTGCGGGCTCAGCTGGTGCAGCGAGCCGGAGGCGAACAGCACGATGCCGGCCAGCACCAGCAGGATCAGCGGCAGCGCGGCGCGCCAGCGGCTCAATACGGTGTGCCGCTGGCGCCGTAGGTGGCCAGCACGCTGCGCGCCTGTTCGCGCAGGATGTCGCGGCGGACCTCGATGTGGCGGCGTTGCAGTTCGCCGATCCAGTCGGCCGGCAGCGGGCCTTCGTCGAACTCGGTGAGTTCCTCGACGTCTTCCGCCCGCGCGCCGATCAGCAGTTCGTCGATGCCGGCCCACACGGTGGCGCCATAGCACTGGCAGCACGGCTGCGAACTGGTGGCCAGCACGTAATGGCCGCCATCCTCGTTCAGCCGGTGCCGGCTCAGGCGCTGCTGCGCGATCATGATCACCATCATCTCGGCATGCGCGACCGAGCAGCTCTGCGGCAGCACGCGGTTGACGCCGACGGCGACCAGCCGGCCACTGTGATTGTTGAACACGGCCGCGCCGAACGGGCCGCCACCGCCGCGATCCACGTTGTGCCGCGACAGCTCGATCGCCAGGCCTACGCGCTCCTCATCGCTGTGGTAGCGCTTGTTGGTGTCGGCGACGTCGCCGATCCACGGCGGCAGGGTGAGATGGATTTGCAGCGGCAGCATGCCTTCGCTCCGTTCGTGGATCGTCCCGTTTACTGGCTGGCCGGCCTGGCCCAGACGTCGCGCAGGGTCACCGTGCGGTTGAACACCGGGGCGTCGGCGCGGTGGTCGACGCGGTCGGCGACGAAGTAGCCGAGCCGCTCGAACTGGAAGCGCTGCTCCGGTTCGACGCGGGCCGCGGCCGGTTCCAGCCATGCCCGCACCACGCGCTTGGCCTCGGGGTTGACGTGGTCGAGCCAGTTCTTGCCGTCCTCCTCGCTGTCCGGCGCGGCCACGCTGAACAGGCGGTCGTACAGGCGCACTTCGGTGGCCACCGCGTGCGTCGCACTGACCCAGTGGATGGTGCCCTTCACCTTGCGGTCGGCGCCGGGCAGGCCGTGGCGGGTTTCCGGGTCGAGCGTGCAGCGCAGCTCGGTGACGTGGCCGCTGGCGTCCTTGATGATCTGTTCGCACTTCACGATGCCGACGCCGCGCAGGCGCACCTCACCCTCCGGCTTCAGCCGGTGGAAACCCTTCGGCGGCACTTCGGCGAAGTCGTCGCGCTCGATCCACAGCTCGCGCGCGAACGGCACCTCGCGCGTGCCGAAGCTCTCGTCCTTCGGGTGGTTCGGGAAGCTCAGCGTTTCCTCGTGGCCCTCGGGCAGGTTGGTGATCACCAGTTTCAGCGGGTCGAGCACGGCCATCCGCCGCGCCGCGGTGGCGTCCAGATCCTCGCGGATGCAGTTCTCCAGGATCGCGTAGTCGATCACGCTGTTCTGTTTGGAGACGCCCACGCGCTCGATCAGCAGGCGCAGCCCGGCCGGGGTGAAGCCACGCCGGCGCAGGCCGCGCAGCGTGTTCATGCGCGGGTCGTCCCAGCCGTCCACGACGTTCTCGTTCACCAGCTGCGCCAGCTTGCGCTTGCTGGTGATGCAGTAGGAAAGGTTCAGCCGCGAGAATTCGATCTGCCGCGGCTTGGCCGGCTTCGCCTCCAGGCCCGCGGCGACCACCGACTGCCACAGTTCAGGGTGGTTCGGCAGGTCCACCTTGTCCACGCACCAGTCGTACAGCGGGCGGTGGTCCTCGAACTCCAGCGTGCACAGCGAATGGGTGATGCCTTCCATCGCGTCGGACAGCGCGTGCGCGAAGTCGTACATCGGGTAGATCGGCCAGGCGTCGCCGGTGTTCTGGTGGGCGACCTTGCGGATGCGGTACAGCGCCGGGTCGCGCAGGTTGATGTTGCCGGAGGCCATGTCGATCTTCGCGCGCAAGGTGCGGCTGCCGTCGGCGAACTCGCCCTCGCGCATGCGGCGGAACAGGTCGAGGCTTTCCGCCACGCTGCGCTCGCGGTACGGCGAGTGGCGGCCCGGCTCGGTCAGCGTGCCGCGGTACTGGCGCATCTGCTCGGCGTCGAGATCGTCGACGTAGGCGAGGCCGTCTTCGATCAGTTTCAGCGCGGCGCGGTAGAACACGTCGAAGTAGTCCGAGGCGTGGCGCAGCTCGTGCCAGTCGTAGCCGAGCCAGCGCACGTCGTCCTTGATGCCCTGCACGAACTCGGGGTCTTCCTTGCCCGGGTTGGTGTCGTCCAGGCGCAGGTTGCACCAGCCGTTGAATTCGCGGGCGATGCCGAAGGACAGGCAGATCGCCTTGGCGTGGCCGATGTGCAGATAGCCGTTCGGCTCCGGCGGGAAGCGGGTGTGGATCGCGCGGTGCCTGCCCGCGGCGAGGTCGTCGCGCACGATCTGCCGGATGAAGTCCTGATGGGGAGCCGCCTGCTGCACGGCGGCCGTCGAAGGGGCGGGTGCGTTGGCGGGGTTCTCGGTCGACATCGGGCTCGGGCTCGCAAGCGGTGGCGGAAACGCACAAGTTTACCCTGTCGCCGCCATCGCCGCCGGGCGCCTTGCCCCGCGTGCCGGGGCGGGTTAGCGTGCGAGGCATGCATACCGTCTACCGCGCCGAGAACCTGTTCGATGCCCATCTGGTCAAGGATGCGCTGGAGGCAGGCGGCATCCCGGCGTTCATCGCCGGCGAGTACCTCACCGGCGGGGTCGGCCAGTTGCCGGCGATGGATTACATCGCGGTGATGGTGCCCGCATCGAGCCTGGCCGAGGCTGGCGGCATCGTGGCCGAGGTCGAGGCCCGGCTGGTCGAGGCGCGGCAGGCGATCGACGACCTGCCGGACGATCCGCTGGCCGCGCCTTGCTGAGCCGCCCAGGCTCCCAGGAAACCCCATGCAGGACCTCGCCGCACTGATCCGTGCCGTGCCCGATTTTCCCCGCCCCGGCGTGATGTTCCGCGACGTCACCCCGCTGCTCGCCGATGCCGGCAGCTTCGCCCGCTGCATCGATGCACTGGCCGAACCGTGGCAGGGCAGCGGCGTGCAGGCGGTGTGCGGCATCGAGGCACGCGGCTTCATCTTCGGCACCGCACTGGCGCAGAAGCTGCACGCCGGCTTCGTGCCGTTGCGCAAACCCGGCAAGCTGCCGCCGCCGGTGGCGAGCGTGGACTACCAGCTGGAATACGGCAGCGACCAGCTGCAGGTGCAGCGCGATGCGTTCCGGCCGGGTGAGCGCGTGCTGCTGGTCGATGACGTGCTGGCCACCGGCGGCACGCTGGTGGCGGCCGCGACGCTGGTCGGCCAGCTGGGCGCCGGGCTGCTCGGCGCCAGTGTGGTGATCGAACTGCCTGCACTGCAGGGGCGCAGTCGCTGGCCGGCGGCCAAGCCGCTGCACAGCCTGTTGCGCTACTGAGTCCAGCCGCTCACGGCGCCGTGGCGTCGACCCGTTCGACGTAGATCAGCTCGCAGGCGCCGGCGCCGGTGTCGTCACGGCTCAGCGAGGTGTTCCAGTGCCAGCCGTCGGGGCGGCTGGCGTCGACCAGGAAGCCTTCGATGTGAACCAACTGGCCGGGGCGTACCTGTTCCAGCTGGCGCTTCACCTCGGGGTCGGCGGGAATCATGTGCATGTTCGCGCTGGAGGTCTCGATCTCGCGGCGCGGGATCGGGAATTGCTGCACATGCCAGTAGTAGAAACGGCCGGACTGGCTGATGTCGATCTTGTCCAGCACCGCGCTGTCGGACATGCGGCCCCAGCCGAGCGCGAGGTCGAGCGGCACCAGTTCGCCGTCGGTGCTCCACGCATAATCCTTGCGTGACAGCACGCGCGCGGTGATGTCGAAGTGGGCGCGGGTGGTCAGCGTGACGTCGCCGCGCTGCAGCTGCGCGCCGTGGTCGAGATCGACCTGCACCGGCACCTCGGCGGCGAGCACGCCGGGTTCGGGCTGCAGCGGACGATGCTGGTGGTGCCGCAGTACGCCCAGCAGCACCAGCAGCAAGGCAGCCGCAACGAGGAGCTTGCGCATGCTCAGGCGAAATCCGCCGCCAGCGTGTGCAACTGCCCGGGGGTGAGGAGGGCTTCGAGCGGCAGCGCCGGCAGCGTCGAGGCCAGCGTGACCGGCGCAGCGGAGCGCCAGTCGGCGATCATCGCTGCGTCGAGTTCGAAGCGCAGGAAATGCACCGCGGCGGTCTTCTCCTGGTTGCTGCGCTCCATGTCCTCGTCGGCGATGGCGGTGACCGGGGCGTGGCCATGCACGGTCAGCGCGATCGCGTGCTCGATGTGGCGCAGGCGCACCAGCTCGCGCTTGCGCTCCTCGGCGTCGGGGTATTCGATCAGCATGGTGGCCTTGAGGTTGCTGCCGTCGGGGACCAGCGGATTGTACGCATCGAGTTCGTCCTGGATGCCGGCGGCCTCGAAGATGCGCTCGATGCGCAGCATTTCCTGCACCTGGTACTGGATGCTCAGGCGGTCCTCGAAGATCAGCGTGAGATGCTCGCCCAGGTGCACCGTGCGCTGCTGCTTGTGCGCCATCACGCAGGTGCGGAATTCTGCGCGCTGCTGTGCGTAGGCTTCGAGGGAGAGCAGGTCGGCGCGGGTGAGTTTGTCCATGCTCAGATTCCGTAGGCCTTGCGCAGCAGGCTCAACGGATGCTCCGCCGCCGGCTTGTCGTCGAGGCCGTGGGCGATGTGGCCGCCAGCCATCGGGCAGTCGCTGGTGAAGTGGTCGGGTGCGGCCTGCTGCACGCGGTTCTCCACCGGCTTGGCCAGCTTGCGCGAGAGCGCATAGGTCTTGTGCTTCACGCCGTAGGTGCCGTCGTGGCCGGAGCAGCGCTCAATGGTGGTGATCTCGGTGTCCGGCACCAGTTGCAGGATCTCGCGCGTCTTCGGGCCGATCTTCTGCACGCGCTGGTGGCAGGGCACCTGCCAGGCGATCTTGCCCAGCGACTGCTTGAAGTCGGTCTTGAGCAGGCCGGCCCTGTGCCGTTCGGCGAGGTATTCGAAGGGGTCGAAGAAGCGCTCGCGCACCAGCGCCACGTCGGCGTCGTTGGGGAACATCAGTGGCAGCTCCTGCTTGAACATCAGCACGCAGGACGGGATCGCCGCGGTGAAGTCCCAGCCTTCGCGCGCCATCTTCGCCAGCACCGGAATGTTGCGCTCCTTGTACTTCGTCACCGTCTTCAGGTCGCCCAGTTCCAGCTTGGGCATGCCGCAGCAGCTTTCCTGCTCGACCAGCCGGATCGGGATTGCGTTGTGCGCCAGCACGGCGGCGAGGTCCTCGACCACGCCGGGCGCGGAGTGGTCGCAGTAGCAGGTGGCGAACAGCGCGAGCTTGCCGCGGGTACGGCCGGCGGGCACCGCGTCGCCGCTGCCGTCGAGATCGCGCAGGCGCTTGCGCGCGGTGGGCGAGTGGTACTCGGGCACGCGCGCCTTCGCGTCGACGCCCAGGGTCTTTTCCAGCAACTGGCGCGCGGCCGGGTTGCGGTTGGCGGCGTTGACCACCTCGACCACCACCGGGATCGAGGCGAGCTTGCCCACGGTGCGCGTGCTGGACAGGATCTTCGCCGACAGCGGCGCGCCGTCACGCTCGAACGCCACCGCCTTGGCGCGCAGCATCAGGTGCGGGAAATCCACGTTCCACGGATGCGGCGGCGTGTACGGGCACTTGGTCTGGTAGCACAGGTCGCACAGGTAGCACTGCTCGGTGACCTTCGGGTAGTCGGCCTTGTCGACGCCGTCGATCTCCATCGTCTTCGATGAGTCGACCAGGTCGAACAGGGTGGGGAAGGCATGGCACAGGCTGACGCAGCGGCGGCAGCCGTGGCAGATGTTGAACACGCGCTCCATTTCCGCTTCCAGCGCCGCGGCGTCCCAGAAAGCGGGTTCGTGCTGGCCCAGCGGATGGCGCGTGGGCGCATCGAGGTTGCCTTCGCGCGTTTCGTGGATGGGGTCCATCGGCGTCTCCGCGTGGCGAACAGCGAACAACCGTCATCCCGGCTCCTGCCGGGATGACGGGCGAGCTCAAGCCATGTCGCCCAGCGCCTTGGTGAAGCGGTTCGCGTGCGAGCGCTCGGCCTTGGCCAGCGTCTCGAACCAGTCGGCGATCTCGTCGAAGCCTTCCTCGCGCGCGGCCTTGGCCATGCCCGGATACATGTCGGTGTATTCGTGGGTTTCGCCGGCGATGGCGCTCTTCAGGTTCAGCTGGGTGCCGCCGAACGGCAGGCCGGTGGCAGGATCGCCCACCGCTTCGAGATATTCCAGGTGGCCGTGGGCGTGGCCGGTCTCGCCCTCGGCGGTGGAGCGGAACACCGCGGAGACGTCGTTGTAGCCCTCGACATCGGCCTTGGCGGCGAAGTAGAGATAGCGGCGGTTGGCCATCGACTCGCCGGCGAAGGCGTCTTTCAGGTTCTGCTCGGTCTTGGAGCCTTTCAGGTTGCTCATGACATCACCTCGTGGCGTTGGGCTGGGAGGGGTTGCAAGTGCGGCCTTCACGGTCGTGACCGGCCGAGCCTAGCGCGCGGCGGGCCTGCGATGAAATTGATTGTCTGGATCGGGCGGATAGCCCGCGGCTATCGGTGCGCCGCCTCGCGTGCCGGCGGAGCGGGCGGCAGCGCGGGCGTGGCCGCCGAATGCGGGTTCAGCAGGTCGGCCGGCAACTGCCGGAACACCGCCGCCAGCCGCTTCAGGAAGCCGGCCATCGCCGAGCTCTTGCGCCAGACCATGGCGATGCGCCGACTCGGCGGCTGGCCCTTGAACTCGATCAGGTGCAGGTTCGCCACCGGCGCCACCGGCGGTTTCACCGCGGTGACCGGCAGGAGGGTGATGCCGACGTTCGCCGCCACCATCTGCCGCAGCGTCTCCAGGCTGGTGGCGCGGAAGCCGCTGCGCTCGACGGCGCCGGCGAGATGGCACACCTCCAGCGCCTGGTCGCGCAGGCAGTGGCCGTCTTCCAGCAGCAACAGGTTCTGGTTGGACAGGTCGGCCAGTTTCAGCTGGCCCTGCTTGTGTGCCAGCGGATGTTCGCCCGATACCGCCAGCAGGAACGGTTCCTCGAACAGGAATTCGCTGTGCAGGCTGTCCTCGTGCAGCGGCAGGGCGAGGATGCCGGCGTCCAGCTTGCCCTCGCGCAGCAGGCGCAGCACCGCCTCGGTCTTCTCCTCGACCAGCAGCAGCTCCAGCTGGGGGAACGCCTGGCGCACCAGCGGCAAGGCGTGCGGCAGCAGGTACGGCCCCAGCGTGGGAAAGATGCCCAGCCGCACCGTGCCGGATTCCGGGTCCAGCGTGCGCCGGGCCACGCCGCGGATCTGCTCGACGCCGTTGAGCACGTCGCGGGCGCGGATCGCGATGTCGCGGCCAACCTCGGTCAGCAGCACCTTGCGCGGCGTGCGCTCGACCAGCGGCACGCCGAGTTCTTCCTCCAGCTTCTTGATCTGGGTGGACAGGGTGGGCTGGCTGACGAAGCAGGCGTCCGCGGCGCGGCCGAAGTGCCGATGCTCGGCCAGGGCCACCAGGTACTGGAGATCGCGCAGGTTCATGGATCGTCCCGCTTGGGCAATAGCCATACGCTATGGCAGGGATGGTAACAATCAATTGGAACAATGCAAACAGGCCGCCTACCCTGCATCCACATTGCGCTTGTGACACCCCGCGCGCCGGAGTTCCCCCTCCCTCTCCCCCGCAGGCGCGCGGGCTTTCCCCGGCCGGTGATGAAGCTTGCTTCGTCACCGGTTTTTTTTGCGCGGAGCTCTCTCATGGATGGCCATGCGTCGCGCGCGCTGGCCCCCGGGCATGCCTTCTGGCACTGGGTCGAAGGGCATGCCGGCTCTAGCTTGGGGATTCTCCACGTACCCAGGGAATCACCATGCGTCGACTCGCCCGTCCCCTCCTGCTCACCGCGCTGGCCGCCTGTTGCGGCGCGGCATTTGCCGCCAGCGCCGACCAGGCGCCGCAGGGCCGCCTGCCGGGCTGGGCGGTGCCGCAGTCGTACCAGCTGGCGTTCAAGGTCGATCCGGCGCAGCAGGACTTTTCCGGCACCACCACGATCAAGGTCAAGCTGACCCAGGCGTCCGACCACCTGTGGCTGGATGGCGCCGAACTGAAGGTGTCGAAGGTGACGATCACCGACGCCGCCGGCAAGACGCACGCGGGCAAGTACGTCAACGTGGACCCGAAGGCGGGCGTGGTGCGGGTGGATTTCGGCAGCACGCTGAAGCCGCAGGACCTCACCGTGAAGTTCGACTACAGCGCGCCGCTCAACCAGCAGCTGCAAGGCCTGTACAAGGTCACCGCCAAGGGCCAGCCGTACGCGATGACGCAGATGGAGCCGATCAGCGCGCGCTTCGCCTTCCCCGGTTTCGACGAGCCCGGCTTCAAGACCCCCTTCGACATCAGCATCACCGTGCCCGACCACGAGAACGTGGTGGCCAATACCAAGCAGGTGAAGGAACAGCCGGCCGACAAGGGCTGGAAGACCGTGACCTTCGCCCAGACGCTGCCGCTGCCGACCTACCTGGTGGCGTTCGCGGTCGGTCCGTGGGACATCGTGGACGGTCCGGACATCTCGCCCGACGCCTACCGCAGCGAACCGCTCAAGCTGCGCGGCATCGCCGCCAAGGGCGAAGGCCATCGCATGGAGCACGTGCTGGGCGAGACGCCGAGCATCATCCACGCGCTGGAGAACTACTACGGCTTCGGTTACCCGTTCGGCAAGCTCGACCTGCTGGCAGCACCGGATTTCGAAGCCGGCGCGATGGAGAACCCGGGCCTGGTCACCTTCCGCGACTGGCTGCTGTTGCTGGACAAGGATTCCCCGGCGCGCAACGTGCAGGGTTCGTTCAACGTCAACGCGCATGAGCTGGCGCACCAGTGGACCGGCGACACGGTGACCACCGCCTGGTGGAACGACATCTGGCTCAACGAGGCGTTCGCGACCTGGATGCAGCAGAAGGTCACCATGCAGGTGCACCCGGAATACCGTGCCGACCTCGACCGCGTGCGCGGCGGCCAGGGCGCGATGAACAACGACAGCCTGGTCAGCGCGCGCAGCATCCGCCAGCCGATCACTGGCAACGGCGACATCATGACCGCGTTCGACGGCATCACCTACCAGAAGGGTGCCAGCGTCATCGGCATGTTCGAGAACTACGTGGGCGAGCCGACCTACCAGAAGGGCATGCGCGCGTACATCCAGAGCCAGAAGTACGGCAACGCCACCGCCGACGACCTAGTCTCGGCGATCGCCACCGCGGCGGGCAAGGGCGACGCGTTCAAGCATGCGTTCAAGAGCTTCCTCGACCAGTCCGGCGTGCCCTACGTGGCGACGAAGCTGGAGCAGAAGGATGGCAAGACCGTGCTGCAGCTGAGCCAGAGCCGCTACCTGCCGCTGGGCAGCAGCGGCGACGCCAAGCGCATCTGGGGCGTGCCGGTGTGCGTGCGCTACGGCACTGTCGATGGCAGCAAGGTCGCCTGCGACATGCTCGACCAGGCCTCCGGTTCGATGGAATTGCCCGGCGCCAGCAAGCCGACCTGGGTGATGCCGAACGCGAACGCCAGCGGCTACTACCGCTTCAGCCTCGACAAGGACGGGCTCGACCGCCTGATCAAGCAGGTCGGCAAGCTCAGCGATGCCGAACAGCTGGCTTACGCCGATGCGATCAACGCCAGCTTCCGCCGTGGCGACCTGGATGCCGGCCAGGTGCTGGCCGCCATGCAGCCGCTGACCGGCTCGAAGATCCGCGAAGTGGCCACCGTGCCACTGGGCACGGCCAGCGGTCTCTACCATCGCGTTGCCACCACCGATGCCCAGCGCGCTCGCCTGGCCGCGTGGGCGAAGGCTGCCTACCTGCCGCGTCTGGAGCAGCTCGGCTACCAGCGCAAAGCCGGCGAGCCGGAAGACGATTCGCTGATGCGCAGCAGCCTGGCCAGTTCGCTGGCGTTCGACTTCAAGCTGCCCGAAGTGCGTGCGGCCCTGCTCAAGCAGGGCGAGGCGGCGTTGAAGCCGAAGGCGGATGGCCATCTGAACCTGGCTGCGGCCGATCCCGACCTGCTCGGTGATGCGCTGGGCGTGGCGGTGCAGGAGCACGGCAAGAGCGCGGTCGATGCGCTGATCGCCGAGTTGCCGAAGACCAGCGATCCGGCCTTGCGCAACGGCATCCTCGGTGGCCTGGCCAGCGTGGAAGATCCGGCACTGGCCGAACAGGTGCGCAACTTCGCGTTGACCAAGCCGGTCAAGGTCGGCGAGATGGGCATGCTGCTGCGCGGTGGTCGCGACACGCGGGCCCAGCGTGATGCGATGTGGAACTGGTTCACCGGCCACTACCAGCAGATCCTCGCTCGCACCGGCAGCTTCTCCGGTGGTCGCCTGCCGTCGCTGGCCGCCGGTGGTGGCTGCTCCACCGCCGAATACGATCGCCTGCAGGCGTTCTTCAAGACCCACGAGAAGGACGCCGCCGGCATTGGCCGCGGCCTGGCGCAGACCGGCGAATCGATCCAGCTGTGCAGCGCATTGAAGGCCAGCCAGGACCCCGCCGCAATCCTGCGCTGAGCGGATCCGGAAGTCCGGCAAAAAGCCCCGCTACCGCGGGGCTTTTTGCTGCGTGGACGAAACGTCCGGATGGTGGTGCTGACACGGGATTTGCGGGCCTGCGTCTGCATTTCGGTCACGCTGCCGTCGTAGCATGGCCGGCAGGCGCGCCGCGCCGCTGGCGCATGCGGGGGATGAATGATCGAGCTGGAAATCCAGGGTCTCTCGGAACGCCGGGGAGGTCTGCTGGTCGAGGTCGGGCGATTCGTGCTGGCCAGTGGATTCACCCTGGTGCGGCAGCGTCTGGTGGAGGACGACCACGGCATTCTGCTCACGATGGTCGTGCAGGGACCGTTGCGCCAGAGGCGGGCGCTCGAGACGGTGCTGGATGCCTACGAACGCTTCATCAGCGTCAAGATTTTCCCCTTCGTCGAGGGTGGGCCGCGGCCGCATTTTGCCGCGTCGCGCAAACCGGTGGGGGTGGTGGTGGCACCGCCGGCAGTGGCCGTTCCTCCGCCGGTGGCACCCGCGCCCGTCGCGGCCCCGGCATTGCCGGTGGCGAAAGATCGGGTCCGGGTTGTCGAAGCGGTCGCGGTATCCGCGGCGGTGGATGGGCCGGAGCTGCCCCCCGCAGCGCCGGCGGAGCCGGAGTTCGAATTCATTCTGCCCGCGCCACGGGTGGCCGCACCGGCACGCGCCGCGTCGATGGCCACGGCACCGTTCGTCGAACGGGTTCCGCTGGGGCCGGACGAGGCGGCCGTCGAAAACGCGCTGCGCGGACTGGAGTTTGACTACCCGCGAGTCGTGCCGCAGTTGCAGGCGCTGCAGCGTGCGGTTGCCGAAGGTGCGCGGGAATCCTCGCTTGCGCTGGCGGGGCGGCGCATGGGCGCCTGGGTGTTCGAGCGCGAGCACGCGCTGGACGGCGGCCTCGCCCTGCGCGAGGCGATCGGGCGCATCGGCGCTCCGGCGTTGCGCGCGCTGGTCGAGGTCGACCAGCAGGGCAGCCAGCTGCACATCCACGACAGCCCGCTGTGCGCCGAAGGCGGCGGCTCCGGTTGCAGTTTCTTCAGCGGTTTCCTGGAGGGTCTGCTCGGGCCGGTCGTCGCGCCGGGCGGGTTGTCGATCTTCCCGGTGTGCTGCCGCAGTTACGGGGCGGACGGGTGCGTGCTGGCGATTTCGGAGTGAGTCGGGTGCCGGTGCTGTGTAAGACGCAGGGCGGCAAGCTTTCGCCCTCCGCAGGATGACGAAAGCTCTTCGGCTCCTGCTTCAAAAAAAGCAGCGGCCCAGGCCATCACCCGCAGGAAAACTCAGCCGCCCAGGGCCAGCCGGGTGCCGAGGTCCAGCAGCGGCGCGGCGAGCAGCAGGCGGGCCAGCAGCAGGGCGATCATCACCGCCATCGGCGCGAAGTCGATCTGGCCGACGACCAGCCTGTCGCGTAGCGGACGCAGCAACGGGGCGACGATGCTGCCGGCGAGCTGCAGCAGCGGGTGGCGGCGGTCCACCGCGAACATGCTCAGCAGCGACCAGCCGAAGATCAGCACCAGGTAGCACAGCAGCACGAAGTCGAGCAGCTCGGCCAGCGCCAGCACGATCAGGCCGAGCGGGTGCGGCATCGTACCGTGCAGGGCGAACAGCAGCAGGAACTTGAGCAGCATCGCCAGCCACGCCAGCAGCAGGGCAGCCAGGTTGATCCGGCGCCAGTTCGGCAGCACGCGGCGGATCGGCGCCAGCACCGGGTTGGTGGTGCGGTAGACGAACTGGCTCAGCGGGTTGTGGAAATCGGCGCGACAGGCTTCGGCCGCCACGCGCAGCAGCAGCAGGGTGACCGCCGCGTCGAACGCCAGTTCGAGCAACATGGACAGCGCCTTCAGCAGGTAGCTCACGGCAGCTTGTCCAGTTCGGTGGCAAGTTCCACGCCGCGCCGGGTGGCGGCGGCGACGGCGCGGGCGACGATGTGCGGCAGGCCGTCGGCGCTGAAGCTTTCCAGCGCGGCCTGGGTGGTGCCGTTGGGCGAGGTGACGCGCCGGCGCAGCAGCGCCGGATCTTCGCCGCCGTCGACCAGCATGCGGCCGGCGCCCAGGCAGGTCTGCGCAGCGAGCGCGCGCGCGGTATCGCGCGGCAGGCCCTGCGCCACCGCGGCCGCTTCCAGCGCTTCGACCAAGGCGAAGAAGTACGCCGGGCCGGAACCGGACAGCGCGGTGACGGTGTCCATCAGCGCCTCGTCGTCGATCCAGCGGGTGGTCCCGGCGGCGTCCAGGATGTGCTGTGCCTGCGCCTTCTGCGCCGGGCTGACCCGGCCGTTCGCGCACAGGCCGGTGGCGCCGGCGCCGATCAGCGCCGGCGTGTTCGGCATGCAGCGCACGATCGGCAGGCCGTTGCCGAACCAGCGCTCCAGCTGGTCCAGCCGCACGCCGGCGGCGATCGAGATCAGCAGCGGCCGGTTGCGCTGCAGGATGTCGCGCAGGTCGGTGTGGATCGCCGGCATCACCTGCGGCTTCACCGCCAGCAGGATCACCTCGGCGTCCGCCACGGCCAGCCGGTTTTCGGCGTAGCAGGCGACGCCGAATTCGCGGCCCAGCAGCTGGCGTGCCTCGGCCAGTGGTTCGGCCACGCTGAGGGTGGCCGGCGCCACGCCGGTTTTCAGCAGGCCGCCGATCAGGCTGCGCGCCATGTTGCCGCCGCCGATGAAGGCTAGTCGTGTCATGCAAAGGCTCCTCGTCCGTCCATGCCGCTTACCTTACCGGAGCGGGCGCGATCGCGACGAATCCTGCCGGTGGGGATGCCGGTGGCAGGTCGTCCCGGGCGCCCGGGTGATGGCCGGCTGGCGAATTTTCGACCGGATGCGCAAACCGGGTCGACAGTTTGTGCATCGACGGCGGAAAGACTGGCCGCACAGCCGGTTGCGCGAGTAGTATCGACGCGGCTACAGGGGGATGCGGGAAGTTTGTCCAGGTGGTGTCGTGGCGCCGGATGCCACGCGTTGCGGCGCACCACGCCTGCGAATGTCACCCGGCCCCGGATGTGGCATACAAATCCATGCCATCCAGACGATCGGTTGAGGGGAAACGACTTCATGGACATTGCCGAACTGCTTGCCTTCTCGGTGAAGAACAAGGCCTCGGACCTGCACCTGTCCGCCGGGCTGCCGCCGATGATCCGCGTCGATGGCGACGTCCGCCGGATCAACATCCCCGCGCTCGAACACAAGCAGGTGCACTCGCTGATCTACGACATCATGTCGGACAAGCAGCGGCGCGACTACGAAGAATTCTACGAGACCGACTTCTCCTTCGAGATCCCCGGGCTGGCCCGTTTCCGCGTCAACGCGTTCAACCAGAACCGCGGTGCCGGCGCGGTGTTCCGCACCATTCCGTCCGAGGTGCTGACGCTGGAGGACCTCGGCTGCCCGCGTATCTTCAAGGAGCTGATCGAGCAGCCGCAGGGCCTGATCCTGGTGACCGGCCCGACCGGCTCGGGCAAGTCGACCACGCTGGCGGCGATGGTCGACCACATCAACAAGAACGAATACGGGCACATGCTCACGATCGAGGACCCGATCGAGTTCGTGCACACCTCGCAGAAGTGCCTGGTCAACCAGCGCGAGATCCATCGCGACACGCTGGGCTTCAACGAGGCGCTGCGCTCGGCGCTGCGCGAGGACCCGGACTACATCCTGGTCGGCGAGTTGCGCGACCTGGAGACCATCCGCCTGGCACTGACCGCCGCGGAGACCGGCCACCTGGTGTTCGCCACCGTGCATACCAGCTCGGCGGCGAAGACCATCGACCGCATCATCGACGTGTTCCCCGCCGGCGAGAAGCCGATGGTGCGATCGATGCTGTCCGAGTCGCTGCGCGCGGTCATCTCGCAGTCGCTGCTGAAGAAAGTCGGCGGCGGGCGCATCGCGGCGCACGAGATCATGGTCGGCATCCCGGCCATCCGCAACCTGATCCGCGAGGACAAGGTGGCGCAGATGTACTCGTCGATCCAGACCGGCCAGCAGTTCGGCATGCAGACGCTGGACCAGTGCCTGCAGGATCTGGTCAAACGCGGCCTGGTGACGCGGCAGCAGGCTTCGTCGTATGCCAAGAACAAGGACAATTTCAAGTGAGCGTCGGGATTCGGGATTCGGGATTCGTAATTGGCGAAAGCCAGGATCGCGTCGCGGCTCGATATTCCCGCGCTTGCACGGAAGGGCAGGTTGCCGGTCCGGAGCGCACTGCGCGGGTCGGCGGCCTTGACGCATCCCGCATCTCGAATCCCGGGGACAGACGCCATGAGCGACTTTGATTTCACCTCGTTCCTGAAACTGATGGTGCACAAGAAGGCTTCCGACCTGTTCATCACCGCCGGCGTGGCGCCGTCGATGAAGGTGCAGGGCCGGATCGTGCCGATCACGCAGAGCCCGCTCAGCGTGCAGCAGGCGCGTGATATGGTGCTCAACGTGATGACGCCGGGCCAGCGCGAGGAGTTCGAGAAGACCCACGAGTGCCAGTTCGCGATCTCCGCGCAGGGCGTGGGCCGTTTCCGCGTGTCGTGCTTCTACCAGCGTAACTGCGTAGGCATGGTGCTGCGCCGGATCGAGTCGAAGATCCCCACCATCGAGGAGCTGACCCTGCCGCCAGTGCTCAAGCAGCTGGCGATGACCAAGCGCGGCATCATCGTCTTCGTCGGCGCCACCGGGTCGGGCAAATCGACCTCGCTGGCGGCGATGATCGGCTACCGCAACGCCAATTCCACCGGCCACATCATAACGATCGAGGATCCGATCGAGTACGTGCACAAGCACGAAGGCTGCATCATCACCCAGCGCGAGGTCGGCATCGACACCGACAGCTGGGACAACGCGCTGAAGAACACCCTGCGCCAGGCGCCGGACGTGATCATGATTGGCGAGGTGCGCACGCGCGAGGGCATGGACCATGCGATCGCGTTTGCCGAAACCGGCCACCTGGTGCTGTGCACGCTGCACGCGAACAATGCGAACCAGGCGATGGACCGCATCCTGCACTTCTTCCCGGAGGATCGTCGCCAGCAGTTGCTGATGGACCTGTCCCTGAACCTGAAGGGCATCGTGGCGCAGATGCTGATCCCCACCCCGGACGGCAAGGCGCGCCGGGTGGCGGTGGAGATCCTGCTGGGCACGCCGCTGGTGCAGGACTATATCCGCCAGGGCGAGATCCACAAGCTGAAGGAAGTGATGAAGGAATCCACCCTGCTCGGCATGAAGACGTTCGACCAGAGTCTGGTCGAGCTGTACCACGCCGGCGAGATCAGCTACGAGGATGCGCTGCGTTACGCCGACAGCTCCAACGAAGTGCGCCTGCGCATCAAGCTGGCGCAGGGCGGCGATGCACACACCCTGTCGCAGGGCCTGGACGGCGTCGAGCTGGAGGAAACCCGCGACGCGCAGAATTTCGGGAGCAACTTCCTGAACCGTTGAGCGTCACCGCCGGCAGGGAACAAAAAAGGCGCCATTCGGCGCCTTTTTTGCACACGTGTCGCCTGCTGCAACCGCCGCGGCCTACTTCAGCGCGGTCTGGCTGGTGATCACCATGCCATCGTTGTCCACGTGCATTTCGGCGTCGATGCTGTCGATGCGTTCGGCCTGGGACTTCATCGTGGCGAACTGGGCCTTGGAACGGGCCAGCTCGGCGGCGGCATCGGCGGCCTCGTCGCTGCTGTCGTCGATCGAGGGCTCGTCGCTCTTGCCGATCGCCGCCGTGGCAGCGGCCACGCTGTCGATCTTCTGTTCCATCAACTGCAGCCAGCTCAGGTACATCGCGCCGCTGATGTGCATGCGGCCCATCTGTCCGGCGTCGCCGACCGGGTCCTTCAGGGTGTCGCCCAGGCGTGCGTCTTCGCCGGCACCGATGCCGAGGGCGAGCACCTTCTCGCCCATGGCCACCCACGCCGGTTGTCCCAGCATGCCGGCCATGTCCTTCGGCAGCGGCAACGGCTTGCCGTCGTGGGTGGGCTTCAGCTGGGCCAGCGCAGGCACCATCATCTGGCCCATCGCGAGCAGGCCCTCGGGATTGCTGGTGCCGAGCACCAGGCGCCCGGTGAACGTGGGCAGGCCGGCGTCCTTGCCCGGCACCAGTGAATCCAGCGCGATGCGCAGGCCGAGCATGTCGCCGAACGGCGGGATCGCCGCCTTCTGCATGGTCGGGCCGAGCTTGGCGAAGCCGTCATTGAGGTCGGTCAGCGAGGGGCAGCTGAACGGTTTGGCGGCCACTGCGTCGGCCTGGGCCAACCAGAATGTGCGCAGGCTGCCGACCGGCAGCGCCAGGCTCAGGTCGAACGGCGCGGTGCCGGCGCTGCCCAGGCCGGGCAGTTCGACCTTGAGCCCGGCGAACGCCTTGCTGATGTCGTCGGCCAGCGCCACGTCGAAACGCACGTCCTGGTGTTTCGCGTCCAGTCGGGTGTAGCCGAAGCTCACCGCCGGAACGCGCGCGGCGATGCGGGCAGCATCGGTACTGCAGCTGGGTGCGGTTTGCAGCTGGGTAGCGACCGGCTCGCCGGTCTTCGCCGCGATGGCCTCGGCGTGGGCCTTCTGGATCGCGCCGACCAGCGGGTCCTTGCCGCTGACCGCCAGCGGCAGCGCACGGGTCAAGTCCAGCTCGCCGACCAGCCACTTCCGGTAGCCCTTGGCCTTGGCCAGCGCGGCGAGACGGCCATCGTCCTGCAGGCTCTTCTGCGGCCGCTCCAGACCCAGCGCCTGGCGCAGCAGCGCCGGCGAGGCATCGGCCGGCAGCAATGCGGCCACGGCCTGCTTGCCGACTGTGGCCAGCACTACCTCGGTGCCGGAGGCAGGGAACGCGTACTTGCGATAACCCAGCTTGTCCACGCTGGCGACATCGAGCTTCTTGCCGTAGGCGGTTTCCAGCCGGCCGACGAAGCCCTCGAAGGCGCCCGGGTCGCTCAGCTCGACGCGCAGCACCGGTGCCAGGCCCAGGCCATAGAACGCGGAGTAGCCCTTGAGGTTCAGGCCGGCGCCGCGGGCGAAAGCCTCGATCGTCTTGCCGTCGAACTCGGCGCGCAGTGCACGCAGCAGGCGGGCGCCGTCGGGATCTTTCCTGGTCAGCCGTTCGGCGGTGGCATCGAGCTGGGCCAGTTGGGACGGCAGTTGCGCGTCCGCCTGGGCGAGCAGGGCCGCGCGGGTAGCGTCGTCCATGATGTCGAGGTTGGCCACCACGTACGGCGTATCCGCCGGCACGAAAGCCAGGGGTGCATCCTTGTCCTTGTGCCCGCAGGCCGCCAGCATGACGCCGGCGAAACCCAGCGCGATGTATCGCGTCGTCGATCGCATGTTGATCCCCAGTGTGGTGAATGGTGCGCCGGTCATTATGCCCGCTGCCCCGGGGCGCTGCCGTGGCCGGTGGCGGGCGTGGAGGGGGCTCAGCGGGCCAGCACTTCGTTGAGCACGGCCATGCGCACGAACACGCCGTTGCCGACCTGTTCGAGGATGCGCGACTGGGCGCCGTCGGCCACCTCCGAGGCAATCTCGATGCCGCGGTTGATCGGGCCGGGGTGCATTACCAGGCAGCCCGGGGCAGCCAGCGCCAGACGTCGCCGGTCCAGTCCGTAATGGGCGAAGTACGCCGCTTCGTCCGGCAGCTCGATGCTGGCCATGCGCTCCTTCTGCAGGCGCAGCATGATCACTGCGTCGACGCCGTCGATGGCCTGGTCGAAGTTGTCGTGGCGGCGGCACTGCGGCATCTCCTCCGCCGGCGGCATCAGTTCGGCCGGTCCGCACAGGCGGATGTCCTTCACCCCAAGCGTGGTGAACGCGTTGATGTCCGAGCGGGCCACCCGCGAGTGCCTGATGTCGCCGCAGATGAGCACCTTGAGGTTCTCGAAGTCTGGCCGGTGCTGGCGGATCGTCAACGCGTCCAGCAGGCCCTGGGTGGGGTGCGCGTGGTTGCCGTCGCCGGCGTTGATCACCGAGACCCCGCTCATCGCGTGGCGCACCAGTTCGTCCGGCGTGCCCGAAAGCTTGTGGCGCACGATGATCGCGTCCAGGTGCATCGCCTCCAGCGTGTGCAGGGTGTCGAACAGTTCCTCGCCCTTGCTGGTGGAGGACAGCCCGATGTCGAAGTTGATCACGTCGGCGCCAAGACGCCGCGCGGCCAGCTCGAACGAGGTGCGGGTGCGCGTGGACGGCTCGAAGAACAGGTTCAGTACGGTGCGCCCGGCCAGCACGTCGAGCTTGCGGGTGCCGTGCGCGCAGGCGTCGCGCAGCGACTCGGCGCGATCGAGCAGGCGCTCGATCGTCTCGCGCGGCAGGTTTTCCAGGGAGGTCAGGTGGCGCAGGCGAGGGCTCATGGCGGCGGGTCTGGAGGTGGAAAGGGGAGGGTCTGTTCAGTGGCCGGGCGTGTCGGCCGCTGGCGCGTCGGCGCCGGCGAGCCAGCGCTCGAGGATGACCGCCGCCGCTTCGGCGTCGATGTCGGCGGCATCGCGGCGGCGCTTGAGCCCCACCGCGCGGGCGGCGGCGAACCGCTGTGCGGCTTCCTGCGAGCTGTGCCGCTCATCGACCAGCACCACCGGCAGGCCATAGCGCTGCTGCAACTGGGCGGCGAACTGGCGGGCGCGGCGGCTGGCGGGCTGCTCGGCACCGTCCAGGGTCAGCGGCAGGCCGACCACCAGGGTGCCGGGCTGCCATGCCTGGCGCAGCGTGTCGAGGCGTGGCCAGTCCGGATTGCCGTCGCCGCGTACTGGCAGCGTGGCCAGCGCGCGCGCGCTGGCGGTGAAGGTATTGCCGATCGCCACGCCGGTGAGCCGGCTGCCGACGTCGAAGCCGAACACACAGCTCATGCGTGACCCGCGTAGCCGGACAACTGGCGCGGGTCGACCCCGACCAGTCCGGCAGCGGCACTCCAGCGTTCCTCCAGCGGAGTGTCGAACACCACCCGGCCGCAGGCCTCGGCGGTGAGCCACGCGTTCGCCATCAGTTCCTGTTCCAGCTGGCCGGCGTCCCAGCCGGCGTAGCCGAGCACCATGATCGCCTGGCGCGGGCCTTCGCCGGCGGCCATCGCGACCAGGATGTCGCGCGAGGTGGTGACCGACCATTCGGTGTTGATGCGGTAACTGGAGTCCCAGTCGCCGGGCTCGCGATGCAGCACGAAGCCGCGCTCCTGCTGTACCGGGCCGCCGATCAGCACCGGCGCATCGGCCAGTTCGCTGTCCATGCATTCCAGTTTCATCTGCGCCAGCACGTCGCCCAGGCGGTATTCGGACAGCTGGTTCACCAGCAGGCCGACCGCGCCGTCCTCGTCGTGCTGGCACAGCAGCGCCACGCCGCGCGAGAACGGCGGATCGGCCAGGTTCGGCATGGCGATCAGGAAATGCCCGGTGAGGGTCGAGGGCTGCACGGCGGTCATGGGCGCATTGTAAGCGCAGCGCGCGCCGTGCGCAGAAAGTCGGCGTTCCCGTTCAGCGGGTCTGCAGCACGTTGTCCGGCTGGAAGCGCCAGGTGCGGGTGATGTTGAGTTCGTCGATGCGCTCCGCGCTCCGGGGCGCCGGCGGGAACGGCGCGGCCAGGCGCACGATGCGCTCGGCAGCGGCGTCCAGCACCTTCTGGCCGGAGCTCTGGATCACCTCGATGCTCTTGATGCTGCCGTCGAGGTTGAGCACCACCGTGAGCAGCACGTCGCCGTGCAGGCCGCGGCTGCGCGCTTCCTCCGGGTAGTTGAGGTTGCCGACCCGCTCGACCCGGTCGGACCAGCCGCGCATGTAGGCGGCGTAGGCGTATTCCCGCGTGCTGGCGGTGAGGTACTTCACCTTCGGCCGCTTGGCGTAGTCCACCTTCTTCTTGCGCAATTCGGCGGCCAGCTGGGCGATCGCCTGCTGGCGCTTCAGCTCGGCGGCGGTCGGGGTCGATTCCTGCGGGTCGACCGCGGTCTGCGCGGTGTCGCTGGTCACGCGGAAGTCGGTGGCGCCGCTGGTGGTGACCATGCGGGTCGGGGTGGCCTCGCGCGGTTGCGGCGTGGTGGCCTCGACCGGTTGCGCCGCGATGCCGGGGTCGGGTTTCGGGATCGCACCGGAGAACAGCTCCGACGGCCGCGCGGCGCGGTCGCTGCGGCCACCGCCGGTGTTGTTCGCCTGGGCCAGGAAGTCCGCCTTGTCCGGCGCCTGCTGGTTGGCCACGTTGACCAGGGTCACGTCCAGCGTGGGCAGGCTGGGCGTGGGTTTCACGAAGTGGAAGGTGATGCCCAGCAGCAGCACGCCGTGCAGCAGCAGCGAGAACAGCAGGGTGGCGCCGATCGGATCGGGTGGGGAGTTGACGGTTGCAGTGGCGCTCACGCTCGGCGGTTTCCGGTGACGTGCTGCTCGATGACGTCGAACAGCTGGCCGGCAATGTTAAGCCCGAACTGGGCGTCCAGTTCACGCACGCAGGTCGGGGATGTGACGTTGATCTCGGTCAGGTAGTCGCCGATCACGTCCAGTCCGACGAACAGCAGGCCGCGCCGGCGCAGCTCGGGTGCCACCTGGTTCACGATCCAGCGGTCGCGCTCGGACAGCGGCACGCCGACGCCGCGACCGCCGGCGGCCAGGTTGCCGCGGAATTCGTCGCCCTGCGGGATGCGCGCCAGCGCGTACGGCACCGGTTCGCCATCGATCACCAGGATGCGCTTGTCGCCGGCACTGATCGCGGGAATGAATTTCTGCGCGATGGTGAACTGCCGCCCTTCGCCGTGGGGGCCGCCGCCAAGCAGGGTCTCCAGCATCGAGTTGAGGTTGCCGTCACCGGTGCGGGCGCGGAAGATGCCGCGCCCGCCCATGCCGTCCAGCGGCTTCAGCACCACTTCGCCATGTTCGGCGGTGAACCGGCGCAGTTCGCCCGCGTCGCGCGAGACCAGGGTCGGTGCGATGCATTGCGGGAATTGCAGTGCGAATAGCTTCTCGTTGCAGTCGCGCAGCGAGCGTGGGTCGTTGACCACCGCCACGCCGCCGCGCTGGGCCGCTTCCAGCACCATCGTGTCGTAGATGAACTGGGCGTCGACCGGTGGGTCCTTGCGCATCAGCACCACGTCCAGTTCGCGCAGGTCGCGCCATGACGCCGGGCCCAGCGTGTACCAGCGCTGCGGGTCCTCGCGCACGTCGAGCGGGGCGATCCGCGCCCACGGCTCGCCATCGCGCAGCGCCAGGTCGCCCTGCTCGAAGTAGTGCAGCGAGTGGCCACGGCGCCGGGCCTCCAGCAGCATCGCGAAACTGGTGTCCTTGGCTATCTTGATCGCGCCGATGGGGTCCATCAGCACGCCGACCGAAAGGGTCATCGTGGTTCTCCGTGAGTGGTTGGCCCGCAGGGCGGGTGGGCGTCGCAAGGCGGCTATGTCAGGCCGATATACTAAGGCGCCGGTCGCCGGGGCTGTCGAATTGCGACAAAGCCGGCACACCTGCGCTGTCGTCAGTGGCCAGATGGTGCCAATATGGGTCACCCGGTACGACCGGCAGGTGGCGTGGTGATTATTGCTTGACAGTCTCGGCGGGCAGGCAGTAAACAGCAAAGCTATTGGATTCACCGTCTTTAAGAGCGGTTGCAGCTGGTTTTTTCGATATTTTTTGCATGCACGCCATCCGGCATGGCTGTTGCATGTCTTGATGGCTATCCTGAGCTCGGGGCGGGCCGCAGGGGGAGTAAGTGAATTTGAACATGAGTGCTAATGACTTGGCTGGTCTCAAGGTCATGGTGATCGACGACTCGAAGACCATCCGCCGCACGGCGGAAACCTTGCTGAAAAAAGAGGGGTGCGAGGTGCTGACCGCCGTCGACGGCTTCGAGGCACTCGCCAAGATCTCCGACCAGAAGCCTGCGATCATCTTCGTCGACATCATGATGCCGCGGCTGGATGGCTATCAGACCTGCGCGCTGATCAAGAACAATCCGCAGTTCCGCGCCACGCCGGTGATCATGCTGTCCTCCAAGGACGGCCTGTTCGACAAGGCGCGTGGCCGCATCGTGGGTGCCGAGCAGTATCTGACCAAGCCATTCACGCGGGACGAGCTGCTTGGTGCCATCCATCGCCATGTCAGTCCGGTATCGAGCCACTGACTGCAGATTCTGAGGGGGACCTGTGGCCACCATTCTTATCATCGACGACTCGCCGACCGACGTGCGCGTGTTCACCACGCTGCTTGAACGGGCCGGGCACCAGGTCGTTGCCGTCAGCACGGCCGAGGAGGGCATTGAGCGCGTGCGCGCCGACCTGCCCGGCCTGGTCATCATGGACGTGATCATGCCCGGCATGAACGGTTTCCAGGCCACGCGTACGCTCACGCGCGACCCGAAGACCCAGAACGTGCCGATCGTGATGATCACCACCAAGTCGATGGAGACGGACCGCGTATGGGGGCTGCGTCAGGGCGCCCGCGCGTTCATCACCAAGCCGGTGAACGAAAAAGAGCTGCTGGCGTGCATCAACGAATTGTTGCCGAGCGAGAAATGAACCAGTCCGTCAACCGCACTCCGTTCGAGATCCTGGCCCGCTACGAGCGGCTGTCGCTGGCGCATGCGTCGGATACGCAGAACAAGCTGGAGGCACCCGGCCTGTGGCGCGGGATCGGTTTCCGGGTTGGTTCGCGCCTGCTGGTCAGCGGCATCGACGAGATCAATGAATTGCTGGCGGTACCGGTGCTGACGCCGGTGCCGGGCACCCAGTCGTGGCTGCTTGGCGTGGCCAATGTGCGCGGCAACCTGGTGCCGGTGATCGATTTCGGCCGCTTCCTGTTCGGCGAGCGCACGCAGCACACCGAGCGTGCCCGCCTGCTGGTGGTGCGCCAGGGTGGCGGCAACGTGGCGCTGCTGGTCGATGAGGTGTTCGGCCAGCGCACGGTGGACGAAGAGCAGCGACGCGAGGCAGGGCGCGAAGACGATCCGCGACTGGCCCGTTTCGTGGACAGCCGGGTCGGCGAGCAGCAGTTGGCCATTTTCAGCATGAACCGGCTGGTGCGCGCACCGGATTTCCGGCAGGCCGCAGCCTGACGTCGGAGCGGGACACAGTGACATGAAGGGCCGGCGCCCGCGTGGGCCGGAAACTCGGGACAAGCATTCCCTGGCCGGTACCCACCGCGCGGGACTGGCGGCGTAATCAGCGTAATCAGTTAGACGGATGAGGTGAACATGAGCACTACAGGGGGCGTCAGCAGGGAACGCGGTTACACCGCACTTATTGTCCTGCTGCTGATTGCGATCGGTTTCGCGGCGCTGGATTTCTTCCTGCTCAACCAGAAGAACGGCGAGGACCGCCAGGCGATCGCGCTGACCACGCAGATCCAGGTGCTGTCGCAGCAGACGGCGAAGTTCGCGCTGGAATCGTCGGACGGCAATACCGACTCCTTCAAGGAGCTCGAGTCCACTCGCAATGCGATCGACTCCGCCGTGCAGCGGCTGAACAAGGGCGACCCCAAGGGCGGCATGCAGCCGTACTCGGACAACAACGCCACGCCCGCCGGCCGTGCCGTGAGCGCGCTGGATGCCTCCTGGAAGCAGCTCGACGCCGATATCGGCAAGATCCTCTCCAACAAGGCGGTGGTGCTCGACTCCGGGCAGCGCGCCGGCACCCTGTCGCAGCAGATGCCGCTGCTCAACTCGAGCATGGAGCAGGTGGTCAACATCCTGCAGCAGCGCAACGGCAGTTCCGAGCAGATGCTGGGCACGTCCCGCCAGATGCTGTCCGCCGACCGCATCATCCGCCGCGTGCAGGAAGTGCTGCAGGGCGGCGACAGTGCCCAGTCGGCGGCTGACGGCCTGTCCCGCGACGCGCAGTTGTACGGCAGCGTGCTGAAGGGCCTGATCGAGGGCAACCCCGACAGCGGCGTGAAGCCGATCAATGACGCCAATGCGCGCAAGATCCTTACCGAGATGGACGCCAGCTGGGCCCAGCTGGCCGACCCGGTGGCCAAGCTGGTCGCCGCCGCCGGCAACATCGCCGACGTGAAGCGCGCGGGCAACCAGGCCTCGCTGGATTCGCAGACCGTGCTGCTGCGTGCGAACGACCTGTCCGAGCAGATCGGCAAACTGCCGCTGCGCCGGCTGTTCCCGAACGTGTGGTGGGGCCTGCTTGGTGCGATCGCCGCGGTGGCGTTCGCGCTGCTGCTGGTCATCACCCTGGTGCGCGACCAGCGCCGCCGGTTCGCCCAGAGTACCGAGCTGAACCAGCGCAACCAGGAGGCGATCATGCGTCTGCTGGACGAAATGGGCTCGCTCGCGGAAGGCGACCTGACTGTGAAGACCACGGTGTCGGAGGACATCACCGGCGCGATCGCTGACTCGGTGAACTACGCCATCGACGAGCTGCGATCCCTGGTGACCACCATCAACGAGACTTCCGAGCAGGTGTCGTCCTCGGCGCAGGAAACCCAGACCACCGCCCGCCACCTGGCCAACGCGGCCGAGCAGCAGGCGCAGCAGATCAGCACCGCGACCTCGGCGATCAATCAGATCGCCAGCTCGATGGACGACGTGTCGAAGAACTCCGCCGAGTCGGCCGACGTGGCCGAGCGCTCGGTGAAGATCGCCTCGCATGGTGCCGAAGTGGTGCGCGAGACGATCTCCGGCATGGACTCCATCCGCGACCAGATCCAGGAAACCTCCAAGCGCATCAAGCGCCTGGGCGAATCCTCGCAGGAGATCGGCTCGATCGTGGAACTGATCAACGACATTGCCGAGCAGACCAACATCCTGGCCTTGAACGCGGCGATTCAGGCGGCCTCGGCCGGCGAGGCGGGCCGGGGCTTCGCGGTGGTGGCGGACGAAGTGCAGCGACTGGCCGAACGCTCGACCAGCGCGACCAAGCGCATCGAGACGCTGGTGCAGACGATTCAGTCCGATACCAACGAAGCGGTGAACTCGATGGAGCAGACCACCGCCGAGGTGGTGGCCGGCGCACGCAAGGCGGAGGACGCCGGCAGCGCGCTGGGCGACATCGAACGCGTCTCGCACGATTTGTCATCGCTGATTCAGAGCATCTCCACCGCGGCGCGTCAGCAGTCCGCGGCGGCGACCGATATCTCGGTGTCCATGAACGCAATTCAGGAGATCACTTCGCAGACCTCGCAGGGTGCGAGCCAGACGGCCGACTCGATCGGTACGCTGGCGCAGCTGGCGAGCGACCTGCGGCGCTCGGTGGCGCACTTCAAGCTGCCGGGTTGACATCGGCCGGGCCGGTTGCCGGTCCGATTGAGCAAAGCACAAGACAGGGGGCAGTCTCGCTGGTTGCAGGATGCTTGCGTTGTGCAACCGTTGAGAGAGGCGCATGAGACTTCAAGACCACATCGATTTCACCACGCTGCAGTGGGTCAAGCCGGAACTCGACGACACGTTGTCGATCGCCCGCGAGGCGCTGGAGTCGTACGTCGACAACCCGGGCAAGCGCGACTACATGCGCACCTGCGCAGATCACCTGCACCAGGTGCAAGGCACCCTGCGGATGGTCGAGTTGTACGGCGCGGCGATGGTGACGGCGGAGATGGAGGCGCTCGCCATCGCCCTGCTCGAGGATCGCGTCACCTACCGCGAGGAAGCCTATGCCGCGCTGATGCGCGGCCTGATGCAGCTGCCTGACTACCTGGAACGTCTGTCCAGTGGCCATCGCGACGTACCGGTGGTGCTGCTGCCGCTGCTCAACGACCTGCGCGCGAGCCGCGAGCAGGAGCCGCTGCCCGAATCGGCGATGTTCCACCCGAATCTCGATGCGTTCCTGCCGGAGCAGGCGCCCGCGGCGATGAGCGAGGCCTATGCCGAAGCGCACCGCGGCGAACTGGTGGACCTGCGCCTGCGCTTCCAGCAGCAGTTGCTCGGCTGGTTCCGCGGGCAGAATGCCGCGCAGCAACTGGTCAACATGCGCAAGACCCTGCTGGCGATCACCGCGCGTTGCCACCATGTGCATGGCCGGCGTCTGTGGTGGATCGCCGCCGGCGTGCTGGAAGGCCTGGAGCAAGGCTTCCTCAAGGGCAGCGCCGGCGAAGTGCGCCAGCTGATCGGCAAGGTAGACCGCAACATCCGCCTGCTGATCGAGCAGGGCGAGGACAGCCTGCGCGGCGGCGAAGCGGACGACGTGGCCTGCAAGCTGCTCTACATCGTGGCGCAGGCCAAGCAGCGCAGCCCGCAGATGGAGCTGTTGCGCAGCACCTACGCGCTGGACGGCCTGCTGCCCGATGCCGGCGAACTGGAACACGCCCGGGGTTCGATGGCCGGGCACAACCGCGCGCTGCTCGACTCGGTGTCGCGCGCGCTGAAGGACGACCTGCTGCGCGTCAAGGAAGCGCTGGACCTGTTCCTGCGCCAGCAGAACGGCGACCCCGCACAACTGGCCGCACAGGGTGAAGTGCTCGAGCGCGTGGGCGACACGCTCGGCATGCTGGCGCTGGCGGTGCCGCGTCGGGTGGTCACCGAACAGCGCCGGGTGCTCGACGAGATCGCCAACCGCATGCGTGCGGCCGACGAGGAAGCCCTGCTCGACGTGGCCGGCGCACTGCTGTACGTCGAAGCGTCGCTGGACGACCACATCGAAAGCCTCGGTTCCGAAGACGAAGCGGCCCCGAACGACGCCATGCCCAGCCTGCCGCGCAGCGAGGCGCTGGGCGTGGTCACCACGCTGATGCAGGAGGCGATCGCCAACACCGGCAAGGTCAAGGACGCGATCGTTGCGTTCGTCGAATCCGGCTGGGAGCACAACCGCCTGGCCGGTGCACCGGCGCTGATGGATGAAGTCGCCGGTGCCATGCACATGCTGTCGTCGCCGCGCCCGGCCGAGCTGGCCCAGGGTGTGGGCCGCTTCATCGGCAACGAACTGCTGGAAGACCGGCGCGTGCCGAGTGGCGCGCAGATGGACCAGCTGGCTGATGCGCTGGCGGCGCTGGAGTATTACCTGGAGGCCGCGCGCGAGCATCGCGGCGGTCTGGAGCACATTCTCGACGTGGCCGAGCACAGCCTCAGCCTGCTCGGCTACTGGCCGCTGCCGTCGGCGCGCGTGGCGTCCCCGGCGGCCTTCGTGCCCGAAACGGCAGCACTTGCCGAATACGCGGACGCGGGCGAGGAACATCCGGAGCTGTCCGAGTCCGTCAGCCTGCTGCAGGGCGACGACCTGGGGCGACTCTTCGTCGGCGACAGCCAGACGCCAGCTGCATCCGCCCATGACCTGGACGGCCTGCACCTGGCGCAGACCGAAACCACCGCGCCGGGTCACTCCGGGTCCGACGAGCCGGGCGACTGGATCGAGATCGAGGAAGAGGTGGACGAGCAGGTGCCGGTGCGCGACGCGCTGGCGGCGAATACCAGTTTCAACATTCACGCCGAGGGCATCGACGACGATATCCGCGAGATCTTCCTGGAGGAGATGCAGGAGGAAATCGACAACCTGCGCGGCGCCGAGAAGACCTGGCTGGTCGACCCCGCGCAGACTTCGCCGCTGGTCGGCATCCGCCGCTCGTTCCACACGTTGAAGGGCTCCGGCCGACTGGTCGGTGCCGGCGTGCTGGGCGAGTTCGCGTGGAAAGTGGAGGACATGCTCAACCGCGTGCTGGACAACACCATCGAGCCAGGCGCCGACGTGCAGGCGCTGGTGCGGCATGCGATCGACGCGTTGCCGCAGCTGCTGGCCGCGCTCAAGGGCGAAGGTGCGCCAAGCGCGCCGCTCAGCGCGATCATGCATGTCGCCGAGCAGCTGGCGGCCGGTAACCAGGCGCGCGTGGAGGATCACGCACCCCAGGCCATGGAAACGGTGCGTCGCATCGTGCGCCGGCGCGTGCCGCGCCCCGACACGGCGGCGGCAGGGGCTGTACCCACGGCCAGCCTGACGGAGGCAAACGCCACGTCCACCAAGCCGGAGCCGGTCGAGTCCGAACACGCCATGGCGATGCCGGTGATGCCGCCGGTGGATCCGGTGCTGCTGGAGATCCTGCGCAGCGAAGTGGCGCAGTACCTGCAGACCATTCGCGCCGCGATCCAGCGCTGCGACGACGAATTGCCGATCGGTGAAGAGCTGCTGCGTGCCGTGCACACGTTGCATGGCGCGATCGCGATGGTCGACATCCCGTTGCTGACGCAACTGCTGTCGCCGCTGGAAGGCCTGTTCAAGCGCCTGCGCGCCGCCAACCTGCCGCTGTCGCCGGAGGGCGTGCACCTGCTCGGCCAGTCGGTCGACGTGGTCGATCACGTGATGGGCCAGTTCGACGCGGCCGCGCCGCAGATGCCCAATGTCGACGTGCTCACTGCGCAGATCACCGGCATGCGCGACTTCTATCCCGAATCGAAGGTGGCGCACGTCGTATTCGAGCCGCAAGCCGACGAGGCCGAGCCGGTGGAGACCTTCGGTACGGCGAATCCTGTCGACGCCGATCACGCGACCATGGCTGCCTCGCTCGAGGCCGGCATGGCCGAGGCCGCGGCGGCACAAGGGGGAACGGCATCCGCCCATGTTCCGGTCGACGCCGGCGAGGCACAGGAAATCCACCCGGACGACGCGCACCACGCCGAGCTGACCGCCGAGCTGATGGCGGCACTGGGTGCCTTTGAACCCGAGCAAGCCGTTGCCGAGCAGGCCGCGGCGGCACAAGCGGCGGCAGAGCAACTGGCGGCCGAGCAGGCCGCGGCAGCACAGGCGGCAGCAGAGAAGCTGGCGGCCGAGCAGGCCGCGGCGGCACAGGCGGCAGCAGAGAAGCTGGCGGCCGAGCAGGCCGCGGCGGCGCAGGCGGCGGCAGAGAAACTGGCGGCCGAGCAGGCCGCGGCGGCACAGGCGGCGGCAGAGAAACTGGCGGCCGAACAGGCCGCGGCGGCACAGGCGGCGGCGAGCCGCGTGACGGAAGAGGCGGCCGATGCCGCAGCGCCGGAACCCACCTATGCCCTGGCCGGCTCTGGCCAGATCGATGCCGACCTGCTGGAAGTCTTCATCGACGAGGCGCGCGAGCTCCTCGACCACGCCGATGGCGTGCTGGCGCAGTGGCACGCCGAACCTGCCGAGCTGGCGCACGTGCCGGAACTGCAGCGCGACCTGCATACGCTGAAGGGCGGTGCGCGCATCGCCGGCCTGATGTCGGTGGGCGATCTCAGCCATGCGATCGAGACCCTGCTCGAGAAGCCGATCCGCGATACGTCGAAAACCGGGCCGCTGATCGCCGCGCTGGAGGCCGGCTTCGACCAGCTGCACGCCCTGGTGCAGCAGGTGGCGCAGGGCCAGTCGGTGGATTACCCGCGGGTGATGATCGACCACCTGCTGTCGCTGGCGGGCGAGACGGCCCTGGTCGACGACATGGTGCCGGCTGCGGTGTCGGCGCCCGCGCCGATGCCGGCCGCATCGTCGCCGACGGTTTCCGCGGCGGGCGATCTCGACCTGCCCGAACTCATGCCGGAGGCGGAGGAGGAAGTACGTTCCTCGCAGGAGCAGATCCGCGTTCGCGCCGACCTGCTCGACAGCCTGGTGAGCCATGCCGGCGAAGTGGCGATCTACCGTTCGCGGCTGGAACAACAAGTCGCCGGCTACCGTTTCAACCTGGTCGAGCTGGAACAGACCGTCGCGCGTCTGCGCAGCCAGCTGCGCATGCTGGAGATCGAGACCGAGGCGCAGATCATCGCGCGCTTCCAGCGCGAACATCGCGAGGCGGGCCTGGCCGCGTTCGATCCGCTCGAGCTCGATCGCTACTCGCAGCTGCAGCAGTACTCGCGTGCGCTGGCCGAGTCGGTATCCGATCTGGTGTCGATCCAGAACATGCTGGACGAGCTGACCCGCCAGGCCGAGACGCTGCTGATCCAGCAGTCGCGGGTCAGTACCGAGCTGCAGGACGGCCTGCTGCGCACGCGCATGCTGCCGTTCGACACGATGGTGCCGAACCTGCGCCGCACCCTGCGCCAGGCCGCCCAGGAGCAGGGCAAGCACGCCCAGCTCCACGTGGACGGCGCCCACGGCGAAATGGACCGCAACCTGCTCGACCGCATCAAGGCGCCGTTCGAGCACATGCTGCGCAATGCGATCGCGCACGGCATCGAGACCCCGGCCGAGCGCCGCAAGACCGGCAAGCCGGCCGAGGGCGTGGTGAACATCACGGTCGCACGTGAGGCCACCGAGGTGGTCATCCGGGTCAGCGACGACGGCCGCGGCCTGAACCGCGAGGCGATCCGCAAGCGCGGCATCGAACGCGGGCTGCTGCGCGCCGAAACCCGGCCGACCGACAACCAGTTGCTGTCGCTGATCACCCAAACCGGCTTCTCCACCGCCAGCCAGGTCACCCAGCTGGCCGGCCGCGGCGTCGGCATGGACGTGGTGGCGAACGAGATCAAGCAACTCGGTGGTTCGCTGTCGATCGAATCCGAGGAAGGCAGGGGTACCACCTTCATCCTGCGCCTGCCGTTCACCCTCGCGGTGACCCAGGCCATCCTGGTGCGCATCGGCGAGGCCACGTTCGCGATCCCGATGACCTCGGTGCAGGGTGTGGCGCGGGTCAATCCTGACGACCTCACCGCATGGATGGCCGCAGACGAGCCGTCGTTCCAGTACGGCAACGAGGCGTATGGCATCCATGACCTGGCGGAACTGCTGGGCCTGCCGCCGGGCCTGCCGGCCGAGGACGAGCAACAGCCGCTGCTGCTGACCCGCGCGGGCGACCTGCGCGCGGCGATCCGCATCGACGCGGTGCTCGGTTCGCGCGAGATCGTGGTGAAGTCGGTCGGCCCGCAGATCAGCTCGGTGCCGGGCCTGCTCGGCGCGACCATCATGGGCGACGGCTCGGTGCTGATCATTCTGGATCTGGCGCCGCTGGTGCGTCACGGCATCATCCGCCGCGAGCAGCGCCTGGCCGAAGGCCTCAGCGCGGTGCAGGCGCCGGTGATCGAGGAAGTGCAGGCCAAGCCGCTGGTGATGGTGGTGGACGACTCGATCACCATGCGCAAGGTCACCAGCCGCGTGCTGGAACGCCACGAGTACGAGGTCAGCACGGCGAAGGACGGCGTCGACGCGTTGGAGAAGCTGCACGAGCGCGTGCCGGACCTGATGCTGCTGGACATCGAGATGCCGCGCATGGACGGCTACGAGCTGGCGACCCACATGAAGGCCGACCCGCGACTGCGCGACGTGCCGATCATCATGATCACCTCGCGCAGTGGCGACAAGCACCGCCAGCGCGCGTTCGACATCGGCGTCGACCGCTACCTCGGCAAGCCGTACCAGGAGGCCGAGTTGCTGGTGCAGATCGGGGAGGTGCTGGAGCAGCGTGCGGTGGCGGCGGAGCCGGTTCATGACTGACACGGTTCCTGCGGTTGCCCTGCTGTTCGACGACACCGAGCTGGGTAGCCAGTTGCGTGAGGCACTGTGCGAGCGTGGCGCGCGGATCGTGCACGAAGGCGGGGTGGCCGGCTTCAGCCGCGCATTGCTGCAGCAGGTGGCTGCCGACGTGCTGGTGGTCAACCTGGACGACAGCGCCGACGACGCGCTCGACCGCCTCTACGAGGTGATCGACGGCGACCGCCCGCGCGTGGTCTTCAATGACGCACAGGCCAGCCGCGCGCTGGCCGGCTGGGATCGCGCGCGCTGGGCGCGTCACCTGGCGGTCAAGGTAATGGCAGAGGGTGACCTCGATCCGCCGCGACCCAGTGACGCCCCCGGCGTCGAGGCGCCGGCGGCTGCGCCGCCGTCGATGGTGGCAGCCGGGGCCGCACCGGTGCTGGCGCCAGTGATGGCCGGGGCGACGGAGCTGCTGGCCGAACCTGCCGAGGCGCCGACGGATTTCGATCCGCAGGAGTCCGATTTCCCGATGCACGACGACCCCGCTGAGCAGCATGGTCAGGTCGCGGCGGCGGAATCGGAAAGCCTGGCGGCGGAACTGGAAGCCCTGCTGGCCTCCGACGAACTGCCGGCCGATGACGACGCGCATTCCGGTCCGGGCCTGCGCTTCGTCGATGACGAGGAGCCGCCGCCGTTGCACGACGGGAACTTCGGCGCGCCGGTGGCGGATCCGGCAGCGACATCGCCGGCCGCACCCGCTCCGGCGTTGTCGGGCGTGACGCCGGCGGCGTTCCAGCTGGACCATCTGCAATTGTCGTCGCTGACCGACGCCGCGGTCAGCACGGTACCCACCCCGGTGGCGGCCAGCGGCGTATCGCCCGTGCGTGCGCCCGAGGGCTGGACGCTGGTGGACGAAGAGGCCCAGCCGGCCGCGCCGGAAGTGCCCGAAAAGCTTGAGGCCGTGGTGTTCGGGATCGAGAAATTGAGCGCCGCTGATTTCCTCGCTCCGGACGTCGAGACGGTCGCCGCCGACCTCGAGCCGCGGATGAGCCTGGAGCTGGTGTCGATGGAGGAAGCCATCGCGCCGCAGGCGTACGTACACGAGCATGGGTCCGAGCAGACAATGATGCTCGACGATCTCGGCGGCGCGTTGAGCCGGGTGGTGTTGCTGGGCGCCGCAAGCGATGGCATCGACGCGGTATGCACGTTCCTGGCGACGCTGCCGACGACGGCGCGGCATACCTTCCTGCTCACCCAGCACCTGGGTGGGCAGTCGGATGCATCGCTGGTGGCGGAATTTTCCGCGAACTGCGCGTTGCCGGTGCGACTGGCCAAGGCTGGCCGCGCCAGGCCTGGCGAGGTGCTGCTGGTGCCGGCCGGGCAGCAGGTCCAGTTGCATCGCGACGGCGGCATCGAGCTGCGGGCGAACGGCGCGGAGGCCGCGCCGGAGCCGTCGATCGACGCCAGCCTGACCATGGCGGCGAATGCATTCGGCCGCGACGCGCTGGCGATCGTGTTCGCCGGGCGCGGCAACGATGCCGTCGCCGGTGCGCAGGCGATCCATGATCGCGGCGGGCAGGTCTGGGTAGAGTCGTCGTCCGGGGAGCATTTCGCCGACATGGTCAGTGGAATCTTCGCCGAGCGACTGGTCAGTTTCTCCGGTACGCCGTCCGAACTGGCGGCGCACCTGCTTGAGGTGTTTCCATGAGTGATCCGCTGCCGCGTGAAATCCGCTGCGTCCTGGTGCCGGTGGGCAACCTGCGCCTGTTGCTGCCCAACGCTACCATCGCCGAAGTGGTCACCCAGAGCGCGCCCGAGCCGGTGGCCGGCGCACCCGCCTGGCTGCTTGGCCGGATCGCCTGGCGCGGCTGGCGCGTGCCGCTGGTGTCGTTCACCGCACTGGCCGGCACCGAGGAGGGTGATGCCGAGCTGAGCGTGCGCGTGGCGGTGCTGAAGGCGCTCGGCGGCAATCCGAAACTGCCGTTCATCGCCGTGCTGACCCAGGGCTTCCCACGCCTGACCACGCTGAACGCGGAGCTGATCATCCCCACCCACGACGGCAAGCCGCTGCCGCCGGGCGTGCGCGCGCACGTGCTGGTGCGCGACGACGTGGCGATGATCCCCGACCTGGAATGGATCGAGACCACCTTGCTGGACCTGCTCGACGCCGCCGAGCCGGCGGAGTCCATGGAGTCGTCGGGTTCGGACGACTGAAGCGGGCCGGCGAGCGACCGCCAGGCTTGCTAGCCGTCGCCGTGCAGCGCCTGCAACGCCGCCAGTGCGGCCAGCCCTGCCGTTTCGGTGCGCAGGATGCGCGGCCCCAGCCGCAGGCCCGCGAAACCGGCGGCGGTGAGCGCGCTGACGTCGCGTTCGCCCAGGCCGCCTTCCGGGCCGACCAGCAGCAGGCCTCCGGCCGCCGTGAAGCGCAGGTCGCGCGACGAGCGACCGCCTTCCGGCAGCAGCGCCAGGCGCAGCGCGCCGTCATCGGCCAGGCCGGCCAGCCATGCCGCCAGCGGCAGCGCCGGGACGATCTCGGGCAGGCGCGCGCGGCCGCTCTGCTCGCAGGCGCTGGCCACTACCGCACGCCAGTGTGCCAGTCGCTTTTCCGCGCGGGCGGCGTCCAGCTTCACTTCGGAGCGTTCGGTCAGCAGCGGCACGATGCGCGCCACGCCCAGCTCGGTCGCCTTCTGCACGATCAGGTCCATCTTCTCGCCGCGCGCCACGCCCTGGGCCAGGGTCAGCGACAGTGGCGACTCGTTCCGCAAAGCCTGCTCCGACTCGACCCGCACGGCCACCTCACGCTTGCCCACCGCGACGATGACCGCGGCGTAGTCGTGGCCGTCGCCGTTGAACAGGGTGAGCGGGTCGCCGGGATTCATGCGCAGCACGCGCGCCACGTGTTCGGCGGCCTGCGCCGGCAGGTTCAGCGCGGCGGAGACGGCGAGCGGCTGGTCGACGTGGATACGGATCGTGCGCATCGGAGCGGACTGGGTCTGGGCGGCCGCCCAGCATAGCGCGGCTCACATCTGCGGTGCCCTGCGGATGAACGGATGCGAGACGGCTGGGCGCCGCCGCTTGCTCCTGTTGCCGCGTCGTATCAGCATGGATCGCACTCCCCATGCGCGCTCGCCGCATCTGCACCCGCGAGCCGGAGGTTCCATGTCCAGGTTCGTTTTCGTTTCCGCCATGCTGCTGGCAGGCTGCGGCGCAGGCACCACGCTGCTGGCACAGGATTCGCCGAGTTCGCCGCCCTCCGCCGCATCATCGAGCCAGCAACAGGCCGCCCGGCTGGACGATCACAACTGCATCCGCGAAACCGGCAGCCATATCCCGGCCAGGAAAGGGCACTGCCTGCCGGTGAACGGGCGCAGCTACAGCCAGCAGGACCTGCAGCGCACGGGCGAGCCCGAACTGGGCCGGGCGCTGCAGAAACTCGACCCCCGCATCACCGTCCACGGGCACTGAACAATTCGCGGGTTCAGTCCGCGACGGCGCGCTCGATCCCGGCGATGGCGGTGTCGACCAGCAGGTCGAGGTCCGACGCGTCGACCACGTAGGGCGGCATGAAATACACCACGTTGCCCAGCGGACGCAGCAGCACGCCGTGCTGCAGGCCATGCAGGTAGACGCGCAGGCCGCGCCGTTCCGCCGCTGGATATGGCCGCCGGCTCGGCTTGTCGGCGACCAGTTCGACCGCCGCGATCATGCCGGTCTGGCGCACGTCGGCGACGTGTGGGTGCGCGCGCAGCGGTTCCAGCCGGCGGGCCAGGTGGGCGGCCAACTGGCGGTTGCGTTCCAGTACCGGCTCGTCGCGGAAGATCGCCAGCGTCTCCAGCGCCACCCGGCAGGCCAGCGGATTGCCGGTGTAGCTGTGCGAGTGCAGGAACGCCTTGCCGGCGTTGTACTCGGCGTAGAACGCCTGGTAGATCTGCTCGCGGGTGAGTACCGCCGACAGCGGCAGGGTGCCGCCGGTGAGCCCCTTCGACAGGCACATGAAATCCGGCGTCACGCCGGCTTGCTCGCAGGCGAACAGCGTGCCGGTGCGGCCGAAGCCCACCGCGATCTCGTCGGCGATGAAGTGCACCGCGAACTCGTCGCACAGCGCGCGCAGGCCGGCGAGGTAGCTTGGGTGGTACATGCGCATGCCGCCGGCACACTGCACCAACGGTTCGACGATCACCGCGCAGGTCTCGTGCGCGTGGCGTTCCAGCAGCGTGCGCAGTTCGCCGAGGCGGCGTTTGGCCGTCTGTTCGGCCGACTCGCCGGGCTCGCCTTCGTACGCGTCCGGTGACGGCGCCAGGAACGGGGTCAGCAGCAGCGGCGCATAGGTCTTGCGATACAGCGCCACGTCGCTCACCGACAGCGCGCCCAGCGTCTCGCCGTGGTAGCTGCCGGTCAGCGCGATGAAGCGGGTCTTCTCGCCGTGACCCTGGTTGAGCCAGTAGTGGAAGCTCATCTTCAGCGCCACCTCGATCGCCGCCGAGCCGTTGTCGGCGTAGAACACGCGGTCGAGTCCGGGCGGGGTGATGCGCACCAGCTCTTCGGCCAGCTTGATGGCCGGTTCATGGGTGAAGCCGGCGAAGATCACGTGCTCCAGCGTGTGCGCCTGCTCGGCCAGCGCGGCGGCGAGGCGCGGGTTGGCGTGGCCGAACAGGTTGGTCCACCACGAACTGATGCCGTCCAGGTAACGCCTGCCGTCGGCATCGATCAGCCAGGCGCCCTCGCCGCGCACGATCGGCACCATCGGTATGCTTTCGTGGTCGTGCATCTGCGTGCAGGGATGCCAGACGTGGCGCAGGTCGCGCGCGGCGAGTGCGGCGTTGCCGCTTGCGGGGTTGTTCATCCGGCTATGATCGGCGTTGCGCGGCGGACACTCAAGTCGACGCAGCATTCATCCGGGACATCGACGCTTGAAGTCACTGCGAAAAAGCCTGCTCGGCCTTGGCGTGCTGGTGCTGGCCGCCACCGTGCTGCTGTGGTTCCTGCCGGCGCGCTGGGCGCTGCCGTGGCTCGCGCCGCGACTGCACGGGTTGCAACTGCAACAGCTGCAGGGCAGCGTGTGGGACGGTCGCGCCGGTGCGGTGGTCGCTGCCGACGGACAGGTGCTGGGGCGACTGCAGTGGCAGCTGTCGCGGCGCGCCCTGCTCGGGCAGCCGCGGCTGCAGCTGCAGTTCGAGGGGCCGCAGCTCGCGTTTTCCGGCGCCGTTCGGCGGTTGCCGGATGGTCGCATCGAGGTGGATGGAATGAGCGCGCACGCGCAGCTGGCCGCACTGGATCGCTACGCGTCGTCGCCGCTGGGCCAGCCGCGCGGCGAACTGCAGCTGACGATCGATCACGCCCTGCTGCAGGGCGGCTGGCCGCTGCAATTGCAGGCGCAGGCGCGATGGCCGCAGGCGCTCATGCGCACGCGCGCCGGCGACGTGGCGCTGGGTACCCTGCTGGCGCAGGCGAGCGCGACGGGCGGGGTGGTCCAGGCGCAACTGCACGATGACGGACACGGCCCGTTGCATGCCGACGGCAAGCTCCAGCTGAGCCCGCTCGGCTGGCGACTGGACGCGACGCTGCGCGCCCGACAGACTGACCCGGCCCTGCGCCGCTGGCTGGCTACGCTGGGCCCGCCGGCGGCTGACGGCAGCGTGCACGTCGAGCGCCGCGGCGGGCTGGCCGGCAGCGCGCCGGCACCCTCCACGAACTGAAGGACGCGAGACGAACATGACTCCGGATATCGCCACCACGGCCCTGGCGGCCGCACGCGAAGCCGCCGCGGCCGCGGCCGAGGTGATCAGGCACTACTGGCGACGCGGCGTCGAGGTGGAGCTGAAGTCCGACGCCACGCCGGTGACGATCGCTGATCGCGAGGCCGAGCAGGCGATCCGGCGGATCCTGCAGGCCGCGTTGCCGCAGGCCTCGATCTATGGCGAGGAGTTCGGCCTGGACGGCGAGCGCGGCGGCCTGCTGTGGCTGGTCGATCCGCTCGACGGCACCAAGAGCTTCGTGCGCCGCACGCCGTTCTTCTCCACCCAGATCGCGCTGATGGATGGCGACGAGCTGGTGCTCGGCGTGTCCAGCGCACCGGTCTACGGCGAGACGATGTGGGCCAGTGCGGGCAACGGTGCGTGGCTCGACGGCGAGCGCGTGCGCGTGGCAGACACGACGCAGATGGCGCAGGCCTCGCTCTCCACCGGCAACGTCAGGACGCTCACCGGCGACGCTCGCTGGGATGCGCTGGGCGCGCTGATCCGCGACAGCAACCGGATCCGCGGCTACGGCGATTTCTGCCACTACCACCTGCTGGCGCGCGGCAGCCTGGACCTGGTGATCGAGTCGGACGTGAACATCCTCGACGTCGCCGCGCTGGCGGTGATCGTGCGCGAGGCGGGCGGCGTGTTCACCGACCTGGATGGTGCGCCGCTGACGCTGGACACGCGCAGCGTGCTGGCCGGCACGTCGGCGATCCACGCGCAGGCCCTGCAGCGCCTGCGGCGTTGAGCGGCGCGGGTTAGAATCGCCGGATGCGCAAACTACCGATCGTCCACGCCACGCGCGATGTCAGCGACAGCCACTTCCTGCACGTCGAGCAGCTCGACCTGGAGTTCTCCAATGGCGTGCGGCGCACTTACGAACGATTGAAAGGCAGTGGCCTGGGCGCGGTGATCATCGTGCCGATGCTGGATGACGACACCGTGCTGCTGGTGCGCGAATACGCTGGCGGGCTCGGCCGCTACGAGCTCGGCCTGCCGAAGGGCCGGCTGGATCAGGATGAAACCGCCGAGCAGGGTGCCGAGCGCGAGTTGAAGGAGGAGGTCGGCTACGGCGCGCACAAGCTGAAGATCCTGCACAACCTGTCACTGTCGCCGTCGTACATGACGCACATGGCGCACGTGGTGCTGGCGCAGGACCTGTATCCCGAGAAGCTGGTCGGCGATGAGCCGGAAGAACTTGAAGTGGTGCCGTGGAAGATGTCCGAACTGCACACCCTGCTCGGTCGCGACGACGTGACCGAGGGGCGTTCGATCGCCGCGCTGTTCATGGCCCGCGAGTATCTCGCCGGGCGCTTCCAGCGCACATGAGCACGCCGCCCGGAAATATGCCGCCCGAGCTGGCCCGGCAGGTTGGCGCGATTGCCCGCGCCGCCGGTGCGGCCATCCTCGACGTCTACCACAGTGACTTCGCGGTGCAGACCAAGGCGGATGCGTCGCCGCTGACCGCTGCCGACCTGGCCGCCCAGCAGGTGATCATGGCCGGCCTGGCTGCGCTCGAGCCGGTACTGCCGGTGCTGTCGGAAGAAGCCAAGGCCTTGCCGTGGTCCGAGCGCCGGCACTGGTCGCGCTACTGGCTGGTCGATCCGCTGGACGGCACCCGCGAGTTCGTCAAGCGCAATGGCGAATTCACCGTCAACATCGCGCTGGTCGACGACCACCGCAGCGTGCTCGGCGTGGTGCTGGCGCCGGTCAGCGGCGAGCTGTATGTCGCCGCGCTGGGGCAGGGCGCCTGGCTGCAGACGCAGGCCGATGGACCCTGGCAACGCCTTCGCACGCGCCCGCTGGGGCAACCGCCGCGGGTGGCCGGCAGCCGCTCGCACGGCGGCGTGCAGGGCGATGTGCTGCAGCAGCTGATCGGTAGCGACTACCAACTGGTGCCGCTGGGCTCATCATTGAAGTTCTGCCTGATTGCGCGTGGTGAAGCGGACGTCTATCTGCGCCTCGGCCTCACCAGCGAATGGGACACCGCCGCGGCGCAATGCGTGCTGGAGGAGGCCGGTGGCGCGGTGCTCGACCTGGCCGGCCAGCCGTTCCGCTACAACCGCGGCGAGTCGCTGCTGAACCCCGAATTCGTCGCCGTCGGCGACCTCACGATCGACTGGGCCACGCGGTTGCCGGCGCCATGAGCGACCCGACCCGGCACAGCCTCGACGACCTGCTCGCGATCATGGCGCGCCTGCGCGATCCCGAGCGCGGCTGTCCGTGGGACGTGCAGCAGGATTTCGCCTCGATCGCCGCGTACACCATCGAGGAGGCCTACGAGGTCGCCGACGCGATCGACCGCCGCGACTGGCCCGACCTGCGCGACGAGCTGGGCGACCTGCTGCTGCAGGTGGTGTTCCACTCGCAGATGGCGGCCGAGCAGGGCCTGTTCGGTTTTGTCGACGTTGCCCACGCGATCAGCGCCAAGATGCTGCGGCGCCATCCGCACGTGTTCGGCGACACGCGCTACGCCGACCTGGCCGCGCAGATGCAGGCGTGGGAAGCGATCAAGACGGCCGAACGCGCGGACAAGGGCGAGCCGCCCGACGCCAGCGCACTGGCGGGCATCTCGAGTGGCCTGCCGGAATGGAAGCGCGCGCAGAAGCTGCAGCAGCGCGCGGCGGCCACCGGTTTCGCCTGGCCCGGCCCCGAGCCGGTGCTGGCCAAGCTGGCCGAGGAAGTGGACGAGGTGCGCGCGGAGTTCGCCAACGGTGCTGACCCGGCGCGCCTGCAGGACGAGATCGGCGACGTGCTGTTCGTGATGGTGAACCTGGCGCGCCATGCCGGCGTCGATTTCTCGCAGGCATTGCGGCATGCCAATGCGAAATTCGAACGACGCTTCCGGCAGATGGAGCAGCTGGCCACAGCTGACGGCACGGCATTCGGCGAGCGCACGCTAGATGAGCAGGAACAGCTGTGGCAGCGCGCCAAGCAGGCGGAACGCAAACCCTGAACCTGCACGATGGCGCCAGGCCATCGCGCAGGTCGTGGCGGACTTTCGTGAAGTTACTTGGCCGCCGGCGCCGCCTTGTCGGCACGCTGCTGCCAGGCGGCGCGCATCTTCTCGCGCTCGGCACGCATCTTCGCCTCGTTGGCCAGGTTCTCGTCCAGCCCCTTGCGCAGCGTGGCGATCGCCTGGTCGACGTTGGCCGGCTGCGCCTGCAGGCGGGCCAGCCGCTGGTAGACGTAGTCGCGCACGCGCGGATCCTGCGATTTCGCCAGCACGTCGTTGTAGACCGACGCCATCTCCTTGCTGCGGCCGGACTGCAGGTACAGCCGCTCCAGGCCGTGCAGGTCGCCGATCACACCGCTGCGCCGGTGGTCGAAGCGGTGCATGCGCATGCCGTGGTCGCGGTCGCCGTGATGCGCGCGCATGTCCTTGCCGGCCATCGCGGACGGGGCCGGCGACGGCGGGGCCGGCGTATTCTGGGCCATCGCGAACGAGGTCGATCCGGCGATCAGCACGGCCAACGCGGAAGCAAGCAGGGTTTTGCGGTGCATGGTGTGTCTCCTCGGTAGGTAGACTGGAGAACGCGGCCGGCGGCGGTACGTTGACGGGCGCGTTCATGCTTCCATCATGCTTGCAACCCTTTAGCCACCGGCCGCATCTCAGGCAGGTCGACCACCCAAGGAGAGTTCCATGCGCCGTCTTTTCACTGCAGCCCTGCTGCTCGCCCCGATCGCCGCCTTCGCCGCCAGCCCGTGCAAGTACGAGGCGCCGCGCAATCTGCAGCTCGACCTCGCCGGCGTGCGCGGCGTGCAGATCGACGTGCACAGCTACGACCTGCACCTGACCGGCAGCGACCATGCGAAGGAGCTCACCCTTCACGGTCGCGCCTGCGCTTCCGAGCAGGCGGCGCTGGACAAGCTGCAGGTCACCCAGCGACGCGAAGGCGACCAGCTGCTGCTCGACATCGGCGATGGCGGCGGCTTCAGTGTCAACCTGTTCGGCGGCAATTCCTACACCAGCCTCGACGTCACCGTGCAACTGCCGGCGAACCTGCCGGTCACCGTGCGCGTGGGCTCCGGCGACGCCGACGTCGGCGGCGTGCAGCAGCTTCAGACCAGCGTGGGCTCGGGCGACCTGCACGTGCGCCAGGTGTCCGGCAAGTTCGGCACCAGCGTCGGTTCGGGCGACGTCGATGCCACCGACGTCGGCAGCCTGGAACTGGGCTCAGTGGGCTCCGGCGACTTCAAGGCGGAAGGCATCAAGGGCGACGCCCGCATCGGCAGCATCGGTTCCGGCGACGTCACGCTGCACAACGTCGGTGGCAGCGTGCATGCCGACACGCTGGGTTCCGGCGACCTCAGGGTGAGCGACGTCGGTGGCGATCTCAGCCTCGGCGCCAAGGGCAGCGGCGATGTCAGCCACTCCGGCGTGAGGGGCAAGGTCAGCGTGCCGCACGACGACGATTGACGTCAGCCCAGCCAGCGCCAGACCAGGTACACCAACGGCGCGCACACCAGCAGGAACGGAATCGACACCAGGTGCAGCAGCCGCAGCCCATGCGGCTGCTTCGCCAGGCGCAGCGCGATCAGGTTCGCCAGCGAACCGATCGCCACGCCGAAGCCGCCCACGTTCACCGCCACCGCCAGTGCGATCGCGTCGGGCGTGCGTTCGAGCAGCAGCACCGTCGCCGGCACGTTGCTGATCAGCTGCGAGGCGACGATGCCGCCGGCATACAGCGTCAGCGGCTGGCCGAAGTCGAGCCGGTCCAGCGCCTGGTGCACCAGGGGCAGGTTTGCGAAGTGGCCCAGACCCAGGAAGATCGCGGCGAAGGTGAGCAGCAGCAACCAGTCGATCCGCGCCAGGCTCGACCGCGCCAGCAACGTGAACAGCACCAGCAACAGCAGCGCGCCCAGCGGCGCGTGGCCGTATTCCATCATCAGCACCATGCCGAGCAGCGCGGCCATCGAACACGCGCCGAGACGGGTCGAAGCCACCATGCCGTCGATCCGTTCCGGGCTCAACGCCACGCGGTCGCGCGGCAGCCACAGCCAGGCGAATGCCGCCACCAGCACGAACATTACCGTCGCGGCCGGCAGCATGGCCGCCGCGAAATGCAGGAACGGCAGTTGCGAGTGTTGCCACAGCAGCAGGTTCTGCGGGTTGCCGATCGGGCTCAGGGTGGAACCCGCGTTCACCGCCAGCGCCTCCAGTACCACCATGCGCAGCACCGGCAGGTTCGAGATGGCGCCGATCGCCAGGGTCAGCGGCACGATCAGGAACAGGCTCACGTCGTTGGTCAGCACCATCGACAGCAGCGCCGTCGCGGACACCAGCAACAGGCCCAGACTGCGCAGCGAATGCGCGCGCGCCACCACGGCCACCGCCGCATGCTGCACCAGGCCGCTGTCGCGGATGCCCTGGATCGCGATCAGCAGGCCGGTCAGGCCGGCCAGGGTCGGCAACTGCAGCCAGTGCCGATAGCTCGCCAGCGGTTGCGGATCGAGCACCGCCAGCGCGATCGCCAGCGCTGCGAACAGCCACAGCAGCCACTCCTCCCTGAGGCGCTGTCGTGTGCGGCTTGCGATCATCGGGAAGTCCGGTGGGGCGTCGGCGTACTTTATCAGCCCGCCCTTCGATGCCGGCTCAACCCTCGCGCAGCAGCCGCATCGGCGGCGTGCGGCTGACCTTGCGCGTACCGGCCAGGCCCAGCAGCATCACCACCAGCGCGGCGCCGACGGCACCACTAAGCAGCGGCCACGGCGGCGGCACGAAGTGCTCGATGTGGAACACTGCCTGGCCCAGCCACCAGCCCGCGCCGGCGGCACCGAGTGCGGCGGTGAGGCCGGCGACCAGGCCGAGCAGGGCGAATTCGCAGGCGGCGGCCACGCGCAGTTGTGCGCGGCGCGCCCCAAGCGTGCGCAGCAAGGCGGCTTCGTGGCGGCGCTCGGCTGCGCTGGCGGCGAGCGCCGCGGCCAGCACCAGCGCACCGGCGAGCAGGCTGAAGCCGAGAATCCAGCGCACCGCGTTGCCGACCCGGTCGACGATCTCGCGCACGCGGTCGAGCAGCGAGTCGACATCGACCAGGCTGAGGTTGCTGTAGTCGCGCGACAGCTGCGCCAGTTCGGCGGCATGCCCGCGCGGCAGGTGGAAGCTGGCCAGCCAGGTATGCGGCAGGCCGCCGGCGTGGGCCGGGTCGAGCAGCAGGAAGAAGTTGACCCGGAACGAGCTCCAGTCGACCTTGCGGATACTGCTGACCTTGGCGTCGATGCGGCCTTCGCCCACGTCGAAGCTAAGCGTGTCGCCCAGCTTCAGCGCGAACATGTCGCGCCACATGGTGTCGATCGATACCTCGGCGTGGGCCGGCTGCGGACCCTGCCAGCCGCCGGCAACCACTTCGTTCGCGGGCGGCAGCTCGGCGGACCAGGACAGCCGCAGCTGGCGGTCGGCCCAGTCCTTCGCGCGCTCGTCGGCGAAGGCGAGCTGGTCGATCGGGCGGCCGTTGATCGCGGTGAGCTTGCCCACCGCCAGCGGCAGCATGTTGAGCTGGTCGCCGCCGGCCTTGGCCAGCGCCTGCTCGAAGCCGGCACGCTGGTCGTCCTGCAGGTTCAGCGCGAACCAGTTCGGCGTATCCGCCGGCAGTTCCTGACGCCAGCCCTGCAGCAGTGCCGGCGCCACGATCGCCAGCAACAGCAGCGCGCACAGGCCCAAGCTGAGCGCGGTGGCCTGGATCACGCTCAGTGCCGGCCGCCGTGCCAAGGCAGCCAGGCCGAGCCGCAACGCCGGGTGTGCGCCCGGTGCAATGCGCCGGGCCAGCCACAGCAGCAAGCCGGCCAGCAACGCCGCGATCAGCGCCACACCGAGCAGGCTGGCGGCGAGGATGCCGGCCAGGGTGAGCGAGCTGCTCTGGCTCCAGATCAGGCCCAGCGCCACCAGCGCGGGAACCAAGTACAGCGCATCGAAACGCCGCACGCGTCGCTGCATGCTCTGGCGAAATACGGCAACCGGAGCGACCTCGGCCAGCCGCGCCAGCGGCGGCAGCGCGAAGCCGACCAGCACGGCGGTGCCCATCGCGGCGGCGGCGAACGACGGCGCCAGCGGCAGCACGGTCGGCACGTTGCCGAACAGCTGGCTGGCCAGCAGCCAGGCCAGCTGCGCCAGTCCCAACGCGAGCAGTACGCCGAGTGCCGTCGCCGGCACGGCGAGCGCACCCAGCGTGCCCAGCAGCAGCCCCAGCACGCGTCGACGTGACATGCCCAGCGCGCGCAGCAACGCCACTTCGGTGGTCTTGCGCCGCGCGTAGCGCTGCGCGGACAACGCGATCGCGATGCCGGCCAGCAGCGCCGAGAGCAGGGCGGTCAGGCGCAGGAACGCACCGGCGCGGTCGAACGAGGTGCGCATGCGTTCCTGGGTCTGTTCCGGGGTGATCAGCTGGGCGCCTTGCGGCAGCGCGGTCGTCTGCGCCCAGTCGCGCCAGGCCTGCACCGCGACCGGTGTACCGGCCAGTAGCAGGCGATGGCGGGCGCGGCTGCCGGTGCCGAGCAGGCCGGCCTGTTCGGCATCGGCCAGGCTCATCAGCGCGCGTGGCGCCAGCGCCAGCAGCTCGCCGCCATCGGGCTGGCGCAGCAATTCGGCGGCGATGGTCAGGTTGCGGCCGCCCAGTTGCAGCGGCTGGCCGACCTGGAGGCCCAGCGCGACCAGGGCGCGGTGGTCGAGATAGACCTCGCCCGCGGCCGGGGCGCGGCCGTTGCGCGTGTGGCCGGCGGCATCGCGCAGTTCCAGCTTGCCGCGCAGGGGGTAATGCGGGTCGACCGCCTGCACGTCAAGCAACTGGGTCTGCTCGTGCGCGAACGCCACGCTGGGAAAGCCGGCGGTACGGGCGAGTTGCAGGCCGTCCTGGCGCGCCTTGTCGGCGAACGCCTCTGGCAGGGCCTGCGGCGACGACACGCCGACGTCGCCGCCGATCAGTTCGGCGGCGCTGGCCAGCATGCCGCGTTCGATCCGCGTCGCCAGCGTGGCGACCACGCCCAGCGCCACCACCGCCAGCACCAGCGCAGCGGCCAGCGTGCGCAATTCCGGCAGGCGCCATTCGCGGCGCAGGCTGCGCAGGGCGAGCAGCAGCATCTTCATGCCTGCGCGTCCGCGCCGGACGCCACGACGCGACCCTCTTCCAGTTCGATCCGGCGGTCGCAACGTGCGGCCAGGGTCGCATCGTGGGTGACCAGCACCAGGGTCGTGCGGTGGTCGCGGTTCAGCGCGAACAGCAGGTCGCTGATGTGGTGGCCGGTGCGCTGGTCGAGGTTGCCGGTGGGCTCGTCGGCGAACAGCACGCGCGGGCCGTGCACGAACGCGCGGGCGATCGCCACGCGCTGCTGCTCGCCGCCGGACAGCTGGGCCGGATAATGCCGTCGCCGCGTGCCCAGGCCAACGGCTTCGAGCGCGTCGCGTGCACGCGCGCGAGCCGCGCTGCTGCCTTCCAGCTCCAGCGGCAGCATCACGTTCTCCTCGGCGGTGAGCGCGGGCAGCAGGTGGAACGACTGGAACACGAAGCCGACCAGTTTTCTGCGCAGGTCGGCGCGCGCCTCCTCGTCCAGTTGCTGCAGCGCATGGCCATCCAGCATGAGGCTGCCGCTGTCCGGCGTGTCCAGCCCGGCCAGCAGGCCGAGCAGGGTGGTCTTGCCGGAACCGGAGGCACCGACGATGGCGAAACTCTCGCCCGGCCGCACCTGCAGGCTGACCTGGCTGAGGATCTCCAGTCTCCCTTCGGGGCCGTTGACCGACTTGCTAACATCGCAGGCTTCAAGAAGAGGTCGGGAAGAATCGCTCATGCGTCGATGCCTGTGGTGGCTGGTTTTTCTGTGCGGCATCGGCAGCGCCCAGGCGGCGGCGCCGAAAACCGTGCTGGTGCTGGGTGATTCGTTGTCCGCCGCGCACAACATCCCGGTCGAGGCCGGCTGGGTGCATCTGCTGGATGCGCGCCTCAACCAGATGGTGCCGAAGTGGACCGCGATCAATGCCAGCATCAGCGGCGAGACCTCGCTGAGCGGGCGCAACCGCCTGCCCGCGCTGCTGGCGAAGTACCGGCCCGAGGTGCTGGTGCTGGAGCTGGGTGCCAACGATGGCCTGCGCGGCCTGCCGCTGCCGGCGCTGCGCGACAACCTCGACGCGATGATTCGCACCGCGCAGCAAGCGAAGCTACGCGTGCTGCTGGTCGGCATCGAGCTGCCGGTGAACTACGGCCCGCGCTACCGCGACGGCTTGCGCGCGGTCTACGCGGAACTGGCGCAGAGCCGCCACGTCGCCCTGGTGCCGTTCCTGCTCGAAGGCGTTGCACTCGACCCCGCGTTGATGCAGGACGACGGCCTGCATCCGGTGGCTGCCGCCCAGCCGCGGGTGCTGGCTACCGTATGGAAGCCGTTGCGACCGTTGCTGCATTGAAACCGAACCGGTTCTGAACCGTCATCGCCGGCTTTCACGCGGCCGTCACTTGCGCGCCGGTTATCTCTTCACATATGTGAAGCCACGGAGGTAAGGACGATGACCGTACATGATGAACAGGCGGGATTGATCCTGCTGGTCGAGGACAACCGCCAGATTGCCGAGATGATCGGCGAATTCCTGGAGCGGCGTGGCTATTCGGTGGATTACGCCGCCGACGGCGTGAGCGGGCTGCACCTGGCGGTGTCCAACAGCTACGACGTGCTGGTGCTGGACCTGATGCTGCCGGGCCTGGACGGGCTGGAGGTCTGCCGCAAGCTGCGCCGGGAAGCCAAGAAAGCCACCCCGGTGCTGATGCTGACCGCCCGCGACACGCTGGAGGACAAGCTGGCCGGGCTCGAGGCCGGTGCCGACGATTACCTGGTCAAGCCGTTCGAGGTGCGTGAGCTGGAAGCGCGGCTGCGCGCACTGATCCGCCGCGACCGCCGCCAGGTCTCCACCGAGGTGCTCACCGTGGGCGACATGACGCTGGATACCGCCACCTTGCGGCTGACCCGCGACGGCCAGGAACTGACCGTGTCGCCGATCGGCCTGAAGCTGCTGGCGATCCTGATGCGCGAGTCGCCGCGAGTGGTCAGCCGGCGCGATATCGAACGCGAGATCTGGGGTGATACGCTGCCCGATTCGGACACCCTGCGCTCGCACCTGTACAACCTGCGCCGGGTCATCGACAAACCTTTCGCACGACCCCTGCTACACACCATCCATTCGGCAGGTTATCGTCTCGCGGATCTCGAATCGGAAGTGGCCTCTTCGCCCCAGATGGCCTGAGCAACGATCACCGCGCATACAGGTAGGCGCACGCAGTTAATGGATAGCAGGGTCAACGCGGTCACGTTCCGGGTGGGTGCCTTCCGCCGGCGCGTCGCGTGGGTGTTCGCCCTGCAGTTCCTGATCGTGGTGATCGTCTGCATCCTGGGCATCTACAACGTCGCGCACACCGCGGTGGTGATCGCGGCGATCGTGCTCACCACCGCATTCGCCTGGCTCGCCCTGCGACGCGAGTGGCGGCCGGTGCGCACGCTGGCCCGCATGGTGAACCGCTGGGACGGCCAGCAGCTGGACCCGGAATCGTTGAACCTGGACCAGTGGTCCGCCAGTACCGATGCCGATGTGGCTTCGCTGGCGCAGGGGCTGCACGGCTTCGCCACGCGCCTGGCCAGCTACAACCAGCGCGAGCGCAATTTCACCCGCGACGCCAGCCACGAGCTGCGCAGCCCGCTCACCGTGATCAAGATGTCGGTGGACATGCTGGCCGAGGAGGATGGCCTCAGCGACTTCGGCGTGCGCTCGGTGCGCCGGATCAAGCGCGCCGCCCGCGAGATGGAGGTGCTGGTGGATGCGCTGCTGATCCTTGCGCGCGAGACCGACAGCGCGGCCGACGACCAATATTTCATTGTCAACGATGCATTGCGCAAGGAACTGGATTTCGCCCGCGAGCTGCTCGCCGGCCGCCCGATCGAGCTGCTGCTGGAGGAGCCCACCCGCTTCGCGCTGCAGGGTTCGCCGCAGGCGTTCTCGGTGCTGTGCTGGCAGCTGATCCGCAATGCCTGTCAGCAGACCGAGCAGGGCAGCGTGGTGGTCTGCGTGCTGCCCGGCGTAGTCAGCGTGCGCAATCGGGCCGCACCGCAGCTGCCCGGCGGCGATGGCCGCCCGGTGCGCGCGCGGAGCGCGGACCGGCACGGTTTCGAGCTGGCCATCGCCCAGCGGATCAGCGACCGGTTTGCCTGGCCGCTGGAACTGCAGACGGGCCAGGGCCAGGAAAACATCGCCCGCATCCGCTTCCCGCATCCGCTGCCGGTCGACGCAGCGGCGGAATCCGCCGTGTAGGGCGGGCACGGCCCGCCGGTTCTTTCGATTCCGCAGCGCCAGGCATCAACCGGCTTGCAGCGCCACCGTGAATGCGCAGCCGGTCTTCGCCTTCACTTCGTCCAGCGTCACGCCGTCGTTGAGTTCGATCAGGGTCAGGCCCTTGCCTTTCTCCACCGCGAACACGCACAGGTCGGTGATGATCAGGTCCACCACCTGCTTGCCGGTCAGTGGCAGGTCGCAGGCGTCCTTGATCTTCGGTGAGCCATCCTTCGCGTTGTGCTCCATCAGCACCACCACGCGCTTGACGCCGCTGACCAGGTCCATCGCGCCGCCCGGGCCCTTGACCATCTTGCCCGGGACCATCCAGTTGGCCAGATCGCCGTGCGCGGAGACTTCCAGCCCGCCCAGGATCGACAGGTCGATGTGGCCGCCGCGGATCATCGCGAACGACTCGGCGCTGGAGAAGAAGCTGGAGCCGGGCAGGGTGGTGATGGTCTGCTTGCCGGCGTTGATCAGGTCGGGATCGAGCTGGTCCTCGGTCGGGAATGGGCCGATGCCGAGCAGGCCGTTCTCCGACTGCAGGGTGACGCTGACGCCGTCGGGGATGTAGTTCGCCACCATGGTGGGAATGCCAATGCCCAGGTTCACGTAGAAGCCGTCCTGCAGCTCCTGCGCGGCGCGTTTGGCCATGGCCACGCGGATCGGGCTTTCCTTCGCACCGACCACGCCGGCGAGCGTGCGGAACTCGATGCGCTTCTCGTACTTCGCGCCCTGCACGATGCGGTCGACGTAGATGCCCGGCACGTGGATGTTGTTCGGGTCCAGCTCACCCACCGGCACCAGGTGTTCCACCTCGGCCACGCAGATCTTGCCGCAGGTGGCGATCATCGGGTTGAAGTTGCGTGCGGTCTCGCGGAACACCAGGTTGCCGTGGGCGTCGCCCTTCCATGCCTTGACGATCGACAGGTCGGCGCTGATGGATTCCTCCAGTACGTATTCCTTGCCGCTGAACACCTTGGTTTCCTTGCCCTCGGCCAGCTTGGTGCCGAACGCGGTGCGCGTGTAGAAACCGGGGATGCCGGCGCCACCGGCGCGCAGCTTCTCGGCCAGCGTACCCTGCGGGGTCAGGTGCAGTTCGAGTTCGCCGGCCAGCACCTGGCGCTCGAATTCCTTGTTCTCGCCCACGTAGGACGCGTACACGCGCTTGACCTGGTGTGTCTTCAGCAGCGGGCCCATGCCGAAATCATCCACGCCGGCGTTGTTGCCGACGATGGTCAGGCCCTTGGTGCCGGCCTCCAGCAGTGCGCCGATCAGGTTCTCGGGGATGCCGCACAGGCCGAAACCGCCGGCGGCGATGGTCATGCCGTCGGCCAACAGGCCGTCGAGAGCTTTCGCGGCGCTGGGATAAACCTTGTCCATTGCTGTGCCTTCCTGCAGGGAGAGTCAGCTGCCAAGGATACGACGGATTGAGCCTGACCGACCTTGTACCAAGGTCCGAGGCTCGTGGGCCCGCGTCGAGATTCGGCCGTTGCGGCAATCTTCCAGCCGGCTCGAATCCCGTAGTGGCGCCGCGGCGAGGCCAGTCCCGACTCCGCATGAAAAGGTGCTTGACGCAATCAATTACGCGTGTAAACATTAATTCACTTACACATGTAAACGGTGACTCATGGCGATCAGCGAAGCCGAAGCGGTAGTGATGGACGTGCTCTGGCGCGAGGCGCCGCGCACGGCCGAGGAGATCCTGGCCGAAGTCGGCCCGGTGCAGGGCTGGCAGGAAGGCACGGTGAAGTCCCTGCTCAACCGCCTGCTGCGCAAGAAGGCGGTGCATGCCGAACGCGACGGTCGCCGTTACCTCTACACGCCGCTGCTGGCGCGCGAGCAATACGTGCAGCAGGAAAGCAAGGGCCTGCTCGACCGCCTGTTCGGCGGCCGCGTGGCGCCGCTGGTGGCGCACTTCTCCGAACAGCGCAAGCTCACGAAGAAGGACATCGCCGAACTGCGCAAGCTGCTGAAGGAGCTAGATGATGAGCAGTGAGCTGGCCGCAATCGACTGGCTAGGCTGCGGCTGGCTGCTGCTGCTCGCGTTCACCGCGGCGGTGCTGCTGGTCGCCGCGCTGCGCAGGCCATGCCGCCGACTGTTCGGCACCGAGCGGGCGTTCCAGCTGTGGCTGCTGCCGCCGCTGGCGATGCTGGCCAGCCAGTTGCCGCATGTGGCTGAAGCACCGGTCGTGGTGTTGTCGCCGGTGGTGATCGCGATCGCCTCGGCGGCGGCCGCATTGCCGGGGTACGGGGTCCAATCCGGTGCCATCGACTGGCGCGTCCTTGCCGTGCTCGCCTGGGTCACCGGCAGCGTGTGCAGTCTGTTGCTGGCCGCGCTTGTGCAGCAGCGCTACCGCCGCTGTCTGCGCGGAGCCACCGCCGTGAATGTCTCCTCGTCGCGCTGGCCCGTGTTGCGTGCCGTCGGTACGGATGTCGGCCCGGCGCTGGTCGGCGCCTGGCGCACGCACATCGTGTTGCCGGCAGACTTCGAGCAGCGCTACGACGTCAACGAACGCGCGCTGATCCTCGCTCACGAGACCGCGCATGCGCGCCGCCATGATGGCTGGTGGTGCCTGTTCGCGCAGGTGGCGGTCGCGCTGTTCTGGTTTCATCCGCTGGCCTGGTGGGCGCTTGCCGCACTTCGCCACGACCAGGAACTGGCCTGCGACGCCGCCGTGCTGCGCGAACACGGTGAGCAGCGGCGCAGTTATGCGAACGCGATGCTGAAGACCCAGTCGGCCGCGTTCGCGCTGCCGGTGGGGTGCACCTGGTCCCCCCGTCATCCACTCACGGAGCGTATTGCCATGTTGAAACTGCCTTCGCCAAATCGCCTGCGCCGGAACGTCGGAACAATCGCCGGCTTTGCACTCGCCATTGCCGTGGCCGGTTCGGTTTATGCCGCCAGTGCGCCGCAAGCAGAGCGCATGGCCTGGAAGGTCCAGGCGGATCATGCGGCCTGGAAGGTCCGGGGTCCGGAGTACCAGCTGGACATGCAGGTCGAGCTGTCGACTGATGATGGTCACAAGGGTGAGGCCCAGAGCGTGGCGCTTGCGTTGTGCGTGGCACCGGGCAAGACAGCAGTGGCGAACGTGGGCAGCTTGATGGTGCAGGCGACCCCCGTTGCTGTTGGCGACCGACAGGTGCGTATCGACCTTGCCGTGGGCAACACAGGCGCCTCACCGCTTGCGCGCAGTCAACTGCTTGGCACGCTCGGCCAGAAGTTGCACGCCGAAGGTACCGGAGTCGACGGAATACATGCATACGCCATCGACGTCACGCCGCAGGCCGGCTGTCCGGCGCGAGCGATTGCCGAAGCTTCCCCGGTCAAGGTCACCGAGCACGTCACCAACGGCACGGCGCGTGCCGTGGCGGAATCGATAGCGGCAAAGGCGGGCTGGACGCTCGTCAACCCGGACGCGCTGGTTGCTGCCCCGGTCACGCTGTCGTTCAACGAGATGCCTGCGGGCACGGCATTGCAGCGGGTGGCCGACCTTGCCGGCATGAAGCTGGTGCTGGACGGCGAGCGGGTACGCTTCGCGCCCAAGTGAGCAACCGGACACCGGTATACTCGTGCCGTTGTCCGGAGAACGCCCACGTGAGACCGCACCACCTGTTGCTTGCCCTTGCTGCCTTCGGGATCACAGCCATGAGCCACGCCGCCGTCTCGCCCGTGCTGGTGATCCACGGCGGCGCCGGCGTGATCAAGCGCGACATGACGCCGGCGAAGGAGCAGGCGGTACGCGCGGCGATGACGCAGGCGTTGCAGAAAGGCTACGCCGAGCTCAAGGCGGGCAAGCCAGCGCTGGATGCGGTGGCTGCGGCGATCACCGTGCTCGAGGACGATCCGAATTTCAATGCCGGCAAGGGTGCGGTGTTCACCCATGACGGCACCAACGAGCTGGATGCGGCGATCATGGACGGCAACACGCTGCGTGCTGGCGCGGTGGCCGGGGTGCAGCGGGTAAAGAACCCGATCCTGTTGGCGCGCGCGGTGATGGAACATTCGCCACACGTGATGCTGTCCGGCGCCGGTGCCGAGGCCTTCGCGAAGGAGCAGGGCATCACCCTGGTCGATCCCTCGTACTTCCGCACCGAAGCACGCTGGCAGCAACTGCAGAAGGCGCTGAAGGAAGACGCCGCGAAGCAGCCACATGCGGACGTCGAGACGGCCAAACACTTCGGTACGGTTGGCGCGGTGGCGCTGGACGCACAGGGCCGCCTTGCCGCCGGGACATCCACCGGCGGGATGACCGACAAGCGCTGGGGCCGCATCGGCGATTCGCCGATCATTGGTGCCGGCACCTATGCCAATAGCGGCTGCGCGGTCTCCGGCACCGGCTGGGGCGAGTTCTACATCCGCACCGTGGCCGCGCACGAAATCTGCATGAAGGTGACCCAGATGCGCGTGCCGCTGAAGCGTGCCGCCGCCGAGGTGATCAACCAGGAAATCCCCTCGATGGGGGGCAACGGCGGTGCGATCGCGCTGGACGCGCAAGGCCATATCTCGATCCCGTTCAACACCGACGGCATGTACCGCGGCTGGATCGGCGCCGACGGCGTGCCGCACGTGGCGCTCTACGGCGACGAGGACGACGGCACCGCCGAGCTGCCGGCGCCGGCCGACAGCGTCGCGCAGCCCTGAGGGCTGCACGGCGGCGGGGCAAGGCGGCGGGCGCTGTCCGCCTACAAAATTTTGTGCAGCTGCGCCGGCGTCAGCGCGCCGCTGATGCCCAGGCGGCTGCCGTCGGCGCGGATCACCAGCACCCGCGGTGTCTCGCCGCCCCAGTTCGGGTCGAGCAGGAAGTTGGTGCGTTCGGGTGAGGCCTCGGCGTAGGCGCGCGCGGGATAGACATCCATCTTCATGCTGTGCAGGCGCGCCTCGATCGCCGTGCGCAACGCAATGCTGTCGGTCGTCACGGTGACCAGTTCAAGCTCGTGCGGATGGGCACGCTGCAATGTCGCGAGCGCTTCGAGGTTCGGCTCGCAGTAGGCGCAGTCGAGCGACCACAGCGCGAGGATGCGCGTGCCGTGCGCCGGCGGCTGCAGCAGGGCGGCAACATCGGTGGCGGCCAGCGGCTGCAGCGTGCCGGCACAGGCCAGCGCCGGCAGCCACAGGGCGAAAGCGAGCAGCAGGCGCTTCATCGTGGTACCTCGACCAGGCGGAAGCCGGCGGCGGTGTTCCAGGCCACGAACGCACGGCCCTGTTTCAGCAGCAGCTGCGGCGAACCCACCGCACCGCTGCTATGGGAGATGTCGCGGGGCGCGTCGAAGTGTGCGCCATCGTCGGTCGAGCGGCGCAGCATCAGCGTGTAGCCGTCGGCACCGACCTGGTTCCACACCACCCACACGGTGCGCCCGTGCACGGCCACGTCGGCGTGGCTGGCGCCGCTACCGGCGATCGCCAGCGCATGTTTCGGTGCATGGCCGGGATCGAGCTGGCCGTACCGGATCGTGGGCTGGCCCTTCGCCTCGTACCACACGGCGTGGCGGATGCCGTCGGTGCCGATCGCCAGGCCGGGCCCGTGGTGCGGGCAGCCGGCGATCTGCCAGTCGCTGAAGGTGGCGCGCGCGACCCGGCTGGCCTGGCCGTCCGTACGCAACACGGCATACGCGTGGTCGCGGATGTTGTCGCCGTAGATGCCGCGGAAGAACGCGGCGACTTCGCCATCGGGCATGCGCGCCAGCGCGATGCGGCAGCATTCGCAGCTCTGGTCGACCAGCTTGCGCTCGGGCACGAAGCTCTTGCCGCCGTCGTCCGACCAGCTGTAGTAGATCGCGGCGCCCAGGTACGGCTTGCCGGCGGCGGTGACCGCGATCAGGTCGCGCTTGTCGATCCAGGCGATCACGATGCGGCCCTTGCCGTCGACCGCCAGCGCGTCGAAGCGGTGGGTGATTTCGGCGCGGTCGTGATGCACGGTCAGCGGCTCGCTGAAGTGTTCGCCACGATCGGTCGAGCGGGCGAAACGTACGAAGCCGGTCCACGGTGCGGCGCGCGGCTGCGACCAGCTCACGTAGATTTCGTCGTGTGGCCCGAACGCGATCTTCGGGCGGTTCTCGCCCTCGGCGTAGATGCGTTCGGCCGTGGCGTTCACCTCGACCGGTGCGCTCAGCGTGCGGCCGTCGTCGTCGGAATGGCGCAACCGCACGTGACCATCCGCCGCATCCACCAGCCACAGCCGGCCGTGGCTGTCGAACGCCGCGCTGGCGCCCAGCTCGGGGCCTTTCGGCATTTCCATGCGCATGCCGTCGTGCGCCAGCAGCGCGGGTGACAGCAGGCAGAACAGGGTAAACAGCAGGTGGCGCATGAGTGTTCCTCGGGCTTCGCTCCTCCCCCTGCAGGCAGGGGGAGGTTGGGAGGGGGTGAAGCTTTTGACTTTGCGATCAAGAGCGACCCCACCCCAGCCCTCCCCTGCGAGCAGGGGAGGGAGTAGTGCGCGCAGGGCTTGGCAGCTTTTCACAACTCCCAGCGCAGTTCGCCGAACCAAGTGCGGCCGGCGTAGGGATGGTAGACCCAGTACTGCTCGTTGGTGAGGTTGTCGACGCCGAGCGCGGCGGTCCAGCCCGGTGCGAACTTCCAGCGCAGTTTCGCGTCGGCCACGGTGAAGCGGCTGACCGCGCCGTAAGTATCCATGTAGTCGCTGTTGTCCAGCGTGCCGTACTGGCGGCCGGAGTGGCGGATGCCGAGCGAGGCGTCCCACTGCGGTGCGAAACGGTAATCGGCGAACACGCTGGCGCGGACTTTCGGCATGCGCGGGAAGGTCTTGCCGTTGGCCAGCGGGTACTGGTGATCCTGCAGCGTCTTCGCGTCATTGAGGGCGAGGCTGGCCTGCAGGTCGAGGCCGTCCAGCCAGAGGTCGGTGAGGCCGAGCTCGCCCTCGATGCCGCGGCTGCGCATCCTGTCGATGTTCTGCACGCTGGTAACGGTAGGGGTGACGGTGATGTCGGTCTGCGAGTACAGCGAGTTGGCGATGCGATCCTGGTACAGCGAGACGCGCCAGTGGCCGTGCTCCAGGTGGCGGGTCAGGGTGAGGTCGGTGGACTCGTCGGTCTCGGGCTTCAGCGCAGGGTCGTTGTTGACGATCGCGTTGGCCGACAGGCTGCCCTGGAACAACTCGGTCACGGTCGGGTAACGCACGGCCTTGCCGTAGGCCAGGCGCAGTTCCCAGTCGTCAGCGAGATCCCAGCTCAGCGCCGCCTTGGGCGAGAAGTCGGTGCGCCGGCGATCGGCGTAGCGCAGGGTGTCGAATGCGTTCGCGCGCAGGCCGCCGTAGGCGCGCCATTGTTCCAGCCGGCCGCCGAGGGTGAGCGCCCAGGCGTCGGCGAAGCTCCACACGTCCTGCAGGTACAGCGCGCGGGTCTGCGTGCGGCCGGCGAACCCGCTGATCTGCGCGCCGTCGGCATCGCCGAGCCAGCTGCTGGCGTTGCGCACGCGGCTGTCCAGCACGTAGCGGTCGCCGTGCATGCCGGCGTAGAGCATGTGGCGCTCGCCGAGCGGTCCGGAACTGCGCAGGTCGAGCGTGTCCCAGCCGGAGCCGGCCTTGTCGGCGATCGTGCCGGGTCCGCCGCTGGGCCTGCCGGGTTCGGCCAGGTTGGCCGTGGCCGCCTGCGAGCGCAGGAAGTCGTAATGGCTGGCCACCGCGGTCCAGCGCCAGCCGTTGTCGAGGTGGCCGTTCAGCTCGACGCCGTACAGCAGGTGGGTGTCGCTGGCCGAGGAGGGTGCCAGGCCGCTGGCGGGCAGCGTCCAGGTCTGCCCGGCGGCGCTGATCGTGCCGGCGGCGACCGGGTGGCCGCCGGCATCGCGGATCAGGCTGCGGGTACGGTCCTCGGCGCGGTTGTGCCACCAGCCCACGGTGAACAGCGCGGCGACGTGATCGGTGATATCCACGCCGACCTTCAGCTTGGCCTGGTCCTGCACCGTGTGTTCGATGCTGTTGGCGCCGTACACCAGTCGCGGCGAGCCGTTCGGGTTGTGGTCCAGCACGGCACCGCTGACCGGCACCGCGGCGGCCGCATTACCGCCGGCCTTGGCGGTGGCGTACTGCATCGGCTGACCATGGTTGTTGAGCCGGCTGAGTTCCAGCAGCCAGCTGAAGCGCCCCTGCTTGTCGCCCAGCGTGGCGGCGGCCTGGTGGCCGCTGTAGTGGCCGCCGGCGCCATACGCATCATGGTAGTCCTGGCTGAAGAACTGGGTGCTCGCGCTGGCGGTGAACTGCTGCGGCAGCACGGTGTGGATCAGCACGGTGCTGCCCAGCGAGTTGCCCGGATACAGCGCGGAATAGGGGCCGTACAGGATGTCGACCGCACCGATTTCCTCGGGCGCCACCATGCCCCAGCGCGGCGCGCCGTCCCAGCCGTTGGTCATCAGGTTGGAGAGCAGCAGGCCGTCGGCGTAGACCAGGCTGCGCGCGCTCTGCAGGGTGCCGGCGTTGCGGCCGCTGACCACCGCGTTGGGATCGCCGATGTAGCGCTTGCGCACTTGCATGTTCGGCGCGTACTTCAGTGCGTCGGCGCTTTCGGTGAGGTTCTGCTGCTGCAGTTTCTGCCGCCGGATGCGCACCTGCACGCTGGGCGTTTCCATCACCATGGTGTCGCTGGCATGCACCGAGACCGGGGCGAGCGTGGTGGTGGCGGGGGCGGGTTCATCGGCGGCCAGCAGCGGGCTGGCGGACACGGCGAGTGCGACTGCACAAAGGCCGAGCGGTAGGGTGTTCAAGACGACACTCTGGATGGGGATCTAGGGTTGCAAGGATAGTCCGCTGCCGTGCGCACGACAGATGGCGCGTTGTCGCAGCGGGGGTCGCCGATGGGATGCGCGGACACGCCAAAAGGTGCCCGATCCGGGATGCGCTTCTATACGTGGCGCCAGCTCACTCTTCGCGGTCGGGGCGTTCGCGTACCGGGTGCTTGCTCAATTTGCGCTGCAGCGTGCGGCGGTGCATGCCGAGGCGGCGGGCGGTCTCGGAAATGTTGCCGTCGCATTCGGTGAGCACGCGCTGGATGTGCTCCCACTCCAGCCGGCGCAGTGCCAGTGGTTGTTCGGGAGCGTCCGGCAGGTCGTTGTCGTCGATCTCGTTGTCGCCGTCGAGCAGGGCGCGCACCACGGCGTCGGCGTCGACCGGCTTGGCCAGGTAATCGTGGGCGCCGCGCTTGATCGCCTCCACCGCGGTGGCAATCGAGGCGTAGCCGGTCAGCAGCAGTACGCGCAGGTCCGGCACCAGGGTGTGCAGCTCGGGGATCAGGCGCAGGCCGTTCTCCTCGCCCAGTTTCAAGTCGAGCACGCAGTAGCGCGGGTTGTGCCGGCGCGTCAGCGCACGCGCCTCGTCGAAGGTGCTGGCGGTGATCACCTCGAAACCGCGCGAGCCGAGCGCACGCGCCAGCACGCGCAGGAAGGTGGTGTCGTCGTCGACCAGCAGCAGCGGGCGCGCCGTGACGGCATGGGGCAACTCGGTCATCGGCTATGTTCCCTGAAAGTGGATCAGGCGCCCATTCTTGCCGGAAGCGGCGACACTTGCACGTCCGGCGGGCTATTTTTCGGCGATCACCGCCAACGGCAGGCGCAGGCACACTTCGGCGCCGTGTTCGGCATTGCGCGCGATCAGTTCGCCGTTGAGCCGTTCGGCGGTGGCTTCGGCCAGGGCCAGGCCGATGCCCAGCCCGGTCTGCTTCTGCGAGTAGCCGAGCAGGGTGAGTTCGCTGTCGGTGGCGAAACCCGGGCCATGGTCGCGCACGTTCAGCTGCAGCCAGTCGCCGTCGCGCGAGACCTGCAGTGCCACCGCGTGCGAGTGATTGGCGGCCGAGGCGTCGGCGGCGTTGTTGAGGAGGTTGAGCAGCGCATGGCGCAGGCCCGGCGGAGTGCGCAACACGGTATGCACGATGTCCTCGTCCAGCGTCGTGGCCAGTTCCGCCTCGGGCCGCAGCAGCTGGAAGCGTTCCAGGCAGCCGTGGATGAAGGCAGCCACTGTGAGCCGTTCCGGCTCCTGCGACAGTTGCGCCTTGCCGAAGGCGACCATCTCGCGCAGGATCGTGCGGCAGCGGTCGACCTGGCCTTCCAGCAGCGCCAGGTCTTCGGCCAGCGTCGCATCGCCGGCGTGCTCGCGGCGCAGTTCGGGCAGCAGGGTGCGCATGGTCGACAGCGGCGTGTTGAGTTCGTGCGCGGCGCCGGCGGCTTGGGTGGCGATCGCCAGGATGCCCTCGTCGCGCAGCGCGCGCTCGCGCACCCGCTGCACCTCGAGCTGTTGCAGCCGCAGTACACGGGCCAGCCGGCTGATGAAGAAACTCAGCAGCAGCGCCATGATCACGAAGTTCACGCCCATGCCGACCACGTGCAGCGTGAAGCGGCTGGGCGAACCGGCGGGCATCGGCAGCGGCAGCGGCACGTACGAGTACAGCAGGATCACATAGGCGACACCGGCCAGCGCGGCCACCGCCAGCACCGCCCGACCCGACAGCGCCGCCGCGCTGAGCGCGATCGGCACCAGCAGCAGGGTGATGAACGGGTTGCTGGCGCCGCCGGTGAAGTACAGCAGGTAGCCGAGCACCAGCGTGTCGAAGGCGATGTGGCCGACCGCCTCCCACTCGCGCAGCGGCCACGGCTGGGTCAGCCGCCATGCGGCGAACACCGAGAACACCCCGAGCAGCCCGATGCCGAGCAGCAGCGGCAGCAGCGGAATGCCCAGGTGCATTCCCCAGGCGCACACCAGCACGGCGGTGCTCTGGCCCGCGATGGCGCAGATCCGCAGCCAGGCGAGCGAGCGCGTCAGCGCGAACGGACCGATGCGTTGGGAGTGCCGGTGCGGCATGGTGGTATCCAGACTTGCCGGGCCGCCGCGCGGCGGCCCGGTCGGGTCACGACGGCGTGTTGAATTCCTCGCTGCGCACGGCCGGCAGCGGGTTGTTGGCGACGGAGTCGGAGTGGCTGCTCGACAGCTTCTTCATCAGCGGCAGCATTGCCAGCGCGATCACCGTGCAGGCGACGCCGGCGAAGCCGAGCTTGTTGAACAGCGCGGTATAGACCGGCAGCGACACCAGCGGATCCTTGATGTCGGTCGGGATGCTGGCGAAGTTCGCCACCACGCTGCCCAGGTACTGCGAGATGCCCGAGGCCACGTAGTAGGCGCCCATCATGAAGCCGCCCATGCGGGCCGGCACGTAGCGCGCGATCATCGCCAGGCCCAGGCCCGACACCAGCAGCTCGCCCAGCGAGTACAGGCCGTAGCCCCATACCATGATCCACGACGAGACCTGGCCGTTCACCGCGAAGCGGGCGCCGACGCCGTAGATGAAGAAGCCGATCGCCACCGCCGCGAAGCCCCAGGCGAACTTGGCCGCCACCGAGGGGTTTTTGCCGACCTTGCCCATGGTGTTGTAGAGGAACACCAGCACCGGGCTCAGCAGCACGATCCAGATCGCGTTGAGCGACTGGAACTGCTCGGGGATCCAGTTGAACAGGTGCAGGCCGAACAGGTCGAACGAGAGGTCGACGTTGCGCTGCGCGAACAGGTTCAGCGAGGTCGACATCTGCTGGTAGAAGATGAAGAAGAAGATCGTCTGCGCGGTCAGCACCAGCGCGGCGACCAGGCCGGCGCGCTCGTGCGGCTCGCTGCTGCGGATCAGGTGGACGAAGATACCCAGGATCACCACGCCGGCGGCGTACACGCACCATTTGGCGACGGTCTGGTCCTGCAGGATGAAGGCGGAGACGAACACCATGCCGATCGCGGCCAGCAACACCATGCCGAGGCGCTTGACGTCCACCGGCTTGTCATCGGCCGGCGAGCCGATGTGCGCCAGCGTCCGCTGCATCAGCGTGTAGTTGATCAGGCCGAGGATCAGGCCGATCGCGCAGACGCCGAACGCGGTATGCCAGCCCCAGGCGTCACCGTATTTCGCGCCCACGTAGTCACGGATCCACGGGGTCAGCAGCATCGAAATGGTCGAGCCGATGTTCACCGCCATGTAGTAGATGGTGAAGGCGCTGTCGATCTTGGTGTCGTCGCCTTCGTAGATCTTGCGCACCAGGTTGCCGGCGTTCGGCTTGAAGAAGCCGTTGCCGACGATGATCACGCCGAGCGCGACGTACAGGAAGTAGGCGTTGTTGGTGGGAATCCACAGCATCGCGTAGCCCAGCGTCAGCACCACCGCGCCGAGCAGCATGGTGCGGCGGGTGCCGATCAGCTTGTCGCCGACCCAGCCGCCGATGGCCGGCGTGGCGTAGATCAGCGCCGCGGCGGCGCCCCAGATCAGGTTGGCCTTGCTGTCGACGAAGCCGAGCTTCTTCACCATGTAGGTGACCATCAGCACCTGCATGCCGTAGAAGCCGAAGCGCTCCCACATTTCGATCAGGAAGACGGTGCTGAATGACCGCGTCTGCGAGACGGGCGGGTTCTGGGTTGCCATAGGTTTTCCGTGCGAGATTCAAAACCGTGGCGACGTGCGGGCACGCGCCATTGCCGTGCGGCCCCTGAATGGGCCACAACCGACGAAGCGTAACCCATTCGCCATCACGGTGTAGCTGCACTGCGGCATGACAGCGGGCCCGCGACGGGCGTCCGCTGCCGGCGCTTGTGGCATCATCGGCCGTCCGAACCGGCCCGTTCCAGGGGAGTCTTGCCGTTCATGTCCACCATTGCATCGACATCGCCGAGGTGTTTGCGGCCGACCGGGTACCGCCGCTGATGGCCGCCGAAGGTTTCCGCGGCCCGAAGCAGGTCTGGAACGCGTTCCTGTGGTCGATGAAGGGGCTGCGCGCCGGCTGGCGGCACGAGGCCTCGTTCCGGCTGGAAGCCTGCCTGGCGGTGGTGCTGATCCCGCTCGGCCTGTGGCTGGGCCACGGCGGAGTGGAGAAATTCGTGCTGATCCTGGCGCCGATGCTGGTGCTGTCGGCCGAGCTGCTGAATTCGGCGATCGAGGCCGTGGTCGACAAGGTCAGCCCGGAATTCAACGAGCTGGCCGGGCGCGCCAAGGACATGGGCTCGGCGGCGGTATTCGTGCTGCTGGTGCTGGTGGTGCTGAGCTGGGTGTTGATCCTCGGGCCGCGCCTGTTCGGTTAGCGCGTGCGTTCACCCTGTGCTGACACGATTGCGGCAAGCAGCATGGGATGATGGAATGGCCTTCCACCGGATCGGAGCGACTCCATGAAACTTCTGCGCCATCTCGTGCTGTTGCTGCTGGCCTTCGGCCTGAGCGGCTGCGGCTACAACGCCATCCAGAAGCAGGACGAGGCGGTCAAGGCAGCCTGGTCCGAAGTGCTGAACCAGTACCAGCGCCGTGCCGACCTGGTGCCTAACCTGGTCAACACGGTCAAGGGCTACGCCCAGCACGAGGAGAAGGTTTTCGTCGAGGTGACCCAAGCTCGCGCCAAGGTCGGCAGCCTGCAGGTCAATGCCGATTCGCTGAACGATCCGCAGAAGCTCAAGCAATTCCAGGCCGCGCAGGGCGAGCTGGGCAGTGCGCTGTCGCGGCTGATGGTGGTCAGCGAGAACTATCCGCAACTGAAGGCCGACGGCCTGTTCCAGAACCTGCAGGCGCAGCTGGAAGGTACCGAGAACCGCGTCACCGTGGCGCGCAACCGCTACGTGCAAGCGGTGCAGGCGTACAACGGGATGATCCGCACCTTCCCGAACAACCTGACCGCGAAGATCTTCGGCTACCAGGTCAAGCCGAATTTCTCGGTCGAGAACGAGCAGGCGATCTCCACCGCGCCGAAGGTGGATTTCGGCACCAGCACGCCGGCGCCTGCCGCGACGCGTTGATGATGCCCGGGCGCCTCCCGCGCCGCTGGCTGCTGCTGGCGCTGCTGCTGCCGGCCTTGCTGCTGGCGGCCGACGCCGTGCCGAAACTGGCGCGGCACGTCACCGACCTCACCGGCACGCTGAGCGCGCCACAGGTCGACCAGCTCGACGCGCAGCTGGTGGCGCTGGAAAAAGCCAAGGGCGCGCAACTGGTAGTGCTGATGGTCGGCAGCACCGGCGAGCAGGACATCGAGGGCTACTCGCTGGCGGTGGCCGAGGCGAACAAGGTGGGCCGCAAGGGCACCGACGACGGCGTGCTGCTGCTGGTGGCGAAGGACGACCGCCGCGTGCGCATCGAGGTGGGCTACGGCCTGGAAGGCGCGATCCCCGACGCCGCCACCGCACGCATCATCCGCGAATACATCGCGCCGAAGTTCCGCGGCAACGACTACTTCGGTGGCATCAGCGACGCGGTTGGCGCGCTGACCCAGCTGATCGACGGCGAGCCGCTGCCGCCGCCGGTGCAAGGCGCTCCCGAGCGCGACCGCCCCGGCCTCGATCTGCAGGGCGGCCTGATGATCGCCGTGTTCGTGGCGCTGTTCCTGCGCGGCATTTTCGGCCGCACCAGCCGCTGGCTGCGCACGCCGCTGGGCGCCGTGCTGGTCGGCGGCCTGCTGTGGCTGCTGATCTCGATGGGCGCCGGCATCCTCGGCGCGCTGGTCGGCGGCGTGCTGATGCTGCTGCCCGGCGGTGCCGGCCGTTCGATCGGTGGCGGCGGCTGGGGTGGTTTCGGTGGTGGTGGTTGGGGTGGCGGCGGAAGTTTCGGCGGTGGCGGCTTCAGCGGCGGTGGCGGCAGCTTCGGCGGTGGCGGTTCTTCGGGGAGCTGGTGATGGCGCGCATGCGGCGACTGTGGGCGAATCTTTGCGGCAGCTGGTTCCAGCTGTCGCGGCGTTTTCCGCCCGCATTGCTGGACGAGATGGCCGCGGCGATCGCCGCCGGCGAGCGCACCCACCTGGGCGAGATCCGCTTCGCGGTGGAATCGCGGCTGGCGCCGCTGGCCGTGCTGGAGGGCCTCGATGCCGCGACCCGCGCGCGCCAGGTGTTTGCCCAGTTGCGCGTGTGGGACACCGAACTCAACAGCGGCGTGCTGTTTTACGTGCTGATGGCCGAGCACCGCATCGAGATCGTCGCCGACCGCGGCATCGCGGCGAAGGCGTCGACGCACGAATGGGCGAACCTCTGCGCCCGCATGCGCGAAAGCTATGCCGCCGGACAATGGCGCAGCGGCAGTCTCGACGGCATTGCCGCCGCCAACGCCTTGCTGGAACGGCATTTCCCCGGCGACGGCAAGGCCAATCCCGACGAGCTGCCGGACCGACCGGTGCTGCTCTGAGCTGCGGTGCTTCACGGGTGGGCTGACGGTCCATCACAAGCACGCCCCATGCACTCGCAAAAAAGGAAGGCGCCGAAGCGCCTTCCGGGAGTGGCCTACCGTTGGCGGAGTCAGCGTGCGCTGGCGCCCGGCCCGATGTGCTTGGTGAGGAAGGCCTGCAGCCGGTTGTAGAACTCGATGTTGTTCTCTTCGCTGTAGAAACCGTGGCCTTCGCCCGGCTTGCTCAGCCATTCGTACGGCTTGTGCGCGGCGTCGAGTGCAGCGCGCATCGCCTTGGCCTGCGCGAACGGTGCACGTTTGTCGTCTTCACCGTGGATCAGCAGCACCGGCACGTCGATCTTGTCGACCAGCTTGTCGGGCGAGTTCGCATCGAGATCGGCGTCGTCCTTGCCGATGACCATGTTCAGGTAGTTGCGGCCGGACTTGCTTTCGCGGATGTCGCCTTTGCTGTACATCATCTTCAGGTCGTAGATGCCGGCGTAGCCCACCGCGCACTTGAACATGCCCGGTGCGCGGATCGTGGTCATCATGGCCGAGTAGCCGCCGAAGCTGCCGCCGTAGACGCAGACGCGCTTCGGGTCGGCATAGTTTTCCGCGATGGCCCACTTCACGCCGTCGATCAGGTCCTGCTGGATGCGGGTACCCCACTTCAGGTAGCCGGCTTCCTGGAAACCGACGCCGCGACCGCTGGAGCCGCGGTAGTTCACCTGCAGCACCAGATAGCCGCGGCTGGCCAGGAACTGCGCGTCGTCGTCGTAGTACCAGGTGTCCTGCACGTCGATCGGGCCGCCGTGCGGCAGCAGCACCATGGGCAGGTTGTTGCCGGCAACGCCCCGGGGGATCGTGAGGATCGCCTCCAGTTCCATGCCGTCGCTGGCCTTGAAGTGCAGGGGACGTCGCTCGGCCATCTTCGCCGGGTCGATCCACGGCTCCTCGGCGAACAGCTTGCTCACCTTGTAGTTGTGCGTGTCGATCAGGTAGTAGGTGCCCGGGTCGCGATCGCTGCCGACCCAGAACAGCAGCTTGCTGCCATCCTCGCTGAAGTCGACGAACTGGACATGGCCGGCGAATTTCTGGCTCAGCGCGCGGTGCAGTTTGGCCGTGGGAGTGTTCGCGTCGATGTAGCTGGTCTGCGGCATGCCGGTGGCCGGTACGGTGGCGAACGGCTGGCGCGGCAGCGCCGTCCACTCGATGCTGCCGATGCTGCTGAAACCGTCGCTGGCGAGCACCTTGCGGTTGCCGCCGTCCTCGTCCTGTTCGACCAGCGAGGTCGGGCCGCCGCCGGCGTTGTAGCGGGCGTAGACGCGCTGCCCGTCGGGCGTGGAGTCGATCGGGGTGAAGCTGCTGCCGATCCGGGCGGCAGCCATCGGCGTCCAGCCGCCAGCCTGCTGGTGGTAGACCACGTAGTCCCAGTTGTCGTTACGGCCATAGGCGTAGTGGGCCTTGCCGTCCGCGCCAACCATGAAGTCCAGTCCGCTCATCTTGATCTGGCCGATCAGGCGGCGCGTGTTCTTGCCCGCGTCGACGTCGTACAGGGTGCTGTAGTCCTGGCTTTCCCAGCCGTACGTGGTCATGTAGAAGCGGCCGTTGGTCGGCGTCGGCAGCCCGGCCAGGAAGCCCCAGCCGCGGTCGGTGCCGCGTGTGCCGGCACGCGAGCCGAACTTGCTTTCGAAGCCGTAAAGATAGTCCTGGTTCTTGCCGTCGAAATCGGTGGCGATCACTTCGCCGGTCGCGGCGGGCTTGTCGATCGAGCCCATCTGCTTGCCTTTTTCCACCACCAGCCGGGTGTTGCTGACCCAGGTGATGCCGACGGCCAGCTCGTACTTGGGCAGGCGCAGCAGGCTGACCGGCCTGCTCATGTCGGTCACGTCGTAGACGACCAGCGCATGCGAGTTGCCGTCGGTATCGTTCATGTTGACGGCGAGGTGCCTGCCGTCCGGTGAAAGCCGCGGCATGGAGAGTTGCGCGTGGCGCGCGAAATCCTCCACCGGCACCAGATCGGCGGCTACGGCGGCAGCGGGCAACAGCAGGCAGGCCGCGGACAGCATGGTCCGCGCAAGACGGTACGACATCGGTTTTCTCCCCTGAAGCTCCATGCGACAAGTCCGGCCGTCTGGAGCAAGACGGTACGGCTGGATGCGGACATCCCTGGCAAACTAGCAGCGCTACCCTCGTCCGGACTCCCCAGTGCGGACGATGTGACGGTATCGAGGGAGGATTCTAGTTCCTGCGAAAGCCCGGGCGGAAGAGGTGCCGCCGCCGCCCGCTCCAGCGTCCCGCTACACTTGGCCTTTATCCGTCAGCGCGCTCGCCATGTCCCAGCCTTACGTCGTCGATTTCAATCCCGTCGCTTTCCAGCTCGGCCCGATCCAGGTGCACTGGTACGGCCTGATGTACCTGCTCGGCTTTTTCTTCGTCGCCGTGCTGGGTGAATACCGGCGTCGGCGCGGCCGCTTGCCGGTCAGCCGCGATGCGCTGGGCGACCTGCTGTTCTACGGCATGCTGGGCGTGATCGTGGGCGGACGCGTGTGGTACATGCTGTTCTACGCCGACATCAGCTGGATCTGGACTGCGCCGCAAACCCTCTTCAAGGTGTGGGACGGCGGCATGAGCTTCCACGGCGGCCTGCTCGGCGTGCTGGCGGCGGGCTGGTGGTGGTCGCGCCGGCAGAAGCTGCACTTCTTCGACACCATCGACTTCGTGGCGCCACTGGTGCCGATCGGGCTGGGCCTGGGCCGGCTGGGCAACTTCATCAACGGCGAGTTGTGGGGCAAGCCCAGCGACGTGTCGTGGGCAATGATCTTCCCGCAGGCGCCGGACCGGCTGCCGCGGCATCCCTCGCAGTTGTACGAAATGCTGCTCGAAGGCGTGGTGATGTTCGTGGTGCTGTGGCTGGTCTCGCTGAAACCACGGCCGCGCTACCTGGTGTCCGGCCTGTTCGCGCTGCTGTACGGCTGCTTCCGCTTCGCGGTGGAGTTCGTGCGCGTGCCCGACGCGCAGCTCGGCTACCTGTTCGGCACGTCGTGGGTGACGATGGGGCAGATGCAGTCGTTGCCGCTGATCGCGGTCGGGTTGCTGCTGCTCGCTATGTCGCGGCGCGCGCCGACCCTGCCGCTCGCCACTGCCTGACGCGCCTGCCTATACTTGCCGGATGCGCGCCTATCTCGACCTGCTCCGCCATGTCCTCGACCATGGCACCGAAAAGACCGACCGCACCGGCACCGGCACGCGCAGCGTGTTCGGTTGGCAGATGCGCTTCGACCTCAACGATGGTTTCCCGCTGGTCACCACCAAGAAACTGCACATCAAGTCGATCGTGCATGAGCTGATCTGGTTCCTGCGCGGCGACACCAACATCGCCTACCTGAAAGAACACGGCGTGCGCATCTGGGACGAATGGGCCGACCCGAACGGCGATCTCGGCCCGGTCTACGGCCGGCAGTGGCGCGCCTGGCCCGCCGCCGACGGCGGCGCGGTCGACCAGATCGCCTGGGTGGTCGACGAGATCCGGCGCAACCCGGATTCACGACGGCTGATCGTCAGCGCGTGGAACGTCGGCGAGCTGCCGAAGATGGCGCTGATGCCGTGCCACACGATGTTCCAGTTTTACGTGGCGGATGGAAAACTCAGCTGCCAGCTGTACCAGCGCTCGGGCGACATCTTCCTCGGCGTGCCGTTCAACATCGCCAGCTACGCGCTGCTCACCCACATGGTGGCGCAGGTCTGCGGCCTGGGCGTGGGTGACTTCGTGCACACGCTGGGCGACGCGCACCTGTACAACAATCACCTGGAGCAGGCGCAGCTGCAGCTGAGCCGCGAACCACGGCCGTTGCCGCGGCTGAAGCTCGATCCGGCGGTGCGCTCGATCTTCGATTTTCGCTACGAGGACGTCGCGATCGAGGGCTACCAGCCGCATCCGGCGATCAAGGCCAGCGTCGCCGTCTAGGAAGTTCCGGCTTCGTAGGGCGGGCACTGCCCGCCGGCTTCCGCACTACTTGAGCATGATGTAGAGCGGCGGGCAGTGCCCGCCCTACAAAGCTAGCCGCTGCGCATAAACATGCGAAACCGGCGCGCCGCCGCTGCCGCCTGTTAATATCCGGCGTTATCGGCAGTGCCATCTGCAGGCGCAGGCCATTCCATCGATCCAGCCTCCCAAGGATTCGCCATGGCCATTTCGCTGATTGCCGCACTCGACGAAAACTTCGCGATCGGCCGCAAGGGGCAGTTGCCCTGGCACCTGCCCGACGACCTGCGCTGGTTCAAGCAGCTGACCACCGGCAAGAACGTGCTGATGGGCTACAACACCGCGCTGTCGATCGGCCGCGCGCTGCCGGACCGGGTCAACCTGGTGCTGACGCGCCGACACGAGGCGCCGTACCCGGGCCAGATCACCGTGCGCTCGATCGAGGAGGCGCAGGCGCGCTGCGACAACACCGGCCTGATCGTGATCGGCGGCGGCATGGTGTTCGCCGAGGCGTTGCCGCGTGCCCGCCGCATGTACCTCACTTGGGTCGGCGCCGCGGTCGACGGCGCCGACGCGTTCTTCCCCGGCATCCATTTCAGCGACTGGACCGAAGTCTCCCGCGTGCACCACAAGGCCGATGCCGAGCACGCCTACGACTTCGACATGGTCGAATACCTGCGCAACAGCTGATGCTGGCAGCGGCGGTGCCGAAGCCGGCCATGCACGTGATGGCCGCCGTCATGCTCGACGCCCTGGGGCGCGTGCTGCTGGCGCAGCGGCCGGCCGGCAAGCATCTGGCCGGCATGTGGGAGTTCCCCGGCGGCAAGCTCGAGCCCGGCGAAACGCCGATGGCGGCATTGACGCGCGAGTTGCGCGAGGAACTCGGCATCACCCTGCTGCGCGCCGATCCGCTGATCCGGGTGCCGTGCCATTACCCCGAGCGCGAACTGCTGCTGGATGCCTGGCAGACCGACCAGTGGGAAGACGAGCCGCAGTCGCTGGAAGGGCAGGCGCTGCAGTGGCTGCCGCCGGAGCAGGTCGACCCCTCCATCTTGACTCCGGCCGACCGCTGGATCCTGCAGGCGCTGCGACTGCCGACCCGTTACGCGATCACCCCGGCCGACGTGCGGCCGGGGCAACGCGGCCTCTGGTTCGAACGCATCGGCCAGGCGATCGAGCGCAGTCGGCAACTAGTGCAATTGCAGCTGCCGCTGTGGCCACGCGAACTGGTGCGCGAACTGGCCGCCGGCCTGCTGCCGCTGGCCCGCCGGCACGGCTCGCAACTGCTGCTTTGCGGCGACATCGAAGGTGCGCGGCGGCTCGGCATCGGCGTGCAGCTCAAGGGGCGTCAGCTGGCGACCCTGTCCGAGCGCCCGCTGCCGCTGTCGCAGTTGGTCGGCGTCAGCTGCCACGACGCCGCCGACCTGGCCCAGGCCGAACGGCTTGCCGTGGACTTCGCCACACTGTCGCCGGTCGCCGCCACCCACAGCCATCCGCAGACCCCGCCGCTGGGCTGGTCTCGTTTTCAGTCCCTGGCCGAAGCCGCCGCGCTGCCGGTCTACGCCTTCGGCGGCATGGCCCCCGCGCACGTCGCCCAGGCCCGCGACAACAGCGGCCAGGGCGTCGCCGGCATCCGCGAGTTCTGGCTGTAGCGGGAGCGGCGGACGGTGTCCGCCCTACGCAGCGGCTGTTGTAGGGCGGGCTGCGCCCGCCGGCTCTTTTCGGTCACTCGCCGAACGTCCTGCCCGGCGGGCGACGGGGCTCGCCGTCGCCCCAATCGGCGGCGTAGAAGCCTTGCCGTACGCAGCGATGAAAGCTCGAATACGGCCAGTCGATCACGCGCCTCACGTACCCGTGTTTCACCGGGTTGTAATGCGTGTAATCCATGTGCACAGCGAAGTCGGCCTCGTCGCGAATCAGGTGTTCCCAGAAGCGGGGCTGCCAGAGGCCAGCGTTGCGTCCTGGCGCGGACGTGTGTGCCTTGCCACAGTACCGGGTAAATCCGGCCTTGATCCTTCCCCACCGTGCGGAGAAATCGAAATCGTCCACCGGCAGTGTCCAGATCGCGTGCATGTGATCCGGCAACATCACCCACGCATCGATCGAAAACGGCAGCTGCCGGTGCACTTCGACGACACTCCGGCGCAAGGCCGCCACGGCTTCGGCGGTAGCCAGCAAGGGGCGCCGTCGTGCCGTCACGACGGTGAAGAAATAAGTCGCTCCCGGAATCCTTGCACGGCGGTAGTTGGGCATGCAGCGATGCTGGCAAGCCGCATCGCGAGCTGTCTGTCGGGGAAGGTCACGCCGGCGCCCGGATCCGGACGACGCGGCCGTGGGCATGGCGGACGGTGTCCGCCCTACGGGGTGCGGCGTAGGGCGGGCAATGCCCGCCGGCTCTGGCTTTGTCGCGGAAGATGGCGGAGAGCGGCGGACGGTGTCCGCCCTACAGGACGCGGCGTAGGGCGGGCAATGCCCGCCGGCTCTGGCTTTGTTGCGGAAGATGGCGGAGAGCGGTGGGCGGTGTCCGCCCTACAGGACGCGGCGTAGGGCGGGCAATGCCCGCCGGCTCTGGCTTTGTTGCGGAAGATGGCGGAGAGCGGCGGACGGTGTCCGCCCTACGGGACGCGGCGTAGGGCGGGCAATGCCCGCCGGCTCTGGCTTTGTCGCGGGAGGTGGCGGAGAGCGGCGGACGGTGTCCGCCCTACAGGACGCGGCGTAGGGCGGGCAATGCCCGCCGGCTCTGGCTTTGTTGCGGGAGATGGCGGAGAGCGGCGGACGGTGTCCGCCCTACAGGACGCGGCGTAGGGCGGGCAATGCCCGCCGGCTTTGGTTTTGTCGCGGGAGGTGGCGGAGAGCGGCGGACGGTGTCCGCCCTACAGGACGCGGCGTAGGGCGGGCAATGCCCGCCGGCTCTGGCTTTGTTGCGGGAGGTGGCGGAGAGCGGCGGACGGTGTCCGCCCTACGGGCTGTGGCGGGACAGCGCCAGGTAGCGTTGGTGCAGTTCGGCGACGGCGGTGTCGAGGGCGGCTTCGTCGCCGCTGTTCTCGATCACGTCGTCGGCCAGGGCCAGGCGTTCGGTGCGGCTGGCCTGGTGGGCCAGCATGCGGCGGGCGAGGGCTTCGTCGATGCCGTCGCGGGCGACCAGGCGGGCGATCTGCACGGATTCGGGGGCGTCGACCAGCAGCACACGGTCGACCCAGCGATAGTGTTCGATGTTCTCGGCCAGCAGGGGAATCGCCAGCAAGCAGTACGGCCCGCACTCGGTCAGCGTGCGCTCGCGCAGCCACTGGCGCACGCGCGGGTGAATGATCGCCTCCAGCATTTTTCGCGCCGCAGGGTCGGCGAACACCCGCTGGCGCATGGCCGGGCGATCCAGTCGGCCGGAACCATCCAGCACCCCGGCACCGAACGCGTCGACCACCTCGGCCAGCCCGGGCGTGCCCGGTTCGATCACCTCGCGGGCGGCCACGTCGGCATCGTGCACGTGTACGCCCAGCGCCTCGAAGCGCCGCGTCACCGCCGTCTTGCCGGCGGCGACGCCACCGGTGAGGGCGATCACCAGGGCGTGCGGCCGCGCGCTCATCGCAGGCCGGTGAGCTGCATGTAGCCCTGCAGCAGGTCCGCGCCCGCCACGAACCAGACCCAGCCGGCGGCGGCGATGAACGGACCGAACGGCATCGGGATCTCGCGCTCATGCTTGCGCAGCGCGATCAGGGTGCCGCCGACCAGCGCGCCGATCAGCGACGACAGCAGGATGATCGGCAGCAGCGACACCGGCCCCATCCACGCACCCAGCGCGGCGAGCAGCTTGAAATCGCCGTGGCCCATGCCTTCCTTGCCGGTGAGCAGCTTGAACGCCCAGTACACGCTCCACAGGCTCAGGTAACCGATCGCCGCGGCCAGGATCGAGGCCGGCGCGGTGACGAACATCGGCAGCAGCGCCAGCAGCAGGCCCAGCCACAGCAGCGGCAGAGTGAGCTGGTCGGGCAGCAGCTGGGTGCGGAAGTCGACGCCGGACAGCGCGATAAGGGTCCAGGTCAGCGCCAGTCCGGCCAGCGCAGCCCACGACGGTCCGAACTTCCACACGACCACCGCGCTCAGCACGCCGCTGAGCAGTTCCACCAGCGGGTACTGGATCGAGATCTTCGCCTGGCAGTAACGGCAGTGCCCGCGCAGCAGCAGCCAGCCGAACAGCGGGATGTTGTCCCGCGCCGACAGCGGATGCTTGCAGTGCGGACAGTGCGACGGCTCGCGCACGATGCCCGGCGGCAGCGGCGTGGCATCAGCCTGCAGCTCCAGCACCTCCCGTGCCTCCTGCCGCCATGCCGCTGCCATGCGCTCGGGCAGCCGCAGGATCACCACGTTGAGAAAGCTGCCCACCAGCAGGCCGAGCACGCCGGCCAGGGCGATCCACAGGACAAGGGGAAGTTCGGGCATGCGTCGGCCTTGTGTTTCAGGTACCCCTCGGCAGGGGAAATAAAGAGGCGGGCAGTGCCCGCCCTACGGAGCGTGGCGCCCAAGTAGGGAGGGCAATGCCCGCCGGCTCTTGATCCGGTTTTGAGGCTGCGTCAGAACGTGCCGGCGAGCTTGAAGATCGGCAGGTACAGGGCCACCACCATGCCGCCGACCAAGGTGCCGAGCACCACCATGATGATCGGTTCGAGCAAGGTGGAGAGGGTGTCGACGGCGTTGCTCACCTCTTCCTCGTAGAACTCGGCCACCTTGAACAGCATGTTGTCCAGCGCGCCGGACTCTTCGCCGATCGCGGTCATCTGCACCACCATGTTCGGGAACAAGCCGGTCTGTTTCATCGCCAGCTGCAGTTGGTGGCCGACCGAGATGTCTTCGCGCATCTGCCTGACCGCATCGCCGTAGACCACGCTGCCGGTGGCGCCGGCCACCGCGTCCATCGCCTCGACCAGTGGCACGCCGGCACGGAAGGTGACGCCCAGCGTGCGGGCGAAGCGGGCGATCGCCGAGTTGCGCACGATATTGCCCATCACCGGCATCTTCAGCGACATGCGGTCGAGGAAGTGGGCAAATTTCACCGAGCGCTTCTTGGCGAGCACGATTGCGATGATGCTGCCGCCGATCACGCCGACGACCACGAACCAGTAGCTCTGCATGAACCGCGAGGCGGTCACCAGCAGCTGGGTGGGTGCGGGCAGCTGCGCGCCGGCGTCCTGGAAGGTCTTGGCGAAGACCGGTACCACGAACAGCAGCATGATCAGCACGACGATGAATACCACCGCCAGCACCATCATCGGGTAGAACAGCGCTTTCTTGATCTTCTTCTTGATCGCTTCCGTGCGCTCCTTGTAGGTCGCCACGGTGTCCAGCACGGTGTCCAGCACACCGGAGGCCTCGCCGGCCTTCACCAGGTTGCAGTACAGCTCGTCGAACTGCACCGGGTAACGCCCCAGCGCCTCGTGCAGCGACGCACCGCCCTCGATGTTCTGCTTCACGTCTAGCAGGACGTTCTTGAAGCGGATGTTCTTCTGGCCGTCGGCAATGATGTCGAAGGCCTGGATCATCGGCACGCCGGACGCCATCATGGTGGCGATCTGACGGCTGAAGATGGCCACGTCGCCCGGCTTGATGGTGCTGCCGGTGGCGCCGAACAGCGGCTTGGCGCGCTCGCGCACGGTCTGCGGGTTCATGCCCTGGCGGCGCAGTTCGGCCTTGACCAGCAAGGCGTTCTTCGCCGGCATGTCGCCCTTCATGCGCTTGCCACGCTTGTCCAGCGCCACCCACTCGTAAGTGGTCAGCTTGCTGACCTCGGCGCGCTGGGCACCGAGCTCACGCGCCTTGTTGATGTTCGTTGCGGTAGCCGTAGCCATGCGCATCTTCCCCCAGTGGTCCAGTCCCGAAGCCGTCCTTTGCGGCGGCTGACAAGGTATCCGGTACAGCTTATGTCATTTTTGCGGCGCCAAACCGTGGCGTCGGACGCAAGTTTGGTGCAACGGACGTCCGGGTCCGTCGCTTATTCCTTGGTAACGCGGTCGATCTCGGTCAGGCTGGTCAGTCCCTGCTTCACCTTGAGCAGGGCCGACGCGCGCAGGTCGTTGATGCCCGCGGCCCTGGCCACCTCGGCGATCTGCAGCGCGTTGCCGCCCTGCAGGACGATCTTCTGGATATCCTCCAGCATCGGCATCACCTGGTAGATGCCCACGCGGCCCTTGTAACCCTCGTTGCAGCTGTCGCAGCCGACGGCCTCGTAAATGGTCAGCCCGGCGTCGATGTCGGCCTGGCTGAAGCCGGCGTCCAGCAGCACCTTGGGCGGTAGTTCGATCGGCTTCTTGCAGTCGTGCAGGCGCCGCGCCAGACGCTGGGCGATGATCAGGGTCACCGACGAGGTGATGTTGTAGGGCGCGATGCCCATGTTCATCAGGCGCGAGATGGTCTGCGCGGCGTCGTTGGTGTGCAGGGTGGACAGCACCATGTGGCCGGTCTGCGCCGCTTTGATCGCGATCTCGGCGGTCTCCAGGTCGCGGATCTCGCCGACCATGATCACGTCCGGGTCCTGGCGCAGGAACGAGCGCAGCGCGCTGGCGAAGGTCATGCCGCGCTTCACGTTCTGCTGTACCTGGTTGATACCCTCGACGCGGATTTCCACCGGGTCTTCCACCGTCGAGATGTTGCGCTCGGCGGTGTTGAGCATGTTCAGGCCGGTGTACAGCGACACCGTCTTGCCCGAGCCGGTGGGGCCGGTGACCAGCACCATGCCGTACGGCTTGTGGATGGCGTCGACGTAGAGCTTCTGCTGCTCCGGCTCGTAGCCAAGCTTCTCGATGCCGATCCGGGCCGAGGAGCCGTCCAGGATACGCATCACGATCTTCTCGCCAAACAGCGTGGGCAGCGTGCTCACGCGGAAGTCGATGGCGCGGGTCTTGGACAGGTTGAGTTTGATGCGACCGTCCTGCGGCACGCGCTTCTCGGCGATGTCCAGCTGCGCCATCACCTTGATGCGCGAGGAGATGCGGTTGGCCATCTTCATCGGCGGGCTGGCCACCGCCTTCAGGATGCCGTCCATGCGCAGGCGCACCCGGTACTGAGTCTCGAACGGCTCGAAATGGATGTCCGAGGCGCCGCGGCGGATCGCGTCGACCAGGATCTTGTTGACGAACTTCACCACTGGCGCGTCGTCGTTCGCGTTCGCGTCGACGCCGCTGCTCGATTCGCCCTCGTCGTCGCCGCCCTCGACGTCCAGCTCGTCCAGGTCGCCGCTACCCATGTCGGGCATGGTGTTGCGCAGGTTGTTGAGCAGGCTCTCGATCACTCGCTGCAGCGAGCCACGCTCCACCAGGATCGGTTCCACCATGCAGTTGGAGTGGAACTGGATCTCGTCCAGCGCATGCGACTGCATCGGGTCGGCGATGCCCACGAACAGGCGCTTGCCGCGGCGGAACAGCGGCAGCGTCTGGTGCTTGGTGATCAGCGCCTCGCTGATCAGGTCCAGCGGCATCGTTGTCGGGTTCAGCGCGGCCACGTCCATCGTCGGCATGCCGAATTCGGCCGAGGCGATCCGGGTCAGTTCGGCGCTGTCGACCAGGTTGCGATCCAGCAGCCAGGTGGTCAGCGTGGACTTGCTGTGGTTGCTGTCGGCCATCGCCTTGCGCACGACGTCTTCGGGCATCACCCCCTCGGACACCAGTCGGCGCGCCATGCCTGACAGGCCCGCGAGCGATGGTTGCAATTGAGATGACATAATCTGCTCGACCTTGCCCCTGTATGTTGTTGAATCTACCGCAGTCCAGCGCGCAGGTCACCCATTCCATGCAAGCCCGATCCAGCGCAGTGATGCAGCGCACAAGCCAGCTTCCGCAAGCCTGGTTCTCCTCCTTGGTCGGTGCGGGGCCGTGAGGCTCGGTTCCCCCCCTTGCGCGCAGAGGCTCCATGTTCAGTTCCTCGCGCACAGAGGCTCCACGTTCGGTTCCTCCCCCTGCGTGCAGAGGTCCCACGTTCAGTTCCTCCCCCTGCGTGCAGGGGGAGGTCAGGAGGGGGTAAAGCTCTTGATCTCCCGCTCCAAGACCCCGCAAATCTCCCCGTCGGCACTGGAGAAGGCCATGACCACCACCAGCGTTACCAACAAGGGCCAGATCACGATCCCGGTTGCCGTGCGCGAGGCCATGCACCTGCGTGCCGCGGATCGAGTGGAGCTTGTGGGGTATGAGTTCGCCGCCGTCACGCGCTCCATAACCGCACTCAAGAGCATGTTCGGCAAGGCGCCCAAGACGATATCGATCGAGCGGATGAACGCCGTGATCGCTGCAGCGGGTGCAGCGGCGAAATAATCGGCCTGGATACCCATGTGCTGGTGAGTTACATCATGCAGGACGATGCCGCGCAGTCGGCCAAAGCCTCGACCTTGCTTGACGCTCTGACCCAAGCCGCACCCCAAAAAACCAACCCCGTCCACAACCCCCAGCCGGCCTTCACGCTATGATCCCCTCTCCATTCGGGGGAGTCGCCTGTTGAACCGCCTGAGCATCATCCTGCCCGCCAAGAACGAAGCGCCCGCGCTGGCCGCGTTGTTGCCGCGTTTGCGCGCTGCCCACCCCGAGGCCGAGATCATCGTGGTCGACGACGGTTCCACCGACGACACCCGCAGCGTCTGCAAGAGCGGCGGCGTCCAGTGCCTGTCCTCGCCGTACTCAATGGGCAACGGCGCAGCGATCAAGCGCGGCGCCCGTGCCGCCAGCGGCGACATCCTGGTGTTCATGGACGGCGACGGCCAGCACGATCCGGCTGACGTCGCACGGCTGCTGGCCGAACTGGAACGCGGCTACGACATGGTGGTCGGCGCACGCGACTGGGGCAGCCAGGCCGGCGTCGGCCGCGGCCTCGCCAACACGCTGTACAACTGGCTGGCCACTCGCATGACCGGCCATCGCGTGCTGGACCTCACCTCCGGCTTCCGCGCCGTGCGCGCGGACAAGTTCCGCGAATTCCTGCACCTGCTGCCGAACGGCTTCAGTTACCCCACCACCAGCACCATGGCCTTCTTCCGTAGCGCCTATCCGGTGGCCTACCTGCCGATCAAGGCCGCTCGACGCGTCGGCAAAAGCCACATCAAGCCCCTGCGCGATGGTGTGCGCTTCCTGCTGATCATCTTCAAGATTGCCACGCTGTACTCGCCGCTGAAGTTGTTCGTGCCGGCGAGTGCGCTGTTCTTTCTGCTCGGTTGTGCCAACTACGCCTGGACCTTCGTGCACGAAGGTCGCCTCACCAACGGCAGCACGCTGATGTGGAGCGCGGCGGTAATCGTGTTCCTGATCGGGCTGGTGTCCGAGCAGGTCACTGCGCTGACGTATCGGCGCGACGGCAACACGTAGGCCAAATAACCATGACCGATACTTCCGACAAGTTCGCCCCGATCCGCGACTTTTACGACAATGAGTATTACGCCCAAGGCCCGGGAGGCAAATCGTTGCCTTGGCATTGCCGAAAGATCGGCAAGCAGCTAGGCAGCTTGAGCGGACGGGCCGTGCTGGATGTAGCCTGCGGCACCGGCGAGTGGCTGGATTTTTTCCGGTCTCGTGGCGCCTCCATTGCTGGCATCGACCTGTCACACAAGGCGGTCGACGAGTGCGTGCGGCGTTTCCCTGGGGGCGAGTTTTACTGTGGCCCGGCCGAATCGCTGCCGTTCGATACCGGCCGTTTCGATCTTGTTACCTGTATGGGGTCGCTGGAACATTTCCTGGATAAACCACGCGCATTGAACGAAATGAAACGCGTGGCCAAGCCCGACGCGAAATTTCTTCTGCTGGTGCCCAACGCCGGATTTCTGACACGCCGTATGGGGCTTTACGGCGGTACGCAACAAGTCAAGGCCAGAGAGGACGTGCTCGAGCTTGCCGCATGGGAGCGGCTCTTTGAAGATGCGGGCTTGCAGGTGGTGGCGAAATGGCGCGACCTGCACCCACTCTCGCGGTCGTGGATCTGCCGGGGCAACATCTTGTCCTGGCCATTGCGGGCGATGCAGGCCCTGGCCTTGACGACGTGGCCGACGACCTGGCAATACCAGGTCTATCACTACTGTCGAACCTCACATGATTGAAGAGCAGGAGTCGGGCAACGCGCGTGCAGCAATATTGCTCGTTACCCGCAACCTGCCGCCCTTGCGCGGCGGCATGGAGCGCTTGAACCGGCACATTGCCATTGAACTGGCCAGCGGGTTCCGCGTTCTGGTGGTGGGGCCGATCGGGTGTCGCGCACATTTGCCGGCAACGGTCGATGTGCATGAGGCACCGGTCCGCCCGCTCTGGCGGTTCCTCGCGAGGGCGCTCCTGCTGTCGTTGTCGCAGGGAAGAAAGGCGCGGCCTCGCATCGTTCTCGCAGGCAGCGGCTTGACGGCACCGATCGCTGTGATCACAGCCGGGATCATGCATGCGCGAAGTGCAGTCTACGCACATGGCCTCGATCTGGTGACGCCGAACCTGCTGTACCGGGCTTTGTGGTTGCCATTCCTGCGACGGTGTGACGTATGTATCGTCAACAGCCGTAACACCGCCCGGCTTGCCCGGCAGGTGGGAATCCGTCAGGAACGCATCACCGTGATTCACCCGGGTGTAGAACTACCGGTCGAGACCGGCAACGATGGTTGCGCCGCCCCTGACTTTCGGCAGCGGCATGGTCTCCAGGCATGCAAGGTCATGCTCTCCGTGGGGCGATTGACGCCGCGCAAGGGTATTCCGGAGTTTGTCCGCCAAGCCTTGCCGCGCATCGTGTCGGCATGTCCGGATGTGGTCTTGGTGATCATCGGCGACGAGGCGCCGAATGCGCTTCAGGGCAGCGGGCTTGGTGCCGGCGAACGACTCATGGAGTGCGCGCGCGAGTTGGGACTCGAACGGCACATCCGGATGCTCGGCGCATGCGAGGATGCTGAGCTGGCTATCGCCTACGACGTGGCGGATCTGTGTATTTTCCCGGTCCGTGCATTACCCGGCGACGTGGAAGGCTTCGGTATGGTGGCGGTTGAAGCCGCTGCGCACGGTCTTCCCACGGTGGCGTTTGATGTTGGTGGCGTTGGCGACGCCGTTGCCGACGGTTGCTCGGGTCGGCTGGTGCCAGCAGGCGATTACGACATGTTCGTCGAGCAGGTCGTGCAGACCCTGCAGATTGGTCGGACGGTCGAAGTGAGTGCTGCATGTCGACGATTTGCTGCCGGGTTCGAATGGAGGAAGTTCGGCGCAAGATTGAGCGACCGACTCCGGCAGTTGGTCTCCAATGACGGATCATTGCCATGAACCGGCCGCTAAGGATCTGGCTTCCGGCCATCCGTGCCGGTAGCGGGGCGGATGTTTTCGTACAGCGCCTGGCGCAGGGATTGCGTCTCGCCGGCCATGAGCCGGTGGTGCAATGGTTCAAGCACCGATACGAGTTGATGCCCTGGCGGCTCGCGTCGATGGCTGTGCCGGAAGGCATCGATGTGGTGCATGCGAACAGCTGGCAGGGATTCGCCTTCAAGCGTCCGGGGATTCCGCTGGTGATCACGGAGCACCAGTACATCGCCCATCCGGATTTCGCGCCCTGGCGTAGTCGGTCGCAGGCCTTGTATCACGACCTGTTTTGCAGTCGATGGATCAAACGCTCCTACGCGGCTGCCGATGCCGTCGTCGCCGTCAGCGAATACTGCGCCACGGCCATGCGCGCGGACGTGGACAAGCCGGTGGCCGTCATCCACAACTGGGTCGACACGGACTGCTTCGCGCCGGCGTACGTGGATGCAACCCATGAAACCGATCCGCGGAAGAATGCGGAACCGTTCAAACTTCTTTTCGTGGGCAACCCATCGCGTTGGAAAGGTGCTGACCTGCTTCCGGCCATTGCCGATCGGTTGGGGCCGGGCTTCGAGATACGCTGTATTGGTGGATTGCGCGCCGGTTTCGATGCCTCTGGACTGCCGGCGAATGTGAAGCCGTTGCCTCGCCTGGCGCCCGAGCAGATGCCGGCGGCATATCGGTCTGTCGACGCGGCACTGGTGCCGACTCGCTACGAGGCGTTCGGCTATGTCGCGCTGGAGGCGATGGCCTGCGGGTTGCCGGTGGTCGGGTTTGCCAGCTCCGGTACGGCCGAAGTCTGCCAGCACGAGAAGACGGCATTGCTGGCGCCAGTAGACGATCTTCATCAATTGGTTCGTTACGTGAAACAGCTGGCGCAGAACTCGTCGCTATGCGCACAGCTGGGGACGACAGGGCGTCGGCGTGCTGTCGAATGTTTCGGCGAGACCAAGGCGATTGCGGCGTATGTAAATGTTTATCGATCCGTGCTTGGTAGTACTTGATTTGTAACTGACTGTATCGAGATAGTGCCGACGCGCACATGAATGGCGTTATGTGTCTATCGTGGCAACCGGTCGTTTCTAAGGTGTAAATAAAAATCTCACCTGTAACCAATTTCGGAGGAATTTAATATGTCGGAAAATATATCAGTTATGGATGTTCGCCGGCTCTATCTTGAAATCTTGAAAAAATCTTTGATGCACTCATTGTGGTACAACAAGGAGCCAGTTGACTCTTTGGTTATGAGAAATTTAAAATCAATTGCGCCTAGCATTTTTGGGCATCCACGCGGAAATTTTCAGGAGAAAATTGAAGGCCGAGTGTGGCCGCAATACGCGCACACGATGATAGGTTTGCCGAGATTGAACAACCTTCAGCTCTGCATGGAAACGGCCATAAACGAAGGTGTTGAGGGTGATTTCATTGAGACGGGTGTATGGCGGGGTGGTGCATGTATTTTCATGAGGGGCATTCTTAAATCATACGGCATTTCTGATCGCGTTGTTTGGGTTGCTGATTCGTTTGAAGGACTCCCGCGACCGAATGAAAAAAAAGCGCCAGCCGACAAAGGCGACAAACACCACACCTACAAAGGCCTCGCAGTTGGGCTCGAAGAGGTCAGGCAGAATTTCGAGCTTTATTCGCTGCTTGACGAACAAGTTAAATTCCTCAAGGGATGGTTTAAAGACACATTACCGAGTGCGCCTATCAGCAAGCTGGCCGTCTGTAGGCTGGATGGCGACATGTATGAATCAACCATGGATTCTTTGAATGCACTCTATCCAAAGATTAGCATTGGAGGGTTTCTTATTATCGATGATTATGGCGCTGTCGATGGATGCCGCAAAGCTGTCGACGATTATCGTGCTAAATTCGAGCTGCGCGAAGAAATCATTCCGATTGATTGGGGCGGTGTTTATTGGCGCAAGGTTGGATGACACTGTGCGAGTAATGGTTACGGGGCTTTTGCTCAACTACCGCGATGCCGTGCGTAGCATCAGCTGCGTCCATTCGCTGCTTGGGCAGGGCATCCAGCATGTTGTCGTATGGGACAACTCGGCCGATGGAGGAACCTCTGCAGCGGCGATCGCTGCCGTATTTGTTCACGATGCGCGTGTCGATCTGCATGTGAGCGTGGCTAACCTCGGGTTCGCGGCAGGGGTCAACCGCGGACTGGAGCATTGTCACCAACGGTATCCGGGCGCCTGGGTGCTGTTGATCAACAACGATGCACGCTTGCTGCCGGGTGGGCTGACCAAACTTGTCGATGCGCTTGTTGCGAATAGCAACGCGAGGATCGCCTATCCCGATATTGACCATGCCGGGCGTGTTCTGGGCCCGGCATACTGCCATCGGTTGACCGGCCTGCTGTCGTGGCGGGCGCGTCGCGGCTATTTTCCCTATGCAAGTGGTTGTTGCCTGCTGGTCGCCGCCGAGCGTGTTGCCTTGCCGCTGTTCGACGAGGATTTCTTCATGTACGGCGAGGACTGGGAGCTGGGTTGGCGGCTCGCTCAGTTACCGGGTGCGATGGCGTATGTGCACGAGACACTGGTCGAGCATGACGGCTCGGCGAGCAGCGGACTGGGGTCCGCGTTCTACGAGTCGCACATGGTCGCCGCGCACCTGATCCTGGCGCGCAAGCTTGCACGAAGTTGGGTGGAGACAGGCGTCCTGCTGGCATCTCGCATATGCATGCTTGTGGCGCGTGGGGCGATCCGCTCGATTCGCTTCCGTTCGCTGGTGCCGTGCAAGGCCTTGTGGCATGGCGTACGGATAGCATCAGGACGACGCTAGAGAGTCCCGCCCATTGCCACGCGGCTTGCGAGGCGGCGGCGCACCAGCCACCAGCCAATCAACGCCATGCTTGTTTCGGCGATGACGAGAGCCACGGCGAGTCCGCGGATACCGTAATGCGGCGCCAGCGCCAGCATGCTGCCGACCAGAAGCAGGATGCCGCAGAGTTCGAACGCCATGCGCTCCAGTGGCTTGCCCAATGCCACCAACACGGCGCCTGCAGCCAGTCGCAGCGAAAGCAGTGGCGCGGCCGCGGCCAGCCACGACATCAGCTGGGCCATGACTGAGAACGAAGCGCCGAACAGCCACGGCAGTAACGGACTGCATAGCGCCAACAGCAGTCCACTGGCGAGGCCCCAGGCCAGTGCCAGCAAGGCGATCAGGCCGATCAGCCGTTGCCCTTCCCGGGTGGGTGCGTGCGCGTGTCGAAACAATCGGGGCAGCGAGGCCAGCAGCATGGCGGTCACCGGCATCACCGTGGCCGCCATGACGCGTGCCGTGGCCGCGTAGATACCCGCATCGTGTGCACCAACCAGGCGAACAGCAATGATCTTGTCCAGTTCGGAAGGGTTCGCCGCCACCAGGTTCATCGCAGCGTATGAGGCGCCGTCGCGCAGCTCCTGCCGCGTGGCATGGCGCGGGCGCCAATCCAGTGTCACGAGCCGGCTGGTGATCCACAAGCCCAGCAGCAGGCCGAACAGCGACGCGAGCAGCTGGAAGAAGACATAGGCCGAAAGCCGCTGTACATCCGGCAAGAGGAAGCAAGGCAATACCGCAAGCACCCTTAGACCCAGTGGCAGCCATTGCACGCATTGACTCAACGGTACCCGTTCGCGCGCCTGCAAGGCGAAACTCAGCAACATGGTGAACGGCGTCAACAGCAACTCGGCCGCACCTATCGCGAGCAGGACGTGCAGCGGAAGCGCCGGCCGGGTAACAAAGCCGGCAACGACGATATAGACGGCCAGCAACAGCAGTCCGAACGATGCCGTCATCGGCCATGCATAACGCCATACGGCGGCCGTGCCGTTGGCGTCGTGCGCATTTCGGGCCAGCATTACGAAGCCGGCGCCGAAATTAGGCAGCAGGCCCAGCACCACGGCCAGCGAAGCGGCGGCGGCGAAGCTTCCGTAGGCGCGCGGTCCGAGCAGTCGCGTAAGGAGGACGAGGACCATCGCCTGGGTCATTACCCGCAACCCGAGCATGACGCTGGTCTGCAGGCTGCTGCGCGCGAGTGGACCTTTCAATGAGTGCTCGTTGATGGGACGGATGTGGACAAGTCGGGCAATTGCGTACGCAATTGGTCCAGAGTGTTGTTCAGGTGACCGCCGATATTCAATCGATCCAATCGTTCCAAGGCTTTTTTGGCTTCGGTCTTGCGGCCTTGCACCGCCAGCATGCGAATCAAGGTGACCTGGTAGGCGGATTCATCCGGGTTGGCCTTCACTGCCGCATCGGTCACGCGCTCACCCAGGACATGGTCGTCGAGCACGTTCCACGCGTAGTCGCCGTACATGGCGAGCAATCGTGCGCTGGGATCGGGGTGTGACAGCGCGCCGAGGAAGGCTTGAGTCATGCGCTGCGTAGGCAAATCGCACTTGCGTTCACGAGCGCACATAGTCAGCGCCCCCAGTGAACTTTCATCCTGCACGCCAGGTTTGCGAGCCACGAGCTTGGCGACCAGGCTGTCCCACCACGCATCCTTGATCGGCAGGTGCATGCGTGCATTCATGAAGATCAGTGCCTGTTCGGGAAGGATGGAGGCATTCGGCAACGCGGCCGCTTTTTCCAATGGTGCGTAGGCCAGGCGGGTGAACGGCGAGGCAGGGTCGTAATGCGAGTAGATGATGTAGTTGCGGCCCAGTTCATATTGAGCGCGTGGAGACATAGGCGCACGCGCGGCGAGGTCTTCAGCCAGGCGCAATGGGTTGCCCCAGGTGTAGGCGGTAAGTGCCGTGAGCCCAATCCAGCAGAGCATCAGTCCGGCCAGCAGCACGTATCGAGGCAGTGGCAATGGGAAAGTCCGCGGTACGGCGAGCAAAGGCATCATCGCCAGCAGCAAGCCGAAGCTGGCAAAGTAGTTGCGGTGTTCGTAGATCAATTCCAGTGGCAGGATGGTGCCGGTGAGCAACTGGCAACCGAGGAACAGGGCGATGCCCAGCGCCACCAGCGGTTTGCGTGGACGCAGCCACAACATCAGCGCGATCAGTGCGGCGAGAAAAACGATGCTGGCCAGCGTACTCCATGGAGTCAGCAACCCTGTCGAGACCTGAAAATCATCGTGATAGAACGATAGTGCGCCCGGTGTGGGCAGCAGGGTCCACGCGACGTAGTCGGTGATGATGCGTGCTTCGCTGAGCAGACGGGTGCCGAGGGTGAAGTCGCGTGCGGCCCAGGTTTCCGGTTTGAACACAGTGGGCAGCAGCCACGCCAGGCCAATCAGCATTGGAAGTGCAAGCACCAGCATGAACAGGCCGATGGTGCGCGGATCATATTGCGAGCGTCTTGGCTCGCTTTCTTCAGAAGCGGTAGAAACCTCCTGTCGATTGCGAAAGTGGAACAGCGCCCACTCGATCAACAGCGCATACAGCGGCAGCATCACCGCGGTTTCCTTGGCCAGCAGCCCAAGCAGGGTGGGCAAGGTGATGCTTGTCGCGCACAGGATGAAGCTACCCCACCTCAGTCCTCCCCTGCCTGCAGGGGAGGAAGCAGGAATCCAGGCAAGCATGCGGCGGCGGCCGGCGACGTAGCCGAGCAGGCCCAGCAGCACAAACAGGTTCGCCATGCTTTCCATGCGCTGCACCACATACAGCACGGCGGTGAGGTTGATCGGCAGCAGCATCCAGCTGGCAGCGATCAGCACGGCAACGAGCTGCGCGTGCGGATGCCGATCGGAAGGATCGGATCGCAACAGTGCCAGCGACAGTAGATACACCAGCCAGCCGTTCAGCAGATGGAGCAGCAGGTTGGTCAGCTTCATCCAGTACGGATCAAGCCCGGTGGCAAGGTAGTTCGCGGCAAAGCTCAGTGAGGCCAGCGGACGCTTGAAGTCACTCGCCGGCGAGGAAAGCGCAGCGCCGACCAGCGAGGGGAGTGTGGCGTCGTGAGGCTGTACCCCCTTGTTGTCGACGATGTTGGGGTAGTCGTCGAACAGAAATCCACCGGAAAGCCCCGGCCAGTAGACGGCCAGGGTCATGGTGAAGGCAGCAAGCAGCATCAACAGCTGCCACGGTGAGCGGCGAAGGGAGTCTGTCAATCTGGTGTGCCCGGTCGGGATGACTGGCTGGAAGTATTCACAGAGCCAGCCTTTGCGTCGAGGGTGAGTTGGTTGCGCAGGTGATCAAGTTCATGTTGCCAGTAGTGTTGGTGCTGGAGCACCCACGCATGCAGCCAGGGCATGCCGAAGCCCGGCTTCATGGCGTTCCCGCTGACGGTTTCGTAATGGTCGAGCAGGCGCAGGCCGTGTGCCGGGTAACCGGCGGCGCCCAGGGTTGCTGCGGCCTGCAGCGCCATGCCGGGGCGAACCTGCAGATCGAGGGCATGGATGAAATCGGCCAGTGCCGTATCGGGTTGCCCGTGTGCGAGGGCAATCCTGCCGCGCATGTAGGTCAGGTCCTGCTGCGGTCCGGCCGCGGACAGTTTCGGATTCTTCAGCCCGGTGTCAATCAGCCCCTGCAGACCTTGCGTCGTCAGCCCGGGGCAACCACCCGAAAGTGCCACGGGCAGGGTACGGTCGAACCAGTGGGCGAACAAGGTGCCGGTCTTCGGCGTGCCCTGCATGGCGGTTCGGGCGGCGGCGAGGTCGGTAGCCTGGATGCCGCCGGTCATGCAACGTGCGCCGATCAGGTTGAAGGCGAGCTGCACCTGATCCGGTTGGGTCGCGAGCAGCTTTTCCAGACGCTGGATGGCCGCTTCCGGTCGCCCAGCTTGCATTTCGATCTGTGCGGCATTGGTCTGGGCGCGTGCCGAATCAGGGTTGATCCTGGCCCACAGCAGTGCCTGGCTGTGTACGTTGCCCCACAGCTCGGCGCGGGCGTGAGTCATCCATGCCAGGCCCAGTGGCAGCACCAGCATCAAGGCGTATTTGAACAGGCGCAGGCTGCGTGTATCGGCCAGCCACAGGCCAAGCGGCCAGAACATGAGCAGGGCGGGTAGGTAGTTGCGATGTTCGAAATAGAGCTCCAGTGATATCGAGGTAGATTCCAGCAACTGGCCGGCAAAGTAGAACAGTATGGCCAGCGCCAGCGCGGGGTATCGCCTGCGTTGCCACCAGGCCAGCCCGACCAGCCCAAGCACTGACAGCATGGCAGGCAAGGTGGTGATCGGCTGCCACCACGAGGTCGAGGCGACGTACTGGTCATTGAACAGTCCGCTCGAAAACGGGCGTGGCAGCCACAGCAACTGCAGGTAATCCAGCAGCACGCGTGGCTCGGTGAGCAGGCGCTGACTGATGCTCCATGGGCGGATGCCCACTGGGCCACCGGCAAGTACCCCGCTGAGGCCGATCCAGAACAGGTAACCGAGAATGGCCGCGGCGGGAATGATGCCGAATACCAACAGCGTGAAACGATGCGCCCGCCGTGATCCACCGGCAGGCACGGGATGCCGTGGCGCAAGCACGATGGCTTCGATCAGCAAGGCAAACAGTGGCAACAGGGCACCGTTGGCCTTGGCCAGTACCCCAAGCACGGTGCAGCCTCCCAGTCCCAGCACGCCCCAGGTCAGGCCCGCCGTGGTGTTGCCCCGGATCAGCAGGCTGCGACCGTGCAGCCAAAGCAGCAGCCCTGCCAAGGTGCAAGTGGCGGGCAGCATGGCCTCGCGCTGCACGATATACAGCGTCGTGGAGACCAGCAGGGGGTGCAGCAGCCAGAGCGTGGAGCCCATCAGGGCGGCGGTCTGGCTCTGCTGTTTGCCATGGCCCAGCAAGCGGCTCAATTGGGCCAGCAAGAGGTAAAGCAGGCCCCCGTTGAGCAGGTGCAGGATCAGATTGGTGCGCTTGAAAGGGAAAGGATTGGCAGGCCAGTCGTGCGCATCCAGCAGAAAGGTCAACAACGTCAGCGGGCGGCCGGTGGGGTCGGCAATACCGGAAGTGAGGTAGCGCCAGAATGTCGGCCAGGTGTCGACCGGGCCGGTGGTCCCCAGCGCGGGCAGGTTCGCGAAATCGTCGAACAGGAAGCTGCCATGCAGGCCGGGGGCATACGCCCACACCAGCAGCAGGGCGCAGGCCATCAGCAGAAACAACAAGGGCTTGCGCAAACTCACGGCAGATTTCCCGGCCTGGGGGGCACAAAAACGAAAGGCCGCGCTGGGCGGCCTTTCGAGATGGATCAACTGGGGTTGATGTTTATCAGTTGCGGCAGGTCGTCGGCAGGTACTTGAGCGCCGGCGCTGTAGCACCCGGATGGCAGGTCCAAATCACGACACCGTTGAGCGTCGTTGGAGAGAGGTCGATTTCCTTATTCTGGATAGCCGTGTTGGCCGCGCCCGCGTTGAACTTGGAAGTGATCAAGCCAGTCGAGCCAACGGTAACGGAGGCCACATACTTGCCGGTGATGGAGGCAGGGAGCGAGAGACCTGCTGAGGTGTTGTTGGCCGGAAGCCTGCCGGTATTGGCAAAGAACTCGGTGACGCCAACCTTGGCGCCGTCCATCATCGTGACGCCTTCGCTTGCCTGAGTGCGGATCAGGTAGTCCTGGTAGGCCGGGATGGCGATGGCGGCGAGGATCGCGATGATCGCAACCACGATCATCAGTTCGATCAGGGTAAAGCCCTTTTGCATGCTCTTCATGGTGATTCCTCTGTTTTGGTTAGCTAACCGTGTGATGCCCCCTGAGCCCCAGCCCCGTAATCCCCCTAGGCGGGATCGGACCCCATTCGCATGGTCGGAACGACCAGGAAGCTCGCGGCAAAGTCAAGCAGCTTGTATGCCACGTTTGCCGCAGGCGTATTCCCTCACAACCGTAGGCCCTTCGATTGTGCCCGCGGTCACGAAAGCTCGCAAGCCTTGGTGGAAAGCCCCATGAAGTTCGGGAAATGTGATCCCGGATGCATGGGTTTGCACTGTTCATCAAGGACACTTAGTGACGTTTATTGTCAGTTTGTGCGACGACAATGGCGGGAATGACTACTTTCGCCCGGGGTTACCTAAATATTGCGGTGTCGAAGGTGGCTTGTCTGTTGGCATGCTTGTGCTGCAGCCAGGTGGTGATCCACCAGCATGCAGAAACGGCCTGTTGCGCGCGGGCGGATGCGGGCTGGCGCGTTGCCAAGTTCGCGGCGTGCCACTTCCAGTTCGAACCACTTCTGCAGTTTGATCCATATGTCCGCCGTCGTGCCGAAGTAGCGGCCGAGGCGCAGGGTGGTGGTGTCCGCGATGATGCCGCGCTTCTGAATGGCGATGTCACTGACGCGTGCCAGCGTGACACCGATGGCACGGGCGAGCGCGTTGCAGGAAAACGCCAGCGGCAGCATGAATTCCTCACGGAGGATTTCGCCGGGGTGGACGGGGACAGCGGGGTGGAGGTCATCGTCGTTGTCGCTTTAATGGTAGTCGGTGATCTCGACGTCGTACGCGTCACCGATCTTCCAGCGGAAGCAGGTGCGGAACTGATCGTTTACGCGAATGTTGTGCTGTCCCGGTCGGTCTCCCTTGAGTGCTTCCAGACGGTTGCCCGGCGGCAACCGAAGGTCTTCCAGCGTGCCGGCTGGGTCGAGGTCTTCCAGCTTGCGGCGGGCGGGAGCTTCGATGTTCACGAAGTGGTGAACTCGCACGCTATCGAACAGCGCCCCCACATCCTGTTGACGAAGGTTTTGATCATGAGCTCATATCGCATATCGATACACGGTACGTAGCAAGCTGATACGGAGGCCGCCGCTGGGTTGGTAGCATGCTCACGCTTCACCGATCACGGCAAAGCTTGCCCGTGACGAATTTGGCGCTTACCGTCACTACTTTGACTACCAAGGGACCACCCATGAAACCCCTGATGGCTGCATTGCTGCTCGCACTGGTGACGGCGCCCGCGATGGCGGGCGATGTCGTGAACACCAGCTTCGTCAAGACCGAGGGCCCGCACGCCTTCAACGTCCGCGACCTGGTGATGATGGATCGGGTTAGCGACCCGCAGCTGTCGCCGGACGGGCGTTACGCGGCATTCGGCGTGCGCAGCACCGACTACGCGGCGAACAAGGGCGTCAATGCGGTCTACGTGCTGGACCTGGCCAAGGGCGGCCAGCCGGTGAAGGTGCTGGACAAGGGTGGCTCGGCGCGCTGGTCGGCGGACGGGCGCAGCCTGTATTTCACGGCGCCGGCCAAAGGTGTGGCGCAGTTGTGGCGGGTGGATCTGGGTGGCAAGGATGGGTTGAACCTGGGCAAGCACGCCGCGCCGGTGCAGGTCAGCCATGGGGTGCTGGACCTGGGCGGCTACAAGCTGTCGCCGGATGGCAAGCAGGTGCTGTTGTCGTATGAGGTGTTCACCGATTGCGGCACGCTGGCATGCACTCAGCAGCGACTCGACGCGCGCGCGAAGGACAAGGCCAGCGGCACGCTCTACGACAAGCTGTTCGTGCGGCATTGGGATACCTGGGCGGATGGTCGGCGCAACCAGTTGTTCGTGGCCCGTTTCGACGGTAAGGGGCAGCTTTCCGCTGAACCGAAGCTGCTCAGCCGCGGCATCGACGGTGACGTGCCGAGCAAGCCGTTTGGCGACGAGGGCGAGTTCGGCTTCGCGCCGGATGGCAAGACCGTGTATTTCGACGTGCGCATCGCCGGCCACAGCGAGCCGTGGTCGACCAATTTCGACGTGTACAGCGTGCCGGTGGATGGTTCCGCCGCGCCGAAGAATCTCACCGCCGACAACAAGGCGTGGGATGCCTATCCGGTGGCGTCGCCGGACGGCAAGACGCTGTATTACCTGGCGATGAAGACGCCGGGCTTCGAGGCCGACCGCTTCGCGATCATGGCGCTGGACCTGGCCAGCGGTACCCGTCACGAGGTGGATCCGCAGTGGGATCGTTCGCCGGGCGGCCTCACGATTTCCGCCGACGGCAAGACCCTGTACGCCACCGCCGACGACAACGGCCAGCATCCGCTTTTCGCGATCGACGCGGCCAGCGGCAAGGTCAGCCAGGTGGTCGGTGAAGGCACGGTGGGCGGCTTCTCGCTGGCCAACGGCAAGCTGCTGCTGACCCGCGACGACCTGAAGCGACCGGCCGACGTCTATCTTGCTGCCGCCGACGGCAGCGGTCTGAAGCAGGTCACCCACTTCAACGCGGCGGACCTGAAGAACACAGAGATGGGCGACACCGAGTTCTTCACCTTCAAGGGCTGGAACAACGAGACCGTGCAGGGTTACGTGGTGAAGCCGGCCGGCTACAAGGTGGGGCAGACCTACCCGGTCGCCTTCATCATCCACGGCGGCCCGCAGGGCGCGATGAGCAACGGCTGGAGCTACCGCTGGAACCCGCAGACCTACGCTGGCCAGGGCTTCGCGGTGGTGACGGTGAACTTCCACGGCTCCACCGGCTACGGCCAGGCGTTCACCGACTCGATCTCCGGCGACTGGGGCGGCAAGCCGCTGGAGGACCTGAAGCTGGGCTGGAAGGCCGCGCTGGACAAGTACAGCTTCCTCGACGGCGACCGTGCCTGCGCGCTCGGCGCCAGCTACGGCGGCTACATGACCTACTGGATCGCCGGCGTGTGGAACCAGCCGTGGAAGTGCCTGGTCGACCACGACGGCGTGTTCGACACCCGCGCCATGTACTACGACACCGAGGAACTCTGGTTCGAGGAGCGCGAGAACGGCGGTACCCCGTACGAGCACCCGGAGAACTACGAGAAGTTCAACCCGGTCAATCACGTCAAGGACTGGCGCGTGCCGATGATGGTGATCCACTCGGCGAAGGATTTCCGCATCCCCGATACCCAAGGCCTGGGCGCGTTCACTGCGCTGCAGCGCCGCGGCATCCCCAGCCAGCTGCTGCATTTTCCCGACGAGAACCACTGGGTGCTGAAGCCGCACAACAGCGTGCAGTGGCATGACGCGGTGAACGCGTGGCTGAAGCAGTGGACGGCGAAGGAGGCGACGAAGCCCGCCTCGCACTGAGCCGGTTGAAGTCATGAAAGCGGCGGCCTCCGGGTCGCCGCTTTTGTTCCTCCCTCTGCAAGGCAGGGGGAGGTCGGGAGGGGGTAGCTCCGGGCTGGCGAAGAAGATCAAGAGCACCCCACCCCAGCCCTCCCCTGCAAAGCAGGGGAGGGAGCAAGGCTGCGGGGGCTTGCTCCTCCCCTGCAACGAGTAAGGCTGCAGAGGTTTGGCTCCTCCCCCTGCAACGCAGGGGGAGGCTGGGTGGGGGTGCTCTTTTGGTCGTGTGGTCAGCGCAGCAGCGCGCGCAGGCGGCTGCGGGTGAAGGCGCCGAGGCGCAGTTGTTCGCACAGGGTTTCGAGCTGGTCGGCGGGTGCTGGACGGCGCTGCAGGGCTTCGGCGGATTCGGCGCCCGGAGCATCCAGCGCAATGCGGGTGAGGCGGCGGTATAGCCGGGCCTGCTCGGCGTGCTCGCGCAGCTTGGTGGCACAGGCCGCGGCGCCGCGCAAGCGCAGGAAGGCGACTTCGTCGACGCGGTCGAGCAGGATGTCGAGGCTGCCGAAGTGGCTGAGCAGGGCGGCGGCGGTCTTGGCGCCGACGCCGGGCACGCCGGGGATGTTGTCCACGCTGTCGCCGCACAGGGCGAGGTAATCGGCGACCTGGTGCGGGTGCACGCCGAGTTTCTCGTGTACCCCGGCCGGCCCCCAGCGCAGGCCGCGGGCATAGTCCCACTGCTCGTCGTGCTCGCCCAGCAGCTGGCCGAAATCCTTGTCGGCGGAGACGATCACGCTGCGCCAGCCTTGCGCGCGCAGGTTCCACACGGTGCTGCCGATCAGGTCGTCGGCCTCGAAGCTGTGGTCGATCATCAGGTGCACGCCGAGCGCCTCGGTAATCGCACGGCATTGCACGAACTGCCGCTCCAGGTCGGGCGGTGGCAGGTCACGGTTGGCCTTGTACGGCGGGTAGATCGCGTTGCGGAACGAGCTGTTCAGCGAGGCGTCGAACGCCACCGCGATGTGCTCGGGCTGCACGCGCTCCAGCAGTTCGCACAGGAAGCGGGTGTAGCCGTGCACCGCATTGACCGGGTGGCCGTCGGCGTCGAAGAACTCGTCCGGCATCGAGTGCCAGGCGCGGAAAACGTACATGCTACCGTCAACAAGATGGACGGCTGGACGTCCGTTCGCCGGCGCGTTCACGGCGTCCACGTGCTCAGCAGGTCGGCCAGCGCCGGGCGCTCGCGGTCGGGCACCTCGATCTGCGGCGTGCCGAGGTGGATGAAACCGACCACGTGTTCGTGTTCCGCCAGGTCGAGGATGCCCGCCACCTCGCGGTCGTAGGCGGCCCAGCCGGTCAGCCATTGCGCGCCGTAGCCCAGCGCGTAGGCGCCGAGCAGGATGTTGTAGGCCACGTTGCCGGCGCACAACTTCTGTTCGATCTCCGGCACCTTGCTGTCGGCGTGCAGGCGGGCGACCACCGCGATCACCAGCGGTGCGAAGGTGTAGCGCAGGCGTTCCTTCTCGAGCTTGGCGTCGGACATCTCCGGGTGGTTGCGGATCGCGATCGCCGCCAGCCGCTCGCCGAACGCCAGCTTCGCTTCGCTTTCGAGGCGGATCAGCCGGAATGGCACCAGCTTGCCGTGGTCGGGCACGCGGATCGCCGCCTCAAGCAGTTCATGCAGACTCGCTTCGTCCGGCGCCGGCTCGCCGAGCTGGCGCGAGGGGACGGAATGGCGTTGCTGGAGCAGGGACAGGGCAGCGGGCATGGAGCGGTTCTTTCGATGGGGAGAATGCCCATGCTAGCGGGCGGCCTGATAATGCGCGAACCGTCACGCCGACAGCGGCAGCTTGAACGAGCCGGGCAACAGGGCGGCCACGCTGGTCTGCTGGGTGTCGCCGTGCAGGTTCGCCAGCAGCACCGGCATGGCGTCGTCGCACAGTTCGGCCATCACCTGGCGGCAGGCGCCGCACGGGCTGACCGGGCTGTCGGTATCGGCGATCACCGCCAGCGCGGCGAAGTCGCCGGGCCGGCAGCCGGCGGCGATCGCGCTGAACAGGGCGGTGCGTTCGGCGCAGTTGCACAGGCCGTAGGACGCGTTTTCCACGTTGCAGCCGCTGAAGTGGCGGCCGTCACGGGTCAGCAGCGCGGCGCCGACCAGGAAGTTGGAATACGGCGCATAGGCCTGTTCGCGTGCGCTGCGCGCCAGGGCCAGCAGGTCGTCGAAAGCGTTGGAAGTAGCGGGCATCGGGATCTCCGGCGTGACCCCCGGTCGCCACTGCCGGCGGGCCAGCTTACTCTTTGGCGGGCAGCCGGATCAAAGCCGGCGAGTGCCGCTAAGATGCGTGAACCACTCAGAGGGGATGGACCATGCCGATCACCGTAGCCGCCTTGCGTGAGACTGCCGCCGGGGAGCGGCGCGTGGCGATCACGCCCGAGATGGCGAAGAAGCTGCGCGGCAAGGGCCTGCGTGTGCTGCTGGAACACGATGCGGGGCGCGCGGCCGGTTTCCCCGATGGCGTGTATGCCGAGGCCGAATTCGCCGATGCCGCCAGTGTGCTGGCGCAGGCCGACGTGCTGGCCTGCGTGCTGCCGCCGGACGACGCGGTGTTCGCCGGGCTGCGCGAAGGCAGCGTGGTGGTCGGTCAGTTGCGTCCGTACGGCGCGGCCGCGCGCATCGCCGCGCTGACCGCGCGCAAGCTCACCGCGTTCTCGCTGGAACTGCTGCCGCGCACCACCCGCGCCCAGGCGATGGACGTGTTGAGCTCGCAGGCGGCGGTGGCCGGTTACCGCGTCATGCTGATCGCGGCCGAGGCCTCGCCGAAGTTCTTCCCGATGCTGACCACCGCCGCGGGTACGATCCGGCCGTCGAAAGTGCTGGTGATCGGTGCCGGCGTAGCCGGTCTGCAGGCGATCGCCACTGCGCGCCGGCTCGGCGCCCAGATCGAGGGTTACGACGTGCGCCCGGAGACGCGCGAGCAGGTGGAGTCGCTGGGCGCGAAGTTCCTCGACCTCGGTGTCAGCGCCGCCGGCAGCGGCGGCTATGCGCGCGAGCTGTCGGCGGAAGAGCGCGCCGCGCAGCAGCAGGCGCTGGCCGATCACCTGAAGTCGTTCGACGTGGTGGTCAGCACCGCGGCGGTGCCGGGGCGGCCGGCGCCGAAGATCCTCAGCGCGGCGATGGTTGAAGGGATGAAGCCGGGCGCGCTGGTCGTCGACCTGGCCGCCGAGAGCGGCGGCAACTGCGAGCTGACCCGGCCGGGCGAGCGGATCGAGCACGGCGGCGTGGTGATCCTGGGGCCGCTGAACCTGCCGGCCGGCGCGCCGCTGCACGCGTCGGAGATGTACGCGCGCAACGTGTTCAACTTCCTGGAACTGCTGGTGCACGACGGCGCATTGAAGCCGGATTTCGACGACGAGCTGGTCGCGAAGAGCTGCCTCACCCACGCCGGCGAGACGCGCTTCGCCGGCTGACTTGACTGCGCAGGGCGGGCAGTGCCCGCCGGCTTTCTTGACGGCAAGAGCAGCGGGCACTGCCCGCCCTGCAAATCTTGGAAAAAACGCCCCGCGCAAGGCGGGCGTTTTGTCGATCAGGGGTGGCCGGGACCACCCGGCGGCGGATGGCCGTGGCCGCGTCGCTCGTCCCAGTGCAGGCGTTCGGCGGGTGGCAGCGCGTGCCATTCGCGGATCAGTTTCTCGCGTTGATCCGGCGGCAGTTGCTGGAAGCGCTCGAAGGTGGCGTGCAGTTGCTCGCGCTGCTGTGGCGGCAGCTGGTGGAACTTGCGCATGTTCTCGCGCGCCTGCCTGCGCTCGTCCGGCGTCATCTGCTGCCAGCGGGCGATGTGCTGGCGCACTTCCTCGCGCTTTTCCGGCGGCAGCGTGACCCAGTGTTCGGCACGCTGCAGCATGTGCGACTGCTTGCGCGGCGACAGGCTGTCCCAGGTCTTCTGCAGTGGTGCCAGCACGTCGCGCTGCGCCGGGTCGAGGCTGCTCCACGGACGCGGCGGCGGCATGTCGCCACGGGGCGGCGGTGGCGCAGCCTGCGCGTGCAGTGGTGCCACGGTGATGCCGCCGAGCAGGGCGGCCAGCAGCAGCGGCAGGAGCGTGCGGAGGATTCGGGTCATGGCTCAGCGACTCGCCGTGTGGCTGCCGGTGGAAGCCAGCCAGCCGTAGAAGTCGAGGTTCTGGTAGAGGTTCGGATCGGTCTTGTCGGCGTCCGGCGGCAGCTCGTTGTCGAGCTCGTCGGTGCTGCTGGTGGCGTGCATCACGGTGGTCGCCTGGTGCTGCGGTAACGGCTGCCACACCATCATCGTGGCCAGCGCGATCGCGGCGAAGGCACCGACGGGGATCAGCCAGCGTACGGCGCGGTGCGCGGGTGCCTTGGTTGTCTCCAGCGCCTGCCGCCGGGCCGCACGCAGGCGTCCGGCGGTGGCCGGGTCGATGCGCTGGGCGGCTTCGCGCCAGAGTTTGCGGGCGCGCTGTTCGAGATGTTCGTCGGGCCTGCGGTTATCGGGCGAGTTCATCGCCAGTCCTCCAGTTGGTCGCGCAGATGGTGCATCGCGCGCGACAGATGGGTTTTCACGCTGCCTTCGGAGCAGCCCATGGCGCGGGCGGTTTCCGCCACGTCCAGTCCTTCCAGCATGCGCAGCATGAACGCTTCGCGCTGGCGTTGCGGCAGCTGCCTGACCGCGGCGGCCATGTCCGCATACGACTGCACGTCGTGCAGCCGGCCCAGCGGATCCTGGCCGGGGTCCGCCGGTTCCCACGCCGGCAGTTCGTCGCCGTCGTCGTCGCGGCCGCCGCCGAGCCAGCCCACCACGATCGAGCGCACCTTGCGCCGGCGCTGCAGGTCGACCACGCGCCGGCGCAGGATGCCCCAGAACAGCGGCGCCCACTCCATGGCCGGCTTGTCGCGGTAATGCCTGACCAGCCGCAACATCGCGTCCTGCACCGCATCCATGGCGTCCTCGCGATGGCGCAGCTGCAGTTCCGCCATGCGGAACGCGCGCCGCTCGACCTGCGCCAGGAACGCGTCCAGCGTGGCAGGCGTTTCGCGGGCGTCGCCCAGCAAGTCCGTGTCGAGCGTGCCGGCCACGCCGTTCATGGACTCGTCGGCCGCAGCATCGGGTGAAGCATCCTCGGGCTCCAGCGGTGGGTTCCCGTTGTTCAACGCGGCAGGCTCGCACGGGTTGACCGGCACCCGTATGATGCGAACTCGACGTCCTGGCGGGCGGCTCTCACGGGGATGGGCTCATGATCGACGGTTTCCTGGCGCTGTATATCTTCATGCTGGCCGCGTTTACCGGCTATGAAATCATCGCGCGGGTGCCGGTGATCCTGCACACGCCGTTGATGTCCGGGTCCAACTTCGTGCACGGCATCGTGCTGGTGGGGGCGATGATCGCACTGGGCCATGCGCAGACGCCATTCGAGATGACGATCGGCTTCATCGGCGTGCTGCTGGGCGCCGGCAACGCCGCCGGCGGCTACGTGGTGACCGAGCGCATGCTGGATATGTTCAAGTCCAGCAAGCCGGACGCCGGCAAGGGAGCCAAGTGATGAGCTGGTTGCCGACGCTGATCAAGGCCTGTTATTTCCTCGCCGCGCTGCTGTTCATCCTTGGCCTGAAACGCATGAGCTCGCCGCGCACGGCGCGCGGCGGCATCGTGTGGGCCGGCTACGGCATGCTGCTGGCGGTGCTGGCCACGTTCTTCCTGCCGGACATGCACAACCGCGGGCTGATCATGGCCGCGGTGCTGGTCGGCGTCAGTGCCGCCTGGTGGAGCGGCAAGCGCGTGGCGATGACCGCGATGCCACAAATGGTGGCGCTGTACAACGGCATGGGCGGCGGCGCGGCGGCGGCGATCGGCGCGGTCGAGTTGATCGGTTACGCGCGTTCGTCGGGGCTGCTGCACGTGGTGCCGGATACCTCGCCACTGCGGCCGGAAGCCTGGGCGGTGAATGGCCTGCCGCCGGCGCTGTCGCCGACCGAGCTGGCGCTGGGCGTGCTCGGCGCGCTGATCGGCGCGGTGAGCTTCTCTGGTTCGCTGGTTGCCTTCGCCAAGCTGCAGGGCTGGCTGGACAAGCGTTTCGTGTTCCCCGGCCAGCGTGCGGTGAACCTGTTGCTGCTGGCGGCGGCAGTGGTCGCGGGCGTGCTGCTGGCCACCAGCCATGCCAGCCCGGCGCTGATCGCTCTGTTCTTCGCGCTGGCGCTGCTGTTCGGCCTGATGATGACCTTGCCGATCGGCGGCGCCGACATGCCGGTGGTGATCTCGCTGTACAACGCGTTCACCGGCCTGGCGGTGTCGTTCGAGGGTTTCGTGCTGGGCAACGAGGCGATGATCATCGCCGGCATGGTGGTCGGTGCGGCCGGCACGCTGCTGACCCAGCTGATGGCCAAGGCGATGAACCGCTCGATCGGCAACGTGCTGTTCGGCAGCTTCGGCGCCGCCGGCGGCGAGGCGCAGGCGATCGAGGGCGCGCAGAAGCCGATCGACGCTTCCGATGCGGCGGTGATGATGGCCTACGCCGAGCGCGTGGTGATCGTGCCCGGCTACGGCCTGGCGGTGGCGCAGGCGCAGCACAAGGTGTGGGAGTTCGCGCAGCTGCTGATCAAGCGCGGGGTGAAGGTGAAGTTCGCGATCCACCCGGTGGCCGGCCGCATGCCAGGCCACATGAACGTGCTGCTGGCCGAGGCCGGCGTGCCGTACGACCTGATTGCCGACATGGACGACATCAACCCCGAGTTCCCGGCCACCGACGTGGCGCTGGTGATCGGCGCCAACGACGTGGTCAACCCGCTGGCCAAGACCGATCCGGCCTCGCCGATCTACGGCATGCCGATCCTCGACGTCAGCGCGGCGAAGCACGTGATCGTGATCAAGCGCGGCAAGGGCACCGGCTTCGCAGGCATCGAGAACGCGCTGTTCTACGCCGACAACACCCGCATGCTGTATGGCGACGGCCAGGCGGCGGTGGGCGAACTGGTAGCGTCGCTGAAGGAAATCGACGCCTGACCGGCGATGGGCCGTTTCAACGCCGGCGCGGCTGGCGCCAGGCCAGCCACGCGGCCAGCAGCATGCCCAGCGCGGCGTAGCCGAAGTCCGCCGGCGACAGCGCCATGCGTGACAGCTGCCACAGCATGCCGAGGCCGGCGGTGCGCATCGCCTCGATCAGGCCCATGCCCATGTTGCCAGCGATCAGCACGCCGGCGACCAGCATGTTGACGTAGAACGCGGCCAGCAAGGTGGCGCCTGCGGCCAGCAGCGCCGCGCTGGTGCCGGCCGGGCGCACGCAGGCGCGGATGGTCCAGGCCAGCAGCGCGCCGAGCGGCAGCGCCAGCCATGGCAGCGGATGGCGCAGGTACAGTGCCGCCACCATCCACACGGCACCGGCGGCCAGTCCCAGCATGGCGGCGCTGAACAGCACGAACACCGACAGCGATACGGTGCGCACGCTCATCGGCGACGACACGTCAGGAGGGCAGGGAGCATGGGTTTTGCCGTCGGTTAAAGCGGCCATCATAACGTGTCGCCGGCGGGCATCCCTTGAGTTCCGGTGATCCCGGCCTGATCTGGGACAAGCAGCCGCATGCAGCGGACGGCATAATAGGCAATCAGGGTTCGACGCTTGGCCGTGCCCGCAGATACAGGATTGGCGTTGGCATGAGTGGTTTCAGTCTGAGCAGCGAACCCTTCACCCTGGTGCGCGATTGCAGCGCCGTGATGGTGCCACAAGGCGACGTGGTGACCCTGCCGGCCGGCCAGATCGGCTACATCACCCAGGCACTGGGCGGCAGCTTCACCGTCTACGTGGAAGGCAACCTGTTCCGCATCGCCGGCGACGATGCCGACGCGCTGGGCAAGGAGCGGCCGGCGCCGATCGAGGTGCCGGACGACGCCACCAATGCGGACGTGGAGAAACTGGCGTGGGACCAGTTGCGCACCGTGTTCGATCCGGAGATCCCGGTGAACGTGGTCGAGCTGGGCCTGGTCTACGACCTCAGCCTGGAGCAGACCGAATCCGGCGCACGCAAGGTCTACGTGAAGCTCACCCTGACCGCTCCCGGCTGCGGCATGGGTGACATCCTGGTGGACGACGCGCGCACCAAGCTGGAGATGATTCCCACCATCGCCGAAGCCGACGTGGACCTGGTGTTCGACCCGCCGTGGACGCATTCGATGATGTCCGACGCGGCGAAGCTCGAAACCGGCATGCTCTGAACCCGCCTGCCGGCCCTGCGCCGGCGTGATGGACGGCGCTGGCGCACAATTTTACGATTCGCCATGACGCATCGCTTCCTTGCGCAATAACTGACGATACGGGAACGCGGCACGCGGTGCCGCCACCTTGTTTCCTGCCCGGCATCCGCGCTGCAACGGCGCAGATGCTGCGTCCTGTGACTGTCGTCACCCGGCGTAGGAAAAAGTCGGATTGTCGTCATGATGCGCAAGGAATAACGTAACCAGATTCGTCATCGGGGAGGTTGACGGATGATCCTTTGGCGGCGTGATCGCCGTTTTGCAGTTACGCGTCCACGCGCTGCCCATGCAAGGGAATGCCAGGGGGAGGCAGCCGATCCGGGCGTAGTTTGGGATCGCTAGACAGCACACCAAAAAAAGGGGCCGTGCCTCGCACGGCAATTCTGAATGGGGTCTACGTGGCCGCATCGGGCCCGTTTGTCCCGAAAAAAATTTGTCTAGGAGTTTTCAATGCCCAATCATTACCGTCTGAAGCTGCTGGTTGCCGCGATCGGCATGGCTACCGCCTCGGTGGCCACGGCTGCCAACACGAAGACCTTGCATGCACAGAATCTCGGTGCGGTGCCGGTCAGCTTGCTGGCCGCCCAGCTCAACCTTGGCCAGAACATGTCGCTGGTACCGCGCAACTCGGCCGCCATCGCCAACGGCCACCAGGTCGTGCGCCAGCAGCAGATGTATCGCGGCGTGCCGGTCTACGGCCGCAGCATTGCCGTGGTGCAGGATGCCAATGGCAACGCGTTGCGCGCCACCGGCGAGCTGATGCAGGAAGACCAGGTTGGCCTGGCCTCGGTTGCGCCCAGGCTGAGCGGCGACCGCGCCATCTCGGCGCTGAAGTCGCACGCGCATACCACCCTGATCGGTGGCGCCACCATCAGCAACCAGCAGACCGACCTGTTCGTGTACCCGCAGGAGAATGGCCCGGCCCGCCTGGTCTACCGCGTGTCCTACTTCGTCGACGGCACCAATCCGTCGCGTCCGACCGCGATCATCGATGCCAACACCGGAGAGGTGATCCAGAGCTGGAACGGCCTGACCGATGCTTCCGCCACCGGTCCCGGCGGCAACACCAAGACCGGCAAGTACCTCTACGGCACCAACTACGCGGCGCTCAACGTGACCCAGTCCGGCAGCACCTGCACGCTGCAGAACACCGACGTCGTGACCAACAACCTGCATCAGGGTACCACTGGTTCGGTGGTCAGCTTCACCTGTCCGAACAGCGACACCGACGCGATCAACGGCGCCTACTCGCCGGTCAACGACGCCCACCACTTCGGCGGCGTGACCCATGACATGTACATGGCCTACGTCGGCGTGGCGCCGCTGAACTTCCAGCTGGTGATGAACGTGCACTACAAGGCCAACTACGAGAACGCGTTCTGGAACGGCACGTCGATGAACTTCGGCGACGGCGCCAGCACGTTCTACCCGCTGGTGTCGCTGGACGTGACCAGCCACGAGATCAGCCACGGCTACACCGAGCAGCATTCCGCGCTGCAGTACTCCGGGCAGTCGGGCGGCATCAACGAGGCCTATTCGGACATCGCCGGCGAGGCGGCCGAGTTCTACGATCGCGGCAGCAACGACTGGCTGGTCGGCGCCGACATCATGAAGAGCGGCACCGCGCTGCGCTGGATGTGCACGCCGACGCAGGACGGCAGCTCGATCGACAACGCCGCCAACTTCACTTCCACCATGGACGTGCACTACAGCAGCGGCGTGTACAACAAGGCGTTCTGCCTGCTCGCCAAGACTGCCGGCTGGGATACCAAGAAGGCCTTCCAGGTCTTTGCGCTGGCCAACAAGGTCTACTGGAATGCCACCACCACCTTCAACTCCGGCGCCTGCGGCGTAGAATCGGCGGCCCAGGACCTGGTCTACAACAAGAGCGACGTGACCGCCGCGTTCACCAGCGTGGGCGTGAGCTGCGCGGGCGGTGGTGGTGGCGGCAGCACCACCGAGCTGCAGAACAACGTCGGCGTCACCGGCGTGGCGGCAGCCACGGGCGGCGACAACGACTACTTCATCACCGTGCCGACCGGTGCCAGCAATCTGGTGATGTCGATTTCCGGTGGCACCGGCGATGCGGACCTGTACACCAAGTTCGGCAGCGCGCCGACCACCAGCAGCTACGACTGCCGCCCGTACAAGACCGGCAATGCAGAGAGCTGCAGCGTGGCCGCGCCGAGTGCCGGCAAGTACTACCTCAAGGTGCACGGTTACTCGGCGTACTCCGGCGTCACCGTCAAGGCGTCCTACAGCACCGGTGGCGGCACCGGCGGCCTGCAGAATGGCGTGCCGGTGACCGGCCTGGCCGGTTCCTCGGGCCAGGAGCTGAGCTACACGGTCACCGTGCCGTCGGGCAGCAACCTGACGATCGCGATCTCCAGCGGCACCGGCGACGCGGACCTGTACGTGAAGAAGGGTATGGCGCCGACCACCACCAGCTACGACTGCCGCCCGTACCTGACCGGTAACAACGAGAGCTGCTCGTTCAGCGCGGCCTCGGGCACGTACTACATCAAGGTGCGCGGCTACACGACGTTCTCCGGCGTGTCGCTGAAAGCCACCTGGTAAGCCCCCTGACGGGCCAGGGAAGGCCCGTCGTTTTACTCAAGGAGCAGTAACCCGGGCCCGGTCGGATCGACCGGGCCCTTTTTCATCGGCGTGGCTCAGCCGCCGACTTCCTCGAAACGGTTGGCGTCGCGGTTCTTGCGCACCTTGGCCGGGTCCCACACGCGGCCGTTCATGGCGATGTAGACGCCATCGGGCAGGGTCTGCACCGCGGCCACCGCGCAGCCGATGTTGAACACCGCGTCGGAACCCTGGAAGCGCGCCGGGTTCAGCGCGCCGGTCAGCACGATCACCTTGCCCTTGATGTTCGCCAGTTCGCGCGCGGTCTCGACCATGGTGTCGGTGCCGTGGGTGACCAGCACGTGGCGGTGCGGCTGCGCCTCGATCGTCGAGCGCACCAGTGCGCGGTCCTCGGCGCCCATGTGCAGGCTGTCCTTGCGCAGGATCGGGATCACGTCGAACTGGAACGCCACGCCGAGCTGGCCGAGGATCTCGCCGATCTGCGGCGCGCCGATCTTGTAGTCCGACTTGTCGTCGAAGTAGATCTTGTCGATGGTGCCGCCGGTGGTGACGATGGTCAGGTGCTGCATGTCGGTGGGCCGTGGAGGGAATCCCGGCATTTTAGCCCGTGCCGACAGGGCGCGGGTTGCGACGCCATCCCTGCAGAGCCCGCGGCCTCATGGAGCCGCTGTACCCATCGGCTGCCGTGGCATCGCGCCGCGGCGGGCTGTATACGACAGGCGGCGGGCAAACCGGCTAGGATTCGGGGGCGCCGGCGTCGTGCCGGGCGGCAGGTGGATTCCGGATCAGGCTGCGGATGAAGGGAAAAGCCACATCGATCGACATTGCCCACCTGGCCGGGGTGTCCCAGGCCACGGTGTCGCGCGCGCTGCGCGGCAGCCCGCTGGTCAATGAGGAAACCCGGCGGCGCATCCAGGCCGCCGCCGAACAGCTCAACTACAAGGTCGACAAGAACGCCTCCAACCTGCGCCGGATGCACACCGGCACGCTGGCGCTGCTGTTCTTCGAGGACCCCACCGCCGACGAGTCGCACATCAACCCGTTCTTCCTGTCGATGCTGGGCTCGATCACCCGCGCCTGCGCGCTGCAGGGCTACGACCTGCTGATCTCGTTCCAGCAGTTCTCGCGCGACTGGCACGCCGATTTCGCCGACAGCAAGAAGGCCGACGGCCTGATCCTGCTCGGCTACGGCGACTATCTGGCCTATACCGACAAGCTGGACAAGCTGGTCGCCCAGGGCACCCGCTTCGTGCGCTGGGGCGCGGTGCTGGCCGACCAGCCCGGCGTGTCGATCGGCTGCGACAACTTCCGCGGCGGCCAGGCGGTGGCCGGACACCTGCTGGAGCGCGGCTGCCGCCGCATCGCCTTCCTCGGCGACGCATCCAGCCACTACCCGGAATTCTTCGGGCGCTATCGCGGCTACGTCGACGCGTTGGAGCAGGCCGGCGTGGCGGTGGACCCGGCGCTGCAGGAAAATGCCGAGAGCACCGAGCGCTCCGGCTACGAGGCGATGCGCAGCCTGATCCTGCGCGAGGTCGGCTTCGACGCGGTGTTCGCCGCCAGCGACCTGATTGCGATCGGCGCCATGCGCGCGCTCAGCGACCACGGCCTGCGCGTGCCGCAGGACGTGGCGCTGGCCGGCTTCGACGACATCGCCACCGCCAGCTTCGTCAACCCGCCGCTGACCACCGTGCTGCAGGACACCAAGCAGGCCGGCGAGGTGCTGGTCGACAGCCTGCTCGGCCTGATCCGCGGCGAGCCGGTGGACAGCGAGGTGCTGCCGGTGAAGCTGGTGGTACGGCGGTCCAGCCTGCGCTGAAACGCTGACCGCGCGGCGCCACTACCGCCTTCACGCGCGATCACCTAATCTGCCCGCGTTGCCATAGCGCCACTGGCGTGACGAGGGTGCTCGCACCATGGATGAACCGCGGCTGGAGCTGGACTTTCATCAGGTGTTCGAGCGGGTCACCGATGCCTACGTGGCGCTGGATCGGGACTGGCGCTACACCTACCTGAATGCGACGGCCTGCGAGCTTTTCGGGCGCAGTGCGGAGGAACTGATCGGCCGGCACATCTGGACGGAGTTTCCGGAAGGCGTCGGGCAGCCGTTCCAGCTGGCCTACGAAAAGGCGATGGCCGAACAGCGCCCGCAGCAGGTCGAGGCGTTCTACCCGCCGTACCACCGCTGGTTCGAGAACCGCATCTACCCGTCGGCGGACGGGCTGACCATCTATTTCCGCGACGTCACCGAGCGCAAGCGCGCCGAACAGCTGGCGGCCGGACAGCACGAGATCCTGGAAGGGATCGCGGCGCAGCGGCCGCTGGCGGAGAGCCTGGAACGGATCGCGCGCCTGCACGAGACGATGAACCCCGGCGCGCTGTGCTCGCTGCTGCTGCTGGACGACGACGGCCGGCACGTGCTGTACGGCGCCGCGCCCAGCCTGCCCGACGCGTACAACCGCGCCATGCACGGGCAGGAGATCGGCGAGGCGCATGGCTCGTGCGGTACCGCCGCGTGGCTTGGCGAGCGGGTGGTGGTGGCCGACATCGCCAGTCATCCGTATTGGGAAAACTACCGGCAGCCGGCGCTGGCGCATGGCCTCAAGGCGTGCTGGTCGACGCCGGTGTTCGGCAGCCACAAGGAGGTGCTGGGCACCTTCGCGGTGTACTTCCGCGAGCAGCGCGAACCGCGCGAGGAGGAGCTGCACAGCATCGACCGCATGCTGTCGATCACCGGTATCGCGATCGAGAGCGAGCGCCTGGCCGCCCGCCTGCGCGAACGCAACCGCTTCTTCGAGATGTCGCAGGAAATCTTCTGCATTCTCGACCCGCGCAGCGGACGGCTGCGGCAGTTCAACCCGTCGCTGCAGCAGCTGACCGGCTACCGCGCCAGCGAGCTGACCTCGCTCCCCTACCGTGAATTCCTGCTGCCGCGGCATCCCGGCGACGCCGCCGACCCGATGCTGGTGTGCGGCCGCTGCGGCGAGCAGATCCACGAGTTCGTCAACCGCTGCCGCTGCAGCGACGGCAGCGAGCGCCTGCTGGAGTGGGTCTCGTTCGCCGCGCCCGACGGGCTGGTCTATGCGGTGGCACGCGACATCACCGAACGCCAGCGGGTCGAGGCCGAGCTGGCGCATGCCTCCAGCCACGACCCGGTCACCGGCCTGCCGCAGTACCTGCTGCTCGGGCGTGCGCTGCGCGAGATGCTGAAGGACGCGACGGCGCCGGTCTGGGTGCTGGTGATCGGGCTGGATCGCTTCCAAGGCGTCAACGAATCGGTGGGCCACCAGGCCGGCGACGACGTGCTGCGGCAACTGGCTGGCCGCCTGCAGGCGGCGCTGGCCGGGCAGCAGAGTCAGGTCGCCCGTGTCGCCGGCGACGAGTTCGTGGTGACCGCGGTCGGCCTGTCGGCGGACGGCGCGCATGCGCTGGCCGAGCGCCTGCGCGCTGTCGTGGCCGAACCGGTCGAGGTCAGCGATTACCGCCTGCTGCTGACCGCCAGCGTCGGCATCAGCCATTCGCCCGACCACGGCAGCGACCCGAACAACCTGTTGCGCCGGGCCGAGGCCGCGATGAACCAGGCCAAGCGGGAAGGGCGCGACCGGGTGTCCGCATTCTCGGTCGAACAAATGCGCCACCTGGAAGACCGCCTGGTGATGGGCAACCAGCTGCGCGATGCGATCCGGCACGGCGAACTGGAGCTGCACTACCAGCCGCAATACCGCGCCGCCGACCACTGGCTGAGCGGTTTCGAGGCGCTGCTGCGCTGGAACAGCCGGCAGCTCGGCCAGGTACCGCCGGCCTGCTTCATCCCGATCGCCGAAGCGTTGGGCCTGATGCCCGAGATCGGCCAGTGGGTGCTCGACGCGGCCTGCCGGCAGCTGCGGGCGTGGCTGGACCGCGGCCACCGCGACTTCACCGTCGCAGTGAACATGTCCGCGCAGCAGGTGCAGCGCCCCGGGCTGGCCGCGCAGGTCGGCGCGGCCCTGCAGCGGCACGGCGTGCCGGCGGCGATGCTGGACATCGAGATCACCGAAAGCTCGTTCATGGAGAACGTGTGGCGCGTGCAGCGCACGCTGGCCGAGCTGAAGGCGCTGGGCATCCGGCTGTCACTGGATGATTTCGGCACCGGCTATTCCAGCCTGGCCTACCTCAAGCAGTTCCCGATCGACAAGTTGAAGATCGACCAGGCGTTCGTGCGCGAGCTGCCGGCGGACACCGCCGACGCGGCGATCGCGCGCACCATCATCGCAATGGCGCACGAACTGCACATGCAGGTTGCTGCCGAAGGCGTGGAGACCACGGCACAGGCGGACTTCCTCGCCGCCGCCGGCTGCGACGAACTGCAGGGCAACCACCTCGGCCCGGCCGTGAATGTGGAGCAGGCCGGGAAGTGCTTCGGCCCGGTGCGCGAGTAGCGCATCGGCGGCATTCGCTAAGGCGGCGCCGGCACTTTCCTGCAGCGCCCGCAGTGCGGCGAGCGCCTGGCTGGCCGACTCGACGGGCACGAACAGATGGTCGTGATATGCGGCGGCGACCACGTTGCAGCTGATGCCGGCCTTGGCCAGCGCCGCCGCCACGGCGGCGGTCAGGCCGACGGCGTGCAGGTCGGAATGCACGCTCAGGGTGATCCACGCGGCGCGGAACAGCACCACCAGCCCCGCATCCTTCGCCTGCTGCTCCGCGACGATCAGGGTCAGTCCCTCGCGCTCACGGAAGGTGGCGATCGGCTCGACCTGATCTGGCATGCCACCTGTGGGTAACGAGGCGAACACATACACGCCGCGGTTCAGCACGGGGCTCATCGAGTGCAGCAGTTCGGCAAGGTTAGAGACGGCGTGGCTCATGGCAGTCATCGCGGCAGGCGCAAGCAGTCAGCTCGCCGGCCGCACGCTCCCGGCCCGGTATGCCATGCCGACGCCGGCCGGCGCGGTCGGTACGAAACCGAACCGGGCGTACAGCTCCTGCGCCTTGCCGTCCGCGATCAGGCTGACGTAGCCGCCGGGCGGCACGTTCGCGTCGAGGTAGCCCATGATCTCCTGCATGACGCGCTTGCCCAGTCCCTTGCCCTGGTGTTCGGGCAGCACCGCGATGTCCACCACCTGATAGAAGCACCCGCCGTCCCCGATGACTCGGCCCATGCCGATCGGCTCGCCGCGATGCAGGATCTGCACCGCGAACAGCGAGCCCGGCAGCCCGCGTGCGGCGGCCTCCTCGCTCTTCGCGCTGAGTCCCGCGCCGGTGCGCAGGGCGTTGTAGACGCTGGCGCTCGGGGTGGCGTGGACGACGGCGTAGGCCGGGTCGTTCGTGTCCATTGGTTATTCGCGCCGGTTCATTTGCCTGTCGACGTGGATGCTGGGTGTACCCGGCGGAACAACCGCAGCCAGAACGCCAGCTCGAACAGCACGCCGGCGAGCACCAGCACGCTGCCGACCAGCGGCGCGCCGAAGAACAGCGGGCCGAGGCCAAGGGCATAGGCGGCGACGGCCGCGAGGAAGATGGCGAATGTGATCAGGTGGCGCATGGTTTCACCTCATTGCGTGGTACGCGGTGCATGACTTCACGGGCGGCTGCAGGCCGTTCCGTGGAAGCAGGGGCCGGCCCGGCCATTTCATCGCGAACGGCCATCGTACTGCCGCACCGGGATGGCCGAAAGCTCGATGCCCTCGATGCAGCGGATGTTGATCGCGGCCATCGCGTTGCCCTTCGGGTCGCTACCTTCGCCGTACGGATGCATGCCGCAGACCGGGCAGAAGCGGTGCCTGATGGCGTGCTGGTTGAACGTATAGCTGCTGGCCGCGTCCTCGGGCGTGAGCAGGTGAAGCTTCTCGCGCGGAACGAACCACAGCAGCGAGCCCTTGCGCTGGCAGATCGAGCAGTTGCACGCCAGCGCCTCCCCGATCTCGCCTTCCACCTCGAATGCCACCCTGCCGCAGTGGCAGCTGCCCTTGTAGTTCATGGCTGTTCTCCCGATGTCCAGCGTTGTGGTGCGATGTTCGATGATGCGCCTGCGATGGATCGTGTCATCACGATATCCCGCTGCGGATCGCTGCCCAGCGGAAAAACATGGTCGCCGACCTCGACGAAGCCGCACTTCCGGTAGAACGCGATCGCGCGCGGGTTGTGCTCCCATACGCCCAGCCAGGCCACGTCCGAGCCGCGTGCCTGCAATGCTTCGATGCAGGCGTGCATGAGGCCCTGCGCGATGCCCTTGCCATGCCACGCATCGGCAACATACAGCCGCTGGATCTCGCCCGGGGATTGGCCCGCGACACATTCCGGAGCATCACCCCAGCGCAGTTGGGTAAACCCGACCAACCCTTCGTCGCCATCGCACAGCAGGGTGAGCATGTACGGGTCGGCGATCTCGCCTGACTGGATTGCCGTGCCGTAACTGGTGCGGCAGTGGAGGTCCATGTCTTCGCGCGTATTCGCCGCGCCGAAGGTGCTGCGGAAAGTCGCCTCGGCAAGCCGGGAGAGCGGTTCTGCGTCACTGGGAGTGGCTGGTCGGATGACGGGCAACGGGGTCTCCCGCGAGTGCCTGGTGTGTGGGTGAAACGTGGTCCGGCGATATTCGATGCTGCAGGCGTCGAGGCGCAAAGCGTTACGCACCTGGGGACGAAGGGGAGTCTCCCGCGGCGTTGCCACCCTCCGCCGGCTGAAGCTCGGTATGAGCATTCGCGGGGCCCGATATCACGCCATCTATCCATCGGGTGTAGCGTGAGACGCGGACGCCGTACAGGATTTCGCCATAGAGACCTTCTACGAATGGGCGACCCGGTGCCCATCTGCTCCAGAATGGATGGCCTGCCGGATACTTGCCCCAGGAGGCCAGGCCGACGAGTTGCCTTGAATCCCCGTTCTCGATGAACAAGGGGCCGCCGCTGTCGCCGCTCCCCGTGATGCCTTCAAGCGGCAAGGCGGATGGCGGCGGGTCAAAGCGATACCAGACATAGCGCGCGTCGGCACCTTCGATCACGTTGAAGGCACGGCGCAGCACAGTCCGATGCGGGCTGTGGGGATCCTGGCCATCGACGCCATTGCCGGTGGCGCCCTTGCCCACGAGCTGCACGGTCATCCCCGCTTCCTTGTTCCCGCGATAGAGAGGCACAGGAATCACATCCGTCACCGGCGATGCAAGTTCGATCAGCGCGATGTCATCGGATGATGCAAGAAATGCGTGCACCCTGGAGAGATCGCCAGATGCCAGGGCTTCCTCGACCAACGGGTTGGGCAGCTTCTTGTAGCCGGGATAGGTGATGACACGTTTGACCTTGCGCGCCACACCGCCGATGGATACTTCGTGTTCCATGCCTTCCATTTGCATGGGCGCCGCGTGCGCTGCGGTTACCACCCACCGAGGCGCAATCAATACCCCTTGCCCCTCACTCGGCATGTCGACCAGCGCGGGGAATGCCGAAGCAGGAACTCGATATCTGGCATCGTTGACATCGCTGCGAATGACGACGGCGCCTGACGTGAACGAGATTGCGAGCAATGCAACGGGAAGAAGGCGTCTCATCTGTGTTCCTGTGATTGAAAGGTGGAAAAGTCCCTGACGCCTTTTTGGATGACTGGCAAGAAACGGGGCTAGATTCGCACACCCGACATCCCGAGCATGATGACGAGCGCCAAGACCATACTGGCGCCGACGGCGACTATCCAGCCGCGATCAACGGCGCGTCGACCTGCCCCGTGTGCGAGAAGTATTCCGCGTGCCCCCGAGGCAAGATGGCCCAGCACGAAGAACACCCCCAGGAGATAGTGCGGCAGCAGCCGGATGTTCCATGCCCCATGGATGATGCCGTCCGGGGCACCGACGGCAAATGCCCAATCGCTCGGAGTTTTCAGATAGCTGCGGGCATAGACGAATACAGAGTCCAGATGTCCGATGACGTAGACGGCGAGGTACAGACCCGCGGCCAATTGAAAGCTGCGGAAAACGTCGCCGCGCTGGCCACTCCAGTGCCAGAACAGACGCATGCCGGTTATCGTCTGCAGGAGCAGCAGCAACACCAGGATCGGTTGCACAACGGGGTTCCGGTAAACGATCTCGCCGATGTGCTGGACGGCGTTGTACGTTTCCGGCGAGGCAAGGAAGAACAGGTGGTTGATCACGTGGAAGGCAACGTAGAAGACGATCACGACTGCCGTAATGCCGTGGACGACACGCCAGCGGGTGACGTTGCTCGGGCCGCCCACGGGCTCTTCGGTATCGGGGCTCGCCAGGGCGATCCCCGCCATGGCCACCCACAGCACTGACCAGACAACCTCGTCCGGCAGACGGCTTTTGACCATGTAGGTCACGACACCCAGAAAGACGTAGAGCGTTGGCGCCATGACGGTGGCGTAGGCGAGCCGGCGCATGCTAGTGGGTCCGGGAAGCTTCCAGGCGAAGGCAAACCCGACGGTGGGCGTGAGGAACACGCCAGCGAGCATCACGACGGCGAGCAGTATCGACGCGAACCCGGCGGCACCGGGGCCACCGACCGCCATGTGAAAGCCATCGAGCCAGAATGGATAGCCGATGGCCGCCAAAGCGGGAATCAGTCCGAGGAATTTCGCCAAGCCGTACGACCTGACGCCGGTGGCTGGCGCCGCCGACATCTCGCGCGTACTCGTATTCATTTTTGGAATCTCCATGGGGGAGCGGCGCTCGCGCTCGTCTGCCCATGGATTATGAGAGTTCCTGCGGAAAAGTTGACACCGACTGGTTAGCCGCCCTGGGCTCCGAACCCGACGGGAGAACGACAGTCCATCAGGGCAGACACAGTTGCGCCAGGCTTGAAAAATTCAACGTATCAGCTTCTTGATTGCCGCCTGATCCGGCCGCCTGATCCCGCAGCGTTGAATCGGGTGGATCAGTGCGTGGGATGCCCCCGCTCCTGCATCAGCCGCATCAACTCCGCCACCAGGTCCGCCCGCTTCGCGGTGGCATCCAGCAGATAGACCTGCACGTCGTGCGCGGGAACGCTGGCATGCAGGTGGCCCCCTGCAGCCACGTCGATCGCGGCGCCCCCGAGCGCCGGCTGCCAACGGCTGGGCTGCAGATACTCGCCGATGTCGAATGACGCGACGGCATCGCCCTTGTTGAGCAGCACCAGCGCGATCTGGTGCGTGTTGCCTTTCTGGTACACGCGGTAGAACGCGGCCTGGTTGCCGGCGAAGCGCAGCGGCAGCATCAGGCCGCGCTGCAGGGCGGGGGTGTTTTCGCGCAGCTGGGCGATGCGCTTGAGCTGCTGGTAGATCGGGCTTTTCGACGCCCCGTCGATACGCTGCTGGCCGTAGTAGTTGCGGTTGCCCTGGTGTTCGGCTTTGCCGCGTTCGAAGCCGGTCTCGGAACCGTAGTAGATGGCGGGGATGCCGCGGGCGGTGAACAGGAAGTTGTTGGCGTCGATGAAGCCGGCGTCGGTGGCGTTCAGGCGGGCCATGTCGTGGTTGTCGTAGAACGTGACCAGTTCGTACGGGTTCTGGTACGGGCCGTTGGTGAGGTAGAGGCGGTCGAGCAGGTGGGCGTAGTCGCTGTCCGGGCGTTCGAACACGTCGCCGAGGCGGCCGCGCAATGGGAAGTCGAGCACGCTGATGGCGCCATTCTCGGGCCAGGTGTACTGGCCGATGTTGTCCGGGCTGTAGTCGAACGCCTCGCCGAACATGAAGAAGCCGGGATGCTTCGCGCGGATGCGTGCGCTGAACTGCTTCCAGAACGCGGTGGACATGTGGCTGATGGTGTCGATGCGGAAGGCATCGGCGCCCTCGCCGATCCACTGCTCGTAGGCGCCCACGAAATAGTCGAGCACGGCCGGGCTCTGGTCGTCGTTGTTGGACAGCTGCACCAGATCGTCGTAGGCGTGGTAGAAGCGGTGCAGCGGGTTGCGTGCGGGATCGAGCTGGTATGGCGGCAGGTTCTGCTCATCGGCGATCAGCCTGCCGTCCTTGTCGAAGATCTGGCCGTACTGCGGCTGCCGCACCGGCATGCTGAAGGCGGGCGAGCCGTGGTTGACCACGATGTCCTGCACCACCTTCAGCCCGGCCGCATGCATCTTCGCGGTGAACTGGCGGAAGTCGAGGCCCTTGCTGGGCAGGTGTTCGTCGAGCTTGTAGAAGTTGACGCCCCAGTAGCCGTGGTAGCCGGTCTTGCCGCGGTCGGTGAACTTCGAGCCCCAGCTCACCGGGTCACCACCGGTGAACGCCTCGTCGGGGTTGTCCACGATGGGGGTGATCCACACCGCGCCGAAGCCCATGCCGCGGATGTAGCCGGCGTTGTCGAGCACGCCCTTGAAGTCGCCGCCGAGGTAGCCGATGTTCGCGCTTTCGCCCTTGGGCGCGCCGGGCACCGGGATGTCGAAGGTGCGGTGCGGGCCGCCCTGGTCGCGGTGGTCGTTGCTGGGATCGCCGTTGACGAAGCGGTCGGTCATCACGAAGTAGATCGCGTTCGACGCCATCGGCGCATCGGTGCCGACGAATTCCGGCACCGATGCGGCCGGCGCGGCGGCATGGGCGAGGCCGCAGGCGAGCGCGGCGACGAGGGCGGTGAGCAGGCGTGACTTGGGCATGGTTCGGGATCCGCGATGCAGGATGGGTGGCGGGCGGCGCGGTTACGCGGCGTTTTCGGGCAGCGGCACGCGCAGCGTGCACAGGCCGGCGACGAGCAGGCTCACGCCGCCCAGGCCCAGCGCCCAGATCGGCTGGTTGTGGAAGAACAGCTTCAGCAGCACGCCCAGCACACTGGCGGCCAGCAGCTGCGGGATCACGATGAAGAAATTGAAGATGCCCATGTAGATGCCCATCTTCGCCGCGGGCAGGTTGTCCGACAGCATCGCGTAGGGCAGCGAGAGGATCGAGGCCCAGGCGAAGCCCACGCCCACCATCGAGGCGACCAGCCAGTGCGGGTCGCGGATGACGAGGAATGACAGCAGACCCAGCCCGCCCAGCCACAGGTTGACCAGGTGGCTCATGCGCAGCCCGCAGGCGCGCACCAGCAGCGGGATCAGGATCGCAGCCAGCACGCCCACGCCGTTGTAGGTGCCCATCAGCACGCCGGCCCAGTTGGCGCCTTCGTTGTAGGCGACCGAGGTGGTGTCGCTGGAACCATAGAACGTCTGCGACACCGCCGAGGTGGTGTTGATCCACATCGCGAACATCGCGAACCACGAGAAGAACTGCACCCAGTTGAGCCGGCGCATCGGCAGCGGCATGCCGTGCAGGTCGCCCATGATGTGGCGCAGCGGGCCGTCGCTGCGGGTGCCGCTGAGCCACACGAACAGCGCGCCGAAGCCGGCCAGGCCGCCGGCCAGCAGATACAGCTCCTGCTCCAGCGCGAAACGCCGGATCAGGCCCAGCAGCACGAGCCCCAGCACCAGCAGCAACGCGCCGATCTTCCACGCGCCGGCCACGCTGCCGGGCGCCTCCTCGGTACGGTTGTCGGAGAACGACTCCAGCTGCTCCGGCGGGTACTCGCGGGTGCCGAGGATGGTCCACAGCATCGCGCCCAGCAGCACGAACGCGCCGGCGTAGAAGGCGTACTTCACCGAGTGCGGCACTTCGCCGGCCGGTGCCGTGTTGGCCACGCCGAAGTGGGTGAGCACGTAGGGCAGGAACGAGGCGACCACCGCGCCCACGCCGATGAAAACACTCTGCATCGCGTAGCCCAGCGGGCGCTGCTTCGGCGGCAGCTGGTCGCCGACGAAGGCGCGGAACGGCTCCATCGACACGTTGAACGAGGCATCCATGATCCACAGCAGCCCCGCGGCGATCCACAGCGTGGGCGAGTTCGGCATCGCCAGCAGCGCCAGCGTCGCCAGCACCGCGCCGGCGAAGAAGTACGGCCGGCGCCGGCCGAAGCGGTTCCAGGTGCGGTCGGAGAAGTAGCCGATGAGCGGCTGTACGATCAGCCCGGTGAACGGCGCGGCGATCCACAGCACCGGAATCTGGTCGACGTTCGCGCCCAGCGTCTGGAAGATGCGGCTGACGTTGGCGTTCTGCAGCGCGAAGCCGAACTGGATGCCGAGGAAGCCGAAGCACATGTGCCAGATCTGCCAGAACGACAGCTCGGGTTTGGCGCGCAAGGCCGTGCCGTCCTTCATGGCGTGCCCCGGTCGGTGGCGAGCGGCGCGACCAGCAGGGCATGCACCTCGGCCTGGTTCAGCGGGCCGCTGCTGCCGCCGTTGCCGCCGCTGCCATTGTCAGCGGTGTAGTGGGCGAAGTGGGCGAGGTAGCTCATGTTGAATCCGTCGTCGAGGGCGAAGTGGCAGGTGCTGCCGGCTTTCGCGGTGAAGCTGCCCCAGGTGGACTGCTGCGTACGCACACTGTGCGCCATCACGATCGGCAGGCGCTGCTCGTCGCTGCCGTCGCAGCGGATCACCAGCATCTTCACTGCGGCAGTGATGCCGGTGTTGATCGGGCCGTGGTCGTTCGCGTAGTCGAGCGCGACGCGATAGTTGCCGCTGGCCGGTGCCGTCCACGTGCGCGGCCAGCCGCCGGTGACTTTCGTCACCTCGCCCACGCAGGTGGCGGGGCTGTGCAGCGATTCCAGACCGTGTGCATCCACGCGCGTGGCGCTGAGGCAGGCTAGGCCGGCTTGCCGCGCGAGGTGGCTGTCACCGTCGACGCTGCCGTGGGCGTGGCCGTTGAGGTAGAGCCGCACCTTGCCGTCGGTCGTGATCTTCCAGCCATCGCCATCGGCTCGCGCCAGCGGTGCGGCGGGGGCGACGGGTGCGTACAGCGGCGCGTCGGTGCGCAGCGGCGGGTCCGGCACCTGCACCGCCTTCAGCGTCACCGTGGTGGTCGTGCCGTGCGTGGTGGTGCGGTCGGCGACGAGCAGGTTGCCGGTGTAGTTTTCCGGAAGCTGCAGGGTGATCCGGCGGTTGCGCAGGTCGAGCGTGATCGCGTGGCGCTGGCCGAACAGCATCGGCACCAGCGCGGTCGGCAGTTTCGGTTGCACGCTGCCGTCCTCGTTCAGGCCGAACACGCCTTCGGTGACCACCGCCAGCGCCGCCGCCACCGACCACAGCTGGCGCGGCGAATTCACCACTGGGCCGCTGAGCTTGCCTTCGTCCAGGTGCTGGCCCTGGGTCAGCAGCTCGTAGTTCTCCATGTTGGAGCCGTACAGCGCGGCGCCGCGCAGCACCGACTCGATCTCGTGCGCGATGCGCGCGGGCTGCTCCGTGATGCGCGCGGCGCGCAGCGCGTAGGCGCTGACGAAAGGCCAGATCGCGCGGTTGTGGTAGATCGGCTGGTCGGCACGCTCGGGCCAGATCACCGGGCTGCCCGCGGGCCACGCGGGATAGTTCGCCAGCGCCTGCCGCGCGCGCTCGCCGTCGGCCACGCCGCTGTCGACCGCCAGCGCGATGCCGAGCAGGTCGTAGCTGTCGTAAGGCGTGCCATCGCCGCCGATGTAGCTCATGTACATGCCGCGATCGGCGCGCCAGAAGTGGGCGTTGATCGCGTCCTTCAGCGCCGCCGCGCTGGTGCGGTAAGCGGCAGCGGCTTTCGCGTCGTGGTGGGCATCGGCCAGGCTCGCGGCCAGCTGCAGCGCCTGGTAGTGCAACACGTTGGTGGACAGCGCAAAGGACTGCGCGATGAAGGTGACCTGGTCCGCCGTCCATGCGGGGTAGCTCTGCTCGCGCCAGTCGAGGAACGAGGTCTCGCCGCGGTACAGGCCGAACGCGGCGTCGAACGCGTACAGGCGATCCTGTGCCAGCGTATTGCCCAGCGCCTTGTACACATCGGCGGCAAAGGCCTTGTCATCGAGCAGGTGGCGCGCGCCGAGGAACCACACCACGCGATCGGTGCTGATCGGCCAGCTGCCGCCGGAGCCGGTGTCCTGCATCGCGTACAAGCCCTGCGGTGCGGACGGAACGCGCACGCCGGACAGCTTGAACTTCAGCCCGTTGCGCGAACGCGTGGGGTCGAAACGCCACAGGCCCAGGTCGATCGCGTAGGACAGGTCGCGCGTCCACACGTACGGCCACTTCAGGCCGGTCACGAAGCACTGGCAGGGAATCGGCTGGCCGTGGTCGAACGCGCCGTCGCGGATCGCGCTGACCGAATCCTGCGCCAGGTCGTCCTGCGCCATCGCGAACAGGCCGTCGAACAGGGGGCTGGCGGTGTCCGTGGAGAGCGGCTGCGCTGCAATGACGCGCTGGCCGTACGGCCATGCCAGCGTGTAGCTGTGCTGCGCGTCGCGGCTGATGGCGACGTGCACGCCGTGCCAGTCAAGGCCGTCGTGCCAGGCCGGCGCGGTGGTGGCGGCCATGGCCGCGGCGAGCAGCAGGCTCAGCATCGGCCGGCCAGCTGCAGCGGGTTGCGGATCGGGTGGGTCGTCGACATGGGCTCTCCGGCGGCTGTTATGTCACGGCGTGGCATGTCCCGCATTTGCGGCTGCAACATCGACGACAGACGGATGTCGGGATGAGCCCTGCATGGTAGGTAGCGTCGCACTGCAGCAACCAGCCCATGCATACGTATTCATGGGCGAACGGGCGGTATGCCGACCTCGACATTACCAGCGCCGTTCCGCAGGGCGGGCACGGCCCGCCAGCTTTTGGCCGGGACCGGAGCGGCGGGCCGTGCCCGCCCTGTTGGGCGGAAGCTGCCTCAACGCAGCTCGATCACCACCAGCCCCTGCACCGGCACGTCGATCGCGAGTTTGCCGTCATGCACGTCCACCGTTTCCGGCGCAGCCAGCTTGCCCGCTTCGCGCAGTTGCACGATCTGCGCGCGGCTGGGGGAATCGGGGCGGCCCATGCGGTCGAACGCGGCGACGGCGTTGCCGTGGCTTTCGTCCACGCGCCACACGGTGGCGCGGGCGGCGGCGGGCAGGTTCTTCAGCGCGATGTCGAAGCGCTTCGGCGTGCCGGTCGGCTTGCCCGGCGTGTAGCTGGCGGTGTCGCCGACCGGCGGTGCGTAGTTCCACAGTGCGATGACGACGGTGCCATCGTCGCGGCGGGTGACCAGCGCGGAATCCGACTTCGTCGCCAGCTGGCGGTCGCCCAGCTTGTGCAGGATCGCGAACGCGTTGAACGCGGGCTTGGGAATGCGGTTGGCGGCGATCAGGCCGAAGCCGCCGTAGAACGGGTTGCGCACCACACCCTGTTCCTCGAACACGTCGGAGAACGACCAGTAGCTCATCGCCTGCACCTTGCCGGCGCATTCGCGGATGGTGTTGGCCAGCCACGGACCCATGAACACGGTGTCGGTGACGTTGGGCAGGTTGGCGTAGCTGGCGTTGTACTCGCTGAAGATCAGCGGCAGGTGCGGATAGGGCGAGGCAGCGATCTCCTTGTGCACTTTGTCCACCGAGCGGCAGACCATGTCACGGCGCGGAATCGACTCGCCGGTGTGGAACACGTTGTCGGCGGTGTCGTCGCCGTAGACGTGCGTGCTGATGAAGTCGACCGGCACGTTGTTCTTGTGCACGTGCACGAGGAAGTCGGTGGCCCACGCGGCCTGCGCCGTGGCCGGGCCGCCCACGCGGATGCGCGGGCTGACCGCCTTGAGCGCGCGCACGGTGTGGTCGTACAGGGTGAAGTAGGTGGACTGCGCGGGCTTGCCGACCCAGAAGCCGATGTTCGGCTCGTTCCACACCTCGAAGTACCAGCTGGCCACCTCGTCGATGCCGTAGCGCCCGACCAGGTGTCTGGCCAGTGCGTCGATCATCGCGTCCCACTCGGCGTAATCCTTCGGCGGCGCAATGTTCGGGTGGTACCAGAACGGATGCAGCGCGGCGGGATCAGAGGTGAGTTCTGGCGGCATGAAACCGAGCTCCACGAACGGCTTGAAGCCGTGCTCGAGCAGGCCGTCGTAGATCTGGTCGATGTAGGAGAAGTTGTAGGAGATCTTTCCCTGCGCGTCGCGCTGTATCAGGCCCACGTCGTGGTCGAGGATGCCGTGGAAGCGGATGTAGCCGACGCCGGTAGCCTGGTGCACGGCATCCAGATCCTTGCGGTAGTCGTCGCGCAGCGCGAGTGCGGCACGACCGGAGCCGAGCATCTGTTCCCAGAAATGCGGGAACGGCGTGCCTTGCGCGCTGGCGTCGATGTTCAGGCTGGTGGTCGTGGCGGGTGGCGTGGCGCTGGCCGTGCCGGTGAGCAGCAGGGCGGCCGCACAAACGCCCAGGGCCAGGTGGCGAAGCGAGGCGGAACGAGTCATGGTGGGATCCTGTTCGACGCGTGGGAGTGGCGCGGGGGACGGAGCAGCCGGAGCCTGCAACCATCAGGATGTAAACGTTTACATCGGGCGGAGTTTCCTACACCGCAAGGGGCCGCGTCCAGCGGCGGCGTGGCGCGCTTGCCACGTCGCCGCCACGGGCCGGGTTCACTGCGCCAGGATCGCCCCGTAATGCCCGTTCACGCTCACGCTGACCTGGCCGTTCTGCACGGTGTACTGCGTGCCCGAGATCAGCTCGGTGACGGTGCTGCCGTTGGTCATGCTCAGCTGCCACACCGGCACCGTCACCGTGTGCGTCACCGAATCGTTGTTGAGCGCCACCGCGATGCGGTTGGTCGCGTCGAAGCGGCCGTACGCGTACAGCTTGTTGGTGTCATCGGTCAGCAGGGTCATGAACGAGCCGGTGCGCAGGGCCGGATAGGCATTGCGGATCGCGACCAGTTTCTGGGTCAGTGCCACTGCGCTGTTGGTCGAAGTGCCGACGGTCCAGTCGAAGGTGCGCCGGTTGTCCGGATCGGCGCCGCCTTGCATGCCGTATTCGTCGCCGTAATAGATCGTGGGCGTGCCGACGTAGGTCATCTGGAAGAACAGCGCGAGGTAGGTTTTCCAGATGTCGCCGCCAGCGCGATTGCCGAAGCGGGTGATGTCGTGGCTGCTGAGGAAGTTGCTCATCGCCTGTTGCACGTTGGTCGGGTAGTTCGCGCGGGTGCCGTGCAGCCAGCTGTCGAACTGCGAGACCGGGATGCTCGCCGCATTGCCGCTGTAATCCTGGCCGGTGATCCACTCCGATACCGGCTGGGTGAAGCCGTCGTAGTTCATCGCGCCGTCCCACTGGTCGCCGCCGTCGGTCCACGGACCGGCGTTGCCCCAGAACTCGCCGAGGATGTCGGCGTTGGCGTTGACCGATTTCACCGCGCTGCGCAGCTCGGCCATGATCTGGTGGTTGGCGGTATCGCTGCCGTTGCCGCCGCCGGCGTCGAGGTACTGCGCCGCGTCGAGGCGCCAGCCGTCGATCGAATAGGGCGATGCCAGGTAAGTCTTCACCACCGAGCTGGTGCTGCCGTAGATGGCGTTGCGCACGGCCGAGCCGCTGGCGCCGTAATCCAGCTTGGGCATGCTGGAGAAGCCGAAGAAGGCCGAGTAGGTATTGGGCCAGCTCTGGAAGGTGTAGTAGCCGTAGGTCGGACTGGATTGCGACTCGTAGGCGCCGGTGATGCTGGTCCACCAGTTGTAGCGGTCGAACCACTTGTGGGTATCGCCGGTGTGGTTGAACACGCCGTCGAGCACCAGGTAGCCCTTCGGTCCGTTGCTGGTGCTGTGGATGTCGGCGCTCAGCGTCTGCAGCGTGCTGTTGCTGCCGAACGCCGGGTCCACCGTCATGTAGTCCTCGGTGTCGTACTTGTGGTTGCTAGGCGAGAGGAAGACCGGGTTGAGATAGATGATGTCCGCGCCTACGGTGTTCTTGATGTAGCCCAGTTTCTGGTCGATGCCGGACAGGTCGCCGCCGAAGAACACGGCGGTGTTGCAGCCGCTGACGTTGGCCACCACGCTCGACCCCCAGGCATGCTTCTCGGTGGCGCAGCCCGCGTAGGTGTACTGGCCGTTGGTTACGTCGTTGCCGGCGTCGCCGTTGTAGAAGCGGTCAGGGAAGACCTGGTACATCACGCCGTTCTTCATCCATGCCGGGGTGGTGAAGCCTGGGAGGATGAAGAAGTCGCCGGAGGACGGCTCGGTGGAGGTGGTGCCCGCGGCGTTGAGCCAGGCGGTGGCGCTGCCGTCGTTGATCTGGAAGCGGTAGTACTTCTTCGAGGCGCTGGCCGGGATGGTGCCTTTCCAGTAGTCGAAATTGCCGGTGGGATCGTTCGCCGACCAGCTCATCGCGACCCAGTGGTAGGCACCGTCCGCGCTGTCGTAGTACTTGATGTTGGCGCTGCTGATGTCGCCCTTGAACGTGCGCAGGGTCAGCGTGACCGCCTGCGCGGAAGTCGGCTCGACGTGGTTGTCGTACAACGGGCCCTGGTCGTGGAACAGGCCGCTCCACTCCACGTTGTTGTCGTTGCTGGCGGCCCGCGCCTGCTCATGGATAGCCGGCAGTGCGTAGAGCGCCAGCGCCGCGGCGAGCGCGCAGGCCAGGGTGGATTTCGAGCCGTGTCTCGCGTTGCCGTGATTGCCCATCGAACGTCCCTCCGCAGGTGAGTGGATCCGGCGTGCCCGCACGGGAACGCCGGGGTTCTTGCGCTTTCAGGAAACCTTGAACCGCCGGCCGGTCCTACATGGCGATCGTGATTTGCGCGGCACGCGCTGCCGTCACCCGTACGTAGGTGACGTCGCCGTAGCGGTCGTGGCCGCGGGCCCAGCCTTCGCCGTCGCCGTGCTGCAGGGCGGCGAGATCGGCGAAGGCTTTCAGCTGGCCGACGCTGGCTGCTGCGGTGCCGTGGATCTTCAGCAGGTAGAAACGCAGTGCCGGCTTGAAGCTGCCGCTCGCCTTGCCGATCTCCAGTTGCACCGTGGCACCCTGGCGCTGCACCGACAGCGGCTGCAGGAAGTACGCGCCGTGCTCGTAGCCGTAGGTGGCGCCGTCGTCGTCGTAATAGTCGAACGTGCTGCGCTGCGCGGCGGGGAACACGTCGACGTCGAGCTGGGTCAGCGGCCGTTCGCCCACGTAGTCCACCGGATCGGCGCGGGTGGGGACGATCGCGCCCTCGCGGACGAACAGCGGGATGTCGCGCCAGGTCTTGTTGTCGACTGCCAGGTGGATGGTCCGGCCGCCGTCATAGCTCTTGCCGCTGAACCAGTCGGTCCAGCGTCCAGCGGGCAGGTAGATGTCCTTGGCAGTCTGGCCCTCGACCACCACGGGCGACACCAGCAGCCAGTCGCCGAACAGCCAGCTGTCGACGTCATTGCGCAGCTTCGGGTCCTGCGGCCAGTTGAACAGCAGCGGGCGTACCAGGCCCACGCCGGTGGTGCGGCGCACGTGTTCATAGCTGTAGATGTACGGGATCAGCGCCTGGCGCAGGCGGATCGCGTCGGTGGCGGCCTTCTCGGCGAGCGGGCCGTATACCCACGGCTGGCGCTTCTGGCCAAACTCGCCGTGCACGCGGAAGATCGGCGTGAACGCGCCGAACTCCACCCAGCGCGCGTAGTTCTCCGGCGTTGGCGTGCCGCTCTTGAAGCCGCCGCCGTCCATGCCCCACTGCATCGCGCCCACGTTGATCGCGCTGAGCATGCGTGGGCGCTGCGCGGCCATGCTGGCGAAGCCGGTGGCAATGTCGCCCGACCACAGGCCGTAGGCATAGCGCTGCGAACCGAGCCAGAAGTTGCGGTTGATCGACCACACGCGCAGCGGCGAATGCGCGCGCTGGCCGTCATACGTGGCGCGCTGCATGTTGAGGAACTGGGTGTTGCTCTGCGTTGTGTCGGCCTCGTCGTTCCACCAGCCCACGATGCCGCTGTCGAAGCTGTGCTTGAGCGCGTCGTTGAACCACCACGCGCGCGCGGCTGGCTTGTCGAAATCGATGTCCTTCACCGGCAGGTGCGAGAAGTAGTCCGGACTGGCCTTCTCGCCGGGCAGCCACAGATCGTGCGCGGTGGCGTAGCGGCCCTCCACGGTGTCGACGTGCACGCGCGGCTTCATGATGCCGGTCATGTGCACGCCGAGCTTGTCCATGTCGGCCTTCAACTTGCCGTCGGGGCCGTCGGGAAATTTCGTCGCGTTCCAGCGGAACTCGCCCCAGTCCTTACCCCAGTCCTTCCAGTCGAAGTCGAAGGTGAAGGCGTCGATGGGGATGTGCCTGGCGCGATAGGTGGCGATGATGCGACGGAACTCCGGCTCGTCGATGCCCCACTGGCTGTTGATGAAGCCGTTCGACCATTTCGGGAACAGCGGCGCGTGGCCGCTGAGGTTGGCCAGTTCGCCGAACAGTTGCGGCGGGTTGCCGGCCATCAGATAGACGTCCATCGCGGTCCTGGAAAGGCCGTCGATGGCGATGCGCCCGTCACGCAGCGCAAAGCTCGCGCCGTCGCTGTCCACCAGCACGCCATAGCCCGCCGTGCTCCACACGAATGGCGCACCGGCATGGCCCTGCTCGCCGGCCCTGGCGACCTGCGCGCCGGTGCGCAGCAGGCCGGCGGAGGCATCGGCATCCTTGTCATAGCCGCCGATGCCGTACAGCGCGTCGCCCTGCGCGTGGGTCAGGACCACCTGACCTTGCGCCAGCGCAGCGAGATCGAGGGTGAGCAGCAGCTTGTGCTGCGTATCGCGTAGTTCCAGCGTGTTGCCACCCTTGCGCCAGGTCGCCGTCAGTCGGCTGCCGACCAGGATCAGGTCGCCGTCCTGATGACGGACCTGCGACTTCGTTTCGGGTGGTGCGACCGGGTCCATCACCAGCGTGGGCCTGTCGTCCGCGCCGTCGGGCAGCGCACGCACGTGCACGACGCCCTGGCCGGCGAGCTGGATCGACAATGTCTCGTGCGGTAGCCGGAACGTCACGCTGCCGTCGTCGACGCCTGGATTGGCGAGTACGGCGGTCCTTGCGGCATGGGCCGGCACGGCCAGCAGCAGGCTCGTGGCCAACGCGGCGGCGAGTGTACGCCGGCCCATCACTGCAGCACCACGCTGGTGTAGGCCGGCACGCTGAGCGTGTCGCCGTGGATCGCGGCGCCGGGGCCGGTCTGTTTCAGCACGCGACCGAAGTGCGGCGCACCCGGCACGTCCAGCGCCATCGTCTGCGTCTGGCCGCACAGGTTGTGCACCACCAGCACGCTGCCGTGCGGATCGGTGCGCTGCCACGCCACCAGGTGGTCGCTGGCTTCGGGATAGGCGCGGAAACCGCCGTCGCGCAGCGCGGGCAGCTCGCTGCGCCAGTGGATCAGCTGCGTGTAGAGGTTGAGCAGGGAATGCGGATCGGCGCGCTGGGCCTCGACCGAGACCGCGGCGCCATTGGCCGCATCGGTCGCCTCCCAGGTGGTCTCGCCCGGGGCTTTCGTCGAGCGCTGCCAGCGCATCGGTTCGCGCAGTGCCGGGTCGGGCTTCCTGCCCCGCGTGCCCAGCTCTTCGCCGTAATAGATGTACGGCTCGCCCGGCAGCGTGAGCAGCATCGCCGCGGCGGTGCGCATGTGTTGCAGGTTGCCATCGAGCTGGCTCATCACGCGCTCCTGGTCGTGGTTGGAAAGGAACGGCGCGTCCTTGATTGCGACGCCGCCCACGGCTTCATAGGCGGCATAGGTGCGATCGAGCGTGGGTCCGACGCCGAGGTTGCGCTCGCTTCTGGCCGCGTCGATCAGCTGTGCCGCCAGCGGGAAGTTGAACACCGCGTCCAGCGGCTTCAGGTACGGTGCAAGGTCGGTGGCCGCGGGCTGCGTCACCTCGCCCACCAAATAGGTGTGCGGATTCACCGCGTCGAGGCCGCGGCGGTATTCGTTCCACCAGGCGAGGTTCTTCGCCAGCGCGGCAGGATCGTCCACGTCCCAGGGAAAGTTCTCGTAGATGTGGCGCGCGGCGTCGAGGCGGAAGCCGTCCGCGCCCTGCTTCAGCCAGAACTGGCCGGCCTTGATCATCTCGCCGCGCACCGCCGCGTTGTCGTAATTCAGGTCCGGCATCTCGCCGGTGAAGATGCCCAGGTAGTGCTGCAGGCCGGCGGCGTGCCAGGCGCGGCTGCCGGCGGCGCTGCCGCTTTCCAGGTCGGTGTAGGGGCCGGCCCAGGTGTACCAGTCGTGGTAGGGGCTGGCCGGGTCCGGCGCGGCCTTGAACCAGGGGCTCCGGTCGCTGGTGTGGTTGATCACCATGTCGATGATCACGCGGATGCCGCGCTGGTGCGCCGCTGCCGTCAGGCGGCGGAAATCGGCCAGCGTGCCGTACTGCGGATTGACGTTGTAGTAATCGGTGACGTCGTAGCCGTGGTAGCTCGGCGAGGGGTTGATCGGCATCAGCCAGATGCCGCTGACGCCAAGCGACTTGAGATAGTCGAGCCTGGCGGTGACGCCGTTCAGGTCGCCGATGCCGTCGCCGTTGGTGTCGACCCAGCTGCGTACGAAGATCTCGTACCAGACACCGGAGGGTGCTGCTGCCGCGGCGGTGGCGGGCACGGCGGCGACCGGCGCGGCGCTGGCCGGTGCCAGCAGGGCGAGGGGCAGGGTGAACAGCAGCGATGAAGCGATGCGTCGGATCATGGGTGGCTCCGGCAAGGGTGGCGCGCCGCTGCGGCGCTCATGCGGCGAGGCTGCCGGCCGCGCGTGCCACGAATTCGTGATGCGGCGGCAGCGTGTTCTTTGCGCGGCCGACCAGGGTGCGGATGTCGGCGAGGAAACCGTCCAGTTGTCCTTCGGTCAGCGCGTCGGCCAGCGGGTGGTGGCGCTGCGGTTCGATGCGCTGGCCCAGCAGCACCTGCAGCCAGCCGGTCTCGGTGAACAGTTCGTCGGCCTCGCGGAAGATCATGCCGGTGCGGCGGAACAGTTCGATGCGGCGTTGCAGTGACGGCGGGATCTCCATCGCGCCGCACTGCTGCCAGAACGGCGTGTCGGTGCGTTCGGTGGCCTTGTAATGCAGGATCAGCAAGTCGCGTACGTGCTCGTACTCGAAACGGGTCTGCCGGTTGTACTCGTCCACCAGTTGCGGGTCGCAGTGGCGGTCGGGGAACATCGCCAGCAGGCGGCTGACGCCGGACTGCACCAGGTGGATGCTGGTCGACTCCAGCGGCTCCATGAAGCCGGCGGCCAGGCCCAGCGCAAGGCAGTTGCGGTTCCACGCCAGCTTGCGCATGCCGGTGACGAAACGCAGCGGGCGCGGCTCGCCCAGCGCCTCGGTCTCCAGGTTCGCCACGAGTTGCGCGGCGGCCTCGTCATCGCTGATGAAGCGGCTGCAGTACACGTGGCCGTTGCCCACGCGGTGGCGCAGCGGGATGCGCCACTGCCAGCCGGCGGTGCGCGCGCTGGCCTGGGTGTACGGGCGCATCGGGCCGCCCGACGCGCTGGCCACGGCCAGCGCGCGGTCGCAGGGCAGCCACTGCTGCCAGTTTTCGTAGCCGGTTTTCAGCGTGCCCTCGATCAGCAGGCCGCGGAAGCCGGAGCAGTCGATGAAGAAGTCGCCTTCGACGATCTCGCCGTTGTCCAGCTGCAGCGATTCGATGAAACCGTCGCCCTCGCGCAGGCGCACGTCCACCACCTTGCCCTCGATGCGCTGCACCGCGCCGGGCGCGATGTGTTCGCGCAGGTACTGGGCGTAGCGCGAGGCGTCGAAGTGGTAGGCGTAGCGGATGCCGCCGAGCGGGCTGTCCGGGACTTTTTCCAGCGGCGCGAAACGGTTCTCGGCGGCCGCCGCGGCGTTGAGCGAGTACGCCCACAGCCCCTGTGCGTCCGCATGGCCGCGTTCCTGCACGGCACGCAGCCAGTAGTGATGGAACGGAGTCAGCCCCAGCGGCAGGCCGAGGTCGCCGAAAGCGTGCAGGTAGGAATCGCCGAGGCGGCCGAAGCCGTTGAGCTGTACGCCCAGTTTGTAGGTGCCGTGCGCGAAGCGCAGCAGCTCGTCCTCGTCGATGCCGAGGAAGCGGTTGATGTGGCGGATCTGCGGAATGGTGGCCTCGCCCACGCCGACGGTGCCGATCTCGGCTGATTCGACCAGGCGGATGGCAACACCCGTGCCGAGCGCCTTGGCGAGCAGCGCCGCCGCCATCCAGCCGGCGGTGCCGCCGCCCACGATCACCAACTGGCGAATGCGCGAGTCGTGCGTGTCATGGTCCATCGGGATGCCGTCCTGGTTGCCGCGCCGCCGTCGTTGCAGCGGCGCGGGTCATGAAAAAAAAGCCCCGCTGAAAAGTACGCAGCGGGGCTTCATGGGGAGGTACGTCAATACGACTTACTGGAACTTGTACGACACGCCGATATCGTAGCGACGGCCGTAACGCTCCCACGTCAGTACCTGGCGGGGGTCGTTGTTCTGGAACGTGATGAACTTCTTGTTGGACAGGTTGGAGCCCTGCACGATGAAGGTCAGGCCCTTCAGGCTGCCGCTGTCGAAGCCGTAGCTGATCTGGGCGTCGTAGCTGCTGCCACCCTGGATGGTCTGCTCGATGCGGGAGGCACTGATGCCCGACACCTCGCCCAGGAAGCTGGAACGGTAGCTGTCGCTGATGCGCGCCTCGAAGCCGCTGTGCTGGTAGTACAGCGTGGCGTTGGCGACCCACTTCGACAGGCCCGGCACGGTGATCGGATCGGGATTGCCGGCGAACACCAGCGAGCTCTTGGTGCGGTTGCCGGTGAGGATCGTGCCGAAGCCGTCGAGTACCGGCGTGACCACGTTGAACGGCAGGTTGAGGGTTACCTGGGCGCCCTTCACGTAGCCATGGCCGTCGTTGGTCGGGCCGGAGACGGTACCCTGGGTGGTGCCCAGCTGGGCCTGCTGCGCCGGCGTCAGGCCGAACGGCAGGAACGAGCTGAAGTCATACAGGTAGGCGGCGTTCGGGTTGATGTAGTCGCTCAGCTTCAGGTAGTAGCCCGACAGCGCGAAGTAGCCACCGCCGCTGCGGCACAGGTCGGAGTTTTTCGCGTCGTTGGAGTTGCACTGGTAGCCGTTGCCGCCGGAGAAGTAGTGCTCGTAGCTGACGTTGTAGTTGTCGGCCATGGTCGGCTTGAGCTTGGCGTTGCCGCCGGACGCGCTGAAGTAGGCCTGGTTGGGGTCGGTCGACGACAGATGCGTGATGTTGCCGCTCACCCCGAGGCTGGCGTTCATCTGGTCCATGCGCGGACGGGCCAGGGTGCGGGCGGCGCTGACGCGCAGGTCGTCATTGTCGGTGAAGCCGAAGATCAGGTTGGCGCTTGGCAGGTACTTGTTGTAGCTGGTACTGCCCACCACCGGCAGCAACGTGATCGCGTTGCCGGTGATCGCGCTGCCCGGCGCCACGCGTTCACCGATGGCGCGCTGCGAGGTGTGCTGTGCCTGCACGCCGAAGTTGCCGCGCAGGCTGACGCCGCCGAGGTAGGTGTCGAGGTTGAACTGCACGAACGGGGTGAACGTCTTCTCGCGCACCTTCCAGTTCGGCGGCATCGACAGCGACGAGCCGAAGGTCGGCACCTGCTGCAGGGTACCGTTGTTGATCAGGTCGAACGGGTTGTAGCAGAGCTGCTGGCTCACGCCCATCCACGCCAGCGGGGAGCACGACGTGCCGCTGAACGGTGCCGTGGTGACTGCGCTGCCACCGCTGATGGTGCCACCGCCCAGGGTCAGGAAGCTCTGGTCGATGTGGTAGGTCTTGTCGCGGGTGCTGTGCGCCACGCCGAACTCCATGCTGGAGAACGGACCGCTGGAGAAGCTGCGTTCCACGCTCAGGCGCAGGTTGGCGAGGTAGTCCACGGTGTGCGGCGCGTTGATGAAGCCGGCCTGCACCACGTCGTTGCCGCCGCCCCAGCCCTGCGGGTCGGTCAGCACCACGCCGTTGGTGTAGTCCAGCGACGGGTTGACGTAGAGCAGCCCGTCGTTGCGCTCGACGAAGCCGAGCGTGTCGGTGGCGCCGTTGGAGGCGAAGCCGGTGCCGGAGTAGCTCTCGAGGTTGATGTCGCGGCGTGTGGCGCGCGAGTAGTTCGCGTCGAGGTCGGCCGTCCAGTTCTCGTTGATGGTGAACTTGTTGTCCCAGTTGAAGTTGTAGACCCGGGCGCTGGTGCTGTTGTAGTCGTTGCGGATCACCGGCTTGACGTTGCCGTAGGTGCCGGCGACGTCCATGCCGTTCTGCACCGTGCTACCCGGCTGCAGCTGCGCGGAGCTCCACCACAGCGGGAACTCCATGCCCTTGGCCTGCTGCACTTCCTTGAAGTTGTCGTAGGTCATGTCGACGGTGCCGGTGTACCACTCGGTCGGCTGCCACTGCACGGTGGCCAGCACGCCGCGGCGCTTCATGGTGTCGGAGATGCCGTAGTTCTTCGCACCGCCGATCACCGCGTTGCCGTTGTTGTCGCTCGGGTAGCCCCACGGCGCCTGGTGCTGGATCTGCGAGGGGTTGGATTCCATGTCCAAGCCCAGGGTGACGCCCAGGGTGTGGTCGGCGAACTGGTTCACCCACACGCCGTTGAGGTTGTAGCCCTTGTCGCTGACGCCGGGGCCGCTGGACAGCTGGGACGCGTCGTTCCAGATGTAGTGGGCATTCAGCGCGGCTTCCGGACCGTTCTTTTCCAGCGGGCGGATGGTGTGCATGTCGACGGTGCCGGCCAGGCCCTGGCCGATCAGCGAGGCCTCCGGGGTCAGGTGCACCACCACGTTGTCGAACCAGCTCGACGGGTACTGGTCGAACTGCACGTCACGGTTGTTGGACGTCGAGACCTGCTGGCCGCCGTTGACCAGCGCGGTGGAGAAGTCCGGGCCCAGGCCGTGGATGGTCAGCACCTGCGGACGACCGCTGACGGTCTGCACGGCCAGGCCGGGCAGGCGGCCGAGGGTGTCGGCGATGGACACGCCGGGCAGCTTGCCGACCTGTTCGGCCGACACCGCCTCGACGATGGTGCTGGAGTTGCGCTTGAGTGCGGTGGAGTTCTCGATGCTGCTGACGAAGCCGTTCACTTCCACGGCCTGCAGCTTCTGCGCCTTGCGCTTGCCGTCGGCGTCCTTGGCGTTCTTGTCCGCCTTGTCGGTCGTTGACGGCTGGGCCTGATCTTGCGTGCTCTGCTGCTGGCTGGCTGACGGTGCAGTCCCGGCATAGGCCGTGGCGCACATGCCAAGGCAAACCGAGGCGATCGCCATTGCCAGCACGTTATGTTTCAGAACCATGTTCCCCTCCCACAAAGGTGTGTCGCCGTCGAATTCGATAATTGGGTTCCCCGCGCTTTCGTCGGCGACGACCGTCGGCAGGTGCGCTGCCGAGGTTTTCGGCGGCGTGATCGCATGGTAGGCCGGCGTTTCCGCAGCGAAGCATTTCCTGCATACGTATTCATGCCGGGTGCCATCGAACGTTTATGGCACTGCAACATGAGGCGTGTAGGAAACGGGCCATGCCAGCGCGAGCCCCGGTGCGGCTTGACATCCACTCGGGACGTATGCACGCGGACGAGGCACCCCGCAGGCGCGGCATGCCGCAGCTGCAGCACGAATGAATACGTATGCACACCCGTGCTGGTGGTGGCGGGGCTACGGCTAAGCTGGCCCGCATTCAACGACGGGCGATGGAACGCGCCCGCATCATGTCGTGGGGAACCGTTCAAATGACCGATGCACCCTGGTGGCGCGGCGCCGTCACCTACCAGATCTATCCGCGCAGTTTCCTGGACACCGATGGCGATGGCGTGGGCGACCTGCCGGGCATCATCGAGCGGCTCGACTACGTGGCCAGCCTCGGCGTGGACGCGATCTGGATTGCGCCGTTCTTCAAGTCGCCGATGGCCGACTTCGGCTATGACATCGCCGACTACCGCGACGTCGACCCGCTGTTCGGTACGCTCGCCGATTTCGACGCGCTGCTGGCGAAGGCGCACAAGCTGGGCCTGAAGGTGATGATCGACCAGGTGCTCAGCCATACCTCGGCCGAGCACGCGTGGTTCCGCGAAAGCCGCGAGAGCCGCGACAATCCGAAGGCCGACTGGTACGTGTGGGCCGACGCGAAGGACGACGGCAGCGCGCCGAACAACTGGCTGTCGCTGTTCGGCGGCAGCGCCTGGCAGTGGGAGCCGCGCCGCGGCCAGTACTACCTGCACAACTTCCTGACCTCGCAGCCGGACCTGAACTTCTACCACCCGGATGTGCGCGCGGCGATCCTCGACAGCGTGCGCTTCTGGCTGGACAAGGGCGTGGACGGCTTCCGCCTGGACGCGATCAACTTCTGCTTCCACGACCGCGAGCTGCGCGACAACCCGCCCAAGCCGAAGGAAAAGCGCACGGGCCGCGGCTTCAGCCCGGACAACCCCTACGCGTTCCAGTACCACTATTACAACAACACCCGGCCGGAGAACCTGGCCTTCCTCGGCGAGCTGCGCGCACTGATGGATCGCTACCCGGGCGCGGCCACGCTGGGCGAGATCTCCTCGGAGGATTCGCTGGCGACGATGGCCGAATACACCCGCCCCGGCCGCCTGCACATGGGCTACAGCTTCGAGCTGCTCACCGACGATTTCAGCGCGGCACACATCCGCGGCACGGTGCAGGCGCTGGAAGCGCAGATGACCGACGGCTGGCCGTGCTGGGCGATCTCCAACCACGACGTCGAGCGCGTGCTGACGCGCTGGGGCCGCGGCCACCCGTCGGCGCCGCTGGCCAACCTGCTCACCGCGATGGTCTGTTCGCTGCGCGGCTCGGTCTGCGTCTACCAGGGCGAGGAACTGGGCCTGACCGAGGCCGTGTTGCCGTACGAGGCGCTGCAGGATCCCTACGGCATCGCGTTCTGGCCGCAGTTCAAGGGCCGCGACGGTTGCCGTACGCCGATGCCGTGGAACGACGCCGATGCGCAGGCCGGCTTCAGCGGCGGCCTGCCGTGGCTGCCGGTGCCGGCGGAGCATCACGCGCTGGCGGTGAGCCGGCAGGAAGCCGACCCGCATTCGGTGCTGAACGGCTTCCGCCGCTTCATGCACTGGCGCCAGTCGCAACCCGCGCTGCGCTGGGGCGACATCGCGTTCATCGACACCGCCGAGCCGGTGCTGGCGTTCACCCGCCACCTGGACGGGCAGACCGTGCTGGTGGTGTTCAACCTGGCTGGCTCCGCCGTCGAGGTCGACCTGCCGGCAGCGCTCGGCACGTCGCAACCGCTGGATGGCCACGGCCTGACGAGCGGCCGTTTCGACGGCGGCCGCTTGCGATTGCCTGGCTACGGCGCATGGTTCGCTGGCGTGGCGTGACGACGATGAGTCGCCGCACGCTCCTGTCGTGGCTGCTGCCCGGCGTGCTGCTGCTTGCCGGTGGCGCGCCCGCCTTCGCTTCGGAGGCCGTCGCCGCCAACGAACCGGTGCAACTGCAGCTCGATGCATCGGCGTTCGCGCCGCAGCGGATCAAGCTGGCCGTCTATCTGCCGCCGGGCTACGCGCAGGCATCCGGCCGCCGCTATCCGGTGCTGTACGCGAATGATGGCCAGGACATGGCAGCGGTGGGCCTGCAAGCGACGCTGGCGCAACTGTATCGGGACAAGGCGATCGAGCCGGTGATCGTGGTGGCGATCCGCATGCTCGACGACCGCGCCAGCGGCTACGGCCTGTCCGATCGCGCCACGGCACGCAGCCTGGTCGGCGGTTCGCGGATCGGCCCGATCGGCACCCGTGCGCAGGACTATTCCGCCTGGGTCGCCACCGCGCTGGTGCCGTACGTGGACGCGCACTACCGCACGCGCCGGTCCGCGCGCGGGCGCACGATACTGGGCTGGTCGCTCGGTGCGTTGAACGCGTTCAACCTGGGCTGGCAGTACCCCGAGGTGTTCGGCCAGGTCGGCGCATTCTCGCCCTCGTTCTGGCTGGCCGCGGATCGCACTAGCGCCACCGCGGTGCAGCACACGCGGCTGGCGCAGGCGATGGTCGATCACGGCCACAAGCGCGCCGGTTTGCGCATGTGGTTCGCGGTGGGTACGGCGGAGGAAACCGATGATCGCGATGGCGACGGTGTCAACGATGCCGTCGACGACGTGCAGGATTTGCTGCAGGGCTATCGCGGCGCCGACGGCTTCCGTGCCCGTGGCCTGAGGCAGCTCGGTTATTCGATCAACCTGGATTACGCGGGACATCCGTCGCGCAGGGCGGATGCCTCGCTGTTCCTGTTGCAGGGTGGCGTGCACAACCAGGCGTCATGGCAGCGGATGCTGCCGCTGTTCCTGCGCTGGGCCTACGGCCGGCACTGACAATGATTCCTCCCCTGCTTGCCCCAGAAGGGACTTCCTTCGGTCGCAGGGGGGAGGTCAGGAGGGGGTTGCTCAGGGTAGCGAAGAAGATCAAGAGCCGACCCCACCCCAACCCTCCCCTGCAAGCAGGGGAGGGAGCACATCGACAGTGTGGCTTACTTGCGGTCGGCGGCGCTGGCGTCGCGGATGCCGCGGAACTCGGAGTCCTTGCTCCAGTCCGGCCACTGGTTGGAGTTCGCCAGGTCGTGGCCGACGGTGTAGAGCAACTGCAGGTCGCGCGCCATGCCGGTGAACGGCCAGCTGGCCTGCCACTCGTCGCCGGGCTGGTGGTAGCGCCTGGCGGTGTAGTCGTCTTCCGCCGCCTTGCCGGCCTTGATGCCACCGTCGACCCAGTCATTGCCGGAGCCGAACGACACCGCCGGCACACCGCGCTTGGCGAACGAGAAATGATCGGAGCGGAAGAAGTAGCCGGCTTCCGGTTTCGGGTCCGCGGTGTAGCTCATGCCGTACTGCTTCGCGTCGGCGATCAGGTCGTCCAGCAGGCCGAGCTTCGCGCTGCCGGAGATGGTGAAGTTGCGCGCCGGGCCGTGCGGGTCGAGCGCGTCCATGTTGATCACGCCCACGGTGGTGGCCAGCGGGTACAGCGGGTTGGCGGCGTAGTACTCGGAGCCGAGCAGGCCCTTCTCCTCGGCGGTGACGTTGAGGAACACCATCGAGCGCTCCGGGCGCGGCCCCTGCGCGAAGGCGCGGCCGAGTTCGATCAGCGCGGCGGTGCCGGTGGCGTTGTCGACGGCGCCGTTGTAGATGCGATCACCCCTGGCGTCGGGCGCACCGACGCCGAGGTGGTCCCAGTGCGCGCTGTAGATCACCGTTTGCTCCGGGTGCTTGCTGCCCTCGATGCGGCCGACGATGTTGTGCGAGGTGATCACGCTCTTGTTGACCTTGAAGCTGGCCGACAGGCTCTCGCCCTTCAGCGTCACCGGCTTGAACGCGCGCGTCTGCGCCTGTTTCTTCAGCGCGTCGAAGTCCAGCCCGGCGTGCTTGAACATCGCCACCGCCAGCTCGCGCTGGATCCACGCTTCCAGCTGCGGATGCGCGGCGGACGGCTGGTCGCGCACGATGTCGAACATCGTGTTGGTGTTGGAATTCTTCACCGTGGCCCAGCCGTACGAGGCCGGTGCGGTCTCGTGCACGATCAGCACGCCCAGCGCGCCCTTGCGCGCGGCTTCCTCGTACTTGTAGGTCCAGCGGCCGTAGTAGGTCATCGCCTTGCCGCCGAAGTCGCCCACGCCGGTCTCGAAATCCGGGTCGTTGATCAGCACCACCGCGATCTTGCCGTGCAGGTCGACGCCCTTGAAGTCGTCCCAGTGCCGCTCCGGCGCCTCGACGCCGTAGCCGACGAACACCAGCGGCGCGTTGGCGATCGCCACCGAGGTGGAGCCGTCCATCGGCGCGCGCACCGCGATCTGCTCGCCCTGGGTCAATGCTTCGTGGCTGTCGCCGAGGGTGAGCGAGAGCTTCGGCACACCGACGATCTCGCTGCGCAGCAGCGGCACCGCCTGGGTCCAGCTGCGCTTGCCGTCCTTGAGGTCGCCGCCGGGCTGCAGGCCCGCGGCCTTCATCTGCGCCACCACGTAGTCGATGGTCTTCGCCTCGGCCGGCGTGGCCGGGCCACGGCCCTCGAACGCGTCCGAGGCCAGCGTCTTCACTTCGGCGGACAGTCGTTCGGTGCTGAAGGTCGGTGTATCGGAGGCCTGCGCCGCGGCGCAGGCAGACATGATCAGGGCGCACAGGAGCAATCGCTTCACGGGCAGTCACCAGTTGCGGGGATGGGTCCGCCGATAGTAGTGAGGTCGGACGCATTGATCCATCCGTGGGTGGCGGGCCACCCGTGGCCGCATCGACCGGATGTTTTTCAACGCCCTTTCAGTCGTTGCGCCAGGCCGGCGGCCGAAGTGATGTCGTTGAATTCGAAAAGGGTTTCGAAAGGTGGCGCGTCGTACCGTACGGTAACCTTCCTGATCTTGCCCGGTTCCCGATGACTGACGTTGCAGAACTGCCGCAAGCCGGGCAGCCACACACCCATATCGTGGCGCGACGCCGGGATGTGTTGCGGCACCGGGCCATCGCGCTGTTCTTTGGCCGGCTGTTTGCGCTCACCGGCAGGCAGCTTTGCGAGCCGGGCCAGTTGCCGACGCGAGGCGTGCATCGCGTCTTGATATGCCGGCCCAATCACCGGCTTGGCAACACCGTGCTGATCAGTCCGTTGCTTGCGGAAGTCGAGGCGCTTTATCCGGGTGCTGAAATCGATCTCGTCAGTGGCGGCGACGCAGCCAGGGACTTGTTCACGAATCGCTTCCAGGTTCGCCGCATATTCAGCCTGCCACGCAAGATGGCGCGGCATCCGTGGCTGACGGTGACCCTGCTTCGGCAGCTGCGGCTGCATTCCTACGATCTGGCCATCGATGCCTGCAACGGTTCGCAATCCGGTCGGCTGCTGCTGGCCATGGTCAGGGCGCGTTTCAAAATCGGCTTCCCGGACGCCGGGGCGAACAGGACGTCGGCATGGCACGACCTGACCTCGCCGGAGCATCTGGCGCATCGAAGTGTTTTTCTGCTGCGCACGGCCTATGCCGGGAGAGTGGATCGGGAGTGTTTCTCGCTCAACCTGCGGCTGTCCGATGGCGAAAAGCAGCAGGCAGGCCAGGCTTTGGCTGCCATTCTCGGTGCATCGCAACAGCCGCCGGCACGACGCCGTGTCGTCGGCATTTTTGCCAACGCCACCGGTGCCAAGCGCTACGGCGAGGGCTGGTGGAAGCAATTTGTCGATGCGCTGCTGACACTGCAACCGGATGTGCTGATCGTCGATGTGGTGGCGGAGCACGGACAGACACAACTTGGCGGGGAATTCGCCTCCTATTACACGCGTGATTTGCGGCGACTGGCCTCGATGATCGCCAACCTGGACGGATTCATCAGCGCGGACTGCGGCGTGATGCACCTGGCCGTCGCCAGCGGCACGCCGACACTGGGCCTGTTCTCGGTCACCAGCTCCACAAAATATGCGCCCTATGGCCACGCCAACAAGGCTGTCGATACCCACGACATGAGCAGCGCCGCTGTCGCGAAGATTGCTTCGGACTGGCTCGACCTGACCGGGTCGTCCGTATCGCCGGCACTGCCCGTAACCGCGGGGCATTCCTGAGCTTTCCAGACCTTCCGCTGCCGCCGGCCGGGCCGCCTGCGCCTCAGTACGTGCCGATCACCTTGCCGCTGCTGGCATCGATCTTCAGCCTGACGCTGTTGCCGGCGGGGTTCCTGGCCCTGGCCTTCCACATGCCGTCCTCGAAGTCCACGTCGTGCACGTGCGTGTAGCCCTGGGTTTCCAGCGCCGCATGCACATCCTGCCTGCTCAGCTGGGACACCTGCTCGTCCGGATACACCTGGCCGGTCTTCGCGTCGATGCGCAGTTCCACCCGATGGCCGTTCGCGCTCCTTGCCTCGGCGTACCACATGCCGTCCTTGAACTTCAGGTCGTGCACCTTGGTGTAGCCCTGTGCGGTGAGCCGGCCCTGTACCAGCGGTTCGGTCATGGCCTGCTGCGCCGCGGCGGTGGTGGAGACTCCCAGCGCCAGCGTTCCCAGCGCCAGGGCAAGGGTCAGTGGAGCGAGCTTGTTGGTCATGGGGAAGTACCTCGTTGCCTGTGGGAAACCCGAGTCTTGAATCGCCCCATCCAACCTGCGGTGAACATGGGGTGCCAGCGGTGGCTGGCGTTCAGGCATGTGACGTACGCGTCAATCCTTTCCGGATGCGATGGCAGCGCCCTCGTGTCCGGCTATAGTGCCAACTGGTCCGGAAACATGGGGTTTCGATGAGCGATCGTGGTCAGGCACCGTTGAGCCGTTCCGGCGAACGATCTTCAGGACCGCAGGGCACCCGGTTTTTTTCCACCGAGGCGTTGCGGCAGTACATCAGCGACGCCGAGGGCGCGATGAATGGCCGGATCAGCGCGCGCGAACCGGTGCTGGAAGGCAGCAGCCCCGGCATCGAAGGACAACGCTTCATCCTTCGCCCGGGCCGGCAGGCGATCGGCCGCCGGGCCGACAACGAGATCGTCATCGACGACCTGAGCGTGTCCGGCAATCACGCCTGGATCACCAACCAGCAAGGTCGCTGCGTCATCGTGAATACGCTGTCCACCAATGGCACCTTCGTGAACGACCAGCGCATCCACGAAGTGGCCTTGCGCCACGGCGACCACATCCGGCTGGGGCAGGCGGAATTCGTGTTCCTGACCCGCGAACGCGACCTGCCGGAGCCCGCATCCCGGCGCTGGATCGGCATCGTCCTGCTGCTTGCCGCGCTGGGCGTGCTGGGTGCGCTGGCGTGGTGGTTGCTCGGGTCGCCGTGAGCGAGAGTCCCATGCCGCAGCAGGTCGGCCGCTACCGCATCGAGGGCGTCCTCGGCGAAGGCGCGATGGCCGTCGTCTATGCCGGTTTCGACCCGGGCATCGAACGCAAGGTGGCGATCAAGTGCCTGCACCGGGAGATTGCCACCGACCCCACCTACCGGCGCCGGTTCCAGGTCGAGGCGCGCGCGGCCGGCCACCTGACCCACCCGCACATCGTCACCATCTTCGACGTCGGCGAGACCGACGACGGCCGTTCGTACATCGCAATGGAGCGGCTCTCGGGCGAGACGCTGGCCAGCGCGGTCGCCCGCGAGGGCTTTCCGCCGCTGCCGGTGATCATCGAGCTGGTCGGGCAGCTTGCCGCGGCGCTCGACTATGCGCATGCGCGAGGCGTGCTGCACCACGACGTCAAGCCCGAGAACATCATGCTGGCCGACGGCTGGAGCTACGCCAAGATCAGCGACTTCGGCATTGCCGAACGGCGCGGCTCGCCGCGCGAGGCCGGCGGGGCGTCCGCGGAAATCGGCGGCACGCCGGCCTACATGGCGCTGGAGCGCCTGCGTGGCGAGCGCACCGACGCGCGCAGCGACCTGTTCTCGCTGGGCGTGGTGCTGTACTGGCTGGTCACCGGCAAGCTGCCGTGGCCGGACATCGGCAACGTACAGCAGCTGATCAAAAAGCGCCTGCGCTCGCCGCGCCCGTCAATCCGCCCGCGCGACCCGGCCACGCCGTCGATCCTGGTCAACATCGTGCGCACCTTGCTGGCGCCGGCGGCGGAGTCGCGCTACCAGCGCGGCGCGGAGGTCATCGACGACCTGCGCCTGGCCGCGCGCGAGTACGAGCGCGAACGCGAAAACCCGCTGGCGACCCGCATCATTTCATTGCGCCTGCGCTGGGCCGGCAGCCTGGGTGCGATCCTGAGCCTGGTGCTGGTGCTGGGGCTGGCCGCGATCTATGCCAAGCAGGGCAGCGCAGTAACCGGCGTGGCGCTGGATTTCGGCAGCTCGATGGGGCGCATGATCGCCAGCGAATCGGCCGAGAACCTGCTGCTCGGCGACCAGGCCGCCACCCGCGCGCTGGTCACCGACGTCTCGCGCAACCGGCAGATCCGCTACCTGGCGATCGCCGACCACGATGGCGGCATCATCGCCAGTACGCAGGCGCAGGAGGTCGGCCACAGGCTGTCCGCCCCGGATGGCACGGAGTACCTGCCGCGCCCGGATGACATCCAGAGCTATCTCAGCCGCACCGCGGGCGACCGCGAGCAGGGCGGCATGCTGCTGTTCGACGTGCCGATCCAGTACCAGGCCAAGACGGTGGGCGAGCTGCGCCTGGGCATCAGCAACGCGGCCCTGCGCGCGGCGCAGCGGACCACGCTGTGGGTGATCGTCAGCGTGCTGGTGCTGACCCTGGTGGCGGTCGTCGGCGCGGCTTTCTGGCTGTTCCGCCGGCCGCTCAACACGCTGAACCTGCTGGGCGATGCGATGCTGCGGGTGGCGCGTGGCGACTTTCGCCATCGCATCCGGCTGGCCCGTCGCGACGAGCTAGGTCGCCTGTTCGCCGCGTTCAACCTGATGAACGGCGCGTTGCAGGCCCGGCAGCACCGGTCCGGGGCGCCCACGCCGGCCGCCGCCGGCGAGGACGTCTCGCGGCCGACGCGGATCATGGCGACGGCCGGGGATGACGGCGCCGCCGAGTCCTGAGTCGTGGCTCAGTACTGCTTGAGCCGCTGCTGGAGCTCGCGGGCGCGGGTGCGGTAGACGATCGCCGGCTCATAGTCCGGCGCGATCGCCAGGATCCGGTCCCACAACGCGATGGCCTGGTCCAGCTGCTGGTCGCGGTACAGCACGATCGCGCGCTCGTGATACGAGTCGAGCAGCTGCTTCCGCAGCGCGGCTGCGCCGGCTCCGGCTGGCTTCAGCTGCGGATCGATGGTCAGTGCCTGGTCGAGACGGGCCAGTGCCTGGTCCTTGTGCCCCTGGCCGAGCAGGGACACGCTCTCGTCCTGCAACCGCCGCGCCGTCGTCGCCGGCGATTCGGCGCCACGCACGATCGCTGTCGGCATCGTCGTGGCAGCCGGCGCCGCGGCTGCGGAATCGCTGGCAGCAGACAGCGGCATGTGCAGCGTCTCGCCGACGCGCAGCCGCGACGGGTTGGTCGAGCCGTTGTAGCGGGCCAGGATCAGGAACTGGTTCGGGTCGCCGAGATAACGCTCGGCCAGGGTGCTGTAGGAATCGCCCGGCTGCACGACATGCGCGCGCCAGCGCTCGCCCAGCACCTGCTGCGGATCGGCGGTGAGCTGGCGCAGCATGGCCGGCGCGGCGCGGTCGCCCGGGTGCCGCTCCAGATACTGTCGCAGGGCCTTTTCGCCTTCGGCGTAGTGACCGGACTGGAGCCGACTGCCGATCGCGGCCAGCGTGGGCTCCCTGGAGGCACTTGCCGGTGATGGCGACGATGGAGTGACCACCACCGAGGAATGCCTGTCGCGCAGCGGGGTGCAGCCGCCTGCCCCCAGCGTGGTCAGGGCCAGCGCCATCAGCAGCACCCGTGTCCGCCACTGCCGGTTGGCAGCATCTGGCGGCAGGGCGCGGGTGTCGGTCGGCATGCTCATCATGTCTCGGTCCCTGGTCAGCATTCGTCTACGCCTTCCGCGTCCGTCGGGGTTTCGCCTGCGCCGCCGCAATCAGCTGCTGCAGGTAGGCAATGCCTTCCTCCTCCGGGAAGAACGCCACCACATCCGCCACGCTCAGTTCGTGCCGCTTGCGCAGCGCCAGGAACTCCTCCCGCGCCATCGCCAGCCGCTGCGCCGCCGCAGCCTTCTTGCCGAGCGGCTTGGCCGGCTGCTGTTGCTCGACCTTGCGTTCGAGCCTGGCGAGCTCTTCCTGGAACTGGCGGAAATCGTATTTCGGGGAGGTCATGGCATTGGCGAGACATCGATGGGTGGCCGATTCTCGCACGTGGCCCGCATGCGACGGTGAGTGATGCACGACGGGCCGCATGCAGCGATGTGTGCGGCCCGTTGCGTGTGTGGGGGTGAGGTGAAGTGAAGAGGGTCGCCGAGCATCGACCTACACCGGCGCCAGCAGCACGCGCGGCACGCACGAGCAACACCAACAGCACGCCCGATCCGCTGCCCAGCGCCCGCACCAGAATTTCAGAATTTCCAGCGGTGGGTAGGGACGGTCGAGAGTTGAAATGAACGCGCACCGGGACCGTTCGGGCACCTTTTTTCACGCGTCCCCAATTGAAATTTTTCGGAGGCATCCATGCCGCGCCAGCGCAAAGCAACGAACGTCCTGGAACTGAGCGGGGCGTTTGCCAAGAATCCGAACCGTCGCCGCGTCGATCCCGTGCCACACGGTCCGATCGGCAAGGCACCGAAACAAGGGCTGATCACCTTCGCGAAGGCGTGGGCCATGATCGTCGCGCAGTGCCCCGACGGCGTGCTCGCCGACCGGGATCGCGTTTGGGTAGAAGTGGCCTCCTCCCTGTTCGTCCAGTTCAGGGCCGACCCGGCGAACATGCACCCCGCCAAGCTGTCGCGCTTGACGGCCATGCTTTCGTCGCTGGGCATGTCCCCGGCCGACGCGTCGCGTGTCGTGGCGAAGCCGGTGGAAAAGGCCAATCCCTTCGCCGAGTGACGGGGATTGGCGGGCGCCTGCACGCCGTCGTGCCGCCCGCCGCTGCACGCTTGGCAGCTACGCTACACTGAGGCGGGAGGGGGAAATGAATCTGACGCCTGAAGACCAAGCTGTTGAGGATGCCGCTCTTGATTTCGTGAGCCAAAATCGTCGACGGATTGCTAGGCAGTTGACGGACCTTGCGATCTATCCCGCAGAGAGGGATCCCGTAGCGGTCTTTATGGCCGGCTCGCCCGGTGCAGGGAAAACTGAGGCTTCGCAAGCTCTCATCGAAAAACTGGGCGGGCCCGTTTTAAGGATCGATCCGGATGACTACCGCAAGCTCATACCCGGGTACACCGGCAAAAACTCAAACCTCTTCCAGAGAGCTGTCGGCAAGATTGTCGAGAAGGTTCTAGACGAAGCGTTTGGAAATAGGCAAAGCTTCATCCTTGACGGAACGTTGTCGAACTACGAAGTGGCGTTCAGAAACGTAAGCCGGGCTCTGACGAAGGGCAGGGTGGTTCAGATTTTGTATGTTTTTCAGGAACCTTGCCAAGCTTGGCGGTTCGTAAAGGATCGAGAGGCGTTAGACGGACGTAGCATTCCTGTAGGCGTGTTCATCGGTCAATACTTCGCGGCCCGAGATGTGGTAAACAGGTTGAAAGAGGAACTTGGAAGTAAGATAAAGGTCGATCTCATCATCAAGAACCTTGACGGTGGCAATCGAGTCTACGAAGGCAACATTCAAGCTATTGACGGTTACGTTAAAGAGACCTATGATGTTCGGTCCCTAAGCGATGCGCTAGGGATACTCAATGGGAGCTAGCATGTTCTTCGGAAATAAGAAGCTTGCGTCGACCCCCTTATCCGATTTCATTCGGAACGCTTCCTCGGCGGACAAGAAGCGTGTTTACAAGGAAGTGATCGAGAAATCGACGCAGGAACAGAGAAAGTTGATCGATACCGTGCGTAGCACTCAGCGGCGGCTTGTTCACGCCGGCTGACGCGGTGTGATGCGATTGTGTGGATGAAAGCCCCGTCTAAGAGCGGGGTTTTTTGTTGCCTGTGCTACAGCCTTACATAGGGCTTACACAAGAAAAAGCCCGCTGAGTGAGAGCGGGCTAAGTCTTTGTTTTCATGGTGGCCGGGGACGGAATCGAACCGCCGACACGGGGATTTTCAATCCCCTGCTCTACCAACTGAGCTACCCGGCCGGGAACCTGGCGATCAGGGGCTGCCGCGAAGCTTGCCGATGATGCGTGGAGCCGCGCATTAGACCGAATGCACGGCTTTTCGTCAAGACTCCAGGTCGGGCGGAGTGAATCCGGCGGCCTGGTCGACGTCGCCGCCGAACAGGAATTTCTCCATCTGTTCGCCGAGGTACTTGCGTGCTTTCGGGTCGAGCGGGTTGAGCCGGTATTCGTTGATCAGTGTGGTCTGGTGGGCCAGCCATTGCTGCCAGGCAGCTCTGGAAACCTCGGCGTAGATGCGCTGGCCCAGTGGGCCGGGCCAGGGGGCGAAGTCGAGGCCTTCGGCGTCGATGCCGAGCTTGGCGCAGTGGACGGTACGGCTCATGGTTCGAATCCTGATGGGACCACAATAATGGAGGCAGCTTGCCGTTCTGCTCAGGTGCTGTCGTTGATCTGCAGCAGGAGGCTGCGCACCGGTGCGGGCAGGCCGAGTGCGCCGAGTTCGCCGGCGCTGCACCAGCGCAGATGCGGATTATCGGCGATGCCGCCGCGTGCTGTCGCGCGGTCGAACAGCAGCGGCTCGATGTCGAGCCGGTAATGGCTGAACACGTGGGTGAACGGGGCAAGCGCCTGCGCGTCGTCGATCTGCGCGTGCTGCTGCGCGAGGCGCCAGGCGCTGCCCGGGTCGCCCGCTTCGGGCAGGCTCCACAGGCCGGACCACACGCCTTGCGGACCGCGCCGTTCCAGCAGCACGCGTCGATCATGGTCGCGCAGGATCAGCATCACGGTGGCGCGGGTGGGAATGGATCTGGTTGGCTTGCGGCTGGGCAGCTGCGCGGTGAGGTCGTCGCGATGGGCGATGCAGCCGGTGGCCAGCGGGCAGTCCCCGCAGCGTGGGCGCGAGCGCGTGCACAGCGTCGCGCCGAGATCCATGATCGCCTGGGTGTAGTCGGCGACGCGAGTTTTCGGCGTGTGCGTCTCGGCGTGTTGCCACAGCTGTTTTTCTACCGCGCTTTCGCCGGGGTGGCCGTGGATGCCGTGGTAGCGGGTCAGCACGCGCTTGACGTTGCCGTCGAGGATGGGAAAGCGCAGGCCGTGCGCCTGCGCCAGGATCGCGCCGGCGGTAGAACGGCCGATGCCGGGCAGTGCGCTCAATGCCGCGAAGTCGCGCGGCAGTTCGCCGCCGTGCCGTTCCACGCAGAGCTGCGCGGCGCGATGCAGGAAGCGCGCGCGACGGTAGTAGCCGAGGCCGGACCACAGCGCCAGCACGGTGTCCTCGTCGGCGGCGGCGAGCGCGCGCAGGGTGGGCAGCGCACGGACGAAGCGCTCGAAATAGCCGACCACGGTGGCGACCTGGGTCTGCTGCAGCATCACCTCGGACAGCCATACGCGGTAGGCGTCGCGCCGGCCGTCGTTGAGCGTGCGCTGCCAGGGCAGGTCCTTGCGGCCGTGCTGGTCGAACCAGCGCAGCAGGCGGGTCGCCAGGGCTGCGCTCATGGCTGTTTCTTGCCGGCGGGTTTCGCTGGCGCGGCTGCCGTCCCGGCCGGCGCGGGCACGGCATCGCCGGTGCTGATGGTGAGGCCTTCGATGCTGATGCCAGCGGCGTCGAGCTTCGCGATTTCCGCGTGGCCGCTGCCCGGCGGCACGCTCAATTGCGGCCCTTGCGGATTGCCCAGCTGGTTCCACCAGTGCGCCAGCGCCAGCGGCGGCAGGCGCAGGTCGGCGTGGTTGGCGGGGCCGTCGAGTTTCAGCGCGAGCAGCAGCGGGTTGTTCTGGTCGGCAGGGGTCAGCAGCAGCGAGATGTCGTACTGGCCGGCACTGGCCTGGTCGAGCTTGCCGGCAAGGCTGGCGGCGGCGTCGGCGGCGCCGTGCCAGCGCGCATTGCCGGTGAGCGCGAGCGTCATCGCGCTGCCCTGCGACAGGTGCAGGGTGATGTTGTTCAACTGCAGTGCATTGCCTTCGATGCGCGGCGTGGCGGACAGCCGCAGTTGCAGCGGCGTGCCGGTGGCGGTGACGGCGGACAGGCGCAGCGGGAACGGCTGGCCGGAAATCAGGCTGCCGGCTTCGAGCGAGACGTTGCCGAGCAGCACCTGGTTGCCACGCACCACGCTGCCGTGGCTGATGCTGACACCGGTGTCGATGCGCGGGATGTTCGGCGGCGCGCCCGCGGGCTGCGCGGGCAGGGCGGCGAGCCACTCCTGCAGCGCGTCGAGGTCGACCCGCGGCGATTCGATCTGCAGTTGCGAAATCACCGTGGGACCGCCGAGCACGGTATGCCACGGCAACGCCAGCTGGCCGTGCGCGGCCAGCAGGATCGGCGCGCTGGCGCCTGCGGCGTTGAGCGTGATGCCGTCCAGGTCCAGCGCCGGCCGCGGGAACAGGGTCGGGCTGGCCGGGCTGGCCAGGTTCAGTTCGAGCCCGGCGCTGCGTGCCTGGGTCTGCAGCATGCGGGTGAAGCGCTCCGGCTGCAGCAGCAGGTAGACGGCGATCACCGCGGCAAGCACCACCGTCAGCACGAAGCTGCCAAGTGCCAGCAGGGTCAGCCGCAGTCGGCGCGACATGCGTTCAACCTCGCCGTCGTGGTTCAGTCATGGTCGGGCGCCTCGCCACCGAGGCTGGCCGGCAGCAGGCCGTCGACGAACGCCTCGGCCTCGAACACGCGCAGGTCGGTGGCGGTTTCGCCCAGCCCCACGAAGCGGATCGGCAGGCCGAACTCGCGCGCCAGCGCGAACACCACGCCGCCCTTGGCGGTGCCGTCGAGCTTGGTCACGACCAGGCCGGTCACGCCCACGATCTGGCGGAACTGGCGTACCTGGTTGACCGCGTTCTGGCCGGTGGTGCCGTCGATCACCATCAGCACCTCGTGCGGCGCGTCGGCGTCGAGCTTCTTCAGCACGCGGGCGATCTTGCCCAGTTCGTCCATCAGTCCGCCCTGGGTGTGCAAGCGGCCGGCGGTGTCGGCGATCAGCACGTCAGCACCGCGCGAGCGTGCTGCCTGCAGTGCGTCGAAGATCACGCTGGCGGCGTCGGCGTCCTGCCCTTGCGAGATCACCGGCACGGCGTTGCGTTCGCCCCAGGTCTTCAGCTGCTCGACCGCGGCGGCGCGGAAGGTGTCGCCGGCAGCCAGCATCACCGCGCGCTTCTCGTCGCGCCAGCGGCGGGCCAGCTTGCCGATGGTGGTGGTCTTGCCGGCGCCGTTGATGCCGACCACCAGCACCACGAACGGCTGCCGGCCGCGCATGTCCAGCGGCTGCTCAACCGGCTTGAGCAGGGCCACCAGCGCCTGGCGCAGTGCGGCCAGCAGCGCCGGGGCGTCGGCGAACTCGCGCTTGTGCATGCGCTTGCGCAGGTTCTCGACCAGCTCGGTGCTGGCCTCGATGCCGACGTCGGCGGTGATCAGGGTGGTTTCCAGTTCGTCGAGCAGGTCGTCGTCGAGCCGGGGATGGCGCACGAACAGCGAGCCGAGGCTGCGCGCGAATACATTGCCGGACAACCGCTCGCGCCAGCTGCGCCGGGTCGATGCCGGTGTTTCGGTGGCGGCTTCGGCGGCGGGCGCCACGAAGCGCTCAGTGTCGGGCCGGGTTTCGGCGGGCGCGGGAATTTCCGCCAGCGCCTCGTGCAGGGTTCCGTCGCCGCTTTCCGGCACGCTGGCGTCGGCAGGTGCCTTGGCGGTGGCTTGCTGCGCGTCCTTGCCGGCAGGTTTCTTCTTCCAGAACTTGAGCATTGCGGCCGTGATTCAAAGACAATGGGCGGCATGCTAACACTCCAACCTGTACGGGCCGCTGAGGGTCTGATTGCCGAGGGTCCGGCGGCATGAACGGCGGGCGCAAGGCCGCAGCGGGGCGGATCCGCATCATCGGCGGCAGCCTGCGCAATTCGCGGCTCGACGTGCCGGATCTGTCGGGTCTGCGGCCTACCCCTGAGCGGGTGCGCGAGACCCTGTTCAACTGGCTGGCGCCGGTGATCGACGGTGCGCGCTGCCTGGACCTGTGCGCCGGCACCGGCGCGCTCGGCATCGAGGCGCTGTCGCGCGGTGCGGCCAGCGTGCAGTTCGTCGAGCGCGACGCGCGCGCGGCGCAGGCGCTGCGCGCGAACCTGGCGCGTTTGAAGACCGAAGCCGGCCAGCTGGCGGTGCTCGACGCGGGGCTGTTCCTGCAGGGCGCGGCGCACCCGTACGACCTGGTCTTCCTCGACCCGCCGTTCGCACTGGAGCTGTGGCCGGCGCTGGCGCGGCAGCTGGAGCAGGGCGGCTGGCTGGCCGCGCGAGGGTGGATCTACGTGGAATCGCCACGCGGCCTCGCGCCGGCGCTGCCGCCGAACTGGCAGCTGCACCGCGAAGGGCAGGCCGGCGAGGTGCGTTTTGCGCTCTATCGGCGCGCGCTTCCGTTAAGCTAGGGCCACAATCACTGCCGCTTCCGTCTCGTGAGCAAAACTTTGGGCAATTCGCGCCTGGCCGTCTATCCGGGCACCTTCGACCCGATCACCAACGGCCATACCGACCTGGTGGCGCGCGCCGCGCCGCTGTTCGACAAGGTGGTGGTGGCGGTGGCCGACAGTTCCAGCAAGGGGCCAGGCTTCAGCATCGGCGAGCGGATCACGCTGGCGCGGCTGGCGCTGGCCGACCTGCCGAACGTGGAGGTGCGCGGCTTCGACTGCCTGCTGGCCACCTTTGTCGAGCAGATCGGCGCCGGCGTGATCATCCGCGGGCTGCGCGCGGTGTCGGACTTCGAATACGAATTCCAGCTGGCCAGCATGAACCGGCATCTGATTCCGCAGGCGGAGACGCTGTTCCTGACGCCGGCGGAACAATACAGTTTCATCTCCTCGTCGCTGGTGCGCGAGATCGGCCGTCTCGGCGGCGATATCTCCGGTTTCGTGCATCCGGCGGTGCAACAGGCCATGCGGCAGCGCTGGCAGAAGAGCCGTTCCGGCTTCAACAAGCAACCCGAAACAGAAGGTGATAACCATGCGTAAGTTCGCTCTCATTGCTGCCGTCGCGCTGACCGCCAGTCTGGCCCTGAGTGCCTGCGGCAAGCACGAAGCCGCCGAGCAGGATGGCCAGCAAGCCAGCCAGCAGCTGACCAAGCCGACCGATCCGAACGATGCCAAGGCGTGGAACGCCTACCTCGGCCAGATCGTGCAGAACAACATGCAGGGCATGAAGGCCGACCGTCCGTACCCGTACCTGGTGCCGGGTGGCGATTCCGAGGAAGCGGTGGCCGGTCGCGCTCGCCAGCTGTCGAACGTGCAGGACACCGTGGCGCGCGGCGTGCTGCCGGGCAACATGCTGGTGTTTGCCGGCCCGGACTCGGCCAAGACCGCCGACCTGATCGCCGCGGCATTCAAGGATGCCAAGCCCGGTTCGTTCAAGGACGTGATCGTCCTGTTCATCGGTGCCCAGGCCGACCAGCAGCGCGTCGACGACGTGCTGAAGCCGACCGGCGCCACGGTGCGTTTCGTCGCGATGTAAGCGCGGTCGCCGCGCCGGCAGCACCGGCGCGGACCCGCAGCGGCGCCCTCGCGCAACGGGAGGGCGCCGAACGACTGGTCGCTGCAAGGTTGCCAGCGCACCGCACGCTTCCCCAGGCGTCGCCCCCCGGCATGTAGTATCGACCGCCATGTCCCTGAAAATCCTCGACACCTGCGTCAATTGCGACGTCTGCGAACCGGCCTGCCCGAACAAGGCGATTTCGCTGGGCGAGGAGTTTTACGTGATCGACCCCGCGTTGTGCACCGAGTGCGTCGGCCATCATGACGAACCGCAGTGCGTGGTGGTGTGCCCGGTCGAATGCATCATCAGCGACCCCGATCACGTCGAATCGCGCGAGCAGCTTGAATTCAAGTACCGCCAGCTGATGGCGAAGGAGTCCGCGGCATGAGGTTTCCCATGAACTGGCACCGGCTGTTGCCGGGTGTTTTTTCGCTGAGCCTGCTGCTGGTCGGCGGCATCGCGCTCGCCGCCGACGGCGCGCCGAAGACGGCCCCGGCCGCGGCGGTCCGCACCGCACAGCAGCGTCCCGGCCATGCGGCCGTCGCCAGCGCGAACTTCCACGCTACCGAAGCCGGCCTTGAAGTGCTGGCCAAAGGCGGCAACGCGTTCGACGCGGCGATCGCAGTGGCGGCCACGCTGTCGGTGGTGGAGCCGGAGAGCTCCGGTATCGGCGGCGGCTTCATGGCCGTGCTGCACCGGGCGAAGGACGGCCACAACGTGTTCATCGACGCGCGCGAGACCGCGCCGGCGGCAGTGAACCCGAAGGATTATCTCAACCCCGACGGCAGCCCGAACCGCGATACCGCCCTGAAGGGGCCGCTGTCGGCCGGCATCCCGGGCGAGCCGGCCGGACTGGTGTTGATGGCCAGGCGTTACGGACGCTTGCCCCTGGCGCAATCGCTGGCACCGGCGATCCGCATCGCACGCGAAGGTTTCGAGCCTGATGCGCGCCTGCGTGGTGCCATCGCCGGCATGCAGAAAGACCTGCAGCGCTGGCCGGCTTCGGCCGCGAAATACCTGCCGGGTGGCAAGCCGCCGGCCGAGGGCGTGATCTGGAAGGACCCGGGCCAGGCGCGCACGCTGGAGCTGCTCGCCAGCCACGGCGACGAGGGCTTCTACCATGGCGAGACCGCGCAGAAGCTGGTGGCTGCCGTGCAGGCCGCCGGCGGCAACTGGACGCTGGCCGACCTGGCTGGCTACCAGGCGAAAGAGCGCACGCCAATCACGGTGGACTACCGCGGCTACAAGATCGTCACCGCGCCGCCGCCGTCGTCCGGCGGCGTGGCGATCGCCGAGATCCTCAACATCCTGTCCGGCTATGACCTGACGAAGATGGATGCCGCCACGCGCGTGCACTACATCGTCGAGGCGATGCGCCGCGCGTTCCGCGACCACAACGACTACCTGGGCGATCCGGATTTCGTGAAGATGCCGCTGGACATGCTGCTGTCGCCGTTCTACGCCGATGGCCTGCGCCAGGGCATCCTGCCCGACAAGGCCACGCCGTCGTCGATGCTGCCGCGTGCCGAGGCACCCGAGCCGGGCATGCACACCACGCATTTCTCGATCATCGACGCCGACGGCAACATGGCCGCGGTCACCTCGACGGTGAACTACACGATGGGTTCGAGCTTCGTCGCCGCGGGCACCGGCGTGCTGTTGAACGACGAGATGGACGATTTCGCGCTGGTGCCGAACAAGCCGAACGTGTACGGCCTGCTCGGCAGCGTGGCGAATGCGCCCAAGGGCGGCAAGCGCATGCTGTCGTCGATGTCGCCCAGCATCGTGATCGGCGCCGACCGCACCGCGGTGATCGGCTCGCCCGGCGGTTCGACCATCATCACCCAGGTGCTGGAAGGCATCCTGCATTTCATCGACGGCGAGAGCGCACAGCAGATCGCCGCGCACAAGCGCTTCCACCACCAGTACCTGCCGGACGTGGTGAACGTGGAAGAGGGCACGTTCGACCCCGCCACCAGCGACGCGCTGACCAGGATGGGCTACACGCTGAAGCCGCGCGAGTCGTGGGGCTTCATGAACGTGGTGACCTGGGATCGCAAGACCAACAAGCTCGACGCCGCCAGCGACCCGCGCCGGCCGTCGGGGCTGGGCAAGGTGCAGTAGGGTCAGCCATGGAACTGTTCTCGATTCAGGGCAACTCGCAGCAACTCGATGGTGGTGCGATGTTCGGCAATGCGCCGAAGGCGCTGTGGTCGCGCTGGATCGAGCCGGATGCAGAGAACCGCATTCCGCTTGCCTGCCGCTGCCTGCTGGTGAAGGATCTGGACGGGCGCAACGTGTTGTTCGAGACCGGCATCGGCGCATTCTTCGAGCCGGCGCTGCGCGAGCGCTACGGCGTGGTCGAACCGCGGCATGTGCTGCTGGACTCGCTGGCCGAGGCCGGGCTCACCCACGAGGACATCGACGTGGTGGTGCTGTCGCACCTGCATTTCGACCATGCCGGCGGCTTGCTGGCGGCATGGGAAGAGGGCCAGCCGCCGCGGCTGCTGTTCCCGAACGCGCGTTTCGTGGTGGGTGCGGAGCACTGGCGCCGCGCCACGCATCCGCACCCGCGCGACCGCGCCTCGTTCGTGCCGGAGTTGCAGCCGTTGCTGGAAGCCAGCGGCCGGCTGGAGCTGGTCGAGGGCGAACATTCGCAGACGCTGGGCGAGTCGGTTCGCTTCTTCTTTTCGGACGGCCATACGCCGGGCCTGATGCTGGCCGAAGCCGGCGGCGTGGTGTTCTGCGCCGACCTGATCCCCGGCCGCTTCTGGGTGCATCTGCCGATCACCATGGGCTACGACCGCTGGCCGGAGAAGCTGGTCGACGAGAAGCGCGTGTTCCTGGAAGACAAGCTGGCGCGCGGTGTGCGACTGTTCTTTACCCATGACCACGAGTGCGCGCTGGCGCGGGTGACCCGCGACGAACGCGGCCGCTTCGGTACCGCCGACGAGCAGCGTGCGTTGCGCGGTGTCCCGCCGCAGCATCGGACCGGGGTGGCCTGATGGATTTTCGCAGGAGGATATCCATGCGCGGGCTGCTGCTGAACATCTTCGGCGCGCTGCTGGTGCTGGCCGGCATCGGCCTGGTGGCGATGACTTCCCGCAGCCTGCTGAACTACCGCGCGGTGGCCAGCCTGCATGGTGGCGAGGTGATCGACCTGGGGGCGAACTCGCCGCCGAGCGGCGGCCAGCACGGCGCCATGGCGCGGGTGGTCGGCACGCCGACCGTGGTGGAGGCGCCGCGCGACCCTGATTTCAACCTGCTGGCGAATACCCCGGTGCTGGTGCGCCACGTGGAGATGTTCCAGTGGCGCGAAGTGCGTGTCGGCAGCAGCGTGCACTACGAACTGGACTGGGTCGACCACCTGCTCGATGCCGGCCATTTCGAGGAGCCGCAGGGCCATGCGAACCCGGCCAGCTTCCCGCTCAGCGGCAAGCAGTTCGACGCCGGCCTGGTGCGGCTCGGCGGGTTCGGGCTGGGACCCGTGCTGCTGCATGCGTTGCCGGGCACACAGCGGGTCACGCCGGACCCTGGCGCGCTGCCGGCAAACCTCGCGGCCAGCTTCACCCGCTACCAGGATTACCTGGTGACCAGTGCGCGGCCGGGCGATCCGCGGCTGGGCGACGTGCGGGTGAGCTGGAACGAAGTGCCGCTGCAGCAGTTGACCGTGGTCGGCCGCATCGACGGCGACCGGCTGGTGGCGGCCAGCGATGCGGCCGACGGCAAGGGTTACGTCGTGCAGGTCGGCGACGTGCCGGTGCTGGACATCTTCCCGGACCTGCCGGTGCCGCCGGAATACGTGCTGAGCTGGCGGATCCTGGCCGTGCTGCTGGCGTCGCTGGGTGCGTTTGCGCTGCTCTCGGCCCAGCGCGACCGGCACGATCCGCTGCTGGCTGTTGGCCTGGGCGCGCTGGTGGTGGGCAGCGTGGCCAGCGTGCTCTGGCTTGGCAACGACACAGGGACCATGTGCGGCTGGCTGGCGCTGACGGTACTCGGCCTGTTGCTCACCGGGTGGCGGCTGCGTCGCGCGCGCGGCACAGCCACGCCTTCTTTCATGCGCTAGCCGACTTGCCGCCCGCGGAGGCGAACACCTGGTCGGCCCACTGCGTGGCGCCCAGGTAGATCGTGGCCATGCGCTGGATGCGCTGCGGTACGGCGTGTTCGCTGGTCAGCTCGCCAGCTTCCCAGGCGATGATCTGCTTCAGCAAGGGTGCGAACGGGCCACCGCGACCGGTCAGCGCGTCGCTGATCTCCGGCACCAGCCGCAGGTGGGTCAGCAGGAATTCCATCGGCGCGCACATCAGGGTGTCGAGCAGGGAGAACAGGCCCACGGTGAAGGCCATCTCCGGATAGCCGTTGGGCATGCCGGTGGCCAGCTTCTCGCACATGTGCGCGCGGATCAGTGCGGCGCGCAGCAGCTCGGGTGGGCGGTCGTCCATGCCGCACATGGACATGGTGTCGATCCAGTTGCGCATGCGCGTGACGCCGAAGAAGATCGCGGCCTGCTGCACCGACTTCAGCTGCCGCGGCAGCGCGAAGTAGGCCGAGTTGACACAGCTCAGCAGCTTGTAGCTGAGCACCGCGTCGTCGCGCACGATGTTGCCCAGTTCCACCGGGCCGGGGTTGCTTTCCTGCAGCACGCGCATCAGGCGCAGCATGCTCAGCCGGTTGGCGGTGAGCACGGGCACCGCCACCGGTTGTGGGATCAGCAGGTAGCGCCCCTGGATCGCCTCGAATGGCAACTCCAGACAGCGTTCGTAGGTGGGGTGGTCATTGACGTGGCCGGCAACCACCTGGATTCCGCGCAGGTGCAGGTGCTCGGCATGTTCCTTCAGCCGCTGCGGGGTCAGATGGCTGGCATCCAGCCGCACCAGCTGCACCATCTGCAGCAGCGTCTCGAGCGACAGGCTGCTTTCCAGGTCGACGCCGCTCGCGTCGAGCATGAACTGGCACCCGCGTTGCGCCATCTGCTGCAGGCGCTTCATCAGTGGCGCGTCGTTGGCCACGTCCGGCTGCAGTACCACGCCGAGGCGCGGCTGGTGCAGCAAGACGTCGGAATCTTCCGGCAGCAGCTCGGCCGGCATGTTGAGGAACGCGCGGTTGCCGCGCACCAGCCGGGTCAGCGCGCCGTCGGTGATGGTCGACAGCACGCACTGCAGCAGGGTCTGTTCGTCGCCTGGTTCGCGATGGAACACGACCTCGTAGGCGAACAGCTGGCGTTCGCGATCGAGCATCGGCACGCGCAGTACCGGCAGCGGCGCCGATGTCGGCATGCCGTCGTAACCTGGCGCGCCGATGGAAGGGGAGGCAGCGATGGAGGCGTTGAGGTTGCTCATGATCGGTCGTCGTGAGTTAGGGCGAGGGCATGCCGCAGGCGGCTGCTCCGCGGTCAGTGGGAAGGTCGCCTGTGTGGCCGGTGGCGCTGCCATCGCTCATCTCGGCGTCACACCGCCGCCAGTACCTGTGAGCGCAAACTGGCGTGCAGCTCGCCGGAGCGTCCGTACAGCTCGCTTTCGCCGGCATGGCCGGTCAACACCGCCAGCGCCCGGCGCGTCTGGCCCAGCCGCTGGCTGACCACGCTGCCGTTGCGCTGGTTGAGCAGGTGGCAGTACTGCAGCCGTTGCACGACCCTGCTCCAGGCCGACGTCGCTGCGGCCGCCGCGGCCGGCTGCTCGAAGGCCAGCTGCTGGCGCTCGGCGTCGAGCTGTTCCAGTTGCAGCATAAGGGTCTGCTTGCGCGTGCCGGCCTGGCCCAGGGCGTCGCTGTCGCGCGTGTCCAGCGCGGCGCGCTCGGCCTCGAGCACCCGGGCGAGCTGGTCGACCGCCTGCTGCATGTCGCCCAGCACCGCGGCGAGCGCATCGTCCAGCTCGTGCTGCAGCTGCTGGTTCATGCCTTGCCCGTGCCGCCGAGTTGCTGCTCCAGTGCGAGCATGCGGTCGGCGATGCGTCCGGCATCGACCTTGTAGCTGCCGTCGGCCAGCGCCTGGCGCAGCCGTTCCACCCGCTGCGAATCGATCACCGGCGCGTCGCCGGCGCGGGCCGCCTGCTGCAACGCAAGGGCCGAGTCGGTCAGCCTGACCTGGTCATCGGCCTTGGGCGCGGCAGCGGTGGCATCTGGCGGATTGGCGCCCGCGGTGGACGGGCCGTTGCCCGAGCTGCCGGTGGCCTGCGTGAATTTCGGCAAGCCGTTGTTGGAAATGGTCGTATTCATGGGTCCGTTCTCGCTGGGGGTGTGGCCCTGTGACTGTCAGATCGGCCGGTTTCGCGGAAACTTTAGGGGCGCCTGGAGATCAGGAACAGGTCCTCATGGCAGCGCGACCACCACGCCGGGCGCACTGACCATCGCGTCGACCACCTTGCCCGAACTTTCGTTGCGCACCCGCAGCCGGGCGCCATTGTCGCCGCTGCCCATCGCCACGCCGGCCGCGCGCACCTCGATGCCGTCGAGCCTGGCCACCATTTCCACATGGTCGCCGGCGCGCACCATGCGGCGGCCGCCCAGCGCACCGGGCGAGAGCACGCTGCCGCCGGCCAGCGTGCGGGCCAGCGTGCGGCCGGCCACCTGGTCGAGATTCTCGATGTAGCCATAGCCGAGCCGGGTGATGTCCCGTTCTTCGGCGCGCACGTCCGCGGCGCTCACACCGTCGCCGCGCTGCAGCGCCCGGCTGGCCACCAGCACGCTGCGGAACAGCTGCAGCTGCAGCGGCACCCGCACGGTCCAGCCGCCGTCCTGCGGGCACTGCACCCGCACCGTCATGCGCGAGGAAGCCGCCGCCTGGGGGGGAATCATCGCGCGCAGCGGCTCGCGGCAGGCAGCCAGGTGCAGGCGCAGGTCGAGTGGCGTGGAGCTGACCACGACGCGGCTGCCCGGCAGCGCGTAGTGCTCGCGCATGGCCTGTTCGGCCACGGCACGCACGCTGTCGGGCGATTGCGTCGCGGCCGCTGCACGATCGGCATGGGCGCTTCCGGGCCACGCTGCGGCGGACCACAGCATGGCGACCAGCAAGCCGGTGACGATGCTCCGGCGTTGCTTCATGCGTCTGCCAGCAGGGCGCCGAGTTGCCCCAGCAGGGCCTCGCGCCCGGACTCCATCTGCTGCGAAAGCGCGGTGGCCTGTTCGAGCTGGCCATCGCACAGCAGCGTGACGAAGCGGCTGCCCTGTTCGCACAGCCGGGCGCCGCCATCGTTCAGGCCGGCGCTGGCGGGATGGCCCTGGTACAGGGCACCCAGCCGGCTGGCGCTGCGGTTGATCGCATGGGTATCGAACCAGCGCCGGTCCAGCGCGCCCGGTTCCAGCAGCGCCAGTTCCGCCGCCTGACGCAGGTTCAGCGCTGCCTCGCGCAGGGTCAGGCTGAGGCTGGCCGGGTCGCGGCCGCTTTCACCCTCCAGCCAGTCCAGCCCCAGCCGGTGGGCCAGCAGGGCAGCACGATGCAGCGAGTCGGACTGGCGGCGCGCCTCGTTGCCGCGACGTTGCAGCGCGCCGAGCGCGGCCTGCGCCGCGGTGGCGCGAGCGTGTTGCACGTCGTGGTTTTGTTGCAGCTTGTGGATGCGCCCGCTGGCGGCCTGCAGGACTTCGCGGCCCTCGCGCAGGGTGGCGCCGGACTGGCCGACGCCGGCCTGCGCACGCTCGAGCTGCTGCAGGCCGTGCTGCACGTCGCCGTCCAGCTGCAGCGAAAAATCGCCGATCGAACCGGTGACGGTCTCGATTTCGGTCGTGGTGAGCGTGGTCTTTTCCGCCAGCTGCTTGACCTCGTCGGCCACCACGGCGAAGCCGCGGCCCGCCTCGCCGGCACGCGCGGCCTCGATCGCCGCGTTCAGCGCCACCAGGTTGGTCTGGTGCGCGATCTCCTGCACCACGCCGGTCAGCTTGCGGATCTGCGCGACCTGCTCAGCCAGCTTGCTCTGGTTGCGGTTCATCGCCGACAGCGCGCTGCGCAGCAGCCGCAGCTGGCCGTCGAGCTCGCTGACGCTGCGTTCGCCAGCCTGCCCGGCCTGTCCGGCCTGGTCGAGATCGGCGCCGATCTGCTGCAGTGCCGTCGAGATACCGGCGCTGCCGTCCGTCAAACGATCGACGCTGCCGCGGCCTTCGCTGGCGGCCTTCTCCAGTGCCGCCTGCTCGCGCGACAGTTGCTGCACCGCGCCGAGTACCAGGCTCTGCTGTTCCACCGTCTGCAGCGCCACGGAAGCGGGCGGGCGGCTGGCGACGCGGGCAAGCAACGGCGCCAGCGCCAGCGCCGCGCGCGGGTAGCGGCGCCGCAACGCCGCGAGCTTCACGTCGTCGCCCGCGGCAGCGGCCTCCACCAGGGCAGTGAGGTGCTGGTTCCAGATCAGGCTCATGGGGTGGAGATCACCTTGTGTATGGCGCGGGAGTGCAACCGGTGCATCGACAAAAACCTTTGGAACTTGAGGAAGCAAGTCGCATGCCATGGAGATTGCGCGGCAATGGCCGCTCAAGCGCGCCGGGTTCCGGCCGATAGCCAACGCGGACAGCCGCCATGGCGGCAACGCACCCGAGGAGTCCGCATGGGCGGCACGTTGCTGGAAAAAGTGGAACAGCACACCCGGCTGGCCGGGCACAACCGCGTGGCCATGCTGCTGTTCCGGCTCGGTGACGAACAGCTGTTCGGCATCAACGTGTTCAAGGTGCGCGAAGTGCTGCGACGTCCGCCGCTGGAGCGCATGCCGGGCGTGCATGCCTTGCTGGCCGGCAGTTGCGACTACCGCGGGCAGACCATCCCGGTGATCGACCTGGCCGCCGCGCTGGGCTATGCGCCGTTGCGCGAGGTGGAGTCGGCGCACCTGATGGTGACCGAGTTCAGCCGCTCGGTGCAGGGCTTCCTGGTGGCGGACCTGCAGCGCATGGTGCAGTGCGCGGGCGAGACGCTGGTGGCGCCGCCCGGCAACCTGGGCTTCGGCGCGCGGGTCAACGCGGTAACCCGCATCGACGGCGCGCTGATGGCGGTGGTCGACGTGGAGCACGTGCTGGCCAGCATCGACGCGGCGCCAGCCGAGCTGTCCGTGCAGATGCAGCGCGCCGCCGACACCCGCGCGCTGTCGTCGCGGCGGGTGATGGTGGTGGACGATTCGCTGATCGCCCGTCGCCGGCTGGTCGGCCTGTTCAAGCAAATGAACATCGAGTGCGTGGTGGCGACGGATGGCCGCGAGGCGCTCGAGCGCCTGCAGCAACTCGCTGCGGGCGATCCTGCCGATGGGGTCAAGCTGGTGGTATCTGACATCGAGATGCCGCGCCTGGATGGCTATGCGCTGACCCGCGCGATCCGCGAGACGCCGGGCCTGCGCCAGCTCAAGGTGGTGCTGCACAGCTCGCTCAGCGGCATCTTCAACGAGGCGATGGTGAAGGAGGTCAAGGCCGACGGCTTCGTCGCCAAGTTCCAGCCGGACCTGCTGGCGCAGGCCGTGCTGGAGCTGCTGCCGGAGCCGGCGGAAGCGCCGGCAGGCTGACTCCGGCGCAGCTCGCGCCAGGCAGCGTCAACAATCCGTCTTTTCGCCGGCGCCGCCTTCGTCACATCGCGGGCATGGCCTCGCCAGCCCAGCTGCAGCAACGCTTTCCCCCGTGGTGGCATGCAATTTGCCTCCAGCTCCGTGCGGCAACTGCACGCGGAGCGAAGCGATGTCCCTGACCCCTGACAACCTGTTCGGCATCCACACCCAGGCGCTGGATCTGTGGCAGCGCCGTACCGAAGTGCTGGCCAACAACCTGGCCAACGCCGATACACCCGGCTACCTGGCCCGCGACATCGACTTCCGCAAGGTGCTGGCCGCCGCGGGTGGCGCTTCGGACACGCTGCCGTTGCAGGCGACCGGGCCCGGCCAGATCGATGCGGCCGGGCCGGCGGCGGACGGGTTGGCGTACCGCGTGCCGACCCAGCCGAGCATGGACGGCAATACCGTCGATGCACAGGCCGAGCAGGCTGCCTTCGCCGCCAATGGCGTGCACTACCAGGCCAGCCTGTCCTTCATCACCGCGCAGATCCGCATGCTGCGCACCGCCATCAGCGGAGGCCAGGGCTGATGTCACTGTTCTCGATTTTCAACGTGGCCGGTTCCGGCATGGCGGCGCAGTCGCTGCGCCTGAACACGGTGGCCAGCAACCTCGCCAATGCCGACAGCGTGGCGACCACGCCGGAAGCGGCCTACCGCGCGCGCGAACCGCTGTTCGCCGCGGTGAAGAACCGGCTGGACGGCAGCGATGCGCCGGGCGAAGGCGTGCAGGTGCTCGGCGTCAGCGAGAGCCAGGCGGCGATCCCCAGCCGCTACGAACCCGGCAACCCGCTGGCCGACGCCGACGGCTACGTCTACAGCAGCAACGTCAACCCGGTGGACGAGCTGGTCAACATGATCTCCGCCTCGCGTTCGTACCAGAACAACGTCGAGGTGATGAATTCCACGCGCCAGCTGATGCAGAAGACGCTGGACCTGGGCAAGTGAGGCGGCGAACCATGAGGCATGCGGCATGAGCGACATGAATGTTTCCGGCGTAGGCTCCAGCGCCGCGCAGGCGGCCAGCGTGGGCAAGGAAAAGACCCTCGGCCAGGCCGACTTCCTGAGCCTGCTGGTGCAGCAGATGCGCAACCAGGACCCGACCAAGCCGATGGATTCGTCGCAGATGGTCAGCCAGCTGGCGCAGATCAGCCAGGTCTCGGCGACGCAATCGCTGCAGACCTCCTTCGACAGTCTGGGCAAATCGCTGCAGGGCAACCAGATGCTGCAGGCCAGCGGCATGGTGGGGCGCAGCGTCACCGTGCCATCGGCGGTCGGCCAGCTGCAAGCCAGTGGTCTGGATGGCGCGGTGAACGTGCCCGATGGTGGTGGCACGGTGCTGGTGCAGGTCACCGACGCGAGCGGCAACGTGCTGCGCACGCTCAACCTGGGTACGCCCACGGCAGGCCTGGTGGCGTTCCACTGGGACGGCAAGGATGAAGGCGGCACGACGCTTCCCGTCGGTGCCTACGGACTCAAGGCACAGGCCGGCAGCACCGCCGTGGCGACTTACGTGGCCGGCAGGGTCAACGGCGTGGGCATGACCGGCAGCGACGGCGTCTATCTGGATGTGGATGGTTTTGGTGGGGCCCTGCTGAGTCAGGTCGCGCAGATCAACTGATGGCCCCGCGGGGCTTCAACACAGAGGAATTACTCGGATGCCTTTCAACATTGCATTGAGCGGTCTCAACGCGGCCTCCTCGGATCTCGAGGTCACCGCCAACAACATCGCCAACACCGCCACCACCGGCTTCAAGGGTTCGCGCGCGCAATTCGCCGAGCTGTTCAATGCCGCCGGCCCCAACCTCAGCGCCACCCAGATCGGCAGCGGCGTGCGCTTGACCAACGTGGCCCAGCAATTCACCGGTGGCAGCGTGGAGACGACCAACAACAGCCTCGATTTCGCCATCAGCGGCGAAGGCTTTTTCACGTTGCATGACGGCAAGGGTTACTCCTATACCCGCGCCGGTGCATTCCAGAAGGACCAGGCCGGGTTCGTGACAAACGCCAACGGTCAGCGACTGCAGGTGTTTCCGGCGCTGTCCAATGGCACCTTCGACACCAGCACGCTGACGGACCTGCAGTTGCTCACCTCGCAGAATGCCGCCAAGGCCACCAGCACCGTGCAGATGTCGCTGAACCTGCCCTCCGATGCCGTGGCGCCCGCCACGCCGTTCGATCCGCGCAACGATCCGACCAGCTACAACCAGGCCACGCCGTTCACTGCCTACGATTCGCTCGGCGCCACCCACAGCGGCACCGTGTACTTCGTCAAGGATCCGGCCGCCAACGTGTGGAACGCGAACCTGTACATCGACGGTGCCTCGACCGGCGCATCCCAGTCCATCACGTTCAACAGCAGCGGCGCGCTGGTTGCGCCCGCCAACGGCAAGCTGAGTTTCCCGGCAGTGACGGTCAGCCCGGGCTCCAATCCCATGCAGCTGACCCTGGACATGAGCAAGGCAACCCAGTTCGGCAATACCTACGCCGCCAGTGCAATCAATACGGACGGCTATCCGACCGGCGTGCTGGCCAGCATCGATGTGTCGCGCGAGGGCGTGGTGCAGGCGAAGTATTCCAATGGCCAGACCACCGCACTGGGACAGCTGGCCATGGCGCAGTTCTCCAACGAGCAGGGCCTGCGCCAGCTGGACAACACCAACTGGGCCGCTTCCTACGATTCCGGCACGCCGGTGATGGGTGCCGCCGGCAACGGCACCTTCGGCAGCGTGCAGGCCGGCGCGCTGGAGGCCTCCAACACCGCCGACCTCACCGCGCAGCTGGTCAACATGATCAAGGCACAGCGCAACTACCAGGCCAATGCGCAGGTGATCTCCACCGACAACCAGCTGACCCAGACCATCATCAACATTCGCAATTGAGGGGATGGGAATAGGAAATGGGAAACAGGAGAAGCGGATCGCCGCACCCTGCCTGTTTCTCGTTCTCCACTGACCACGCCCGGGAATCCACATGGACAGATCGCTTTACGTAGCCATGACCGGCGCCACGCAGATGATGCGGGCGCAGTCCGAGGTGGCGCACAACCTGGCCAACGCCGACACGGTCGGCTTCAAGGCGCAGCTGTCGGCGTTCCAGCCGTTGTCGGTGCAGGGCCCGGGCATGCCCACGCGGATCAACGGCGTGGCGCAGGGCCTGGGCGTGGACATGCGCGAGGGCGGTCAGGTCGAGACCGGCCGCGAACTCGACGTGTCGGTGCAAGGGCAGGGCTGGATCGCGGTGCAGGGTGCTGACGGCAGCGAGGGCTATACCCGCGCCGGCGAGCTGCGGCTGACTCCCGACGGCCTGCTCACCGACGCCCGCGGCAACCTGGTGCTTGGCGAGGGCGGCCCGATCAGCGTGCCGCAGAGCGCGCAGATGAACATCGGCGCCGATGGCACCGTGTCGGTGGTGCCGATGGGGCAGGGACCGGAGACGATCGCCGCTGTCGGCCGCATCAAGCTGGTCAACCCGGCAACCGACCAGCTCGCGCTGGGCAGCGACGGGCTGATGCATCTGAGCGGCGGCGGCACGGCAGATGTCGACCCGGCGGTCACCCTGAAGTCCGGCGTGCTCGAATCCAGCAACGTCAACCCGTCGCAGACCCTGGTGCAGATGATCCAGCTGTCGCGCCAGTACGAATTGCAGATCCGCGCCATCCACAGCGCCGACGAAAACGCGCAGTCGGCTTCGCGCCTGCTGCAGATGACCTGATCCATACGTATTTCATAAAGACATCCAGACGTCCAGACGGAGTCCATCGACATGTTCTCATCCCTGTGGGTAGCCAAGACCGGCCTCGATGCGCAGCAGACGCGCATGGACGTGATCTCGAACAACCTCGCCAACGCCAACACCACCGGCTACAAGAGCGCGCGCGCCTCGTTCCAGGACCTGGTCTACCAGAACCTGCGCCAGCCCGGTGGGCAGACCACCGAGCAGACCCAGGCGCCGGCCGGGCTGATGCTGGGCACCGGCGTGCGCGTGGTCGGCAGCGAAAAGCTGTTCACCCAGGGCAACATCGAGCAGACCGGCAACTCGCTGGACGTGGCCGTGCAGGGCCGCGGCTTCCTGCAGGTGACGATGCCTGACGGCAGCATCGCCTATACCCGCGACGGTTCGCTGCACCTGGACCAGAACGGACAGATCGTCACTGCCAACGGCTACGCGGTGGACCCGGCCGTGAGCGTGCCGGCCAATGCGCAGAGCATCACCATCGGCAGCGACGGCACCATCAGCGTGAGCGTGCCGGGCCAGGCCGCCACGCAGCAGATCGGCACCGTGCAGCTGGCCGACTTCATCAACCCCGCCGGCTTGCAGCCGAACGGCGACAACCTCTATCTGGAAACCGCCTCCAGCGGTTCGCCACAAATCGGCCAGCCGGGTCTCAACGGCCTGGGCACGTTGGCGCAGGGCGCGCTGGAAAGCTCCAACGTCAACGTGGTGGAGCAGATGGTCGACATGATCGAAACCCAGCGCACCTACGAGATGAATTCCAAGGCGGTGTCCGCCGCCGATTCGATGCTGCAGTTCCTCACCAACAAGACCTGAGGCGCGCCATGATGTCCGTTCGTCGCTATCCCTTAGTGTTGTTCGTGCTGGCCGTGCTGGCCGTGCTGGCAGGCTGCGCCAGCGGCCCGCGCGCGCACGACGATGCCGAGTGGGCGCCGACGCCGCCGCCCGCGCCGCAGGTCGCGCCGGCGCAGGCCGACGGCTCGATCTATCACGACCAGCAGAACATGGAGCTGTTCACCGACCCGCGCGCGCACCGCGTGGGCGACATCCTCACCGTGGCGCTGGTCGAGAGCACCCAGGCCAGCAAGAAGGCCACCACCAGCACCAGCAAGACCGACAAGGCCAAGATCGCCTCGCCCACCGTGCTCGGCCAGAACCTGTCGATCGGCGGCAAGCTGGCGAACATCGGGCTGGACGGCGAGCGCAGCTTCGACGGCGCCGGCTCCAGCACGCAGAGCAACCAGCTCACCGGGCAGATCACCGTTACCGTGGCGCAGCGCCTCAGCAACGGCAACCTGCTGGTGCGCGGCGAGAAGTGGCTGACCATCAACCAGGGCCAGGAACTGGTGCGCATCTCCGGCATCGTGCGCCCGCAGGACATCGGCCAGGACAACGTGGTGCCATCCACCCGCGTCGCCGACGCGCGGATCAGCTACACCGGCCGCGGCACGCTGGCCGACGCGAACTCGCGCGGCTGGCTGTCGCGCTTCTTCAATTCCAAGTGGATGCCGTTCTGATGAGCACCATGAACGCCACGTCGCATGTTTCTGCTCCCTCCCCTGCTCGCAGGGGAGGGTTGGGGTGGGGTGCTCTTCATCTTGACGTCAAAGGCGCTACCCCCTCACCTGAAGGACTCCCCTTCGGTCGCCAGCCTCGCCCTGCAAGCAGGGGGAGGGGCATCGTCGCCGCACTGCTGGTGTTGCTGCTCGGCGTTGTTGCCCCCGCCCACGCGGTCAAGATCCGCGACCTGGTGCAGGTCGCCGGCGTGCGCAGCAACCAGCTGATCGGCTACGGTCTGGTGGTGGGCCTGGACGGTTCGGGCGACCAGACCACGCAGGCACCGTTCACCACGCAAAGCCTGGAGAACATGCTGCAGCAGTTCGGCATCACCGTGCCGGCCAGCGCGCGGCCGCAGCTGAAGAACGCCGCGGCGGTGATGGTCACGGCGGACCTGCCGCCGTTCGCCAAGCCCGGCCAGACCATCGACGTCACCGTGGCCTCGATCGGCAACGCCAAGAGCATTCGCGGCGGCCAGTTGCTGATGGCGCCGTTGCGCGGCGCGGACGGCAACGTCTACGCGGTGGCGCAGGGCAGCGTGGTGGTAGGCGGAATCAGCGCGCAGGGCAAGAGCGGCTCCAGCGTGCAGGTGAACATCTCCGCCAGCGGGCGCATCCCCAACGGCGCCTCGGTGGAACGCGTGGTGGCCTCCTCGTTCGCCGGCGGCGGTGACCTGATGCTGAACCTCAACACCGCCGACTTCACCACCGCCGCGCGCATCGCCACCGCGATCAACCATGCCTACGGGGCTGGCACCGCGCAGCCGGTGGATGGTGGGACCGTGTCGGTACGCGGCCCGCAGGACCCGGCGCAGAAAGTGGCGTGGCTGGGCGCGATCCAGAACCTCGACGTGCAGCCGGGCGACGCACCGGCGCGGATCGTGGTGAATTCGCGTACCGGCACCGTGGTGATCGGTTCGGACGTGCGGGTCAGCGCCGCCGCGGTGGCGCATGGCGCGATCCAGGTCACCATCAGCGAGCAGGCGCAGGTCAGCCAGCCCGCGCCGTTCAGCCGTGGTGGGCAGACCGCGATCGTGCCCAGCAGCAGCGTGCAGGTCAGCGAAGAAGGCGCGCATATGTTCAAGTTCGGCCCCGGCGTGAGCCTGGATACCATCGTGCGCGCGGTGAACCAGGTCGGCGCCACGCCGAGCGACCTGATCTCGATCCTGCAGGCGCTGAAGCAGGCTGGCGCGCTGCATGCCGACCTCGTGGTGATCTGACCTGAGTGACGGGACCATGACGCCGATCAACAGCCCATCGCGCGCGCTCGATACCTGGACCGAACTGTCCGGCTTCCAGCAGTTGCGTGCGCAGGCGCGCAGCGACGGCGGCAAGAGTGCGCTGCCGGCGGTGGCCAAGCAGTTCGAGGCGATCTTCACCCAGATGATGCTGAAGTCGATGCGCGACGCCAATGCCAGCATGGGCAGCGACATCGCCGGCAGCGAGCAGGTCGATTCGTATCGCGACATGTTCGACCAGCAGCTGTCGCTGAGCCTGGCCAATGGCCGCAACGGCCTCGGCATCGCGAAGATGCTGGTGCGCCAGCTCGGCGGCAAGCCGCATGTGGCCGCCGGCAATGTCCATGGCCCGTTGCCGGCACCCGTCGCCGACGTGACCAACGCCAACGTGCGCGCCCTGCTGCAGCTGGGTGCCGACGATGCTGCTGCGGACGGCGCCGACGGCACGGCTGGCAGCAGCGGCATCATGGCGAGGCCCTCGACCGCCGATGCCGGCTCGGCGTGGCGCCAGGCGCTCGACCGCATGGCGCAAGGCGCGCTCGACGTGGCCGACACCGCGGCGAAGCTGCTGCCGGGCGGTGACCCGGTGGGTTTCGTCCGCGCGCTGGCGCCGCATGCCGAGCTGGCCGCGAAGAAGCTCGGCGTGTCGGTGCGCGCGCTGTTGGCGCAGGCGGCGCTGGAAACCGGCTGGGGCGCTCACCTGCCCAGCCACGGCGACGGCAGCAGCAGCTTCAACCTGTTCGGCATCAAGGCCGGCAGCAGCTGGGACGGCGACAAGGTCAGCGTGCCCACGCTGGAATACGAGAACGGCGTGGCGGTGCGTCGACGCGACCAGTTCCGCGCCTACGACTCGCCGGCCGATTCGTTCGCCGATTACGCCCGCCTGCTGGCCGACAGTCCGCGCTACGCGCAGGCGCTGGGCCAGGGCGAGAACATCGCCGGCTTCGCGCGGGCGCTGGTACACGGCGGCTACGCGACCGACCCGTCGTACGCGGCCAAGATCACCGCGATCGCCAACAGCCCGCAGATGCGCGAGGCGCTGGCGACACTCCGCTCGTCGGGTGAATTCAAGTGAACGCCCGTGCGGCCGTTACCGTGACCACATACCGTGCCGTTCCGGCGGCGATCCAGGTGTCGAGGATGATTCATGGCTGACATGCTTTCGACTGGCGTGTCCGGGCTGCTTGCCGCGCAGATCGGGCTCAGTACGGTAAGCCACAACGTGGCCAATGCGAACACCGATGGCTATAGCCGCCAGCTGGTGTCGTTCGGCGCCCGGCTGCCCGAAGGACAGGCCAATTACTACGTTGGCACCGGCGTCAATACCGTGGCGGTGCAGCGTGCCTACAGCCAGTTCCTGAACAGCTCGCTGTGGTCGGCCACGTCCGCGCAGGGGCGCGCCAGCAGCATGGCCAGCCTCACCGGCCAGCTCAACGACCAGCTTTCCGGCAGCAGCAACCTGCAGACCTCGCTGGACAGCTTCTTCGGCGCGGTGCAGGACATGGCCAACGCGCCGTCGGACGCGGCCTCGCGGCAGGTGCTGCTGGCCCGCGCGGGCGGGCTGGCCAGCACCTTCCGCGCGCTGTCCGGCCAGTTCAACCAGCTCTCCGGCCAAGTACAACAACAGATCGGCGACGCCGTCGACGCGATCAACAGCGACAGCCGCTCGATCGCCAAATTGAACGGGCTGATCCGCTCCTCGCAGGCCACCGATGGCACCCCGCCGGCCGACCTGCTCGATCAGCGCGATGCGCTGGTGAAGAAGCTGGCTGGCCAGGTCGGCATCAGCGTGGTGCCGCAGAACGACAACACCATCAGCGTGTTCGTGGGCAACGGCCAGGCGCTAGTCACTGGCACCGAGGCGCATGCGCTGGGCACCGCAGCCAACGCCTACGACGCCACCCGCAAGGAAGTGGTGGGCGCGGACTCGGGTGCGGTGCTGAGCGGACGCATCGGCGGCGGGACCCTGGGTGCGTTGCTGGATTTTCGCGGCAACGTGCTGGATCCCGCGCAGAACCAGCTGGGTCGAAGCGCGCAGGCGTTGGCCAGCGCGTTCAATGCGCAGCATGCGCAGGGTGCAGACCTGCAGGGCAAGCTTGGCGGTGCGTTCTTCGATGTCGCCGGTCCGACCGTGCAGGCGGCCAGCAGCAACAGCGGCAGCGGCACGCTGGATGCCGCCATCGGCAACATTGGCGCGTTGACCGGCAAGGACTATGTGCTGAGCTACGACGGCAGCAACTGGAGCATGCGCGACACCAACGGCAACAGCGTCGCGCTGGCCGGCAGCGGCACCGGCGCCGATCCGTTCATCGCTGCCGGGCTGAGCCTGGTGGTGGGTGGCAGCGCTAGTGCCGGCGACAGTTTTCGCGTGCAGCCCAGCCGCGACGCCGCCGCGAGTTTCTCGGTGGCGATCGACGATCCCGACAAGATCGCCGCTGCCGCACCGCTCAAGGCCACCGCCGCGGCAGGCAACACCGGCACGGCGGCACCCGGCGTCAGCATCAGCAATGGCAGCGACGCCAACCTGTTCAACGCCAGCTCCGTGGTATTCGCCTCGACCACCAGCTACAGCATCGATGGCGGCCCGGCGCAGGCCTTCACCCCGGGCCAGCCGATCACCCACAACGGCTGGAGCATGCAGCTCAGCGGCGCACCGCAGGCCGGCGACAGCTTCGGCGTGCAGGCCAACAGCAATGCGCAGGGCGACAACAGCAACGCGCTGATGCTGGGCAAGGTCGCCAATCTGGGCGTGCTCGACGGCGGCGTCACCAGCACCGGCCGCGCCTACAGCCAGCTGGTCAGCCAGGTCGGTAGCGCCGGCGCGCTGGCCAACGACGACCTGAGCACGCAGACCGCGGTGTACCACCAGGCGATGAGTTCGCAGCAGAGCGTCTCCGGCGTGAACCTGGACGAGGAGGCCGCCAACCTGTTGCGCTACCAGCAGGCCTACCAGGCTTCCGCGCAAGTCATCAGTACCGCCAACAACATCTTCGGCGCGCTGCTCAGCGCCGTGAAGGGGTAAGCCATGCGCGTCTCTACCAGCTGGATGCAGCAGCAATCCGTCGGCAGCATGCTGGAGCGGCAGGGCGACCTGTCCGACCTCAACATCCAGTTGAGCACCGGCAAGCGCATCAATCAGCCATCCGACGATCCGGTAGGCGCAGCGCGTGCGCTGGAGCTGACCCATCTCGGCGCCGACAGTGCGCAGTACCAGCGCAACATCACCACGGCGAACGCGCGGCTGGGGCTGGAAGACCAGACCCTGTCCAACGTCAGCGGCGTGCTGGGCCGCGTGCGCACACTGCTGCTGCAGGCTGCCAACGGCTCGCAGACCGACGAGACGCGCGGCGACATCGCCGCGGAGATGGTGCAGTTGCGCCAGCAGTTGCTCGGCCAGGCCAACAGCAAGGACGGCCAGGGCGACTACCTGTTTGCCGGCAACCGCACCGGCACTGCGCCGTTCGCTTCGCAGGACGGCGTGAGCTACCTGGGCGACGACGGTCAGCGCATGGTCGCCGCCGGCCCCGGCCTGCAGGTGGCTACCGGCGATCCGGGCAGTGCGGTGTTCGCCGATATTCCCACCGGCAACGGCAAGTTCGCGATCAGCGCCAGCGCGGCGAATACGGGCAGCGCGGTAGCCGGCGCCAGCAGCGTCAGCGATCCCAATGCGAATCCCTCGGCGTGGGACGGTGGCAGCTACAGCATCGTGTTCACCGCCGCCGATGCGTATGAAGTACGCGACGGCGCCGGCACGGTGCTGGACAGCGGCAGCTATGACGCAACCGGCGGCGGCAACATCACCTTCCATGGCGCGCAGGTGGCATTCAGCGGCGAGCCCGGCGCAGGCGACACCTTCTCGCTGGGCGCGTCCGCCAAACAGGACGTATTCACCACGCTGGACAACATCATCAATACGCTGCGCCAGCCCGGCGGCGGCGCCGACATGCAGAACAGCATCAACACGCAGTTCGCGAATCTCGACCAGGCGATCGACACGATCACACGTACCCGCGGCATGGTCGGTGCGCGCATGAATGCGCTCGACCAGCAGAGTGGACTCAACGACGACCTGACCCTGCAGTACAAGAGCGCGCTGTCGAACGTGCAGGATCTGAACTACTACGACGCGATCAGCCAGCTTGGCGCGCAGACCACGGCGCTGCAGGCGGCGCAGCAGACGTTCACGAAAATCCAGGGTTCGAAATTGTTCGATTATTTGCGTTGACAAGACTCAAGTTTCGGTGTGGTGGGTCGAAACAGTTCACAAGGCGGATGCATTCAATGGTGAATCCCCGCCGGATTGTCTGAGCCGACTCACATCGGCACACCACCCCGATTCGGAGAATTCCCATGGTCATGAGCGTCATCACCAACATCAGCTCGCTGAATGCCCAGAAAAACCTGGCCACCTCGCAGAGCAAGCTCGCCACCGCGATCGAGCGTCTGTCCTCCGGCATGCGCATCAACAGCGCGAAGGACGACGCCGCCGGTCTCGCCATCTCGACCCGCTTCACCACCCAGATCAACGGCCTGAACCAGGCGGTCAGCAATGCCAACGACGGCATCTCGCTGGCGCAGACCACCGAGTCGGCGCTGAACGAGGTGACCAACAACATGCAGCGCATCCGCACCCTGGCGGTGCAGTCGGCCAACGCCACCAACTCCGACAGCGACCGCGCCGCGCTCGACGCCGAAGTGCAGCAGCGTCTGGCGGAAATCACCCGTATCTCCACCCAGACCAGCTTCAACGGCCGCCATGTGCTGGACGGCAGCTTCGGCAATGCCGCGTTCCAGGTCGGTGCCAACGTCGGTGAAACGATTTCGGTGAACCTGAGCCAGGGCGCGCGTGCCGATCAGATGGGTTCGCTTGCCACCGGAACCGGCGGCGCCGTAACGACCAGCGCGCTCGTGGCTAGCAACCTGAAAATCCAGGTGGGCACCGGTGCAGTCACCAATATCGCGGCCTCGGTGGCCGGCCCCTCGGCCGGGCAAGGCGCCGGAAGTGCGTACGCGAAAGCCGCAGCGATCAACGCGTCCAATGTTTCCGGTTTGACCGCCACGGCCAGCAACTCGGTCAGCGGCGCCTTCACCAGTACCGGTGGCGCTGCCGGCAATACCTACGCGTTGAACATCAACGGTCAGGATATCTATGCCGCAGGTACGGATACCTCGGGCGGTGCGTTGACGGGCGACAAGGTGGTCGCGCAGATCAACGCCTACTCCACCCAGACCGGAGTGACCGCCAGTGTGGACGCTGGTGGCAACATGACCCTGTCGACTGTCGATGGCCGTGATATCAACGTCACTCAGACGGTAGGCGGCGGCGCCACGGGTGGCCTGGCAGCAGGCATGGTCACGGATACCTACGGGAAGCTCACGCTGAGCGCTGCATCCGCCATCACGTTCTCGGGTTCGCAGTCGGCCGACATCGGCTTCTCGGCGAATATCGCGCTCGACACCACGAAGACTCTGGCATCGGCGAACGTGCTGACCGTGGACGGCGCCAACTCCACCATCAACCGCATCGACGCGGCGCTGGCGACAGTCAGCGGGATGCGCAGCAACCTCGGCGCGGTGCAGAACCGCTTCAGCTCCACCATCGCCAACCTGCAGACCATTTCGCAGAACCTGAGCGCGTCGCGCAGCCAGATCCAGGATGCCGACTTCGCCGCGGAAACCGCGAACATGTCCAGCGCCAACATCCTGCAGCAGGCCGGTGTCTCGGTGCTGGCGCAGGCCAACGCCTCCACCCAGAGCGTGCTGAAACTGCTCGGTTAACAGCTTGACCCGAAACGGCCGCCAGGCATGGCGGCCGTTTCCTCCATTTTGAGGAAACCCGCTCATGGCAATCACCGTTGGCTCCACCACACCGACCACGGGTTTGCTGACTTCACTGGGCGTGGGTTCCGGACTCGATGTGGCCTCGCTGGTCGACAAGCTGGTGGCCGCCAAAAAAGCGCCGCAGCAGGACCAGATCACCAACCAGGCCCAGGTTGCCAATACCCAGCTTTCCGCGCTGGGCCAGGTCGGCGCCGCGCTTTCCGCGCTGCAGTCGGCGATGGCTTCGCTTACCGACGGCAGTGCGTTCGCCAGTCGCACCGTGACCAGCAGCGACACCACGGTCCTTGGCGCCGGCAGCGACGGCACCGCCGTCAGCGGCAGCTACAACATCGCGGTAACCAGGCTGGCCAGTTCGTTGAAGGCGTCTTCCGGAGCGTTCGCCAGCGCCAGCACCGCGGTCGGTACCGGTACGCTCACCCTCGCGGTGGCGGGCAAGTCGATGAGCCTCACGCTCGACAGCACCAACAACTCGCTCGCCGCGGTGCGCGATGCGATCAACAAGGCCAGTGACAACCCTGGTGTGTCAGCGACCATCGTCACCGGCAGCGATGGTGCGCATCTGGTGCTGAGTGGTACGCAAACCGGTGCGGCGAACAGTTTCACGGTAAGCAGCAGTGGTGGCGATGGCGGCCTTGCCGCGTTGAACTACGACGCAGCTGCCACAAGTGGCAATGCGCTGAGCGTGATCAATGCGGCCAGCGACGCGAATTACACCATCGACGGACTGTCCGCCAGCAGTGCCAGCAATACCGTCAGCTCCGCTATCGACGGGCTTACGCTCAATCTCATCAAGGTCGGCAGCAGCACGCTCAGCGTGTCTAATGATTCCTCCAAGGCGACCAGCGCGCTGACCAACCTGGTCAGTACGTACAACAGCTTCGTGGGCATCTACCAGAACCTCACCAGGTACGACGCCACCAGCGGAACCGCTGGCGCGATGATCGGCGATGCCACGTTGAACAGCATCAACAGCACCTTGTCGAGCATTGTCGGCGGCACCGCGAACGGCACGACGCTGTCATCCATCGGCATCTCGCTGCAGGTGGACGGCACCCTGAAGCTGGACAGCAGCAAGCTGGCCACGGCGTTGTCCGATGGCGGCAAGACCGTCGGCAACCTGTTTGCCGGCACTGGCGGATTCGCCGCCAAGCTGAACACGTCATTGAACACCTGGGTCGGTGATTCCGGCCTGCTGGCCGGGCGCACCACCAGCCTCAGCGAACAGTTGAAGGACCTGTCGAACCAGCAGACCACACTCAATAGCCGCATGGATGATCTCACCGCACGCTACCAGGCGCAGTTCACCGCACTGGATACGTTGATGAGCAAGCTCAACAGCACCAGCACTTACCTGCAGCAGCAGTTCGACGCGCTCAACAACAGCAACAAGAAGTAAGGGAGACGATCATGGCATTCGGCTACGGCGCAGGCGCCTATCAACGGGTCCGTTCGCACGGCGGCGTGGAATCGGCGGACCCGCACGGGTTGATCACGCTGCTGATGGACGGCGCGCTGGAGCGACTGGTGAAGGCGCGTGCGCACATGCTGCGCGGCGAGGTTGCGGCGAAGGGCGAGGCGATAACGCGCTGCATCGAGATCCTCGGCGGCTTGCGCGACAGCCTCGATGCCAAGGTTGATCCGGCAATGGTCGAGCGGCTGGATTCGCTCTACGACTACATGAGCCGCCGCCTGCTGCAGGCCAACCTGCGCGACGACGCCAACCTGATCGACGAGGTCAGCAACCTGCTGCAGCCGATCCGCGACAGCTGGGTGAAGATCGCCCCCGCCGTCGTCGTCCAGCCTGGGGTTGGCGCGTGAGCACGGACGTGCTGGAACTCGCGCTGCAGCTGACCCGCAGCATGCTGACCGCCGCGCATGCGCAGGAATGGTCGCGGCTGATCGAGCTGGAGGCCGAGCGCGAGCCGTTGCTGCTGCGCCGGCATGCGTCCGACCCGGACAGCCTGGCCCGGCTGGACGAGATTCTGGCGTACGATCGCCAGCTGCAGACGATCGTCGGCAGCGCGCGGAACTCGGCGGCCGAGCAATGGCAGCGGGAAACCGATCGCGCCCGCGCGATCGCCGCCTACGCGCAGCCGTGACGGGTCGCGGCTGCTGAGTTCCATCGCCGAAAGCCGCCGGCGTGGCGGTTCGGCATCACCGCGTCGCGGAGCCACGCCATGACCTCAGACAGCACACCCTCGGGCAGTACCCCATCGGATAGCGCCGCGGCGGCCGGCTGGGACGATTTCGAGCATCGGGTCAGCTGCGAGGAGAGCCTGCATGCCGACTGCGAGCCGCTGGCCTGGCCGCCGTCGCCGGCGTTGCTGCAGCAGCTGGCCGAACGCAACGCGAACGTGCTGGCCGCGATCGCCGCGCTGGAAGAGCGTCGCGCCGACAGCGGCGAAGACGACAGCCCGCTGATGCAGGAAATGCTGCGGATGGACGCCAAGCTCACCGTGCTGGTGGAGATCGTCAACAACCTGCTGGTACCCGGCAGCGTGCTGCCACCGCGGCAACTGCTGCGCTTCAATGCGATCGGCGCGATCCTGCCCGCGGGCCTGGCGCCGGCCGGCGGCGGCCTGCTGCTGCGCATCCGTTTCGACCTGTGCCGCAGCCTGCCGCTCGAACTCGCCGCACAGGTGCAGCGTCAATTCGACGATGGTCGAGTGTTCGTGATTTTTGCGCCATTGGGCGATGCACTGAGTGACGCAATTGAGCGTCTGGTTTTCCGCCATCACCGACGCAAAGTGGCAGGGGCACGCCAGCCGGTGGTGTGAGGGGCGACCTGGTCGATGCATCAGATGTGATGCAGTTCGCAATTGCGAAACCCCGCCGGCGCTTCTCTCCACGTCGGTCACATTTGGCATGTGCGCAAGGCCATGCCGCGAACGCCGCGCAAACCATCCATGTTTCATGCAGTTAGGGAACATGGTTGCGCCTATTTGTCGATGCGGTGGTGGTGGTTTTTCCGACAGGTGACATTTTGTCACCACGCTGGCCGGAAACATTGGCCTCCTAATTGCTTATGGTTCATCAGGCCGGCAACGGAAGCCCGGCATCGATGAAAAAGCGTTCCCGCTGGAAGCATGGGGCCGCCAAATAAGCAGTGTGGTAAGGAGAAAGCAGTGCAGAAATTCGACTTCCTGGTCATCGAATCCGATGAGGCGCGTGTGGACTCCGTGCTTTCGGCACTTCACTTCCTGGGCTACCGGCCGCAACGCGGCGCCGCCTGCAGCGGGACGGATGAATCCACCCACGCATGGCGCGCCGTGTACATCGGCAGCATCGACGACGACGCCGAGGCGGAGCGCCAGTTCGCCCTGCTGGGTGCCGCGGCGTCGCACGTACCGGTGTTGCTGGCCGGCGATTCACCCTGGCTCGAGCGCTTCAGCGCGCCGGCATCGCCGTTTGCCGCACGGATGGCCACGCTGGCATTCCCGCTGCGCTACGAGAAGATGGCCGAGGCCATGCGCAACATCTATGCGCGGCTGCTCGGCGGCCAGTCCGGCGCGCTGCGCTTCGTCGGCAACGCGGCGTCGATGCTGCGCGTCAACGCGCTGATCCGCCAGGTCGCGCCGTTCGACTCCACCGTGCTGGTGCTGGGCGAGTCGGGCACCGGCAAGGAAATGGTGGCGCGGGCGATCCACGAGCATTCGCCGCGCCGCGACAAGCCCTTCGTGGCGATCAACTGCGGGGCGATTCCGGCGGAACTGCTGGAGAGTGAACTGTTCGGTCACGAGAAGGGTTCCTTCACCGGCGCGATCAGCGCACGCAAGGGCCGTTTCGAAATGGCCGAAGGCGGCACGTTGTTCCTCGACGAGGTCGGCGACATGAGCCTGCCGATGCAGGTGAAGCTGCTGCGCGTGCTGCAGGAGCGCGCCTACGAGCGGGTCGGCGGCAGCAAGACGATGCGCTGCGATGTGCGCATCATTGCTGCCACCCACCGCAACCTGGAAGAATCGATCGCCAGCGACCGCTTCCGCGAGGACCTGTTCTACCGGCTCAGCGTGTTCCCGCTCGAACTGCCGTCGCTGCGCGAGCGGCTGGACGACCTGCCGGTGCTGGTGGCCGAGTTCAACCAGCGCCTCGCCCGCCGCGGGCTGGGCGTGGTGCGCTTCAGCGCCGGCGCGATGCAGGCGCTGCGCACGCATGCCTGGCCGGGCAACGTGCGCGAGCTTTCCAACCTGGTCGAGCGCATGGCGATTTTGTTCCCGCACGGCGAGGTGCGCGGCAGCGACCTGCCGAAGAAGTACCGCGGCCAGCAGGCCGTCGACGAAGTGCATGGCGCTGCGCTGCTGGCGCTGATGGACGACGAGCTGCCGCCGCGCGAAGCCGGTCTGCAGCCGGTGGCCGAGGCGCTGCGCACGCTGCCGGAGCAGGGTCTGGACCTGAAGGATCACCTGGCCGACATCGAAGTGGGGCTGATCCGCCAGGCGCTCGACGTCACCGGCGGCGTGGTGGCGCATGCCGCGCGCCTGCTGCACATGCAACGCACCACGCTGGTGGAAAAACTGCGCAAGTACGGCTTGCAGAACAGCCTGGCGGCGTGAGCGTCGGGATTGGCTCCTGCCCTGCTTGTCCGCAAGGGAGGGGGCAACCCACGGCGCCCCCAATGGCACGCCTCGTGCAACCACTCACTTGAAATCCCGTCACGCGTCGGGAATCCGTCATGAGGACGCATCGCGATGAGCACCATCGACGTCAACAACCTGCTGTCCCAGATGCGCCAGATGACCGCGCAGGTGCGTGCGCCGGAAGCGGCGGTGAAGCCGGCGACCAGCATCGGGCAGGCCGATTTCTCCGACGTGCTCAAGCAGTCGCTGTCCGCCGTGGGCCGCAGCCAGCTGGAAGCTGGCCGCATGGCGGCGAGCTTCGAGCGTGGCGATCCCGGCGCAGACCTTGGCCGCACGATGATCGCGGTGCAGAAGGCCGATCTGTCGCTGCGCACCGTGGTCGAGGTGCGCAACAAGCTGGTCGACGCCTACAAGGAAATCATGAACATGCCGGTCTGACGCACATGCGCCGAACCGGTTCCGCCCCCTAGCCAAAGAGCAGCAGCATGGCCGACAACGCCATCGCGACGACCGCCAACAACGGTACGCGCCTGGACCCCTTCAAGCAGCTCGCCCGCAACCCGGCGACGCGGCAGCTCGTGCTGCTGGTGGCGGTGGCCGCGGCGGTGGCGCTGGGCGTGGCCGTGGTGTTGTGGTCGCGCGGCCCGAACTACGGGCTGCTGTACGCCGGGCTGGAGCAGAAGGACGCCTCGGCGATCACGCAGGAACTGCAGGCGGGCAACACGCCCTACCAGCTGAACAGCGACGGCTCGTCGATCATGGCGCCGGCCGCTGACCTGGCCGCGCTGCGACTGAAGCTGGCCGCGAAGGGCCTGCCGCAGGGCAGCGCCAGCAGCAGTGCGCTGCCAGCCACTGACTCGCCGTTCGGCATGAGCGACCTGGCCGAGCGCACGCGCTACCAGCAACTGCTGGAAGCCGACCTGGGCACCACCATCGGCGGACTGCAGTCGGTGCGCGCCGCGCGCGTGCACCTGGCGCTGCCGAAACCCTCCGCCTTCATCCGCGACAATCGCGAAGCCAGCGCCTCGGTGCTGGTCACGCTGTACCCGGGCCGCCAGCTCGACGCCGGCCAGGTGGCGGCGATCGTGCACCTGGTGGCGGCCAGCGTGCCGAACCTGGAAGCGCGCCAGGTTTCGGTGATCGACCAGCAGGGCCAGTTGCTGACCACCGACCCGGAAAGCCCGGGCGCGGTGGGCGACAACCGCCTGCGCATCGCCACGCGGATCGAGAACACCTACGCCCAGCGCATCGAGGAATTGCTGATGCCGCTGGTCGGTCCCGGCCGGGTGCACGCGCAGGTGCATGCCGACCTGGATTTCAGCCGCACCGAGAAAGCGACCGAGACGTTCGGCCACGACCACCCGGCGCTGCGCAGCGAGCAGACCAGCAGCGAGCAACACGGCGCCGATGCCGCCGGCGGCGGCGTGCCCGGCGCACTCAGCAACCAGCCGCCGGCCACGGTGGCGCAGCCCACCGCGGCCAGGCCCGATGCCGGCAAGGCCGCCACAGCGACGGCCACGGCAACCGCCGGCAACCCGGGCGAAAATTCCAGCAGCGCCACCCGCAACTACGAACTGGACCGCACCATCAGCCACGTCAGCGATCCGGCGGGGCGGCTGGCCCGGCTGACCGTGGCGGTGGTGCTGGACGACAAGCTGGCCAGTCCCGCCAGCCCGGACGCCAGTGCCGACGAACCGGCGGCGGCGCCCAAGAGCGTGCCGTTCAGCACGCAGGAACTGCAGCACCTGACCGAGCTGACCAAGAATGCGGTCGGCTTCGATGCCGCCCGCGGCGACAGCGTCAGCGTGGTGAACCAGGCGTTCCAGCGCGGCGCGGCACCGGAGGCGCTGCCGGAAACCCCGTTGTGGGGCCGGCCCGGCGTACTTGACCTGTTCAAGCAGGGCGCCGGCGTGCTGATCGCACTGCTGGTGGCGTTCGGCCTGCTGCGCCCGCTGCTGAAGGGCCTGCTGCGCGGCGAGCCGGCGACGCGCGCGCTGCCCTCGCCGATGCCGCAGATCTCGGTGCGCGTCGACGACGAGCCGGCCGCGAACGAACCGGCCCGGCTCGGCGGTGCCATGCCGACGCTTTCCTACGAGCAGCGCGTCGGCCAGGCCCGGCGGATGGTCGGCGAAAACTCCAAACAAGTGGCGCAAGTCGTGAGGAACTGGGTGAGCGAAGATGGCAACTAATCGTTCCGATGCGCCCGTCAATGGTGCACAGCGCGCGGCAATCCTGCTGCTGACGCTGGGTGAGCAGGATGCCGCCGAGGTGCTCAAGCACTTGAGTGCGCGCGACGTGCAGGCAGTCGGCACCGCGATGGCCGGGCTCACCAGCGTCTCGCGCGAGCATGTCGAGCACGCACTGGCCCGGCTCAACCAGGACATGGGCCAGCAGACCTCGCTGGGCGTCGGCACCGAGGAATACATCCGCAAGATCCTCACCAACGCGCTGGGCGAGACCAAGGCCGGCGGGTTGATCGACCGCATCCTGCTCGGGCGCTCCAGCAAGGGGCTGGAGTCGCTGAAGTGGATGGAGAGCCGCGCGATCGCCGAGATGATCAACCAGGAGCACCCGCAGATCATCGCGCTGGTGCTGGCGCACCTGGAGCCGGACCAGGCCGCCGAGGTGATCGGCTACCTGCCGCCGCGCGTGCGCTCCGACGCGGTGATGCGCATCGCCACGCTCGACGGCGTGCAGCCGCATGCGCTGAACGAGCTGGACGAGATCATGGAGCGCCAGTTCTCCGGCAACACCAAGAAACTCAAGTCCGCCAGCGTGGGCGGGCTGAAGGCCGCCGCCGACATCCTCAACGCGATGGAAACCAGCCGCGAAACCGAGCTGATGACCGCCATCCGCAGCCAGGACGATGCCCTGGGCGGGCGCATCGAAGACCTGATGTTCGTGTTCGAGGACCTCGCCGAGCTGGACGACCGCGGCATGCAGACCCTGCTGCGCGAGGTGCCGTCGGGCACCCTGATCACCGCATTGAAGGGTGCCGAGCCGGAGGTGCGCGAGAAGATCTTCGCCAACATGTCCAAGCGCGCCGCCGACATGATGCGTGACGACCTCGAAGTGAAGGGGCCGGTGCGCCTGAGCGAAGTGGACGCGGCGCAGAAGGAAGTGCTGGGCATCGCCCGCAAGCTTTCCGACGCCGGCCAGCTCAGCCTCGCTTCCGGTGGGGATGAATTCGTCTGATGGCTGCCAGCATCCACGACGTGGCGGCGGAGTTCCAGCGCTGGGAGCTGCCGAACGTGGGCACCCGGCCGACTGTGACGCCGGCAGCCAATGCGATGCCACAGCCGACCGTGCGCGAGCTGGCGGCGCTCGAGCAGCAGGCGCGCGAAGAAGGTTACGCGGCGGGCCACGCCGAAGGCGCGGCGGCGGCGCAGCAGCAGCTGCGCCAGCGCATGGCCGAGCTCAACGCGCTGTACGACGCGGCGGCGCGCCCGCTGCAGGTTCTCGACGAGCAGACCGGGCAGGAGCTGGCGCGGCTGGCCATGGTCGTGGCGCAGCGGGTGATTGCGCACGAGCTGCAGTTGTCGCCCGCGCTGGTCATCCAGGCGGTGCGCCAGGCTGCCGCCGCGTTGCCGGCCGCCACGCGCGAATTGCGCGTGCACCTGCATCCGGCCGACCTGGCCTTGCTGCGCGAATCGGGCGCAGCCGAAAGTCATTGGCAACTGCTGGCCGATCCCGCGCTGAGCCGCGGCGATTGCCGTCTGGAGAGCGAACGTTCGCGACTGGACGCGCGGGTGGAAACCCGCCTGGCGGCGATGATCGATGCCGTACTGGGCGAGGATGCCGCTGACGGAGTGGCCGGCGCATGAGTATCGACGCCGTCGCCGCTGCCCGGCAGACGCGCTGGCAACGGCAGCTGGCGCGCCGCAGCGCGCGGGCCGAAGCGCAGCGCACACTGGTGGTGGAGGGCAGCCTGCGCCGGGTGGTCGGCCTGACCCTGGAAGCGGAAGGCTGCGAGGCCGCGCTCGGCGCGCGCTGCCTGGTCGACACGGCCGACGGCGCCACGCTGGAGACCGAGGTGGTCGGCTTCGCCGACGAGCGCCTGCTGCTGATGCCGGTGGGCGACATGCACGGCGTGCTGCCGAATGCGCGGGTGCGCCCGTACGCGCGCAGCGGCGGCCTGCCGGTTGGCATGGGCTTGCTCGGCCGGGTGGTCGGCGCCGATGGCGTGCCGCTGGACGGCTTCGGTCCGCTGGAGTCGGACGAGCACGCCGCGCTCAAGCGCGAACCGATCAACCCGATGGCGCGCAAGCCGATCGACGCGCCGCTGGACGTCGGCGTGCGCGCGATCAACGCGCTGCTCACCGTCGGCCGCGGCCAGCGGCTGGGCCTGTTCGCCGGTTCCGGCGTGGGCAAGTCGACCCTGCTCGGCATGATGACCCGCTACACCAACGCCGACGTGGTGGTGGTCGGCCTGATCGGCGAGCGCGGCCGCGAAGTGAAGGAATTCGTCGAACACACGCTGGGCGAGGAAGGGCGGCGGCGCGCGGTGATCGTCGCCGCGCCGGCCGACGCGCCGCCACTCAAGCGCCTGCGCGGCGCGCAGTACGCCACGGCGATCGCCGAATGGTTCCGCGACCGCGGCCAGCGCGTGCTGCTGCTGATGGATTCGCTGACCCGCTACGCGCAGGCGCAGCGCGAGATCGCGCTGGCGATCGGCGAGCCGCCGGCGACCAAGGGTTACCCGCCATCGGTGTTCGCGATGATGCCGGCGCTGGTCGAGCGCGCCGGCAACGACGCCGACGGGCGCGGCTCGATCACCGCGTTCTATACCGTGCTGACCGAGGGTGACGATTATCGCCACGACCCGATTGCCGACGCGGCACGCGCGATCCTGGACGGCCATATCGTGCTGTCGCGCGACCTCGCCGAAGCCGGCCACTACCCGGCGATCGACATCGAGGCATCGATCAGCCGCGTGATGCCGGCGGTGGTGGCGCGCGAACACCTGCGCGCGGCGCAGCGCTTCCGCCAGGTCTATTCCGCCTACCGCCAGCAGCGCGACCTGATCGCGGTGGGCGCGTACCAGAAAGGCTCCGACCCGCAGGTCGACCAGGCGATCGAGCTGTGGCCGCAACTGCGCGCCTTCCTGCAGCAGGAAGTCGACGAGCCGATGACGCTGGAAATGGCGATCGAAACACTCGATGCCCTCGCCGGGCAGGTGGCCGGATGAGTTCGCGCGCACATCAGCTGGAGCCCGCGGTGGAGCAGGCCAGGCAGCGCAGCGAAGACGCGCTGACGCAGCTGGCGGTACAGCAGCAGGCGCTGGCCCGGGCAGAGCACCAGCTCAGCGAGCTGCACCGCTACCGGCTGGAGTACGCGGCTGCCGGCGATGGCGCGCAGAGTGTGACGGCACTGCTCAACCGACAGCAGTTCGTGGAACGGATCGACCGGGCGATCGTGCAGCAGGAGGCCGAGGTGGCCCGGCAGGACCGCCAGCTGGTGCAGGTGCGCGATCACTGGCGGCGTGCGCATGCTCGCGAAAGCGCGCTGGTCAGCGTGGTCGCACAGCACCGCGAAGAAGAACGCCGGGCCGCGGACCGCCACGAGCAGGCCGAGGTCGACGAACGCATGCAATACCGGCGACTGCGATGAAAGCTCCGCTCGCCTCGCCGCTGCCGCCCCGCCCCTGCGCTACCCTGCCGCACCTTGCGTGGCCGGCCGCACGTGCATCCATGACAGAAGGATGGCCCCCGCCATGAGCGCTCCCGTCACCGCCACCGCTACCGGACCCGTCGCCACCGCAGGGCCGCGATCCACCACCGCGGGCGAGCTGCGCGACAGTGCCGGCAACGGCGCGGCGAACGAGTTCGACAGCCAGTTGCACGTCGCGCGACAGCAGCATGACGCCAGGAACACGGACGATGCACCGGGCAACCAGGATGACGGCAAGCGCATGCCGGCAACATCGCTATCGACGGACCGGCAGCCGGTTACTGCCCGACCGGCTGATCCGGGCACGTCGCCGGCATTGCCGCCGGCAACACCCGTGAGCGTGCCGGCGGCCGGGACGGTCGCGTCGGCGACAACCGCGCACGCAGACAAGAACGAGCCGGACGGCCAGCCAGCGCCCGCCGTGGCCGCCGCCATGCTCGCCCTGCTGGGCTCGTCGGTGGCGGCTGCGCTGCAACCGGCAACCGGCCACGCCGGTGTGGGCGCCGGCTCGTCGGGGTCGGCCGGCAAAGCCGTGGCCGGCGGTGTCGGGACTGTCACCATGTTTCAGCTCGACAGCGTCGGCAGTCCGGGCGCCGCGCCTGCCGGCACGCTGCCGCTGGCAGCCAGCCTGCCAGCGATGGCAGCCACCGCCCTGCCGGCTTCGACCGCCGCCGACAAGGATTCAGCGGAGGGACGCGGCTTGCTGATGGCGATGGCGCTGCCGGCCCCACCCGCTGCCACCACGGCACCGGCGGCACCGCATCAGCTGCAACTGCCGGCGTCGCCGGGGAGTCCCTCGTTCGCCCAGGACCTGGGCCAGCAGGTGGCCTGGCTGGGCGGGCAGAGCATCAAGCAGGCGCGAATCCGCCTGCACCCCGAGGAGCTGGGCTCGCTCGACGTCAGCGTCAGCGTGAACCACGGGCGTGTCGACGTGGTGTTCAGCGCACAGCACGCGGCAGCGATCCCGGCGGTGCAGCAGAGCCTGCCGCAACTGGACCAGATGCTGGCGCGGCACGGCCTTTCGCTCGGCCATGCCGAAGTCGGCCAGCATGATCGCGGCGACCGCCGCGGCCATGCCGAAGGCGGTGGCACGGCCGCGCTGGACGAAATCACCGACGTCCACGGTGGCATGCCGTCGATGCTGGGCAAGGTCGGCCTGCTCGACGCGTTCGCCTGAGTCCCGTTCGCCCCGGTTCCCTGCACCAGCCTGACGCCCGCGCGATGGCTTCGCCGCGGCACCGGCCGGTGGATTGTCGCGTGCGGAGCGGCCCGCCGTGATCGCGTCGCGTCGATGCACCGGCGGGCGTCAAGAAAGCGCCGCGTGCGTGGCGCATCCGCCGCGGAACCAGCTGGGGCAACACTTTCCGCCGATGGCACGTGGTTTGCTTTTGATGCAAGGCACGTGCACTGCACATGCCTTTCAACTATCTGCAGATCGAGGTTTTCATGGTCGACGAGGAACAAGCTGGCGAGGTGGCCGATGCCACGCCCGAGCGCAAGAGCCGCAAGCCGCTGGTGATCGCGGTGTCGGTGCTGCTGCTGGCACTGGGCATCGGTGGCTATGCATGGCAGTCGCGCCAGTCCGTGCCGGGCAAGGCCGGCAAGTCGACGCCGAAGATTGCCCAGGCCGAACTCTACCTGCCGCTGGACCCGGCCTTCGTGGTGAATTTCCGCGACGCCGAATCGCTGCGTTACCTGCAGGTCGGGGTCACCCTGATGTCGCATGACCCCGCGGCGATCGAGGTGGCCAAGGCGGCCGACCCGGTGATCCGCGATGCGTTGGTGGCGCTGTTCAGCAACCAGGACTTCGCGATCATCGGCGATGCCGCCGGGCGCCAGAAGCTGCAGGCCGATGCGCTGACCGCCGTGCGCAAGATCGTCAAGGCGCGGCTCGGCCGGCCCGGCGTCGACGCGCTGTACTTCACCAGTTTCGTGATGCAGTGACGAAGAGGCCGCAGGCATGAGCGATCTGCTTTCCCAGGACGAGATCGACGCGCTGCTGGACGGCGTCAGCGGCGGCGCGGTAGCCACCGGCGGCGACGAGCCGCCGCCGGTCGACGCGGTGATCGCGTATGACTTCACCCAGCAGGACCGCATCGTGCGTGGGCGGCTGCCCACGCTGGAAATGGTCAACGAACGCTTTGCGCGGTTCTTCCGGCTGGGCGTGTTCAACGTGTTGCGCAAGACCTGCGAGGTCTCGGTGCTGGGCGTGAAGATGGTCAAGTTCGCCGAGTACGTGCACAGCCTGGCGGTGCCGAGCAACCTGAACCTGGTGCGCATCAAGCCGCTGCGCGGCACTGCGCTGGTGGTGTTCGAGCCGCGCTTGGTGTTCACCGTGATCGACAACTTCTTCGGTGGTGACGGGCGCTTCCACGCGCGTATCGAGGGGCGCGACTTCACCGCCACCGAGAACCGCGTGATCCAGATCATGCTGGAGGAACTGTTCGGCGCGATGACCGAGGCGTGGGCGCCGGTGCTGGGCCTGCAGTTCGAGTACCAGAACTCCGAGATCAACCCGCAGTTCGCCAACATCGTCAGCCCGACCGAGACGGTGGTGGTGTCGCGCTTCCACGTCGAACTCGACGGCGGCGGCGGCGAGATCCACCTGAGCCTGCCGTACGCGATGGTTGAACCGATCCGCACCCTGCTCGACGCCGGCGTGCAGAGCGACCGCGCCGACCGCGATGACCGCTGGGCGGAGATGCTGCAGGAGGAGGTGTTTGACGCGGAGGTGGGCCTCAGCTCGCTGCTGCTCGACCTGCAGCTCACCCTCGGCGAGTTCCTGCACCTGCGCCCGGGCGACGTGATCCCGGTGCAGTTGCCGGAGCTGGCCACCGTCTACGCCGAGGACGTGCCGGTGTTCCGTGGCCACTACGGCCAGTCCGGCGGCCGCAACGCCGTGCGTTTCCATGCCCAGGCCGGGCGCCGCGAGAAGCGCGCGGCCGGCGACAACTTCAAAGAGAAGACCCCCGCATGAACCAGTCCGCTGAAACCTTGTCCGCCACCGCCGGCGAGCGCGTCGAGTTCGATTCGCTGCACGGCCTCGCCGCCGGCAGCGGCGACGTCAACCTCGACATGATCCTGGATGTGCCGGTGACCCTGGCGATGGAAGTCGGGCGCACCCGCATCAGCATCCGCAACCTGCTGCAGCTGAACCAGGGCTCGGTGGTGGAGCTGGACCGCGCCGCCGGCGAGCCGCTGGACGTGTTCGTCAACGGCACCCTGGTGGCGCACGGCGAGGTGGTGGTGATCAACGAGAAGTTCGGCATCCGCCTGACCGACGTGATCAGTCCGGCCGAACGCGTGCGCAAGCTGCGCTGATGGGCACCCTGGCCCTCATGCTCGCCGTTGCGCCGGCGGCCACGCCGGAATTCAATGCGGCCGGCGAACTGGTGCGCGTGGTGCTGAGCCTGCTCGGCATCATCGGCCTGATCCTGGCCGCCGGCTGGCTGACCCGGCGGATGCAGCGTCGCCATGGCGTGGCCGGGCGGCGCATCCGCTGCGTGGAAACGTTCGCGGTGGGCGCGCGCGAGCGGCTGCTGCTGCTCGATGCCGACGGCAAGCGCCTGCTGATCGGCATGGGTCCGGGCGGCATGCGCACGCTGCACGTCTACGATGGCGCAGCGGCCGAGCCCGTCGTGATCGAACAACCTGCCGCTCCGCCGCTGCCCGCGTTTGGCGAGCTGCTGGCACGCTGGAAGCGCAGCGCATGAGGGCGTGGCGCTGGATCGCCGTCGCGTCGCTGCTGCTGTTGCCGCTGGCGGCGCTGGCGGCGCCACCGCCGGGCATTCCGCTGGTCAACGTGCAGAACGTGCCCGGCGGCGGGCAGAGCTGGACGCTGTCGCTGCAGGTGCTGGCGCTGATGACGGCGTTGACGCTGCTGCCGGCGATCGCGCTGATGATGACCTCGTTCACCCGCATCATCATCGTGCTCGGTTTCTTGCGCCAAGCGCTGGGCACGCAATCGACCCCGCCGAACCAGGTGCTGCTGGGGCTGGCGCTGTTCCTCACCCTGTTCGTGATGTCGCCGGTGCTCAACCGCGCCTATGCCGATGGCGTGAAACCGTACATGGACGGCCAGCTCGCTGCCGAGCAGGCGCTGCCGGCGGCGTCGGCGCCGTTCAAGCACTTCATGCTCGACCAGACGCGCGAGGCCGACCTGGCGCTGTTCACCCGGCTGGCCGGTGAAAAGCCCTATGCGAGCAAGGCCGACGTGCCGTTCAAGGTGGCGATGCCGGCGTTCCTCACCAGCGAGCTGAAGACCGCGTTCCAGATGGGCTTCCTGCTGTTCATCCCGTTCCTGATCATCGACCTGGTGGTGGCCAGCGTGCTGATGTCGATGGGCATGATGATGGTTTCGCCGATGATCATCTCGCTGCCGTTCAAGATCATGCTGTTCGTGCTGGTGGATGGGTGGACGCTGTTGCTGGGGACCCTGGCCGGGAGCTTCTACACGTGAGCGCCCGCGCCTCTGTAGGAGCCCGCTCATGGGCGATGTTCTGGTCTGTCTCCGCATTTGGAGCGAAGAGCTTTCAAAGCAGGAGCTTTCAGAGCAAAGGCTTTCGTCTGCCTGCGGCAGCCGAGTTACTTTCTCTTTGCGTGGCCAAAGAGAAAGTAACCAAAGAGAAAGGCCACCCCGCTTCCGCGCTTTCCGGGCATCCTGCCCGGAAAGTTCGCGGCCGGGCTACGGGGTTTGTCGACAGGGCATCCTGCCCTGACGACAAACTGGTTCGCATCCCTGCGAACCACCCTGCGGGCTTTCCTTCGCCCGCCCGCCGCTGCAGAGGGGCCCCGGGTAGAGCAGCGGGCCATCGTGGCCCGCACTCTTCAGAAGGGCCAAAGCAACAGCCAGAGCAGCAGCCAAGGCAACAACCGCAGCAAGGCAGCAGCAGTGTGGGACTCCGCTTTGCAGTTTATGCTTTCGCTTCCCAGCTTTATCACCGAGTGCGGGCCAGGAAGGCCCGCTGCTCTACCCGGGGTCCCTTGCGCGGCGGTGAGACGGGGACGACAGGCCGCGCAGCGGGCGTTGCCATGGATGGCAACGCCTTTTCGCGCGGGCAGGATGCCCGCTCGAAAAGCCCGGCCCCGGCTCACGGACTTGCCGGGCAGGAGCCCGGCAAGCGCCAAGCGGGGTGTCGTTTTCTCTTGGTTACTTCTCTTTTGGACAAGCAAAAGAGAAGTAACTCGGCTGCCGAAGGCAGACGAAAGCTCTTCGCTTTGAATGCAGCAAGAGCATCGCGTACGACCTTCGCCACTGCTGCGGCAAAGCACGCCACCGGAGCCCGCGCATGACCCCCGAATCCATCATGGAAATCGGCCAGCACGCGCTGTACGTGGCGATGCTGGTGGCCGCGCCGTTGCTGCTCACCGCGCTGGCAGTGGGCCTGCTGGTGGGCGTGATCCAGGCCGCCACGCAGATCAACGAGATGACCCTGAGCTTCATCCCCAAGCTGATCGCGATGGCGCTGGTGGCGCTGATCGCCGGGCCGTGGATGTTGCGCCTGCTGGTGCAGTACACCGCGCAGCTGATCGAGAGCCTGCCGGGCGCGGTCAGATGACGGCGCTGGACCTGGCGCAGTTGCCGCTGTGGCTGGGCAGCCTGTTCTGGGCGGTCGGTAGGGTGAGCGGGCTGTGCCTGGTGGCGCCGGTGTTCAGTGCAACGGTGGTGTCGGCACGTATTCGCATCGGCGTGGTGGTGGTGCTGTCACTGGTGCTGGCGCCGCTGGCGCCGGTGACGATCGACCCGCTCAGCGGCGACGGCGTGGCGACGATGGCCGGGCAGGTGTTGATCGGCGCGGCGGTGGGCTTCGTGCTGAAGCTGGTGTTCGAGGCGGTGTCGTTCGGCGGCGAACTGGTGGGGCAGAGCATGAGCCTGGGCTTCGCCGAGGTGGTCAATCCGCATGCCGGTGGCAGTTCGAACGTGCTGAGCCAGTTCTACCTGCTGCTGGTGACCTTGCTGTTCCTGGCGATGGACGGCCATTTGCGCCTGATCGCGCTGCTTGCCGACAGCTTCCGCAGCCTGCCGCCCGGCGTGCCGGCGATCGACACCAACGGCCTGCACGCGGTGGTCGGCTTCGCGGCGGAGCTGTTTTCCGGCGCCGTGCGCGTCGCCCTGCCGGCGATGACTTCGTTGCTGGTGGTGAACATCGGCTTTGCCGCGATCAGCCGCGCGGCACCATCGATGAACCTGTTCGCGGTGGGCTTCCCGATCACGGTGTCGCTGGGATTCATCGCCTTGTGGCTGTCGCTACGCAGCCTGCCGGGTGCGTTCGAGGCGCTGCAGGATGACGCCTGGTCACTGATGCGCAACCTGCTGGGGAGCTGACGGCGATGTCGGACGACAGCGACCAGGAAAAAACCGAACAACCTACCGAAAAAAAGCTGCGCGAATCGCGCGAGAAAGGGGAGGTTCCGCGATCGCGCGACCTGTCCGGCGCGCTGGTGGTGTTGGCTGGCGTGGCGGCACTGCTGAACAGCGGCGAGAGTGCGTTCCTGCATGCGCGGCGAATCTTCTCGCTGGGCCTTGGGTATTCGCGCGAGGCGCTGTTTTCCGACGCCTTGCCGGGACGCACGCTGCATGCGGCGTTGCGCGAGGCGCTCGACCTGTTCGCACCGGTGGCGGTGGCGACGATGCTGGCCACGCTGGCCGCGCCGTTGTTGCTGGGCGGGCTGAACTTCAGCGCACAGGCGCTGCAGCCGAAGTTCGAACGACTCGATCCGATCAAGGGACTGGGCAAGATTTTCGCGATGCGCGGCCTGGTCGAGCTGGGCAAGGCGCTGTTGAAGCTGCTCTTCATCGGCGCGGTGCTGGCCCTGCTGCTGCGGCACTGGCAGGGCGAGTTGCAGGCCACCGGGCGCGGCTCGGTGATGGCCGGGATCGTGCAGTCGATCGGCCTGCTCGGCCGCGCCGCGCTGTGGTTCGGCTCGATGCTGGCGCTGATCGGCGGCATCGATGCCCTCTACCAGAAGTTCGACCACGCGAAAAACCTGCGCATGACCCGGCAGGAGATCAAGGACGAGATGAAGGAGAGCGAGGGCAATCCCGAAATGAAGGGGCGCATTCGCCAGGTGCAGCAGGCACAGGCACGCCGCCGCATGATGGAGGAACTGCCCCGGGCCGACGTGGTGGTGGTCAACCCGACCCACTTCGCCGTGGCCCTGCGCTACGACGACGGCCGCATGGGCGCGCCGCGGGTGATCGCCAAGGGCGTCGACGTGCTGGCCGCGCAGATCCGCCTGGTGGCGGGCTCGCATCGCATCCCGCTGGTCGAGGCGCCGCCGTTGGCACGCGCCTTGTATGCAACCACTGAACTGGGTCGGGAAATCCCCGCCGCGCTGTACGTGGCGGTGGCCCAGGTCCTGGCCTACGTGTACCAGCTGAAGCAAGCCGCGGCGCAGGGCGAGACACCACCGGCAGCGCCAACCCCCGAGGTCGATCCCGACCTGATGGGGCCTTACCGCGAATAACCACGAGTCAAATCCATGACGGGTGCAGATGTACTAGGCAACTTCAAGCACCTGGCGCGACGGGGTATTGGCGCGCCGGTGATGATGCTGGTGATGCTGGCGATGCTGATGTTGCCGTTGCCGCCGTTCCTGCTCGACATGCTGTTCAGCTTCAACATCGCGCTGTCGCTGGTGATCCTGCTGGCTGTGGTCTACGTGATGCGGCCGCTGGAGTTCGCCGCGTTCCCCACCGTGGTGCTGATGGCGACCCTGCTGCGGCTGGCGCTGAACATCGCCTCCACCCGCGTGGTGCTGCTGCACGGCCACGACGGCCCCGGCGCCGCCGGCAAGGTGATCGAGGCGTTCGGCGAGTTCGTCATCGGCGGCAACTTCGCGGTGGGCCTGGTGGTGTTTGCGATCATCGTGGTGATCAACTTCGTGGTGATCACCAAGGGCGCCACCCGCGTGTCGGAAGTGACCGCGCGCTTCACCCTGGATGCGATGCCGGGCAAACAGATGGCGATCGACGCCGATCTCAACGCCGGCCTGCTGACCCAGGAGCAGGCCCGCGAGCGTCGCCAGGAAGTGCGCGAGGAGGCGGACTTCTACGGCTCGATGGACGGTGCCTCGAAATTCGTGCGTGGCGACGCCACCGCCGGCATCCTGATCCTGTTCATCAACATCGTCGGCGGCTTCTTCGTCGGCGTGATGCAGCACGGCCTGTCCGCCAGCGAGGCGGCCAAGACCTACACCCTGCTGACCATCGGTGATGGCCTGGTGGCGCAGGTGCCGGCACTGATGCTGTCGATCGCCGCGGCGATCATCGTCACCCGCGTGTCCAAATCGCAGGACATGGGCAAGCAGGTGATCGGCCAGGTGTTCGGCCAGCCGCGTGCGCTCGGCGTGGCGGCAGCAGTGCTGATCGTGATGGGCGTGATCCCCGGCATGCCGAACGTGGCGTTCCTGCTGCTCGGTGCCAGTTGCGGCGGGGTGGCGTGGCTGCTCCTGAAGCGCGAGCGCGAGACCCGCGCCAGGCTGGCCGAGTCGGTCGCCGAGAAACCGGTCACCACCGCGCCGGCCGAGCGTCTGGAGCTGGGTTGGGAGGACGTGGCCAGCGTCGATCCACTGGGCCTGGAAGTGGGCTACCGGCTGATTCCGCTGGTCGACGTGCACCAGGGCGGCGAGCTGATGGGGCGGATCAAGTCGGTGCGCCGCAAGCTGTCGCAGGAGCTCGGCTTCCTGGTGCCGGCGGTGCATATCCGCGACAACCTGGATCTCGGTCCGAACACCTACCGGATCACCCTGATGGGCGTGCCGATGGGCGAGGCCGAGGTGCACAACGAGCGCCTGATGGCGATCAATCCCGGCCAGGTGCACGGCACCCTGCAGGGCATCGCCACGCAGGACCCGGCATTCGGCCTGGAGGCGGTGTGGATCGAGAGCGGCCAGCGCGAGCTGGCGCAGAGCTACGGCTACACCGTGGTCGACCCGGCCACGGTGATCGCCACCCATCTGTCGCACATCCTGCAGGGCCACGCGCACGAATTGCTCAGCCACCAGGACGTGCAGCAGCTGCTGGACCGGCTGGCTGCCAATGCGCCGAAGCTGGTCGAGGACCTGGTGCCCAAGCGCATGGCGCTGGGCGTGGTGGTCAAGGTTCTGCAGAACCTGCTGGCCGAGCGGGTGCCGATCCGCAACATGCGCAGCATCGTCGAATCCTTGGCGGAGCATGCGGGGCAGAGTCAGGATCCCGGCGTTCTGACCGCCGCCGTGCGCGTGGCGCTGGGCCGGCAGATCGTGCAGGAGATCACCGGGCTGGGCACCGAGGTGCCGGTGATCACGCTGGCGCCGGAGCTCGAACAGATCCTGCTCGGCTCGCTGTCCGGCGGTGGCGGCGTGGCCGGAGCCGCGGTGGAACCGGGCCTGGCCGACCGCCTGCAGCAGAGCGTGGCCGACGCCGCGCGGCGCCAGGAATTGAGCGGTGAGCCCGCGGTTTTGCTGGTCGCGCCGCTGCTGCGGCCGTGGCTCGCACGCTTCACCCGCCACGTGGCACAAAACCTGCACGTACTCGCTTACAACGAAGTGCCCGACAACCGTCGGGTGCGACTGGTGCAGGCCTTGGGGCGATGAGAAGCCGGGAATCGGGAGCAGGCATGGTGAATAGGCAGAACAAAAAACAAAGGCGTCGCAGCTTCGCCGTGAGCCGCTCTTCCCATTCCCCATTCCCCACTCCCGAATCCCGTTTGCGGAGCAAGCATCAATGAAGATCAAGCGTTTCGTGGCGCCCGACATGCGCCAGGCCATGCGCGAAGTGCGCGAAGACCAGGGACCGGAAGCGGTGATCCTGTCGACGCGTCGGCTGGACGAAGGCATCGAGCTGATTGCAGCGATCGACTACGACGAGGCGCTGATGCGCGAAGCCGCCAGGCACGGTGCGCCAGCGCCCGAAGTGCCGTCGGTCGATGCCGAGTCCGAGTCCGCGACGGCGCCGAAACCCCGCGTGGCAACGATCGAACCCGCGCTGCGCCCGCCGGCCACCGTGGACGCACCGCCGCCCGCGCGTGCGGCGAAGGCCACGCTGGCGATGCACCCGCTGATGGAGCGCACCGCGCAGGACACCGCACAGATGCGCAGCGAACTGGGCGACCTGCGCGAGATGCTGGAAATGCAGCTGTCCAGCCTGGCCTGGAACGACATGGAGCGGCGCCAGCCGCTGCGCGCGCGGATCCTGCGCGAGATGACGCGGCTGGGCATCGAGCCCGACGTGGCGCGGGCCCTGGTGGCCGAGCTGCCCGAGCCGATCAACGCCGAGCAGGCGCGCTACCTGCCGCTGGGCATGCTCAGCCGCAGCCTGATGGTGAGCGGCCGCGACCTGTGCGGCGACGACAGCGGAGTCATCGCGCTGGTGGGGCCGACCGGCGTGGGCAAGACCACCACCATCGCCAAGCTGGCGGCACGCGCGGTGATGCGCCACGGTGCCGACCAGGTGGCGCTGGTCAGCACCGACCACTATCGCATCGGTGCCGCCGCGCAGCTGGAACACTACGGCCGGCTGCTCGGTGCGCGGGTCTACCCGGCCTACGACGCAGCGAGCCTGCGCAAGGTGCTGGAGATGCTGCACGGCAGCCATACCGTGCTGATCGATACCGCCGGCGTTGCCGGCAGCGACCCGCGGCTCAACCAGCAACTGGAAATCCTTGCCGATGCCCGCGACCTGCGCGCCTGCCTGGTATTGGCGGCGAACGCACAGTCGCAGGCGCTGGACGAGGCAGTGCGCGCCTACCTGCCGTTGAAGCCGCACGCCTGCATCCTGACCAAGCTGGATGAAGCCCCGGCCCTGGGCGGCGCGCTGTCGGTGCTGATCCGCCACCGGTTGCCGCTGGACTACACCACCGACGGCCAGCGCGTGCCCGAGGACATCGCCGCGGCGGATGCGCGCGTGCTGGTGTGCCGTGCCGCGCAGTCACTGAAGAGCCCGCCGCCCGACGACGGCCTGATGGCCGAACGCTTCGGTTTCGCGGTGGCTGGCGCATGAGCGGGGTATTGGCAATGGACCAGGCTTCCGGGCTGAAACGGATGCTGTCGGGCATGAGCGGTCGACCTGTGGCGGAGCTGCCGTCCACGCACCAGGCCAGCAGCCTGCTGGCCGCTGCGCCCGCCGCGCGCCGGCATTGCCGCACCATCGCCGTGGCCGGCGGCAAGGGCGGCGTCGGCAAGAGCACGGTGGCGGTGAACCTGGGCATGGCGCTGTCGGTGGCCGGGCGCGACGTGGTGCTGCTGGATGCCGACATGGGCCTGGCCAACGTCGACGTGATGCTCGGCCTCACGCCGTCGCGTCATATCGGCCACCTGCTCGACGGCGAGTGCACGCTGGACGAACTGATGCTGAGCGCGCCGCGCGGCCTGCGCGTGGTGCCGGCCGGCTCCGGCGCGCGCCGGCTGGCGCAACTGGACAACGGCGAGCACGCGGCGATCATCCGCGCCTTCGACGAACTGGCGCAGCCGCCCGAATACCTGCTGGTGGATACCGCCGCCGGTCTCTCCGACAACGTGACGATGTTCGCGGCCGCGGCCGCCGAGGTGATCGTGGTGGCGTGCGACGAACCGGCGTCGCTGACTGACGCCTACGGCCTGACCAAGGTGCTCAGCCGCGACTTCGGCGTACGCCGCATCCGCATGGTTGCCAACATGGTGCGCAACGAGGGCGACGCGCGCGCGCTGCACCAGAAGCTGGCGCGGGTCAGCGACCGCTTCCTCGACGTGGTGATCGAGTTCGGCGGCTGGGTACCGCATGACGAGCGCCTGCGCCAGGCCATTCGCCGGCAGTGCGCGGTGGTCGACCTGTGGCCATCGAGTCATTCCGCGCTGGCATTCAAGAATCTGGCGGGTGCGGTCGATAAGTGGGTGGAACCCGACCGCGCGGGTCTCGACCGGATTGCTTTTTTTGGTGGCCGGACAACACCGGTAGGTGGGGTGCCGAGATGAGCGTGGCTTCGGAATATCTGCAACTTTCCCGCGAGAGTGCCGACGAACTGGTGCGTCGGCACGCGCCGCTGGTCCGACGGATCGCCTATCACCTGATGGGGCGGTTGCCGGCCAGCGTCGACGTGGGCGACCTGATCCAGGCAGGAATGATCGGTTTGCTGGAGGCGGCGCGCCATTTTGCCCACGACAAGGGGGCCAGCTTCGAGACGTATGCGGGCATCCGCATCCGTGGCGCGATGCTGGACGAATTGCGCCGTACCGACTGGACCCCGCGCTCGGTGCACCGCAAGACCCGCGAAGTGGCCGAGACGATCCGCCAGATCGAGACCGAGACCGGCGCCGAGGCCGACGATGCCGAGGTGATCCGCCGGCTCGGCATCAGCGCCGAGGAGTACCACCAGGTGCTCGCCGATGCGGCCTGCGTGCGCCTGCTCAGCCTCACCGCCTCGGACGACGGCGAGGAAGGCACGGTGCTCGACGTGGCTGACGAAGGCAGCCTGGGGCCGTCGGAGAACATCGAGCGCGACGGCATGCGCGAGGCACTGGCCGAGGCGATCGGCAGCCTACCCGAGCGCGAGCAGCTGGTGATGTCGCTGTACTACGAACAGGAATTGAACCTCAAGGAAATCGGCGCCGTGCTCGGCGTGAGCGAGTCGCGCGTCTGCCAGATCCATGGGCAGGCGGTCATCCGGCTTCGCGCAAGGCTCACCGGCTGGCGCAATTGATCCAGTGAACCCCATGAATCCCCGCGGCCGGACCTCGGCCTGTACCGCACGTGGAGAAAGCGTTTGGACAAGAACATGAAAATCCTGGTGGTGGACGACTTTTCCACCATGCGGCGGATCGTCCGCAACCTGCTGGTCGAGCTGGGTTTCAGCAACCCGCTGATCCAGGAAGCCGACGACGGCGAGAACGCGCTGACGATGCTGCGCAGCCAGCCGTTCGACCTGGTGGTGACCGACTGGAACATGCCGAACATGACCGGCATCGACCTGCTGCGCGCGATCCGCGCGGAGGACTCGCTGAAAGGCCTGCCGGTGCTGATGGTCACCGCCGAGAACAACCGCGACCAGATCATCTCCGCCGCACAGGCCGGCGTGAACGGCTACATCGTCAAACCGTTCACCGCGGTCACGCTCAAGGAAAAGCTCACCAAGATCTTCGAACGGATCGCCGCCAGCGGAGTCAGCGCATGAACGTCTCTTCCCCCCTCGCCATCGACGAGACGCTGCCGCCCGAACTGCGCGACCTGCTGAACAGCCCCGACGGGCCGGCGTTCGAGCAGGCGCTGGACGTGATGGTGCGCCAGCGCGAGCAGCACCTGTTCCGCGCGCTCGGCCAGCTGGCCCGCGACCTGCACGACGCGGTGCGCCGGCTCGGTGGCGATCTGGCCCAGGACGGCGTACCGGCCATCGCCGACGCGCGCCAGCACCTGCAGGACGCACTGGAGATGAGCGCGCAGGCCGCGCATCGCAGCCTCGACTTCGCCGAACGCATGCGGCCGCAGGCCGAGTCGCTGACGCGCAATGCCGGCCAGGTGCTGGAGTGGACCAACGGCAACGACGCCGCCGCGGTGCTGGCGCGCGAGGCGGTGGCGTTCGCCGGCAGCTGCCGCGACGGCCTGGCCGACATGGTGCTGGCGCAGTCGTGGCAGGACCTCACCGGACAGCGCATCAAGAAGGTCGCCAGCTTCATCGGCACGGTCGAATCGTCGCTGCTGGAACTGGTGCGCCTGACCGGCGCCCTGGCCGGCAGCGAGGCGCCGGCCAAGGCGGCCAAGGTGTCCAGCCAGGAAGATGCCGACCGCCTGCTCAGCGAATTCGGGTTTTGACGAGCCGCCGGCCATGAATGCCGAATTCGACAGCGAGCTGCGCCAGGATTTCCTGGTCGAGGCCGGCGAACTGCTGCAGCGGCTCGACGAGCAACTGGTCGGCCTGGAAGCGGCGCCGGGTGACGGCGAGCTGCTGAATGCCGTGTTCCGCGCCTTCCACACCGTCAAGGGCGGTGCCGGGTTCCTCGCGTTCGAGCCGATGGTGGTGCTGTGCCACCACGCCGAGGACCTGCTCAACGAGGCCCGCAACGGCAAGGTGGTGCTCGGCGCCGTCCACATGGATGCGCTGCTCGAAGCGCTCGACCTGCTCAACGGCATGATGGCGGCGGTGGGCGCCGGGGCCCCGCTGGCGATGCCGCCGCCGGCGTTGCTGGAATCGCTGTTGCCGGGAGCCCGGCCGGCTGCGGTCGTGGTGCCGGCGGCTGCGCCGGCTCCGTCGGCGGACGGCGGCGCGATCGACGATAGCGAGTTCGAGGCCCTGCTGGACAGCATGTACGGCACCGCCGCGCCGGGTACCATCGCGCCGGCCGCGTTACCGATCGCGCCGATCGCGTCCGCGTCGATCGACGACGACGAGTTCGAAGCGTTGCTGGACGCCTTGCATGGCAAGGCCGGGCAGCCCGCCGCGGCAGCCGTGGTGGCGCCGGCGGTAGTGGCCGAAACGGTTGCGCCGAAACCCGCCGCGGCCACAGCGGCGCACCATGCGGCACCGGCGGAAAACAGCGTGCGGGTCGACACCGCGCGGCTGGATGCGCTGGTCAACCACGCCGGCGAACTGGTGCTGGTGCGCAACCGCCTGCTCAGCCTGGCCGCGCGCCATGACGGCGAGGCCCTGGCCGCTGCGGCCAGCGAGCTGGATCGGGTCACCGACGAATTGCAGAACGCGGTGATGGGCATGCGTATGCAGCCGGTAGGGCGGCTGTTCCAGCGCTTCCCGCGGATCGTGCGCGACCTGGCGCGCCAGCTCGGCAAGGACGTGGAACTGGTGTTGGAAGGCGAGGGCACCGACCTCGATCGCAGCCTGGTCGAGGCGCTGGCCGACCCGCTGATCCACCTGCTGCGCAACGCGCTCGACCACGGCGTGGAGCTGCCGGGCGAACGCGAGCAGGCCGGCAAGCCGCGCAAGGGGCGGGTATGCCTGTCGGCCAGCCAGCGCGGCGAGCGCATCATGATCGCGGTGCGCGACGACGGCCGCGGCATGGACCCCGACATCCTGCGCCGCAAGGCGGTGGAGAAGGGCGTGATCGATGCCGTGCAGGCCGCACGGCTGAGTGAAGGCGAGTGCTACGAATTGATCTTCCGTCCCGGCTTCAGCACTGCGGCGGTGGTGTCCGACATTTCCGGCCGCGGGGTCGGCATGGACGTGGTGAAGACGCGCGTGGCCGAACTCGGCGGCACCTTGCAGGTGCGCTCGAACCTGGGTCACGGCAGCGAGCTGGAACTCGCCGTACCGCTGACCCTGGCGGTGCTGCGCGTGCTGATGGTGCGCGTGGACACACGCCTGCTGGCGTTGCCGATGGGCAACGTGGAGGAGGTCTTCGAACTCGACGACGGCCAGGATTGCTTGCTGGACGGCCGCCTGGTCGCACGCCACCGCGGCCGTGCCCTGCCGCTGGTCAACCTGGTCGGCTGGGCCGGGGCAGCGACGACCGCGACCGCGGGCCGGCATGTGGTGGTACTGCACATCGGCCACCAGCGCCTCGGCTGCCTGGCGCACGAGGTGCTCGGCCGCGAAGACGTCATCGTCAAGCCGCTCGGGCCGCTGTTCGACGGCGTGCCGGGCGTCGCCGGGGCCACCGTCACCGGCGACGGCCGGCTGGCGCTGGTGATGGACCTGGCCGGCCTGGCCAGTGATAACGGGCAACTTTCCACCTCACTGCAACTGACTGGCTGATCAGCATGGATCTGGTAAGCATCATCGGCACCATTCTGGCCTTCGTGGTCATCATCGTCGGCACCATCCTCAAGGGTTCCACCGTGGGTGCGCTGTGGAATCCCGCGGCGTTCGTGATCGTCTTCGCCGGCACGGCCGCCGCCCTGCTGGTGCAGAACCAGGGCAAGGTGCTCAAGCAGGCGTTCAGGATGCTCTCGATGGTCTACCGGCCGCCCCGGCACCAGCCGAGCGACCTGATCAGCCGGATCGTCGGCTGGAGCGAAATCTCGCGCCGGCAGGGCTTGCTCGGGCTGGAGCCGCAGATCGAGGCGGAGGTCGACCCGTTCGTCAGCAAGGGTCTGCAATTGCTGGTCGACGGCGGCGAGCCGGAGGCGATCCGCAGCGTATTGGAAGTGGACCTGGAAACCCGCGAATCGATCGAACTGGCCGGTGCCAAGGTGTTCGAAATGGCCGGCATCTATTCGCCCACGCTGGGCATCATCGGCGCAGTGATGGGATTGATGGCGGTGATGCAGAACCTGGCCGATCCGAGCAAGCTCGGCCATGGCATCGCCGCCGCCTTCGTGGCCACCATCTATGGCGTGGCGCTGGCCAACATGTTCATGCTGCCGATGGCGGCGCGGCTGAAGGGCCTGATCAGCAAGCAGACGCAGATGCGCGAGATCCTGATCGAGGGCCTGGTGTCGATCGCGCAGGGCGACAACCCGCGGCAGATCGAGGCGCGCCTGCAGGGTTACGTGGCATGAGAAGGCACAAGCACGAGGAACACCAGAACCACGAAGCCTGGGCGATTCCCTACGCCGACCTGATGACCCTGCTGCTTGCGTTCTTCGTGGTGATGTATGCAGTCTCGGTGGTCAACGAGGGCAAGTTCCGGGTGATGTCCGAGTCGCTGATCGAGGCGTTCAACGGCTCCAGCCACGCCATTGCGCCACTGCCGCCGACGCGGATCCGGCCGCACAATATCGACCCGGCGATCGCCGCACCGGCGGGCCAGTCGGGGGCGTCGGTGGTGCCGATCGCGGTGCCGATTCCGCCGCACCCGATAGCGATGCGCGGTGGCAACGGGCGCGACGTGGCCCATCGCGCCACGTCGTCACAGCAGAACCTGGGGCGCATCGAGAGCGAGGTGCGCAAGGCGCTGCAGCCGCTGATCGACCGCAAGCTGGTCAACCTGCGCAACAAGGTGGACTGGCTGGAAATCGAGATCCGTACCGACATCCTGTTCCCCAGCGGCGTGGCCCAGTTGTCGACATCGGCGCAGGGCATCCTGCACAGCCTCGCCGGGGTGTTGGGGGAGTTCACCAACCCGGTGCGCATCGAGGGCTTCACCGACGACATGCCGATCAACACCGCGCTGTATCCATCGAACTGGGAACTCTCGGCCGCGCGCGCGGGCAGCGTGGCGCGCCTGTTCGCCGTCAACGGGGTGGCCCAGGACCGGCTTGGCATCATCGGCTGGGGCGAGATGCATCCGCTGGCCGACAACACCACCGCGGAAGGGCGCAACCAGAATCGCCGCGTACTGGTGGTGGTGATGGGCAACAGCTCGCTGCCGCCGCGCGAGCACAGCGACGCCGACGACCTCGGCCAGCATGCCGGCGTGGCCGAGGCATCGGCCCCCGGCGTGCTGCCCACCGTGCGCGCCATCGTGCCGCTGACGCCAGTGCCGCCCGGCACCGGCGCGGCAGACAGCGCGCCCGCCGCCGTACCGGCTGCCGTCGCGGCGGCGATGCCGAACGCCGGCGCTCCTCCGGACAGCCGCTCCGAACGCACCCCCCCGACCCGCTCCGTCCGATGAGCGGGCCGCACGATCGTGGAGTCATCGCATGAACGTCACTGCCGCTGACCGCGCCGCGGAGGGCCGCCACTGGCTGTCGTTCCGGATCGGCACGCAACTGTATGCCGCGCCGCTGGACGAGGTCAGTGAAGTCATCCGTGACGGCGAGCTGACGCCGGTGCCGGGCGCCGCCCCTGACCTGCTCGGCGTGCGCCACCTGCGCGGGCGCATCGTGCCGGTGATGGACGGCCGCCGGCGGCTGGGCCTGCCGGTGCTGCCGGCGGCGGAGCCGGCCACGGTGCGCGTGGTGATGCTGTCGCAGGCGGGGCAGTGGGTCGGCCTGCGCGTGGATGCCGTCGGCGAACTGCTGTGCAGCGACGGTATCGACATCGCGCCGCCGCCGCCGGGGCGGGCCAGCCGCGACGACGATCCGGTCAGCGGCGTGCTGGCCTGGCAGGGCGGCTTCGTGGCCTTGCTCGACGTGCGCCGGCTGTGCCGGGCCGACGACGGGAACGGTCATGTGGCTTGAAACCGGCGTGGGCGTCCTGCTGTTGCTGGCGCTGGCGCAATCGGCGCTGCTGTTCCACGGCTGGCGCCAACTGCGCGAGCTGCAGCGGCGGATGGCCGAACTGTCGCACGACGCAGCCCATGCCCGCACCGACGTGCCGACCTCGATGCTGGTGATGGCGCTGGGGAGGCTGGAACGCCAGCTGGGCCGGATAGAGCGGCAACCGTCGCCGACGGTGCCGCGGTCCTACGAACTGGCCCAGCAACTGGCGCGCGAAGGCGCTGACGTGGAACAACTGATCAGCCGCTGCGGCCTGTCGCGCGACGAGGCGCAGCTGGTCCTGCGGATGCATCCGGCCAGCCCCTGAAAGCGGTGCGCGGCGTGAGTCGGGTCGGTCATTCTTCCGCTGCGTCGTAGACGGCCGCCAGTACCGAGGCCGCCGCGGCGTAGAGCAGCACCGGCACATCCTCGCGCAGCCGCAGCGAGGCCAGCAGGGCGGCGATCTGCGGATCGTGATGCAGCGGCAGGCCCAGCACCTGGGCGCGCGCCAGCAAGGTGTCCAGCGACTCCGGCGGCATCGGCTTGATCTCGGTGTGGTTGCCGCTGGCCAGCCGCAGGCTGACCCGGCGCGAGGGTGGCGGCGTATTCATGCGGTGGCCTGCAGCAGTACGGCGCTGTGCCGGCCTGGCGGCTGCGGCAGGCCGACCTGGCAGCTCAGCTGGTCGAGCAGGACGCCGCAGGCAGCCAGCCGCTGGCGCAGCGGGCCAAACTGGCGTTCCAGCTGCTGCGCGGTCTGTGCCTGTTCGGCCCACAGGCGTACCGCCAGCCGTGGTTCGCGCAGTTGCAGTTCGCCCTGCACCGGGCCCAGTGCAGGCAGGTCCAGCGCGAAGCCGAGCGTCCAGCCGTGGCTGCCATCGGCGGGATCGCTGGCGAACTCCAGCTGCAACTGCAGCACGTCGCGCCCGCCCTCGCCCTGCAACGGAATCTCGATCATCCACGCCGGCAGCGGGCTGGCGCCGGCTTCCAGCTGGGCCACCTCCACCCGCGCCAGCGCTGCCTTGACGTCGCCGTGCAGGCGATCCAGCAGCGGGGCCACGTCGTCGTCGGCGGCTACCAGCGGCAGCGGCACGCGCGGCTGCGCCTGCATGCCACGTTGCAGCATCGGCGGTGCGGCATCGCTGCGGTTGGGCGCCGCCGGCGCCGGCGCACGCCGGTCGAGCAGACCGGCCAGGCGCAGCAGGGCACCTTTCCAGTCATCCTCGGCCAGCGCCGCCAGGTTGCCGTGCGGGCTGGCCAGCCGGGATTCGAAGAACAGGCCGCTGCGGCTGATCGCCTCGCGCAGGCCTTCGCCGCGGGTGACCTCGGCGGGCGTGCGCAGCGATTGTTCGAGCAGGGCCAGCGCCGTGCGCAGGTCCGGCGGCAACTGGCGCAATACCGGCCGCTGGGCTAGCGTACCCAGCGTGGCCAGCAGGGGGGCATAGCCATTTTGCTGGGGCAGGCGCTCGCGCAGCACGCGCTGGAAGGTCGGGTCGACCGGATGCGCCAGCACCTCCAGCTGCGGCTGCGCACCCAGGCTCAGCACGCGCACCTGGAACTGCGCCGGCAACTGGCTGCTGGGTAGTTCCGTCTCCACCGCCAGCGCGCCAATCTGCAGCACCAGCAGCCCCTGCGGGTTCACCCCCAGCGGCCGCGCCGACAGCACCGTGCCGATGCGCCAGCTTTGTGCGCTGGTGCCGGAAGCGGCACCGGCCCAGGTGAGGGCGGCCAGGCTGGTCGGTTGGATGATCAAGTGGGTTCCTGCACGCGGGCCGTGTGCGATCGGGTTCGTCCAGCAGGACATCGGCCGCGCGCGGGCGAACTTGAGCCGTGTTCGACCCCGGGCATGGCCGGCGATCCCTAAAGCGATCGTGGCGACGGCCGATAAGCAACTCGTCAGCGCCAACGAGCGCGCGTGGAGTGGCGGCATGGCCGGCAAACGGGCGGTGAAGCAGCAACAGGACGAGCGGCAGGCGGCACCGGACGGCGCCGCCGCGGTGGTGCTTCCGGCTGACTGCCGCATCGCCGCCCAGGCCGCGCTGAAGGCGGAACTGCTGGGTGCGCTGAAGCAGGGCGCCAGCGTGGTGCTGGATGCCAGCCAGGTGGAGCGTGTCGATACGGCGGCGCTGCAGCTGCTGGTGCTGTTGCGGCGTGAGCTGCAGACGCGCGGCGGCGCGCTGGACTGGCGCGGCGCGAGCGAGGCGTTCAACGAGGCGGCTGGCCTGCTCGGCCTGGCGCGGATTCTGGAACTGCCGGCCGCAGGGCCGGCCTGAACGAGGTGGCAGCATGGCAAAGATTCTTGCGGTAGACGATTCGGTCTCGATGCGCGGCATGGTGGCGTTCACCCTGCGCGGCGCCGGGCACGAGGTGGCCGAGGCCGAGAACGGGCAGCTGGCGCTGGACGTGGCGCGCGGCAGCGCGTTCGACCTGGTGCTGGCCGACGTCAACATGCCGGTGATGGACGGCATCGCGATGGTGCGCGAGCTGCGCACGATGGATGCCTACAAGGGCGTGCCGATCCTGATGCTGACCACCGAGTCGCATACCGAGAAAAAGATGGAAGGCAAGGCGGCCGGCGCCACCGGCTGGCTGGTCAAGCCGTTCGATCCGGAACAGCTGCTGGCCACCGTCAAGCGCGTGCTGGGCTGAAGGAAGATCCATGGGCGCCGTCGACCTGACTCAATTCCACAAGACCTTCTTCGAGGAAAGCCTGGAAGGGCTGGATGCGATGGAGGCCGCGTTGCTGGCGCTGGACTCGGGTTCGACCGATCACGAGCTGGTGCACACGATCTTCCGCGCCGCGCACTCGATCAAGGGCGGTGCGGCGACCTTCGGCTTTGCGGACGTCGCCGCGTTCACCCACGTGGCCGAATCGCTGCTGGAGGAAGTGCGCAGCGAACGCCGCGCGGTGGATGCGGAATTGATCGACCTGCTGCTGCGCTCGGTCGACTGCCTGCGCGCCATGCTGGCGCGTTCCGCCGACAGCCAGCCGGTGGCCGATGCCGACAGCGAGGCGCTGCGCGGCGAGCTGGTGCGCCTGGTCAGCGGCGAGGCGGCGCCGGCGCCGGCTGCGCCCGCATTGAATGCCGCTGCGGCGAGTGGCTGGGACATTCGTTTCGTCGCACTGCCGCACCTGCTGCAGACCGGCAACGATCCGCTGCGGCTGTTCCGCGAACTGCAGCAGTTGGGCCGGCTGGAGGTGCGGCGTGCCTTCGTCGTCGATCGGGCGCCGGCACGGCTGGCCGATCTCGATCCCGGCGAATGCCATCTCGGCTGGGAGCTGCGCCTGCATGGTGCGGTGGCGCGCGGTGACGTCGATGCCGTGTTCGACTGGCTAGACGGCGACTGCGAGCTGGCCATCGCGGCGCTGGCCGAGGAAGCGCCGGCGGCTGCGGCTGCACCGGTGGCGGTTGCCGCCCCCGCCCCTGCGCCCGTGGCGACGGCGCCCATGCCCGCCGCCGCGCCGCTGCCGCGCGAGGCGGTCGCCTCCGCCGAGGGCAGCTCGATCCGCGTGGGCATCGACAAGGTCGACGCGCTGATCAACATGATGGGTGAGCTGGTGATCACCCAGTCGATGCTCAGCGACATCGGCGAGAACTTCCAGCCCTCGCAGCTGGAGCGCCTGCGCGAAGGCCTGCTGCAGCTCGAACGCGCCACGCGCGAGCTGCAGGAGAGCGTGATGCGCATTCGCATGCTGCCGATCGGTTCGGTGTTCAACCGCTTCCCGCGGCTGGTCCGCGATCTGGAGCGCAAGCTCGGCAAGCAGGTCAGGCTCGAGCTGCACGGCGAACATACCGAGCTGGACAAGACGGTACTGGAGAAAATCGGCGACCCGCTGGTGCACCTGGTGCGCAACGCGATCGACCACGGCCTGGAAATGCCGGCTCTGCGCAAGGCCGCCGGCAAGCCGGAGACCGGCCTGCTCAGGCTCGATGCCCACCACGAAGGCGGCAACATCGTGGTACGGATCAGCGACGACGGCGCCGGGCTCAATCATGCCGCGATCGTGGCCAAGGCGCAGCAGCGCGGCCTGATCGCTGCGGGCCAGGAACTCGGCGACGCCGAGGTGGCCGAGCTGATCTTCCAGCCGGGCTTCTCCACCGCCGCGCAGGCCACCGACCTGTCCGGCCGTGGCGTGGGCATGGACGTCGTGCGGCGCAACGTGCGCGATCTGGGCGGCAGCGTCGGCGTGCGCAGCGTGTCCGGCAAGGGCAGCACGTTCACCATCACCTTGCCGCTGACCCTGGCGATCATCGACGGCCTGGTCACGGCCGTGGGCCACGAGCGCTACATCGTGCCGCTGACCTCGATCGTCGAGTCGCTGCGGCTCGACGCCGTGGCGGTGCGGCGGATCGCCGGCGGTGGCGAGGTGTTCCAGTTCCGCGGCGAATACCTGCCGCTGATGCGGCTGCACCGCGCCTTCGACTGCGCCGACGCAATCACCGAGGTCGAGCGCGGCATCGTGGTAGTGATCGAGGACGACAGCCGCCGCGTGGGCCTGCTGGTGGACGACCTGCTGGGCCAGCAGCAAGCGGTGATCAAGTCGCTGGAGAAGCACTACCAGCGGGTGCAGGGCGTGTCTGGCGCGACCATCCTCAGTGACGGCTCGGTGGCGCTGATCGTCGACGTGGGTGGCGTGGTGCGGCTGGGACAGCGCAGCAAGGCAGCCTGAGGCGCGTCGTTGCCGCGGCGGCTGCGGCGCAATGAAGGGCGCGAACGGAGCGGGTGCTTCCGCTGGCGATGGGTTTTGGCGTCTTTGCGCGCCACCCCGCATGGCTGTCATGGCCGGCGGGTTTCTTTTCCGAAGTCGAGGTTTGCGACATGTTGTCCGTGATACGTGGGTTCTTCGATCGGCTCAGCCTCAATGCGCGGCTGGTCATGGTGGTGACGGTGGTCGTGCTGGGGCTGTTCGGCCTGACCGTGGTGAATGCGTTGCAGAGCCGCGCCAGCCAGATGGAAGGTCTCGAACGCCTGCTGCGCAGCGAGATCGAGTCGGCAGTTTCGGTGGCCAGCGGCTTCCACGAGCGTGCGACCAGGGGCGAGTTCGGCGAGGCCGAGGCGCAGAAACGGGCACTGGCGCAGATCCACGACATGCAGTGGGACAAGGGCGCCGGCTACGTGTTTGCGTTCGATGACAGTTACGTGCTGACCGAGCACCCGGTGATGCTGGACAAGCTGGGCACCAGCGTGCGCGACATGACCGACCAGAACGGCAAGCCGATCTTCCAGGCGATGCACGACGTCAACATGAAAGACGGCCGCGGCGTCACCTACTACGACTGGCTCAAGCCAGGCAGCAAGAAGGTCGTGGGCAAGGTCACCTACAGCGAGCGCTACCAGCCATGGGGCATGCACTTCGGCGCCGGCGCCTATTTCGACGACATCGATGCACAGTTTCGCCACACGTTGACGGCGAACCTGGCCAAGGCAGGCCTGCTGGGCCTGCTGGTGATCGCTCTGGTGTGGGTATCGATGCGCAGCATCCGCCGCAGCATCGGCGGCGAGCCGGCTTTCGCGGTGGCGATGGCCACGCGCATCGCCGACGGCGACCTCGGCAACGATGACGACGGCGGCGGCAGGCGTTTCGCCGTCGGCAGCCTGCTGGCTGAGCTGGTGCGCATGCGCGACAAGCTGACCGGCATCGTGGGCGAAGTGCAGCACGGTTCGCAGGCGGTGAGCAGCGCCGCGCAGCAGATCGCCAAGGGCAACGACGACCTCAGCCAGCGCACGCAGGAACAGGCGTCGAGCCTGGAGGAAACCGCCGCCTCGATGGAGGAGATGACCTCCACCGTGAAGCAGAACGCGGAGAACGCCGGCTACGCCAACCAGCTCGCCAGCGGTGCGCGCGAGCAGGCCGAGCGCGGCGGCGAAGTGGCGGCGCAGGCGGTGGCGGCGATGAGCGAGATCAACGCCTCCAGCCGCAAGATCGCTGACATCGTGGGGCTGATCGACGAGATCGCGTTCCAGACCAACCTGCTGTCGCTCAATGCGGCGGTGGAGGCGGCGCGCGCGGGCGAGCAGGGCCGCGGTTTCGCCGTGGTGGCCAGCGAGGTGCGCAGCCTGTCCCAGCGCAGCGCGGCGGCGGCGAAGGAGATCAAGGGGTTGATCAACGAGAGCGTGCAGCGGGTGCAGGCCGGCAGCGCGCTGGTCGACCAGTCCGGTGCGGCGCTGACCGGCATCGTCGAGAGCGTCAAGAAAGTCACCGACATCGTGGCCGAGATCGCCGCGGCCAGCCAGGAGCAGTCCGCCGGCATCGACCAGGTGAACCGCGCGGTGATGCAGATGGACGAAGTGACCCAGCAAAACGCGGCGCTGGTGGAAGAGGCTGCGGCGGCGGCGCGCGCGATGCAGGAGCAGGCCGGCGAACTGCAGCGGCAAATGAAGTTCTTCCGGCTTGACGGCGCGACGGCAGAGCACGCGGCAGCACCGGCGCCGGCTCCGGCGCGCGTGGTGGCGTTGTCGCGCAAGTCGGCAACCCGCACGGCCGAACCGGCCCGGGCGGTCGTGGCGGCCGGCGGCTGGACCGAGTTCTGAGAGCGCTTCTTTGCCGTGAGGCGCCCGCGGCAGCTCCGCCCGGCGGCGGTGGCGTACTCAAGTCCTCCCCGGCAAGGCCGATACAGGCATCGAGGCCGGGCGTCCGCAGGCGCCCATCACGAGGTAGACGATTCATGTACGAAGACAACGCGGCCACGGCGCCCACCGTCCAGCAGCTGACGTTCGGCCTGGCCGGCGAGGAATACGGCGTCGACATCCTGTCGGTGCGCGAGATCCGCGGCTGGTCGCGGGTCACCCGCATCCCGCAGACCCCCGACTACCTGCTGGGTGTGCTCAACCTGCGTGGCGCGATCGTGCCGATCATGGACCTGCGCCTGCGCTTCGGCCTGGCGCGCGAAAGCTACGGCGACAGCACCGTGGTGATCATCGTGGCGGTCGCCGAGCGCTTGTTCGGCATCGTGGTGGACGCGGTGTCCGACGTGGTCGACATCGAGCCGGCGGCGATCAAGCCGGTGCCCGACATGGGCGCGATCGTCGACACGCGCTACCTGAAGGGCCTGGCCACCCACGTCGAGCGCATGGTGATGCTGCTGGACGTGGAGAAGCTGATGCGTCCGGAAGACGTTGAAACGCTGGATGCCGCGCTGACGGACGTCCGGAATATCGAAGTTGCCGCCTGATCCGATCCGGGAATCACGATGAACATCAAGAAATTCATGACACGTTTCACCAGGTTGCCGACCCTGTCCGTCAAGGCGCGCCTGATCGGCGTGTTCACGCTGCTCGGGCTGATGCTGGCGGCCGGTGCGGCGGTCGGCCTTGGCATGATGTCCTGGCAGAACGAGGGCATGCGGCGCAGCTACGAGGAGGCGATGGTGCCGGCGCAGCTGATCGGCAGCCTGCGCGCCAAGTCGCTGACCAACTTCATCGTGCTCGGCGAAGCGGCCGGGGCGATCGGCAAGCCCGACCAGGTGAAGCAGAAGGTCGCCGAGTCCGAGCGCCTGCAGAAGGAGATCGCCGAGACCAACAAGACGCTGTCGGCGATGCCGATGAGCGCGGACATCACCGCGAAGTACAAGGCCTATCGCGCCACCGACGAGGAATACCAGGGCGACCTCAAGGACATCTACGACGCGCTGGCGCAAAACGATGGAGGCACCGGCGACCTGCTGGAAATGCAGGTGCGTCCGGAGCTGATGCTGCGCGTGGACACCATCAACAAGCTGATGCAGGCGCAGAGCGACGAGGTGAGGCAGATCTATCAGGCTCAGGTCAGCCGCTACAAGCTGGTGCGCAACCTGGTGCTGTTCGCGTTGCTTGGCGGCCTGCTGTTCGCGCTGCTGGTGTCGACCCTGCTGGTGCGCTCGATCAGCGGCACGCTGGCGCATCTGGTGAAGGTGGCACATGCCATCGCCGAGGGCCGGCTGGGTCATGACATCAGGGTCAAGCGGCACGACGAGCTAGGCCGGCTGCTGGACGCCTTCCGCAGCATGGACGAGCGCCTCGGCGCGATCGTGGGCGAGGTGCGTCAGGGCTCCGATGCGGTGTCGAGCGCGGCGCAGCAGATCGCGCGCGGCAACGACGACTTGAGCCAGCGCACGCAGGAACAGGCTTCCAGCCTGGAGGAAACCGCCTCGTCGATGGAGGAGATGACCTCCACCGTGAAGCAGAACGCGGAGAACGCCAGCCACGCCAACCAGCTGGCCCGCGGCGCCCGCGAGCAGGCCGAGCGCGGCGGCGAAGTGGCGGGCAAGGCGATTGTCGCGATGGGCGAGATCGACGCCTCCAGCCGCAAGATCGGCGACATCGTGGGGCTGATCCAGGAGATCGCGTTCCAGACCAACCTGCTGGCGCTGAACGCGGCGGTGGAAGCGGCGCGCGCCGGCGAACAGGGCCGTGGTTTCGCGGTGGTGGCCAGCGAGGTGCGCAGCCTGGCGCAGCGCAGCGCCGGCGCGGCGAAGGAGATCAAGGGCCTGATCGCCGAGAGCGAGGAGAAGGTGCGCTGCGGCTCGGAACTGGTCAACCAGTCCGGCAAGGCACTGGCCGAGATCGTCGAGAGCGTGAAGAAGGTCACCGACATCGTGGCCGAGATCGCCGCGGCCAGCCAGGAGCAGTCCGCCGGCATCGACCAGGTCAACAACGCCGTGATGCAGATGGACGAGATGACCCAGCAGAATGCCGCGCTGGTGGAAGAGGCCTCGGCCGCTGCCCGCGCCATGCAGGAGCAGGCTGGCGACCTGTCCAGCCAGGTGGGCTTCTTCCGCCTGGCCGACGACGACGCGGCATCGCAGGCGGCACCGCCGGAGCGCGCGAAGGATGTGGTTCGTGCCACCGAGGCGGTGTTCGCCGCGGTGCGCAAGGCGCCGCCACGCGCCGCCGCCGTCGAGGCAGCGGATGCCGGTGCCTGGAAGGAGTTCTGAGCGTGAGCACCGCGGCCGGCATGGTTCAAGGCGATGCCGTGCCGGCGGATGGTGGCGGGGTCGCTCTTGGCGATGCCGAGTTCCGCTTCCTGCGCGACTTCGTCTACGAGCATTGCGGCATCGCGCTGGGCGAACACAAACGCCAGCTGGTGCAGGGGCGCCTGGCGCGACGCCTGCGCGCGCTGGGCCTGCGCCACTTCGGCGCGTACTGCGAGCTGCTGCGGCGCGACCCGCAGAGCGAGCTGGACAACCTCGCCAGCGCGATCAGCACCAACGTCACTTCGTTCTTCCGCGAGTCGCACCATTACGACCTGCTGGTCGACGAACTGCTGCCGCAGTGGCTGCAGCAGAAGCGCCGCGGCGGCGACCGTCTGCGGATCTGGTCGGCCGGCTGCTCCACCGGCGAGGAGCCGTACGCGCTGGCGATGGTGCTGGCCGAGGCCCTGGAGCGGCATGGCGCGGCAGGCATCGACGCGAAGATCCTCGCCACCGACCTGTCGCCGCAGGCGCTGGAAACGGCGCGCAATGGTGTGTATCCACTGGACAAGCTTGAGGGCATCAGCGAGGAACGCCGGCGCCGCTGGCTGTTGCGCGGCGACGGCGAGTACGCGGGCTACGCCTGTGTGCATCCGCGCCTGCGCGAGCTGGTGACCGTACAGCCGCTGAACCTGCTGCACGAGTGGCCCATGCGCGGTCCGTTCGACGCGATCTTCTGCCGCAACGTGGTGATCTACTTCGACCAGCCGACCAAGCAGCGGCTGTTCCGCCGCTACGCCGCGCTGCTGCCGGCCGGCGGCCACCTGTTCCTCGGCCACTCCGAGTCGCTGCACGGCATCAACGACGATTTCGAACTGATCGGCCGCACCGTCTACCGGAAGCTCGGATGATGCCGGTAGTGACGGCCGAGCGCCGCAGCGCCACGCTGCCCGAGGCCATGCCCGGTTTCGAGCACCTGCGCCGGTTCTGGGACCCGGCCCAGGGTCGCATGGTGGTGCGGGTGCTGCCGGGCGAGTTCTACGTGAGCGGTAGCGACGAGCTGGTCAGCACCGTGCTCGGTTCGTGCGTGTCGGCCTGCATCCACGACGCCGAACGCGGCGTCGGCGGCATGAACCACTTCATGCTGCCCGAGCCGATGGGCGAGCGCGACAGCTGGTCGCCGGCCATCGGGCGCGCCGCGCGCTACGGCAGCGACGCGATGGAGCAGCTGATCAACGCGATCCTGAAGGCCGGCGGCCAGCGCGCGAACCTGCGCGTCAAGGTGTTCGGCGGTGGCCGCGTGCTGGCCCAGCTGAGCGACGTGGGCCAACGCAACATCGACTTCGTGCATCGCTACATCGAGGCCGAGCGGCTGCAGTTGGCGGCCGAGGACCTGGGCGACGTCTACCCGCGCCAGGTGCAGTTCTTCCCGCACAGCGGCCGGGTCCGCGTGCGCCAGCTGCGCCGCAGCGACGACGTGGCGCTGGTGGCCGACGAGCGCGGCTACCTCAAGCGTTTGGCAAACGATCCGATAAAGGGTGAGGTCGAGCTGTTCTAGCGCCGTGGTTCCGGCGTGGCAATCGATCGGGCCACCGTCGCGGGCGACGGGGCCGTGGCTGCATGGCAAGGTGAGCAATGGATAGAGTGCGTGTTCTGGTAGTCGATGATTCCGCATTGGTGCGCAAGCTGATGTCGACCATGCTTGCCTGCGATCCGGACATCGAGGTCGTCGGCACGGCGGCGGATCCGCTGATCGCCCGCGACAAGATCAAGCAGCTCAACCCCGACGTGCTGACCCTGGACGTCGAGATGCCGCGCATGGACGGGCTGACCTTCCTGGAAAACCTGATGCGGCTGCGGCCGATGCCGGTGGTGATGGTGTCGTCGCTGACCACCCAGGGTGCCGAAGTGACGCTGCGCGCGCTGGAACTGGGCGCGGTGGATTTCCTGGCCAAGCCGAGCAGCGACCTGGCCAGCAGTTTCGGCGAACACACGCTGGAGATCTGCGCCAAGGTGAAGCAGGCAGCGCAGGCGAAGCCGCGCGCGCGCACCACGGTGCGCAAACTGGACGTGGCGCCGCGGCTGTCGGCCGATGCGGTGCTGCCGCGCGCGCAGACCGCAGGTACGCGCGGCGGCAGCCCGATCATCGCGATCGGCGCCTCCACCGGCGGCACCGAGGCGGTGCGCGTGGTGCTGGAGGCAATGCCGCCGGACGCGCCGCCGATCCTGGTGACCCAGCACATTCCTGCCGCCTTCAGCGGCCCGTTCGCTGCGCGTATGGATCGCTGCTCGGCGATGCGCGTGTGCGAGGCGCAGGACGGCCAGCCGATCCAGTCCGGCCATGCCTACATCGCGCCCGGCAGCCACCACCTGCTGGTGATGTGGGACGGCGCCAAATACGTGTGCCGCCTGCACGACGGTCCGCCGGTGAACCGGCACCGCCCCAGCGTCGACGTGCTGTTCCGCTCGCTGGCGGCCAGCGCCGGCGCCGCCACCATCGCCACGCTGCTTACCGGCATGGGCGGCGACGGTGCGCGCGGCCTGCTGGAACTGCGCCAGGCTGGCGCCGCCACGGTGGTGCAGGACGAGGCCAGTTCGGTGGTGTGGGGCATGCCCGGCGCCGCCTGGAAGCTCGACGCCGCGAGCGAAATGCAGTCGATCGAACACATGGCGGCGCGCCTGCTGGTGCTGGCCCGTCACCCCCATACCGGCGCTGCCAGCGCCTGACTCGCGGATACAGGATCATGTCATTCACTCCCGCTCTGTGGTTCCGACGCCAACCGGCCGGCTGGGTCGCCAGTGCCGTCGCCCTGCTGCTGGCGCTGGCCTGGCACCCGGCCTGGCTGGCGCCACTGCTGGTGGTTGCCCTGACCGCGACCTGGGCCATGCTGGAACGACCCGCCGCGACGCCAGTCGCGCAGACCCTTGCCGGCGCCCGCGCCGAACCGGTGCGCGAGGCGCTGGAGGATGTGCGCGGCGCGCTGGTCGACGAGCTCGGCCACGCCACCCGCGAGCTGCACCAGGGCCTGGACCTGCTGCGCGACGCGGTATCCGAGCTGGGCGGCGGCTTTGACGGCCTGTCCAGCAAGACCGCGCTGCAGCAGTCGTTGCTCAAGCAGATCATCGAGGTGCAGGACGGTGGCGTGTCGGTGCAGGATTTCGCCGCGCGTACCGGCGACCTGCTGGAGCACTTCGTCGGCATGATCGTGCAGATGTCGCGCGAGAGCCTGCGCATCGTCTACCGCATCGACGGCATGGCGAAGGAAATGGACGCGGTGTTCGGCCTGCTCAGGAACGTCAACACCATCGCCGAGGAAACCAACCTGCTGGCGCTGAACGCCGCGATCGAGGCGGCGCGCGCGGGCGAGTCCGGCCGCGGCTTCGCAGTGGTGGCCGGCGAGATCCGCAACCTGGCCAGCAACTCCAACCAGCTCAACGAGCAGATCGGTGGCCACGTCGAGCGTGCCCGCGCCGCGATGGAGCAGCTGCGCGGACTGATCGGCGCGATGGCCTCGCAGGATCTCAACGTGGCGCTGTCGGCCAAGGGCGGCATCGACGCGATGACGGCCCACGTCACCGAGACCGATGCGCGCACCAGCGTGGTGGCCGACCAGGCGGTCGAGATCAATCGCGGCCTCGGCAGCGACGTCTCCACCACCATCCGTTCGCTGCAGTTCGAGGACATCCTCGGCCAGCTGCTACGGCAGACCCGTACCCGGCTGGTCGAGCTGCAGGAGGTCGTGGGCGAATGCACGCGCGACATCGAGGAGCTGGCCTGTGGCCCGGTCGACGCCGACACGCTGGCGGCGCACGCCCAGCGGGTGCGCAGCCGGCTGGCGATCCAGCGCGAGAAGGCACGCCTGCGGTCCCGCGGCCCGGCGCTGCAGAGCTCGATGGACGCCGGCGAAATCGAACTTTTCTGAGGATTGCCCCATGATCGTCCACCACGACAGCGAACTGGATTGCCTCACCCTGCAACTGGGCGAACGCTTCGACTTCAGTATCCACCGCGATTTCCACGATGCCTGCCTGGGCAGCGGCAAGCCCGCGCGCAGCTACGTGATCGACCTGGGCGAGGTCACCGGGATGGACAGCTCGGCGCTCGGCATGCTGCTACTGCTGCGCGAGCACGCCGGCACCGACCGCTCCGACATCCGCATCGTCAATGCCTCCGGCGAGCTGCGCGGTACGTTGCGCGTGGCCGGTTTCGACAAGCTGTTCGTGCTGCACTGACTGCCTGCCGGCGCGGACGTGCGCGCCGCGGCGCCAGATACGACGAAGGCTCCTTGCGGAGCCTTCGTCGCGTCACGCTGCCGGATGCCTCACCAGGTGCGCACGTCGACCACGCTGACCGTGTAGCTGTCTATTTCCGACTGGTAGCGGAACATGCGACCCAGGTCGAAGTGCACGGTATCGCCGGGAGCGATGTTGGCGGTGCCGGCCGGCCAGCCCTGCTTGCTCTGCAGCACCTTGCCGGCGGCGTCCTTCACCTCGATGCGGACCTGCGCGGCCGAGGCCGCCGCGCAGTTGTTGACCAGCTCGCCGCGCAGGCTGAGGCGCGACGCCGCGACGCCGGGCTTGAAATCCTTGACCGCGAAATCGCCAGGCGCGCAGGCAGCCTGGGCGGCCAGCGGAGCGAACAGCAACACGGCGGAAACAACGAGAGCCTTCATGGGGAAACTCCATCGAACAGTGGGGGACCGCAATGCGGGGGACGGGACCACCCTCTATCGACGTCAGCGCGAAGAACTTTAGCGACGGGTGGCTGGCTCTCTGCGGCCGCTGCGCCGGGTGCGACCGACTAAAGAATTCCATCGGCATGCCGATGATTTTCCATGCCCGCATCGAAGGCATGCCTCGGGATGGCCCAAACCTCATGAAGACGCTGATCATTTCCGCCGTACTCCTGTTCGCCCCGCTGGCCGCCCAGGCCGACTGCAATCCGAAGGACTTCGCCATCAAGGATTTCAAGCCCGCAATCAACAACACGGGAACGGTCGCCCGCATGAGCCTGCGTGGCGAGCTGGTCAACAACTGCGCGGCGGCCTCGGCGGCACAGATCCGCATCGAGGTGAAGGACGCCGGCGGCAAGGTGTTGCAGAGCAAGCAGGGCTGGCCGGCTGGCACCGCCAACATCGCTCCCGGCGACACCGTGCACTTCGACCTGGGCCGCATGTTCCGCTACCAGTCGGAAATAGACAGCTACACGGTCAGCGTGGTCGACGTGCGCACCTGGTGAGCAGTCCGCTGCCGCGGTACGGCAGGCTGGGCCCGGAATCCTGCCGCGCGTTCATCCGCCGGCGTGCTCGATGAACCACAGCCCGGCGAACAGTTTCGGGTCGATCGAGTAGCCTTCGGCGGCGCGCGCGAACAGCCAGGCGCCTGCTTCGCGGCGCGGCACCTCGTGCACCACGATGTTCTCGGTGTCGTCGCCGCCGCCGGGGCCGACCTTTTGCAGATCCCATGCGCGTACGAAGGTGATCATCTCGGTGCTCATGCCGGATGAGGACGGTCCGCGATGGACGAACTCCACCCGCTGGCAGCGCCAGCCGGTTTCCTCCTCCAGTTCGCGCCGGGCCGCCAGCAGGGCGGTTTCGTCGGCCTGGCCGGCCAGGTCGCCGACCAGGCCGGCCGGCATCTCGATGGTGTTCTGCAGGATCGACACGCGGTACTGCTCGACGAACAGCACCTTGTCCGCAGGCGTCACCGCCAGGATGATTACCGCGCCGCCGGGGTTGTTGCGCTCGGCGTACTCCCAGCGACCGCGCTTGCGCAGGCTCAGCCAACGACCTTCATGCAGGGTTTCCACCGGAGCGTCGGCATCGGCGGGGATGTGGCTGGTGGAGTCGTTCATGGGTCATCGCGTGCGGAGCCAGGGTCAGTCGGCATCTTGAACGGTCCATGGTGCAGCGACAACCGTCCGGCGCGCTACAGCCACTTTGCGCGCTTGAGCCCCAGGTAGATGCCGCTGACCACGCCGGCCACCACCACGATGATGGCGGGGTAGGCCCAGGGGCGGCTGAGCTCGGGCATGTGGGTGAAGTTCATGCCATACCAGCTGGTCAGCAGGGTCGGCGCGGCGAGCATGGCGGCCCAGCCGGCGAGCTTTTTCATCACCTCGTTCTGGCGCAGGCTGACCAGCGACAGGTTGACGTTGATCGCGGCGGTGAGCATCTCGCGCATCGCGCCGATCGCCTCGTTGACGCGGAAGGCGTGGTCATAGACGTCGCGGAAGTACGCGTGCAGCACCTCGGGGATCAGGTTCGGGTGCAGCCGGATCAGCTGGTTGATGATGTCCTGCAGCGGCGCCACCGCCAGGCGCAGCGTCATCAGGTCGCGCTGCATGTCGTACAGGCGGCGTATCGTGCTGCTCTTGAACGTCTCGCCGAAGATGTCGTGCTCGAGCTGCTGCACTTCCTCGCGGAAGTCGCGCACGATCGGCAGCAGGTTGTCGACGATGAAGTCGAGCACGCCGTACAGCCCGTAACTGGGGCCGTTCGCCAGCAGTTCCGGCGCGTGTTCGCAGGTGCGCCGTGCCGGCGCGTAGGACTGCGAGGCGCCGTGGCGCACGGTGACCAGGTAGCGCGGGCCGAAGAAGATGTGCGTTTCGCCGAACGCCAGTTCGCCGTTGATCAGCTGCGCGGTCTGCACCACCAGGAACAGCGAGTCGCCGTAGGTTTCCAGCTTGGTGCGCTGGTGCGCGGCGTGCGCGTCCTCGATCGCCAGGTCGTGCAGGCCGAATTCGTCCTGGATCTTTTCCAGCAGCGCCTCGTCCGGCTCGTACAGGCCGACCCAGACGAAGGTATCCGGTTCGGCCAGCACGTCGCTGATTGCGTCGAGGGTAACGTCGCCGATGCGGCTGCCGTCCTTGCGGTAGGCGATGCAGTTGACCACCATGGGCTGGCTGCTGGTCGACGGTGCATTCGGCGGCGTGATCGGATTCATGCCCGCATCATGCCCCGCGCCCGATGGCGGGGCAATTGGATTACCGGCGGTGGCGGCGCAGGCTCCACGCCAGCACCAGCCAGCACGGCAGGGCGAACAGCAGCCACGGCTGGTTCTGCTGCATGGTGCCGGGCAGCAGGTGCAGCAGCACGGCGGCCATGCAGGCGAGCAGCTGCAGCGCGATCACGCCGTCGATGAAGCGCGAGGCGGCGAGGCCGCGGCGCGAGCGCCACAGCGTCGGCAGCAGCGCGAAGGCCAGCGGGTTGAACAGCAGCAGGTTCGCGTTGGCCCAGGCCGAGTGGTGGGTGGTCAGCGTCCACAGCGTCAGCAACAGCAGGCCGACCAGACCGGCTGCCAGCAGGTAGACAGTACCGAGCAGGGCGTAGCCGGTCGGCCACCAGCGGCGGGCGAGCACGAGCAGCGCGGCCAGCAGCAGGCCGGCCAGGGCCAGCGGCAGGCGCAGGTCGGGCGCGGTCGGTGGCGGCACGTCGAGCCGGTTCGGCGAGGTGAGTTGCTCGTCCTGCACCAGCGGCTGCAGGTTGCCGTGGCCGTCGTCGACGCGCACCTCGCGCAGCTGCGCCTGCAGCACTTCAGGCAGGAAGCTTTCCTGCCAGGCGTTCAGCGGCTGGTCGGCATACGGCCCCAGACCCAGGTCCAGCAGCAGCATCAGCCACGGCTGCGCGCTCATCAATCGCACGGTCTGCTGGCGGTAGGTCATGCCGCCGGGGCGCGCCTTCAGACGGGCTGCCAGCACGCCGCCGAGCGCCTTGTCCAGCGCGTCGCGCACGCGGGTGGTGCAGTTGTCGACGTAGTAGTCGTAGGCGTAGCCGGCATTTTCCGGGCGCAGGTTCCACAACAGGAAGTCGCGCAGCGCGGTTGCCTGTTCGGCCGTCATCACCAGCCGCTGGCGGGTGATCGAGCGGCCGGCCTCGACGTAGTAGCGCTCGTCCTGGTCGCTCGGCGCCGCGTCCATCAGGTAGTGCATGCGGCCGCGGGCGAAGTTCAGCAGGAAGTTCTTCTCGTTGAAATCGAACACGCCGTAGTTGAAGTTGACGGCCTCGCCCGAAACCGTGTCGCGCAGCTCGATCGCGTCGTGGCCGAAGCGCTCCCAGTAGGTTTCGCCCGGGCCGTAGGTGACCAGCGACACTTCGAGGTTGGCACCGGGCGCATTGGCGACGCTGGCGTGAGCCAGGGAGGTTGTCAGCCACAGGGTGATGAATAAAAAAGCGAAACCGATCTGTCGCATGAATCCAGCCTTGTCGTGGTGCACATCAATCCTGTGGAGCGGTTGGCTTGGCAGCCTGGGTGGGCCCGGTTTCGTCATCAGCTGGACTGGCCTAGCGCCTTCGGGCGTCGAAGCGCCGGCGCTGGCGAGATGGCTTCCGCGGCAAGCGCGGAGGGTGAGGCCATGTGCAAGGTTACGATGATCGCGACCGGAGCGGGTATCCCGGTCGACCGCAGCGGTTGACCGTGGAGGCGAGTCCACAGCTGGAGCGTGTCCGTCCGGCGGGTACGCATCAGCCCAGCAGCAGGGCGGTGTTGTCCGCGTCCGGCACAACCAGCCGGTCGAGGCCGAGGCTGATGAAGCGGCGCGCGGCCGCGGCCGGTCGCCGGTCGCCGCGATGGTTTGACCAGCTGGCCTGGCGTGCCAGCAACGCCGCCGCGGCGCAGCGCGCCAGGGTGAAGGCGAGGCCGCGTGCGCCGGCTTCCAGCGTGTCGCGTGCGTCCGCCTGCTGGTCGAGCCAGCGCGCCGCGGCGTCCAGCGTCTGCCGGATCGCGCTGGCCGCGTGCATGTCGTCGTTGCTGGCCAGCCAGCCGACACAGGCCGTGCGCAACGCGTCGAGGCCGTCGCCGGCCAGTGCGCGCAGGCTGTCCAGCGACAGCACGTTGGTGGTGCCTTCCCAGATCGCGTAGACCTGCGCGTCGCGCAGCAGCTGCGGCAGGCCGGTATCCTCGATGTAGCCGGCGCCGCCGAAACATTCGATCGCTTCCGAGCAGATCTGCACCGCCAGCTTGCCGGTCCACAGCTTGGCCAGCGGCGTGAGCAGACGCAGCAGCGCCGCCTCGTGCGCCGCCGCCGCGCCCTGTTCGACGCGACCGAGCAGATGGGCGACCTCGAATGCCAGCGCGAACGCGCCCTCGAACTCCGCCTGCATGTCGGCCAGCGTCTGCGCGTGCAGCGGCTGCTCGACCAACGGACGGCCAAACGCGCGGCGGCGTTCGGCGAAGTCGCGCGCCAGGGCGATCGCGCGGGCCATGCTGGCGACCGCGCAGATCGCGTTCCAGGTGCGCGTGATGTTGAGCATCGGCGCTACCTGGCGCACGCCGTGGGCCAGTTCGCCCAGCGGCCACGCGGGCAGGCCGTCCAGGTGGATCTCCGCGGTGGGCAGTTCCTGCGTGCCGAGCTTGTCCTTCAAGCGGTCGATCACCAGCTCCGGCTTGCGCCGCGCGCCGTCCATCGTCTCGACGTAGAACAGCGCCAGCGACGTGGTGCCCGCAGCAGTCGCGCCTTCGGGCCGCGCCAGCGCCAGCGCCGCCTCGCCAACCACCGCCGAGCTGAACCACTTGCGCCCGTACAGACGCCACTGGCCGTTCGCATCCTGCCGAGCGATGGTTTCGGTGTGGCCGACATCAGAACCGCCGACGTTCTCGGTCATCCATTGCCCGCTGAGCCAGAACGTGGCCACATCACGGCTGAGGAAACGCGGCAACGCGCGCTCGATCAGCTCGTGGTTGCCGGACGCCTTGATCGCGGTGGCGGCGCCGTCGGTCATCGCCAGCGGGCAGGTATAGAACTCGCTGGCGAGGTGGTAGAGGTAGACGCGGGCAAACTCTTCCAGCCGCGCATGCTCGCTGTCTGCATGGCCGGCGGCGAGCACCGCGTGTCGCGTCGTCATCGCTGCGCCTTCATGCCACGCCGGCGTCAGCTCGATGCGGTCGATGCGGCGTCCCCATGCATCCCATTGCGTCAGCACCGGTTTGCGCCGCGTCGTGGTGCATGCGCGCTGCCACGCCATCTGCGCATAGTCGCCCAGCGCGTCGAGGTCGGCGTCCAGCGCGGCGAGGCGCTCGGCGGGCAGCGCGCGATCGAGCAGGGCTAGCAGAACGCGGTCGCTGCGATACGGATGGGGAAGTTGCGGCGGATCCTGCAGGAAGGCCATGGCGCGCTCCGTCCAGAGTCGAGGTGTCGAGTATAGGCATGCGGGCATTCGGCGCGTGGCGCTGGCATCATCGAAAGCCCTTCCCCGGTGCAGGCGTCACCCATGCGATTTTCCGAAGCGATGCAGACCGTCACCCGCCACGGCAACGGCTGGCAGGCCACGGTGAGCGAAGACTGGCTGCAGGGGCGAAGCGCGTTCGGCGGCCTGCAGGCAGCGCTGGCGCTGCGCGCCATGCGCGAGCTGGTGCCGGCGGACATGCCCCTGCGCAGCCTGCAGACCACTTTCGTGGCGCCGGTGCCGGCCGGCACGGTGAGCCTCCGCGCGCAATGCTTGCGCGCAGGCCGCAGCGCGATCCAGATCGAGGCCAGCCTGTGCGACGGCGAGCAGACTCTGTGCCGGCTGCTCGGCGTATTCGGCAGCGCGCGGCCGTCGGTACTGGATTTCCAGCCCGTGCAATCACCCGTGGAGCATGCAGCAGCACCGCAGCTGCGCTACGTCGAAGGCCGCATGCCCGCCTTCACCCAGCACTTCCGCGCCCGCTGGCTGCGCGGCGACCTGCCGTTCAGCGGCGGCCACCAGCGCAAAAGCGTGTTGCAGCTTTCGCTGTGCGACGAAGGCCCCGTCGACGAAACCCACGTGCTCGCCTTCGCCGACTTCATCCCGCCCATCGCCCTGTCGATGTTCCCCACCCCCACCCCCGGCAGCTCGCTCACCTGGATGCTCGAACTGCTGCGCGACCGCTACGACGATCTCGGGATGGACGATTGGCGCGTGGATGCCGAGCTCATCGCTGCACGCGATGGCTATACCAACCAGAGCGTGATGCTGTGGGGGCCGGGTGGGGAGCCGGTGGCGTTGAGTCGACAGAGCATGGTGGTGTTTGGATGAGCGGCTGCGCTGCCCCTTATCCGGAAGGTTGTCGGGCACTGACACCCCCATCGCCCCTACGGCTCCACTACGGCGATAAAGCTGGATCCGGCATCCGTGCACAACAACGGACAGCTTATCCACAGACTTCTTGTCTCGAGTGATGAGGCACAGGCGCGTACCATTCACTCATGGCCATCAAACACATCAGTGAGACGCTTGCGCGGCTAGAAGTCATCCGGTACGCGTATGAGAGTCCACCGGAGGAATCGCTAGGCGAGCGAATTGCGGGCTCCTTGGCTGCTGGCGTGACATTCAGCACGCAGGCGTGGGTGGACACAGCTGCCGGGCCCTTCCGCCTCGACATGCTGCTCGTACATCCATCGGGCCGACGCATTGCCATAGAGGTCGACGGCCGCGACTTCCACGACATCAATCGTGATCGGTGGCGCACGGTCTTCGTCCTCTGCACCGGCAAGGCGCACGTCGTTTATCGCGTTGCTGCTTCGCTGATCTACACGAACCTAGTTGGCGTCCTTGCTGGACTGGCAAACATAGAGCCTCGATTCTTCGATCCGGCTCACGCCGCACGATGGAAGGATGTTTCAGGGGATTGCTGGGAGTTAGCCAGTGCGGAAGATGATTCGCTCGACCATGATGGCGATGCCGTACGTGATGGCTGGTCGGCCAGGGACGGCTGGCAGTCGTCATCGCGCGTCTTTACGGTGAACTTCCAGTTCGACATGGACAACTGCTCTTACGCGAGGGTCATGCCCTATGTGGAGTTCGCCAAAGAGACCGGACTGCGGGACGTCGACCAGCTGACCGCGGCATGGACGGAACGCAATCGCGAGCGTGAGAAGGTACGGTCGCCGGCTCCAAGGGACACGGTGAGCGAGATCTTCGCCAGCATCTCCGCAGGAGATTTCGCCGAAGAGGCCTGGTGAGGTACGCAGCAAACGGGGTCCAGCAAACCGGGTCAGGTTCTCTTTCCAAGTGTCAGGCAGTATCCCCGCCTCGGGGCTTGCGCTTCACCCCAGCCCCCAACGCCCCGATCAACAACACCGTCAACACAATCTCCGCCACCGCCAGCCAGCGCTCCCCGGCCGAGCTCCACGCCTCGGCCACGCCGTGGCTGAAGTAGAACAGGCTGAGGATGCCGACCCAGAGCAGGGCGCGGCGTACGTTGCGCAGGGCGAACAGGGGCAACAGCAGCGGGACGACGGTGATCGCGAGTACCAGAAGCAGCGGCAGGCTCTGCGGCGGTACCAGCCAGGCGTGCCAGACGAGCTGTAGCACGACGAGCAAGGCCCAGGCGGCCAGGCCGACGCGATAGACCGGCAGGATGGGGGCGCGCGTAGCGGCGCTCATGGCGTGGCCGCCAGGCGGCGGGCCACGTCGGCGAGGCGGCGGCCCAGCGCGCGGGCCAGCTCGCGTTCGTGTTCGCTGATCGGGTTGTCGCCCTTGGCGCCGGCGACGTGGCTGGCGCCATACGGGGTGCCGCCGCTCTGCGTGCTGGTCAATGCCGGCTCGGTGTACGGCACGCCGAGCAGCAGCATGCCGTGATGCAGCAGCGGCAGCGCCATTGACAGCAGGGTGGATTCCTGGCCGCCGTGCATGGTGCTGGTGGAGGTGAACAGCACGGCCGGCTTGCCGACCAGCGCGCCGCTGGCCCACTCGGCGCCGGTGGTGTCGAGGAAGTGTTTCAGCGGCGCGGCCATGTTGCCGAAGCGGGTGGGGCTGCCCATGGCGAGCCCGATGCAGTCGAGCAGGTCCTGCTTGGCGGCGTACGGCGCGCCGTCCTCGGGTTCGGGCGGTTGCGCGATCTCGGTCACCGGCGCCACCGGCGGCACCTGGCGCAGGCGTGCGCGCATGCCGGGCACTTCCTCGATGCCGCGAGCGATCAGGCGCGCCAGCTGGGCGGTGTGGCCGCTGCGGCTGTAGTACAGGACCAGGATTTCGTGATTCATGCGGCGTCGACTCGCGCGTTTGAGGCATTCACAGCCAATACGCTAGTGTACCGGCCGGTACCCACGATGTTGGCGGTCCGCCCGGCCGCCAGCGAAAGGACAGCGATGATCCGGCGTTTCAACCACGAGCGCACGAAGAGTTTCAGCCGCTTCATCTGGCAGCGCTTCGTCGACGACAAGTGCTTCGAGACGGCGGGTGCGTTGTCGTACACCACCCTGGTCTCGCTGGTGCCACTGACGGTGGCGATGTTCGCGATGTTCTCGGCGTTTCCGGTGTTCCAGCCGGCGCGCGACACGCTGATCAATTTCGTGTTCAACAATTTCGTGCCGTCGACCGGCGAGGCGGTGCAGGCGACCATGCTGGGCTTCGCGGCGAACGCCAGCAAGCTCACCGGCATCAGCATCCTGGTGATGCTGTTCAGCGCGCTGTCGATGATGATCAGCATCGAGGATCGGCTGAACCGGATCTGGCGTGTGCACCAGCCGCGCAGCTGGAGTTCCCGCCTGCTGTTGTACTGGGCGGCGCTGACGCTGGGGCCGATCCTGGTGGTCGGCGGCATCGCGGTGACTTCCTACGTGACCGCGGCGCCGCTTCTGCACAGCGCCGCCGATCAGCTCGGCGGCGTCGCGCAAGGCCTGTTGAGCACGTTGCCGTTCGTGGTGACCTTCTTCACGCTGTGGCTGATGTACTCGGTGATCCCGAACTGCAGGGTGTCGCGCCGCGACGCGGCGATCGGTGCGCTGCTCGGCGCGGTGCTGTTCGAGATCGCGCGCTGGGGCTTCGGCCAGTTCGTGCAGCAGGCGCAGACCTACCAGCAGATCTACGGCGTGCTGGCGGCGATCCCGATCTTCCTGCTGTGGGTCTACCTGTCGTGGGTGATCGTGATCCTGGCCGCGTCGATCGCCGCGTCGGCGTCCGCGTTCGAGTACCACGCGCCGATGCAGACGCTGCCCGAAGGCAGCGAATTCCTCGGCCTGCTGGTGGTACTGGGGCACTTCGTCGAGGCGCAGCGCAGCGGTGGCAGCGTGGACCTGGCCGACCTGCGCGTGCGCGAACCGTACCTGCGCAGCGCGCTGATCGCCGATTACTTCGACGACCTGCAGCGGGCCGAACTGATCCGGCGCGGCGAAACCGGCGGCTGGCTGCTGTGCCGCAGCCTGGACAGCACGGACCTGCTGCGCGTGTACCGGCACACCGACTACCGCCTGCCGCTGCAGCCGCAGGAAGAGGCCGTCGCGCTGGGCATCGCGCTGCCGCCGGAGCTGCTGGCGCTGCTGGCCGAACTGGCCGCCGCGCTGCAGGCGAAGCTGGGTGCCCGGCTCGACCAGATCTATCCCCCTGCCGCCGACCCGGCGGCTGACACCGAGGAACTTCCCGCATGACCTTGCTCTCTTTCCTGTCCCGCCCGGCGGCCGTGCTGGCCGTGGCGCTCGCGTTTGCCGCGCCCGCACAGGCGGCGATGCCGGCGCAGCCGACCCTGCACGTCACCACGCTGGACGGCAAGACCTTCGACCTGGCCGCGCAGCGCGGCAAGTGGGTGATCGTCAACTACTGGGCGACCTGGTGCGTGCCGTGCATCAAGGAGATGCCGGACATCTCGCGTTTCGTCGCCGCGCACAAGAACGTCGCCGCGATCGGGCTGGCCTACGAAGACAGCGAGCCAGCCGACATCAAGGCGTTCCTGACCAAGCACCCGGTGGTGTACCCGATCGCCCAGGTCACCATGGACCAGCCGCCGAAGGATTTCGACGAGCCGCGCGGGCTGCCCACCACCTACCTGATCAGCCCCGATGGCAAGGTGGCCAAACACATCGTGGGACCGGTGACCGAGGCGTCGCTGGAAGGGCTGATCGGAGGCAAGTGATGCCCACCGCGCGCTTCATCGTCAGCGGCCGGGTGCAGGGCGTGTGCTATCGCGCCAGCACCCGCGAGCAGGCGCTGGCGCACGGGCTGGCCGGACACGCGAGGAATCGTGCCGACGGCAGCGTTGAGGTATTGGCGTGCGGTACGGCCGCGGCGCTCGACGCGCTGGAATGCTGGCTGCGGCAGGGGCCGCCGGCGGCGCGGGTCGAGATGGTCAGCCGCGAGGACTTGCCGGAGCAGGATCTGCACGGCTTCCACACCGGCTAGAACGTATCGGGTACCCACAGCGCCTGGTTGGTGACGTGCTCGGCCTTCGGCTTGCCTTTGAGCTTCGGCAGCTTCACCGCAGGCACGGCTTCCTCGTGCAGCGGCACTTGCTGCAGCAGGTGACGGATCAGGTTGATCCGGCCGCGCTTCTGATCGTTGAAATCCACCACGAACCACGGTGCGTGCTCGGCATGCGTGCGCTCGATCATCACGTCGCGCAACCGGCCCATCTCGGCGTACTTCTGGCGCGCGACCAGGTCCACCGGCGAGAGCTTCCAGCGTTTCAGCGGATCGTCGGCGCGCTCGGCGAAGCGCTGCTCCTGCTCGGCCTGGTCCACCGCCAGCCAGTACTTGATGAGGATGATGCCGTCGTCGGCGAGCAGCTTCTCGAACGCCGGCACGGCGTCAAGGAAGGCCTCGTACTGCGTGCTGCTGCAGAAGCCCATCGCCGGCTCCACCACCGCGCGGTTGTACCAACTGCGGTCGAACAGCACGAATTCGCCGGCGCTGGGCAGGTGGGCGACGTAGCGCTGGAAGTACCACTGGGTGGCTTCGGTCTCGCTGGGCTTGCCGAGTGCGGCAATGCGGTAGCCACGGGTGTCCAGGCTCTCGGTGATGGCCTTGATGGTGCCGCCCTTGCCGGCGGCGTCGCGGCCTTCGAAGATCACCAGCAGGCGCTTGCCGCTGCTGCGCAGGCCGTGTTGCAGCCGGATCAGGTCGAGCTGCAGTGTCTCGATCGCCTTGCGGTAGTGCTTGCTCATGGGTATTCAGCCTCGAAACTTCTCAACCTCGTCATTCCGGCGAAGGCCGGAATCGCACTTGCGGTGTACGAAAGGCAGATGTGATTCCGGCCTTCGCCGGAATGACGACGGGGGCAAGGGGTGACTGCAGGGTAATCCAGCACGCCGTGACGGCAAGGTTCAGGTGCCGCCGAGTGCCTGCAACTGGTCGGCCTGGTGCTCGCGGGTCAGCGTGTCGATCAGTTCGCCCAGCTCGCCCTGCATGATCTCGGGCAGGCGGTACAGGGTGAGGTTGATGCGGTGGTCGGTGATCCGGCCCTGCGGATAGTTGTAGGTGCGGATGCGCTGGCTGCGGTCGCCGGAGCCGACCTGCAGGCGGCGTTCCTGCGCCTGCGCCGCGCTCTGCTTGCCCTGTGCCTCGTCGAGCAGGCGCGCCTTGAGCAGGCTCATCGCGCGGGCGCGGTTCTTGTGCTGGCTGCGTTCGTCCTGGCACTCCACCACGGTGCCGGTGGGCAGGTGGGTGATGCGGATCGCCGAGTCGGTCTTGTTGACGTGCTGGCCGCCCGCTCCCGACGCACGAAACGTGTCGACCTTGAGGTCGGCCGGGTTGATCTCGATCTCGTCGATCTCGTCCAGTTCCGGCAGGATCGCCACGGTCGCGGCCGAGGTGTGGATGCGCCCCTGCGACTCGGTTTCCGGCACGCGCTGCACGCGGTGCGTGCCGGATTCGAACTTCAGCCGCGAGTACGCGCCCTTGCCCTCGACGCGCGCCACGACCTCCTTGTAACCGCCGTGCTCGCCGGCGTGCTCGCTGAGGATCTCGACGTGCCAGCGGCGGCTTTCGGCGTAGCGCAGGTACATGCGCAGCAGGTCGCCGGCGAAGATCGCCGCCTCGTCGCCGCCGGTGCCGGCGCGCACCTCGAGATACAGGTTGGCCTCGTCGCGCGGGTCCTTCGGCAGCAGCAGGAGCTGCAGCTCGCCGTCGAGGTCGAGCAGGCGCTGTTCCAGCCGGCGCACGTCGTCGCCGGCCATTTCGCGCAGCTCGGGGTCGTCCAGCATCGCGCGGGTTTCGGCCAGTTCGCGCTCGGCCCGGTCGTGCTCGCGCAGCGAGGCGGCGACCGGTTCGAGCTGGGCGTACTCCTGCGACAGCTCGCGGAAGCGCGTGTTGTCGGCGAGCACCTCGGGCTGCGACAGCAGCAGGCCGATTTCCTCATGGCGCTCGGCCAGTGCTTCGAGCTTGCGGCGGATCGATGGGGTCATGGGCTGCAGGGTGATGGAAGAGGGACGGGCGATGAAGCGGGCGCGGCTTCATCGTTGCGGACATGCGCGGCAGGCGGCAGCAAGCCGCCCTCGCTATTCGTCCCGCGTCCCGGCCTGTTCGTCGTCCAGCCCGTACAGTCGGCCCGCTGCATGCAGCAGGTCGAGGTCGCCGGAGAGTGCAGCCTCGCGCAGGCGCGCGCTGGGGTGGTGCAGCAGCTTGTTGGTCAGCGTGTTGGCGAGGAAGGCCAGCGCCTCGTCCGGCGACTTGCCGTGGGCCAGCATGGCGCGGGCCTTGCCCAGCACTTCGTCGCGGTAGACCTCGGCATGCTGGCGCATGTCCAGCGCAGGGTTCTTCAGGGTCAGCGCGCGGCGCCAGCCCATGTAACGTTCCACCTGCAGGTCGATGATCGCCTCGGCCTCCTGCGCGGCGGCGGCGCGCGAGCGCAGGTTGTCGTCGATCACCTGGCGCAGGTCGTCGATGCCGTAGAGGTAGACGTCGGGCAACTCGCCCACGCCGGCCTCGATGTCGCGCGGCACCGCGATGTCGACCATGAACATCGGCTTGCGTTTGCGCGCGGCCATCGCCTGCTCGACCATCGCGCGGGTCACGATCGGCTGCCGCGCGGCGGTGGAGGAGATCACGATGTCGGCTTCGGCCAGGTGCTGCGGCAGGTCGGCCAGCGCGATCGCGTAGCCGCCGTGGCGGCCGGCCAGTTCCTGCGCGGTCTCCGGCGTGCGGTTGGCGACGATCAGGCGGCGCACCTGCTTCTCGGCCAGGTGCCGCGCGGCAAGTTCGATGGTGTCGCCAGCGCCGATCAGCAGCACGCAGGCGTGCTTCAGGTCGGTGAACACCTGCTCGGCCAGGCGCACCGCGGTGAATGCGACCGACACCGTGTGCGCGCCGATGCGGGTGTCGGTGCGCACACGCTTGGCGACGGCGAAGGTGTGCTGCAGCAGGCGGTCCATCGGCGCCTTCAGCGACTGCGCGTCGCGCGCGAGCTGGTAGGCGTCCTTCACCTGGCCGAGGATCTGCGGCTCGCCCAGCACCATTGAATCCAGCCCGGTGGCGACGCGGAACATGTGGCGCACCGCGTCGTCCTCGTCGTGCCGGTACAGGAACTCATCCAGCTTGCCGGGGGTCAGATGGTGATGACGATTCAGCCATGCCTGCGGGATGTCCTCCGCGCCTGCCGCGACGCCAACATACAGTTCGGTGCGATTGCAGGTGGACAGGATCATCGCCTCCTCCACGCCGGGCTCGCGCGCCAGTTCGTGCAGGGCCTCGCCGGCGGCGTCCGCATCGAACGCCACCTGCTCGCGCAGGCTGACCGGCGCGGTGAGGTGATTGAGCCCGAGGGCGATCAGCGGCATGGTGGTCGGAACATCTCGGCGGCAGGGGGCTGGCGACGTAGGCTAAGCTTGGCGCGACGTCGCCAGGCGGTGACCAGAGCAGGCATGTGGATGGACGGTAGTGTGCGGAGCGGGGCAGGCAAGTTCAAGCAACTGCGGCATTTTACGGCAGTAACGACGCTGGTGCTGGGCCTGGCCGGCTGCGCCGCCGCGCCACTGCGTTCCGCCCCGAAAACGGTCTCCACGCCGCAGCCGCTGGCGCACCTGACGGTGGTCACCCCGGACGCCGACCACGACGTGCTGGCGCAGTTGCTGGCCGGCGAGATGGCGCTGACCCGCACCGACCTGAAGGCCGCCTCCGGCCATTACGACAAGGCGATGGCCTTGAGCAACGACCCGCAGGTGGCCGAGCGCGCCGCCGGGCTGGCAATTGCCGTGCATGACGACGCTGCCGCCCGGCGCGCACTGGATCGCTGGCAGGCGCTGGGCGCCAGGCCCGCCGCGATGGCCCAGGCGCGGGCCCAGCTGGCGCTGGACCGCGGCGATACGACCGAGGCGCGGCGCCAGCTGGAACTCCTGATCGGCAGCGGCGACAAGGACGCCTGGCGCCAGTTCGGCCGCGTGCTGGTGGGTGCCCGCGACCAGGCCCAGGCGGCTCGCCTGCTGGAGGCGCTGGCCACGCCGCAGCGTTTGCCGGGTGACGCGCAGGCGTGGCTGGCGATGAGCGAGCTGGGCGACCGGCTCGGCCGGCATACCTATGCCGTGCAGATTGCCGACGCCGCGATGCAACGGTTCAAGAGCGCCGAGACCTACGCGTGGGCGGCGCAGATGAAGTTCAAGGACGGCGACCACGACGGCGCCCGTGCACTGCTGCAGAAAGCGCTGGCGAAGGAGCCGCAGAACATCCAGCTGCGCCTGGCTTACGCCGGCATGCTCGGCCAGGCCGGCGACTACGCCGGCGCCAGCCGGCTGCTGGCGCATGGTCCGCAGAACGCCGACGTCTTCGCCATGCGCGCCGGACTGGCCGCGCACGAACAGGACGGCAAGGCGCTGGCGGCGCTGTACCAGGAATTGCAGAAGGCACCGCCCGAGGTCCGCGAAAGCAGCGCCTACCTGCTTGGCCAGCTGGCCGAGATGCAGCATCGCGAAGCCGAGGCGCTGGCCTGGTACGACCAGGTCAGCGACACCGACGAGCACGCGTTCGACGCCGACCTGCGCAGCGCGATGATCCTGCACACGCAGGGCAAGCGTGCCGAGGCGCACGAATTGCTGGGGCAGCTGCAACTGGCCTATCTCGACCAGCCTGCGCAGTTGCGCCAGGCCTGGCAGGCCGACGCCGAGCTGTATCTGCGCGAACAGAACTATGCGAAGGCCGAGGCTGCGTTCAGCCACGCGCTGCAAGTCGTGCCGGACGATCCCGGGTTGCTGTACGGCCGCGGCCTGGCCTATGCGGAAGCCGGCCAGATCGACCAGGCAGTGCAGGACTTCCAGCACCTGCTGAAGCTCAAGCCGGGTGACGTCGATGCCAGCAACGCGCTGGGCTTCACCCTCGCCGATGCGAACCGCGACCTGCCCGAGGCCGAGCGACTGATCCGCGCCGCCCGCGCCGCGAAGCCGGACGACCCGGCGATTGCCGATTCCTGGGGCTGGCTGCAGTACCGCCTGGGCCACCTGGACCAGGCCGCGCAGACCCTGCGCGGCGCCTGGCTGGCGCGCAAGGACGCCGACGTCGGCGTGCACCTTGGCGAGGTGCTGTGGAAGCAGGGTCGCCAGCAGGATGCGCGGCGGGTCTTCGACGAAGTGCGCAAGCTCGACCCGCACAACACCTCCTTGCAGGAAACCCTGAAGCGGTTGCATCCATGAGGCGGTGGCTGTGTTTCGCCGCCGTGGTCCTGCCGCTGCTGCTTGCCGCCTGCGTGCCGCAGGCGGTGCGTGTGAAGGGCGACGCCGGCCTGCTTGGTGCGCAGCTCGCGCGCGAACGGGCGCTGACGCAGGCCGATCATTGGGTGCTGCAGGGCCGGCTCGGCGTTTCCAACGGCAAGGACGGCGGCAGCGGCAGCTTCAGCTGGACCCAGGACGGCGAGCAGTACGAGTTCGTGCTGCGCGGGCCGGCGATCAGCGGCATGAACTTCCGCCTCAGCGGCGGTCCGGACGGCGCCCTGCTGGAAGGCATGGCGCACGGCCCGTTGCGTGGCCCCGATGCCGAGGCGCTGATGCGCAAGGCACTGGGCTGGGAAGTGCCGCTGCGCGACCTGCGTGCCTGGGTGCTCGGCCTGCGCGCGGACAGCGGTCCGGCCGAACTGAGCTTCGGCGAGAACCGCTTGCCCTCGCTGCTGCAGCAGGATGGCTGGGTGGTCGACTATCGCGAATGGGACGACGCGCGCCAGCCGCCGCTGCCGACGAAGGTGTTCGCCGCGAAAGCGCCGTACAAGGTGAAGCTGTCGATCGAGTCCTGGCAGTTTCAGTAAGCCCGCCCGATTGGGTTAGGCTTTGCGCCCTCTGCTGGCCGCGCGGCCGCTTGGCGAATTCCGGAACTCGCATGTCCTTCCCGATCGAACGTGCCGACCCCAGCCAGGTCGAGGCCTTGTGCGCGATCGAGCGCAAGGCCGTGCAGCTGTTCCGTGGCCACCCGGCGTGGCCCAGTTATGCGGCCGTGTCGATCCCGCCGGAACTGCTGCGCCAGGCGATCGGCCGCGGCCTGGTGTGGGTGGCGCGGGACGGAACGGGCGCGCCGGTCGGCTTCGTCTGGCTGGATACGGAGCTGGCCGATGGCGCGATCGGCATTGCCGAGATCGACGTAGTGCCGGAATACGGCCGGCGCGGCATCGGCGCCGCCCTGGTGGAGTACGCCTGTGCCTGGGCGCGCGAGGCCGGCTACCGGCGGATGGACCTGGGCACGCTGGCCGAGGTGCCATGGAATGCGCCGTTCTATGCGAAGCACGGTTTTGCCACGGTCGACAAGAACGATCCGACGTTTGCGTTCGCACGTGAGCGCGATCGCGAGAACGGCTTTCCCGACGACCTGCGCGTGTTCATGAGTCGATCGTTGTCGCCGCCTGCGCCGGACGAGTGGACGGTGTGGCCGGCGCCGGCCAAGTTGAACCTGTTCCTGCGCATCACCGGCCGGCGGCCGGACGGCTACCACGAGCTGCAGACGGTGTTCCGCCTGCTCGACTGGGGCGACGAGGTGCGCCTGCGCGTGCGCGACGACGGCCTGGTCCGGCGCACGCGCGAGGTGCCGGGCGTGCCCGAGTCCACCGACCTGGTGGTGCGGGCGGCGCGGCTGTTGCAGGAACGCACCGGCACGCCGCTGGGCGCCGACATCGAAGTGGACAAGCGCATCCCGCTGGGTGGCGGCCTGGGCGGTGGCAGTTCCGACGCGGCCACCGTGCTGGTGGCGCTGAACCAGCAGTGGCGGCTGGGCCTGGACGAGGATGCGCTGGCGGAACTGGGGCGCCAGCTCGGTGCCGACGTGCCGGTGTTCGTGCGCGGCCGTTCGGCGTGGGCCGAAGGCGTCGGCGAGCAGCTCACTCCGCTGGCGCTGCCGCCGCGTCATTACGTGGTGCTTGACCCGCACGAACCGGTGCCGACCGCCGCGTTGTTTCAAGCGCCTGAATTGACACGAAATGCGCCGCGGGCGACAATTTCGTCCTTTGCTTCCGGTGAAACGACGGAAAACGCCTTCGCGCCGGTGGTGCGCGCGCGGCACCCGCGGGTGGCCGCGGCGCAGGACTGGCTGGGCGGTTTCGGTCAGGCGCGGCTTTCCGGCAGCGGCGGTTGCGTGTTCCTGGAGTTGCGTTCGCTGGAGCGGGCGCAGGCGGTGGCCCGGCAATGTCCGGCGGCATTCACGGCGCATGTGGCCAGCGGTGTCGACATGTCGCCCCTGCACGAGGCAGTGGCGCGCCATCGGGGCGCGGCTTAACGGTTGGCGGCAGGGTCGGATCAGGTACGGCAGATACACAAATATCACTGGGGCGTCGCCAAGCTGGTTAAGGCACGGGATTTTGATTCCCGCATTCGCAGGTTCGAATCCTGCCGCCCCAGCCATTTCATGATGGCCAAGTTTTCGAGGTAACCACTGTGGACACGTCCACCCCGATGATGCTGTTTACCGGGAACGCGCATCGCGCCCTGGCCGAGGACGTCGCCCATCGCCTGGGCGTGCCGCTGGGCAAGGCGCTGGTCGGCACGTTCAGCGACGGCGAAGTGCAGATCGAGATCGAGGAAAACGTCCGCAAGCAGGAAGTGTTCGTGATCCAGCCGACCGGCGCGCCGAGCGCGGTCAACCTGTTCGAGCTGCTGGCGCTGACCGATGCGCTGAAGCGCGCCTCGGCGGCCAGCGTCACCGCGGTGATCCCGTACTTCGGCTATGCCCGGCAGGATCGCCGGCCGCGCTCGGCGCGGGTGCCGATCACCGCCAAACTGGCCGCCAGGATGATCGGCGCCGCCGGCGTCGACCGGGTGCTGACGGTCGACCTGCACGCCGACCAGATCCAGGGCTTCTTCGACATCCCGGTCGACAACGTCTACGCCTCGCCGGTGCTGCTGGCCGATATCTGGCGCAACCACAGCATGGACGACCTGATCGTGGTCAGCCCGGACGTGGGTGGCGTGGTGCGCGCACGCGCGATCGCCAAGCGGCTGGACGATGCCGACCTGGCGATCATCGACAAGCGTCGGCCGCGCGCGAACGTCTCCACCGTGATGAACATCATCGGTGACGTGGACGGCAAGACCTGCGTGATGGTCGACGACATCGTCGATACCGCCGGCACCCTGTGCGCGGCTGCCGCTGCGTTGAAGGATCGCGGCGCGCGCAAGGTGGTCGCCTACTGCGTGCACCCGGTGCTGTCCGGCCCGGCGATCAGCAACCTCGAGAATTCGCATCTCGACCAGCTGGTGGTCACCAATACTTTGCCGCTGCGCCCGGAAGTGCGGGCCTGTGCCAAGATCCGCCAGCTCTCGGTCGCCGAGCTGCTGGCCGAAACCATTCGCCGCATCGCCTTCGGCGAGTCGGTGAGTTCGCTGTACGTGGATTGAGAATTTGAAAGTCCGCCCAGGATGGGCGGTCTTGATACTCAGCTTTTCGCGGCATGGATGCCGCGTGGAAGTAACCGGCTTTTCTGGTCGCGGAAAAGTCACGAAATCGCCGCGAGGCGGTTCTTCAAAAACCAAGGTAGTAACGAAATGTCCAAGACTCATGAAATCAAGGCGCAAAGCCGCAAGGACGAGGGGAAAGGTGCGAGCCGCCGCCTGCGTCATGCGAGCTTCGTGCCGGCCGTCGTCTACGGTGCCGGCCAGGCGCCGGAAAGCATCCAGATCGAGCACAACACCATCCTGCTCGCCGCCAAGAACGAGTGGTTCTTCTCCTCGGTGCTCGACCTGAACGTCGACGGCAAGGTACAGAAGGTGCTGGTGCGCGACTGGCAGAAGCATCCGTTCAAGCAGCTGATGATGCACATGGACTTCCTGCGCGTGAACGAGAAGGAAGCGATCCGCGTCAGCGTGCCGCTGCACTTCCTGAACAAGGAGAAGTCCGCGGCCGCGAAGACCTCCGGCGTGGTGATCTCGCATAACCTGACGGAAGTGGAAATCACCTGCCTGCCGAAGGATCTGCCCGAGTCCATCGAACTGGACCTGGCCGACCTGAAGCCCGGCGACATCATCCACCTGTCGCAGCTGAAGCTGCCGAAGAACGTCGAGCTGGTCGCGCTGCATGGCGGCGAAGGCCACGACACCGCGGTGGTCACGGCCAACACGGTGCAGGAAGAGGTCGAGGAAGCGCCGGCTGCCGAGGCTGCCGCGCCGGCAGCGGCTCCGGCCGCCGCCGCGCCGGCCAAGAAGGACGACAAGAAGTAAGCCGCGTCGACCCGCGCTCCGCTGGAGCGCGGGTCGTCACTGCTGCTTGTCCGCATGGCTGGTTTGCGACTCATCGTCGGGCTGGGCAACCCCGGTGCCGAATACCTCCGAACCCGGCACAACGCCGGGTTCTGGCTAGTTGATGCCCTCGCCAGCGGGCAGGGCGAACGTTTCGCCTTCGACGGCAAGCTGCACGGCGAAGCCTGCCGCGTGCGCCTCGGCGGCGAACCGGTGTGGCTGCTGAAGCCGGCCACCTTCATGAACAAGAGCGGCATCGCCGTGGTCTCGGCGCTGCGCTACTACAAGATCGAGCCGGAGCAGTGCCTGGTTGCGCATGACGACCTGGACCTGCCGCCCGGCACCGTGCGCCTGAAGTTCGACGGCGGCCACGGCGGCCAGAACGGCCTGCGCGACATCATGGCCCACCTCGGCCACGGCAGGTTCCATCGCCTGCGCGTGGGTATCGGCCATCCCGGCCACCGCGACCAGGTCACGCCGTGGGTGCTGGGCCGGCCTTCGGCTGCGGACGAGGATGCGATCCTCGATGGCATCGCCCGCGCGCTGGACGTGCTGCCGCTGGCGGTGGACGGCCAGTTCGACAAGGCGATGCAACAACTACATACAGCGTCTGGAACGTAGCGGCCGTCATTCCCGCGCAAGCGGGAACCCATTTTGCTCGGGGCATGCAGCAGCTCAATGATTCCCGCTTTTGTGGGAATGACGCCCGGAACAGCACATACCTCGGAGTTATCCATGGGCATCAAATGCGGCATCGTCGGACTGCCCAACGTCGGCAAGTCCACCCTGTTCAACGCGCTGACCAAGGCGGGCATCGCCGCGGCGAATTTCCCGTTCTGCACGATCGAGCCGAACGTCGGCGTGGTGCCGGTGCCGGATCCGCGACTCAACGCGCTGGCGGCCATCGTCAATCCGCAAAAAGTGGTGCCGACTGCGGTGGAGTTCGTCGACATTGCCGGCCTGGTCGCCGGCGCCTCGAAGGGCGAAGGCCTGGGCAACAAGTTTCTGGCGCACATCCGCGAGGTGGACGCGATCGCCCACGTGGTGCGCTGCTTCGAGGGCGACGTGATCCACGTGGCCGGCAAGGTCGACCCGATCTCCGACATCGAGACGATCGACACCGAGCTGGCGCTGGCCGACCTGGAGTCGGTGGACAAGGCGCTGAACCGTGCCGAGCGCGCGGCCAAGGCGAACGACAAGGAAGCGCTGGCACGCAAGCCGGTGCTGCAGAAATTGTCCGCCGGCCTCAACGAGGGCAGGTCGGCGCGCAGCCTGGGTCTGGACGAGGAAGAGAAGGCGCTGGTGCGCGATCTGTTCCTGCTCACCCTGAAGCCGCTGATGTACATCGCCAACGTCGCCGACGACGGCTTCGAGAACAATCCGCTGCTCGACGTCGTGCGCGCACGCGCCGTTGCCGAGGGGGCCGAGGTGGTGCCGGTGTGTGCGGCGATCGAGGAGGAACTGGCGCAGCTCGACGAGGCCGACCGCGACGAGTTCCTGAAGGACATGGGCCTGGACGAGCCGGGCCTGAACCGGGTGATCCGCGCCGGCTACAAGCTGCTCGACCTGCAGACCTATTTCACCGCCGGCGTGAAGGAAGTGCGTGCGTGGCAGCTGCGCCGCGGCTCCAGCGCGCCGCAGGCGGCGGGTGTGATCCACAGCGATTTCGAGAAGGGTTTCATCCGCGCCGAGACGATCGGCTACGACGACTTCATCCAGTACAAGGGCGAAGCCGGCGCCGCCGCGGCCGGCCGGCTGCGCAAGGAAGGCAAGGAATACATCGTCAAGGACGGCGATGTGCTGCATTTCCTGTTCAACGTCTGAGCGACCTCGCCGCGACTGGTGCCGGCGGTTTCGGAGCAGGGCGCTGGCGGCATCGGGCGGGGCCTGACGCGCCGGCGTGGATCGCCTTCCGGGTCAGGGCATAATGCGAACCCGACATCTCGTCGACAGGTGCCAGCCGATGCCCGGAAAACAGCACGAAGTGACGTTCCGCTTCCTCGCCCAGCCCACCGATGTCAACTTCGGCGGCAAGGTGCATGGCGGCATGGCGATGAAGTGGATCGACCAGGCCGGTTATGCCTGCGCGGTGGGCTGGAGCGGGGCGTATTGCGTCACCGCCTCGGTCAGCGGCATCCAGTTCGTGGCGCCGATCCTGATCGGCGACCTGGTCACGGTGCGGGCGCGCCTGATCCATACCGGCACCAGCAGCATGCACCTGGCGGTCGACGTGCTGGCGCGCGACCTGCGCAAGGACGAGCAGCGCCTGGCGACCAGTTGCGTGATGGTCTTCGTGGCGCTGGACAGCCCGGACGGCAAACCCACCCCGGTGCCGCGCTGGGAGCCGCGCGACGACAACGAGCGACGGCTGCAGGCGCAGGCGAAACAGCTGCTGGAATTGTCCAAGGGCATTGAGCAACTGGTCGACTTGCGTGCAGCTTCGCTGGACTGACGATATCTGCGGAAACATCGCTCGCTGGGGTGGAATCGCTGCCGCAAGGTGTTGACAGTTCGGGGTCCGATCCACACAATACGCGTTCTTTGTTGGACAGATATCCAAGCGGCCAACGTGGCAGGCTGTAAATCTGCCGGCTTGTGCCTCTGGTGGTTCGACAAATTCGTCTGGAACGAATTTGAACAGCCCGCAGGGCTGGCCCCGAAGAGACGAAGGGCAGGATGCCCGGAGTCATCCACCTCCCGGACGCAGGCATCACGCGACAAGTAAAGTTCGAAAAAGATTCTGGAGGGATACCCAAGCGGCCAACGGGGGCAGACTGTAAATCTGCTGGCTTACGCCTTCGGTGGTTCGAATCCACCTCCCTCCACCAGCATTTCAAGTGACACCCGCGACGCGAAAGTGGCGCGACCAGGAGCAGGAGTTCCGCGCAGGGCGGGAGTAGTTCAATGGTAGAACATCAGTTTTCCAAACTGATTACGCGGGTTCGATTCCCGCCTTCCGCTCCATTGCGCTACAAGTGTCCAGTGCCATCGATCGAAGCAGTCGTTGCATAGATCGACGCTTTTTTGAATTGTCCAGCATGGATGCTGGTTTGTTCTTTGCCATCATGGAGGATGGCTAAAACTTTGCTCATGTAGCTCAGTCGGTAGAGCACTTCCTTGGTAAGGAAGAGGTCACAGGTTCGATTCCTGTCATGAGCACCACTCATTCGGCCGTCATGGCCGGCCCTGAAACGGGCGTTTTCTCAATTCATTGACTCCATCGGGGTTTAGCGCGCATGGCAAAGGGTAAATTCGAACGCACCAAGCCGCATGTCAACGTCGGCACGATTGGTCACGTGGATCACGGCAAGACGACGCTGACGGCAGCGCTGACGAAGGTCGGCGCGGAGCGCTTCGGTGGCGAGTTCAAGGATTACAGCGCGATCGACGCGGCGCCGGAAGAGAAGGCGCGCGGCATCACGATCTCGACGGCGCACGTGGAATACGAGTCGCCGATCCGCCACTACGCGCACGTGGACTGCCCGGGCCATGCCGACTACGTGAAGAACATGATCACCGGTGCGGCGCAGATGGACGGCGCGATCCTGGTGTGCTCGGCCGCCGATGGCCCGATGCCGCAGACGCGCGAGCACATCCTGCTGAGCCGTCAGGTCGGCGTGCCGTACATCGTGGTGTTCCTGAACAAGGCGGACATGGTCGACGACGCCGAGCTGCTCGAGCTGGTCGAGATGGAAGTGCGCGAGTTGCTCAGCAAGTACGACTTCCCGGGCGACGACACGCCGATCATCCACGGTTCGGCGCTGAAGGCGCTGGAAGGTGATCAGAGCGAGATCGGCGTGCCGGCGATCATCAAGCTGGTGGACGCGCTGGACAGCTACATCCCGGAGCCGGTACGTGCGATCGACAAGCCGTTCCTGATGCCGGTGGAAGACGTGTTCTCGATCTCGGGCCGCGGTACCGTGGTGACCGGTCGTATCGAGCGCGGAATCATCAAGGTCGGTGACGAAATCGAAGTGGTCGGCATCCGCGACACGCAGAAGACGACCGTGACCGGCGTGGAAATGTTCCGCAAGCTGCTGGACCAGGGTCAGGCGGGCGACAATGCCGGTCTGCTGCTGCGCGGCCTGAAGCGTGACGACGTGGAGCGTGGCCAGGTGCTGGCCAAGCCGGGCACGATCACCCCGCACACCGATTTCGAAGCCGAAGTCTACGTGCTGTCGAAGGACGAGGGTGGCCGTCATACGCCGTTCTTCAAGGGTTACCGTCCGCAGTTCTATTTCCGCACGACCGACGTGACCGGCGCCTGCCAGCTGCCGGAAGGCGTGGAAATGGTGATGCCGGGCGACAACGTGAAGATGGTGGTGAGCCTGATCCACCCGATCGCGATGGACGAAGGCCTGCGTTTCGCCATCCGCGAAGGCGGCCGCACCGTCGGCGCCGGCGTGGTGGCCAAGGTCATCAAGTAATACACCGGGAATAGAGAGTCGGGAATCGGGAATCGCTGGAGCGAAGCACGACACGCTCCAGATCGGTTACCATTCCCGATTCTCTATTCCCAATTTCCGTTTTACGCCAGTAGCTCAATTGGCAGAGCAGCGGTCTCCAAAACCGCAGGTTGGGGGTTCAAGTCCCTCCTGGCGTGCCACTTCCCCGAGGACCGAGACGGGTGACGATGGCAGGGCCGGCCGCAAGGCACGGCATGCTGCTGACACCGAGTCGCTAGTACATGAATACCAAGGCAGAACAGCCCAAGGGCACGAACGCCGCCGACATCGGCAAGCTGGTACTGGCGGGTCTGGTGCTGGCTGCCGGTATCTTCGCCTATTCCTGGTTCGGTCGGGACGGCAGCATTTCCTCGTCGGTACGCCTGCTGGGCGTGCTGGCCGCATTTGTGGTGGCGCTGGCGATCGCCGCGTTCACCGCGCTGGGCCGGCGGGTGCGGAATTTCATCGCCGAGTCGCAGTTCGAGATGCGCAAGGTGGTCTGGCCGACTCGCGACGAGACGATCAAGACGACCGGCATCATCATCCTGGTGGTGATCGTGCTGTCGTTGCTGCTAGGTCTTATCGACCTGATCCTGAAGTCGGTCATTCTCGACTGGCTGCTGAAGCTGGGTAGCTGAGGTGAGCATGAGCAAGCGCTGGTACGTGGTGCACGCCTATTCGGGCTTCGAGAACCAGGTGAAGCGTTCCCTCGAGGAGCGCGTCAAGCGTGCCGCGATGGAAGAGAAGTTCGGCGAAGTGCTGGTGCCGACCGAGGAAGTGATCGAGATGCGCGGTGGCCAGAAGCGCCGCAGCGATCGCAAGTTCTTCCCTGGCTACGTGCTGGTGCAGATCGAGACGAACACCGAGGGCAAGTCGCCCCGGATCGACGACGAATGCTGGCATCTGATCAAGGAAACCCCGAAGGTGATGGGGTTCATCGGCGGCACCGCCGACCGCCCGCTGCCAATCAAGGACAGCGAGGCCGACGCCATCCTCAGTCGCGTGCGCGAGGGTGTCGAGAAACCCAAGCCCAAGGTGCTGTTCGAGCCGGGTGAGATGGTGCGCGTCACCGAGGGCCCGTTCAACGATTTCAACGGCGTGGTCGAGGAAGTCAACTACGAGAAGAGTCGCCTGCGCGTGGCGGTACTGATCTTCGGCCGCTCCACCCCGGTAGAACTGGAGTTCGGCCAGGTCGAAAAGGCCTGAGTCCAGGGAGAAGGTTGCCCGAAGCGAACCCGCTCGGCACCTTCGCCCTTCCCCGCCTGCGGGGGAGAGTGGACTCCGACCAACCCGATCCGCTCCGCTTTTGATTTCCCCCAGGTGCCGCAACTGGCACGGGGCTTGCTGATGATCCGGTAAATCTCTATACTGCGCGGTTCACGCGGGGTCTTTTTGGCCCGGCGTGCCTGCGTTTCGGATCTGCACGAGGCAGATCTTCCTTCCATCCACGGAACGGTGAACAGCGAGGAGCCGCAAGGCGCCTGAACTCGCGAGGAAAATCCCATGGCAAAGAAAGTTGTCGGTTACATCAAACTGCAGGTCAAGGCCGGTCAGGCCAACCCGTCGCCGCCGGTGGGCCCCGCCCTCGGCCAGCGCGGCCTGAACATCATGGAGTTCTGCAAGGCGTTCAATGCCGCCACGCAGAAGCTGGAGCCGGGTCTGCCGATTCCGACCATCATCACCGCGTACTCCGACCGCAGCTTCACCTTCATCACCAAGACCCCGCCCGCCACGATCCTTCTGAAGAAGGCCACCGGCGTCGCCAAGGGTTCGCAGAAGCCGAACACCGACAAGGTGGGCAAGGTCACCCGCAAGCAGCTGGAAGACATTGCCAAGCAGAAGGAGCCGGATCTGACGGCTGCCGATCTCGACGCCGCGGTGCGCACCATTGCCGGTAGCGCCCGCAGCATGGGCCTTGTGGTGGAGGGTTAAGACATGGCAAAGCTCACGAAACGTATGAAGTCGGCGCAGGCCGCGGTGCAGCCGGGCAAGTTCTATGGCCTGGAAGAAGCCCTGAAGATCGTCAAGGACAACGCCAAGGCGAAGTTCGCCGAGTCGGTGGACGTGGCCGTGCGTCTGGGCATCGACGCGAAGAAGTCCGACCAGGGCGTGCGCGGTTCCTCGCTGCTGCCGCATGGCACCGGCAAGACCGTCAAGGTGGCCGTGTTCTGCCCGCCGGGCGAGAAGGCCGAGGCAGCCAAGGCTGCCGGCGCCGATGCTGTCGGCATGGACGACCTAGCCGAGCGCATGCAGGGCGGTGATCTCGACTTCGGTCGCGTGATCGCCACGCCGGACGCGATGCGCGTGGTCGGCAAGCTGGGCCAGCTGCTCGGCCCGCGCGGCCTGATGCCGAACCCGAAGGATGGCTCGGTCACCGCCGACGTCGCTACCGCGGTGAAGAACGCCAAGGCCGGCCAGGTGAAGTTCCGCAACGACAAGGCGGGCATCATCCACGCCACCATCGGCAAGGCCAGCTTCGAGGCCGCCCAGCTGGCGGACAACCTCAACACGCTGATCGCCGACCTGCTGAAGGCCAAGCCGGCCACCGCGAAGGGCCAGTTCCTGCAGAAAGTGGCGTTGTCCAGCACGATGGGCGTCGGCGTTGCCGTTGATACCTCGTCGCTGGCCATCTCCGCGAAGTAAGAATCAAGTCCCGTACTGGCCTGGTGCCGGTGCGGGCAGTTTTTGAGGGCAGTTCCGACCTTCGCAGGAAAGTCGGGACCGCTGTCAAAGACCGCAGGCGCGATCAACGCGCGACGACGACGGGCAGGGAGCTCGGTTTTGGCATGGAATCGCCGCGTCGCCAACGGGATCGCTTAATCGGGTTTCTCGCAAATCCGGCCTGCGCAGATGGTGCTGCCCCTTCTGGAATCGTTCGATTTGTTCTGGAAAGGCCAACACCCGGGACGCGTAGCGTCCCCGACGTCACGGATGGCGTCGCCCAGGACCGCAAGCGGCAGGAGCCGCAAGCGGAGTTCATTTGGAGGAGTGCAATGGCTCTCAATCTGTCTCAGAAGCAAGAAGTAGTCGCAGAACTGGCAGAAGTTGCCGCGAAGGCTCACTCCCTGGTCGCTGCCGAGTATGCGGGCACCACGGTCGCTCAGATGACCGCGATGCGCAAGAAGGCCCGCGAATCCGGTGTGTACTTGCGAGTTGTCAAGAACACGCTGGCGTCGCGCGCCGTGGCTGGTACCGAATTCGAGGTCGTCAAGGACGCCCTGGTCGGTCCGCTGCTGTACGCATTCTCGACGGAAGAACCCGGTGCCGCCGGGCGTCTGATCAAGGAATTCGCCAAGGGCAACGACAAGCTGAAGGCGAAGCTCGTCTCGGTGGAAGGCAAGCTGCTTCCGGCCGAGCACGTCGACGTGCTGGCCTCGCTGCCGACCCGCGAACAGGCGCTGGCCATGCTGGCCCGTGTGCTGGCCGAGCCGGCCACGATGTTCGCCCGCGTGATCAAGGCCGTGGCCGATCAGCAGGGTGGTGGCGAAGTCGCTGCCGAAGCACCGGCCGAAGCCGAGCCCGCCTGAGTTCTTTCGTCTTACAAACCGAATCCATTTCCAGAGGTAAAACAAAATGTCCCTGACCAACGAACAGATCGTTGAAGCCGTCGCCGCCAAGTCGCTGATGGAAGTGATGGACCTGGTGAAGGCCATCGAAGAGAAGTTTGGCGTGACCGCCGCCGCTCCGGTTGCCGTGGCCGGCCCGGCCGCTGCTGCCCCGGTTGCCGAAGCGCAGACCGAGTTCGACGTCATCCTGAAGACCGCCGGCGCCAAGAAGGTCGACGTGATCAAGGCTGTCCGCGCGATCACCGGCCTGGGCCTGAAGGAAGCCAAGGACCTCACCGAGGCCGGTGGCGTCCTGAAGGAAGCCGTGTCGAAGGAAGACGCCGAGAAGTTCAAGAAGGACCTCGAAGCTGCCGGCGCCACGGTCGAACTGAAGTAATCGGCGCCCTTGCGCGCCGTCAGTTTGATCTAGCGTCAAGCAAGCCTGGGGGCGAAAGCCCCCGGGCTTTGCCCGTTTGAACGGGAATGGGGAATGGAGAATAGGGAATCGTCAGCAGCACCGGCCTTCGGGCTTTGCCGATTCCCTATTCTCGATTCCCGCATCCCCGCCCGGATGGCCTTGGCCATCCGGCAAATACAGTTTTTTCATTCAGCCGGTGCGTGCACCACCGGCGTCACTGCGAACCGAGGCGCTACCGATCATGGCCTACTCGTTTACCGAGAAGAAACGCATCCGCAAGGATTTTGGCAAGCGTCCGCCCGTACTGGGCGTGCCGAACCTGCTGACCATCCAGACTGATTCCTACCGGGAGTTTCTGCAGGAGCATGTCGCGCCGAAACAGCGCGGCGACAAGGGTTTGCATGCCGCGTTGAAGTCGGTGTTCCCGATCTCCAGCTATTCGGGCAATGCCGCACTCGAGTACGTCGACTACCGCCTGGGCGAGCCGGCGTTCGACGAGCGCGAATGCCGCAATCGAGGCATGACCTACGGTGCGCCGCTGCGCACCACCGTGCGCCTGGTGATCTACGACAAGGACAGCCCGGCCTCGAAGAAGGTGGTGAAGTACATCAAGGAGCAGGAGGTCTACATGGGCGAGATTCCGCTCATGACCGACACCGGCACCTTCATCATCAACGGCACCGAGCGCGTGATCGTCTCGCAGCTGCATCGTTCGCCTGGCGTGTTCTTCGACCACGACCGCGGCAAGACGCACAGCTCGGGCAAGTTGCTGTTCTCCGCCCGCGTGATTCCTTACCGTGGTTCGTGGCTGGACTTCGAGTTTGACCCGAAGGACGCGCTGTTCACCCGCATCGACCGTCGCCGCAAGCTGCCGGTGACCGTGCTGCTGCGCGCGCTCGGCTACAACAACGAGGAGATGCTGGGCATCTTCTTCGAGCACAACGTGTTCCACCTGGGCAAGAAGGGCGGCACCACGCTGGAGCTGGTCGCCGAGCGCCTGCGCGGCGAAACGCTCTCCTTCGACCTGGCCATCGGTGGCAAGGTGCTGGTGGAAGCCGGCAAGCGCATCACCGCGCGCCACGTGCGCCAGCTCGCTGCGGAGAACATCACTGCGCTGGAAGTGCCGGACGACTACCCGGTCGGCCGCATCGTGGCGACCGACATCGTCGATGCCAAGACCGGCGAGCTGCTGGCCTCGGCCAACGACGAGATCACCGCCGAGCAGCTGGAGAACTTCCGCAAGGCCGGCATCGAAGTCGTGCCCACGCTGTACGTCAACGACCTCGACCGTGGCGCCTATATCTCGCACACCCTGCGCATCGACAACACCAAGACGCCGCTGGAGGCGCTGGTGGAGATCTACCGCATGATGCGCCCGGGCGAGCCGCCGACCAAGGACGCTGCGCAGAATTTGTTCTTCAACCTGTTCTTCACCTTCGACCGTTACGACCTGTCGGCGGTCGGCCGGATGAAGTTCAACCGCCGCGTGGGCCGCAAGGAAATCCTCGGCCCGGGCGTGCTGTACGACCACAAGTACTTCAGCGAGCGCAAGGAAGAGGAGTCGCAGCGGCTGGTCAAGGAGCAGGGCGAATCGTCCGATATCCTCGACGTGCTGAAGGTGCTGATCGACATCAAGAACGGTCATGGCACCGTCGACGACATCGACCACCTGGGCAACCGCCGCGTGCGTTCGGTCGGCGAGATGGCCGAGAACACCTTCCGCATCGGCCTGGTGCGCGTCGAGCGTGCGGTGCGCGAGCGCCTGTCGCTGGCCGAGGCCGACGGCCTGACCCCGCAGGACCTGATCAACGCCAAGCCGGTCGCGGCGGCGGTGAAGGAGTTCTTCGGCTCGTCGCAGCTGTCGCAGTTCATGGACCAGAACAACCCGCTGTCCGAAGTGACGCACAAGCGCCGCGTTTCCGCGCTGGGGCCAGGCGGCCTGACCCGCGAGCGCGCCGGCTTCGAAGTGCGTGACGTGCATCCGACCCACTACGGCCGCGTGTGCACCATCGAGACGCCGGAAGGTCCGAACATCGGCCTGATCAACTCGCTGGCCGTGTACGCCCGCACCAACGCCTACGGCTTCCTCGAGACGCCGTACCGCAAGGTCGCCAACAGCAAGGTCACCGACAAGGTCGACTACCTCTCGGCCATCGAGGAAGGCGACCACGTGATCGCCCAGGCGAACTCGCCGCTGGACAAGCACGGCGCGTTCCTGGAGGACTTCGTGTCCTGCCGTTTCCGCGGCGAATCCGAGCTGCGTCCGGCCGCCGAGGTCGACTACATGGACGTCTCGCCGATGCAGACCGTGTCGGTCGCCGCGGCGCTGGTGCCGTTCCTGGAGCACGATGACGCGAACCGCGCGCTGATGGGCGCGAACATGCAGCGTCAGGCCGTGCCGACGCTGCGTTCGCAGACCCCGCTGGTGGGCACCGGCATCGAGCGCGCGGTGGCGCGTGACTCGGGCGTCATCGTCTCCGCCAAGCGCGGCGGCGTGATCGACCAGGTCGATGCGGCACGTATCGTGGTGCGCGTGAACGAGGAAGAGGTCGGCGACAACGACGCCGGCGTCGACATCTACACGCTGACCAAGTACACCCGCTCCAACCAGAACACCAACCTCAACCAGCGTCCGCTGGTGAACGTGGGCGACGTGGTGGCGAAGGGCGACACGCTGGCCGACGGTTCGTCGACCGACCTGGGCGAGCTCGCGCTCGGCCAGAACATGCTGATCGCGTTCATGCCGTGGAACGGCTACAACTTCGAAGACTCGATCCTGCTCTCCGAGCGCGTCGTGCAGGAAGACCGCTACACCTCGATCCACATCGAGGAGCTGTCCTGCATCGCGCGCGACACCAAGCTGGGCGCCGAGGAAATCACCGCCGACATCCCGAACGTGGGCGAACAGGCGCTGGCGCGTCTGGATGAATCCGGCATCGTCTACATCGGTGCGGAAGTGAAGGCCGGCGATATCATGGTCGGCAAGGTCACGCCGAAGGGCGAGAGCCAGCTGACCCCGGAAGAGAAGCTGCTGCGCGCGATCTTCGGCGAGAAGGCGTCCGACGTGAAGGACTCGTCCTTGCGCGTGCCGCCGGGCATGGACGGCACCGTCATCGACGTGCAGGTCTTTACCCGCGACGGCATCGAGAAGGACAAGCGCGCCAAGCAGATCGAGGAAACCGAGGTCAAGCGGGTCCGCAAGGATCTGGACGACCAGTTCCGCATCCTCGAAGGCGCGATCTACAGCCGCATGCGCACCCAGCTGGTCGGCAAGTCCGCGATGAGCGGCCCGGGCGGCCTGAAGCGCGGCGCCGAGATTACCGACGCCTACCTCGACGGCCTGAAGAAGGACGACTGGTTCAAGATCAACGTCAAGGACGAGGACGTCACCGAGTTCCTCGAGCGCGCCGCCGACCAGATCAAGCGCCACAAGGAAGAGTTCGACAAGCGCTTCAAGGAGAAGCAGGGCAAGATCACCCAGGGCGACGACCTCGCGCCGGGCGTGCTGAAGATGGTCAAGGTGTTCCTGGCCGTGAAGCGCCGCATCCAGCCGGGCGACAAGATGGCCGGCCGCCACGGCAACAAGGGCGTGGTGTCGAACGTGGTGCCGGTGGAGGACATGCCGTACTCCGCCGACGGTGTGCCGGTCGACATCGTGCTGAACCCGCTGGGCGTGCCGTCGCGCATGAACATCGGGCAGATCCTGGAAGTGCATCTGGGCTGGGCCGCCAAGGGCCTAGGCAAGAAGATCCAGAAGATGCTCGAGGCGCAGGAGAAGGTGGCCAAGATCCGCGAGTTCCTCGACCAGATCTACAACACCCATGTGGCCGGTGCCGTGCAGCACGTCGACCTGAAGTCGCTCACCGACAAGGAGATCTTCGCGCTCGCCACCAACTTGCAGGAAGGCGTGCCGATGGCGACGCCGGTGTTCGACGGTGCCGAAGAGACCGAGATCAAGGCGATGCTGAAGCTGGCTGATCTGCCGGAATCCGGTCAGACCATGCTGTTCGACGGTCGCACCGGCGAGGCGTTCGATCGACCGGTCACCGTCGGCTACATGCATTACCTGAAGCTCAACCACCTGGTCGACGACAAGATGCACGCGCGCTCCACCGGCCCGTACTCGCTGGTCACCCAGCAGCCGCTGGGCGGCAAGGCGCAGTTTGGCGGCCAGCGTTTCGGCGAGATGGAAGTGTGGGCGCTGGAAGCCTACGGCGCGGCCTACACCCTGCAGGAAATGCTGACGGTGAAGTCCGACGACGTGCAGGGCCGCAACCAGATGTACAAGAACATTGTCGACGGCAATCACGAAATGTCCGCGGGCATGCCGGAGTCCTTCAACGTGCTGGTGAAGGAAATCCGCTCGCTCGCCATCGACATCGATCTGGAAGAGATCAAGTGATCGACGGGATTCGGGCCTCGGGATTCGGGATCTGCAACAGCAGGTCCCGAATCCCGGTCCGGATCCCTCAAGCCTGATCCTGTTCGAACCGCGGACCTCGACCCAAGAATTTGCTCCGACCGGAGACTCAAATGAAAGACCTGCTCAATCTGTTCAACCAGCAGCGCGCGACGCCGGATTTCGACGCGATCAAGATCGCGCTCGCGTCGCCGGAGCTGATCCGCTCGTGGTCGTACGGCGAAGTGAAGAAGCCGGAAACCATCAACTACCGTACCTTCAAGCCGGAGCGTGACGGCCTGTTCTGCGCCGCGATCTTCGGGCCGGTGAAGGACTACGAGTGCCTGTGCGGCAAGTACAAGCGCATGAAGCATCGCGGCGTGGTCTGCGAAAAGTGCGGCACCGAGGTCACCCTGGCCAAGGTGCGCCGCGAGCGCATGGGCCACATCGAGCTGGCCAGCCCGACCGCGCACATCTGGTTCCTCAAGTCGCTGCCTTCGCGCATCGGCCTGATGCTGGACATGACCCTGCGCGACATCGAGCGGATCCTGTACTTCGAGGCCTTCGTGGTGATCGATCCGGGCATGACCGCGCTGGAGCGCGGCCAGCTGCTCAGCGAAGACCAGTACCTGGAAGCGACCGAAGAGCACGGCGACGAGTTCGATGCCCGCATGGGTGCCGAGGCGGTGTTTCACCTTCTGAAGTCGCTCGACCTGCCGGGCGAAGTCATCCGCCTGAAGGAAGAGATCACCTCCACCAATTCCGAGACCAAGCTGAAGCGCCTCACCAAGCGCGTCAAGCTGATCGAGGCGTTCCTGGAATCCGGCAACAAGCCGGAGTGGATGGTGCTGACCGTGCTGCCCGTGCTGCCGCCGGACCTGCGTCCGCTGGTGCCGCTGGACGGCGGCCGCTTCGCGACCTCCGACCTGAACGACCTGTACCGTCGCGTCATCAACCGCAACAACCGCCTGAAGCGTCTGCTCGAACTCAACGCGCCCGACATCATCGTGCGCAACGAGAAGCGCATGCTGCAGGAATCGGTCGATGCGCTGCTCGACAACGGTCGTCGCGGCCGTGCCATCACCGGCACCAACAAGCGCGCGCTGAAGTCGCTCGCCGACATGATCAAGGGCAAGCAGGGCCGCTTCCGCCAGAACCTGCTCGGCAAGCGCGTGGACTACTCCGGTCGTTCGGTGATCGTGGTCGGCCCGACCCTGCGCCTGCACCAGTGCGGCCTGCCCAAGAAGATGGCGCTGGAGCTGTTCAAGCCGTTCATCTTCGCCAAGCTGCAGGCACGCGGCGAAGCCACCACCATCAAGGCGGCGAAGAAGCTGGTCGAGCGCGAAGAAGGCCAGGTGTGGGACATCCTCGAAGAGGTGATCCGCGAGCATCCGGTGCTGCTGAACCGCGCGCCGACCCTGCATCGCCTCGGCATCCAGGCGTTCGAGCCGAAGCTGATCGAAGGCAAGGCGATCCAGCTGCATCCGCTGGTCTGCACGGCGTTCAACGCCGACTTCGACGGTGACCAGATGGCCGTCCACGTGCCGCTGTCGATCGAGGCGCAGCTGGAAGCGCGCACCTTGATGATGTCGTCCAACAACATCCTGTCGCCCGCCAACGGCGAGCCGATCATCGTGCCGACCCAGGACGTGGTGCTGGGCCTGTACTACATGACCCGCGAGCTGATCAACGTCAAGGGCACCGGCATGGTGTTCTCCGGCATTTCCGAGGCCCGTCGTGCCTATGACAACCGTGCAGTCGAGCTGCACGCCAAGGTCAAGGTGCGCCTGAAGCTGGTGCACATCGCTGAGGACGGCACCCGTACCAGCGAGACCAAGCTGGTCGAGACCACGGTGGGTCGTGCCCTGCTGGCCGAGATCCTGCCGGAAGGTCTGCCGTTCGCGCTGGCCAATACCGAGCTGACCAAGAAGAACATCTCGCGGCTGATCAACTCCAGCTATCGCCTGCTGGGCCTGAAAGAGACCGTGGTGTTCGCCGACAAGCTGATGTACACCGGCTATCGGTTCGCCACGCGCGCGGGCATCTCGATCGGCATCGACGACATGCTGATCCCGGCCGAGAAGAAGACCATCCTCGACGAGGCCGAGAAGGAAGTCGTCGAAATCCAGCAGCAGTATCAATCGGGTCTGGTCACCGCCGGCGAGCGCTACAACAAGGTGGTCGACATCTGGTCGCGCACCAGCGAGCAGGTGGCCAAGGCGATGATCGACGGCATCGGCACCGAGAAGGTGGTCGACGCCGAAGGCAAGACGGTCAGCCAGAAGTCGATGAACTCGCTGTACATCATGGCCGACTCCGGCGCGCGCGGCTCGGTGGCGCAGATTCGCCAGCTGGCCGGCATGCGTGGCCTGATGGCACGTCCGGACGGCTCGATCATCGAGACGCCGATCAAGGCCAACTTCCGTGAAGGCCTGAACGTGCTGCAGTACTTCAACTCGACCCACGGCGCCCGCAAGGGCCTGGCGGATACCGCGTTGAAGACCGCCAACTCCGGCTACCTGACCCGCCGCCTGGTCGACGTGGCGCAGGACGTGGTCATCACCATGGACGACTGCGGCACCGAGGACGGCGTCACCATGCAGCCGATCGTCGAAGGCGGCGACGTGGTCGAGCCGTTGCGCGAACGCGTGCTGGGCCGCGTGGTGGTCGAGGACGTCTACGCCCCCGGCGATGACGACCGGCCGATCGTTACCCGCGACACCCTGCTCAACGAGGCGCTGGTCGAGAAGCTCGACAAGGCCGGCGTGCAGATCATCAAGGTGCGTTCGCCGATCACCTGCGAGGCCGTTCACGGTGTGTGCAAGCTGTGCTACGGCCGCGATCTGGCCCGTGGCCACCTGGTCAACATGGGCGAGGCCGTCGGTGTGGTCGCCGCGCAGTCGATCGGTGAGCCGGGCACCCAGCTGACCATGCGTACGTTCCACATCGGCGGCGCGGCTTCGCGTGCGGCAGCGGTGGACAACGTGACGGTGAAGACCACCGGCTCGCTGAAGTTCAACAACCTGAAATCAGTGCAGCACAAGCAGGGCCACCTGGTCGCGGTGTCGCGTTCGGGCGAGCTGAGCGTGATCGACTCCAGCGGTCGCGAGCGCGAGCGCTACAAGGTTCCCTACGGCGCCGTCATCGCGGTCAAGGACGGCGCGCCAGTCAAGCCGGGCCAGACCGTGGCGAACTGGGATCCGCATACCCATCCGATCGTCACCGAGGTGGCCGGCGTGGTGCGCTTCATCGATTTCCTCGATGGCGTCACCGTGCAGAGCCAGACCGACGAGCTGACCGGCCTGGAGTCGGCCGTGGTCACTGATCCGAAGCGTCGCGGTGCGCAGGCGAAGGACCTGCGTCCGATCGTGCGCCTGGAAGACGCCAAGGGCCGTGAGCTCAAGCTGCCGGGTACCGACATCGCCGCGCAGTACTTCCTGCCGGCCGGTGCGATCGTGTCGATCCAGAACGGTGCCGAAGTGGGCGTGGGCGACGTGGTCGCGCGTATCCCGCAGGAAACCTCCAAGACCCGCGACATCACCGGTGGTCTGCCGCGCGTGGCCGACCTGTTCGAGGCACGCAAGCCGAAGGAACCGGCGATCCTCGCCGAGCGCTCAGGCATCATCAGCTTCGGCAAGGACACCAAGGGCAAGCAGCGTCTGATCATCAAGGACGTCGACGGCAACGAGCACGAGGAGCTGATTCCGAAGTGGCGTCAGGTCATCGTGTTCGAGGGCGAGCACGTGGAGAAGGGCGAAACCGTCGTCGACGGCGAGCCGAGTCCGCATGACATCCTGCGCCTGCTCGGTGTGGAGCCGCTGGCCACGTACCTGGTCAAGGAAATCCAGGACGTGTATCGCCTGCAGGGCGTGAAGATCAACGACAAGCACATCGAGGCGATCATTCGCCAGATGCTGCGCAAGGTCGAGATCGTCGAGCCGGGCGAAAGCCATTATCTGCGCGGTGAGCAGGTCGAGCGCGTGCGGATCAACGGCGAGAACGAGCGTGCGCTGGCCAAGGGCGAACGTCCGGCGGAATACCAGTCGGTGCTGCTGGGCATCACCAAGGCGTCGCTGGCGACTGAGTCGTTCATCTCGGCGGCCTCGTTCCAGGAAACCACCCGCGTCCTCACCGAGGCGGCAGTTCGCGGAACGCGTGACAGCTTGCGTGGCCTGAAGGAAAATGTTATTGTCGGCCGTCTTATTCCGGCAGGCACGGGTCTGGCGTACCACGCATCGCGTCGTCGCCAGGGTGGTTTGACCGCCACGGAACTGGAGACTCTTTCCGGTTCCACGCCTGCAGCCTCGTTTGCCGAGGCTCCGGCCGGTAGTGAAAACGGTGTCGAGTAAACCCGTTCGGGGCATTGCTCGCTGACATACGAAATGAGGTGCAGGGATGCATCTCGTGTTCGGGTCCAGGACGGCTGAGCGTTGGCTTGCCTATGGCGGGCTGCTCATGTTAAATTCCCGCTTCTTGGCAGACCGAGCTTATTCGGGCTGCCTTTAATGTTTTTAGAATCAGGTTTTCAGGAACAGCTTCGCATGACGACAGTCAACCAGTTGGTGCGCAAAAACCGCAGCCCCAAGACCTACAAGAGTGGGTCGCCCGCCCTGCAGAGCAGCCCGCAGCGTCGTGGCGTCTGCACGCGCGTCTACACGACCACCCCGAAGAAGCCGAACTCGGCCCTGCGCAAGGTGGCCAAGGTGCGCCTGACCAATGGCTTCGAGGTCATCAGCTATATCGGTGGCGAAGGGCACAATCTGCAGGAGCACTCGGTGGTGCTGATCCGCGGTGGCCGCGTCAAGGATCTGCCCGGCGTGCGTTACCACACGGTGCGCGGCAGCCTCGACTGCGCCGGCGTTACCAAGCGTCGCCAGTCGCGCTCGAAGTACGGCGCCAAGCGCCCGAAAAAGTAATCTCAATTGAAGAGTGCGGCCAGGGTGGCCGTTTTTCCGACGGGCAGGAATGCCCGCAAAAATAACGGACGAAAAACATGTCGCGTAAAGGTTCACATCCCGCCCGTCTGGTCCTGCCGGATCCCAAGCATGGCAGCCAGCTGATCGCCCGCTTCATCAACATGGTGATGAAGAGCGGCAAGAAGTCGGTCGCCGAGAGCATCGTCTACGGTGCGCTGCAGCACATTGGCGAGAAGAATGCCGAGCCGGTGGCCTTGGTCGAGAAGGCACTCAACAACATCGCTCCGGCAGTCGAGGTGAAATCCCGCCGCGTCGGTGGCGCCACCTATCAGGTGCCGGTCGAAGTGCGTCCGGGTCGCCGCATGGCGCTGGCGATGCGCTGGGTCATCGACGCTGCCCGCAAGCGTGGCGAGACCTCGATGCCGCGCAAGCTGGCCGCCGAGTTGCTGGAGGCTTCCGAGAGCCGCGGTGGCGCCGCCAAGAAGCGCGAAGAGACGCATCGCATGGCGGAAGCCAACAAGGCCTTCTCGCACTACCGCTGGTAATGGTTTTTGTCTTTGTCGTCGTTCCTGACGGCGAAGAACAAACCAGCAGTATTCATGCCGCCGTCCAGGCGGCAAAGAAGAACCCGGCACCCATGCCGGACTTTTCATAAATGCAGCAGCCCGGACGGCTGCGTGAATCCAGGGCAGGCAGCCCGGCACAGGTAAACACCATGGCACGCACCACTCCCATCGAGCGCTATCGCAACTTCGGCATCATGGCTCACATCGATGCCGGCAAGACCACCACCACGGAGCGCATCCTGTTTTACACCGGCGTCAGCCACAAGATTGGCGAGGTGCACGACGGTGCGGCCACGATGGACTGGATGGAGCAGGAGCAGGAGCGCGGCATCACCATCACGTCGGCAGCAACGACGGCGTTCTGGAGCGGCATGGATCGCTCCATGCCGCAGCATCGCTTCAACATCATCGATACCCCGGGACACGTTGACTTCACCATCGAGGTGGAGCGTTCGCTGCGCGTGCTCGACGGCGCGGTATTCGTGCTGTGTGCGGTCGGTGGCGTGCAGCCGCAATCCGAGACCGTATGGCGCCAGGCCAACAAGTACAAGGTTCCGCGTCTTGCATTCGTCAACAAGATGGATCGCACCGGTGCCAACTTCGACAAGGTGGTCGACCAGCTGAAGGCTCGTCTTGGCGCTCATCCGGTGCCGATGCAGGTGCCGATCGGCGCCGAAGACAACTTTGAGGGCGTGGTCGACCTGCTCAAGATGAAGGCGATCACCTGGGACATGGAATCCCAGGGCATGAAGTTCGAGTACCAGGACATTCCTGCGAATCTGGCCGACAAGGCTGCAGAAGCGCACAGCTTCATGGTGGAGTCGGCCGCCGAGGCCACCGAAGAGCTGATGAACAAGTACCTCGAGGGCGGCGACCTCAGCGAGGGTGAGATCATCGCCGGCCTACGTCAGCGCACGCTGGCGAACGAGATCATCCCGGTATTCTGCGGCACCGCGTTCAAGAACAAGGGCGTCCAGGCGATGCTCGACGCGGTGGTCCAGCTGCTGCCGTCGCCCGCCGATCGCCCGCCGGTCGCCGGCATCGACGAGAACGATCACGACGCCACGCGCAAGGCCGACGATGCCGCGCCGTTCTCCGCGCTCGCGTTCAAGATCATGACCGACCCGTTCGTCGGCTCGCTGACGTTCTTCCGTGTCTACTCGGGCACGTTGAACTCCGGCGACGCCGTGTACAACCCGGTCAAGAGCAAGAAGGAGCGCATTGGCCGCATCCTGCAGATGCACGCGAACGAGCGTCAGGAACTGAAGGAAGTCCGTGCCGGTGACATCGCCGCCGCGGTCGGCCTGAAGGACGTGACGACCGGCGACACGCTGTGCGCGCAGGATCACGTCATCACCCTGGAGCGCATGACGTTCCCGGAGCCGGTGATCTCGATGGCGGTCGAGCCGAAAACCAAGTCGGACCAGGAAAAGATGGGCATCGCCCTCGGCCGTCTGGCCGCGGAGGATCCGTCGTTCCGCGTGCGCACGGACGAAGAGTCGGGCCAGACCATCATCTCGGGCATGGGCGAGCTGCACCTGGACATCCTGGTCGATCGCATGCGTCGCGAGTTCAACGTCGAGGCGAACGTCGGCAAGCCGCAGGTGGCCTACCGCGAGACGATCCGTTCGTCGGACGTCAAGTCGGACTACAAGCACGCCAAGCAGTCGGGCGGCAAGGGTCAGTACGGTCACGTCGTGATCGAGCTGTCGCCGATGACGGAAGAGGATCGCAAGAACCCGGCCGTGAAGGACGACTTCCTCTTCATCAACGACATCACCGGTGGCGTGATTCCGAAGGAATTCATCCCGTCGGTCGAAAAGGGCCTGCGCGAGACCATCACCAGTGGTCCGCTGGCCGGCTTCCCGGTGGTGGGCGTAAAGGTCAAACTCGTGTTCGGTTCGTACCACGACGTCGACTCGTCGGAAATGGCGTTCAAGCTGGCCGCCTCGATGGCGTTCAAGCAAGGCTTCGCGAAGGCGAGCCCGGTGCTGCTTGAGCCGATCATGAAGGTCGAGGTCGTGACCCCGGAAGAGTATGTGGGTGACGTGATGGGTGACATGAGTCGTCGTCGCGGCCTGCTCCAGGGCCAGGACGACACGCCGTCGGGCAAGACCATCGACGCGATGGTTCCGCTGGGCGAGATGTTCGGCTATGCGACCACGATTCGCTCGCTGACCCAGGGGCGTGCCACCTTCACGATGGAATTCGACCATTACGCCGAGGCGCCGAACAACATCGCCGAGCAGGTCATGAAGAAGGCCTGACAGGGCCAGCTTTTCCACGCTTAATTAGTGCGATCGGTTCCTGGATCGCGTAGATCAAAAAGCGGCCTTTCATGGCCGCACTAATTAACCAAGTTCTTTCTAGAGGTCAGGGTCATGGCAAAGGGTAAATTCGAACGCACCAAGCCGCATGTCAACGTCGGCACGATTGGTCACGTGGATCACGGCAAGACGACGCTGACGGCAGCGCTGACGAAGGTCGGCGCGGAGCGCTTCGGTGGCGAGTTCAAGGATTACAGCGCGATCGACGCGGCGCCGGAAGAGAAGGCGCGCGGCATCACGATCTCGACGGCGCACGTGGAATACGAGTCGCCGATCCGCCACTACGCGCACGTGGACTGCCCGGGCCATGCCGACTACGTGAAGAACATGATCACCGGTGCGGCGCAGATGGACGGCGCGATCCTGGTGTGCTCGGCCGCCGATGGCCCGATGCCGCAGACGCGCGAGCACATCCTGCTGAGCCGTCAGGTCGGCGTGCCGTACATCGTGGTGTTCCTGAACAAGGCGGACATGGTCGACGACGCCGAGCTGCTCGAGCTGGTCGAGATGGAAGTGCGCGAGTTGCTCAGCAAGTACGACTTCCCGGGCGACGACACGCCGATCATCCACGGTTCGGCGCTGAAGGCGCTGGAAGGTGATCAGAGCGAGATCGGCGTGCCGGCGATCATCAAGCTGGTGGACGCGCTGGACAGCTACATCCCGGAGCCGGTACGTGCGATCGACAAGCCGTTCCTGATGCCGGTGGAAGACGTGTTCTCGATCTCGGGCCGCGGTACCGTGGTGACCGGTCGTATCGAGCGCGGAATCATCAAGGTCGGTGACGAAATCGAAGTGGTCGGCATCCGCGACACGCAGAAGACGACCGTGACCGGCGTGGAAATGTTCCGCAAGCTGCTGGACCAGGGTCAGGCGGGCGACAATGCCGGTCTGCTGCTGCGCGGCCTGAAGCGTGACGACGTGGAGCGTGGCCAGGTGCTGGCCAAGCCGGGCACGATCACCCCGCACACCGATTTCGAAGCCGAAGTCTACGTGCTGTCGAAGGACGAGGGTGGCCGTCATACGCCGTTCTTCAAGGGTTACCGTCCGCAGTTCTATTTCCGCACGACCGACGTGACCGGCGCCTGCCAGCTGCCGGAAGGCGTGGAAATGGTGATGCCGGGCGACAACGTGAAGATGGTGGTGAGCCTGATCCACCCGATCGCGATGGACGAAGGCCTGCGTTTCGCCATTCGCGAAGGCGGCCGCACCGTCGGCGCCGGCGTAGTGGCCAAGGTCATCAAGTAAAAGGTTATTGCGGCACTTCGTGCCGCAATAATTCCCGCCGTTGAACCGAGTGCTGCCGCACCGGTCAACGTCGGGTCGGGCCAGGGACGGCTCTGCTGAACGAAACGGTTTGGCAGGGTGCGTTTATACCCCCTTCACTAATTGAAGTTTTGTCGGTACACTTGGCAGCTCACTCGTCGGCCAGACATGTTTTGGCCGACCTACCGCGAAATGAGGCGCAGGATGTGCTTCGAGTTCGCTGGCCGAGGATAGGCCCTCGCAAGTTGACGTGATCACAGGGCAAGCCCTGTCGACACGTCGTTTTGCGCGAGATTCCGGATTGTGCCAGGCGAGCGTACCGTTGCTCGCCTGGCGTTTTTCAGAGGGGTCACGCAGTTCACCGCGCGGCGCCGATGCAGTGGCAAAAGGTAGTGCGGGGCGGTGAGAAGCCGCTTCGTTTCACATGACGTTCTTTAGACAACAGGACACGGTTATGGCGAACCAGAAGATTCGGATTCGGCTGAAAGCGTACGATCATCGACTGATCGACCGCTCTGCCAGCGAGATCGTCGAGACGGCAAAGCGCACGGGTGCCACGGTACTCGGCCCGATTCCGCTTCCGACCAAGATCGAGCGTTACACCATTCTGACGTCGCCGCACGTCGACAAGGATGCACGCGACCAGTACGAGACCCGTACCCACAAGCGTGTGCTCGATATCGTCGACCCGAACGACAAGACCGTGGACGCGCTCATGAAGCTTGATCTCGCCGCTGGCGTCGATGTTCAGATCAAGCTCGGTTGAGCGACAGACAGGATACGAAGATGAGTATCGGATTGGTTGGCCGCAAATGCGGCATGAGCCGACTCTTCACTGAAGATGGCCGCTCGATTCCGGTGACGCTGATTGAAGCGACGCCGAACCGCGTGACCCAGGTGAAGACGGATGATAATGATGGCTACAGCGCCGTCCAGGTTTCCGCGGGCAGCAAGCGCGCGAATCTGCTGACGCAGCCGCTGAAGGGCCACTACGCGAAGGCCAAGGTTGAGCCGGGTCGTGGTCTGTGGGAATTCCGCGTGGCTGCCGAGGATCTCGGCAAGTACGAAGTGGGCGCCGAGATCAAGGCAGACGACGTGTTCTCCGTCGGCCAGATCGTCGATGTCGCCGGCGTGTCCAAGGGCAAGGGCTTCCAGGGCACCATCAAGCGCTGGAACTTCAAGATGGGTGACGCCACCCACGGTAACTCGCTGTCGCATCGCGCACCGGGCTCCATCGGTCAGCGCCAGACGCCGGGTCGCGTGTTTCCGGGCAAGAAGATGGCCGGTCACATGGGTGCCGTGCGCCGTTCGGCGCAAGGGCTGGAAGTGGTCAAGGTCGACGCCGAGCGTCACCTGATTGCGGTGAAGGGCGCGGTGCCGGGTGCAACCGGTGGCGACGTCATCATCCGCCCGACGACCAAGGGTTGAGGAGAGTCGCCATGGAATTGAATGTCATTGGCGCCAAGCCGCTCAGCGTGTCGGACGAAGTGTTCGGCGGCGAGTACAAGAAGGCCCTGGTTCATCAGGTTGTGGTTGCCTACCAGGCGGCCGGTCGCGCCGGTACCAAGGCGCAGCTGTCGCGTGGCGAGATGTCCGGCACCACCAAGAAGTTCAAGAAGCAGAAGGGTGGTGGCGCCCGTCACGGTGACTACCGTGCGCCGATCTTCGTCGGCGGTGGTGTCACGTTTGCCGCCAAGCCGCGCAGCTACGAGCAGAAGGTCAACCGCAAGGCATACCGCGTCGCGATCCGCTCGATCTTCTCCGAGCTGGCCCGCCAGGGCCGCCTGAAGGTGGTCGAGAGCTTCGGCATCGAGTCGCCGAAGACCTCCGCGATGGTGGCCAAGCTGGCCGAGCTGGACGTTTCCGGTCGCGTGCTGCTGGTGTCGGAAGACGCCTCCGAGGCGGTGTTCCTGGCTGCCCGCAACATCCCGTATATCCATGTGCTGGACGTGATGGCGCTGAACCCGGTCAGCCTGGTCGGTTCCGACCATGTGGTGATGACGGTTGACGCCGTGAAGAAGGTCGAGGAGTGGCTGGCATGAACAACGAACGCATTCTCGACACGCTGCGCGCACCGCACATCTCCGAGAAATCGGCGCGCTTGGCCGAGCATAACCAGTATGTATTCGTGGTCGCCCCTGCAGCGACCAAGGCCGATGTCCGCGCTGCCGTGGAGAAGCTGTTCGACGTCAAGGTCGAACAGGTGAACCTCGTCAACACCAAAGGCAAGGTCAAAGCCTTCCGTCAACGCGCTGGCAGCCGCCAGGGCAAGCGCAAGGCCTATGTGCGCCTCGCCGATGGTCAGACCATCGACGTGTCCGCCAAGGCCTGAGCCAGGAGTTCTGAGAGATGGCACTAATCAACCACAAGCCGACCTCGCCGGGTCGTCGCGACGCAGTCAGCGTCAAGACGGAAGGCCTGTACAAGGGCGCGCCGTACGCGGCGTTGACCGAGTCGCAGTCCCGTACCGGTGGTCGCAATCACCACGGTCGCATCACCGTGCGTCATCGCGGTGGCGGTCACAAGCAGCATTACCGCATCATCGATTTCAAGCGCGACAAGGAAGGCATTGCCGCCCGCGTCGAGCGCATCGAATACGATCCGAACCGCACTGCGCACATCGCGCTGCTGTGCTACGCCGACGGTGAGCGTCGTTACATCATCGCGCCGAAGGGCGTGCAGGTGGACGATCGTCTGGTATCCGGCCGCGATGCGCCGATCAAGGCCGGCAACTGCCTGCAGCTGCGCAACATTCCGATGGGCAGCACGATCCATTGCATCGAGCTGCGCCCCGGCAAGGGCGCGCAGATCGCCCGCAGCGCTGGTGCCTCGGTGCAGCTGGTCGCCCGCGAGTCCGGTTACGCCACGCTGCGTCTGCGCTCCGGCGAGATGCGCCGCGTCTCGGTCGATTGCCGCGCCACCATCGGCGAAGTCGGCAACGGCGAGCACAGCCTGAAGAAGCTGGGCAAGGCCGGCGCCAAGCGCTGGGTAGGCATTCGCCCGACCGTTCGCGGCGTGGTGATGAACCCGGTCGACCACCCGCACGGTGGTGGTGAAGGCAAGACTTCTGGCGGTCGTCATCCGGTCAGCCCGTGGGGCACGCCGGCCAAGGGTTACAAGACCCGTAACAACAAGCGCACGCAGCAGTTCATCGTGCGTCGTCGTACCAAGTAACAGGAAGCCGACATGCCGCGTTCTCTGAAGAAAGGTCCGTTCGTCGACCTTCACCTCGCGAAGAAGGTGGAAGCTGCGGTTTCCGCCAACAACAAGCGCCCGATCAAGACCTGGTCGCGCCGCTCGATGATCCTGCCGGAAATGGTCGGCTTGACCATCGCCATCCACAACGGCCGCCAGCACGTGCCCGTCCTGATCAACGAGAACATGGTCGGGCACAAGCTCGGCGAGTTCGCGGTGACCCGTACGTTCAAAGGCCATGTCGGCGACAAGAAGGGCAAGTGATGAGCACTGAAGCCAAAGCGATCCTGCGCGGCGCCCGCATCTCGGCGCAAAAGGCACGCCTGGTGGCTGATCTGGTCCGCGGTCTTCCCGTGGGCCGGGCCAGCGACGTGCTCACCTACACCAACAAGAAGGCCGCGCACCTTGTCCGCAAGGTGCTGCTGTCGGCCGTCGCCAACGCCGAGAACAATCTCGGCGCGGATGTCGACGAGCTGAAGGTGGCCAGCATCTTCGTCGACGAAGGTCCGGCGATGAAGCGCATGTATGCCCGCGCCAAAGGCCGCGGTTCGCGCATTCTCAAGCGCACCAGCCACATCACTGTGGTTGTTGGTAACTGACCGGGGACATAGACGATGGGTCATAAAGTTCATCCCACCGGTATCCGCCTCGGCATTGCCAAGGACTGGAACTCGAAGTGGTTCGCCAACAAGGGCGATTACGCCAAGTATCTCGTGGCCGATATCAAGGTCCGCGACATGCTGAAGAAGAAGCTGGCTGCCGCCGGCATCTCGAAGATCCAGATCGAGCGCCCGGCCAAGACCGCGCGCGTGACGATCCACACTGCCCGCCCGGGCGTGGTGATCGGCAAGAAGGGCGAGGATATCGAGAAGCTGCGCAAGGAAGTCAGCGACATGATGGGCGTCCCGACGCACATCAACGTCAACGAAGTGCGCAAGCCGGAGATTGACGCGCAGCTGGTGGCCGAGTCGATCGCGCAGCAGCTGGAGCGCCGCATCATGTTCCGTCGCGCGATGAAGCGCTCGGTCGGCAACGCGATGCGCCTGGGCGCGCTGGGCATCAAGATCAACGTGTCCGGCCGCCTGAACGGCGCCGAGATCGCCCGTTCCGAGTGGGCCCGCGAAGGTCGCGTGCCGCTGCACACGCTGCGTGCCGACATCGACTACGGTTTTGCCGAGGCGAGCACCACCTACGGCATCATCGGCATCAAGGTGTGGGTCAACAAGGGCGAGATCTTCGACCTGACCCAGATTGGCCAGGAGTCGAAGGACGAGTCGCCGGCGCCGTCGCGCCGCGAGGGTGGCGAAGGCCGTCGTGATCGTGAACCGCGTCGTGATGGCGAAGGCCGTCGCGAGCGGTCGGCGAAGTAAGGAGAGTTGCCATGTTGCAACCCAAGCGAACCAAGTACCGCAAGCAGTTCAAGGGCCGTAACGATGGCCTGGCCCAGTGCTCCAACCTCGTCAGCTTTGGCGAGTACGGCCTGAAGGCGACCACGCATGGTGCGCTCACCGCGCGCCAGATCGAGGCGGCCCGTCGTTGCATCACCCGCTTCGTCAAGCGTGGCGGCAAGTTGTGGATCCGCGTGTTCCCGGACAAGCCGATCACCAAGAAGCCGATCGAAGTCCGCATGGGCGCGGGCAAGGGCGGCGTCGAGTTCTGGGTCGCTCCGATCCAGCCCGGCCGCATGCTCTATGAAATCGAGGGCGTCGACGAGCCGACGGCGCGCGAGGCGTTCCGCCTGGCCGCCGCCAAGCTCTCGGTGCAGACCCAGTTCGTGACCCGGGCGGTGATGTGATGGCCAGCAAAGATATCAACAACCAGTCGGCCGAAGAGCTGCAGCAGCACCTGCTGGACCTGCGCAAGGAGCAGTTCAACCTGCGCATGCAAAAGGGTTCCGGCCAGCTCACTCAGCCGCACCAGCTCCGCCGCGTTCGGCGTGACATCGCCCGCACGAAGTTCGTGCTCGGCGGCAAGAAGTAAGGGACGGCCGACATGAGCGACAACAAGAAGCAGACGCGCACCCTCGAGGGCCGCGTCACCAGCAACAAGATGGACAAGACGGTCACCGTCCTGGTCGAGCGCCAGGAGCAGCACTGGCTGCTCGGCAAGATCATCCGCCGGTCGACCAAGCTGCATGCGCAGGACGACCTGGGTGCCAACGAGGGCGACCTCGTGCGTATCGCGGAGTGCCGTCCGTTGTCCAAGACCAAACATCACCGCGTGGTTGAAATCATCACGCGCGCCAACGTCTAAGGGAGGGTGCAGACATGATCCAGATGCAAAGCACGCTTTCCGCAGCAGACAACAGCGGCGCGAAGGAACTGATGTGCATCAAGGTGCTCGGCGGCTCCAAGCGCCGTTACGCCGCGATCGGTGACGTGATCAAGGTCACCGTGAAGGATGCGATTCCCCGCGGCAAGGTGAAGAAGGGCGAGGTTTACAACGCCGTGGTGGTACGTACCGCCAAGGGTGTGCGTCGTCCCGATGGCTCGCTGATCCGTTTCGACGGCAATGCAGCGGTGCTCCTCAACAACAAGCTCGAGCCGATCGGCACCCGTATTTTCGGGCCGGTTACCCGCGAGCTGCGCAGCGAGAAGTTCATGAAGATCGTCTCGCTTGCGCCCGAAGTGCTCTGAGCGGAGTCAAGACAATGAACCGTATCCGCAAGGGTGATCAGGTCCTCGTGATCACCGGCAAGAACAAGGGTCAGCGCGGCGATGTGCTGCGTGTTGCAGGCGAGCGCGTGTTCGTCTCCAACGTGAATCTGGTCAAGCGCCACACCAAGCCGAACCCCCAGGCCAACCAGGCTGGCGGCATCGTCGAGCGTGAAGCCTCGATCCATCTCTCCAATGTGCAGCTGTTCAACCCCGCCACGAACAAGGGTGAACGCGTCGGCACCAAAACGCTCGCTGATGGGCGCAAGGTCCGCGTGTTCCGTTCGACTGGCGAGGTCGTGGACGCGTAAGGAATCACGATCATGACCCGCCTTGAAAATTTCTACAAAGAGCAGGTAGTGCCGAAGCTCACCGAGCAGTTCGGCTACCAGAACGTGATGCAGGTTCCCCGCATCACCAAGATCACGCTGAACATGGGCGTGGGTGAAGCTGCGGGCAACAAAAAGGTGCTCGAGAACGCCGTGGCCGACATGGCCAAGATCTCCGGCCAGAAGCCGATCACGACCAAGGCCCGCGTCTCCGTGGCCTCGTTCAAGATCCGCGACGGCTGGCCGATCGGCTGCAAGGTCACCCTGCGCCGTGCACAGATGTTCGAGTTCCTCGATCGCCTGATCAACATCTCGCTGCCGCGCGTGCGCGACTTCCGCGGTGTTTCGGGCAAGGCCTTCGACGGCCGTGGCAACTACAACTTCGGTATCAAGGAACAGATCATTTTCCCTGAGATCGACTTCGACCAGGTCGATGCGTTGCGTGGCATGGATATCTCCATCACCACCACCGCCAAGACCGACGAAGAAGCGAAGGCCCTGCTGGCCGCGTTCAGCTTCCCGTTCCGCAACTGATAGACGCGAGAGATACCCATGGCAAAGACCTCGATGGTCAACCGCGACATCAAGCGGACCAAACTCGTCCAGAAGTTCGCCACCAGGCGTGCCGAGCTGAAGGCGATCGTGCTGAGCCCCAGCGCCTCCTACGAGGAGAAGATGGCCGCCCAGTCCAAACTGCAGAAGTTGCCGCGCGATGCCAGCCCGGTGCGCCAGCGCACCCGCTGCGCGTTGACCGGTCGCCCGCGTGCCGTCTACGCCAAGTTCGGCCTGGGTCGCAACAAGCTGCGTGAAGCGACCATGCGCGGCGACGTGCCGGGTCTGCGCAAGGCAAGCTGGTAATTACCCAAGCCGGAGTTGTTTCGAGGCACGCATGTGCCGCGAGCGACTCACCGAGCTGCCGCCAGGCAGCCGCTGATGCGACTTATCGCATCGAAATTCGCTAAAACCTGAAATTGCTGATATAGTCAGCGGTCTGCGCAAGGCAGGCTGCTGTCCATGGCAGCTCACAATCTGATTGATTTCCGGTTTTATCGGATATCGGTGCACTCTGAAGGATGTTTTCATGAGCATGACTGATCCCATCGCCGATCTGTTCACGCGCGTCCGCAATGCCCAGGCCATGGGCAAGCCGACCGTGCGTATGCCGTCGTCGAAACTGAAGTTGGCGATCGCCAACCTTCTCAAGAACGAGGGCTACATCCTCGACGCCAAGACTTCCGCCGAGGAAGGCAAGCCGGTGCTCGAGATCAAGCTCAAGTATTTCGAGGGCCAGCCGGCCATCGAGCGCATTTCCCGTGTCAGCCGCTCCGGCCTGCGCGTCTATCGCGGCAAGGACGAGCTGCCGAAGATCCTGGGTGGCCTGGGTATCTCGATCATTTCGACTTCCGCCGGTCTGCTGACCGACGCGCAGGCCCGCGCCAAGGGTCTGGGCGGCGAAGTCATCGGCCAAGTGGCATAAGGAGTCTGTCGATGTCACGTGTTGCCAAACAACCCATTTCCCTGCCCAAGGGTGTCGAGCTGACGGTCGGTAACGACGGTATCTCCGTGAAGGGCCCGAAGGGTACGCTGTCCGTGCATCACCTGCCGGGTGTCAGCATCGCCGTGGACAATGGCGTGGCGAACGTCAGTCTCGTCGACGGCGCCGACGACAAGTTCGGCGGTACCGCCCGCGCGCTGCTGTCCAACATGGTCACCGGTGTATTCGGCGGTTACGAGCGCAAGCTCGAGCTGGTCGGCGTCGGTTACCGCGCCTCGATGCAGGGCAAGTCGCTGAACTTGAGCCTGGGTTTCTCCCACCCGGTGGTGTTCGATGCGCCGGAAGGCATCAGCATCGAAACCCCGTCGCAGACCGAGATCCTGATCAAGGGCGCGGACAAGCAGGCGGTGGGCCAGGTTGCAGCCAAGATTCGCGGCTTCCGTCCGCCGGAGCCCTACAAGGGCAAGGGCGTGCGTTATGCCGGCGAGAAGATCACCTTGAAGGAAGCCAAGAAGGCTTGATGCGGGTCCCTCCGCGAAGACCGGCCATCCATGGCCGGACTCTTCAAAAGAGCCGCTCATACCAGCCAATCCGCTTTCTGGAGACATCATGATGAACAAGAACGAAAATCGCCTGCGCCGCGCCAAGTCCACCCGCAGCCACATCCGCAAGCTGGCCGTGGCGCGTCTGTCGGTGCATCGCACCGGTCAGCACATCTACGCGCAGGTGTTCGATGCCTCCGGCCTAAATGTGGTGGCAGCTGCCTCCACCGTGCAGAAGTCGGTCGCCGAGGGCCTCAAGGGCACCAAGAACCTGACCGCTGCGGCGGCTGTGGGCAAGGCAGTCGCCGAGCGCGCGATGGCGGCGGGTATCGAAGCCGTTGCATTCGATCGTTCCGGCTTCCGCTATCACGGTCGCATCAAGGCGCTGGCCGATGCTGCACGCGAAGCGGGCCTGAAATTCTAAGTAACACCGGGTCGGGACATCGTCCTGATTTCCGTCGCGTCACCTACAACTCCAAGCGGCTCAGCCGCAAGTAAAAGTCCCGGTCTTGCCGGGCACATGGAAAAGAACATGTCTTCTAACGATCGCGAAAATTCGGACGGCTTGCTCGAGAAGCTGATCGCCGTCAACCGCGTGGCCAAGACCGTCAAGGGTGGCCGCCAGATGAGCTTCACCGCGCTGACCGTGGTCGGTGACGGCGAGGGCAAGGTCGGCTTCGGCTATGGCAAGGCGCGTGAAGTGCCGGTGGCCATCTCCAAGGCCATGGAGCGTGCCCGCCGCCAGATGGTGAACATCGAGCTGAACAACGGCACCCTGTGGTACGCCATTAAGGCCAACCACGGTGCGGCGCGCGTCTACATGCAGCCGGCTTCCGAGGGTACCGGCGTGATTGCCGGCGGCGCCATGCGTGCCGTGCTGGAAGTGGTTGGCGTGAAGAACGTGCTGGCCAAGGCGGTCGGCTCGCGCAACCCGATCAACCTGGTGCGCGCGACCATCAAGGGCCTGCAGGCAGTTGCCTCGCCCAAGAAGATCGCCGCCAAGCGTGGCAAGACCCTGGATGAGGTGCTCGGCAATGGCTAAGTCTCAGCAATCCGCCGACAAGACCGTGCGCGTGCGCCTGGTCAAAGGCCTGCGTGGCGTGCAGGCGCGTCACCGTCTCAGTGTCAAGGCGCTGGGTCTGGGCAAGATCAACGACGTCCGTGAACTGAAGGACAGCCCGCAGGTGCGTGGCCTGATCAACACGGTCTATTACCTGGTCCGGGTCGAGGAGTAAGCATCATGCGTCTGAATGACATCAAGCCGGCCGCCGGTTCGCACAAGACGCGTCTACGCGTCGGTCGCGGTATCGGTTCGGGCATGGGCAAGACTGCCGGTCGCGGCCACAAAGGTCAGCATGCCCGCGCGGGTGGTACCCACAAGTACGGCTTCGAGGGCGGCCAGATGCCGCTGAATCGCCGGATGCCGAAGATCGGTTTCCGCTCGAAGAAGCAGGCCGAGAGCCAGGAAGTGTTCCTGTATCAGCTGGCCCAGCTCAAGGGTGACGTGATCGACGTCGTGGCGCTGCATCAGGCTGGCCTGATCAACAGCCGCGCGAAGAAGGTCAAGGTTGTCCTCAAGGGTGAAATCGGTCGCGCGGTGAAGTTGTCCGGTCTGCTGGCTACCGCCGGCGCCAAGGCAGCCATCGAGGCTGCCGGCGGCAGCGTGGAGTAATCAGGTGGCAGCAGCCAAGGGCAATGCACTCGGCAAGCTCGGCAAGCTGACGGAGCTTCGCCAACGCATCTTCTTCGTGATCGGTGCGCTGGTGGTGTTCCGGCTCGGTTCGTTCATTCCGGTTCCGGGCGTCAATCCGGAGGCGATGACCAACCTGGTCAACGGCAACGGCCTGATGGACATGTTCAACATGTTCTCGGGTGGTGCGCTGGCGCGCTTCTCGGTATTCGCGCTGGGCGTGATCCCGTACATCTCGGCATCGATCGTGTTCCAGATGATGGGCGCGGTGGTGCCGAGTCTGCAGAGCCTGCGCAAGGAAGGCGAGGCCGGCAAGCGCAAGATGACGATGTATACGCGCTATGCCACGGTGGCTTTGGCGGCGTTCCAGTCGTTCGGCATTGCGGTGGCGTTGCAGGGGCAGGTGGCTGCCGGTGGTGCACCGGTGGTCTATACGCCGGGCTTCGGCTTCGTCTTCTCCTCCGTGGTCGGGCTTACCGCCGGCACCATGTTCCTGATGTGGCTGGGCGAGCAGATGACCGAGCGCGGCATCGGCAACGGCATCTCGCTGCTGATCTTCGCCGGTATCGTCGCCGGTCTGCCGGGGGCGGTGGTGCACACTCTGGGCATGGCCAGCAACGGTGAATTGTCGCTGATCAAGTTGCTGATGGTGTTTGGCCTGGCGCTGCTGGTGACTGCCTTCGTGGTGTTCATGGAGCGCGCCCAGCGGCGCATCACGGTGAACTACGCGCGGCGTTCTGGTGGGCAGAAGGCCTACATGAACCAGAGTTCCAACCTGCCGCTGAAGATCAACATGTCGGGCGTGATTCCGCCGATCTTCGCTTCCAGTCTGCTGATGTTCCCGGCGACCGCGGTGAGCTGGTTCAGCACTGGCCAGCAGTCGCGCTGGCTGCAGGATCTGACCCAGGCGCTGAGCCCGGGCAATCCGTTGTATGAAACCGTGTTTTCGGTATTGGTGATCGGTTTCGCGTTCTTCTACACGGCGATCGTGTTCAACGCCGACGAGACCGCGGACAACCTCAAGCGGTCGGGTGCGCTGATTCCAGGCATTCGCCCGGGCAAGGCCACGGCCAGCTACATCGATGCGGTAATGACGCGTCTGACCGGTGTCGGTGCGCTGTACCTGGTGCTGGTCTGTCTGGTGCCGTCGTTCATGCAGAGCGCCTGGCACGTACCGTTCTATTTCGGTGGCACGTCGCTGCTGATCGTGGTGGTGGTGGTGATGGACTTCACGGCGCAGGTACAGGCGCACCTGGTCAGTCACCAGTACGAAAGTCTGCTCAAGAAGGCCAATCTCCGTCGCAACTAGTGGCTGCTGGGGCGAGAGTAGTTGGTCGAAGTCGGAAGCTGGCGACACCTTGGTGTCGCAGGGCTTTCCAGTCAGGGTAATTCAGGTTAGAATTGCGCGTTTACCGCGCAAGAAACGCATCGGAGAAAGTACATCATGGCGCGCATCGCGGGTGTCAATTTGCCGGTCCAGAAGCATGTCTGGGTCGGTCTGCAGAGCATTTACGGTATCGGCCGCAGCCGGGCCAGGAAGGTCTGCGTGGATGCTGGCGTGGTTCCCACCACCCAGATCAAGTCCCTCAGTGAAGGCGAGGTGGAGAAGATCCGCCACGAAATCGCCAAGTATACCGTCGAAGGCGATCTTCGCCGCGAGGTGGGCATGGCCATCAAGCGCCTGATGGATCTGGGTTGCTACCGTGGCCTGCGCCATCGTCGTGGCCTGCCGGTGCGCGGTCAGCGCACGCGCACCAACGCACGTACCCGCAAGGGTCCCCGTCGCGCGATCAAGAAGTAATTGAACCAGTGCGATCATCCCTGATCGCGAAGATCAAAAAGCGACCATCCATGGTTGCACTGATTACCAAGAGCCTCAAAAATTATGGCTAAGCCGGTTAAAACCAAGAAGAAGATCAAGCGCGTTGTCACGGATGCCGTGGCCCACGTGCAGGCCTCCTTCAACAACACCATCGTCACCATCACCGATCGCCAGGGCAATGCCCTGTCGTGGGCGACCGCCGGCGGCGCGGGTTTCCGCGGTTCGCGCAAGTCGACCCCGTTCGCTGCCCAGGTAGCCGCCGAGAAAGCCGGCCGCGCTGCAGGTGACTACGGCGTAAAGACGGTCGAAGTGCGCATCAAGGGCCCGGGCCCGGGTCGCGAGTCGGCCGTGCGTTCACTGAACGCGTTGGGCTACAAGGTGCTCAACATCATCGATGTCACGCCGATTCCGCACAACGGCTGCCGTCCCCCCAAGAAGCGTCGAGTCTAAGGAGCATACCCATGGCCCGTTATCGTGGAGCTACCTGCAAGCTCGCCCGTCGTGAGGGTGCAGATCTCAGCCTGAAGAGCCCGGCGCGTGCGCTGGATTCCAAGTGCAAGCTGGAAAACAAGCCCGGCCAGCATGGCGCGAACAAGCGCATGCGCATGTCCGACTACGCCGTGCAGCTGCGTGAGAAGCAGAAGGTCAAGCGTATCTATGGTGTGCTCGAGCGCCAGTTCAGCAACTACTACGCCAAGGCGTCGACCCTCAAGGGCAACACCGGCGAGAACCTGCTGCGCCTGCTTGAAAGCCGCCTGGACAACGTCGTCTATCGCATGGGCTTTGCGGTCACCCGCGCCCAGGCCCGCCAGCTGGTCGCCCACAAGGCGATCCTGGTGAACGGCAAGAAGGTGAACATTCCTTCGTACCAGGTTCGCCCGGGCGACGCTATCGCGCTGACCGAGCGCGCACGCACCCAGTTGCGCGTGCAGGAAGCGGCGACCGTGTTCGACACCATGGATCTGCGCCCGATCTGGGTCGAAGTCGACGCCAAGAAGTTTGAAGGCACGTTCAAGTCGGTGCCGGATCGCGGTGATCTGCCGTCCGACATCAATGAAGCCCTGATCGTCGAGCTTTACTCGAAGTAATTTTACCGGAGCTCTGCATGGCAGTTTCGTCAACTAGTGTGCTGCGGCCGCGTGGCCTCAGCGTCGAACAGCTCGGGGCCAACCGCGCCAAGGTGGTGGTCGAGCCGCTCGAGCGTGGCTTTGGCCACACCCTGGGCAACGCGCTGCGTCGCGTGCTGCTCTCCTCGATCCCCGGTAGCGCCATCGTCGAGGTCGAAATCGATGGCGTGCTGCACGAGTACACCACCCTGGAAGGCCTGCAGGAGGACGTGATCGAAGTCCTGCTGAACCTCAAGGACGTGGCGATCCGTCAGCACAGTGGCGATGAGGTCACCCTGACCCTGTCCAAGAAGGGCAAGGGCGTGGTCACGGCCGGCGACATCGTCGTCGACCACTCGGTGGAGATCATCAACCCCGAGCACGTGATCTGCCACCTGACCAAGGACATCGCGCTCAACATGCGCCTGAAGGTGCGTCGCGGCGTCGGCTACCAGCCGGCCAGCGCGCGCCAGCATCCGGACGACGAAGCGCGTCCGATCGGTCGCCTGCAGCTGGACGCGTCGTTCGCGCCGGTGCTGCGCGTGGCCTACGAAGTGGACGCCGCTCGCGTCGAGCAGCGCACCAACCTCGACAAGCTGGTGCTGGACATCGAGACCAACGGCACCATCGGCGCCGAGGACGCTGTGCGCAAGGCCGCCGAGATCATCAACGACCAGCTGTCCGTGTTCGGTGACTTCTCGCGTCGCGAGAGCGCCACCGACAAGGCGGAGAAGAGCGGTTTCGATCCGCTGCTGCTGCGCCCGATCGACGATCTGGAGCTCACCGTGCGTTCGGCGAACTGCCTGAAGGCCGAGAGCATCTACTACATCGGCGACCTGGTGCAGAAGACCGAGGTCGAGCTGCTGAAGACGCCGAATCTTGGCAAGAAGTCGCTGACCGAAATCAAGGACGTGCTGGGCGGGCGTGGTCTCGCACTCGGCATGAAACTTGAGAACTGGCCGCCGCCGGGCCTGTCGCACGGCATGCAGCTGGGTTGATGTTGTTGCGGCGGCGATCTTCCGATCGCCGCCGCAGTCACGAACCGGCGGACGCCATCTGGCCGTTCCGCCGGGCTCGCCGCCCCCGGGCTGCGAATTTGGAGCAGTCGCCTTGACTGCCCGATGGAAGGCCGGTTTGGCCTTCCAAGCGACCTCTGGTCGCCAAAGCATCAGACGGCCATTCATGGCCGCACGTCTCACCAGAGCCCGTTTTGAGAGGGCCTGGAACAGCGGGCAACCGCGGGAAGCCGGACACAGGTGCCGGTTTTTCATAACAACAGACCAGAGAGAGTTTCGTCATGCGCCACATGAAATCCGGACGCAAGTTCAACCGGACCAGCAGCCACCGCGAGGCGATGTTCAAGAACATGGCTTCGTCGCTGTTCAAGCACGAGCTGATCCGCACCACCCTGCCGAAGGCGAAGGAACTTCGCCGCGTGGCCGAGCCGCTGATCACCCTGGCCAAGACCGATGGCGTGGCCAATCGCCGCCTCGCCTTCTCGCGCCTGCGCGACAAGGAAGCGGTGGGCAAGCTGTTCGTCGAGCTGGGCCCGCGCTACAAGGAACGCCCCGGCGGCTACCTGCGCATCCTGAAGTGCGGCTTCCGCGACGGCGACAACGCGCCGATGGCGTACGTCGAGCTGGTCGGTCGCCCGCAGGTCGAGGCCGTCGACGCCGAATAAGGCGGGAGCCGCGACCGGTCCGCCCGGATGTGCAGACGTCCAGACACGAAAACCCGGCCGGGTAACCTGCCGGGTTTTCGCGTCTGTGGGCCTTGTCGCCCCGCACCTTGCGGCCTGATGGCCTGTGCCTGCTGACAGCGTCCCGGCGAAGCGGTAATGTCACGGGTTCCGCAACGCAACAATCCATCATGAATCCATTCCACTGGTCGTACCGTGTCAGTTACCTCGTCGGCTTTCTGCTCTGCGCAGGCCTGCTCGGCTTTGCCTTGTACGCCGAATACGGGCTGGGCATGACACCGTGCCCGCTGTGCGTCTTCCAGCGCATCGCGTTCCTGTTCATGGCGCTGTTCTTCCTGCTGGGTGGCCTGCACGCGCCGCGCGGCAACGTTCGCTGGGCCTATGCGGGGCTGGTGCTGGTCGGCGCGGTGGGTGGCATCGTCACCGCCGGTCGCCACCTCTGGCTGCAGACCCTGCCGGCCGACCAGGTGCCTTCCTGCGGTCCCGGCCTCGGTTACATGCTGGACGCGTTCCCGTTCTCCAGGATGCTGAAGCTGGTCTTCACCGGTTCGGGCGAATGCGCCAAGGTCGAGCCGATCCTCGGCCTGCCGATGCCGGCCTGGACCCTGCTGTGGTACGTCGCGCTGGCCGTGCTGGCGATCGCGGCGGCACGGCGCCGGTCTCCGGCAAAGTGAAGCCCCGGGTTGCCATCCAGGACCGCGCGATGAATCCCGCCATGTCGAACTTCCGTGCCCCCGCCGACTGGGCCCCCGATTCGTGGCAGCGGCGCGTGGCGCTGCAGCAGCCGCATTACGATGATGCGGTCGAACTGGCCGCCGCCGGCGCCCAGCTTGCGCAGTTGCCGCCGCTGGTGACCTCGTGGGAAGTGCTGGCGCTGAAGCAGGCACTGGCCGAGGCGCAGGAGGGCAGCCGTTTCCTGCTGCAGGGCGGCGACTGCGCGGAGAGCTTCGCCGACTGCACCAGCCCGGTGATCTCGAACCGGCTGAAGGTGCTGCTGCAGATGAGCCTGGTGCTGGTGCATGGACTGAAGAAGCCGGTGCTGCGGGTGGGTCGTTTCGCCGGGCAGTACGCCAAGCCGCGTTCGGCCGACACCGAGACGCATGATGGCGTGACGCTGCCGAGCTTTCGCGGCGACGTGGTCAACAGCCCGGCATTCACCGCCGAGGCGCGTCGTCCGGATCCGCAACGGCTGATCCAGGCGCATGCGCATTCCGCGCTGACCATGAACTTCGTGCGCGCGCTGATCGACGGCGGCTTCGCCGACCTGCACCATCCGGAATACTGGGACCTGGCCTGGGTCGAGCATTCACCACTCGCTGCCGAGTACCGCCAGATGGTCGCCGCCATCGGTGACTCGCTGCGTTTCATGGAAACCCTGGCCGGCCCGATCGCCGGTTTCTCCAAGGTGGATTTCTTCACCTCGCACGAGGCACTGCTGCTGCACTACGAGCAGGCGCTGACCCGCCAGGTGCCGCGCCATCCCGGCTGGTTCAACCTGTCCACCCACTTCCCGTGGATCGGCATGCGCACGGCGGCGCTGGACGGCGCGCACGTGGAGTATTTCCGCGGCATCCGCAATCCGGTGGCGGTGAAGGTCGGCCCCTCGGTGACGCCCGGGCAGTTGCTGCCGCTGATCGATGCGCTGAATCCGGACGACGAGCCGGGCCGGCTGACCCTGATCCACCGTATGGGCAATGCGAAGGTCGCGGCCGCGTTGCCGCCGCTGCTGGACGCGGTGAAGCGTGAGGGCCGGCGCGTGCTGTGGGTGGCCGATCCGATGCATGGCAACACCGAGAGCACCTCGAACGGCCACAAGACCCGCCGCTTCGACAACATCCGCGGCGAGCTGGAGCAGGCGTTCGACATCCACGCGGCGGCCGGCACCCGGCTCGGCGGCGTGCATCTGGAACTGACCGGCGAGGACGTCACCGAATGCATGGGCGGCGCCCGCGACCTGTCCGAAAGCGACCTCGATCGTGCCTACAAGTCGATGGTCGATCCGCGCCTGAACTACGAGCAGTCGCTGGAGCTGGCGATGCTGATCGTGCGCAAGTCGGCCAGCGGCCGGGCTTGATCACGCCGGATCCGGCAGCCGCGTAACGAAAAGGCGGCCGATGGCCGCCTTTTCGTTGCGGTCTCAGCGTGTGGCCGCCACGGGTTTGCCGCCGACCGTGTCGAGAAACTGCGGCGGCTGCCATGCCTTTGCGTGTTGTTCGAAGCCATAGGCGATCGAGATCAGCGTCGGTTCGCTCCACTTCGCGCCGAACAACACGATGCCGACCGGCAGGCCGTGGGCGAAGCCGGCCGGCACGGTGATCGAGGGATAGCCGGCCACCGCTGCCGGCTGCGAGGCGCCGCCCACGGTGGGGTCGCCGCTGACGATGTGGTCGCCGAGCACCGGATCGGTCATGAAGGCCGGCCCCCACGATGGTGCCAGCAGGGCGTCCAGGTGCTGCGACTTCAGCGCCGCGTCGATGCCCTGCGGCCCTGACAGGCGCTTCGCCAGCGCCAGCGCTTCCGTATACGCCTTGTCGCTGAGCGGCCCCTTCGTCTCGGCCTGCTCGAACAGCTCCTGGCCGAACCAGTCCATCTCCCTGCCGGCATGCGCCTGGTTGAACGCGATCAGGTCGGCCAGCGTCTTCACCTTGAGGCCGCGGCGGCCGGCCAGGTAGGCGTTGATGTCGTGCTTGAAGTCGTACAGCAGCACGGTGATCTCCGGCTTGCCCAGTTCGGCCAGGTGCGGCAGCGTGACCGGGTCGACGATAATCGCGCCCTGTGCCTTCATCAGCGCGATGGATTCGTCGAGCACGCGGTCGGCGTTCGGCTCGGCGCCGGCGAGCTGGCGCACCACGCCGATGCGCTTGCCTTTCAGTCCGTTTGGATCGAGGAAGCGGGTGTAGTCGGTGGCGTGCTTGTCCGCCTCGGCGGTGGCCGGGTCGCGCGGGTCGCTGCCGGCGATCACGCTGAGCAGGGCGGCGGCGTCGGCCACGCTGCGCGCCATCGGGCCGGCGGTGTCCTGGCTGTGGCTGATCGGCACGATGCCGCTGCGGCTGACCAGGCCCAGGGTGGGCTTGATGCCGACGATGCCGTTCATCGCGGCGGGGCAGATGATCGAGCCGTCGGTCTCGCTGCCGATCGCCACGGTGACCAGTCCGGCTGCCACGGCGGCGGCCGAGCCGGCGCTGGAGCCGCAGGGGTTGCGGTCGAGCACGTAGGGGTTCTTGGTCTGCCCGCCGCGTCCGCTCCAGCCGCTGCTGGCGTGGTTGGAGCGGAAGTTGGCCCATTCGCTCAGGTTGGTCTTGCCCAGTACCAGCACGCCGCCCTTGCGCAGCCGCTCGACCAGGCCGGCGTCGCGCGGCGCCGGCGCGTCGGCCAGCGCCAGCGAGCCGGCGGTAGTGAGCATGCGGTCGCCGGTATCGATGTTGTCCTTCAGCAGCACCGGGATGCTGTACAGCGGGCCGTGGCTCTTTGTGCGTTTCGCGTCGAGCGCGCCAGCCAGTTGGAGCGCATCGGGGTTGGTCTCGATCACCGCGCGCAGGGTCGGGCCGGACTGGTCGATCCGCCGAATGCGATCGAGCAACTGCCCGGCCAATCGGTGGCTGTCCAGCGTGCCGGCATCCATGCGCTGCTGCAGCTGCGTGATCGAGGCGTAGGCGACATCCGGCGCGGTGGCCTGGGCGGCCCATGCCGGGCTGGCAAGCAAGGTGGCGATGAAGGCGGCGAGCTGGACGGCTGATTGATTCACGATGATCCCCCGGTATGGCGAGCGCGGCACGCGGTCGTGCCGGCCAAGCTTAGCGCCAGCGTGGCCGGCGTGCGGTGGTTGCCAGAGTACAATCCCCGGATGATGACGAACGCCCGCTCCTGTCCCGTCCGCTCCTTCGGTGTCGCGATCCTGCTGGTGACCACGCTGTTGTTCGGCACTCCCACCCGTGCCGCCGATACGGCCGACACGCCGCCGATTCCCGATACCCTGCAGCAACGCATCGCCGCCTGTACCACCTGCCACGGTGTGCATGGCGAAGGCACCCCCGGCAGCGGTTATTTCCCGCGCCTGGCCGGCAAGCCGGCAGCCTACCTCGCGCGCCAGCTGCAGGATTTCCAGAACGGCCTGCGCAAGTACGCACCGATGGAATACACCGTGCGCCAGCTGCCGCCTGCGTACATGCGCGAGATTGCCGACTACTTCGCGGCGCAGCAGGTGCCGTACGCCCGCTCGCCGCTGCCGCCGGTGTCCGCCGCCACGCTTGCGCGCGGCGAGGAGCTGATCGGCAAGGGCGATCCGGCACGCAAGATTCCCGCCTGCAGCAGCTGCCACGGCAGCCAGCTCACCGGGGTGGAGCCGTCCACGCCGGGGCTGGTCGGCCTGCCGTACGACTACATCAGCGCGCAGCTGGGCTCGTGGCGCACGCATACCCGCGCCACGGTAGCGCCGGACTGCATGGCCGAGGTGGCGAGCCGGCTGGCCGAGTCGGACATCACCGCGGTGGCCGCTGCGCTGGCCAGTCGCCAGTTGCCGGCCGACACGCACGCGCAGTCGGCCGGTTCGGTGAAACCGCCGCTGGCCTGCGGCGTGCTGGGTGCGACGGGAGACCCGTCATGAAATGGTTGCGCTGGCTGCTGCCGTCGGTGGCACTGCTGGTGGTGCTGGCGCTGGGCTGGTTGCTGTTCGGCGGCCGCAGCCAGCCGACGCCGCCGGCCGCGAGCAAGGTCGCGGCGGCCAGCCTGCGCGATCCGGCGCTGATCGCGAAGGGCGAGTACCTGGCCACGGTCGGCGACTGCGCCGGCTGCCATACCGCCCAGGGCGGCGCGCGCTACGCCGGCGGGAGGGCGCTCGCCACGCCGTTCGGCAACATCCCGGTGCCGAACATCACGCCCGATCGCGCGACCGGCCTGGGCGACTGGAGCTTCGAGGATTTCTGGCAGGCGCTGCACAGCGGCAAGGGCCGTCATGGCGAACTGCTGTATCCGGCGTTCTCGTACACCTCGTATACCAAGGTGAGCCACGACGATGCGCTGGCGATCTTCGCCTGGCTGCAGTCGCTGGCGCCGGTGCACCAGCCGGCGGTGGCGCCCGCGCTGGCGTTCCCGTACAGCGTGCGCAACAGCCTGAAGGCCTGGCGCGCGCTGTACTTCCGCGAAGGCGAGTTCAAGCCCGACCCGGCGCAGTCGGCCGAGTGGAACCGCGGCGCCTACCTGGTGCAGGGACTGGGCCATTGCAACGAATGCCACGCCGCGCGCGACACGCTCGGCGGCACGCCGCAGGACGTGCATCTCAGCGGCGGCCAGATCCCGATGCAGAACTGGTACGCGCCCGACCTCAGCACCGGCAGGAACGGCGGCCTGGAAGGCTGGAGCACGCAGGACATCGTCGACCTGCTGAAGACCGGCCAGTCGGCGAAGGGCGCCGCGTTCGGCCCGATGGCGGCGGTGGTGTCCGGCAGCACCCAGCACATGACCGACGCCGACCTGCACGCGGTCGCCAGCTACCTGCAGTCGCTGCCGCCGCGGGCGCCCGTGGCGGAGCCATCCTCACCGTTCGACACCAGGGCACTGACCACACAGGGCGAGAAGGTTTACGCGAAGCATTGCGCCGCATGCCATGGCAAGCGTGGCGAGGGCGTCGCCGGGATCTATCCGCCGCTGGACGGCAACTCCTCGGTGACCGAGCCGACCGGCATCAACGCAACCCGCATGGTGTTGCTTGGCGGCTTCACGCCGGTCACCGCGGCCAACCAGCGACCGTACTCGATGCCGCCGTTCGCGCAGCAGCTGAGCGATGGCGAGGTGGCGGCGGTGGTCACCTACATCCGTCGCGCGTGGTCGAACAAGGCCTCGATCGTGCGCGCAGAAGCGGTCAGCACGTACCGGCATACGCCGATCGACTGACTCTGGCTTCGCGTGTGGAGCGCACGCTGTGCGCGATGCTTTTGCTTTGTTTGGGGCGAGCGTTTTCGGAGCCAAGAGCTTTCGTCTGCCTTTGGCAGCCGAGTTACTTTCTCTTTGCTTGCTCAAAGAGAAAGTAACCAAAGAGAAAGAGCACCCCGCTTGGCGCTTGCCGGGCTCCTGCCCGGCAAGTCCGTGAGTCGGGGCCGGGCTTTTCGAGCGGGCATCGTGCCCGCGCGAAAAGGCGTTGCCATCCCTGGCAACGCCCGCTGCGCGGCCTGTCGGCCCCGACTCACCGCCGCACAAGGGACCCCGGGTAGAGCAGCGGGCCATCCTGGCCCGCACTCGGTGATGAAGCTGAAGAGCGAAGCCACAACAAAGCGGCGCTTTGCTGTGGCTTCGCTCTTGCTCTTGCTCTTCTGAAGAGTGCGCGCTGGGAGCGCGCTGCTCTACCCGGGGCCCCTATGGCGCGGCGGGTGGGCGAAGGAAAGGCCCCGCAGGGGTGGCTCGCAGGGATGCGAGCCAGTTCGACGTCAGGGCAGGAGCCCTGTCGGCGAACCCCCGTAGCCTACCCGCGCACCCGGAGGGCAGGATGCCCGCAGGGCGCGCCATCGGGGTGGCCTCTCTTTTGGTTACTTTTCTCTGGCCACCCAGAGAAAAGTGACTCGCTCTCCGAAGGAGGGTGAAAGCTCTTCGCTTTGAAGGCGGCAAGAGCATTGCGCACGACCGAGGAAAGTCCCTTGCGGACAAGGTGCGACTCCTACACGCTCGCTCGGGCGGTGTGGTACAGCTCGCCCAGTGCCTGCCATGGCGCCAGGTCCCAATGCCCGCGCGCTTGCCCGGAGGGCGAGGGCAGCACGAACAGCCGCGTGCTGCCGAGGGTTTCTTCTTGCAGGCCATAGCCGACCGCATGGCCGAGTGCGCTGCGTGCCGCGTTCTTGCTGGTGAAGGCGAGCAGGCGTGGAGCGTGGCGTTCGATCCGGGCGAACAGGGCGGGCGCATCGAACGCCTCGGGCGGCAGCTCGTTGTCGTTGCCGCTGTGGCGCTTGGCCAGGTCGGTGAGGCCGATGCCGAACTGCGGCAACAGCGGAAACTCCGCCGGTGCGAGCAGGCGCGGCGTAAGGCCGGACGCATGCAGCGCGCGCCAGAACAGGTTGCCGGGGTGGGCGTAGTAGGCGCGCTCGGCGGCCGAGCGCCTGCCTGCGGCGGTGCCGCAGAACACCACGGCCAGCCCGGGCTGCAGCAGGTCGGGCAGGATCGGGCGATCAGCTCGCCGCGGCATGTGCGTCCAGCAGGAAATCGGTGAACTGGAAGCGACCGTCGCGCAGCACCGATTCGCCGCGGCGCAGTTTCAGCGGCTGGCGGAACAGCGGCCCGGCGTAGCTCAGCGTGTGGAATTCGCCGCGTTCGCCGCAGGGGTCGACGCCGGCCGGCAGCGTGTCGAGCAGGGCGGCATCGTAGTCGCGGCCGCAAAAGTCCGCGTCGAGCTGCTGGGTATCCACGCAGCACAGCACTGCACGGTGACCTTCGCCGACAAAGCGGCGCGACAGCGCGGCGGTGTCCTCGCCCCACAGCGGGAACACCGCGCGCCAGTTCTCGCGGCCGAGCTGACGCACCCGGTAGTCGCGCACGTCCTCCAGAAACAGGTCGCCGAACGCACAGTGGCGGATGCCCGGCCAGCGCATGCGCGCCTCGACCAGGGCCTGCGCGTGGGCCGCCTCGTAGGCTTCGTTGCTGCCGGGCCAGTCCAGCATCACCTCCAGCAGCGGCAGGCCCAGCGCAGCGGCCTGTGCCTGCAGCACCTCGCGTGGGGTGCCATGCATGGCCACGCGCTGGTAGTTGCGGTTGACCGTGGTGAGCAGGCCGGCCACCTGCCACTGCGGGTCGGCCTGCAGCCGCTGCAGGGCCAGCAGGCAGTCCTTGCCGCCGCTCCAGGCCAGCAGGGTGGGCGTCGTCATGCGTTCGGCTCCAGGGTGGTTCGTCGGGCGGCGACCCGTGTCGCGCCCCGGTGCCCATTTTGCGTCATCCGGCGCCGGAGTGAGGATTCCATGCCATGGTTCATCGACAGTCCGTGGCCGCACCGCTATAAAGATCATCTGTCCGGGGGAGTATGCGGTGAGCGAAGAGATCCTGATCAACGTGACCCCGCGCGAGACGCGGGTCGGGGTGGTCGAGAACGGCATGTTGCAGGAGGTGCACGTCGAGCGGGCGTCCCGGCGTGGCTATGTCGGCAATATCTACAAGGGCCGCGTGCAACGGGTGATGCCGGGCATGCAGGCGGTGTTCGTGGAGATCGGGCTGGAGCGTGCGGCGTTCCTGCATGCTTCGGACATCGTGCGACCGCTGCCGCCCGAAGGCGCCGAATCGAACGGCAACGGCAATGGCCACATCCCTTCGATCAGCGAGCTGGTGCACGAAGGCCAGGAGATCGTGGTGCAGGTGGTGAAGGACCCGATCAGCACCAAGGGCGCGCGGCTGTCGGCGCACCTGTCGATTCCCTCGCGCTACCTGGTGCTGCTGCCGTATGCGCGCACGCTGGGCATCTCCGCGCGCATCGAGGACGAGGCCGAACGCCAGCGCTTGCGCGACGTGCTGACCCCGCTGGTCGGCGACACTTCGCTGGGCTACATCGTGCGCACCAATGCCGAGGGCCAGAGCGCCGAGTCGCTGGCGTTCGACGTGACCTACCTGGGCAAGGTGTGGCGGGTGGTGCAGGAGAACATCGCCAGGGCGAAAATTGGCGAGCGCGTGTACGAGGAATTGTCGCTGCCGCTGCGCAGCCTGCGCGACATGCTCAACGAGGACATCGAGAAGGTGCGGGTGGATTCGCGCGACACCTTCGAGAAGGTGGTCAAGTTCGTGCACAAGTTCATGCCGAACCTGGACGACCGCATCGAGCACTACGACGGCGAGCGGCCGATCTTCGACCTGTACGGCGTCGAGGACGAGATGCAGCGCGCGCTGAAGAAGGAGGTGCCGCTGAAGTCGGGTGGTTACCTGATCGTCGACCAGACCGAGGCGATGACCACCATCGACGTCAACACCGGCGCCTACCTCGGCACGCGCAACCTGGAGGAAACCGTCTACCGCACCAACCTGGAGGCGGCGCAGGCGGCGGCGCGCCAGCTGCGCCTGCGCAACCTGGGCGGCATCATCATCATCGACTTCATCGACATGAGCGACGAGGAGCACAAGCGGCAGGTGTTGCGCATGCTCGGCAAGGGGCTGGCGCGCGACCACGCCAAGACCACGGTGTACCCGATGTCGGCGCTCGGCCTGGTCGAGATGACCCGCAAGCGCACCACCGAAAGCCTGGCCCGACAGTTGTGCGAGCCGTGCGCCACCTGCAATGGCCGCGGCGTGCTGAAGACCGCCGAGACGGTGACCTACGAGATCTTCCGCGAGATCACCCGCGCGGTGCGCCAGTTCAACGCGCAGAAGCTGCTGGTGATGGCCAGCCCGGCGGTGGTCAACCGGATCCTGGAGGAGGAATCCAGCGCGGTCGCGGAACTGGAAGAGTTCATCTCCAAGAGCATACGCTTCCAGGCCGAAGAGCATTATTCGCAGGAACAGTTTGATGTCGTCTTGCTGTAAATCCGGCGGCCGCAGATCCGAGTGGGGGCGTCGCGCGTGAACGCGTCGTGGCAGCGACGGCTGCATCGTTGCGCCCGCGCATCGGGCTGGGTTGCCGGGGTCGCGCTGATCCTGCTTGCCGTCGTCGCGGCGCTGGCCCAGCTGCTGCTGCCACTGCTGGCGCGGCATCCGGACTGGGTGGCCGCGCAGCTCAGCACGCGGCTGCAGCGGCCGGTCAGCTTCGCCTCGATGGAGGGGCACTGGACCGGCTCCGGTCCGGTGTTCGTGATGCACGGGGTGACCATCGGCGCAGCGGCTGGCGAGAGTGGCGCCGTACTGCAGCTGCCCGAGTCGGAACTGAAACTCGACTTCGGCGGCTGGCTGCTGCCGTCGCGGCACCTGCTCAACCTGCACGTGCGCGGCCTGCAACTGGACCTGCTGCGCGACGCCGCCGGCTGGCACGTCAATGGCATCGGCGTGGCCGGCGGCAGCGCTCGCCAGCCGCTGTCGCCGGGCCGGCTGTCGGCCGACCTGTGGCTGGAGGACCTGCGCGTGGTGGTCACCGACGCCACCCTGGGCAAGCGCTACACGCTGCTGTCGAAACAGCTGCGGCTGAGCCACCAGGGCAGCCAGATCCGCTTCGGCGGCGTGCTGCGGCGCGACGGGGTGAGCGCCGCGGTGCGCACCGCCGGCCGTTTCCGCGATGACGGCAGCGCGGGCCAGGTGTGGGTCAGCGTGGGTGGCGCCGAGCTGAAGCCGCTGCTGGATGGCGTCGACATGGGCGGCTATACGGTCGACCATGGCAGCGGCCAGCTGAGCGCGTGGCTCGACTGGCGCAAGGGCCAGCTGAGTCGCAGCCTGATCCGTTTCGACCTGGACACGCTGACGGTGACCGCGCCTGCCGGCGGCAAGGCCAGCGTGGCGTCGCTGCATGGGCTGGCCGGCGTGCGCCATGTCGATGACGGTTACGACCTGCGCTGGGCCGGCGACGACGGCAGCGCGCTGGCGCTGAACCTGCATCAGCCGGGCACGGACAACGTCAGCGCGGACGTGGCCGCGAGCAAGCTGCAACTGGCGCCGCTGCTGCCGTGGCTGGCGCTGAAGCCGTCACTGGCGCCGACCCTGGCGCAGTGGCTGGGCAGTGGCCATCCACGCGGTGAGCTGGACCGGCTCGCACTGCACTGGAATCGTGCCGAGGGCCTGCACTCGGTCGAGCTGGCGTTCAGCGGCCTGGGCATCGACCCGGTCGGCAAGCTGCCAGGCGTAAGCAGCCTGCACGGCGAGTTGCGTGGCGACGCCGAGGCGCTGTCGCTGGAACTGCCCGCCCAGGCCACCACGCTGGCCTTCCCGCACACCTTCCGCCAGCCGTTCGTGATGTCGTCGCTGGCCGGCACGCTGGCGTTCTGGCCGCAGGACGGCGACTGGCACATCGGCGTCGACGCGCTGGATTTCGCCGGCGCCGGCTATGCCGGCCAGGCCCGCGGCGAACTGGTGCTGCCGTCGCAGGGCGGCGCCCCGTTCATGGACATATACGCCAGGCTGGAACATGCCGACGTGGCTGCCGCCAAGCTGTTCTGGCCGGTGGATGCGATGTCGCCCGGCACCATCGCCTGGCTCGACCGCGCCCTGGTGGCCGGCCGTCTCGACCAGGCTGACGTGCTGCTGCGCGGCGACCTGCGCGACTGGCCGTTCCGGCACAACGAAGGGCGCTTCGAGGCGCGCGCGGTGATCAGCGATCTCACCCTCGACTACGGCACGGATTGGCCGCGCGCCGAAGGCGTCAGCGCGGTGGCCAGCTTCGTCGGCAACGGCATGCTGGTCGAGGCCAGCGGCGGGCACTCGCTCGGGGTGGCGGCGGACAAGGCGGTCGCCCTGATCCCGGATTTCCACGATGCGCTGCTCGACCTCAACGTGCAGGGCAACGGCAGCGGCGCCAGCCTGATGGAATTTGCGCGCAAGAGCCCGATCGCCAGCCACCAGGCCGACACTCTGGCCAAGCTGAAGCTGGGCGGCAGCGGCAGCTTCGGCTTCCATCTGACGCTGCCCTTGAGGGAGGGTGCCGGCGCGCCGCGGCTGGATGGCGTGGCCCGGCTGAAGGACGCCGACCTCAGCGCGCCGGCGTGGAAACTCCAGCTGGACAAGCTCAACGGCCCGCTGACGTTCGACCTGCACGGCATGCAGGCCGGCCCGCTGGACGCCGGTTTCCGCGGCCAGCCGTCGACCCTGCGACTGGCGATCGCCGGGGCCAACAGCGACCCGGCCACCGTGCTGTCGGCGCAGTTGCACGGCAACTACCGCCTGGCCGAGCTGGTGCAGGATTACCCGACGCTGGACTGGGTCGGCAAGCTGGGCGACGGGCGCAGCGCGTTCGACATCGGCTTCACCATCGCGCACGTACCGGGCCGCGACGCGCTGGCGCAGACCCTCAGCGTCGACTCGCCACTGAACGGCATCACGCTGGAGCTGCCCGAGCCACTGCACAAGCCGGCCGCCGCCAGCCTGCCGCTGCACCTGACCATGAGCCTGCCGATCGAAGGCAGCGAGCTGCGGCTCGGCCTGGGCGACGCGATGCGCGGCTACCTGCGCCTGGCCAATGGCGAACAGCAGCCGCTGGCCGGCACCCTCGCCTTCGGCAACCAGATGCCCGAGGAGTTGCCGGCGCGCAACCTGCGTATCCGCGGCCATGCCAGCCGGCTCGACGTCACCGGCTGGGTGCAGCACGTGGCGGCCGGCAGCGGCAGCGGCGGGCCAGGGCTGGAAAGCCTCGACGTCAGCACCGACCAGGCCGAATGGTTCGGCCGCGAGCTGGGCGCGCTGAAGCTGCACGCCATGCCGCAGCCGGGCCTGCTGAGCGTGGACGTGGACGGCCCGGCGATGCTCGGCAACTACGGCATCCCGACGCAGGAGCTGGACAAGCGCGGCATCACCGCACGGCTGCAGCGGCTGTACTGGCCGAAGGATCCTGCCGCCGATGCCGCCAGCCATCCGAAAAAGGCCGCCGGTGCCGCGGTGCCGGCGGTCGCGACGCCGGCCCTGCCGGCGCCCGACCCGGCCAACACCGGGATCAACCCGGCGGCGCTGCCGCCGTTCCACGTGTGGGTGGGCGACCTGCGCATGGGCGACGCCAAGCTTGGCGAAGCGCGCCTGGAAACCTGGCCGACCGCGGAAGGTCTGCACATCGAACAACTGCGCGCGCTGTCCAGCCGCGTACAGATCACCGGCAGCGGCGACTGGAACGGCAACGCCAGCAACAGCCGCACGCACATGAAGATCAGCTTCGCCGCCGAGGATCTCGGCGCGATGCTGGGCGCACTCGGTTTCGACGGGCTGGTCAACGGCGGCAAGACGCGCGACCAGCTCGACGCCAGCTGGCCCGGCGCACCCAGCGGGCTGGCGCTGGCCACCATGGACGGCACCCTCAGCATCCAGGTCAACGACGGCCGCATCCCCGAGGCGACCTCGCCCGGCGTGGGGCGGCTGCTCGGTCTGGTCTCGCTGGCCGAACTGCCGCGCCGGCTCACCCTGGACTTCGGCGACGTGTTCGGCAAGGGGCTGGCGTTCGACTCGATCAGCGGCGACTTCACGCTGGCCAACGGCAACGCCATCACCGACAACCTGTCGATCATCGGCCCGGCTGCCAACATCCGCGTCAACGGTCGCACCGGCCTGCGCGCGCGTGACTACGACCAGCAGATGGTGGTGGTGCCGCACGTCGGCAACAGCCTGCCGCTGGTCGGTGCGGTGGTCGGCGGCCCGGTCGGTGCGGCGGCCGGCTTCGCCGTGCAGGGCATCCTCGGCCGCGGCCTCAACCAGGCCGCCAGCGCGCGCTACCGCATCACCGGCAGCTGGGACGACCCGGTGATCACCCTGGTCGAGAAGCGCGGCAGCACGCCCGCGCCGGCAGCACCCTTGCTCAACCCCGCCGGCAGCCGGCCCGCCGCCACTGGTAGCGCGACGCCTGCGCCGGTGCTCGGCCTGCCGGCAGCCGCCGGCAGCGCCGCGTTGCCGGCCGCGTCAAGCTCGGTTCCGCCGCCTGCCGCCAAGCTTTAAAGCCGCCGGTGCCAGCCCCATGTGGGATAGTCCCGGTTCGACTGCAGGCAAGCTGATACCCATGGATTCATTGATCGCCCTCGCCGAAAGCAAGCTGCTGGCCCCCGGCGGCATCGCCACCGGCGACCTCGACCGCGTGTTCGCCCAGCTGATGGGCCCCGCGATCGACGCCGCCGACTTGTACTTCCAGCATTCGCGCAGCGAGTCGTGGACGCTGGAGGAGGGCATCGTCAAGGACGGCAGCCACTCGATCGAGCAGGGCGTGGGCGTGCGCGCGATGTCCGGCGAGAAAACCGGCTTCGCCTATTCCGACGAGATCGTGTTGCCGCAGCTGCTGGAGGCGTCGAAAGCCGCCCGCGCGATCGCCCGCGACGGGCAGGGCGCCGGCAAGCCGCTGGCGCTGAACGGCGTGCGTGCGCTGTATCCCGCGCTCGACCCGGTCGAGAGCCTGCCCAACCCCGACAAGATCGCGCTGCTGCGCGAAGTCGACGCGTACGCGCGCTCGCGCGACCCGCGCATCAGGCAGGTCATCGTCAGCCTGGCTGCCACCATCGACACCATCCTGATCGCCGCCTCCGACGGCACCCTGGCCGCCGATGTGCGCCCGCTGGTGCGCATCAACGTGCAGGTGATCGCCGAGGCGAACGGTCGTCGCGAGCAGGGTTATTCCGGCGGCGGCGGCCGCTACGGCTACCGCGAGCTGATCGAGAACGGTCGCGCGTTGCGCTTCGCCGACGAGGCGGTGCGCCAGGCGCTGGTGAACCTGGATTCGGTCGACGCGCCCGCCGGCCAGATGACCGTGGTGCTCGGCCCCGGCTGGCCCGGCGTGCTGCTGCACGAGGCGATCGGCCACGGCCTGGAAGGCGACTTCAACCGCAAGGGCAGCTCCGCGTTCTCCGGCCGCATCGGTCAGCGCGTGGCGGCGAAGGGCGTCACCATCGTCGACGACGGCACCCTTGCCGGCCGCCGCGGCTCGCTCAGCATCGATGACGAAGGCACGCCCACCGAGTGCACCACGCTGATCGAGGACGGCATCCTCAAGGGCTACATGCAGGACAAGCTCAACGCCCGCCTGATGGGCATGGCCCCCACCGGCAACGGCCGCCGCGAATCCTTCACCGCACTGCCGATGCCGCGCATGACCAACACCTACATGCTGGCCGGCTCGCACGACCCGCAGGAAATCATCCGCTCGGTGAAGAAGGGTCTGTACGCGCCGAACTTCGGCGGCGGCCAGGTCGACATCACCAATGGCAAGTTCACCTTCTCTGCCTCCGAGGCGTACCTGATCGAGGACGGGAAGATCACCCGCCCGGTGAAGGGCGCCACCCTGATCGGCAGCGGCCCCGAGGTACTCAACCGCGTCTCGATGATCGGCAACGACCTGGCGCTGGACGAAGGCGTGGGAGTGTGCGGCAAGGACGGCCAGAGCGTGCCGGTCGGCGTGGGCCAGCCGACGCTGAAGATCGACTCGATGACGGTCGGCGGCACCGCGTCCTGAGCGTCGCCGGGAACGGCAACACGTGTCGGGTATCACCAGGCTGCGACATTCCGCACCAGTGCCGGAAGGCCTGCTTTTGATCGGAATCAATATCCGGCGCATCCGCTAGGCCAAGACTGCACCCACACCCAGTCATCACGCTGGAATCGTGGGGAGCATGTACATGGATACTCGCCGGAATAGCCTTGTTTCGAGCTGGTTCGCCGCCTTGTCCCGACCGCCGCGGTGGATCGCGCTGGTCGCGCTCGCGTGGTTGGGCATACCTACCCTGGCATCGGCGGTGCCTTCGTACGCACGACAGACCCAGCAGCCCTGCGTGGCCTGCCATGTAGGCGGCTTCGGGCCGGAACTCACCCAGTTCGGGCGCCAGTTCAAGCTGATGGGCTACACCATGAAGGTCGGCGACCAGACCGACATCCCGCTTTCGGCGATGCTGGTGGAGTCCTTCACGCACACGCAGAAAGCCCAGACGGAAGCTCCGGCCAAGGGTTTCGGCACCAACAACAACACCGAGCTGCAGCAGGCCTCGGTGTTTCTGGCCGGGCGACTGAGCGAGCACATGGGCGTGTTCGCCCAGGCGACCTACTCCGAGAACGGCGGCCTGCTCGGCTGGGACAACATGGACTGGCGCTACGCGCGCATGTTCAGCCACGGCAGCCATAGCGGCATCTGGGGCATCTCGCTCAACAACAACCCCACCGTCAGCGATGTGTTCAACACTGCACCGGCGTGGAAGTACCCCTACATGTCGGCCGACCTGGCCCCCGGGGCACCGGCCCAGCCTATGCTGCTCGGCGGCCTGGCTGCGCAGGTGGTGGGTGCCAGCGCCTACATGCAACTGGACGGCGCCTGGTACTTCGAAGCCGGCGGTTACCGCTCGCTGTCACCGTCCTTCCTGCGCCACGTCAACGCCGGCTACGACGGCCGCCTGAGCGGGGTCACGCCGTATGCGCGCGTGGCCTACACCTGGAACCTGCCTACCGGCAGCTTCTCCGTCGGCGGCTTCATGCTGAACATGCGCCGCGGGCAGGTCGGCACCAACGACATCGGTGACGCGGTGGCGCTGCCCGGGCCGACTGACCGGTTCCGCGACTTCGGCGTGGATTCCAGCTACATATACGCCAACGGCGACCACGTCATCACCGTCGACGGGCTGTACGTCCACGAGAGCCAGAAGCTGGACGCCACCTGGGGCGGCGGCGGATCAGACAACCTGCACAACACCCTGCAGTCGCTCAACCTCAAGGGAAGCTACTGGTACCGCCACACCTACGGCGTGACCCTGGCGTCGTTCGTCTACAACGGCAGCAAGGACGTCACGCTCTACGGCAACGACGGCTCGCCGAACACCCAGGGCGAAAGCATCGAACTCGACTACAGCCCGTTCGGCCAGTCCAGCTCGTGGCACGAGCCCTGGGCCAACGTGCGCCTGGGCCTGGAATACACCTACTTCAACCGTTTCAGCGGACGCGTGCACGACGTCGACGGCGCAGGGCGCAACGCCAAGGACAACAACACGCTCTACTGCTACGTGTGGCTGGCGATCTGAGTATACGGTGATGAGAATGAGCGGCGGTGGTGTAGCGGTTATGGATGCTCATTGAAATCGAATGGACGTCCATATGATGACGGGTTCGCTGACCATGAGTGCGGTGTTTGGTTGCCTGATTATCAGAGCAGAGCGAAGAGCTTTCGTCCTCCTTCGGAGGGCGAGGTACTTCTCTTTTGGACAAGTAAAAGAGAAGTACCTCGGCTGCCGCAGGCAGACGAAAGCTCTTGCTCTCGGGCGACAACAGCAAGTGCGATTCCGGCCTTCGCCGGAATGACGACGGTGAAGAGTCCAGATGTTATGCACGTGCCTTCCGTAACAGACCGTGCCGCGAATCGCTCAGCCTTCGGCCGATTCGCCTGCCTGAGCCAGATCCTTCAACAGTTGAAAGATCTCCCGGTATGCCCGCGGCGGCTTGTTCGGCGTGTCCTTCTCGATGCGTGCCTGCCGCACCAGCGAGCGCAGATGCTGGCGGTCGACCTGCGGATGCTCGGCGATCAGTTCCGACAATGCTGCCTCGTCCTCGGCGATCAGCCGATCGCGCATCGCTTCGAGCCGGTGCATCGCGGCGGTTTCCTGGCGCTGCTTCTCGCGGTTCTCGCCGAGTTCGGCACGTACCGCGGCGAAGTCGTCGTCGCCGTAGCGGCGCATCACCTTGGCGAGGAAGGCGAGCTGGCGCTTCTTTGCGCCGTGGGCGGTCATGCGGCGGGTGATGTCGATCTCGTGGCGTACGTCATCCGGCAGCGCGAGCTTGGCCAGCCGGCTCGGTTGCAGGTCGACCAGTTGCTGCGCCAGCACCAGCACGGCGAGTGCCTCGCGGCGCTGCTGGGTACGGCTGGGGCCATAGTCCCCGTCGTCGAGTTCGGTCTGGTTGCGGCTGCGGCTCGGGCTCACGGGTTTCAATTCCAGTTGTGGTGCGCGGATCTTGTGCTGGGTGATCAGCCGCTGTGTGTATCGTCGTTGCTGATGGCTTCGGCCTGCTCCAGCGCGAAGCGGGCGATCGGTTCACCGTCCAGTTCGATGGTCTCGCTGAACATCGCTGCGGGACGCACCCACAGGCCGTGGTCGCCGTAGAGCGCCTGGTAGACCACCAGCGGCTCCATGGTTTCGCTGTGGCGGGCGGTGCCCAGCACGCGGTAGCGCTGGCCCTTGTAGTGGCGATAGATGCCGGCGGTGGGTTGCATGGGCGTTCTCCGCAGCTCTTTTCATTTCGTCGCCGTGGCCCCATGTCGGGTGCCAGCGGCTGCGAACCGCCTATTCTACCCGCCTAATTCCCAGGAAAGCCCGACGTGAGCGAAGTTGCCATCAGCCCGGACCCCAGCCCGCACGAACTCGACCGCCTCGCCGGGCTGGCCGAGGACGTGATCCGCCGCGCCCGCGCCGCCGGCGCCAGCCAGGCCGAGGTGGCGGCGAGCATCGACACGGGCTTGAGTGTGAACGTGCGCCTGGGCGAAGTGGAGACGGTGGAGCACACCCGCGACCGCGGTTTCGGCCTTACCGTGTACTTCGGCCAGCGCAAGGGCTCGGCCAGCACCGCCGACCTCCACCCCGATTCGATCCAGGCCACACTGGAGCAGGCCTGCGCGATCGCCCGCTACACCGAGGAAGACCCCGCCGCCGGGCTGGCCGACGCGGCGCGCATGGCCACGGCATTCCCCGACCTCGACCTGTGGCATCCGTGGGACATCGACACCGCGCAGGCGATCGCGCTGGGCATCGCCATCGAGGACGCCGGCCGTGCGCATGCCGGCATCAGCAACTCCGACGGCGCCAGCGTGCAGGCCGGGCAGGGGCTGTCGGTGTACGCGAATTCGCACGGCTTCGTCGGGCGCGAGCGGGGCACGCGGCATGCGCTGTCGCTGGCGCTGATCGCCGGCGACGCGGACGGCATGCAGCGCGACTACTGGTACGACAGTGTGCGTGCCCCCGGCGATTTCATCAGCGCGCAGGCGCTCGGCGACAAGGCGGCCGAACGCACGCTGGCACGGCTGGGCGCGCGCAGCCTGTCCACGCGGCAGTGCCCGGTGCTGTTCGCGCCGGAGCTGGCGCGCGGGCTGATCGGCCACCTGCTCGGCGCGGTCAGTGGCGGCGCGCTGTACCGCCAGGCCAGTTTTCTGCTCGACCATGTGGGCAAGCCGGTGATGCCGGGCTGGCTGAACATCGACGAGCGGCCGCACCTGCCGCGCGGGCAGGGCTCCGGCAATTTCGACGCCGAGGGCGTGGCTACCCGCGACAGCGCGCTGGTCGAGGGCGGCGTGCTGGCGCGCTACGTGCTGGGCAGCTATTCGGCGCGCAAGCTGGGTTTGCAGTCGACCGGCAACGCCGGCGGCATCCACAACCTGATCGTGGAGCCGGGCGCGGCCGACGGCGAGCGCAGCGATTTCGACGGCATGCTGCAACGCCTGGGCACCGGCCTGCTGGTGACCGAGGTGATGGGGCAGGGCGTGTCCACCGTTACCGGCGACTATTCGCGCGGTGCGTCGGGGTTCTGGGTGGAAAACGGCGTGATCGCCTACCCGGTCGAAGGCATCACCATCGCGGCGAACCTGCGCGAGATGTTCGCCGGCATCGCGGCGGTGGGCGCCGATGTCGACCCGCGCTCGCACATCCTCACCGGCTCGATCCTGCTGGAGCGGATGACGGTGGCAGGCGAGTAGCCCGCAGCCGGTTTCGGCCGTGCCACAAGTCCGCTCGGCAAAGCGTCTTCGGCCTTGCTAGCATCGGCATCACCGGCAGCCGACCGGCGAGCCGTCGACGCAAGTTCCGACTACCAGGAGAAGCGCATGAGCGTTCCACCCGAGTCTGTCATTCCGCCCCCGCCGAACGAGCCGATGGCCGGGGCGCCTTCCGCCGAGGAGCGCCAGTGGGCGATGTTCGCGCACCTTTCCGCCCTGGCCGGCGCCATTCTGACCGGGGCCTTCGGTGGCGGCTGGGGCTGTTTCATCGGACCGCTCGTGATCTGGCTGGTGAAGAGGGACACCATGCCGTTCGTCGCCGACCAGGGCAAGGAGGCGCTGAACTTCAACATCACCGTGGCGATCGCGTTCGTGGTGCTGGCCGTGCTGTCCGTCATGACCCTGGGCATCGGCTTGATCATCGCGATTCCGCTGTGGGTGATCATCGGTGTTGCATGGCTGGTGTTGACCATCATCGCCGCGATCAAGGCGAATGAGGGGGCGCTTTACCGGTACCCGTTCACCCTGCGGCTGATCAAGTAGAGACAGCGCTGTTCCAGCAAAAAGGCAGCCTTGCGGCTGCCTTTTTGCTGCGCCTGCGGAACGATTCAGTAGTGACGGTGGGCGGCGTACAGCGCCAGCTCTTCCAGCAGTGTCGCGCGCCCGCCCAGCGGCGCGATCGCGGCCAGCGCGGCGTCGGTCAGCTCGGCCAGCCGGGCGCGTGAGGCGTCGAGGCCGATGATCGAGGGGAAGGTGGGCTTGGCGGCGGCGGCATCCTTGCCGGCGGTCTTGCCGATCACCGCCGATTCGCCTTCCACGTCGAGGATGTCGTCGCGCACCTGGAACGCCAGCCCGACCGCGTAGGCGTAGCGGTCCAGCGCCTGCCGGGTGTCGGCGTCGGCGCCGGCGGCGAGCGCGCCCAGCTGTACCGAGGCGCGGATCAGCGCGCCGGTCTTGCAGGCGTGCATGTGCTCCAGTTCGTCCAGCGTCAGCGGATGGCCGACCGCCGCCAGGTCCAGCGCCTGGCCGCCAGCCATGCCTTCGGCGCCGCAGGCCTGGCCCAGCGCGCGCAGCGTGGCGATGCCGGTGGCTGCATCGGCGCGTCGTGCGGCGTCGTCGGCGAGGATCTCGAACGCCAGTGCCTGCAGTGCGTCGCCGGCGAGGATCGCCATCGCCTCGCCGAACACGATGTGGCAGGTCGGACGGCCGCGGCGCAGCGCGTCGTCGTCCATCGCAGGCAGGTCGTCATGCACCAGCGAGTAGGCGTGGATCAGTTCCACTGCGCAGGCGGCGGCGTCCAGTGATGGGCCGTCTTCGCCGAGCGCGTGCGCGGCGGCGTAGACCAGCAGTGGGCGCAGCCGCTTGCCGCCGCCGAGCACGGCGTAGCGCATCGCGCGATGCAGTTCGGCGGGGGAGTGGTCGGCCGGCGGCAGGCTGCGGCCCAGTGCCTGTTCGGCACGGACGATCAATGCTTGCAGGGCGGGACCAAGCTCAGAGTTCGGGTTCAAACGGTTGGGCGCTGTCGGGGGCTTCGGGGTCGAGCAGCAGCCGCACGCGCAGTTCGGCCTGCTCCAGCGACTGCTGGCAATGGCGGAACAGCCCGATGCCGCGTTCGAACGAGGCCAGCGATTCGTCCAGGCTCATCTCGCCGCCTTCCATCTTCGCGACCAGTTGTTCCAGCTCGTCGAGCGAGTGTTCGAAGTCGGCGGCGGGCGGGGTCTTGCCGGGTGCGGGAACGGTCTTGGCCATGGCCCGCAACGCTAGCGCAGCGGGCGTCCGGAATCAATCTGCGCGGGCCGCGGAAAGGCCCCGGCGTGACCTGGATCAACGCCCCGCGCGCCAGTGCGGCCAGGCGCCGGCCTGGCGGAAAATCGCCGCGCCGCGGGTGCTGGTCCAGCGATCGGCCACCGCGATCAGTTCGTCGCCGGCGTACAGCAGCGGGCAGGCGTGGCGCTGCCATGGAGGCAGGTGCGCCTGCTGGAACAGATCGCGCAGTTCGCGCGTATGCGCGTCGCCATCGGGCTTGATGCGTTCGCCGCCGCGACGTAGGCGCACCTGCAGCGGCTCGGTGAGGCGGACGTCTGCGACCGTCAGCGCGAGCTCGCCGCCGTCGGGCAGCGCCAGCGGTTCGCCATGCCAGGGCATCTGCCAGTCGGCGTCGACGACGCGCTCGGCTGGCAACGCCCACAGCCGGCCTTTCCAGATGTGCAGTTCGGTGCCGGCCCAGCGGATGCACGGCAGCTGGCCCGCGCGCGCGCCGCACTGGCGCTCGATCTGCCGCCGCTGCGCGCTGGTGGGGGCGGACAGGCCGCGTGCGTGCAGCCAGTGATCGAGCAACGGCTCGCGCCATGCCGGGGCCAGCGCCAGCCAGCCATGGGCGTCCAGGCTGCCGCTGGCGGGGTCGTGCAGCGCCTCGAACGCGGCCAGCCATTGCGTCCGTAGCGCGTCCGCAGCGGCGCGGCACAATGCGGCGCTGTGCAGGATCGAATCCACCGCCTGCGGCCAGTGCCGCGCCAGTCGCGGCAGGATCTCGTGGCGCAGCTGGTTGCGCGCCAGGCGGGTGTCGGCGTTGGACGGATCGTCGATGCAATCCAGCTGCTGTGCTGCGACGTAATCGTGCAGCTGTTGGCGCGACAGCGCCAGCAGCGGCCGCCACAACTGGCCGCGACCGAACGGGCGCAGCGCACGCATGCCACCCAGCCCTTCCGGCCCGGCGCCGCGCAGCAGCTTCAGCAGCACGGTTTCGGCCTGGTCGTCGCGGTGGTGGCCGAGCAGCAGGTATTCGCCATCGCGCAATTGCATGACCAGTGCGGCGTAGCGCGCGTCGCGGGCGGCGGCTTCGGCGCCCCTGCCGCTGCCGCCGTCGACCTGCACGCGCAGTACCTCGCACGGCACGTCCAGCGTGGCGCAGAAGCGTTCGCAGTGTCGGGCCCATAACGCACTGTCCGCATGCAGCCCGTGGTCGACGTGCAGTGCGCGCAGGCCGCGCGCGCGGGCTTCGGGCAACTGCGCCAGCGCATGCAGCAGGGCGCTGGAATCCGGGCCGCCGCTGAAGGCCACGCACAGTGCCGCCGACGGCATGGACGCCAGCGCGGCCTGCAGGTGCTGGTGCAGCGGGTTGCTCACTTCTTGCCGTCGCGGGGCCGTACGTAGAGATGCTTGCCGTTGCCGATCTGGCGTTCCTCGGTGTCGAACAGGCCAATACCCTTGATCAGGCCGCTGAGCTTGGCGTAGCCGTAGTTGCGCGAGTCGAAATCGGGCGACTGTTTGTTGATGATGCTGCCGATCGCGCCCAGCCCGGCCCAGCCGGTGTCGTCGGAGGCGGCCTCGATGGCGCCGCGCAGCAGGTTCATCAAGCGCGTGTCGCCGCGCAATTCCTTCGCCGAATGCTTCTTCGGGGCGGTGGTGGTGGCGGTCTCGCTGGCGCCGGCCAGCACCTCGGTGTAGATGAATTTGTCGCAGGCGGTGCGGAACGGTTCGGGCGTCTTCTTCTCGCCGAAGCCGTAGACGATGCGCCCGGATTCGCGGATGCGCGAGGCGAGCCGGGTGAAGTCGCTGTCGCTGGAGACGATGCAGAAGCCGTCGAAGCGCTCGGCATAGAGCAGGTCCATCGCGTCGATGATCATCGCCGAGTCGGTGGCGTTCTTGCCGACGGTGTAGCGGAACTGCTGGATCGGCTGGATCGAGTGGCGCAGCAGCACTTCCTTCCAGCCGTTCAAATCCGGCTTGGTCCAGTCACCGTAGATGCGCTTGACGTGCGCGGTGCCGTACTTCGCGATCTCCGCGAGCAGGCCCTCGACGATGGCGGGACGGGCGTTGTCGGCGTCGATCAGTACCGCAAGTTTGTCGTGGGCCATGGCGGGTCCCGGCAGCATGAGGGTGCTGCCGATGGTAGCGCCAAGCGGGTGACAGGCGTCGCGGCGGCGCTTACTCCTGGTAAGCGCCGTAGCTGCGCAGGCGCTTGTAGCGCTGTTCGAGCAGGTCGGTAACCGGCATCGCCTCGAGTTCGTCGAGCTGATTCAGCAGCACCGCTTTCAGGCGGATCGCCATCGAACGCGGGTTGCGGTGCGCCCCGCCGAGCGGTTCGCGCACCAGCTTGTCGACCAGGCCGAGTTCGAGCAGGCGCGGGGCGGTCATGCCCAGTGCCTCGGCGGCGTCCTTCACCTTGTCCGGGCTCTTCCACAGGATCGAGGCGCAGCCTTCCGGCGAGATCACCGAATAGGTCGAGTATTGCAGCATGTTGGTGCGGTCGCCCACGCCGATCGCCAGCGCGCCGCCGGAGCCGCCTTCGCCGATCACGGTGCACACGATCGGCACTTTCAGCTCGGCCATCTCCAGCAGGTTGCGCGCGATCGCCTCGCTCTGGCCGCGCTCCTCGGCGCCCACGCCGGGGTAGGCTCCGGGGGTGTCGATCAGGGTCAGCAGCGGCAGGCCGAAGCGCTCGGCCATCTTCATCAGGCGCAGCGCCTTGCGGTAGCCCTCGGGGCGCGGCATGCCGAAGTTGCGGCGCACCTTGTCCTTGGTGTTGCGGCCCTTCTGGTGGCCGATGATCATCACCTGGCGGCCATTGATGCGGCCCAGGCCGCCGACGATGGCGGCGTCCTCGGCGTACATGCGGTCGCCGGCCAGCTCGTGGAATTCCTCGCAGATCACGCCGATGTAGTCGAGCGTATACGGCCGCGCCGGGTGGCGCGACAGCTGGGTGGTCTGCCACGAGTTGAGGTTGCGGAAGATGTCCGCGGTCTTGACCTTCAGCTTCTCGCGCAGGCGGCCGACTTCCTCGTCGATGTTGAACGCCTGGCCGCTGCTGGCGTGGCGAAGCTCTTCGATCTTCGCGTCCAGTTCGGCAATGGGTTGTTCGAAATCGAGGAAGTTGGGGTTCATTCGTTGCTATTCATGGCACAGAAGCGGCTCAGTATACCGTCCCGCAGGAAAACGCGAGAACGCCGCCGTATGGCTGTGACAGGGTCGACACATGCCTGCCGCGGGCCGGACGATTGCGCTATCGTCCGCCCCATCGAACCCTTGGTCTTCGCCGGATCCCGCCATGCCCAGCAAACCCATCGACCACGCGAAACTCGACCGCATCGTGGCCGAGGCCCGACGCGCCGCCGAGCAGCGCGAGCTGGGCTACCGCGAGCGTGCGCTGAAGATGTACCCATGGGTGTGCGGCCGCTGCGCGCGCGAGTTCACCCGCGCGAACCTGCAGGAACTGACCGTGCACCATCGCAACCACGACCATGATTTCAACCCGCCCGACGGCAGCAACTGGGAGCTGCTGTGCGTGTATTGCCACGACAACGAGCACGCGCGGCACATCGACCACGTGCGCGGCGGGGTGCTGGCGGTGGAGGATGCGCCGCCGGCAACTGGCAATCCATTCGCCGACCTGAAGGCGATGCTGGAGCGGGGCAGGAAGTAGGGGACTTTGACTCCTCCCCCTGCAAGCAGGGGGAGGTTGGGCGGGGGTTGCCCCGAGCTGGCGAAGAAGATCAAGAGCGAACCCCACCCCAACCCTCCCCTGCGTAGCAGGGGAGGGAGCAAGGCAGCTCAATCCTGCTGCTTGACGATACGCAGGCGCGCGGCCTGCACGCCGGGCAGGGCGCGCACGGCGCGCAGCAGGTCGGGAATGGCTTCCACGCGCCAGTCCTCGCCCAGTTCCAGATCAGCCTGGGCGCCCCGGTTGCGGTAACCGTGCAGCGTCACGCTGGTGCGCCCGCCGCGGTAACCGGCCAGTGCGTGCTGCAGTTGTTCGACGAAACCCGGGCCGATGCCGTTCAACTTCAGCTGCAGCAATCGTGCGTGCCGGCGGCAGGCGTCGGCCAGTGAGCAGGCGCTGCGCGCACGCAGCTGGAAGCCGCCGCCGGAGAATTCGTCGATACGCAGGCCGCCGTCGACCACCAGCATCTCGTCGCGGGTCAACAGCGGCGCCATCTGCTGGTACAGCTCGCCGAAGAAGCTGACCTCGATGATGCCGCTGCCGTCCTCCAGCCGCACGAACGCATCGCTGTCGCCGCGCTTGCGCACGGTGGTGACCATGCCGGCGACGGTCCACGGCGTGTCCGGGCCGCGGCGGAAACGGTTGCCGTCGTCGTGGTCGTTCCGGCGCGGCTTCGGCGGCTGGTAGCGGTCGGCGATCTCGCCCAGTGGGCAGGTCGACAGTTGCGCCAGTTCGTCCTTCCATGGGTCGGTGGGGTGGCCGGAAAGGTAATGGCCGAGAGTGTCGCGTTCGCCCTGCAGCTTCTGCTCCAGCGGCCATTCCGCCACGGTCGGCAGATCGATCTTCAGCACTGGCGTGGTGTTGCCCATCGCTGCGCCGAACATGTCGTTCTGACCGGATTGCTTGTCGCGCAGGTGCTGCTCGGCGGCCTTGATCGCGTCGGGAAGTTGCAGCATCAGGCTGGCGCGGTTGGCCGCCAGCGCATCCAGCGCACCGGCCATGATCAGTGCTTCCAGCACGCGGCGGTTGAGTTTGGTGGGATCGACGCGACGACAGAAGTCGGCCAGGTCGGTGTATTTGCCGTGCACGCGCTCGGCCACGATGGCCTCGCACGCACCCTGGCCGACACCCTTGATCGCGCCGAGGCCGTACTGGATCGTGCGAGCGCCTTGGCGCGAGTGCACAGACGACGTGTCGGGTTCGACCGCGACGAACATGTATTCCGAGGCGTTGACGTCCGGCGGCTGCACGGCGATGCCGATCGCACGCGACTCGTCGAGGAAGGTCACCACCTTGTCGGTGTTGTCCATGTCCGAGGAGATCGTGGCCGCCATGAACTCGGCCGGATAGTGCGCCTTCAGCCAGGCGGTCTGGTAGGAGACCAGCGCATAGGCGGCGGCGTGCGACTTGTTGAAGCCGTAGCCGGCGAACTTCTCCATCAGGTCGAAGATCGAGTCGGCCTTCTCGCCGGTGAGGCCGTCCTTTGCTGCACCCTCGCGGAACTTGGCGCGTTCCTTCGCCATTTCCTCCAGCTTCTTCTTGCCCATCGCGCGACGCAGCAGGTCGGCGCCGCCGAGCGAGTAGCCGCCCACGATCTGCGCCATCTGCATTACCTGCTCCTGGTAGACCATGATGCCGTAGGTCTCTTTCAGGATCGGCTCGACGCGCGGGTCGGGGTACTCCACGTCCTCGCGGCCGTGCTTGCGCGCCACGAAGCTGGGGATCAGGTCCATCGGGCCGGGGCGGTACAGCGCCACCAACGCGATGATGTCCTCGAAGCGGTCGGGCTTGGCGTCCTTCAGCATGCGCTGCATGCCGGAGGATTCGAGCTGGAACACGGCAATGGTCTGCGCCTTCTTCAGCAGCTCGTACGGCGCCGGGTCGTCCAGCGGCAGCGTCGAGATGTCCAGCGGCGCTTCGCCGGTTTTCGCGCGGCGCGCGTTGATCGCCTTCACCGCCCAGTCGATGATGGTCAGTGTGCGCAGGCCGAGGAAGTCGAACTTGACCAGGCCGACCGCTTCGACGTCGTCCTTGTCGTACTGGGTCACCACGCCGCCGCCGCCGGCTTCGCAGTACAGCGGCGCGAAGTCGGTGAGCGGGGTCGGCGCGATCACCACGCCGCCGGCGTGCTTGCCGGCGTTGCGGGTGAGGTTTTCCAGCTTCAGCGCCAGGTCGATCAGCGCGCGCGCTTCCTCGTCCTGCTCGTAGGTTTCGCAGAACTCCCTGACGACGCGATCGGGTTCCTTCTTGGACTTCTCCGAGCGTCCCAGCGCGTCGGACAGGGTGAGGTCGAGCGGCCGCGGCGGCACCATCTTGGCCAGCCGGTCGACCTGTCCGTACGGCATGCTGAGCACGCGGCCGGAATCGCGCAGCACCGCCTTGGCCGCCATCGAGCCGTAGGTGATGATCTGGCTGACCTTGTCGCGGCCGTATTTCTGTGCGACGTAGTCGATCACCTCGTCGCGGCGGTCCATGCAGAAGTCGATGTCGAAGTCGGGCATCGACACGCGTTCGGGGTTGAGGAAGCGCTCGAACAGCAGGTTGAACTGCAGCGGGTCCAGATCGGTGATCTTCAGCGCCCAGGCGACCAGCGAGCCGGCGCCGGAACCGCGGCCGGGGCCGACCGGGATGCCGTTCTGTTTGCCCCAGTTGATGAAGTCCGCCACGATCAGGAAGTAGCCGGGGAAACCCATCTTGACGATGACGTCCAGCTCGCGCTCCAGCCGCGCCTCGTAGTCGGCCAGCGTGTGGTCGGCGGCCAGCGGCGCATTGGCCAGGCGTTCCTTGAGGCCCTGTCGCGACAACTCGCGGATATGGCTGTCGAGGTCGTGGCCTGCGGGTACCGGGAAGTCGGGCAGGTAGTAGGTGCCGAACTTCAGTTCCAGGCTGCAGCGTTTCGCCAGTTCGACGGTGTTTTCCAGCGCCTCGGGCAGGTCCGCGAACAGCGCGGCCATCTCGTCGGGCGTCTTCAGGTATTGCTGGTCGCTGTACTCGCGCGGGCGTTTCGGGTCGGCCAGCACGCGGCCCTGGTTGATGCACACGCGCGCCTCGTGCGCACCGAAGTCGTCCTGCTTGAGGAAGCGTACGTCGTTGCTGGCGACCACCGGCAGGTTCAGTTCGGCCGCCAGCGCCAGCGCGGCGGTATTCCAGTTTTCCTCGCCGTCACGGCCGCAGCGGGTCAGCTCCAGGTACAGCCGGTCGGGGAATAGCCGCGCCAGTGGGCGCAGTTTCGCCAGCGCGGCCGCAACACCCTGGTTCAGCGCGATGCGGCCGACTTCGCTCTCGCGGCCGAGCAGGGCGATCAGTCCGCTGCTGGCGCCAGCGCCGAGCCAGCCCGCCTCGACCAGTGCGCGGCCGCCGTGCTGGCCTTCCTGCCACGCGCGCGAGACCAGCCGCGACAGGTTGAGGTAGCCGTCGCGATCCTGGCACAGCAGGGTGAGTCGCCACGGGCGCGGATCGTCCGGCGCAGAGATCCACAGGTCGCAGCCGCCGATCGGCTTGATGCCGGCCGCGCTGCAGGCCTTGTAGAACTTCACCAGCGCGAACATGTTGCTGTCGTCGGTCAGCGCCACCGCCGGGATGCCGTCGCGCACGCAGGCGGCGACCAGCGCCTTGATGCGGATGGTCGAATCGACCAGCGAATATTCGCTGTGCAGGTGCAGGTGGGTATAGCGGACGGTCATGCGTTCTTGCGCGGTGAGTCCCCGCAGGCTACCCGGCGCCTTGCCCAGCGGCAAGATTGACTTGTGCGCGGTTTGCGCGAAGCGCGGCGGCGCCTCGCCGGAAGCCCGCTCAGCCGGGCGCGGCGGCCACCGCCGACGGTGCCGGCTCGGCCAGCAGTGTGTTGATCTCGGCGACCAGGCTGTCCAGCATGTCTTCACCATAGCCCACGTGCACATGGGCCACGGTGCCGTCGCGATGCAACATCACCATGACCGGGATGCCCTTGTTGGTGCCGTAGGGCTTGCCGAGGGCGCCATCGCGGTCCCAGGTCATCAGCAGGCCGGGCAGGCGTGGGCGCAGGGCGCGAACGGTCCGCACGTAGGTCTGCCGGTCTTCCTCATGGTTGATGGTGACTACCTGCAGGGACAGACCGCGTTCGGTGGCCAGCGTCTGCAGGCCCGCCAGTACCGGCAGCTCCTTCATGCAGTAGCCGCACCAGGTGGCCCAGAAGCTGATCACCACGACCTTGCCGTGCAGGGACGAGACGGTCACCACTTGCCCGCTCTGGGTTGTACCCAGGGCATCCGGCGGCGTTTCGCCGGGTTTCACTTCGGCCCTGGCGGCGAAGCAGAGCATGAGGCCCAACAGTGCGATGCCGATCCTGCGCATGTCATCCATCCCCCCGATTGATGGCGCCAGCGTAGCAACATGCCTGCGGGCGAGAAAGGGCGGCGGTCGGCACATGCCCGAGGACCTGGCGATGCAGTCAGCGGATGTAAAAGCGCTCCCCCTGGTCGTCGACGATCACGTAGTGGTCGAGGCTGTGTACCAGCAGTGGATGCAGGTTGTAGTCGACGTGCATGGGAAGGATCTCGTCGATGCCAGCCGGGGCGAAGATGACCGGCTCCGGTATCGGCGGGATGGTCTGCATGGGCAGCACGGGCGGGCGGTTCTGTGAAGGCATCATGGCACGACTCCTGCGAGTTTGAGTGCGCTTGTGACCCTGCCCGGCGAGTCTCATCTGGACGACAGGCCGGTGTTGCTGGCGCGTCCCTGCTGATCGCGATTCCTGTAGCGAATGATGCGCCCGCGCGAGGAAAAGTTGCATAGACGAATGGGCTAGGCGGATCAATCTCAACGGGCCCGCGACCAGGCTGTTCGAGCGTGGGAACCCCCGCGCCGATCGCTCAAAACAATCTTGCCTGCTCCAGCAGCAGGCGTACCGGCGCGAAGCTGCGGCGGTGTTGCGCGCACGGCCCGAGCTGCTGCAGCGCGGCCAAGTGCGCCGGGGTCGGGTAGCCCTTGTGCACGGCGAAGCCGTAGCCGGGATGTTCGTCGTCCAGTGCCACCATCAGGCGGTCGCGGCTGACCTTGGCCAGGATCGACGCGGCGCTGATCGCCGGTTCCAGCGCGTCGCCGCCGACGATCGCGCGACCCGGGCAGGGCAAGTCTTTCGGCAACTGGTTGCCGTCGATCAGCGCCGCATGGGCGACCGGCATGAGGCCGGCTACGGCACGGCTCATGCCGGCCATGGTGGCCTGGAAGATGTTCAGGCGGTCGATCTCGTCCGGCTCGATCAGCACCACGCAGTACGCCAGCGCGCGCTCGATGATCAGCGGATACAGTGCCTCGCGTTTCGCTTCGCTGAGTTTCTTCGAGTCGTTCAGCCCGACGATCGTGCGGGCCGGATCGAGGATCACCGCGGCCACCGCCAGTGGACCGGCCAGCGGGCCGCGGCCGGCCTCATCGACGCCGGCAATGAGAGGGCTCCCTGCGTTGGCCCGCGCCTCTTCCCGAACGGAAGGTTCGGGGCAGCTGGTGTTGGCCAGGTGCTTATCCATCGTTACGCTTCGCGTCGATCAGCTCGGCAATCGCCGCTGCCGCACGATCCCCCGCATGGCCTTCCAGACCACCGCGCAGGGCCTGGTGCAGTTGCTCGAACGCGGCGACGATCGCGCCGCGCCGCTCGCTGTCCTTGAACAGGGCGAGCGTGGCGGCGGCCAGGTTTGCGGCGGTGCAGTCGTCCTGCATCAGTTCGGGCACCAGCAGGCCGTCACCGAGGCCGCTGGCGCGGGCCAGGATGTTCGGCAGCGCGTAGACGTCGGTCTTCAGCATCTTCAGCGCGCGGGCGATGCGGTAGCTCAGCGGTGCGACGCGGTAGCCCACCACCATCGGCCGCTTGGCCAGCATCGCCTCCAGCGTGGCGGTGCCGGAGGCCAGCAGCACCACGTCGGCGGCCAGCATCGCCTCGTGCGCGTGGCCGTCCAGCAGCAGCGGCGCGGTTTCGTCACGCGGTCCGCCGGCGAGCAGGGCTTCGAGCCGGGCGCGCACCTGGGGGTTGGCGGCCGGGATCACCACGCGCAACCCTGGCACCGCGGCGGCCACCTGCTTCGCAGCGTCGATGAAGGCCCGGCCGAGCCGGCCGACTTCGGACAGCCGGCTGCCGGGCAGCACGGCCAGCACCGGCGCCTGCTGCGGCAGCTGCAGGATCTCTCGCGCGCCGACGCGATCGGAGACCAGCGCGAAGCGATCGGCCAGCGGGTGGCCGACGAAGCGGGCGTCGACGCCGTGCTTCGCGTAGATCGCCGGCTCCATCGGGAACAGGCACAGCACGCGACTGGCACTGCGGCCGATCTTCTCCGCGCGCTGCTCGCGCCAGGCCCAGACCGACGGGCTGACGTAGTGCACGGTGAGCAGGCCGGCCTGCTTCAGGCGCTGCTCCACGCCGAGGTTGAAGTCGGGCGCGTCGATGCCGACCACCACGGCCGGCCGTTCCCTGAGCAGTCGCGCGACCAGCGCCTTGCGCAGCCGCAGCAGGCGGGGCAGGTGGCGGATCACCTCGGCAAAGCCGAACAGCGACAGCTCGCGGATGTCGTACCAGGAGTCGAAGCCCTCACGCTGCATGCGCGCGCCGCCGATGCCGACGAAACGCGCCTGCGGGTAGCGCTGGCGCAGCGCGACGATCAGGTCGGCGCCGAGCTGGTCGCCGGAGTCTTCGCCGGCGAGGATGGCGATCAGGGGGGATTCGAGCGGCGGGTGGTCAGTCATGCCGGAAGCATAAGCCAGAGCGCGTGCCTGATTGCCCGATAAGCGAGACGCTTATCGGGCGAGCGCCCGCTCGCTGTGGTCGATGAATTCCAGCATGGCACGCACGTCGTCGCTTTCGCGCGCCAGCTCGACCAGTTTTTCGCGCGCCTCGGGTAGCGGCAGGCCGGCCATGTACAGCGTGCGGTAGGCGCGCTTGATCGCGGCGATGCGCGTGGCGTCGAAGCCGCGGCGCTTCAGGCCTTCGCTGTTGATGCCGCGCGGACGGCCCTGCTGTTCGTTCGCCATCATCACGAACGGCGGCACGTCGTGGCCGACCAGACAGCCCATGCCGATGAACGCATGCGCGCCGACCTTGCAGAACTGGTGCACGCCGGAATAACCGGACAGGATGGTCCAGTCGCCGATGGTGACGTGCCCGGCCAGCGCCGAGTAGTTGGAGAACACCACGTTGTTGCCGATCTGGCAGTCATGCGCGATGTGCACGTAGGCAAGTACCCAGTTGTCGTTGCCGATGCGGGTGACCCCGCCGCCGTCGCCGGTGCCACGGTTGAGGGTGGTGAATTCGCGGATCAGGTTGCGGTCGCCGATCACCAGCTCGGTGCGCTCGCCTTTCCACTTCTTGTCCTGCGGCGCGCCGCCGAGCGAGGCGAACTGGGTGATGTGGTTGTCGCGCCCGATCCGGGTGGGACCTTCGATCACCACGTGCGGGCCGATCACCGTGCCGTCGCCGATCTCCACCTCGGCACCGATCACGCTGTAGGCGCCGATGCTGACGTTGGCGCCAATGACGGCGGAAGGATCGATCAGCGCAGTGGGATGGATCATTTATGGGTCCTCGCGGCGCACATCAGTTCACAGCTGGCCACTTCCTTGCCATCGACCAGACTGCGTGCCACGAACAGGCCCATGCCGCGCACCAGGCGCTTCTGGCTGACTTCGAAGCGCAACTGGTCGCCGGGCACCACCGGTGCGCTGAAGCGTGCGTTGTCGACCTTGACCAGGTAGAACAGCGGGCTGCCCTTGTCGCCCTTTGCGTGGCGGCTCAGCTGGGTCAGCAGGCCGGCGGCCTGCGCCATCGCCTCGATGATCAGCACGCCGGGCATCACCGGATGGCCGGGGAAATGGCCCTGGAAGAACGGTTCGTTGATAGTCACGTTCTTCAGCGCGACCACGCTGACGTCGGGCACGATCTCGATCACGCGATCCACCAGCAGGAACGGATAGCGGTGCGGCAGCAGTTGCTGGATATGCTCCACGTCGATCGGCATGGTCATGAAGTCGCTTTCCTCACTCATTGTCGCTGTCCTTCTCCAGCGCCGACAATCGGCGCGCGTACTCGTCCAGGTGCTTGAAGCGCGCCGCGTTCCTCCGCCACTGGCGGTTGTCCTGCAGTGGCACGCCTGATGAATATTCGCCGGGTTCGCGGATCGAATGCGTGACCAGGCTCTTGGCGGTAATGGTAACCCGGTCGGCCAGTTCGAGATGGCCGAGCACGCCGGCGTTGCCGCCGATCATGCACCAGCGGCCGATTTTCGCGCTGCCGGCCACCGCGGCGCAGCCGGCCATCGCGGTGTGCGCGCCGACGTGCACGTTGTGCGCGATCTGGATCTGGTTGTCCAGCCGCACGTCTTCTTCCAGCACGGTGTCGTCCAGCGCGCCGCGGTCGATCGTGGTGTTCGCGCCAATCTCGCAGTCGTCGCCGATGCGCACGCCGCCGAGCTGCGGCAGCTTGATCCAGTGATCCTTGTCGAAGGCGAGGCCGAAACCGTCCGAGCCGATCACCGCCCCCGGATGCACCAGCACGCGCTGGCCCAGCGTGACCCGGGTGACCAGGGTGACCCGCGCCACCAGTCGCGACTGCGCGCCGACGGTGCAGTCCTCGCCGACGATGCAGTGCGGACCGAGCACGGCGCCGTCGCCGATCACCGCGCCCTCCGCGATCACGCAGCCGGGACCGATGCTGGCGCTGGCGCTGACCTGCGCCCCGGCGGCGACTACGGCGCTGGGGTGGATGCCCGCGGGCGCGGCCGGCAGCCGTTCGAACAGCGCGGCGATCTTCGCGTAGGCGACATAGGGATCCTGCGCGACCAGCGCCGCCGTCGGGCAGTCGGCGTGGTTTTCCTCGCGCAGCACCACCACGCCGGCGCGGGTGGCGGCCAGCTGGGCGGCGTACTTGCTGTTGGAGAGGAAGCTCAACTGGCTGGGACCGGCGCCGGCCAGCGTGCCGACGCCGTCGATACCCCGCGTGCCATCGCCGCTGAAGCGGAGGCCGAAGCGTTCCGCCAGCTCGGCTACCGTGTAGTTGATTGCGCTCATGCGTGGCTCCGGAACCTGCCGGCCATTGTAGGGGGTGGCGCCGCGGCGTGCAGTGCGCCAAGCCGGCAAAAGCAGGCCGGCAAAAGAAAGCGCGGCCAGGCCGCGCTTTCTTCGGTCCCCGACTTCCGGGTCAGATCAGAACTGGCTGCCGAAGGTGAACTGGATGCGCTCCTCGTAGTGGCGATCCGCGGCCTTGGAGCGCAGCGGCACGGCGAAGCTGATGATCAGCGGGCCGATCGGCGCCTGCCATTGCAGCGACAGGCCGGTGGAGGCGCGCAGCTCGCTGGCGTCGAAGCTCTTGTAATCCTTGTAGACGTTGCCGACGTCCATGAACCAGGACACGCGCGCGGTGTTGACGTCCTTCAGGAACGGCAGCGGCAGGAACACCTGCGCGGTGCCGAGCACCTTGAACGCGCCGCCGATCGGCTGCGCGTAGTAGGCGCCGCTGTTGCACATGCCGTTGGCGTCCGGAGCGCTGCCGTCGATGCAGACCCGCGGCCCCAGCGTGTTGTCCTGGTAGCCGCGCACGTCGCGCACGCCGCCGGCGTAGTAGTTCTGCCAGAACGGCAGATCCTGGCGCATGTCGGTGATGATGTGGCTCTGGTTGGGGTTGTCGGCCTTGCTGGCTGCTGCCAGCGCATCGTAGGCGTCGTCGCTGATGCCGTTCTTGCCGTAGGTCTTGCCGTAGCCGACCTGGCCGTCGAGGTACAGCACGAAGCCCTTGCCGATCGGCCAGTAGTGGTTCGCCTCGGTGGTCAGCTTCCAGTACTGCACGGTCGAGCCGGGCAGGGCGACGTCGGTCGAGGCCGAGAGCAGGCCGCCGCGGGTCGGCGCCCAGTAGCCGTTGCGGGTGTCGTGGTTCCAGCCCAGCGTGCCGGTCCAGGTGTGGATGGTCTTGTTGCCGATCTCGTTCTGGTAGTCGATCAGTACCTTCGGGCTGTAGCCGGTGAACAGGTTGACCTTGTTGCTGCTGATGCCCAGGCCCACGCGCAAGCCGTCGGTCTCGCTGATCGGGATGCCGAGGTAGCTGGAGAAGCTCTTTGCGCTGGTGGCGTAGTTCGCGAAATCGGTGTTGCCGTAGTCGGTCTTCGAGTACGAGGCGCTGTAGCCGATGCCGATGCCGCTGTCGGTCAGGTACGGGTTGTAGTAGTTGAGGCCGAGGCGGGTGTAGTAGGTGCTGCGCTCGCCGCTGATCGAGAAGCTGTCACCGGTGCCGAACAGGTTGTTCTGCGACACCGAGGCATTCAGGATGATGCCGGAGTACTGCGAATAACCGATGCCGAACTGCATGCTGCCGGCGGACTGCTCCTCGACCTTGACCGAAACATCAACCTTGTCCTGGGTGCCCGGCACCATCTTCTTGTCGATGTCGACCTTCTTGAAATAGCCCAGCCGCTGCAGGCGGACCTTGGAGCGGTCGATCGCCGCCTGCGAGTACCAGGAGCCCTCGAGCTGGCGCATTTCGCGGCGCAGCACGTCGTCTTCGGTGCGCGTGTTGCCCTGGAACACCACCCGGCGCACGTACACGCGCTGGCCGGGCTCGACGTACAGGGTCAGGTCGACCGTGCGCTTTTCCTTGTCCAGCTTCGGGATCGGGGTGACCTTGGCGTAGGCGTAGCCGATGTTGGCCAGCACCGCCTTGATCGCCTTGGTGCTGGCTTCGACCGCGGCGCGGTTGAAGGTCTCGCCGGCCTTGACGAAGACCAGCTGGCGCATGGTCGCCTCCGGCAGGATCAGCTCGCCGAGCAGTTTGACGTCGGCAACCTTGTAGATTTCGCCTTCCTTGATGCTGGTGTCGATGTACATCGCGCGCTTGTCCGGCGCGATCGCCACCTGGGTGGAGTCGACGCCGAAATCGGCGTAGCCGCGGTCCATGTAATAGGACTGCAGCTTCTCCAGGTCGCCGGAGAGCTTCTCGCGCGAGTACTGGTCGTCCTTCGAATACCACGACATCCAGTTGGTGGTGTCTGACTCGAAGCCGTCGCGGATCTGCTTGTCGGTGAACGCGTGGTTGCCAAGGATGTTCAGTTCCTTGATCTTGGCCGCCTTGCCCTCGCGGATCTCGATCTCGACGGCGACGCGGTTGCGGTCCAGCCGGGTCACGTGCGGATCGACCGAGACGTTGTACTTGCCGCGGTTGTAGTACTGCCGGATCAGTTCCTGCTGCACGTTGTCCAGCGCCAGCCGGTCGAAGGTCTCGCCCTCGGTGAGGCCGATCTCCTTCAGGCCCTTCTTCAGGTCGTCGGTCTTGATGTCCTTGTTGCCGCGCAGGGTCAGCTTGGCGATGGATGGCCGCTCGACCACCTTGATCACCAGGATGCTGCCTTCGCGATCCATTTCGACGTCGCTGAAGAACTTGGTGCGGTACAGCGCGCGGATGGCGCGCTGGGCGCCGTCGTTGGTCAGCTGGTCGCCCTTGTTGATCGGCAGGTAGTTGTACACGGTGCCGGCCGAGATCCGGCTGAGGCCGTCGATGCGGATGTCCGACACCACGAACGGGTCGAACGCGAACGCATTGGCGGAGAGGGAGGCAAGCAAAATCAGCGCGGCGATACGCTTCATCGTCGGTTCCGTTGGGTTATTTCGATGGAGCGGCCAGCGCGGCCGCCCCGATCAACGCATGAGGCAGGGACAGGCCCTGCCTCGAAAGAGAGTCCGCATTCCGCGGGAGGAATGCATCGTTTGACACGCCGCCGCGCCATGCCGCAGGCAGGCGTGTCGTCGGCATGCTGCAGTTGCCGGGCATCGGCATCACGACAGCAGCATGCGGTGGATATCGTTGTAGAACGCCAGCCCCATCAGGGTGAACAGCAAGGCCAGGCCGATGTACTGGCCGACAATCATCGCCTGTTCGCTGACCGGACTGCCCTTGATCAATTCGACAAGATAATACAGCAGGTGTCCGCCATCCAGGACCGGGATCGGCAGCAGGTTGAGGATCGCCAGGCTCAGCGACACCAGCGCCAGGAACTGCAGGAACCAGGGCAGGCCCATGCTGGCCGAGGCATTCGCCACTTCGGCGATGCCGATGACGCCGGAGAGGTTCCGGGTCGAGGCCTCGCCGGTCAGCATCTTGCCGAGCATGCTGAAGGTCTGCGTGGTATTGCGCCAGGTGGTGCCGAGCGAGGCGGTCATGGCCTTGATCGGGCCGTAGCTCACGGTGGCCGGTTCGATCGGCGGTGCGCCGACACCCATCACCCACTTCGGCGGCTGGCCTTCCAGTGACTCCCACTTGGCGGTGACGCCAAGTTGCTGCGGCTGGCCGGCGCGCTCGATGCCGATCGACAGTTTGGGCGACTTGGCCGCTTCGGCCTGCACCAGCTTGCCGAACGCGATGAAGTCGCCCACCGGCTGGCCGTTGACGCTGACGATGCGGTCGCCGCCCTGCATGCCGGCCAGCGCGGCCGGCTGGCCGGGCATCACGGTGGCGGCGATCGCCGGCGGCGGCGCCAGCTTCAGGCCGAGCTTGCCCAGGTACTGGCCCAGGTCCTGGCCCGGCGGCAGTTCGTCCAGCGGCAGCACCAGTTCGCGTGTGCGCCCGTCCTGGCCGCGCACGGTGAGCGGCAGCGGCGCGCGCCCGAGCAGGGCGTTGGCCACCGTGTCCATCGAATCGGTCCAAGTGGTGACGGCGCGGCCGTCGATGCTGAGGATGCGGTCACCCGGCTGGATGCCGGCGCTGGCGGCGAGGCTTTGCGGCGCCGCGGTCACCACTGGCGCCACGTCGGGGCGACCCAGCATGAACATCAGCCAGAACGCGACGATGGTGAAGATCAGGTTGAAGCCCGGCCCGGCGGCGACGATGGCGATGCGCTTCCATACCGGCTTGCCGGTGAATTCCTGGTCGCGCAGGGCAGGATCGACCTCACCCTCGCGTGCGTCCAGCATCTTGACGTAGCCGCCCAGCGGGATCGCGGCAACCTGGTACTCGGTGCCGTCGCGGCCGATGCGCTTCCAGATCGCGTTGCCGAAACCGACCGAGAAGCGCAGCACCTTCACCCCACAGCGGCGCGCGACCCAGTAGTGGCCGAACTCATGGAAGGTCACTAGCACGCCGAGCGTGACCAGCAGCCAGAACACCGAGCCGAAGAAGGCAGTCATCGAGTACCGTGTCGAAAAGTCATCGAAGCAAGAATATCAGCAAGCGTTGCGCAGGACGCGGCGGGCCGCCTCCCGGGCCATGCGGTCGCGTTCACACAGGGTTTCAACATCGACCACGGCCTGCGCCGGCAGTTCCGCAAGCACGGCCTCGACCACGTCGGCGATCGACAGGAACGGCAGCGCGCCGGCCAGGAAAGCCTCCACGGCCACCTCGTTGGCCGCGTTCAGCACGGCGGGGGCGTCGCCGCCGGCGCGCAGTGCCTGGAAGGCCAGCGCCAGGCAACGGAAGGTGGCCAGGTCCGGCGGCTCGAACTGCAACGGGGCGCAGCTGGCCAGGTCCAGCGACGGCACGCCGGATTCGACCCGCTCCGGCCACGCCAGCGCATGCGCGATCGCGGTACGCATGTCCGGGTTGCCGAGCTGGGCCAGCACCGAGCCGTCGACGTACTCCACCATCGAATGCACCAGGCTCTGCGGGTGCACCACCACGTCGATCGCGTCGGCCGGCGCGCCGAACAGGTGGTGCGCCTCGATCACTTCCAGGCCCTTGTTCATCAGGGTGGCCGAGTCGACCGAGATCTTGCGGCCCATCACCCAGTTCGGATGCTTGCAGGCCTGGTCCGGCGTGATGTCGGCCAGTTGCGCCCGCGTGCGGCCGCGGAACGGGCCGCCGGAGGCGGTCAGGATCAGCCGGCGCACGCCGCTGTGGCCCAGATCCGGCCGGCCGCCGGGCAGGCACTGGAAGATCGCGTTGTGCTCGGAGTCGACCGGGATCAGTGCGCCGCCACCGACGGCGACCGCCTGCAGCAGCAGCGGGCCGGCCATCACGATGGATTCCTTGTTCGCCAGCAGCAGGCGCTTGCCGGCGCGCGCAGCAGCCAGGGTGGATTCCAGCCCGGCGGCGCCGACGATGGCGGCGACCACGGTGTCGCACAGAGGGCTGGCCGCGGCAGCCGTCAGTGCGGCATGGCCACTGGCCACCTCGCAGTGCACGCCAGCGGCGGCGAGCCGGCGTGCCAGCTCCGATTCCAGCGCCGGGTCGGCGATCACCGCCAGCTGCGGCCGGTGACGGACGCACAGTTCGGCCAGTGCCTCGACCTGGCGATGCGCGGTCAGCACGCTGGCACGGAAGCGTTCCGGGTGGCGTGCGATGACATCGAGTGTGTTGCCGCCGATCGAACCGGTGGCGCCGAGGACGGCGATGTTATGCATCATGGGCAGGCTCTAGATGTCCAGCAGGAACAGGCCGGCGGCGAACACCGGCAGCGCGGCAAATACGCTGTCCAGCCGGTCCAGCAGGCCGCCGTGGCCGGGAAAGATGGTGCCCGAATCCTTCACCTGGGCATGCCGTTTCATCAGGCTCTCGATCAGGTCGCCGACGATCGACGCCGCCACCGTGACGAGCGCCAGCAGGGCCAACCCCAGCAGTCGGGCGCCGCGCACGTCGAGCAGCCAGCCGCCGGCCAGGGTCACCAGCACGCCGGCGACCAGTGCGCCGTAGGCGCCGGCCCAGGTTTTGCCCGGGCTGATCTGCGGTGCCAGCTTGCGCTTGCCGAAGGTACGGCCGCTGAAATACGCGCCGATGTCCGACGCCCACACGATCACCAGCGCCAGCAGGGTCCACCAGTGGCCGTGCGGCATGCGGGCATGGATGCTGACCAGGGCGACCCAGGTCGGGAAGATCACGAACGCGCCGGCGAGCAGCTTCAGCGCGAGATTCTCGCGGGTGGGCGCCGCGGCGAACGCGAAATGGCGCAGCCACAGGCAGGCCAGCAGCCACCAGGTCGCGCCGGCCACCAGCAGCAGCGGGGTCAGCGCCGTGGCGTGGCCCCGCCACAACAGGGCGAACATGCATGCCGCCACGACGAGCAGGGCGATGCGCCACGAGCGGCTGTGCAGCCCGCTCAGCGCGGCCCATTCCCACCACGCGGCCAGGAACGCCAGCGCGACGATGCCGGCAAAGGCTCCGGTCGGCGGCAGCAGGATGATCAGGATCGCCAGCGGCGCGAGCACCAGGGCGGTGAGGGTGCGCTGAAGCAGCATGGAAATCCTCTATGAAGCGTTGGCGACCTGCTCGCCGGTGCGGCCGTAGCGGCGTTCCCGGCGGGCATAGTCTTCGATGGCCCGGCGCAGGCAGGCCTGGTCGAAATCGGGCCACAAGGTGTCGGTAAAGTACAGCTCGGCGTAGGCGACCTGCCACAACAGGAAGTTGCTGAGACGGCATTCGCCGCCGGTGCGGATGAACAGGTCCAGCGGCGGCAGTTCGGCCAGGCTCATCCACGGGCCCAGCCGGGCCTCGTCGATCTCGTCCACGCGCAGTTCGCCGCGTGCCACCGCGGCGGCGGCCTGGCGGCTGGCCTGCGCGATGTCCCAGCGGCCGCCGTAGCTCACCGCGATGTTCACCTGCAGCCGGTCGTTGCCGGCGGTGCGGGCCATCGCGGCCTGCATGCGTTCGCGCAGGGCGTCGTCGAAGGTAGCCAGGTCGCCGATGAAGCGCAGCCGCACCCCGTGGCCGTGCAGCTCGTCCACTTCCTTGTCCAGCGCGCGCACGAACAGGCTCATCAGCGCGCCGACTTCGTCCTGCGGGCGCTGCCAGTTTTCGCTGGAGAAGGCGAACAGGGTCAGCGCCTGCACGCCTTCGCGCAGGCACGCTTCGATCACTTCGCGCACGGCCTTGCGGCCGGCATTGTGGCCGAAGCTGCGCGGACGGTGGCGAGCCTTGGCCCAGCGGCCGTTGCCATCCATCACGATGGCGATATGGCGCGGCACCTGGGCGGCATCGGCGCCGGGCATGATGGCTGCGATGACGCTCAGAGCGCCATCAGCTCCTCTTCCTTCGCCTTGACCACGGCATCGACGTCCTTCACCGCGCGGTCGGTGAGTTTCTGGATCTCGTCGTCGACGCGGCGGTCGTCGTCCTCGGTGATCAGCTTCTCCTTGAGCAGGTCCTTGACCTGCTGCAGTGCGTCGCGACGCACGTTGCGGATCGCGATCTTGGCGTTCTCGCCCTCATGGCCGACGTGCTTGGCCAGTTCGCGGCGGCGCTCCTCGGTGAGTGCCGGCATGTTGAGGCGGATCACGGTGCCGGCGGTGGTCGGCGTGATACCCAGGTCGGACGCCATCAGTGCCTTCTCGATCGGCGCCACCATGGTCTTTTCCCATGGCGTGATGATGATCGTGCGCGCATCGGACAGCGATACCGAGGCGACCTGGGTCAGCGGCATGTCCGCGCCGTAGTAGGACACCTTGATGCCATCCACCAGCGCCGTGCTGGCGCGACCGGTACGGATGCGGGTGAGGTCGTGCTTGAGTGATTCGATGCTCTTGCCCATGCGGGTCTGGGCATCGTTCTTGATGTCGTTGAGCATGTGGTGCTTCCCGGTGAATCTGGCAACGTTCGAGTATAGCAGTGGCAGCCCGCGAGGCTTGCTGCGCCGCAGTTCAGCCGCCGTCGACCAGGGTGCCGATCGACTCGCCGCGCATGATCCGCATCAGGTTGCCCGGCGTAGTCATGTCGTAGATGCGCAGCGGCATCTGCTGGTCGCGGCACAGCGCGATCGCGGCCGTGTCCATCACCGCCAGCTTGCGCTCGATCACGTCGTCGTAGCCGAGATGTTCGTAGCGGGTGGCGTTGGCGTGCTTGGCCGGGTCGGCGGTGTACACGCCGTCGACCTTGGTCGCCTTCAGCAGCAGGTCGGCGCCGATCTCCACCGCGCGCAGCGCGGCGGCCGAGTCGGTGGTGAAGAACGGGTTGCCGGTACCGGCGGCGAACAGCACGATGCGACCCTTCTCGATGTGGCGGATCGCGCGGCGACGTATGTAATCCTCGGCCACGTCGTGGATCTGGATCGCGCTGGTCACCCGCGCGTAGCCGCCACGTTTCTCGATCGCGTCCTGCATCGCCAGCGCGTTCATCACGGTGGCCAGCATGCCCATGTGATCGCCGGTGACCCGGTCCATGCCGGCGGCGGCGAGGCCGGCGCCGCGGAAGATGTTGCCGCCGCCGATCACGATGCCGATCTGCACGCCGGCCTTCTGCACCTCGATGATCTCGTCGGCGAGCCGGCCGATCACCTTCGGGTCGATGCCGTAATCGGCCTCGCCCATCAGCGCTTCACCGGAGAGCTTGAGCAGGATGCGGCGGTACTTGGGCTGGTCGCTCATGGGGTCTCCGGATTGTGTGGGGCAAACCGGCACATTGTAGCGGAGAGCGGGACATCGGGACGAGGCGTGAAGGGAGATGAACGGGAAACGGGGTGCGCTGCCGGACCCTGACGGGAAACGAAAAGGGCCGCGGTTTCCCGCGGCCCTTCATTTGAAGCATGGCTTTTTCTGAACAGTCCGGCCATGGATGGCCGGTTCTTCCGTCAGGGATGACGGCTACCTCAAACCGGCCTGCTTCATCACTTCGGCGGCGAAATCCTCTTCAACCTTCTCGATGCCTTCGCCGACGGCGAGGCGGGCCACCGAGGTGACATCGGCGCCTTCCTTCTTCAGTGCCTCGGCCACGGTCACGTTGGTGTCCAGCACGTAGGGCTGGCCGAGCAGGGTGACCTCGGAGACGATCTTGTGGACCTTGCCGGAGACGATCTTCTCCAGGATGTCGGCAGGCTTGTTCTTTTCCTTGTCCGACATGGCAGCCAGCGCGATTTCCTTCTCCTTGGCGAGGAAGTCGGCCGGCACGTCCTCGGCACGGACGTAAGCCGGGTTCATCGCGGCGACGTGCATCGCGATACCCCTGGCCAGCTCTTCGGAGCCGCCCTTGAGCGCCACCAGCACGCCGATGCGGCCGCCATGGATGTAGCTGCCGATCACGCCGTTGCTTTCGACGCGGGCCAGGCGGCGCACATCGATCTTCTCGCCGATGGTGGCGATCAGCGCCTTGGCGGCCTCTTCCACGTTGGCGGCGCCTGGGTAGGCGGCGGCCTTCAGCGCGTCGATGTCGGCGGCGCCGGAATTCAGCGCGACGTCGGCGACGGTATCGCTGAACTTCAGGAAGCTGGCGTCCTTGGCCACGAAGTCGGTTTCGCAGTTGATCTCGACCAGCACGGCCTTGCCCGGGGCCTGGGCGGCCACGATGCGGCCCTCGGCGGCGACGCGGCTGGCCTTCTTGTCAGCCTTGGCCAGGCCGGACTTGCGCAGCCATTCCATCGCGACTTCGATGTCGCCGTTGTTCTCGACCAGCGCCTTCTTGCATTCCATCATGCCGGCGCCGGACCGCTCGCGCAGCTCCTTGACCAGTTGTGCGGAAATATTGCTCATCGTCAATCCTCTAATGCGTTGGTGGCGCCGGGGCGGTTTGCGGCCCCGGCGCGTTGTCGCTGGTGATCCGACGGCGGGGCCGTCGTCGCGCGCTTACTTGGCGGGGGCGCCATCGCGCGAGCCACGACCGCCATCGCGGCCACCGTCACGGCGCGGGGCGCCCTTGCGCGGGGCGGCGTCGCGGCGCGGGGCCGGCTTGCGATCGATCTTGGCGACCGGGTTGCCTTCCTCGTCCAGCTCGACGAAGTCGTTCGCATCGCCCTGGGCGGCGGCCGGCGCGGCGGCCTTGCCTTCCAGGATCGAGTCGGCGGCGGCACGGGCGTACAGCTGGATCGCGCGGATCGCGTCGTCATTGCCCGGGATGGCGTAGTCGACCAGCTCCGGGTTGTAGTTGGTGTCGACCACGGCGATCACCGGGATGCCAAGCTTCTTGGCTTCCTGCACGGCGATGTCTTCGTGGCCGATGTCGATCACGAACAGCGCGTCGGGCAGACGGTTCATGTCCTTGATGCCGCCCAGCGAAGCCTGCAGCTTGTCGCGCTCGCGACGACGGGCCAGCACTTCGTGCTTGACCAGTTTCTCGAAGCTGCCATCGGTCTCGGCCGCTTCCAGCTCCTTCAGGCGCGACACGGACTGCTTCACGGTGCGGAAGTTGGTCAGCATGCCGCCGAGCCAGCGCGAGGTGACGAACGGCATGCCGGCGCGGGCGGCTTCTTCGGCCAGTGGCTCGCGGGCCGAACGCTTGGTGCCGACGAACAGCACGGTGCCGCGCTTCTGCGCCAGGCCCGACAGGAAGTTCATCGCGTCGGTGAACAGCGGCAGGGTCTTTTCGAGATTGATGATGTGGATCTTGCCGCGGGCGCCGAAGATGTACGGGGCCATCTTGGGGTTCCAGTAACGGGTCTGGTGACCGAAATGGACGCCGGCTTCCAGCATCTGACGCATGGTGACTTGTGCCATGGGGTGTCGCTCCGATTGTCGGTTCCCTCGAGAAGGAACCTGGGGGTTGGGACCTCCACGCATCCCCGGCTTCGACCGCGACTTGCCCGATTTTGATGGTGGGCAGGGCGCAGCACCCCGAAGGCGGTGCCGATGCGTGTGTGGCGTTGGTTTGGGTGTTGTACCGCGGAGGGTTACAATTCCCATTCGCTTTGCGCTGGCCGACCGTCCGAACGGACGCGTCTGCCCTGCAAAACTCCGAAATTGTAGCCGGTACGCCGGCAATGCGGCAAGTTGCTGGATTTCAAGAGCTTCTGCCGCCATATGAGTGGAACCCATGGCCATCACCCTGAAATCCCCCGCCGACCTCGAAGGCATGCGCGTTGCCGGCAAGCTGGCAGCCGAAGTGCTGGCCATGCTCAAGGACTACGTCAAGCCCGGCGTCAGCACCGAAGAGCTGGACCGGCGCGCCTACGAGCACATCGTCAACGTGCAGAAGGCGATCCCCGCCAATGTCGGCTACCACGGCTTTCCCAAGACCTTGTGCACCTCGGTCAACCACGTGATCTGCCATGGCATCCCGAACGAGGGCAAGCTGCTCAAGGACGGCGATATCGTCAACCTCGACGTTACCGTGATCAAGGACGGCTGGCACGGCGACACCAGCCGCATGTACATCGCTGGCACGCCGTCGGTACTGGCCAAACGGCTGGTCGACACCACCTTCGAGGCGATGATGCGCGGCATCCAGGCGGTGCGCCCGGGCGCCACGCTGGGCGACGTCGGCCACGCGATCCAGCAGCACGCCGAGGCAGCCGGCTTCTCGGTAGTGCGCGAGTATTGCGGCCATGGCATCGGCAAGGTCTACCACGACGAGCCACAGGTGCTGCACTACGGCAAGCCCGGCACCGGCATCGAACTGCAGAAGGGCATGACCTTCACCGTCGAGCCGATGATCAATGCCGGCAAGCCGCAGACCCGCCAGCTGCCGGACGGCTGGACCGTGGTGACCAAGGACCACTCGCTGTCGGCGCAGTGGGAGCACACCATCGTGGTTACCGACGACGGCTTCGAGATCCTCACGCCCTGGCCCGATGCGTGATGGAGGGAGTGGGGAGTAGGGAGTAGGAATCGGAAGCGCCGGATGTCGCCCCGGCGTGGCAGACTGGTTTCTCCCATTCCTTAGACTCCCTTCGCGATGAGCGTCGTGCTGCCGCCACTACCCCGCCTGCCGACAGCAGTGCCGCGTTCCGGCGTCTCGGCCGAGGCGCGGCAGGCCTTGCGGCAGTTGCTGGGCGACGTCGACCGGGCACTTGCCACCGCGTTTCGCGATGGCGCCGATGCCAGTGCGCTGGCGCGGCGCCGCGGTGAATCGGTGGCACGCATCGTGGCGCACGTATGGACCGCCTGTCTTGGCGACGTGACCGGGGCGGCGCTGTTCGCGGTCGGCGGCTTCGGCCGCGGCCTGCTGTTCCCGTATTCGGACGTGGACCTGCTGGCACTGGTGCAGGCGCCCGTGCCTGCGCGCCTGCGCGCGCTGGAGCAGTTCTTCGCCACGCTGTGGGACATCGGCCTGAAGGTCGGCCACGCGGTGCGCGATCCCGCGCAGTGCCGCACGCTGGCGGCGCAGGACGCCAGCGTGTTCACCACCCTGCTGGACGCGTACCGGCTGGCCGGTGATGTGGCGTTCGACGCGCAGCTCAAGGCCATCGTCGACGATCCGGTGCTGTGGCCGCCGCAGGCGTATCTGGAGGCGCGGCTGGCCGAGCGCGATGCGCGGCATGCCCGCTTCGACGACACCGCCTACAACCTGGAGCCGAACCTCAAGGACGGCCCCGGCGGCTTGCGCACACTCGATTCGCTGCGCTGGCTGGGCCGGCGGCTGGCGCATGCGCGCGACTTGTCCGACATGGTGACGGAGGGATTGCTCGATCCGGCCGAGCTGGCTGCACTGGAGCAGTCCGAGGCGACCCTGCGCCGTTATCGCTACGCGCTGCACCTGGAGGCGGGCCGGCCCGAGGAACGGCTGCTGTTCGACTACCAGCGCGCGCTGGCCGCGCGGCTGGGCTTCGAGGACGAGCATGCGAAGAACCTCGGCGTGGAGCAGTTCATGCAGGGCTATTACCGCGCAGCGAGCCAGGTCGAGCGACTTGGCATGCAGGTGGCCGAACGTTTCGTGGAAATGCTGGAGCCGCCGGGTGAGGCGGTAGCTGTGGGCGCCGACTTCATCCGCTACGGCAAGCGCCTGGCGGCACGCGATCCGCAGCTGTTCATGCGCCGGCCGGCGGCGCTGGTGGAGATCTTCATCGCGCGGATGGACCAGCCCGGCGTGGTCGGCTTCAGCGCCGACACCATGCGTCGCATCCACCAGGCCACCGCTGTGCATGGCGACGCACTGGCCGACGACCGCGAGGCGCTGACCGCGTTCCTGCGGCTGCTGCGTCGTGGTGCGCCGGCGGTGGAAGCGTTGTGGCGGATGAACCGGCACGGCCTGCTGGCGGCGATCCTGCCGGCGTTCGGCAAGGTGTTCGGGCGCATGCAGTACGACCTGTTCCACGTCTACACGGTCGACGAACACACCCTGCGCGTGCTGCGCAACCTGGCGCGCTTTGCCGATCCGGCGGCGCAGCGCGAATTTCCGCTGGGCTGCGAGATCTGGGCCGGCCTGCCGGTGCCGGAAGTGCTGCTGCTGGCGGGTTTGTTCCATGACATCGCCAAGGGCCGCGGCGGCGACCACTCGGTGCTGGGCGAGCAGGATGCGCGCGTCTTCTGCAGCCGGCTGGGCCTGCCGCCCGGCGATGTCGAGCAGGTTGCCTGGCTGGTGCGCTGGCACCTGCTGATGAGCACCACCGCGCAGCGCCAGGACATCACCGATCCCGACGTGGTGCACCGGTTTGCGCAGGTCGTCGGCAATCGCGAGCGGCTCGGCCAGCTGTACCTGCTGACCATCGCCGACATCATCGGCACCAGTCCGCGGCTGTGGAACGGCTGGAAGGACCGGCTGCTTGCCGACCTTTACACCGGTACCCGCTACGCCTTGCGCAGCGACGTGGAGCTGCCGCGCGACATCGGTGCGCGCGTGCGCGAATGTTCCGAGTACGCACTGGCCTTGCTGCTGAACGAGGGGCACGCCGAAGCCGACGTGGTGCGGGTCTGGGCCGACTTCCCCCAGCTCAGCTTCCTGCGCCATCGGCCCGAGCAGATCGCCTGGCAGACCGCGGCGATCCTGCGTGCACAGGGGGCGCTGCCGCTGGTGGCGGTACACCCGCTGTCGGTGCGCGGCAGTACCGAACTGTTCGTCTACACGCCCGATCGCGACGGCCTGTTCGCCACCATCACGGCCGTGCTGGACCGGTTGCGTTTCTCGGTGGTCGAAGCGCGCATTCTCAGCTCGCCGACCGGGATGGCGCTGGATACCCTGCTGCTGCTGGACGCGGACAGCCAGCAACCGGTGAGCGCGGCCCGCGCGGAGGAACTGCAGCAGCGCTTGCAGCGTGCGCTGGCGCAATCCATCGGCGTGCAGCCGAGCAAGCGCGGCATGTCGCGCCACCAGAAACATTTCCAGATGACGCCGCAGATCAGCTTCCACGCCGCCGGCGACCGTACCCAGCTGGCCCTGGTCGGCGCCGACCGTCCCGGCCTGCTGGCCGCGGTGGCGCAGGTGATGCTGGCCACCGGGGTGCGCGTGCACGATGCGCGCATCGCCACCTTCGGCGAGCGCGTTGAGGATTTTTTCCAGCTCACCGACCGCCACGACGCGCCGCTCGACGCGGCGCTGCAAGGGCGTCTGCTGCAGGCGCTGCTGGAACGCATCGGCCCGGCGCGGGATTGAACGGCGGCCCTCGCGTTATCATCACGGCCGCTGCGCGTCGCAGCGGCCACGCGGTTTCGCCATGACCTACCTGTTGATCAAGTCGTTGCACCTGCTGTTCGTGATCGCCTGGATGGCTGCGGTGTTCTACCTGCCGCGGATCCTGGTAAACCTGGCCGAGGCGGCGAATGAGCCGGCGGTGCTGGCGCGGCTGCAGCTGATGGGACGGCGGCTGTACAAGTTCGGCCACAACATGTTCGGCATCGCGTTCCTGTTCGGGCTGGTCCTGTGGCAGGGCTGGCGGGTGTTTCCGCAGAGGTTGCCGAACGTGGCCGCCGGCACGCACTGGATCGACGCCAAGCTGACCCTGGTCGCCGTGCTGCTGGCCTACTTCATCTGGGCCGGGCGCATGCTCAAGCGCAGCGAGAAGGGCGGCGCGCTGCCGTCCTCGCGCACGCTGCGCTGGCTCAACGAGTTGCCGGTGCTGCTGTTGCTAGGTGTGATTTTCCTGGTGATCGCCAAGCCGTTTTGAGGCGTCGCTCCCACGCAGCGATCATCGCTTGAAATAGTCCCGGTACCACGCCACGAACTTGGCCACGCCATCCTCGATCGAGGTATTCGGCGCGTAGCCCACGTCGCGGCGCAGCGCCGACACGTCGGCCCAGGTATCGGGCACGTCGCCGGGTTGCATCGGAAGCAGGCGCTTTTCCACGCTGCGGCCGAGGTTCTGTTCCAGCAGTTCGATGAAGCGCAGCAGCTGCACCGGCTGGTCGTTGCCGAGGTTGTAGACGCGGTACGGCGCATTCGAGCTGCCCGGGTTCGGCCGCTCCGCATCGTAGGCCGGGTCCGGTTCGGCCGGATGGTCGAGCGTGCGGATCACGCCCTCGACGATGTCGTCGATATAGGTGAAGTCGCGGCTGTGCTGGCCGAAGTTGAATACGTCGATCGGTTCACCGCGGCTGATCCGGTCGGCGAACAGCATTGGCGACATGTCCGGTCGACCCCACGGTCCGTACACGGTGAAGAAGCGCAGGCCGGTGGTGGACAGGCCATACAGGTGGCTGTAGGTGTGCGCCATCAACTCGTTCGCCTTCTTGCTGGCGGCATACAGGCTGACCGGGTGGTCGACGGCGTCCTCGACTGCGAACGGCAATTTTCGATTGGCACCGTAAACCGAACTGGACGAGGCATAGACCAGGTGCTCCACGTCGCCGTGGCGGCAGGCTTCGAGGATGTTGACGAAGCCGACCAGGTTGCTCGACACGTAGGCCTGCGGGTTCTGCAGCGAGTAGCGCACGCCGGCCTGCGCGGCAAGGTTCACCACTCGCTGTGGCCTGAATGTGGCGAACGCATGATTCAGCGCGCCTGCATCGGCCAGATCGGCGCGCTGGTGGGTGTAGTTCGGATGATCGGCGAAGCGCGCCAGGCGGGCTTCCTTCAGCGCCGGGTCGTAGTAGTCGTTGTGGTTGTCGTAGCCGTACACCACGTCGCCGCGTGCCAGCAGGCGTTGCGCCAGGGCGGCGCCGATGAAGCCGGCGGTACCGGTGACCAGGATGCGCATGGAGTGTCCTCGGAAGATCGGGGCATTCTACCGCCGTGCACAGCCGGCAAGGCCGCGTCGGGCGAGGATTGACAGGCAATCTGGGCTAAACTAGCGTTTCGATATCGCCCAAGACCCAAGGTGGCCCGCGCTTGCGCCGGCCGAGTGTGCGACATGGCAACTACCTGCTTCCACGACTGACCGCCACCACGCCTTCGTTTACAAAGAAAGGGCGTCACGCCCTTTTTTGCTTTTCCAGAGAAGCCCCATGATTGAAATCACGCTACCCGACGGCAGCAAGAAGCCGTTCGATCATCCCGTTACCGTGCAGGACGTGGCTGCCTCGATTGGCGCCGGCCTGGCCAAGGCAACGTTGGCCGGCAAGGTCGACGGCCAGCTGGTCGACGCCAGCTTCCCGATCGAGCACGACGTCAGCCTGCAGATCGTCACCGAGAAGAGCCCCGAGGCGCTGGAGATCCTGCGCCACTCCACCGCGCACTTGATGGGCCAGGCCGTGCAGCGGCTGTTCCCGGGTGCGCAGGTCACGATCGGCCCGGTGATCGAGAACGGCTTCTACTACGACTTCGCCTACGAACGGCCGTTCACCCCGGACGACCTGCCGAAGATCGAGGCGGAGATGCACAAGATCGTCGCCGAGCAGTTGCCGGTGACGCGCAGCGTGAAATCGCGCGACGAGGCGGTGGCGTTCTTCCGCGGCCTGGGCGAAAGCTACAAGGCTGAGATCATCGAAGGCATTCCGGTCGACCAGGATCTGTCGCTGTATTCGCAGGGCGAGTTCACCGACCTGTGTCGCGGCCCGCACGTGTCGAACACTGGCAAGCTGCACTCGTTCAAGCTGATGAAGGTGGCCGGCGCGTACTGGCGCGGCGATTCGAACAACGCGATGCTCAGCCGCATCTATGGCACCGCCTGGCTCAACGACAAGGACCTGAAGGCCTACCTGTTCCAGCTGGAAGAGGCCGAGAAGCGCGACCACCGCAAGATCGGCAAGCAGCTCGACCTGTTCCACCAGCAGGAAGAAAGCCCGGGCATGGTGTTCTGGCACCCGAACGGCTGGGCGATCTGGCAGCAGGTCGAGCAGTACATGCGCGGCGTGTACAAGAAGAGCGGCTACCAGGAAGTGCGCTGCCCGATGGTGCTGGACGTGTCGCTATGGAAAAAGTCCGGCCATTGGGACAACTACCAAGAGAACATGTTCTTCACCGAGTCGGAGAAGCACACCTTCGCGCTGAAGCCGATGAACTGCCCGGGTCACGTGCAGGTGTTCAACACCGGCCTGCACAGCTACCGCGAACTGCCGATCCGCTACGGCGAATTCGGTGGTTGCCATCGCAACGAGCCGTCCGGCGCGCTGCACGGCATCATGCGCGTGCGCGCGTTCACCCAGGACGATGGCCACATCTTCTGCACCCCGGAGCAGGTCGAGGCCGAGGTCACTGCGTTCCACCTGCAGGCGATGAAGGTGTATGCGGACTTCGGCTTCACCGACCTGGCGATCAAGCTGGCACTGCGCCCCGAAAAGCGTATCGGTTCGGACGAATTCTGGGATCGCACCGAGGAAATGCTGCGTCGCGCGCTGCGCGCCGCCGGCGTGGAGTGGGAGGAGTTGCCGGGTGAGGGCGCGTTCTACGCACCCAAGATCGAGTACCACCTGAAGGACTCGATCGGCCGCGCCTGGCAGGTCGGCACCATGCAGGTCGATTTCATGATGCCTGAGCGCCTGGACGCCGAATATGTCGACGAGCACTCGCAGAAGCAGCATCCGGTGATGCTGCACCGGGCCATCGTCGGCTCGATGGAGCGTTTCATCGGTATCCTGATCGAGCACCACGCCGGCCTGCTGCCGGCCTGGCTGGCCCCGGTGCAGGCGGTGGTGATCAATATCACCGACGCCCAGGCCGATTACGTCCGCGAGGTAACGCAAGCCCTTGTCGACAAAGGTTTCCGGGTACAATCGGATTTGCGCAACGAGAAAGTCGGCTATAAAATCCGCGAACATACGATGCAGAAAGTGCCTTATCTCCTCGTGGTCGGTGACCGCGAGAAAGAGACGGGTGCGGTTTCTGTACGTACCCGTTCCGGCGAGGACCTGGGCAGCATGCCGCTGGCCAGCTTCGTCGAACGACTGGAGACCGAAATCCGGCGCTGAGCGCCGGACGGTCTGACTCATTACTTCTTCTGGAGGATCGTGGTATCGCTACCACCGACAACAAGGGCAATCGTCGTAACCTGGAAATCCGCGTGCCGCGCGTGCGCGTGATTGGCGCTGACTCCGAGCAGCTGGGCATTCTCAGCCGCGACGAGGCGCTGAGCCTGGCGCAGGAAGCGGGCATGGATCTGGTCGAGATCCAGCCCAACGGCGACCCGCCGGTCTGCCGCATCATGGATTACGGCAAGTTCAAGTTCGAAGCCCAGAAGAAGGCGCAGGCCGCCAAGAAGAAGCAGAAGCAGGTCGAGATCAAGGAAGTGAAGTTCCGTCCGGTCACGGACGTGGGCGACTACCAGATCAAGCTGCGCAACATGCTCCGTTTTCTGGAAGAGGGCGACAAGGTCAAGGTCACCATCCGCTTCCGCGGCCGCGAGATGTCGCACCAGGACCTGGGCCAGAACCTGGCCAAGAAGATCCAGGAAGACGTCGGTGACAACGGCCAGGTCGAGTCCTTCCCGCGGCTGGAAGGGCGCCAGATGGTCATGATGATCGGCCCGAAGAAGAAATAAGCCGGCGTGCACCATCGGGTGCACTCCTACTGGCATCCGGGGATTGAACTCCGTATAATCGCCGGTTCGACCCGCCTGGATGGGTCGTGCACCGATCGTGGCAGGACGGAAAGCGTGGCCAGGCTCCTTCGGGACGCCGCCACCGCCAGATCAGTCAGAAACCGGGGCTGCCCGCGCAGGGCGAGTCCCATACCAAGGAGCATTCCCATGCCCAAGATCAAGACCAACCGGGCGGCTGCGAAGCGTTTTCGCAAGACCGCGTCGGGCAAGATCAAGTGCGGCCACGCGTTCAAGTCGCACATCCTGACCAAGAAGTCGACCAAGCAGAAGCGTGGTCTCCGTGCACCGAACCACCTCAAGGCGTGTGATGCGCCGGGCGTGGCTCGCATGCTGCCGTACTTGTGAGGAGATAGACCATGGCTCGTGTAAAGCGTGGCGTCACCGCCCGTCGTCGTCACAAGAAAATCATCGGTCGCGCCAAGGGTTACTACAACGCCCGCCGCAAGGTCTTCCGCGTTGCCAACCAGGCCGTCACCAAGGCCGGCCAGTACGCCTATATCGGCCGCAAGCAGCGCAAGCGTCAGTTCCGTGCGCTGTGGATCGTGCGCATCAACGCCGCCGCGCGCATGTTCGGGCTGTCCTACAGCCGCCTGATCAATGGCCTGAGCAAGGCCGGTATCACCGTCGACCGCAAGGTCCTCGCGGATATCGCCGTGCATGACATCAAGGCGTTTGGTGCGATCGCCGACAAGGCGAAGGCCGCCCTGGCTGCTTGATCGTCGATTGCGACGATAGAATGTGAATCAAGCGGGGAGGAGGCCAAAGCCTTCTCCCCGTTTTTGTTTCTGTGCACTTCATACGGAACCGCATCGATGGATGACCTGGACAGCCGCGCCGCGCAGGCGCTGGCCGACATCGACAAGGCCGATACGCTGGACGCGCTCGATGCGCTGCGCGTCGGCCTGCTGGGCAAGAGCGGCATCGTCACCGCCGCGCTGAAGACGCTGGGTGCGCTGGCGCCGGATGAGCGCAAGGCGCGCGGCGCCGAAGTGAACCGGGTCAAGGAACGTCTTGCCGACGCGCTGGCTGCGCGCAAGCAGCTGCTGGAGCAGGTCGAGCTCGATCGCCGCCTCGCCTCCGAGAGGCTGGACATCAGCCTGCCTGGTCGTGATGGCGAGCGCGGCGGCATTCATCCGGTCACCCGTGCGCTGGAACGCATCGCGTCGATCTTCGCGCGGCTCGGTTACCAGCGCGTCGACGGCCCGGAGATCGAGGACGACTGGCACAACTTCGAGGCGCTGAACTTCCCGCCGCACCACCCGGCGCGCGCCATGCACGACACCTTCTACATCGCCGATGAAGGCAGCGGCGGCCGCCGCCTGCTGCGCACGCACACCTCGCCGGTGCAGATTCGCGCAATGGCCGGCCGCCAGCCGCCGATCCGCATCATCGCCCCGGGCAAGGTCTACCGCAGCGATTCGGACCAGACCCATTCGCCGATGTTCCACCAGGTCGAGGGCCTGCTGGTCGACGAGACCTCCAGCTTCGCCGACTTGAAGGGCACGCTGGCCGAGTTCATCCGTGCATTCTTCGAGCGCGACTTCGAGATGCGCTTCCGTCCCAGCTACTTCCCGTTCACCGAGCCGTCGGCCGAGGTCGATATCCGCTGGGACGCCGAGGACGGTTCGACGCGCTGGCTGGAAGTGCTCGGTTGCGGCATGGTCCATCCGAACGTGCTGAAGAACTGCGGCATCGACCCGGAGCGTTACACCGGCTTCGCCTTCGGCCTCGGCGTGGAGCGCTTTGCGATGCTGCGCTACGGCGTTTCCGACCTGCGCGCGTTCTTCGAGAACGATCTGCGGTTCCTCAGGCAGTTTGCCTGAGAAGTGAATCGGGAACAGGGAATGGGGAGTAGCGAAAGGCTGCAGGCCTGCGCTCTTCCGATGCCCTATTCCCCACTCCCCATTCCCGGACTTCAACCATGAAATTCTCCGAAAACTGGCTGCGTGAACTGGTGGATGTGCAGGCCGGCCGTGCCGAGCTGGCCCACGCGTTGACCATGGCCGGGCTGGAAGTGGAAGAGCTCACGCCGCTGGGCGAGGGCCTGGACGGCGTGGTGGTGGCCGAGATCGTCGCTGCCGAAAAGCATCCGCAAGCCGACCGCCTGCAGGTGTGCAAGGTGGATGCCGGGCAGGGCGAGCCGCTCACGATCGTTTGCGGCGCACCGAACGCGCGCGTGGGCATCAAGGTGCCGCTGGCCACGGTCGGTGCGCAGCTTCCCGGCGGCATCTCGATCAAGGCCGCGAAACTGCGCGGGGTGGAATCGTCCGGCATGCTGTGCTCGGCGAAGGAGCTGGGCATTGACGCAGACGCGTCAGGCCTGCTGGAACTGCCGCTGGACGCGCCGGTCGGCCAGCCGCTTGCCGCCTATCTTGGCCTGCCTGACGCCAGCATCGAGCTGAAGCTCACCCCGAACCGACCCGACTGCCTGGGCCTCTACGGTCTCGCGCACGATGTAGCCGCATTGTTCGGCAGTGTGGTGAAGCTGCCGGCAACCGTGGCCGTGCCAGTGACTGGCAGCGCGCGTCGCGGCATCCGCCTCGAGGCAGGCAAGGACGCGCCGCGTTATCTCGGCCGCATCATCGAAGGCATCGATCCGGCGGCGCGCTCGCCACTGTGGCTGGCCGAGCGCCTGCGCCGCGCCGGTCTGCGCCCGATCAGTGCCGTGGTCGACGTCACCAACTACGTGATGCTGGAGCTGGGCCAGCCGCTGCACGCGTTCGACAACGGCACGCTGGAAGGCGACATCGTGGTGCGCCACGCACGCGCCGGCGAGACGCTGAAGCTGCTGGACGGCAACGCAGCGAAACTGGACGATGGCTTCGTGCTGATCGCTGACGAGAACAAGCCGTTGGCGGTGGCTGGCGTGATGGGCGGCTATGACTCGCGCGTCACCGATGCCACCAGCGCCATCTTCCTGGAGTCCGCACACTTCGCACCGGCCGCAATCATGGGCCGCGCGCGCAAGCTGGGCCTGCACACCGACGCCTCGCACCGCTTCGAGCGTGGCGTCGATCCGGCGCTGCCGCGTCGTGCGCTGGAGCGCGCCAGCGAACTGCTGCTGGCGATCGTCGGCGGCAAGGCCGGCCCAGTGCTGGTGGCGGAGAATCCGGCCGACCTGCCGCAGCCGGTTGCGGTTGCCTTGCGTCGCGCACGCCTGCGTCGCGTACTTGGCGTGGACGTGGCCGATGTCGAAGTGGCGCGCATCTTCACCGCGCTGGGCATGCGGGTGGAAACGACTGCCGACGGCTGGCAGGTCACCGCACCGAGCAGCCGTTTCGACATCGAGCGCGAAGAGGATCTGATCGAGGAAGTCGCACGCATCTTCGGCTACGACAACATTCCCACCGCGACCCCGGCCGGCGCGCTCGCCCTGGCGATCGAGCCGGAGGCTCGCATCAACGAACTGGCGCTGCGCGAGCAATTGGCCGCGCGCGGCTATTACGAGGCGGTCAACCTGTCGTTCGTGGCAGCCGAGCTGCTGGCCAGCTGGGGCTTCACCGAGCGCCTGGTACCGCTGGCCAATCCGCTGTCGGCCGACCTCGCGGTGATGCGCCCGTCGCTGCTGCCGGGACTGATCGAGGCACTGCGCCACAACCGTGCGCGCCAGCAGGAGCGGGTGCGCCTGTTCGAAGTGGCCAGGGTGTTTGCGGCCGGTGACCCGCCGGCCGAAACCCCAAGCCTGGCCATCGTGGCCTGTGGTGCTGCCCGTGCCGAGCAGTGGGGTGAGCCGTCGCGGGTGCTGGATTTCCACGACCTCAAGGGCGACCTCGATACCCTGATCGCCTGGGGCGGCGAGCCGTCGCGCTGGTCGGTGCATGCCGACGGCCTGCCGGGCTGGCTGCACCCGGGACGCGGTGCACGGGTGGCCCGTGATGGCGCGACGGTGGGCTACCTGGGCGCATTGCACCCGCAACTGGCCAGGGCGCTGGATCTGGGCCCCGACGTGCACGTGCTGGAACTGGCCCTGGAACCGTTGCTGGCGCGCCGCCTGCCGCAAGCGCAGGCCGTGGCCCGGTTCCCGGCCGTGCGCCGCGACATCGCGGTGGATGTGCCGGAAACGGTGGGCTGGTCACAGATCGAGCAGGAGGTACGCCGCACGCTGGGTGAACGGCTGAAGGAACTCCGGCTGTTTGACCGTTACAGCGGCAAGGGGGTCGAAGCCGGCCGAAAAAGTCTCGCTATGGGCTTGATTTTACAGGACGCTTCACGCACGCTTACCGACGACGACGCGGATCGTTGCGTACGAGAAGCGATAGCTGCGTTGGAGCAATCATGCAAGGCAAAACTGCGAGGATGAGATGGCGCTGACCAAGGCGGAAATGGCCGAGCGGCTTTTCCTCGACGTGGGCCTCAACAAGCGTGAGGCCAAGGAGTTCGTGGACGCCTATTTCGAGGTGGTTCGCGGAGCACTGGAAAACGGCGAACAGGTGAAGTTGTCCGGCTTCGGCAATTTCGACCTGCGGCTGAAGAACCAGCGACCTGGACGCAATCCGAAGACCGGCGAGGAGATCCCGATCTCCGCCCGGCGCGTGGTGACGTTCCGACCGGGACAGAAACTCAAGGTAAGAGTCGAGGGCTATGCTGGATCAAGGGAATAACACCGAACTGCCTGCCATCCCGGCCAAGCGCTACTTCACCATCGGTGAGGTCGGCGAGTTGTGCGGTGTGAAGCCCCATGTGCTGCGCTACTGGGAGCAGGAGTTTCCCGCGCTCAATCCGGTCAAGCGCCGCGGCAACCGCCGCTACTACCAGCGCCACGACGTGCTGATGATCCGCCAGATCCGCTCGCTGCTGTACGACGAGGGTTTCACCATCACCGGCGCGCGCGCGCGGCTGGAAGGCCCGCAGGCGCGGATGGAAGCGAGCATCTCCCACCAGATCGTGCGCCAGGTGCGCATGGAGCTGGAAGAAGTATTGACCCTGCTGCGCCGCTGAAGCGCGATTCGTGCTTCCGGCAGCGGGCATCAAGCTGCTAGAATCGTCGTTTGCCGTTTCGTCGGGGCGTAGCGCAGCCTGGTAGCGCATCTGCCTGGGGGGCAGAGGGTCGTCGGTTCAAATCCGGCCGCCCCGACCAATTCGGCAAGACTCGACAGAAACGGCGCCCCGGCGCCGTTTCCTGTTTTGGCCGGCGCCACCTGTGGCCGTCCAAGTGATGCATCCGAGGTGTGCCGTGGGGTAGGCTCCGGCTGGAGATTTCCACCTCCGGGAGATGCCGTCATGCCGTCGAACAGCTGTCATCCCTGCGCCCCGCACGTGAGATTGAAGGCCCCCGACTGGTACGTCTCGGCGTTGATGCTGGACCGTGCGCTGGACGCGATCCTGCGGCGGGTGAAGAAGCTCGATCGCGAGCACGACATTCCCTACCTCGCCGGTTACAGCAAGGATGGCAAGACCATCTACATCGACCGCCATTTGCCGGAGAGCTTCACGTTCCGCGGGCGCAGCATCGAGGTGGACCGCTTCCTGATCCTGCACGAGGAGGTGGAAAAGACCCTGATCGACCAGTTGGGCCTGCACTATCTGCACGCACACCAGATCGCGACCCGCGCCGAAGAGGCGGCGGTGAACGCCGAACGGATCACTTGGGCCGCCTACGATCGCTTCATGCAGAAGTACGTGAAGTCGATCGGCGACGAGCGCCTGGTCAAGGTGCCGGCGGATCTTGATCTCAAGCCCTACCGCGATTACCACGATTACGACCTGTTGCAGCGGATGCTGCGGGGCATCGACGAGGGTCGGCTTTCCGGGCCGGACACCAGTGCGAGGAAACGGAGCGAACTGAAGGCCTACATGGACGCGTTCCGCGAAGAGCATCGCCTCGAGCAGCGCCGCGCTTCCGGCAAGACCAGCGGATCGCGCAAGGGATCACCTCCTGCAGGTGCCGATGGCGCCGACGCGGCAAGCAAGGCGCCGGCAGGGAAGGCGGCCGTGGGCAAGCGCGGTGGAACCAGGCAGACACGCACAGCTGCCCGGTCCGGTTGACAGGAAAGCCCGCCGCGAATTCCTGCGTTTAGTCCGCGGGCAGGCATCTGAACCGCAGGTGCTGGCTCTGCTTGCGACCCACTGGTGGAGTGCCGGATCGGCTCCGTAGGATGCGTCTCGCGGGCGCCGGCAGCACCGGCGGCCGTCATTCCAACCGAGACCGACGGAGACCCATCCATGAAGATCCAGTCCATGCTGATTGCCACCCTGCTGGTTGCTGTCGCGGGCACGACGGTGTGCGCCGCAAAGGATGTCGATACGAAGTGGCAGAAGCACCACCCACGCCGCGAACAGGTCAACGACCGCCTGCACCACCAGAACGCGCGGATCCGCGACGAAGTGAAGGAAGGCGACATGAGCAAGGCCGATGCAGCCAAGTTGCATCAGGACGATCACCGGATCCGCCAGGAGGAGCGCGACATGGCCAGCCAGAACCACGGCCACGTCACCCGGCAAGAGCAGAAGACGCTGGACCAGCAGGAAAACCAGGTCAGCAAGGAAATCGGCCACTGAGCAAGGGCCGGCGGTGCTTTTTGCGTTGACACGAGGTGCGCGCTGGCGCCCCTCGTGCTGTCACCCACCGGCCTGCTTCAATACAGGACGCGGCTGCGCAAGGTGCCCGGGATCGCCGCCAGCTTCGCCTTGAGGTCATTCGCCTGGGCCTCGTCGGCACTCACGTCGATCACCACGTAGCCGACTTCGCTGTCGGTTTGCAGGAACTGCGCGTCGATGTTGATGTTGCCGGCCGAGAACAGTTCGTTGATGCGCGACAGCGTGCCAGGCACGTTGCGGTGGATGTGCAGCAGGCGGCGGCTGTGCGGGTGTTCGGGCAGGGTGACTTCCGGGAAGTTCACCGCCGACAGGGTCGAACCGTTGTCGCTGTAACGGATCAGCTTGCTGGCGACCTCGATGCCGATGTTGTCCTGCGCCTCCAGTGTGCTGCCGCCGATGTGCGGGGTCAGGATCACGTTGTCCATGCCGACCAGCGGCGAGACGAAGGGGTCGTCGTTGCCCTTGGGCTCGCTCGGGAACACGTCCACCGCAGCCCCGGCCAGGTGGCCTTCGCGCAGCGCCGCAGCCAGGGCGTCGATGTCCACCACGCTGCCGCGCGAGGCGTTGATCAGCATCGCGCCGGCGCGCATCTTCGCCAGTTGCTCGCGGCGGATCATCAGCTGGGTCGCAGGGGTTTCCGGCACGTGCAGGGTGACCACGTCGGAACGTTCCAGCAGTTCGTCCAGGCTGGACACCGCACGGGCGTTGCCCAGCGCCAGCTTGGTCTCGATGTCGTGGAAGATCACCCGCATGCCCAGGCTCTCGGCCAGCACGCCGACCTGGGTGCCGATGTGGCCGTAGCCGACGATGCCGAGCACTTTGTCGCGGGTCTCGTAGCTGCCGCTGGCCGACTTGGTCCAGCCGCCGCGATGGCACAGCGCGTTCTTCTGCGGGATGCCGCGCAGCAGCATGATCGCCTCGGCGATCACCAGCTCCGCCACGCTGCGGGTGTTGGAATAGGGTGCGTTGAACACCGGCACGCCGAGCTTGCGGGCGGCACCCAGATCCACCTGGTTGGTGCCGATGCAGAAGCAACCCACCGCGATCAGCCGCTTGGCCTGGGCCAGCACCTCGGCGGTGAGCTGGGTGCGCGAGCGGATGCCGACGATGTGCGCGTCGGCGATGCGCGCCTTCAGTTCGTCTTCCGGCAACGACTTCGCATGCAGCTCGACCTGGCTGTAGCCGGCGCGGCGGAAATTCTCGACCGCACTGGCACTGACGCCCTCCAGCAGCAATACCTTGATGTCCTGGCGGGGGTAGGAGGTCTGCATGGGTCGGTCCGGGTCGAGTGGAGGGTGGATCTTGCCAGAGTAGGCGAGGATATGTCGCACTGCAACACTGGACGCCATCCGGCGTCGCTGGCAGTCTGTGCAGATACCCAGGAGCCCCGCATGTCCGATGCCCGTCTCGCCGATCTCGTCCGCCGCCTGCCTGGCCTGCGTCTGCTGACCGCCGCCGGCGACCTCGAGCATTACGGCCGCGACTGGACCCGGCGCTGGATTCCCGCGCCGCTGGCGATTGCGTTGCCGACCAGTGCGGAAGAGGTGCAGGCGATCGTGCGCTGGGCGAACGAACAGCGCGTGGCGATCGTGCCGTCCGGCGGCCGCACCGGCCTGTCCGGCGGCGCGGTGGCGGCCAACGGCGAGCTGGTGCTGAGCCTGGAGCGTATGAACCGGGTGCTGGATTTCAATGCGGTCGACCGCACGCTCACCGTGCAGCCGGGGGTGATCCTGCAGCACGTGCACGAGGCGGCGCGCGAGCACGGCCTGTTCTACCCGGTCGATTTCGCCGCGCGCGGCTCGTGCTCCATCGGCGGCAACATTGCCACCGATGCCGGTGGCATCCGAGTGATCCGCCACGGCAACACGCGCGAATGGATCGCCGGGCTGAAAGTGGTGGCCGGCAACGGCGAGTTGCTTGAACTCAACCGCGGCCTGATCAAGAACTCCAGCGGCTACGATTTCCGCCAGTTGCTGGTCGGCTCGGAAGGCACGCTGGGCATCGTAGTGGAGGCGACGCTGAAGCTCACCGAGCCGCCGCCACCGTCGCAGGTGATGCTGCTGGCGCTGCCGGACATGGACGCGCTGATGCAGGTGTTCGCGCTGTTCCGCGCGCGGCTGGCGTTGCAGGCGTTCGAGTTCTTCACCGACCACGCGTTGCGGCACGTGCTGGCGCACGGCGCGCAGCGCGCCATCGACGGCGATTACCCGTACTACGTGGTGACCGAGTTCGATGCGGCCGACGAGCGGCAGCAGGAGGCGGCGCTCGCCGCGTTCGAGCAGGGCATGGCGGAAGGCTGGATCGGCGACGGCGTGATCGCGCAGAGCGAGGCGCAGGCCGCCGTGCTGTGGCGGCTGCGCGAGGGCATCACCGAAAGCCTGGCGCCGCGGCGGCCGTACAAGAACGACGTGTCGGTGCGGATCAGCGCGGTGCCGGCGTTCCTGCATGAGATGCAGGCGTTGCTGGCGCGCGAGTATCCGCAGGCCGAGGTGGTCTGGTTCGGCCATATCGGCGACGGCAACCTGCATATCAACGTGCTGCGCCCGGACGGCCTGGCGGAGGACGCGTTCATTGCCCAGTGCGAACACGTCACCAAACTGCTGGCAGTGACGCTGCAGCGCCACGGCGGCAGCATCTCGGCCGAGCACGGCATTGGCCTGGTCAAGCGGGCCTACCTGGAAAGCACCCGCAGCGCGGCGGAAATCGCGTTGATGCGCGGCGTGCGCAAGGTGTTCGATCCCAACGGCATCCTCAATCCCGGCAAGCTGTTCGCGGACGACTGAAGGCCCGGCAGGCCGCGCCCGTGCTAGTCTTGGCGGCTTGTCTGTCGACCTTGAGGAGCCGTCATGCCGTCGTCGCCGCTGCGTTCGCTGTATCCCGAAATCGAGCCATTCGACAGCGGCTTCCTGCCGGTCTCACCCCTGCACACGCTGTACTACGAGCAGAGCGGCAACCCGAACGGCAAGCCGGTGGTGTTCCTGCATGGCGGCCCGGGCGGCGGTACCAATGCGAAGTGCCGGCGCTTCTTCGATCCTGCGGTGTACCGCATCGTGCTGTTCGACCAGCGCGGCTGCGGCAAGTCCACGCCGCATGCGGAGCTGACCGACAACACCACCTGGGACCTGGTCGCCGACATCGAGCGCGTGCGCGAGCACCTGGGCATCGACCGCTGGCAGGTGTTCGGCGGCTCGTGGGGCTCCACGCTGGCGCTGGCGTATGCACAGGCGCACCCGGACAAGCTCACCGAGCTGGTGCTGCGCGGCATCTTCATGCTGCGGCGCTGGGAACTGGAATGGTTCTACCAGAAGGGTTGCGACGCGCTTTATCCGGATGCGTGGGAGACCTATCTCAACGCGATCCCCGAAGTCGAGCGCGGCGACCTGATGAGCGCTTATCACCGCCGCCTGACCAGCGCCGACGCGAAGACGCGCACCGATGCAGCGCGTGCCTGGTCGGTATGGGAGGGCGCCACCAGCTTCCTGTGGCAGGACGAGTCGCACATCGAGTCCAGCGGCGAGGACGAGTTTGCGCTGGCGTTCGCGCGCATCGAGTGCCACTACTTCGTCAACGGCGGCTTCTTCGAGCACGACGACCAGTTGCTGCGCAACGTCGAGCGCATCCGGAACATTCCGGCGGTGATCGTGCAGGGTCGCTACGACGTGGTGTGCCCGCTGCGCAGCGCGTGGGACCTGCATCGCGCGTGGCCCGAGGCGGACCTGCGGATCGTGCAGGACGCCGGTCATTCGGCGTTCGAGCCGGGCAACGTGCACGAGCTGGTGGAGGCGACCGACCGCTTCGGCCGCTGAGGCGGGCGGGCTCCTGCGCGGCTGGTATCGGTCAGCCGTTCGCCGGCAGCTGCTTGGTGCCGAAGATCTTGTCGCCGGCGTCGCCGAGGCCGGGCAGGATGTAGCCGTGTTCGTTGAGGCGCTGGTCGATCGCGGCGGTATAGATCTCGATGTCGGGATGGGCGGCGGTGATGCGCTCCAGGCCTTCCGGCGCGGCGACCAGGAACAGTCCCTTGATGCGTTTGCAGCCGGCCGCCTTGAGCATGTCGACGGTGGCGACCAGTGTGCCGGCAGTGGCCAGCATCGGGTCGACGATCAGCGCGATGCGCTCGTCCATGCGGCCGCTGAGTTTTTCGTAGTAGGTGGTCGGCTTCAGCGTCTGCTCGTCGCGCTGCAGGCCGACCACGCTGACCTTGGCGGCCGGGATCATGTCGAGCACGCCGGGCAGCATGCCCAGGCCGGCGCGCAGGATCGGCACGATGGTGATCTTCCTGCCCTTGATCCGGTGCACCTGCAGCGGGCCGGCCCAACCCTCGATCTCTTCCTCGACGGTTTCCAGGTCCTTGGTGGCCTCGTAGGTGAGCAGGGCGGCGACCTCGGAGGCCAGCTCGCGGAACTCCTTGGTGCTGATGCCGGCGCGGCGCATCAGGCCGAGCTTGTGCTGGATCAGCGGATGGCGGACTTCGACGATCTTCATGGGTGGCTGTCTTCCGGGCGTCGAGGGCGTGACAGTCGGGGAGCTTAACGAAGCGGCCCCGCCGGCGCACGCATGGACAGGCATACGTCGGCGGGGCCGGAGTTGCAGGAGGTCTTGAGGTCTTACGGCGTGGCGGCTGCGTCGCCCTTGAGACAGCTGCTCATGAAGGTCTTGCGCTCCGCGCCCTTGAGCGCCTTCGTCTTGGCGTCGGCGTTGCAGGCCTTCATCTTTTCCTGCTGGGTCTGTTTCGCCGTGGGCGCGGCGGCCGTTGCGGTGGCCGGTGCCGCGGCGGCAGTGCTGCCACCCTTCAGGCAGGTGCTCATGAAGGTCTTGCGCTCGGCCCCTTTCTTGCCGGTGGCTTGCTTGTTGCAATCGACCATGCGCTGCTGCTGCGCCGTGTGGACCTTGGTGGCCGGAGCGGTGGTGCTGGCTTGCGGTGCGGCCGCGAAGGCGGCACCAGCGAAAGCGAAGGCAGCACTGGCGACAAGCAGGCGAAGTGACATCGACATCGTTGAACCCTCCCTAGGTGACCGGCAAGCACCGGCCCGGACAGTCTATGCCGGACGGCCGCCATGGCGGGAGTGGGTGAAACCTGACATGCACGAAGTATTCAGCTGCGGCGACGTGTCAAGTGTCGCCGCAGCCGTCTCCGCTCAGGCCGCCTCGGCCTTGGCCTTGCGCGGCCCTTCCAGCAGCGCTTTGCGCACGTGCGACACGATCAGGTCGACCTCGGCGCTGGTGACGTTGAAGTGCGGGGTGAAACGCAGCGAATTGGTGCCGCCGTGGATCACGCCGACGCCGTGCTCGCGCATGTATTCCTCGGTGGAACCGGCGCCGTAGCACTTGTATTCCGGGGCCAGCTCGCAGGAGAACAGCAGGCCGGTGCCCTGCACCTTGGTGATCAGGCCGCCCAGCTCGCCCTTCAGCGCGTTGAGCTTGTCGACGAATTCCTTGCCACGCTCGCGGATGTTGCTGCGCACGGCGTCGCTGAGCTCGCCCAGCGTGGCCAGTGCCACGTCCAGCGCGCGCGGGTTGGCGGTCATGGTGTTGCCGTAGATGCCCTTGCGGTACAGCCCGGCGGCGTGTTCGCCGACAGCCAATACCGACAGCGGATACTGGCCGGCGTTGAGCGCCTTGGAGAAGGTTTCCATGTCCGGCGGCGGCAGGCCCTCGAAGCCGGGGTAGTCCACGAACGACAGCACGCCGTGGGCGCGCAGGCCGGCCTGGATCGAGTCGACCAGCAAGAGGGTACCGTGCGATTCAGTGAGCGCGCGGGCGGCCTTGTAGAACTCCGGCGTCACCGCGCGACCGGGGTCGCCTTCGCCCATCACTGGTTCCAGGAACATCGCCTCGATGAACCAGCCGTGCTTGTCGGCGTCGGCGAACGCGGCTTCCAGCTGCGCCACGTCGTAGGGCGCCACGGTGATCAGGGTGTCCTCGTGGCGGTAGCTGGCGAGGTTCTGCTGGTAGGTCTTGCGGCTGGAATCGGAGTACAGCGCCGGCGCCTCGGTGCGGCCGTGGAATGCACCCTTCACCGCCAGCCGCTTGATCGTGCGGCCGGCGTAGCGCGCGCCGGTGTCGGTCATCGCCTTGGCGTTGACATCGGCGATGCGGCAGGCCAGCGAGACCGACTCGGAGCCGGAGTTCAGGCACAGGTAGCGCGTGTACGGGCTGCCGCCGCGGCTGCGGCCCAGCTCCTTGTCCAGCGCCGCGGTGAAGCGCAGCTGCGCCACGCTGGGCGACATCACGTTCGCCATCACCTGCGGCCGGGCCAGCGCGGCCAGGATCGCCGGGTCGTTGTGGCCGAAGCCGAGCATGCCGTAGCCGCCGTTGTCGTGCACCACGGCGCCCTTCAGGGTGACGATCCACGGGCCGCGCGCGGCCGCCGGCAGGTACGGGTTGATCGCGTCGTCGGGATAGAAGTTGACGAAGCCGGCCTGCACCCGCACGAGCTGTTCGGCTTCATCGAGCTTGAGGAAATCGACCAGGTCGGCACGCAGCTCGCGATGGCGCGCCACCGCCTCGGCGATCGCCTGGCCCAGCAGGGGATCGTTCGCCGCCATGCGCTCGATGCTGGCGTCGTCCAGGCCGGTGGTCCGCGGCTTGCCGCCGAATTCGCGCAGTTCGCGCAGCTGGTTGATCACACCCATGGCTATCTCCTCAGGTCCGCCGGCGCCTCGCACCCAGCGCGAAGCAGGCCAACGTGTAGTGCGTGGGGGAGCCCGGCTCCCGCGGCGCGTGGCCCGGTTTGGCGGGTGGGCGCGCATCCACGAACGCCGAGGATAACCTGCGGCATGGCCTGCCCGGTACCCCCTGAGCCTGGCTGGCTGATCCATGGCCGCTGCGCTTTGCTTGCCTGATCAGGCGCTTGGGACGAAATTTGCCGTACGGATGACGCCTGTCACCCGCGATGGCTGACGGCGGCGACTGGGGCCGATGCGGCGCGCCGCCCAGACTGTGCGGCAGGAGGAGACACCCGCATGAACGACACTACCGTTGCCCGCCTTGCCGCCGCCGTGAAGCGTTACGGCCCACTCACCGCGCTGGATGGCGTGGACCTCGCCGTGCGGCGCGGCGAACTGCTCGCCCTGCTCGGCCCCAACGGTGCCGGCAAGAGCACCAGCATCAGCCTGCTGCTGGGATTGATCCGCCCGGACACGGGTCGCGCTGAACTGTTCGGGCTCGACCCACAGCGCATCGAGGTGCGCCGGCGCATCGGCGTGATGCTGCAGTCGGCCAATCTGCCGCCCACGCTGCGCGTGGGCGAACTGTTGCGCCTGACCATGAGCTATTACCCGAACCCGCGTGGCTACGACGAGACCGCCGTGCTGGCCGGCATCGCCGACCTGCTGCTGCGGCCCTACGGCAAGCTTTCCGGTGGCCAGCAGCGGCGCGTGCAGTTCGCGCTGGCGCTGTGCGCGCGTCCCGAGCTGCTGTTCCTCGACGAACCCACCGTGGGCATGGACATCGACGCACGGCAGAAGCTGTGGGCGGCCATGCGCGCGCTGGTCGCCGAAGGCTGCGCCGTGGTGCTCACCACGCATTACCTGGAGGAAGCCGAGGCGCTGGCGCAGCGCGTGGTGGTGCTCGGTCAGGGCCGCGTGCGCAGCGAGGGCAGCGTGGACGACTTGCGCAAGCGGGTGGCACTCACGCGCATCCGCTGTGTGAGCAACCTCGATGCGGAAGCGGTTGCGGCCTGGCCGAACGTGGCATCCGCCACGCGCGAGGACGGTCACCTGCGTATCGCCACCGCGCAGGCCGAGGCAGTGGTGCGCCGCCTGCTCGACGCCGACCCCGTCCTCGGCGAACTGGAAGTGCAGCGCGCCGGCCTGGCCGAGGCGTTCACCGAACTCACCCGCGATGCCGCGGACACCGACCAGCGCGAGGCTGCCTGACATGCAAACCGCCATTTCCGTCGCTGCATCGGCGCCTGCCGTCGACATGCCGCGCCGCCGCGTGCTCGGCGCCTATCTCGAAGAAGCGCGCAGCGAATGCCTGCGCTACCTGCGCGCGCCCGGCTTCATGCTGCCGGTCATGCTGTTTCCCGCGATGTTCTACCTGCTGTTCGGCGTGTTGACGGCGAAGTCGAACAGCGCAGACGCGGCACGCTACCTGCTGGCCAGCTACGGCGTGTTCGGCGTGATGAGTCCGGGCCTGTTCGGTTTCGGCGTGTCGCTGGCGCTGGAGCGCGACGGCGGCCTGCTGACCTTCAAGCGCGCCCTGCCAATGCCGCCCGGCGCCTACCTGCTGGGCAAGATGCTGATGGCGATGGCGGCGGCCGGAGCGGTGATCGCGCTGCTGATGGCGATGGCTTTGACGCTGGCCCACGTGACGCTGACCCCGGCGCAGGCCGGCGCCTTGTTGCTCATCGGCATGTTCGGCGTGCTGCCGTTCTGCGCGCTGGGCATGTTCGTCGGCACCCTGATCAAGGGGCAGGGGGCCCCCGGTATGCTGAACCTGATCTACCTGCCGATGTCGTTCCTGTCCGGCCTGTGGATGCCGCTGCCGCTGCTGCCGAAATCCCTGCAGCAGATCGCGCCGGTATGGCCGAGCTACCACCTGGACCAGCTGGCGCTGGCGGCGGTGGGCCTGAACCGCGGCCCCTTGCTGGTGCACGTGCTGGTGCTGGCCGGCTTTGCCGCGGGCTTCGCGCTGCTGGCCGCCAGGCGCCTGCGCCGGCACGGTTGAAGTAGCATGCCGCAGACCAGGCCCCCAGCGACCGACCACGTCATGATCCCCGCTTTCGCAGCCCGATGGTTCGTGCCGGCACCCGATTCCGCGGTGGCCGACGACCTGCGCCGGGGCAAGTCGCCATGGGCCGCCGGCGTGCACCTGCTGTGGTCCATGTGGATTTTCATCACGCCGCTGTTCGACCACGGCCTGCGTGGCTACACGCCGACCTGGCTGCTGTGCACGCTGGGCTCGTATCCGCTGTTCCTGCTGTTGTTCGCCAGGCTGCGACTGGCTTCGCGGCGAACGGCATATCTCTACGCGTGGGGCATGGCGGCGTTGTGTTTCGGCCTGCTGCGCTGGTATCCCAGTGGTCTCAGCTACTTCGTGTACGCCTGCGTGATGCTGAGCCATTGCGACCTGCGGCGCTTCCGCAGCTATGTGCTCCAGGTATTGCTGCTCAATGCGATCTACGTGGCGCTGGCCTGGTGGATTGGCTACCCGCAGTCACTGCTGGTGATCATGCCGGTCACGGTGTTCGTCATCTGCACCATCGTCACGGTCGAGCAGATCCACCAGGAGAAGGATGCCGCCCTCAGCCTTTCGCACGACGAGGTGCGCCGGCTCGCCGCCACGGCGGAGCGCGAACGGATCGGGCGCGACCTGCACGACCTGCTCGGGCATACCCTGTCGCTGATCACGCTGAAGCTGGAGCTGTCGCGCAAGCTGTTCGACCGTGACGTGGCGGCCGCCCGGCGCGAGGTCGAAGAGGCGGAGAAGGTCGCGCGCCACGCGTTGGCGGAAGTGCGCTGCGCCGTCACCGGCATACGTGCCACCGATCTCGCCGCCGAGCTGGCTTCGGCGCGGCTGTTGCTGGAATCCTCGCGGGTGCATCTGGATTACGGCGAGCTGCCCGCCGACTTGCCGGGCGACGTCGAGCGCGGCCTGTCGCTGGTGTTGCGCGAGGCGGTGACCAACATCGCGCGCCACGCCGACGCCAGTCAGGCGCGGGTCGAGCTGACGCGCGAGCGGGGCAGCGTCTGCCTGCAGATCAGCGACAACGGCCGCGGCGGCATCGAGAGCGACGGCAACGGCCTGAGCGGCATGCGCGAGCGCGTGCGCGCGCTCGGCGGCACGCTCGCGTTCGAGTCGCCGCGTGGCCAGGGATCGCGCCTGCGGGTGGTGGTGCCGCTGCCGATCCTGCGCCTGGTCGAATCGCCGCGATCGGCGCCGGAGCCATCGACGACCGGGCCGCTGACGCAGTTGTTTACGGATCGGCCCATCGCGTGAGTCCACCCATGTTTCCATACCCGCACAGACCATGACGCCTACCCTTCACTCCCGTCGACACCGGAGAGTCATCGCATGATCCGTGTGCTGCTGGCCGAGGACCAGGCGATGGTGCGCGGCGCGCTGTCGGCGCTGCTGAACCTGGAAAGCGACATCGAAGTGCTTGGTTCGTCGGCGGACGGCGAAGCGGCGTGGCGGGATATGCAACGGCTCAAGCCCGACGTGCTGGTCACCGATATCGAGATGCCCGGGTTGACCGGACTGGAACTGGCGCAGCGCATCCAGCGCCACGAACTGCCGATCAAGGTGGTCATCGTCACCACCTTCGCGCGCCCCGGCTTCCTGCGTCGCGCACTGGACGCCGGCGTGTCCGGTTACCTGCTGAAGGACGCGCCCGCCGAAAACCTGGCCGAGGCCTTGCGCACCGTGCATCGCGGTGGCCGCGCGATCGACCCGCAGCTGGCATTGGAGGCGTGGTCGGAAGCCGATCCGCTGAACGACCGCGAGCGCCAGGTTTTGCGCCTGGCCGGCGAAGGACAGTCGGCGGGCGACATCGCCGCACAGCTGAACCTGTCGCACGGCACCGTGCGCAATTACCTGTCCGAGGCGATCGGCAAACTCGGCGTCGCCAATCGCATCGAAGCGTATCGGCTGGCGCGGCAGAAAGGCTGGTTGTAGGAATTATTCGGGTATTCGACAAAATCGCTTGCGCTTCAAAAATAATCCGCGTATTGTTTGCGTCCTTCGCCGCTGTGGCGATAATCCGATGAAGAAACTTTCCATGTCATTCCGCCTCGCCCCCACGAATAAGCCAAGTATGTCGCGCGACTATCGCGACGCGGGTTTGTTTGCGCGCGATGAAAGGCACGACCTGGCAACCGCTTTCCGATAATCGACTGATCCCTTCGCGGAGATCGGTCACCCCGATCTCCCGAGGCAACGCGAACGCCCTCGGGTCGCCATACCCGGGGGCGTTTTGTTTTTGGCGTTCGCCGGATATGCGCATGCATCGAACCACCTTGCAGGAATCTGCTACGCCCTGAAGCATCCGGTTGCGTGCAGCCGAGGCAGGGGCACGGCTGCAGACCGGCGCATGTGCGCTGCGTCCCGATGCTTCGGCGCGGGCTGTGTGCGGATCGGATTCCATACGAACAGGGTCTTCACGGCCCATACGAATGCCCGGTTGACGACAGCCGGGCATACGGAACATCAGCCACAAAGGCTTTCAGCGGCGCGGGTTCCCAAGACCCGCCCGGTGCGCGCGGCTCTGCCGACAGCGTATGCCGGGCCTGCGGGGAGATGTTCCGCGATGACGTTGGCTCAGCGGTAGAGCGGCAGCGAAAGCTGCAGGTCGCCGGTTCGAATCCGGCACGTCAACCACGGATAGCTCAGACGGGTAGAGCATCGGTCTCATAAACCGAGTGTCGCGGGTTCGAATCCCGCTCCAGAACCATGACCTGTCACGTCATGACACTAGGAACGAAAGTTCCGACCAGGAAACGCCTCGTGTGGAACGCGGCACGCCCGTCAGGGATGAGGGCGGATCGAATGACGCAGCGAGGATCGAGCCGGGCCGGCCCCCTGAAGGCGGACGGTCGGTCGTCGAACGACATCGTGGCAAGGCATCGCCGTGATCAGCCGATGACCGACTCTCTTCCGAAGCGTTCGGGCTTCGCTGGATCAATCGTCGGGAGGCGTTTCCGCCTTTTTCAATAAAGCTTGCGGTTATTCAAGATAATCGCGTGTTTATCCCGAAAGGGAGGGGTGATTGCATCCCGAAGTAAATCACGGCCCGCATCGATCCGACGGCCCTGATTCATTCAATACGGATCGAAACAAGGAATATCGACAAGGAGTATCGCCATGTTCTGGCTCAAGCAAATCGTGATCGGCGACGGCGAGCGCGGTCTGCTGTATCGCAACCGTCGTTTCGAGCGCGTGCTGTCGCCGGGCGTCCATCGCCTGTTCGACCCGCGCAAGCGCATCGCCGTGACGGTGCACAACCTCACCCGCCCGGAATACGCCGGCAGCGATGCCGAGGTGTTGATGGCGCAGATGGACGGCCCGCTGGCCGAGTGCTTCCTGGTGGCCGACATCAGCACCGACCAGGTCGGTCTGGTGCTGAAGGACGGCAAGCTGGAAGACGTGCTGGCGCCGGGTACGCGCAAGCTGTACTGGAAGGGCATCGTGCCGGTCGAGGTGCAGGCGGTCTCGCTGGTGGAAACGCTGGAGATCGATGCGCGCGTGGCCAGTCGTCTGCGTCAGCTGGGCGGGCTCGGCAAGGTGGCGGTGATGGTGGACGTGCCGGTGGAATCGACGGGCCTGCTGTTCGTCGACAACAAGCTGGTGCGCACGCTGGCGCCGGGTGCCTGGGCGTTCTGGAATTTCCGGAAGAACGTGGCGGCGGAGGTGATCGAGCTGCGCGTGCAGTCGCTGGAAGTGTCGGGCCAGGAACTGCTGACCCGCGACAAGGTGAGCCTGCGGGTGAACCTGGCAGCCAGCCTGCGCGTGACCGATCCGGTCGCCGCGCGTACGAAGGTGGCCAAGTACGGCGACTACCTCTATCGCGAACTGCAGTACGGCTTGCGCAAGGCGGTCTCCGGCAAGACGCTGGACGAGCTGCTGGGCGACAAGGCCTCGCTGGATGCGGACATCTTCGCCTACGTGCGCGGCCGTGTCGTCGAGCTGGGCATCGAGGTGCTCGGCGTGGGCGTCAAGGACGTGATCCTGCCGGGCGAGATGAAGGACATCCTCAACAGCGTGGTGCAGGCGGAGAAGGCGGCCCAGGCCAACGTGATCCGCCGGCGCGAGGAGGCGAACGCCACCCGTTCGCTGCTCAACACCGCGCGTCTGATCGAGGAAAGTCCGGTGCTGATGCGTCTGAAGGAGCTGGAGGCCTTGGAAAAGGTCACCGAGAAGATCGACAAGCTGACCGTGTTCGGCGGCCTGGACGGCGTGCTGAACCAGTTGGTCAGCCTCAGGCAGTAACCTCGTGGCGCGCGCACGGATGCGCTCGCCACGATCCATTCAAGGAAAGATGTGATGAGCAACCAACAGTACGAACTGCTGCATGCCGAAGGCAGCGCCACGCCGATCAAGGGCTGGGTGCATGGCGTGTCGCTGGAAGATTCGGCGAAGCAGCAACTGCGCAACATCGCCACGCTGCCGTTCGTCGGCCCGTGGGTCGCGGTGATGCCGGACGTGCATCTGGGCAAGGGCGCCACCGTGGGTTCGGTGGTGCCGACCCGGGGCGCGATCATCCCGGCCGCGGTCGGCGTGGACATCGGCTGCGGCATGGCCGCGGTGCGGACCACGCTGCGTGCCAGCGACTTGCCGGACAACCTGGCCCAGCTGCGTTCCAGCATCGAGCGCGGCGTACCGGTCGGCAACGGCCGCGGCGGCGAACATGGCAAGCCGTCGGACAGCATTCACACGATGCTGGTCGAATCCCGGCTGGCCGAGCGGCTGGAGGCGATCAAGGCGAAGCACCGCAAGATCCGCACCGACAAGGTCGACCGGCAGCTCGGCACGCTCGGCGGCGGCAACCACTTCATCGAGGTCTGCCTCGACGAATCGGGCGCGGTGTGGGTGATGCTGCACTCCGGTTCGCGCGGCACCGGCAACCTGATCGGCAGCTACTTCATCCAGCGGGCGCGCGAAGAGCTGGCGCAGCGCGTGCTGGGCTTCGACCTGCCGGACAAGGACCTCGCGTTCTTCATGGAAGGTGAACCGCTGTTCGACGACTACGTCGAAGCGGTGTCCTGGGCACAGGATTACGCCCGGGCCAACCGCGAGGCGATGATGGCGCGGGTGCTGGCCGAGATGCGCCACCGGCTGCCGAAGTTCCAGCTGGAACAGATGGCGGTGAACTGCCACCACAACTACGTGCAGAAGGAGACGCACGGTGGCGAGGAACTGCTGGTGACCCGCAAGGGCGCGGTGAGCGCCCGCGCCGGCGAGCTCGGCATCATCCCGGGCAGCATGGGCACGTGCAGCTACATCGTGCGTGGCAAGGGCAGTCCGGACAGCTTCCGCAGCTGCAGCCACGGCGCGGGCCGGGTGATGAGCCGTACCGCGGCGCGCCAGCAGATCACCCTGGCGCAGCATCGGGCGGCCACCGCCCACGTCGAATGCCGCAAGGACGCGGCGGTGATCGACGAGTCGCCGGCGGCGTACAAGTCGATCGACGCGGTGATGGCCGCGCAGACCGACCTGGTCGAGGTGGTGCACACGCTGCGCCAGGTGCTGTGCGTGAAGGGATGAGCCTGGGCGCCGCTCCGCGAGGAGCGGCGTTTTTTTTGCAGGCGTGCCCCGGCGCGTCCGCTGCGGGATAATGCTCCGTTTCCCGATGCCGGCCACACCTGCCTTGAAGAAGTCCGATTTCGATTTTGAGCTGCCGCACGAGCTGATTGCGCAGGCGCCGTTGCCCGAGCGCTCGGCCAGTCGTTTGCTGCTGCTCGATGTGGCGGCGCAGTCGCGGCAGGACCGCCTGTTCCGCGAGCTGCCCGACTTCCTGCGCCCCGGCGACCTGCTGGTGTTCAACGACACCCGCGTGCTGCCGGCGCGGTTGTACGGGCGCAAGGACACCGGCGGCGCGGTGGAGATTTTGATCGAGCGGGTCACCGGCGCGCACGAGGCCACCGTGCAGCTGGGGGTGAGCAAGAAGCCGAAGGAAGGCGCACGGATCGAGCTGGCCGACGGCAGCCATGCGCTGGTGCTGGGCCGCGACGAGGGTTTCTTCCGGCTGCGTTTCGAGGCGTCGGAGCCGCTGGAGAAGCTGCTGCTGAAGCTGGGCGAGATGCCGCTGCCGCCGTACATCGATCGGCACGCCGACGCCAGTGACATGGAGCGCTACCAGACCGTGTTCGCGCGCGAGCCCGGCGCCGTCGCCGCGCCCACCGCCGGCCTGCATTTCGACGAGGCGACCCTGGACCGGCTGCGCGGGCGCGGCGTCGAGTTCGGCTACGTCACCCTGCATGTCGGCGCCGGCACCTTCCAGCCGGTGCGCGTGGATGATCTGAAGGACCACCACATGCACCGCGAGTGGCTCAACGTCGGCGCGCACCTGATCGGGCAGATCCGCCGCACCCGCGCGAACGGCGGACGCGTGATCGCGGTGGGCACCACCGTGGTGCGCGCGCTGGAAAGCGCCAGCAAGGACGGCGAACTGCACCCGTTCGCCGGCGAGACGCAGATCTTCATCTTCCCCGGCTACCGCTTCAGCAGCATCGACGGCCTGCTCACCAACTTCCACCTGCCGCAGTCGACCCTGCTGATGCTGGTGTCGGCGCTGGCCGGGCGCGAGTTCATCCTGGACAGTTACCGCCATGCCGTGGAGCAGCGCTACCGCTTCTTCTCGTATGGCGATGCCATGCTGATCCTGCCGCACGGCCTTTGATCGGCGGGTTGCCGAGCGGGGAGCGGTCGAACCCGCGATAATGCCCGGATGACTTCCCTCCAGTTCGACCTCCAAGCCACCGACGCCGCCGCCCGCCGCGGCCGCCTCACGTTTGCCCGCGGCACGGTGGAGACGCCGGCGTTCATGCCGGTGGGCACGTACGGTTCGGTCAAGGCGATGACCCCGCGCGACGTCACCGACACCGGCGCCGAGATCATCCTGGGCAACACCTTCCACCTGTTCCTGCGGCCGGGGCTGGAGGTCGTCGAGCAGTTCGGCGGGCTGCACCGCTTCATCGGCTGGGACAAGCCCATCCTCACCGACTCGGGCGGCTTCCAGGTGTTCTCGCTGGCGCACAAGCGCAAGATCACCGAGGAGGGCGTGACCTTCGCCTCGCCGGTGGACGGCTCGAAGGTGTTCCTGTCGCCGGAAGTGTCGATGCGGATCCAGAAGACGCTGGATTCGGACATCGCGATGATCTTCGACGAGTGCACGCCGTATCCGGCCACCGAGAAGGTGGCGGCCGATTCGATGGAACTGTCGCTGCGCTGGGCCGAGCGCTCGCGCCGGGCCTTCGATGACCTGAAGAATCCCAATTCGCTGTTCGGCATCGTGCAGGGCAGCGTCTACGAGAATCTGCGCCGGCGCTCGGCCGCGGGCCTGATCGACATCGGCTTCGACGGCTATGCGGTGGGCGGCCTCGCCGTGGGTGAGCCGGAGGCCGAGCGCAACCACGCGCTGGATTTCACCGTGCCGTTGCTGCCGGCGGACAGGCCGCGCTACCTGATGGGCGTGGGCCGGCCGGAGGACATCGTGGAAGCGGTACGCCGCGGCATCGACATGTTCGACTGCGTGATGCCTACCCGCAACGCGCGCAACGGCTTCCTGTTCACCGCCGCGGGCACGCTGCGCATCCGCAACGCGAAATACGCCAGCGACACCGCGGTGATCGAGGAAGGCTGCGACTGCTACGCCTGCAGCCACGGTTTCAGCCGCGCCTACCTGCGCCACCTCGACCGCTGCAACGAGATCCTCGGCAGCCAGCTCGCCACCATGCACAACCTGCGCTACTACCAGCGACTGATGGCTGGCCTGCGTGCGGCTATCGCCAGTCAAACCCTGGAAGCCTTTGTGGCGGAGTTCTACGCCCGCCGCCAGGGCACGCTGATTTCTTAGGGGCGCGGGCCCGCGGGGCGGCCTTGCAACGGGCGTTGGCCGCCCTCAGTAGTGATCAGCCGGCTGGCTGCGGCGGTGCCAGTGGCACCGTGCACGGCCCGGGGGTGCATGGCATAATCGAGAATCTTTTATCAGGCGTTCAGCCGAAATCCCCGGCGGCGCCATAACTTGCGAGACAAACAGATGATTCTTCCGATCTCTCCCGTGATCGCCCAGGCCGCGGCTCCGCAGCCGCAGGGTGGCGGCATGTCCATGATCATCATGATGGTGGTGCTGTTCGGCCTGATGTATTTCATGATGATCCGCCCGCAGATGAAGCGGCAGAAGGAGCATCGCGCGCTGGTCGCCGGGCTGGCCAAGGGCGACGAAGTGGTCACCAACGGCGGTATCGCCGGGCGCGTGGACGAGGTGGGCGAGACCTTCATCACGGTCGAGATCGCGGCCAGCGTGAAGGTCAAGGTGCAGAAAGGCGCAGTCCAGCAAGTGTTGCCCAAGGGCTCGCTGAAGTCCGGCTGAGACCTGGGATGTCCAGGGGCGAAGCTTTTTCGAATAGTGCGGCCAAGGATGGCCGCTTCTTGATGTTCGCGATCATGGACGATCGTAAAAATAAACTTCGGTCATGGATGGCCGCTTCTTGACGTTCGCGGTCATGGACGATCGCAAAGGACCCGATCATGAGTGATTTTCCTCGCTGGAAGTACGCGCTGGTCGCGTTGGTGATGTTGTTCGGCATCATCTACGCGCTGCCCAATGCATTCCCGCCGGTGCCGGCCGTGCAGGTCACGGCCAACCGCGACGCGCCGCCGATCAACCAGGCAGTGCAGCAGAAGGTGCAGGCGGCGCTGACCGCGAAGAAGATCGCGGTCACCAACGTGTTCGTGGAAGGCGACCACCTGCTGGCCACGTTCGCCAACTCCGACGTGCAGAAGAGCGGCGCCGACGAGATCAAGGCGGCGCTGGGCGACGGCTACACCGTGGCGTTCAAGCTGCAATCCAACGTGCCGGGCTGGCTGGGTGCGATCGGCGCCCGCTCGATGCCGCTGGGCCTGGACTTGCAGGGCGGCGTGCACTTCCTGATGCAGGTCGACCAGAAGGATGCGATAGAGAAGCAGGAAAACAGCTACGCGGATGACATCCGCGCGCTGCTGCGCAACAAGAACATCCGGTACGAATCGGTGACCCGCAATGCGGTGAGTGGCCAGGGCATCGCGGTGATCCTGCGTTCGGACGCCGACCGCTCCACCGCGGCTGACGCGATCGCCAACGAGTACACCGACCTCAACGTGGCGAGCGGCGCCAGCACCGGCGACCGTTTCGTGCTGAACGTGGTGATCAAGCCGGAAAAGCTGCGCGAGCTGTCACGCAGCGCGATCACGCAGAACCTGGGCACGCTGCGCAACCGCATCAACGCGCTGGGTGTGTCCGAGCCGCTGATCCAGCAGCAGGGCGACAGCCGCATCGTGGTCGAGCTGGCCGGCGTGCAGGACCCGACTGAGGCGAAGAAGCTGATCGGCGCGGTCGCCACCCTGCAGTACCGCCCCGGTATCGGCCAGCCCGGCGACGCGCGCGCGGTGGAAGCGGCGCGCACCGGCAACATCCCGCCGGACGCGAACCTGTACTACATGCGCGGCGACAACCGGCCGGTGCTGGTGAGCAAGCAGATCATCGTGACCGGCAACCAGCTGGTGGACGCCTCGTCGGGCATCGACCAGCAGAGTGGCACGCCGAAGGTCGACGTCACCCTGAACGCGGCCGGCGCCAAGAAGATGGGTGACTTCACCAACGCCAACGTCGGCAAGCCGATGGCGGTGCTGTACGTGGAGCAGGTCTACGAGACGAAGGTGATCGACGGCAAGGAGGTGCGCGTGCCGAAAGTCACCGAGACGGTGATCAACGACGCCACCATCCAGAGCCCCTTCAGCAAGCAGTTCCAGACCACCGGCCTGGGCAGCCCGAAGGAAGCCTCCGACCTGGCCCTGCTGCTCAAGGGCGGCGCACTGGCCGCGCCGATGGACATCGTCGAGGAAGGCGTGATCGGCGCCAGCCTTGGCCAGGACAACATCGACAAGGGCTTCAAGGCGGTGCTGCTGGGCCTGGCGCTGGTGCTGCTGGCGGCGGCGATCTATTACAAGCTGTTCGGTCTGGTCGCGGACATCGCGCTGTTCTTCAACCTGGTGATCCTGGTGGCGGTGATGTCGCTGATCGGCGTCACCCTGACCATGCCGGGTGTGGCCGGTATCGTGCTGACCCTGGGCATGGCGATCGATGCGAACGTGCTGATCTGCGAACGCGTGCGTGAGGAACTGCGCAACGGCTCCAGTCCGCACGCCTCGATCCGCGCCGGCTACGAGAAGGCCTGGTCGACCATTCTGGACGCCAACGTCACCCACCTGATCGCCGCGCTGGCGCTGACCACGATGGGTACCGGCGCGATCAAGGGCTTCGGCGTGACGCTGATGATCGGCATCCTGACTTCGCTGTTCACCTCGGTGACGCTGACCCATGCGTTCACCGCGGCGATCCACGGCCACCGCAAGCTCAAGACGCTGTCGGTCTAAGGAACCCCCATGGAAATTTTCAATCACGACAGCAACATCCACTTCCTGGGGATGCGCAAGTACACCATTGCCATCGCCATCTTCCTGATGGTCGCCTCGATCGGGCTGATCGCATTCAAGGGCCTCAACTACGGACTGGACTTCACCGGCGGCGTGTCGATGGTGGTCGACTACGGCCAGTCGGTGGAGATCTCCGAGGTGCGCGGCGCGCTGGAGAAGGGCGGCATCCACAACGCGATGGTGCAGAGCCTGGGTGGCACCCGCGAAGTGTCGATCCGGCTGCAGCCGAAGGACGACCCCGGTGCCGTCGATGCGGCCGGCAAGTTCAATCTCGACCGCATCGCCGCCGACGTCATCAAGGTGCTGCATGTGTCCCGTCCAGACGCAAAGCTGAAGAGCCGCGACTACGTCAGCGCCCAGGTGGGCCAGGAGTTGCGCAGCGACGGTACCGTGGCGGCGGTGTTCGTGATCCTGGGCATCATGGCCTACCTGTGGATCCGCTTCGAGCGCCGCTTCGCGATCGCCGCGGTGGCCACCGAAATCCATGACACGCTGGTGACGCTCGGCATCCTGGCGTTGGTGCAGCGCGAGTTCGACATGACCGTGCTGGCTTCGGTGCTGGCGGTGATCGGTTACTCGATCAACGACAAGGTGGTGGTGTTCGACCGCATCCGCGAGTTGTTCCGGCTGGCGCGCAAGGCCGAGCCGGAAGAGATCCTCAACCGCTCGATCAACAACACCCTGTCGCGGACCATCATCACCTCGCTGTTCACCGGCATCACCATGGGCGCGCTGTACTTCTACGGCGGCACCGCAGTGCACGGCTTCGCCGTCACCATGCTGATCGGCATCGTGGTCGGCACCTTGTCCTCGATCTTCGTGGCCAGCCCGATCCTGCTGTGGCTGGGCGTGTCGAAGAAGGACCTGATGCCGGTCACCAAGGAAAACCCGGAGCTGGCGCGGCGACCCTGAGCAAGCATCGCCCGCAAGGCGGGTGATGCTGCTGTTCTCTCCCCTGCTCGCAGGGGAGATGCCCGAAGGGCAGAGGAGTAGCTCCACGAAACGAAAAACGGCCCGGTCCCCACCGGGCCGTTTTGCTGTCCCGACCGTTCGCACGTTACCCGCGCAGTGCGGATTCCAGTTCGGCCAGCCGCTGCGGCGTACCGACATCGGTCCATGCGCCACGATGCTGCGAGCCATCGATCCTGCCGCTTGCCATCGCCGTCTCCAGCAGCGGACGCAGCTTGAAGCGCGGCGGTTTCGCCTCGGCGCCCGGCGCAGCGCCGACGGCCTCGCGCCAGCCGTCCAGCAATTCGCGGCGGAACACGCCGATGCCGCTGTAGGTGAGCCGGGGTTCGCCGTCGTCGTGCAGGCGGCCCTCGGTGTCCAGCCGGAAATCGCCGCGAGGGTGATGCGCGGGGTTGTCCACCATCAGCAGGTGCACGAGGCCCCGCGGCTCGGCGGGCAGCACGCTGAAATCCACGTCGCACCACACGTCGCCGCTCACCACGAGGAAGGGTTCATGACCGAGCAGCGGCAGCGCATTCAGCATGCCGCCGCCGGTTTCCAGTGGCGTCGGGCCTTCGTACGCATAGCGGATACGCAGGCCCCAGCGCGAGCCGTCGCTCAGCGCGGCAGGGAACTGCTCGGCCAGGTGCGAGGTGTTGATCACCACGTAATGCACGCCGGCTGCGGCGAGTTTTTCCAGGTGCCACACGATCAGTGGCTTGCCGGCCACCGGCAGCAGCGGCTTGGGCGTGCGGTCGGTCAGCGGACGCATGCGTTCACCGAGGCCGGCGGCGAAGATCAGCGCGTGCCTCACGCCGCCACCTGCGTGAGGTCGCGGCCGGCCGCATGCCGTTCCAGCAACGCGGCGAAGTTGGCCAGCTCGGGGTAACGGCCCGCCACCTCGATCACGTAGCGGTACACCTGCGGCACGTCCTTGAGGTAGCCCGGCTTGCCGTCGCGGTACCACAGCCGGTAGAACTGGCCCAGCACGCGCACGTGGCGGTGCAGGCCGGTGAGGTCGAACCAGCGCAGGAAGCGCGCGGTATCCACGCTGGCGTCGATCACGCCGGCGCCCAGCAGGCGCCGCCGATAGGACTCCACCCAGCCTTCGACGCGTTCGCGCGGCCACGCGATGTAGGCGTCGCGCAGCAGCGAGGCGAGGTCGTAGGTGAGCGGGCCGTGCAGCGCGCCCTGGAAGTCAATGATCCCCGGGTTGTTCTCGCCGACCACCAGCAAGTTGCGGCTGTGGAAATCGCGGTGCACGAAACAGCGCGGCTGCGCCAGCGCGTTGCGCACGATCACGTCGAATGCGGCTTCCAGCACGTCCCATTCCCCGCAGCTCGGCGGGTGGCCGAGGTGGCGCGTCAGGAACCATTCGGGCATCACTTCCAGCCCGCCGACCAGCACGGCGTGGTCGAACGGCGGCAGGTCGTCGCTGGCCACGCGCGTCTGCATCGCCAGCAGCGCATCCATCGCGTCGCCGTAGAGCCTGTCCGCGTTCGCGTCGTTCAATTCGGCCAGATACAGCCGTGAGCCGAGATCCTCGATCAGCAGGAAGCCCTGCTGCAGGTCGTGCGCCTGCACGGCCGGCACGTGCAGTCCGGCAGCGGCCAGCCGCGCGCCGATCGCCAGCCACGGCCGCGGGTCTTCGCGCTCCGGCGGCGAATCCATCACGATCCAGCTTTGTCCGCCGCGCCTGGTGCGCCAGTAGCTGCGGAAACTGGCGTCGGCCGAGGCGGATGCCAGGGTCAGGCTGGCGTCGTCCAGCACATGGCGGGTCCAGGCGAGGCGGGCGACGGCGCGGTCGGGAATCGGGGTCATGGCAACCATGGGCAACGGAATGGCGCCAGCTTAGCGATCCGCCGGCGTCGTGACGAGGCGTTGAGCAGCGTGGCATTGACCGCGCGGCATCGAATCAGTACCATTTTAGTCCCGATTCAAGCGACCCAGCCCGAGCCCATGCTCCGCGTCAGCCGACTCACCGATTACGCCACCGTGGTGATGACCTGCATCGCCGCGCACCCGGCCGAGGTGCTCAGCGCGGTGCAGATCGCCGATGAAGCGCGGCTGGAACTGCCCACGGTCAGCAAGCTGCTGAAGGCGCTCGGTCACGCCGCACTGGTCGAGTCGTTCCGCGGCGTCAACGGCGGCTACCGGCTGGCCCGGCCGGCCGGCGAGATCTCGCTGGCCGAGATTGTCGAAGCCATCGAAGGTCCGATCGGCATGACCGAATGCAGCGTCGCCGAAGGGCAGTGCGACCGCGAGTCGCAGTGCGGCGTGCGCGGCAGCTGGCAACTGATCAACAACGTGCTGGACCACGCGCTGCGTGCGGTCAGCCTGGCCGACATGCTCAAGCCGCAGCCGCCGCGGCCATCGCGCAGGGTAGCCGCCGTACCGCTGGGCGAGATCGCGATGCCGACGAAAGCCCGCCGGATCACCACCGAATGAACGAGATCATGAACAATCAGAGCAGCACCGCTGCCACGTTGCGCGACAACGCGGGCGTGGCCGAGGTCCTTGCCCGCAGCTATAGCGCCGGCTTCGTCACCGAGATCGAGATGACCGGCCTGCCGCCGGGCCTGGACGAAGGCACCATCCGCGCGCTGTCCGCGGTCAAGCGCGAGCCGGAGTGGATGACCGAGTGGCGGCTTGAGGCCTACCGCCACTGGCTGACCATGCCCAAGCCGGACTGGGCCAAGCTCAACATCGATCCGATCGACTACCAAGCGATCAGCTACTACGCCGCGCCGAAGAAGCAGCCAAAATCGCTGGACGAGGTCGATCCGGCGTTGCTGGAAACCTACGAGAAGCTCGGCGTGCCGCTGCACGAGCGCGCCGCGCTGGCCGGCGTGGCGGTGGACGCGGTATTCGACTCGGTCTCGGTCGGCACCACCTTCCGCAAACAGCTGGCCGAGGCCGGCGTGCTGTTCTGCTCGATGAGCGAGGCGATCCGCGAATATCCCGAGATCGTGCAGAAGTACCTGGGCAGCGTCGTCCCCACCGGCGACAACTTCTTCGCCGCGCTGAACTCGGCGGTGTTCTCCGACGGCAGCTTCGTGTTCATCCCCAAGGGCGTGCGCTGCCCGATGGAGCTTTCCACCTATTTCCGCATCAACGCGCAGAACACCGGCCAGTTCGAGCGCACCCTGATCGTGGCCGAGGAAGGCGCCCACGTCTCCTACCTCGAAGGCTGCACGGCGCCCAAGCGCGACGAGAACCAGCTGCACGCGGCGGTGGTCGAGCTGGTGGCACTGGAAGGGGCGCAGATCAAGTACTCCACCGTGCAGAACTGGTACCCCGGCGACGAGAACGGCGTGGGCGGCATCTACAACTTCGTGACCAAGCGCGGCGACTGCCGCGGCGACGATTCGAAGATCTGCTGGACCCAGGTGGAAACCGGCTCGGCGATCACCTGGAAGTACCCTTCCGTGGTGCTGCGCGGCGACCGCTCGGTGGGCGAGTTCTACTCGGTGGCGTTGACCCACCACTTCCAGCAGGCCGATACCGGCACCAAGATGATCCACCTCGGCAAGCACACCAAGTCGAAGATCGTCTCCAAGGGCATCAGCGCCGGCAAGAGTTCCAACAGCTACCGCGGCCTGGTGAAGATGGAGAAGGGCGCCGAGGGCGCGCGCAACTACACCCAGTGCGACAGCCTGCTGATCGGCAAGCAGTGCGGCGCGCACACCTTCCCGTACATGGAAGTGAAGAACCCCACCGCCATCGTCGAGCACGAGGCGACCACCTCGAAGATCTCCGACGAGCAGATGTTCTACTGCCGCAGCCGCGGCATCGCCGAGGAAGACGCCGTGTCGATGATCGTCGACGGCTTCTGCAAGCAGGTCTTCCGCGAACTGCCGATGGAGTTCGCGGTGGAGGCGAAGAAACTGCTTGAGGTAAGCCTCGAAGGCGCGGTGGGTTGATCGATTGCGATTTCCCCTCAAGGCCGTCATTCCCGCGCAAGCGGGAATCCATTGACGCTCTTGCGGCACTCCGACATTGGATTCCCGCTTGCGCGGGAATGACGACAGTAAAAGCTGCGAAGGCATAAAGAGCCATGCTCAAAATCGAAAACCTGCATGCCCGCGTCGAGGGCAAGGAAATCCTCAAGGGGCTCAGCCTCAGCGTGAACGCGGGCGAGGTGCACGCGATCATGGGGCCGAACGGCGCCGGCAAGTCGACGCTGGGCAACGTGCTGTCCGGCCGCGACGGTTACGAGGTGACCGCCGGCAGCGTGACCTACAACGGCATCGACCTGCTCGCGCTGGCGCCGGAAGCGCGTGCTGCTGCCGGCGTGTTCCTGGCGTTCCAGTACCCGGTGGAGATTCCCGGCGTCAACAACACCTACTTCCTGCGCGCCGCACTGAATGCGCAGCGCAAGCAGCGCGGCGAGAAGGAGCTGGATTCCATGCAGTTCCTCAAGCTGGTGCGCGAGAAGCTGAAGGTGATGCAGATCTCCGACGAGCTGCTGCACCGCGCGGTCAACGAGGGTTTCTCCGGCGGCGAGAAGAAGCGCAACGAGATCTTCCAGATGGCGGTGCTGGAGCCACAGCTGGCGATCCTCGACGAGACCGATTCGGGCCTGGACATCGATGCGCTGAAGCAGGTCGCGCAGGGTGTCAACACGCTGCGCTCGCCCGATCGCGCGTTCCTGATGATCACCCACTACCAGCGCCTGCTCGACTACGTGGTGCCGGATTTCGTGCACGTGTTGGCGAATGGCCGCATCGTGGAGAGCGGTGACAAGTCGCTGGCGCTGAAACTGGAACAGCACGGCTATGCCGGGCTTGGCGCGGGGGCGGCGGCATGAACCCGTCGGCTTCCACGCCGCTGGTCGCCTCACTGCTAGACGCGCCACTGCCGGCCAGCGGCATCGCCTGGCTGGATGAGGCGCGCCGCGACAACCGCGCCGCGTTCGCCGCCAGCGGCTTGCCTGATGCGCGGGTCGAGGCGTGGAAGTACACCGCATTGCGCGGACTCGGCCAGCGCCGCTTCGCCGGTGGCGATGTGGCCGCCGCGACGCGCGTCGTCGATGCGGCGACGTTCGCGTTGCCCGGCGTCGACGGGCCGCGGCTGGTCTTCGTCAACGGAGTGTTCCGTGCCGACCTGTCGGCGCTCGATGCGCTGCCCGACGGGCTTTCGCTGCAGCCGTTGTCGCAGGCGCTGCGCGGCGATGCGGAGCCGCTGCGCTTCGCGCTGGCGCGGCCGGCTCTGGTCGGGCACGTCCGCGAGGCTGGCGACGCGTTCGTGCGGATCAACGCCGCCAACGCCGGCGATGGCGTGGTGCTGCGAGTTGCTGCCCACGCGAAGATCAGCGCGCCGGTGCACCTGGTCTTCGTCGGTGCCGCCGCAGAAGCCGAACTGGCCTGGCATGCGCGCAACGTGATCGAGCTGGGCGAGGGCGCCTCGCTGAGCCTGGTCGAGCATTACGTGGGCAACAGTGAGCAGGCCCAGTTGACCACCCTGGTCAGCGACATCGAATTGCACGAAGGCGCACAGCTTCATCACGTCGTGCTGCAGAACGCCGCAGCCGGCACCAACCTGATCCGCCGCAGCGGCCTGCGCCTGCATGCGCGCGCCGAAGCACGGCTGCATGTGCTGGAACTGGGCGGCGCACTGGTGCGGCACGACCTGCAGGCCGAACTGGTCGGCGACGGAGCGCAGCTGCATACCCGCGGCGCGTTCATGCCGCACGGCCGCCAGCACATCGACACCCAGCTGGCGATCCGCCACCAGGCGCTGGACACCGCCTCCACCTCCACCTGGCGCGGCGTTGCCAACGACCGCGCGCGCGGGGTATTCCGCGGCGCGATCGTGGTGGCCCCCGGCGCCGACGGCAGCGATGCCAGCCTCAGCAACAAGAACCTGCTGCTGTCGCCGAGCGCCGAGATCGACACCAAGCCGGAACTGGAGATCTACGCCGATGAGGTGAAGGCCGCGCACGGCGCCACCGTGGGCCAACTCGACGAGCGCTCGCTGTTCTACCTGCGTTCGCGCGGCATCCCGCTGGCCGAGGCGCGCGCGCTGCTGACCGCCGCGTTCTGCCGCGCGGTGCTGGACGATCTGCCGAACCAGGCGCTGCGCGAGCATCTGTCGGTGTTGCTGATCGCGCAGTTGCCCGCCTGATGCCCTTGTCTCCTCCCCCTGCTGCGCAGGGGGAGGTTGGGAGGGGGTAAGGCTTTTGACTTGAAGATCAAGAGCAGACCCCACCCCGACCCTCCCCTGTCCACAGGGGAGGGGCCACCCTTGGAAATGTCGAAGATGACTTCATCACAAGCCAGCACGCCCACCGTCTTCGACGTCCAGCGCATCCGCGCGGATTTCCCGCTGCTGGCGCGCACGGTACACGACAAGCCGCTGGTGTACTTCGACAACGCCAACACCAGCCAGAAGCCGCTGTCGGTGATCGAGGCGGTGGATAACCACTACCGCGAACACAACGCGAACGTGGCGCGGGCGGTGCATCAGCTGGGCGAGGAAGCCACCACCGCCTACGAGGGCGCGCGCGACAAGCTGGCTCGCTTCATCAACGCGCCGTCACGCAACGAGGTGATCCTCACTTCCGGCACCACCCAGTCGATCAACCTGGTCGCCTACAGTTACGCACTGCCGCAGCTGAAGCCCGGCGACAGCATCCTCACCACGGTGATGGAACACCACGCCAACATCGTGCCGTGGCAGCTGGTGGCCGCGCGCAGCGGCGCCTCGGCCAAGGCCGCGCCGATCGACGAGCGCGGCGAGCTGATCGTGGAGAAGTACGTCGCCATGCTGACGCCGGAGGTGAAGCTGGCCTGCGTCACCCACGTCTCCAACGTGCTGGGCACGGTCAACCCGGTGCGCGAGATCGCGCGCGAATGCAAAAAGCGCGGCATTCCGCTGCTGGTCGACGGCTCGCAGGCGGTGCCGCACCGGCCGGTCGACGTGCAGGCGCTGGGCTGCGATTTCTACGCGCTCACCGGGCACAAGATGCTGGGCCCCACAGGCACTGGCGTGCTGTGGGCGAAGCGCGAACACCTGGAGGCGATGCCGCCGTTCTTCGGCGGTGGCGAGATGATCCGCGAGGTGTGCTTCAGCGGCACCACCTTCGCCGCGCCACCGCACAAGTTCGAGGCCGGCACGCCGAACATCGCCGGCTTCGTTGGACTATCGGCAGCGATCGACTACTACGAGTCGATCGGTTTCGCGGCGATCCATGCGTGGGAGCAGAACCTGCTGGCCTATGCCACCGAAAGGCTGCGCGAGATTCCCGGCCTGCGCATCATCGGCGAGGCGGCGCAGAAGGAGCCGGTGATCTCGTTCCTGCTGGAAGGCGCCCAGGCCACCGACATGGCCACCCTGCTCGACCTGCAGGGCGTCGCCGTGCGCTCCGGCCACCACTGCGCGCACCCGCTGATGCAGTTCTACGGTGTGCCGGCCACGCTGCGCGCCTCGCTGGCGTTCTACAACACGCGCGAGGAGATCGACGCGTTCGTGGTGGCACTGCTCAAGGTGCGCAAGCTGCTGATGTGAAGCAGCGCCGGCCGCATGGTCTGTCGCTGCCGTCGGCATTATGCTTCCCGTCCCACCCGCCACGACCGACCCCATGCTTGCCAAGCTCCCCGGCCCGATCCGCATCCTGCTGGCCATGCTGCTGCTCGCCATCAACATCCTGCTGCACGTGCTGCCGCTGTTCGCGCTCGCCCTGGTCAAGATGATCGTGCCGCTGCACGCGATCCGGCAGGCCTGTTCGCGCGCGCTGGTGGCGATCGCGGAGAGCTGGATCGGGGTCAACAACTTCCTGTTCGGCCTGTTCACCCGCATCCGCTGGCAGGTCGAGGGGCTGGCCGGCCTGCGCCGCGACGGCAACTACTTGGTGCTGTGCAACCACCAGAGCTGGGTGGACATCCCGGTATTGCAGAAGGTGTTCAACCGGCGCATCCCGTTCCTGCGTTTCTTCCTCAAGAGCCAGCTGATCTGGGTGCCGCTGCTGGGGCCGGCATGGTGGGCGCTGGATTTCCCGTTCATGAAGCGCTATTCGAGGGAAACCCTGCTGCGCCATCCCGAGCTGCAGGGCAAGGACCGGGAGGCCACTCGCCGTGCCTGCGCGAAGTTCCGGCATATGCCGGTGTCGGTGATGAATTTCGTCGAAGGCACCCGCTTCACGCCGGCCAAGCACGACGCGCAGTCCTCGCCGTACCGGCACCTGCTGCGGCCGAAGGCCGGCGGGCTGGCGTTCGTGCTGGACGCGATGGGCGACGCGTTGCATGCAGTCCTCGACGTCACCATCGTCTACCCGGAAGGCCGTGGCACGATGATGGACCTGATCGCCGGCCGCGTGCACGACATCCGCGTGCACGTGCGCGAGCTGCCGATCGACGCCACCCTGGTAGGCAGCTACGACGACGACGCGGCGTTCCGCGGGCGCGTCAAGCTGTGGGTGAATGCGCTGTGGAGCGAGAAGGACGCCCGGGCCACGCGCATGCTGACGGCGGCGGATGCCGCACCGACTGGAGAGTGAGATGCGTATTCTGATCGTGGGTGCGGGCGCTACTGGTGGCTACTTCGGCGGCCGGCTGCTGCAGCACGGGCGCGACGTGACGTTCCTGGTGCGCGAAAAGCGCGCGGCGCAACTGGCGCAGCACGGCCTGTCGATCAGGAGCGCCACCGGCGATGCCGAGCTGTCGTCGCCACCCACCGTGCTGGCCAGCGGCCTGCGCGGGCCGTACGACCTGATCCTGCTGAGCTGCAAGGCGTATGGCCTGGAGCAGGCGATGGCCGACATCGCGCCGGCGGTGGGGCCCGACACCGCGATCCTGCCGCTGCTCAACGGCATGCGTCAGCTCGACCTGCTGGACGCGCGCTTCGGTGCGCCGCACGTGCTTGGCGGGCAGTGCGTGATCGCCGCCACACTGGATGCAGATGGCACCGTGCGGCACCTCAACACCTCGCACAGCCTTACCTTCGGCGAGCGCGACGGCAGCGCGTCCGGGCGCATGCAGCAGATCACGCAGGCCCTTTCCGATGCGGGCTTCGACGCGCGTCCAAGCAGCACAGTCCTGCAGGAGATGTGGGACAAGTGGATCTTCCTGGCCACGCTGGCCGGGATCACCTGTCTGATGCGCGGTTCGGTCGGCGATATCGTGGCTGCGCCCGGCGGCACCGCCGCAGCGCTGGACCTGCTGGAGGACTGCCGCGCCGTGGCGGAACGGTCCGGCCACGCACCCAGCGAGAAGACCCTGCAACGCGCTCGCAGCGTGCTGACCGAGGCCGGTTCTACGCTGACCGCCTCTATGCTGCGCGACCTGCAGCACGGGCATCCGATCGAAGCCGATCATGTGGTTGGCGACATGCTGGCGCGCGCCGACCGGTCGCGTGACGAGCGCTCGCTGCTGGCTGTGGTCTACACCCATCTGAAGATCTACGAGGCAAGCCGGGTGTCGCCGTCGGCGTGATGCCGCAGGCATGAAAAAGCCGCGGCCTCGCGGCCGCGGCTTCGGGTGACTCAGGTGCACTGGCTTACCAGATCTTCACCTGCTTCGCGCCGTCGCGCACCATCGCGTCACCACTTTTGCACTGGAACGCCCTGGCGAATTCCGGCATGTTCGACGGCGCACCGATCGCGCGGAATTTTGCCGGTGCGTGCGGGTCGGTGTTGAGCAGGGTCAGCTGCGCTTCGGGACGGATGCTGCCACGCCAGACGCGGGCCCAGTTCAGGAAGAAGCGCTGGTCCTGGGTATAGCCGTCGATCTTGCGGCTCGCTTCGGCCGGGTTTTTCGACAGCGCCATCTGCAACGCGGTGTACGCCGCGTTCAGGCCGCCCAGGTCGCCGATGTTCTCGCCCATGGTGAGCTGGCCGTTGACGTGCTTGCCGGGCAGCGCCTCGTAACCGTCGAACTGCGCGCCGAGCTTCGCGGTACGCGCCTCGAACGCCGTGCGATCGGCGTCGGTCCACCAGTTGACGTTGTTGCCGCTGGCGTCGAACTTGCTGCCCTGGTCGTCGTAGCCGTGCCCCATCTCGTGACCGATCACCGCGCCGATGCCGCCGTAGTTGATCGCATCATCCGCGCTGGCGTCGAAGAACGGCGGCTGCAGGATCGCCGCCGGGAACACGATCTCGTTCTTCTGCGCGCTGTAGTAGGCGTTCACCGTCTGTGGGGTCATGCCCCACTCGGTGCGGTCGACCGGCTTGCCGATCTTGGCCACGCGGTATGCGTAGTTGAACTGGCGCGCCGCCTGCACGTTGGCGTAGTAGTTGTCTGGCGCGAGAGTGAGGCCGCTCCAGTCGCGCCACTTGTCCGGGTAGCCGATCTTCGGCACGAAGGTGGCCCATTTCTCCAGCGCCTTCTGCTTGGTCGCGTCGCTCATCCATTCCAGCTGTTCGATGCGCGTCCTGAACGCGGCGCTCAGATTCTTCACCAGCACCTCGGCGCGCTGCTTCGAGCTGGCCGGGAAGTTGTCCACCACGTACAACTGGCCGAGTGCCATGCCCATGCTGCCGTTGGTGGTTTCCAGCACGCGCTTCCAGCGTGGCTGCATTTCCTTCTGGCCGTTGAGCGTCTGCTGTTCGAACGCGAAGTCTTCGTGCTGGAACGGCGCAGACAGGTACGGCGCCGCATTCGAGATGGCGTGGTAGCGGAAATAGGCCTGCCAGGTGCTGACGGGTACATCACCGAGCATCTTCTGCATTTCGGCGAAGAACTTCGGCTGTGACAGCGAGAAGCCCTTCGTCACGTCGGCGCCCTGCGCCTTGAAGAACGCGGCCCAGTCGAAGCCCGGCGTGACCTTGTCAGCCTCGGCGATGCTGACGAAGTGGTAGCGGTTTTCCGGCTTGCGCATTTCCACGCGCGGCAGTGAGGCGGCGGCAAGGCGCGTTTCGAAGGCCAGTACGGCTGTCGCCTGCTTCTGCGCGTCGGCGGGGCTGATGCCGGTGAGTTCGAGCATTTTGGCGATGTGTGCCACGTAGGCGGTGCGGATCTTCGCGAAGTCCGGCTTGCTGTAGTAGTCGGTGGTCGGCAGCCCCAACCCGCCTTGGCCGGCGTACGCGATCTCCTGGTTGGAATCCTTGAAGTTCGCGTTGCCGCCGAAGCTGAAAAGTACCGGCTCGCCGCGGGCGTAGCTGTCACGGATGTAGGCGGCCACATCGGCGCCGTTCTTCAACGTGGCGATGCGCGCCAGCTGCGGCTTGATCGGGTCGAAGCCGGCCTTGTCGATGGCCGCCGTGTCCATGCCGGAGGCATACAGATAGCCGATCTTCTGCTCGATCGAACCCGGTGCGGCGGTGGCCGCTTCGCGCGCGGCCTTCTCGACGATCTCGCGCTGCACGTTGAGGCTGCCCTCGCGCAGCGCGTCGAACGACCCCCAGCGCGTGCGGTCGGCGGGGATCGGGTTGGCGGCCACCCATTTCGCGTTGACGAAGCCGTTGAAGTCGGTGCAGGCATTGATCGAGCCGTCCAGTTCGGCTACGTCGAAAGCGGTGGTGGAGGCGGCCAAGGCGCTGCCGCCCAGCGTCATCGCCAGGACAAATGCCAGCGGCTTCATGCAACGGTGCTTCATGGAGGGTTTCCTTCGGGTCGGGGGACGCAGGCGTCCGGTCGGTGCGGATGTCGCAATAAATTGCGATCCCCGCAGGCTAGGCAGGCGTCCGGTGAGCTGCCCAGTGTCGAAGGTCATGCCCGGTCCGCCTGTTTCAGGTCATGGTGGGCGCGCCGGGTGGCGCACTATCATCGCGGCGATGAGCACCCAGACCCTTCCCGTTTTCCGCGCGGCGACCACGGCCGATGTCGACGCCATCGTGGCGCTGGTCGAATCCGCCTATCGCGGCGAATCCGGCCTGCGCGGCTGGACCACCGAATCGCACCTGCTGGACGGCCAGCGCACGGATGCGGACGACGTACGCGCGTTGATCGAGCGTCCCGACAGCCGCGTGCTGTTGGCCGAATGCGATGGCCGGCTCATGGCCAGCTGCCATGTCGAGCGCCAGGGCGACAACGGCTATTTCGGCATGTTCGCGGTCGATCCCGGCGAGCAGGGCAGCGGCCTGGGCAAGCAGGTGCTGGCCGAGGCCGAACGGATCGCGCGCGAGGAGTGGCATTGCCGCGGGATGCGCATGACGGTGATCGTGCAGCGCGAGGAGCTGATTGCCTGGTATGGCCGCCGTGGTTACCGGCGCACCGGTGAATACCAGCCGTTCCCGTACGGCGACGAGCGTTTCGGCATCCCGCGCCGCGACGATCTGCGCTTCGAGGTATTGCGCAAGGACTTCGACGAGGTGACGGCATGACCGGCTGGGTACGGGTCGGCACCCGCAGCGATTTCCTGCCGGGCGAGTACAAGGTGGTGTGGGACGGCGACACGCCGATCGCGGTGTACAACATCGACGGCGCGCTGTACGCGGTGGAAGACACCTGCACCCACGACGGCGGCGACCTGGCCGGCGGCGAGGTGTTCGGCTTCGAGGTGGAATGCCCCCGCCATGGCGCCCGCTTCGACCTGCGCACCGGCGCGGTGACGAAACCGCCGGCGTACGAGCCGATCGCGAGTTTCCCGGTGCGCGAGGAAGACGACGCCATCTGGACCCGCGACGACCGCTGAGATCCACCGGGTTTTGCCGTAACACCGTGACGCCGTAACGCCGGCAGAAGCCCTTGTCAGCAGCGGGTGTATGCCGAAATCGCGTGTGGCCTCACAGGTGGTAGACGAACGCCAGCGATTCCGACAACTGCGTCTGCGAGCCGTAGCGGGTGACCAGCGGGCTGCCGGCGGCATCGCCGAGCAGGCGCCCGTAGACCAGTGCCAGCGCCACGCCGGTGTGCTGGCTGGTGGGCATGAACAGGTCGTACTCCAGCGAGGCGAGCTGACTGCCGGCGCCGGGTTGCCATGCCTGCACCGACAGCGCACGCGCGGCTTGCGGATCGATGCCGAAGAAGCGGTTCATCGCCGGCGCGTTCATTGCCTGCCAGCGCAGCTCGAAGGATTGCTGGAGCAGACCCAGCGACGGCAGATCCCATTCGGCATACAGGCCAAGATAGGCGCCGGCACCGTTGATGTCGTGGCTGAGGGTGGCGCCAACGTCGACCTGCCGGGTGAGCTGCCATTCCAGGTAGCCGCCCAGGTTGATCCGTGGCGACAGCGGCGCGATCTTGCCACGCAGGCTGCCGAGATCGTCGCGCGAACGCCCCCACTGGTAATCGCCATGAATGCCGCCGTGCCAGGTACTGCCGCGGATCAGGTCGACCTGCAGTCCGTCCAGCGTGGAGAAACTGCCGTGGCCGGGCAGTTCGATGTCGAAGTACGGTACCGGCTCGCTGTGCTGGCTCCTGGCGCCTGGCCAGCTGGGCATGCGCTGCATGCCGACGCCGACGGCAAACAGGGTGGAGTCGGTCGCCGCCATGCAACCCAGCGGCCACAGCAGGCACGCTGCCAGCAGCAGGCGAAGTCGCAGCAGATGGGAGTGGCGATCCGGCATGGGGCGGCAGCATACGGGTTGCCGGTGCGCTTCGGTGGACGACGCGATGCGCGCGCTCAGCATCCGTTCGGAAAGGGGAAAGGGCGCCGAAAGACAGCTTTCCTAGGCTGCACGGCATCATCCATGCGAGTGTGCCAACGATGCCCGTTTCCGGCTGGACCATCCTGTGCGACTTCGACGGCACCATCTCCGTCGAGGACGTGATCGACTCGCTGCTCGACCGTTTCGGTCGTCCCGGCTGGGAAGTGCTGGAACAGGACTGGCGCGCCGGCCGGATCGGTTCGCGCGAGTGCATGGCCGGGCAGGTCGACCTGTTGCAGATGAGCCGCGCCGAACTCGACGCACACCTGGCCGAGATGTGGATCGACCACGCGTTTCCGGGTTTCGTGGCGAAGGCGCGCGAACTGGGCGTGCCGATCCGCGTGGTCAGCGACGGTCTCGATTATGCGATCCACCGGATCCTCGCCCGCTACGGCCTGGACGACCTGCCGCTGGCGGCGAACCACCTGGCGCCGGCCACACCACCGAAACAGTGGCAGTTGACTTCGCCGTTCCAGGCCGACGGCTGCCGCAGTGGTACCTGCAAGTGCGCTTGCGTGGCCCAGGCCCGCGAAACGGGCGCGAAGACCTTGCTGATCGGCGACGGCGCCTCGGATTTCTGCGCCGCCGACCACGTCGACTTCGTATTCGCCAAGCACCGGCTGATTGAGCATTGCCGCGCCGCCGGCATTCCCTACGTGCCGATCACCGGCTTCGAGGACGCGCTCGAACTGTTGCCGCAACTGCTCGACGGCAGCCTGTTCGACCGCCCTGCCGTGCCGGCGCCGGTCGCGCTGGCCTGACCGCCACCAGCCCGCGTGCTTTTCCCATCCTGTTTACCGACTCCGGATTTCCGATGAATGTTTTCGACAAGAACGCCTCCGCGGTGATCGACGACGCCCAGCTGCTTGCCGACGAGGCGAAGTACAGCTCGTTCGGCGACACCGTGCATTACGTGGACCCGCCGAAGATCTTTCGCACCTGCGAAGGCAGTTACATGTACGACACCGCCGGCGTGCCGTTCCTCGACCTGCAGATGTGGTACTCGGCGGTCAACTTCGGCTACGGCAACAAGCGCCTCAATAACGTGCTGAAGAACCAGATCGACCTGCTGCCGCAGGTGGCCAGCCAGTACCTGCACCAGACTCGCATCGAGCTGGCCAAGACGGTGGCGCTGGACGCCAAGAAGAAGTTCGGCCTGGACGGCCGCGTGCACTTTAACGTGGGCGGCGCGCAGGCGATCGAGGATTCGCTCAAGCTGGTGCGCAACTACAAGAACGGCAAGAGCCTGATGTTCGCCTTCGAGGGCGGCTACCACGGCCGCACGCTGGGCGCCTCGTCGATCACCTCCAGCTACCGCTACCGCCGCCGCTTCGGCCATTTCGGCGAGCGTGCGATGTTCCTGCCGTTCCCGTACCCGTTCCGTCGCCCGAAGGGCATGACCGCCGAGGAGTATTCCGACAGCTGCGTGAACCAGTTCGCGCGCCTGTTCGAAACCGAATACAACGGCGTGTGGGATCCGAAGACGAACCAGTGCGAGTACGCCGCGTTCTACGTCGAGCCGATCCAGGGCACCGGCGGTTACGTGATCCCGCCGCCGGGCTTCTTCAAGGGCCTGAAGAAGGTGCTCGACCAGTACGGCATCCTGATGGTGTCCGATGAAATCCAGATGGGTTTCTGGCGCACCGGCAAGCTGTGGTCGATCGAACATTTCGGCGTGACGCCGGACGTGGTCGTGTTCGGCAAGGCGCTCACCAACGGCCTGAACCCGCTGTCCGGGCTGTGGGCACGCGAGGAGCTGATCAACCCGACCATCTTCCCGCCAGGCTCAACCCACAGCACGTTCAACTCCAACCCGCTGGGCACCTCGCTCGGCCTCGAAGTCATCAAGATGGGCTACGAGCTGGACTACGAGACCACCGTGCCGAAGAAGGGCGCGCACTTCCTCGAAGGCCTGCGCGGGCTGCAGAAGAAGCACAAGGAAATCGGCGACGTCGACGGCCTGGGCCTCGCCCTGCGCGCGGAGATCTGCACCGAGGACGGCTTCACCCCGAACAAGGCACTGCTCGACAAGATGGTCGACATCGGCCTCGCCGGCGACCTCGAGCACAATGGCAAGAAGATCGGCCTCGTGCTTGACGTGGGCGGCTGGTACAAGAACGTGATCACCTTCGCGCCGTCGCTGGACATCACCCACGAGGAGATCGATCTGGCGATGTCGCTGCTGGATCAGTTGCTGACGAAGGCCAAGAAGGGCTGATAGTCGCAATGTGGATCGAAGGCCCGGCAGGTGACTGCCGGGCCTTTTTCATACCCGCGGCTTTCTCCCTCTCCCCGTCATGTCTGCGAAGGCAGGCATCGCACCCTCACATCCGTCATGCCTGCGAAGGCAGGCATCGCACTTCGCCTGGCAATGAATACCTTTGCAGGAGCCCGCTCGCTTATGTGTGTTATTTGGGAGAGAGCGAGAGCTTCAAAAGCAAGAGACCACGATATTGGCTTTCGATGGTTCGCCCGCATGACTTGGCGAGGATTGCTTCCTCGCAGTACCGCCTCAAGGGTTGCTGAAAACGGTGCCGTGCGGAATGGCGCTCCCCTTCCAACCATCCGGCCACGCGCGCGTCAATTCGATCACATCTGACTCGAGTGTCAGTTTGCCGGTGCGGCGATCAATCGTGGCGAAGCGCACTTTGGTATCGAGCGCGCCATAACCCGTGATAACCAGACGGTTGCCGCCCGGTTCGAGGGATAGCCAATGCGGGTATTCATCCGGCGGTAGCAGAATGCGGCTGACTTCGCGAGGATGTTCCGGATCATGCATGTCGAGACTCGCGATGGCGTGCCCGCTCTGCATCGTTTCCACCAGAAAATTGCCCGCGACTACCGGCACCTCGCAGGTGCGGTAGCCGAAGTCATAGACATGTTGCAGCGATGGATTATCGCCCGCCAGGTTCTGAACCAGGAAAAGACCGCAGTTGAACGTCGGTACGACGACTGTTTTGCCGTCTGCCAGCAGGCGAGGCTCGGACGAATCCGCAGCCGTATCGTAAAACCAGTCGGGTTGCGGCGGCAGCGGCAGGGTTCTGATCAACTTCAGGTCGGAAAGCTGCCAGACCTGCGCCACGTGGCTGGGCTGCGCGCCCATCATGTCCGCGCTGCCGGTGACTACGCGGTTGAGCTTTTCATCAACTGCCAAGCTGTACGGGCGAATGTTGGGATGCCCTGGCACGATCGCCGACGCAGTTCTCACGACCCGTCCTTGCGGATCGAATTCCACCAGTCCGCCCGAGGCATGATTGAACCCGCCGGAATACTGGAAGGTCGCCAACATATTTCCGTTTGACAGATAGGCGAACGAGTGTGGATAGCCGAAAGTGCCGACGCTACCGAATTTCCGCGCCAACCGCGGATGCACGGGGTCACGAAGGTCAAAGACGTAAGTACTGTTCCCGAACCAGTCGTTGGCATACAGGACACCATTCGGGGGTTCCGCATAGTTCGTGTGATGCGCCATCACCGCCTCACCAACGGGCAGCATCGCCACGAGCTTTCCGAACGACGGTCCTTTACCGACATCGAACACGGCGAGGAAGTCGTTGCCCAGTCCGAGTCGAACACGCCTTGCGGCGATACCGGCCGGCGTCATTGCCGTATCAGCGGCGTGAGGATGACTGGCTTCCATGGCCCACACGAAAAGATACCGGCTGGAACCGGGCGCCGCTGCCGCGATCAGTGGAAACATCGGAATCAGCAGCATCAAGCAGCGGAACATTGCCCTTTTCATGGCTCGTTTCCTCGTTGATTGGTGGCAACGCTACTTCACGACGGAGATATGTGGAACGGGCTTTTTCTTGAATGCGTTTTACAGCATGTGTTCGCACAACCGCGTGGCGGCAACGAGCCTTCCCGAACACATGACGGTCGCGAACGCCTCTTTTGTCGGTCAGCGACCATCGGGCAAGTGCCGCCAACCGACCAGTCGGCGCCCTCCCGGCGTCCCCCCGATTCCCAAGTAGGAAAGCCAATCCAGCTTGGTACGGTATGCCCTTGCTCGGCGCTCAAAAATCTTTGCAGTTGCGAGGCAATCACACGCTCGATCCCAGCATTGCTGTGCCTGCTGATTGACGGCCATCCGTGTAGTTCCCCTAGCCGTTCTAACGCTGGAGTTAAGCGGCGGCGTAGCCGTCCGCCTTGAACGAATGGTTAGAGGCTGCGACCACCGGTGCCAGCGTAACGGAGCCGAAGCAGAAGCTTCGACGTAGCCCGAGAGCCAAAAACAAGAACAACACCGAGCAGGCACCGTAAAACACTTGATACCAGCGAGGCGACTATGGATAGCGAAGGCGTGCCAAACGCACGAATAGCCGTAGCGACCAACGCCGGAAACGCAAAGACGAAGATGAGCGTGCCTGCGGCGACGAATGTTGCGTTGACAACTGACTGGACGTTTACGTGGGCCACGGGTTCATCGCTGATGCCCCGCGCCGCCAGCCTCGCGAGGTGAGGTGCACACCACCAGATGACGATTGCCGCGAATGCCGGCCCGAACAACGAAATTATGGCGATGATTGAGAACGGCATGCCGACCTCATTTTGCATCGGCATAACCACGAAGGCGGCAGCGTCAGCTAGGTATTCAAAGGCCTGCGAAGCTACGAAAACGGCCAACACTCGTAGCGCAAGTGTCATGAGCTCTTGTGGCTTCATGTTTTCGACCTCTAACTACTGAATAGGCGGACCCGTGAGCCCGGTTATACATGCGCGATCGCGCCAAGAAATTCTGACGCAACCCCTTGTTCTGAAGGGAGCTTATCTTCGCCGAGTCCGGCTCACAACCAAGCGTATAGCCGGACGGCGAGCCGGGTCCGTGAACGTCCGCTTCGGGTCTTGGATTCAAGCGGTCGATCAGCAATTGGCTCTGTAACTCTTGCCCTTGTGAAGGGACATGACAGGCCGCGCGCGGTGCTTTGGCTTTGCTCCGGCTTTTTCTGAAAGTGCGGGCCAGGATGGCCCGCTGCTCTACCGGGGGCCCCTGTGCGGTGGTGAGTCGGGGTCGACACTCCGGGCATCCTGCCCTCCGCCCTTCGGGCCGGCTTCGCCGTTCACATGCGCTCCTGCGCATGCGTGGCCACGCAAAGAGAAAGTAACTCGGCTGCCGAAGGCAGACGAAAGCTCTTCGCTCTGAATGCCCCGAGAGCATCGCGCACAAGCGCGCTTCTACAAGGCATGCGTCGTCTTGCGCGACGGGTGAAGTGCGATTCCTGCCTTCGCAGGAATGACGGGTGAGAGGCGGGCTGCTTGAGGCGTTCCCGCTCAGGGCGCCCGCTTCAACGCCAGCACCGCGTTCAACCCGCCGAACGCGAACGAGTTGCTGAGCACCGCCCGCACCGGCATCTCGCGCGCGGTGTTCGGCACGTAGTCGAGGTCGCAGGCGGGGTCGATCTTGTCGAGGTTCGCGGTGGGCGGCACCACGTTGTCGCGCAGGGCACCGATCGCGGCGACCAGTTCCAGTGCGCCGGAGGCGCCCAGGGCGTGGCCGTGCATGGACTTGGTGGAGGACACCGCGAGGCGGTCGGCGTGCGCGCCGAAGGCGAGACGGATCGCCTTCGTCTCGGTGGCGTCGTTGGCCTGGGTACCGGTGCCGTGGGCGTTGATGTAGTCGACGTCCTGCGGCGCCAGGCCGGCGTCGTCCAGCGCCTGGCGCATCGCGGCGGACGAGCCTTCCGCGCTGGGCATCACGATGTCGGTGGCGTCGGCGGTCATGCCGCAGCCGGCCAGTTCGGCGAGGATGGTGGCGCCGCGCGCCTGCGCATGCTCCATGGATTCCAGCACGAAGATGGCCGCGCCTTCGCCGAGCACCAGGCCGCGCCGGTTGGCGCTGAACGGGCGACAGGTGTCGTCGGCCAGCACGCGCATCGCTTCCCACGCACGCAGCGCGCCGTAGGTGAGGCAGGCCTCGGTGCCGCCGGTGATGGCGGCGTCAGCCATGCCGTAGCGGATCATTTGTGCGGCCTGGATGATCGCGTGGTTGGCCGAGGCGCAGGCGCTGGCGACCGCGAAGGTGGGGCCGCGCAAACCGTACGCGATGCTGATCTGGCTGGCCGAGGCGTTGGTCATCAGCCGCACGATGGTGAGCGGATGCGCGCGGTTGGAATTCTCCGCGTACAGCCGCCGACTCTGCTCGTCCTGGGTGGTCTCGCCACCCACGCCGGTGCCGACGATCACCGCGGTGCGCAGTCCGAGTCCGTGGTTGGCGAAATCCACCCCGGATTGAGCGACCGCTTCACGCGCCGCGTGCAGCGCAAATTCCGAGGTGCGGTCGAGCATCGGCAGGGTGCGTTCGTCGATGTCCGCCGCCGGGTCGAAGCTGGCCGGCACCTGCGCGGCGACCTTTACGCGCAATCGTTCGGCGTCGGGGTGGCGCAGCGGGCCAATCGCGCTGCGCCCTTCGCACAGGCCTTGCCACAGCGCCGCGGCACCGACGCCGAGCGGGCTGATTGCGCCCATGCCGGTGATCACCACGCGGCGCAGCGGCAGGCTCTGCATCAGTTCGCTCCCTCGCCGGCGGCAGCCTTGTCGGCCAGCGCCTTGTCCACTGCGTCGACCAGGCTCTGCGCGGTGTCGCTGTCGAAGTTGGCGCCCTGCTGGTCGGGGAAGGTGATGTCGAAGTGCTCTTCGATGTCGAAGATCAGCTCGATCGCCTCCAGCGAAGCGATACCGAGGTCCTTCAGGGTGGATTCGGGCTTGATCGTCGCCGCGTCGATCTTGGCCTGCGTGGCGATGATCTCGAAGACTTGCTGCTGGGTCGTTGCGGTCATGACAGGGTCCTTGATGGCAGGCAACAATGGAAGGCTGGCGCAAGGTGCCTCACGCAGGCTAGCTGACACAAGTCTAGGCAAACTCGCTTACTCATGCCTTTCATTTCGCAACTGGAGCCGGACGCGCTGCTTGCGGCGTTCATGGTCGAGCCGCCGCTCGGTTTCGCGGTGGACCATTCGCCGCAGGGCATGCCGGCCTTCGTGGCGCCGTTCGACCTGCTGACCACGGCCGACGACGCGCTGCGCCGGCGGGTGGCCGCGCTGCCGCTGTATCGCCACTGGAGCCGGCTGCTGCGCTGGCGCACCCGCTTCGCCGGTACCACCGTGACCGAGTACGCGCCGCTGCCGCCGCAGGTAGCGCCGGTGGCGCTGGCGCATGGGCTGAAAACGGCTTTCGGCAGCGAGTGCCGGTTGCTGATCGTGAAGGACATCGCGCAGGATTCGCCGCTGCTGGACGACGCGGCGAACGCCCACGCGCGCGCCTTCGCCGCAGCCTGCGAAGCCGAGGGTTTCGTGCTGCTGGAAGGCCAGGCACTGGCCTGGGTGCCGATCGACTTCGGCTCGGACGACGAGTACCTGGCCCGGCTGTCGTCCGGCCGGCGCAAGAATATCCGGCGCAAGCTGCGCTCGCGCGCCGGGCTGGCGATCGAGACGCTGCGCACCGGCGACGCCTGCTTCGGCGACGAGACGACGCTGGCGGCGCTCTACGCGCTGTTCGACAACGTGTACGTACAAAGCACGATCCACTTCGACCGCCTGAGTCCGGCCTTCTTCCGCCTGTTGCTGCAGGACGCGGCCAGCGGCGGCGTGGTGTTCGTCTACCGCCACGAAGGGGAGATGATCGGCTGGAACCTCTGCTACGAGCACGGTGGCAAGCTGATCGACAAGTACATCGGCTTCGCCTACCCGGCGGCGCGCGAACACAACCTCTACTTCGTGAGCTGGATGCACAACCTCGGCTACGCGCGCGAGCGTGGCCTGAGCCACTACGTGGCCGGCTGGACCGACCCCGAGGTGAAATCCTTCCTCGGCGCCCGCATGACCTTCACCCGTCATGCGGTGTACGCCCGCAACCCCCTGCTGCGCGCGCTGCTGCGCCGTCTGGGCAGCCATTTCGAGAGCGACCGCCACTGGCAGACGGCCGCGGAAGCCGCCGATGAATGACCTCGCGAACCGTCCCGTGGTGCTCGACATCGACCGCTCGGTCGGGCCGCTGCCGGACCGCCTGGTGCTGCCGCTGGAGCACTGGCAGGAGTCGATCCGCTTCGGCTGCTCGCTGGCGACGATGCGGCGCTTCGGCACGATGCTGGACCAGCTGCTGCCGGAACGCCATGGCACCGTGTTCACCGGCAGCGGCGACTTCCACCACCTCAGCTGGCCGCTGATCGCGCGCCTGCGACCGGCCACGCCGTTCCAGGTGGTGGTGCTGGACAACCATCCGGACAACATGCGCTTCCCGTTCGGCGTGCATTGCGGCTCGTGGGTACGCAAGGTGGCGATGTTGCCGCAGGTCAGCCAGGTGCATGTGCTCGGCATCACCTCCGGCGACATCGGTGGTGGCCATGCGTGGGAGAACTACCTCACGCCGCTGCTCAGGCACAAGCTGACCTACTGGAGCATGGGCGTCGACACGCGCTGGGCGCGCCGGCTTGGCCTGGCGCGGGCGTTCCGTGGTTTCGACTCGGCCGAGGCGATGGTCGATGCGTTCATCGAATGCCAGCGCACGCAGACGGCGCCGAGCTACCTGTCGATCGACAAGGATGTGTTTGCCGCCGAAGTGGCACGGACGAACTGGGACCAGGGCCGCCTGCTGCTGCCGCACGCGCTGGCGCTGATCGACAGCCTGCGCCATGGCCTGGTCGGCAGCGACATCAACGGCGAGGTCTCGCACTACCGCTACCGCAGCTGGTGGAAACGGCGCCTGTCGGCGATGGATGCGCAGCCGGCAATCGATCCCGCGCAGCTCGCCGGCTGGCAGACGCAGCAGCACGCACTGAACCTGCAGCTGCTGGCGGCGATCGCAACGCGCGCGGCGTAGTCAGCGCAACACCGCTTCCAGCACGCCGCAGATCGCCTCGACATCCGCATCGGTCATCCACGGACTGTTGCCGATGGTGAGAGTGCGTGCGGCGAAGTCGCGGGCGTGCGGCACCTCGGCGGCGGGAACCACGCGGGCGAGGTAGGCGTAGTCGGGCAGGGCGTGGATGAACAGGCGGCTGACGCCGAGGCCGGACGACCACAGCTGCGCCAGCGCGGCATCGCGACGTTGCCGATCCGGCAGCAGCAACAGCAGAAACGGCCAGGTGCCGTGAGCACCGGCGGGATCGTCGAGCACCTCGATGCCGTCGATGCGGCGCAGTCGCGACAGGTGACGTTGCGCTTGCGTAGCCAGCTGGCCGAGAAATGCCGGCAGTCGCGGCACGGCATGGGCACCGACGGCCTGACGCCAGCGGCCGACGCGGTGCAGCGGGATCGCCAGCGGAAAGTCGTCGCCCACTGCGGCGACCGGGTCGCCGCGGCGCAAGGCGCGGCGCAGCGGACCGCCGTAGGCCAGGCGCAGGCCCCGTGGCCGGTACAGCGCGGCGTAGCCGAGCAGTTCGAGGCTGCGCCGCCATTCCCAGCCGGCGCGGCGCGGCACGAGGCGCGCGGCGGTGTGCGCCAGCCGTTCGCGCAGCGCCGGGTCGCGCGCCAGCAACAGGCCGCCTTCGTAGATCGACAGGCCCTTGCCGGCGGCCAGGCTGAAGAAACCCACGTCGCCGGCCAGCCCCACGCTGGCGTCGCCGCGGCGCGCCCCCAGCGCCTGCGCGGCATCCTCGATCACGTACGCGCCGAGCTGGCGTGCGACGGCGAGCGCGTCGTCGACGTCGGCGACGCGGCCGGCGAGGTGGGTGGGCACGATCGCCAGCGTGCGTTCGTCGCAGGCCGCGCGCAGCGCGACCGGATCCATGTCGTAATGGCCGGGCTTGAGGTCGCACAGCTGCAGTTCCAGCCCGGCCTGCTGCACGGCGATCGCCACCAGCGGGCAGGTATACGCCGGCACCACCACGCGGCGGCGCTGCGGCTGCAGCTCGTGCAGCGTGGTCAACGCGAGCAGCAGCGAGGCGGTGCCGGAACATTCCAGTTGCAGCGGCGGCGTGCCCAGCAGGGCGGCGACGTCGTCGGCCAGCGTTGCCGGGCCCGGGCGCAGATCGCCGAGCTGCAGCGGCAGGCCGGCGGTGGGCGGCAGTTCGTGGCGGCGGCGGGGCAACATGGGTGCAGCGTAGCGCGGGCGCCTAGCCGTGTGCCGGGTCGGCTTCTGGCGCGTGTTCGCGACTCTCGGCGAAGCCGAGGCAGACGATGCCGGCGATGATCGCGATGGCGCCGAGCGCGCGGGCGAGGGTGAGGTGTTCGTCGAACAGCCAGATCGACAGCAGCATCACCGACACCACCTCCAGGTGCGAGGCGGCGAAGGCGGGGCCGATCGGCGCGTGTTTCAGCAACGCCATCCAGGTGAAGAATGCGCCCACGTAGCCGATCACCGCGCCATAGACCCACGGCTGGCCGAACACGCGCAACAGCCACGCCAGGCTGGCTTCCACCGGCAGTGCCTGGGTGCCGGCGTACTTGAAGCTGATCTGCGCGAGGGTGTCGAAACCCATCAGCAGCAGGAAGCCGAGCAGGTAGAAGCGCTTCATGTGCCCAGCCCCACGATCGCTACGCCGAGCGTGACCAGCGCGATGCCGATGACCCGCAGCCGGGTGAGTTGTTCGCCGAACAGGAAGCGTCCGGCGATCATGATCACCACGATGTTGATCGAACCCAGCAGCACGCCTTCGGACAGCGGGATCAGCGACAGGAACGCGATCCACACCAGGAATTCGATCACATAGCTGGCAACGCCCAGCCACAGCCATGGCCGTGACGCCATGTGCTTCCAGCGCGCCAGGCCGTCGCCAGCCGTTTCGTCACCGGCCGCGGCCTTGAACGCCAGCTGGCCGCCGGTGTCGAGCACGATGTTGAGCAGCCACAGGCCCGCGACGAGGGTGGAGATGGATCCCTCCGCCGGCATCATCAGGCCGCGGCGCGCTGCGTGCCGTTCGACGCGGCGATGCTGTCGAAGAATGCGGCCGAGCGATCGATCAGCGTGCGCCGTTCCTTGTCGATGGTGATCATGTGGTAGCTGTCGTCGAGCAGCAGCAGTTCGGTCGGCGCGTTGACCCCGCGCATCACCAGCTCGGCGTTCTTCGGGCTGGCGACGTCGTCGTCGCTGGCGTGGGCGACCAGGCACGGCGCGGTCACCTGCGGCAGCTGGCGGCGCACGCTGGCGGCCAGGCCGTACATTTCGGCCAGCGAGTACCACGGGTTGCCGGGCAGGCCGGCGGCGGCGCTGTCGCCGCCGAGCATCGCCGAGCTGACCTGCGCGCGCAGGCGCTCGTCGCGGATGCCGTAGGGCGGCTGCTCCATGAAGCTGCGGTCGCGGCCGATGCCGAGTTTCTTCAGCAGCGGCAGCAGGAACGACAGTCGCGCCAGCTTCGGGATGCTCCAGCCGTCGTAGCGGAAAGTGGCACCATACACGCCCACGCCGGCGATCCGCCCGGGCCGGTCCGCGGCCAGTTTCAACGCCAGCAACGCACCCATCGAGAGGCCGCCGACGAACAGCTGGTCGACCTTGCCGAGCATCTCATCGGCGGCGCGCTCGACGCTGGCGTACCAGTCGCGCCAGCCGGTGGCGAGCAGGTCGTCGACGTTGCCGCAGTGGCCAGCCAGTTGCATGCCGTGCACGGTGAAGCCGGCGCGGTTCAGGCCCTTGCCGAGCAGCTTCATCTCCATCGGCGTGCCGGTGAGGCCATGGATCAGCAGCACGCCGCTGCGCCCGCCTTCGAAGAAAAAGTCAGTCTGCTGGATCACGCGGTTGCCTTGTGGGATGGATCGCGGCGGTTTTCACGCCCACGATATTCGCAGCCGGCGGTTTCCTCAGTCTTTCGATGCGGCGGCGGCCGGTGTCGCGGCATGGCCGAAGCGCACCATCACGCGCTGGCCGATGCGCAGCCCACGGGTCTGCCCGGCGTCGGGCTGGTCGAACGCCAGCACGCATTCCACCGTGCGCGCATTGGCGCGTATCTGCGGGTCGTTCTCCAGCGTGGCCGGTCCGTAGACCTGGCCGATACGCAGCACGTGTGCGCTCCAGCGGGCATGGTCGCCGCCGCTTTCGGCGACCACTTCGGCCGGCATGCCCGGGTGCACCGCCGCGGCGAAGCTGTCGTTGAGTTCGGCACGGACGATCCGCGGCTTCTGCGGCAGCAGCACGAACAACGGGCCGGAGGTTGGCGACACGCTGGCGCCGGGTTGGGCCGATACCCGCACCACGTCGGCGTCGAACGGGGCAAGCAGGCTGCGCTGCTTCAGCTCGTAGCGGGCCTCGTCCAGCTTCTGGCTGGCCATGCTCTGCGCCGCGCGAGCGGACTGCTGTTCGGCGTCGACTTGCGCCGCCGCCTCGCGCGCATCGTCGGCGCTCTGACCGTCGCCGGCGCCGGCGGCGGCCGCGGCGGCCAGTCGCTGGGCGCGCTGCTTCGCCGCGGCCTGTTTGATCCCGAGCAGCTTCAGCTGCGCCTGCGCCTGCTCCAGTTGCGCCTGGGCCGCCTCGACCGCCAGCCGGGCCGGCTCGGTGTCCAGCGCCGCCAGCAACTGGCCCTGCTTGACGTGGTCGCCTTCATGCACGGCGACCCTGGCGAGCGTGCCTTCGCGCGGCATCGTCAGGTTCAGCAGGCCGCCCTCGATGTCGACCTTGCCGCGTGCGACGGCGGCGTAGGCGGTTGCGGCTTGCGTGCCGGTGCCGGCCGGCGCCGGGCCGGAGGGCGAGCATGCCGGCAGCAGCGAGGCGACGGCCAGCGCGAGGCCGCCGCGGCGGAGCAGGCGCGCGGCGTGCGTGCGCCATGACGGGTGGAAGGCTGGCGGCTTCATGCGGGGTTTTCCTTGCTGTCGATGACCGCGGTGCGAATGTGCCGGTCGCTGAGGATACGGCCGTCCTCCATCGACAGCACGCGGTCGGCGTGGACGACCAGGCGCGGGTCGTGGCTGACGCACAGCACGGTGGTGCCATGGGTGTGGGCGATGCGGTGCAGGATGTCGATGATGATCTGGCCGTTGGCAGCGTCCAGCGCGCTGGTCGGCTCGTCGGCGAACAGCAGCTCCGGCCGCTTGGCCAGCGCGCGGGCGATCGCCACGCGCTGCTTCTCGCCGCCGGACAGCTCGGAAGGGCGCAGCCGCATGCGGTGCGCCAGGCCGACTTCCTCCAGCGACTGTTGCGTGCGCTGGTGCGCCTCGTCACGCGACAGGCCCATGTGGTTCAGTGGCAGCTCGACCTGCTCGAACGCGGACAGCGCGGGGAACAGGTTGAAGCCCTGGAACACGAAGCCGGTGTGCTGCAGGCGGAAGCGTTCCAGCGCGCGCAGGTCGAGCTGGCCCAGCTCGCTGCCCAGCGCCAGCACGCGGCCGGCATCGACCTTCTGCAGGCCACTCAGGATCGCCAGCAGGGTGCTCTTGCCGCAGCCGGACGGGCCGGAGATCAGGGTCAGTTCGCCGGCGTCGATGCTCAGCGAGAAGTGGTCCAGCACCTGCGTGCGCTGGTGGCCGGAGATGAACGCCTTGCTGACGTTCTCGGCCTGCAGCGCGGGCGCAGGCACTGGCTCGATGGCGGGGACAGGTGGCATCGCGGCTACCTCAGCAAGGTGGCGGGGTCGGCGCGGCGCAGGCTGCGCATCGCGGCCAGGCCGGAGACGGCTGCCAGGCCCATCACCAGGACGATGCAGGCCAGCGCCGCCGGGACATTCAGCACCACCGGCACGTCCTGGCTGCGTGCCAGCAGCATCAGCACGACGCCGAACACGCTGGCGCCGAGCAGGCCCAGCGCACCGACCCAGAACGCCTGCTCCAGCACCACCTTGCGCAACGCATTCACGCCCACGCCGAGCGCGTTGAGCGTGGCGTATTCGCGCACCGAGCCGTTGACCGCGGCGATCAGGGTCTGGCTGGTGATCGCCGCACCGACCAGGAACACGATGCCGGCCAGGAACAGCACGCCGGCGCCGGCGCCGGTGTCGAACAGCCAGTAGCGCACCGATAGCCTGGCGAAGTCGCCGGCGCTCCATGCCGTATACGGGCCGAAGGCGGTGTCGCCGCGCAGGCGCAGCGCCACCGCGTCGGCCTGGGCCGGGTCGCGTAGTCTGGCGACCAGGTAGGTCGGCCCGAGGTCGGCCGGGTCGTTGTCCAGCCGGCGTGCGGTGTCCAGCGAACACAGCACGTTGACGCCGCCGAGCGCGCGCAAGCCGGTGCTGATGCCGACCACGCGCACCCGCTGGCCGTTGATGGTGGCGGTCTGGCCGATGTCGATGCCGAGCTGGTCCTGCGCGGAACGGTCGATGACGATCGCGTCCGGTTCGGCCAGTTGCCTGCGCAGCGCGGGCGACAGGACCTTCGAGAACATCAGCCCGTCGGCGGCCGGGTCGATGCCGGAGACGAACACCGAGACGCCACCGGTCTCGTGCGGTCCGCGCCAGTCGCCGTCGACCCACAGGTACGGCTCGACCTGCTGCACCGCCGGGTCCATCAGCAGGCGCGACTCCACGTCGGCGTCGATCGTGCGGCCCAGGCTCACGCTCTGCGTACCGGGATAGCCGACCCACACGTCGGCCGACGAGCCGGTGATGTAGAGGCTGGTGCTGCCGAAGATGCCCAGTACCAGCGCGATCTGCAGCAACTGCAGCAGGCCGGCGAAACCGACCGCCAGCATCGCCGGCAGGAAGCGCCGCCACTCGTAGATCAGCGTCTTGCGCGCCAGGGCCACCATCAGCGCGATACTCCGCCGGCGCCGGCAGGCGCCGGCGAGGTGGCCTGTTCCGTTTCCGGTACGGGCAGCGGTGCGCCGCCCAGCGCCTTGAACAGCGCGACGTAGGCCAGGCTGTGCGCGGCGCGGGCATCGGCCAGTTCGAGCGCGGCCTGGTCGGCGGCGATCCCGCTTTCGGTGCGATCGAGCGGGCTGCCCAGCTGCAGCCCGGCGCGCACCTGCACGGCCTGGTCGGCGCGCTGCAGTGCCTGCCAGGCCAGTGTGTCCTGCTGCTCGCGCTGGCGCTGCTGTTGCAGGCTGCCCAGCGCGGTTTCCACTTCGGCCACGCCCTGCAGCACCGCCTGCCGGTAGGCCAGCACGCTGGCTTTCAGTTCATGTGCCTTGGCGTGCGTGGCGGCCAGCCGCATGCCCCAGTCGAACAGTGGAATGTCGATCACCGGGCCCAGCGACCCGATGCCGTTCGGGGTGGTGGAAACGCGGTGGTTGTTGTTGATGTCGGTGGCCCAGACCATCGAGGCGCCAAGGCCGATGCTGGGGAACAGCTCGGCGTGGGTCAGCGCCAGTTCGCCGGCGCTGCGCAGCACGTCCGCCTCGGCGCGGGCGATCTCCGGCCGCGTGCGCAGCAGCTCGGCCGGGGTGCCGTCGAGTTGCCAGGCGCCCAGTTCGGGCGGCGTGCCTGCCTGCAGCCAGGCCGGGTCGGGGTGGTTCTGCCCGAGCAGGACGGCCAGCCGCTGTGCGCTGGCGTCGGCGGCCTGGCGTGGCGCGGCCAGGGCGGCTTCGGCCTGCGCCCAGGCGGCCTGCGCCTGGTCCACCACGGCGGGTGCCGCCAGCTGCAGGTGCTGCCGCGTCTGCTGCAGTTCCCATGCGTGCCGGCGCTGCTGGCTGATCTGCTGCAGCAGCTGTTCCTGCTGCTGCGCGGTGCGCAGGTTGATCCACTCGCGTACCACTTCGGCGACCAGGCTGACCCGGGCGGCGTGCAGGTCGGCCACACCGGCATCCAGCGCGCCCTGCGATTCGCGCCGGGTGCCTTCGGCGCGGCCGAACAGGCCCAGCTCCCAGCTGGCATCGAAGCCGGCCACGAAGAAGCTGGCGCTGGCGTCCGGGTCGATCGCGTCATGGGTGCGCGCGTGCAGCTCCGGCAGATAGCGGGCGTGGGCACGTTCGTGCAGGCTGCGCACGGCCCGCAGCCGTTCGGCCGCCTGCGCCACGTCGAGGTTGTTGGCCAGCGCGCGGTCGACCAGCGCGTCGAGGTCGGGGTCGGCGAACGCATGCCACCAGCCATGCAGGTCGGTCGGCCGGGCCGGGTCCGAGGCGATCGCATGCTGCCATTGCGCGGGCACCGGCGGCTCCAGCCTGGGCAGCGGCGCGGCGCAGCCGGCCAGCCCGGAGAACACGACGCCGAGCAGGCATGTGTGCCAACGGTGTTTTGGAATGGCCTTGCTCAGTCGAAGTGGCACGGCGTGCGCTTTCCCGGAGTCATGATCGGACCGGATACCAGAGGGGGAGTGGAGGGAAGGTTGTCGCGCGCCATTGTCGTGGAAAAATCTTTCTTCGTCCTGATGTCTGTCGTGACGACGTGCCCGGACCGCAGCTGCGGAGCGGATCATGGCCAGTCGCTCTCATGCCGGCCGGGCGGCGATTGCCGGCGGCGCGGGAAAGTGCACTTCCACGCACAGGCCGCGCGGTTCGGCACTGCGGTAGGTCACGCTGGCGTGATGTCGCTCGGCGATGCGCTGGACGATCGCCAGTCCCAGCCCGCTGCCTTCCTCGTTGTTGCCGGCGGCGCGGAAGAAACGCTCGCTCAGGCGCGGAAGCAATTCGGGCGGCACGCCGGGCCCGTTGTCCTCGACGCTGAGGTTGACGCCGCCATCGGCGTGCGCCGCCAGCCTGACGGTGACGGTGCTGCCACGGCCGGCGTAGCGCACGGCGTTGTCGATCAGGTTATCCAGCAGATCGTGCAGGCTGGCGGCGTCGCCGAGCACGGGCAGTGCCTGCCCGCTGCCTTCGTAGCCCAGGTCCACGCCGGCCCGGATCGCCTCATGGATGCGCTCGGCGACCGCCTCGGGGATGAACCGGCCGAGGTCCAGCAGCGTGCGCTCCCCGGTCTCCGGTGATGGCGCCTGCGCGCGTGTCAGCGCCAGTAATTGCGCGGAAGTGCGTGCGGCACGCTGCACCAGCCGCTGGATGTGGAGCAGGGCGTCGGCCACCGTCTCCGGCCGCGGATCGGCCATGGCATGTTCGACGTGCAGGCTCAGCCCGGCCAGTGGCGTGCGCAACTGGTGCGCGGCGTCGGCGATGAAGCGGTCGTGCAGGGCCAGCATGCCGCGCAGGCGGCCGAACAGCGCGTCGATGGTCTGCGTCAGCGGCCGGATTTCCTGCGGTACATCGGGACCATCGATCGGCGTGAGTTCGTCGGTGCGGGCGGCAAGCCGCGCGGTCAGCGGGTCGAGCACGCGCAGGCCGCGACCGACGCCAAACCAGACCAGCGAGAGCACGCAGATGATCAACAGCGACTGCATCCCGATCGCCAGCAGCAGGATTTCCCGCGCCTGGCGGTGCCGGTCACGCAGGGTTTCGGCGACGGTGACGACCAAGCTGTCGCCAGGGTCGTGGCTCATGGCGATGTGTACCGTGGCGGCGCGCAAGGCGTGCTTCGCGAGCTGCGCGTCGTACAGCACCGGGCGGGCGCCGATGGCCGGCGCCTGCGCTGGCTGCGGCAGTTGCCCGTTGCTGGCCAGCAGGCCGTGCCGGGCACTGCTCACGGCGAAATAGCTGTGGCCGTCCGGGTCGTATTCGAGCAGGAAGCGTGCCTGCGGGGTCAGCTCGCCATCGAGCCGGTCGTTGCCGAGCATCGTTGCCAGGGTCACGGCGTCGTCGCTGAGGTCGCGGTCGTGCACCCGGTTGGCATAGGTCAGGGCCACGCCGTAAGTCAGCAGCGCGTCCAGCAGCAACAGCACGCCCACCGGGACCAGCAGGGCCAGCAGCAGGCGTCGACGCAGGCTGGGGCGCAGCGGACGCACGCGTGGCGGATTCATGCCTGGTCGTTCCCGGTTTCGTCCATTTCTTCCAGCAGGTAGCCCAGCCCACGGATCGTGCGCACGCCGGTGCTGCTGCCGTGCAGCTTGCGGCGCAGGCGATGGATCGCGATGTCCAGGCCGTTGTCGGTCAGCTCCTGGTCCCAGTCGCACAGCGCCGCGGTCAGCTGGGCGCGACTGGTGACGCGGTCCGCGCGCAGGGCCAGCGCTTCGAGCAGGCCGAACTCGCGCGCGGTCAGTTCCAGCGGTGCCTGGTCGATCCATGCACGATGGCCGGGCAGGTCCAGGCGCAACCGGCCCAGCTGCAGCTCCGGCTTGCCCTGGCTGCTGGCCCGGCGCAGCAGCGCCCGCACGCGTGCCTCGAACTCGGCCAGCGCGAAGGGTTTCACCAGGTAATCGTCGGCGCCCAGGTCGAGCACGCGGATACGTTCGGCCAGGCCTTCGCGGGCGGTCACCACCAGCACCGGCATGCCGGTGCCGCGACTGCGCAGGCGGCGCAGTACCTCGCTGCCGTCCAGCGCGGGCAGGCCCAGATCCAGCACCAGCAGGTCATAACTGTGGTCGCGCAGCGCCGTGTCGGCCAGGTTGCCCCTGGCGACATGATCCACCGCGTGGCCACCATGGCGCAGCGACGCACAGAGGCCTTCGGCGATGGATGGATCGTCCTCGGCCAACAGAATGCGCATCGCCTGCTCCTGGAGAATGACGGAATAGTGTAGTGGCCGCGGGGTCCGGCGACAGTTATTGTTGAGATTGATTCTTGTTTACTGTCTAATAAGGCAGTCGGGCAGGCGCATCTTCAGTACGCCGCGCCCCTCCAGACCGTTCATCCCTGCCGCAGTTCCCGCGGCGTGGCGTGGCGCATGAATCACGGACAACTATGGGTCAGCTACCAGCACCTGCGGAACCGCCTCGTCAACGGCACCACACCTCCCGAATGCGCCAGTTGCATCCGTGGTACCGGATCAGCTCGGCGCTGTGCCTGATTGGCCTGCTGCTGTTTGCGCTGGTCGGGATCGCCCTCGACCACGCGCGGCGGATCGGGGCCGCGCCGCAGTTGGCCGATCACCATGCCATGCTGCCGGGCGGGTTCGTGCTGCTCTCGGCGGCGCTGCTGCTGGGCGCGTGGCTGGATCTGTCCGGCTGGCTGCGCCATCGCCGCCAGTTGCCTGGATCAGGCAAGCCGCTGCCGGTGACGGACATGGCTGCCGGCCACGAGCCGGTCGCAGTGGTGGCCGGGGCACGGGACCACAGCGTGCGGGCCGAGGCCGGCGTGCGGGTGATCTATGCCAGCCAGACCGGCTTCGCCGAACAGCTGGCGCGGCAGACCCTGCAGAGCCTGCAGGCGGCCGGCTTGCCGGCGCAACTGGACGGTATCGACACGCTCGATGTCGCCGGACTGCAGCGCGCTGGTCGTGTGCTGTTCGTGGCCAGCACCACCGGCGATGGCGAGCCGCCGGACATGGCGAGGGCGTTCAGCCGCCTGGCGATGCAGCAAGCGGCGGCGCTGCACGGCCTGCGCTACGGGCTGCTGGCGCTGGGCGACAGCGACTACGAGGACTTCTGCGGCTTCGGCCGCCAGTTGCAGTGCTGGCTGCAGGCCAGCGGCGCGCAACCACTGTTCGATCCGGTGGAAGTGGACAGCGAGGATGAAGCCAGCCTGCGCCATTGGCAGCATCACCTGGCGATGCTCAGCGGCGTCAGCGACCTGCCGGACTGGCAGGCACCGAAGTACCAGCGCTGGCAACTGGTCGAGCGCCGGCTGCTCAACCCCGGCAGCGTGGGTGAACCGTGTTTCCATCTCGAGCTGCGGCCGCTGCAGGGCGGCGCGAACTGGCAGGCCGGCGACCTGGTCGAGATCGGCCCCCGCCATGCGCCGGACAAGGTGGCGACGTGGCTGGCGGCAAACGGACTGGACGGCCGCGTGCCGGTGGCGCACGGGAGGGCGCGGCTGCCGCTGGCCGAACTGCTGGCACGCTGCCGTCTGCCCGAGGCCGGCGAGGTCGATGGACTGGACGAAGCGGCATTGGCGGCGCGGCTGCCGTTGCTGCCGCACCGCGCGTATTCGATCGCCTCGTTGCCGGACGACGGCGCGCTCCACCTGCTGGTGCGCCAGATGCGCGGCCGCGGCGGCTACCTCGGCCTCGGTTCGGGCTGGCTTGTTGAGCATGCGCCGGTCGGCGCGGAGATCGCCCTGCGCGTGCGCAGCAACGTCAATTTCCATGTGCCGAAGGATGCACGGCCGCTGCTCCTGATCGGCAACGGTACCGGGCTGGCGGCGCTGCGTGCGCTGCTGAAGGCGCGCATCGCCGCCGGCCACCGGCGCAACTGGCTGCTGTTCGGCGAGCGGCAGGTGGCGCACGATTTTCTCTACCGCGACGAGATCGAACGCTGGCTGGCAGGCGGCTGGATCGAACGCGCCGACTTCGCCTGGTCGCGTGACCAGGCTGAGCGTATCCACGTGCAGCAGCGCTTGCGTGAGGCGGCCGGCGAACTGCTGGCGTGGATCGAGGCTGGCGCCGCCATCTACGTTTGCGGCAGCCTCGACGGGCTGGCGCCGGGCATCGATGCGGTGTTGCACGAGGTATTGGGCGCGGCGCGGGTCGAGCAGTTGCGCGAACAGGGGCGTTACCGGCGCGACGTCTACTGAGTACGCGGTCGGCCGGTTTGTCCGTGCAACGTCATCACCGCATGCATGACCAATGGCCTATGCCTTGCGGGTCGCGTGGGCGCACCCTGTGGGGCTTGTCCAGGGGAGTGACAAACATGCGGCTGATTGCACGCAAGTGGAGGTACCTGTGTGCCGTGACCTTGTCGGTTGCGGTATTGCCGGGAATGACATCGGCGCAGACGCCGACGTCGGCAAGTACGACGACCAACGTGCCGGCCGTCCAGGCCATGGCTCCGGCCAGCGCCAGTCCGGTGGTTGCCGACATTCCGCTGGCCGCGGCGAATGCGGCGAATTTCCAGGTGCCCAGTGCACCGGATGCGTGGGGTGGCCCGCGCGGCGATCATCCGGCCACGCTGTCCGACCAGGTGGTGAGCTACACCATCCAGGCCACGCTGGACCCGGCCACGCACACGGTCGACGGCAGGCAGACCATGACCTGGCGCAACCGCAGCAACCAGCCGGTCAGGAAAATCTACCTGCATCTTTACCTCAATGCGTTCGAAGGCCCGGGCAGCACGTTCTTCACCGAGCGGCGCCTGTTCTCCGGCAGCGGTCATTCGCGCGGCAACGCCAGCCTGAAGAAGGGCGAGTGGGGCTACATCGAGTTGAACAAGGTGCAGCAGGGCGGCCAGGACGTGCGCTGGCGCTTCGTGCAGCCCGATGGCGGCCCGAAGACCGACAAGACCGTGGTCGAGCTGGACCTGCCGCAGGCGGTGCCGGCGCAAGGCACGCTGAGCCTGGATATCGACTTCCACGACCAGTTGCCGCGCGTGGTCGAGCGCACCGGCTGGTTCGGCGATTTCCATCTGGTCGCGCAGTGGTTCCCGAAGATTGCCGTGCTGGAACTGCCCGGCGAGCGTGGTGCCACGGCGCCGCGCTGGAACGCGCACGAGTTCCACTTCCACAGCGAGTTCTATGCCGATTACGGCAATTACGACGTCAAGCTGACGGTGCCCAAGGGCTACACCGTGGGCGCGGTGGGCGAAGAGCAGGGCGCGCCGGTGCAGGACGGCGACAAGGTCACCCACCGTTTCGTGCAGACCGATGTGGAGGATTTCGCCTGGATCGCGGCGCCGGGCTACAAGGTGCAGCGCACCAGCTGGACCGGGCCGGGCAGCCCCACCGTCGTCGTGCAGGTGATCTACCCGCCCGAGTACGAGGCCAGCGCGCAGCCGGTGCTCAAGGCCACCACCGATTCGCTGACCTATTTCTCCGACACGCTGGGGCCGTATCCCTACCGCACGGTCACCGCCGTGGTGCCGCCCTACAACGCCAGTGAAGCGGGCGGCATGGAGTACCCGACCTTCTTCACGGCCGATGGCATGAACAAGGTCACGCCGGACACGATCAGCCAGTACATGATCGATTTCGTCACCATCCACGAGTTCGGCCATGGTTATTTCATGGGCATCCTCGGCTCGAACGAATTCGAGGAGCCGATGCTCGACGAGGGCATGAACGAGTACTGGGACGATCGCATGCTGGTCGATCGCAAGCAGGACATCTTTGCCACCACGCCGCTCTTGAAGCGGCTGGGCATCACGCCGAGCGTGAACCCGTTCGAGGCGGAACGGCTCAGTGGCGTGCTGGGCATCGGCACGCCGGCCGACTCGCTCGATGCCAATTCGTGGGATCGCATGTCCAGCAGCAGCTACGGCTCGGTCTACGCGCGCACGGCCGCGACCATGCGCACGCTGGAAAACCTGCTTGGGCACGAGGCGATGAGCAAGGCGATGAAGCTGTACTACGAACGCTGGAAGTTCCGCCACCCCGACGCCGCCGACCTGCGCGACGCACTGGCCGAGGGCTCCGGCAAGCCGGAGCTGGTGCATGCGATCTTCGCCTCGCAGGTCTATGGCACCGACAAGATCGATGCCAGCGTGGTTTCGATCGACAATGAGGAGCAGGTGCCGCGCACGGGTACCGAGGTGCGCGACGGCAAGCGCATCACGCTGACCGACAAGGACATCGACAAGCAGATCGACGACGCGCGCGCCGCCTGGAAGAAGGCGCACAAGGATGCCAAATACGGTGGCCCGTATCCGTGGCAGTCGACGATCACGGTGCGCCGCACCGGTGCCGCGGTGCCGCGCACCGTGCTGATCAAGTTTGCCGACGACAGCAGCGAGACGGTGCACTGGGATGACGCCAGTCGCTGGAAGCGTTTCACCTTCACCAGGCCGGTGAAGGCGGTGTCGGCCACGGTCGATCCCGGTCAGAAGATCTACCTGGATGCAAACAGCATCAACGACAGCCGGACCATCAAGGCCGATGGCAGCGCCTCGCGTCGGTGGAGCGCAGATCTGGCTTCCTTCTTTCAGACGTTCTATGCCCTGGTGGGGTCACTGTGATGAAGACTGGACGTATGTCCCGCCGCGTGGATTCCGCTGCCGTGATGCGTGCGCCTTTCGCCGCCATGCAATGGCGCCTGCTGTTGCTCTGGGTGCTGCTGCTGCTGTTGCCGACCGCCGTGGTCAGCCTGCCGATCTGGCGCGCACTGAGTGGCGCGCTTGACCACTCCATCCACGCGCAGGCGTGGGCCACGCGCTTCAGCGCAACGATGGTCGGCGACGTCATGTCGACGTTGCAGCTTTCCAGCTGGTTCAATGGCCTTGCCCTGCTGGGCATGTTGCTGACGCTGCTGCTGTTGCCGTTTCTCAACGGCATGGTGGTGGGGGCCGGCCGTGCCGGCCGTGCGCTGGGCTTCAGCCACCTGCTTCAGTGCGGCATCGTCGAGTACGGCCGCATGTTCCGCCTGATGCTGTGGTCGATCCTGCCGTACGCGGCAATGGGCGCCCTGATCGGCGTCGCGCTGCACATGGCCGATGGCGTCAGTGACAAGGCGGTACTGGAATCGGAAGCCGACCGTGCCTCGCACCTGGCCCTGTTCGTCGCGGGCGTGCTGTTCGTGCTGGCGCAGGCGATTGTCGAGTCGGGTCGGGCCGCGTTCATTGCCGATACGGGACTGCGTTCGGCCACGCGCGCCTTCGGTCGCGGCTTCATGCAGTTGCTGCGCCGCCCGTTCAGCACCTTGATCAGCTACGTGCTGATCAGCGTGGTCGGCTACACGATTGCACTGGCGCTGGGGATCGGGCGCGTGCACACCCCTGCCATCGGGTTTACCGGCCTGGTGCTGGCGGTGCTGCTGGCGCAGCTGGTGGTGCTGGTGATCGGCTGGGTTCGCGTGGCGCGGTTGTTCGCGCTGGCCGAGGTGGCGCGTTCGCTGTCGTCATCGCGGGCCGGCAGCGGCTTGCCGCTGGCCATCTGACGGGTTGTGGCAGAGGGCGCGTTGCGCCTTCTGCCATTCGCCGGGGTCGGGACGTGCCGAGCCTGGTCAGGCATGCCTAGCCGTAGGCGCGGCGGTGCTCGCGATGCGGCGGGTAGTAGGCGAACACGTGGCTGTGGCTGCCGTAGAAATCCATATCCTCGATGTGCTCGCCGCCGAGCCGCGCGGCGACCCGGTCGGAGGCCTCGTTGCCAATCCGCACCAGGCTGATCACGCGCTGGGCATGCAGCTGGTTCCAGGCGAATTCGAGCACGGCAGTGCCCGCCTCGGTGGCGTAGCCGTGGTGGCGGTGCTCGGGTTTGAGCATCCAGCCCATCTCCAGGTCCGGCCAGCCGTCGGGGTACATCAGGCCGGCGCGGCCGATGAACTCACCGCTGCCTTTCAGCTCCAGCGCCCACATGCCGAAGCCGCGCAGCTGCCAGTGACCCAGCAGCATCGCCAGCGAACGCCAGGCGTTGGTGCGGTCCAGCGGTTCACCGTCGCCGATCCAGCGCGTGCTGTCCGGGTCGGCCAGCATGGCGGCGTAGTCGTCGAAATGCCGCTCGGTGAGTGCGGTGAGGCGCAGGCGCGCCGTTTCAATGGTTGGAATATCGAACATCACGGTCAACGGTGGGCGGCAGCCAGCAGTTCAGCCAGTGCGTGGGTGCTGCTGGCAAGGCTCTCCTGCCAGGACAATCCGGCGATTGTCTCACCTGTGACCGAATCGACAAAATCCTCGGCCTGGCCGGGCGGCAGCAGGTGCCGGTAGTCCACGGTGATCTCGCTGCCGGCGGGCAGCTCGGCCAGGGCAAACACGAAACCCAGGTGCCACAGCCCGTTCGGCGTGAAACTGTGGTTGATGTAGCACTCGTCAGGCCAGTCCGGCGACAGCGTGTAGCGGTCCTCGAACCAGCGCGCGCTGGCGTGGAACTGCGCGCGAAGCTCCGATGAAGCCATGATGTCGGCGTAGCGGAAGGTCTGCTCGATGCCGTCCGGCGCGGTGATGATGCACCCCGCCGCCACGGCTTCGTCGAGGAACAGGCCGTTGCCGGCGCCACGGATGGCGGAGGCGGCGATGTGGTAGCGCGGCAGGATCATGGCGGCATGAGGGAGGAAGGGGCGCGCGAGTGTAGCGCAAGCGGCGCGGCCCGCCGTGGGCCACGCCGCCGGGTTCCCTGCCGACGGTAGCTCGCCCGCCGGTTATTCCTCGACGGCGGCTTCTGCCACGGCGGCCTTCTTGCTCTTGTGCGCCGTCCTGACGGGGGCGTCCGTAGCGGCGGCAGCATCGTCGCTGAGCAGGATGGCGGCCCGGTTGCGCTCGATCGTGGCCTTGCCGATGCCCTTGACGTGCTTGAGGTCGTCGGCCTTCTTGAACGGGCCGTGGGCTTCGCGCCAAGCCACGATCGCCTCGGCCCTGGCCGGGCCGATGCCGTCCAACGACTTGGCGATGGCGGCCGCGTCGGCCTGGTTGATGTTGACCGGCGTGGCAGCGAGCAGCAGCCCCGGCATGGCCAGGGCGAGTGCAAGGGCGACAGCGGCGAGTTTGTTGAACATGGCCTTTCTCCTTGGGCGATGGATGACGGCATCCAGGTGCCGCCGGCGCACTATGCCGCCGCGGCGAAGGGCCACGCAGTGGGAGACGCCGCAGGGTTGGTGTGCGCGCCGGGCGCTTTCGCCTGTGGGCGGCTTCCGGTCGCGTGTCGGTGCAGTGGAGGCGCGCTGTTACAATGCCGATCTTGTTCGCCTGATGGAGTGAGCCATGGATACTGCCCGCCTTTCCCGCTTCGTCGGTGGCCTGTGGGACGACGAGATCGTGCCGCAGCTGGTCGAATACATCCGTATCCCCAACAAGTCGCCGATGTTCGACAAGGACTGGGTGGCGCACGGCTACATGGATGCGGCGGTCAAGCTGATGGAAACCTGGGCGCGCTCCAAGCTCGCCCAGTTGCCCGGTGCCACGCTGGAAGTGGTGCGGCTGGAAGGACGTACGCCGCTGATCTACATCGAAGTGCCGGGCCAGGGAGACGACACCGTGATGCTTTACGGCCACCTCGACAAGCAGCCGGAGATGACCGGCTGGGCCGAGGGCCTCGGCCCGTGGACACCGGTGCTCAAGGGCGACAAGCTGTACGGCCGCGGTGGCGCCGACGACGGCTATGCGATCTTCGGCTCGCTGGCCGCGCTGCTGGCGCTGCACGAGCAGGGCATTCCGCACGCGCGCTGCGTGGTGATGATCGAGGCCTGCGAGGAATCGGGCAGCTACGATCTGCCGTTCTACGTCGACCACCTGGCCGACCGCATCGGCAGCCCGTCGCTGGTGGTGTGCCTGGATTCGGGCTGCGGCAACTACGACCAGCTGTGGTTGACCACGTCCCTGCGCGGCATGACCGGCGGCAACCTCACCGTGCAGGTGCTGGAAGAGGGCGTGCACTCGGGCGACGCCTCCGGCGTGGTGCCGTCGAGCTTCCGCATCCTGCGCGAGTTGCTGACGCGGCTGGAAGATCCGGCCACCGGCACGATCAAGCCGAAGGAGCTGTACGTCGACATTCCGCAACAGCGCGTCGAGCAAGCCAAGCTCTCGGCCGAGGTGCTGGGCGACGACATCTACAGCAAGTTCCCGTGGACCGAGGGCATGCAGCCGGTCACGAAAGACCTGGCCGAACTGGTGCTCAACCGCACCTGGCGCCCGCAGCTGGCGGTCACCGGCATCGGCGGCATCCCGCCGCTGGAAAGCGCCGGCAACGTGCTGCGCCCGTTCACCGCGGTGAAGCTGAGCCTGCGCGTGCCGCCCACGCTGAACGGCGCCAAGGCCGGCGAGTTCGTCAAGCAATTGCTGGAGAAGGACCCGCCGTACGGCGCCAAGGTCACTTTCACCCTGGAAAAGGACGGCTCGGGCTGGAACGCGCCGGCGCTGTCGCCATGGCTGGAGCAGGCGGTGGCCGACGCCTCGCAGCACTATTTCGGCGCGCCAGCCACCTACATGGGCGAGGGCGGCAGCATCCCGTTCATGGGCATGCTTGGCGAAAAATTCCCCAAGGCGCAGTTCCTGATCACCGGCGTGCTCGGCCCGCATTCCAACGCGCACGGCCCCAACGAGTTCCTGCACATCCCCACCGGCAAGAAGGTCAGCATGGTGGTGGCCGAGGTGGTGGCGCGCCATCACCAGCAGGGTGGCAAGGCCTGAGCGCGATCGTCGGGCCATGAGCACGGATACCGGCTGGCTGGCCGACAACTGGGCGCAGGTCCGCCGCCGCGTCGATGCGGCGTGCCGCGAGGCCGGCCGTGACCCGGCCGAGGTGGCCATCCTGCCGGTCAGCAAGACCTTCGGCCCGGAGCTGATCCGGGCCGCGGTGGCACTGGGCATGCGCCGCTTCGGCGAGAACAAGGTGCAGGAGATCCGCGACAAGGCGCCGGCGCTGGCCGACTGCGACATCGACTGGGTGATGATCGGCCACCTGCAGACCAACAAGGCGAAAGACGTGGCGCGGCTGGCCAGCGAGGTGCAGTCGCTGGACCGGCTGGAGCTGGCCGAGGCGCTGGATCGGCGGCTGCAGCACGAAGGCCGGGCGATCGACGTGCTGGTGCAGGTGAAGACTTCCGTCGAGCCCAGCAAATACGGTCTCCCGCCTGAACAGCTACCCGCTTTCCTGAATACGCTGCGCGGCTACGACACCATGCGCGTACGTGGCCTGATGACCCTGGCGATCCACTCCACCGACCCGGCCGAGGTACGTGGCTGCTTCCGCCTGCTGCGCGAACTGCGCCATCAGGCGGTGACACAAGGCCATGATCTGACAAGACTTTCCATGGGCATGAGTGGTGATTTCCCGCTCGCCATCGCCGAGGGCGCGACCGAGGTGCGGATCGGCACGGCGATCTTCGGCAGCCGGCCCTATCCGGACGCGTATTACTGGCCGGAGCCCCCGGTAGGGGTGTAAGCGAAGTAAAATCAAATAGTTGGATGAAATGTGCGCCCCGTCTCCGTTTTTTGAAACGATAGGGTTCAGTTAACCTCGATCCAACAACTACGCGCCCCCTTCTTGTTAAGTTCACTACTTCGTCACGTCGTCTGCTTCTGCTGGGCGGCTAATCCTGTGAACAACAAGGGATTTTTTCCAGCATGCCCATCAAGCAACTGACCGCTGCCGCCGCGCTCATCTCCGTGCTGCTGGTTTCCGGTCCGCTTCAAGCCAGGAACCTCCCTGCTTCCACCGCCATCGGCAGCTCACCGGTTGCCCACCTCGATTCGCCACTGCTGGGTCAGCTGCCCGTCTTCAACCCGGCGGCTGCACTGGCGCAGTCCGTGCTTCCCGACGCCGCGGCGGTGCTCGCCGTTGCCGCGACGGAACCGTCGGCCGACGTCGCCGCCGCAGACGAACAGGATGCCGCCACGGCCGCTGCCAGCGCGAACATCACCGACCTGCGCAAGTCGCTGATCGCGATGGCGATGAAGCTGCGCGACACACGCTATGTGCGTGGCGGCCGCGACCCTTCCACCGGTTTCGATTGCAGTGGTTTCGTCCGCTACGTGTTCGCCCATGCGGTCGGCATGCAGTTGCCAAGCAATTCCGCGTCGCAGTTCCTGGCAGGCCTCAAGGTCAAGCGCGCGGACATGCAGCCGGGCGACCTGGTGTTTTTCCACACCCACGGCAAGCGGGGCATCTCGCATGTGGGCATCTACATCTCGAACGGCCGCTTCATCCATTCGCCGTCCGCCGGCAAGTCGGTGGAGATTTCCAGCCTGAGCGAAGGTTACTGGGCCAAGCGTTTCGCCGGTGCCAAGCGTCCGGAGGCGATGGCGCAGGTGGCCAGCAAGGGCTGACCTGACCTCGCCGGTTGGTGCGCCAAGCCGCCGCAAGGCGGCTTTTTGCTGGCCGTAGCGGATGAACGATCGTCAGCGGGTGCGGTCAGCTGCGGGATGCGTCGTTATGCTGTCCTCGATTCCCTGGAAACTGCCTGATGCCTTTTGACCTGCCGCCCGTTACCCGCAACCTGCTGATCGCCAATGTGGCGGTGTTCCTGCTGCAGCAGGTGATGGGGCCGCCCCTGCTGCAATATTTCGCGCTGTGGCCGCTCGGCTCCGGCCTGTTCGGGGTGTGGCAGATCGTCACCAGCGCGTTCATGCATGGCGGCTTCACCCACATCATGTTCAACATGCTTGCGCTGTACATGTTCGGCGGCGCGATCGAGCGCACCTTCGGCGCGCGCGAGTTCACCATCTACTATTTCGTCTGCGCGATCGTCGCCTCGCTGCTGCAGCTGGCGGTGCTGTGGTTCTTCCCTCCGGCCGAGTACGGGCCCACGCTGGGCGCGTCCGGTGCAATCTTCGGCCTGCTGCTGGCGTTTGGCATGCTGTATCCGCACGAGAAGGTGATGCTGATCTTCCTGCCGATCCCGATGCCGGCGTGGCTGTTCGTGATCCTCTACGCCGCGGCGGAACTGACCATGGGCGTGACCGGGATCGAGCCGGGCGTGGCCCACTTCGCCCATCTCGGCGGCATGCTGGGTGGCCTGGTGCTGATCCAGTACTGGCGCGGGCGGCTGCCGTGGAAGCCAAAGCGGCGCCTGTTACGCTGAGCGCTTCCACGCCACGAACATACCCATGACCCAGGCCCTGCAGCGCCAGCTCACCCCGCGCCACATCACCTTCATGGCACTGGGCATGTGCATTGGTGCCGGCCTGTTCCTCGGCTCCGCCAGCACGATCCAGCTGGCCGGGCCGTCGCTGCTGTTCGCCTACCTGTTCGGCGGCACGATGATCTTCATCATCATGCGCGCGCTGGGCGAGATGGCCGCGCACGAGCCGATCGCCGGCTCGTTCAGCACCTACGCGCACAAGTACCTCGGCCCGTTCGCCGGCTACCTCACCGGCTGGAACTACTGGATCCTGATGATGGGCGTGGGCATTGCCGAGAGCACCGCGGTCGGCATCTACATGAAGGCGTGGTTTCCGGGGTCGCCGCAGTGGATCTGGGCGTTCGCCAGCGTGGCGATGATCGGCGGGCTGAACCTGATGGCGGTGAAGGTCTACGGCGAGCTGGAGTTCTGGTTCGCGCTGATCAAGGTGCTCACGGTGGTGGCGATGATCGCCGGCGGCTGCGCGATGATCTGGCTGGGCTGGGGCAACGGCGGCCAGCCGATCGGCCTCAGCAACCTGTGGTCGCATGGCGGCTGGTTCCCGAACGGCGTCACCGGCATGGTGCTGGCGCTGCCGGTGCTGGTGTTCTCGTTCGGCGGCATCGAGACGATCGGCGTGGCCGCCGCCGAGGCGGCGCAGCCGGAGCGCACCATCCCGCGCGCGGTGAACTCGGTGATCTGGCGCATCCTGATCTTCTACATCGGCTCGCTGTTCGTGATCATGGCGATCTACCCGTGGAACGAGCTGGGCACGCAGGGCAGTCCGTTCGTCACCACCTTCGCCAGGCTGGGCATTCCGCAGGCGGCCGGGCTGATCAACTTCGTGGTGATCACCGCGGCGTTGTCCAGCTTCAACTCAACGATGTTCAGCGGCAGCCGCATGCTGCACAGCCTGGCCACGAAGGGGCAGGCGCCGATGGCGATGGGGCGGCTGAGTGCGCAGGGCGTGCCGGTGCGCGGGGTGTTGGTGACGCTGGTGTTCCTGCTGTTCGGCGTGCTGATGAACTACCTGGTGCCCGGGCGCATCTTCGGCATGATGATGTCGATCCTCGCCTTCAACACGGTGTGGACCTGGGGCATGGTGCTGGTGGCGCACTGGCGCTTCCGCCGCCAGCAGCCGTCGCCGCTGGCTTTCCGCTTGCGCTGGTTTCCGCTGAGCAGCGTGGTCTGCCTGGCGTTTCTGGCGTTCGTGCTGGTGATGCTCGGCTACAGCGCGGACACCCGTGTGGCGCTGTATGTGGGCGTGATCTGGCTGGCGCTGCTGACGGTGGGCTACCGCGTGGGCGGCATCGAGCAGCGCATGCGCATGGCGTCGGCTTGAGCTGAGGGGCGCCGCAGACCTTCCCCGTACACGGGGAAGGGTGGGCTTCAGCGCAGCGCCAGGAAGTCCGCGCTGACCACGAAGCGCACCGCGTCCAGCCGCAGCCGCGACTGCGGCAGCGCGGCCAGCAGGGCGGTGCGCTCGGCGGCGATGGCGGCGATTTCCGCCGCGCTGACCGACGGGTTCACTGCACGCAGCGCCAGCAGGCGTGACAGCTCCGCATCCAGCGTCTGCGTGGCCAGCTCCACCGCCTCGTCGATGCGTGCCTGGCCGCGCGTGCCGGCCAGCGCCTCGGCGCGCTCCAGCATCGGCGGCACCAGCTTGGCGAGGAATTTGCGGTAGCGCGCCACTTCGATGTTGCGGTCGCCGGCCTTGCGCAGGGCGATCTCGCTGGGCGCGAAGTCGGCGCGCTCGGCCAGCCGGGTGTCGACGGTGACTGCGATCGGCAGCACCGGCAGGAAGCGTTCGGCGTCGAGTTTCCGGTCGGCCACGCATTCGAGCAGGAACACCGCCTGCAGCAGCGCGGTGCGCGGCGGCAGCACGTCGTCGACCATGAAGGCGGCATTGCCCTGTTCGCCGGACAGCGCCAGGTCCATGGCGCCGGCGACCAGCGGATGGTCCAGCCGCAGCAGCGGCAGCTCCTCGCGCGATAGTGCCACCTCGCGCGCGAAGGTCACCGACTGCGGGCCTTCGGCAAAGCCGGGCAGGGCGTCGGTGGACAGGTATTGCGGGTCGAGCAGCAGCACCTGGCCGCCGAGCTCCTCGGCATGGATGCCGAACGCCTCCAGCAGGCGTTGCACGAAGGCGTCGCGGCCCGGATCGTGGTCTTCGCGGGCGAACGCCTGCTGCAGCTCGTCGGCGTGCAGGTCGCGGCTGGCGGCCAGTTCCAGCAGGTGGTCGCGGCCGCCGCGGATCAGCTGCGCCATCTGCTCGTGGCTGGCGTGGGTCTCGGCCAGCAGCGCGTCCAGCTCCTGGTCGCGGTTGTCGTCGCCGCGGGCGTGTTCGTCGGCCAGCAGGGTCAGCGGCTCGCCGTAGCGGCGCAGCAGTTCACGGCCGTCGGCCGGGCTCATGCGGAACGCGTCGACGCCCTCGTCGTACCAGCGCGCCAGCACGTGCTGGGCGCTGTCGGCCACGGCGAGGATGTGGATCGCGATGTCGTGCTTCTGGCCGATCCGGTCGAGCCGGCCGATGCGCTGTTCCAGCAGGTCCGGGTCCAGCGGCAGGTCCCACAGCACCAGCCGGTGCGCGAACTGGAAGTTGCGGCCTTCCGAGCCGATCTCCGAGCACAGCAGCAAGCGCGCGCCGTCGGGCTGGGCGAAATACGCGGCGTTGCGGTCGCGCTGCACGATGCTGAGGCCTTCGTGGAAACGCGCCACGCCGACGCCGCTGCGCGTGCGCAGCGCTTCCTCCAGCGCCAGCACCTTGGCCTGGCTGCGGCAGATCAGCAGGAACTTGTCCTGCGGGTGCCGATCGAGCAGGGCGATCAGGGTGTCGATGCGCGGGTCGGCGGCGTAGTCGACCTCGATCAGCGGCGACGGCTGCTGGATGTCGGCGTGGAATTCGGCCAGCAGCGCCTGGCGCGTGCTGTCGTCGACCGTAGCCATCGGCAGCAGGTGCCATTCGGGCCGGCGCTGCGGGAAGCCGCCGACGCCGGCGCGGTTGTTGCGGAACATCGCGCGGCCGGTGCCGTGGCGGTCGATCAGCGCGGCCAGCAGCTCGCGTGCGTTGCCCGGTTTGGTCGGCTCGGCCAGCCGGGCGCTGAGTGCCTGGTCGCCGTGGAAGGCCGCGGTCAGGGCGGCGCGCTGCGTGTCGTCGAGTGGCTGGCCATCGAGCAGGCGGTCGGCGATCTTCGACAGCGCCAGGTAGCTGTCCGCCTCGGCCAGATAGCCGTCCAGATCATGGTAGCGCTGCGGATCGAGCAGGCGCAGGCGGGCGAAGTGGCCGCTGCGGCCGAGCTGTTCCGGGGTGGCGGTGAGCAGGATCACGCCGGGGATCGCCGCGGCCAGCTGCTCCACCATCGTGTAGCGCGGGCTGGCGGCTTCCGGCGACCACGCCAGATGATGCGCCTCGTCCACCACCAGCAGATCCCACGGCGCGTCCAGCAACTGCCGCGCGTACTTCGGCGAGCTTTCCAGGAAGCCGAAGTCGGCGATCACCAGTTGTTCGTCCTCGAACGGATTGCCGGCGTCGCCGGATTGCTCCAGCGCCTCGCAGCGTTCCTCATCGTAGATCGCGAAGCTCAGGTTGAAGCGGCGCAACATCTCCACGAACCACTGGTAGACCAGCGTGTCGGGCAACAGCAGCAGCACGCGCGAGGCGCGGCCGGTGGCGAGCTGGCGCGCGATGATCATGCCCGCCTCGATGGTCTTGCCCAGGCCCACCTCATCGGCCAGCAGCACCCGCGGCGGGCGCCGGGCGGCGGCGATGCCGGCCACGCGCAGCTGGTGCGGCACCAGTCCAATCCGTGCCGCGCCTAAGCCCCACATCGGCGAACGGCGTGCCTCGGCACGCCGCTTTAGCCCTTCCAGGCGCAGCTCGAACTGCGCCACGGCATCGGTGCGGCCGCCGACCAGGCGGTCGTCGGCCTGGCTCACGCTCTGCTCGTCGTCGAGCTGGCCTTCGTGCAGTTCGCGGCCTTCGCCGCGGTAGATCAGCAGGTCGTCGCGGATCTCCACCCGTTCCACCAGGAACGCGATGCCCTTGCCGGCGACGCGCTGGCCGGCGCGGAACTCGGCGCGCACCAGCGGCGCCGAGTCGACCGCGTACGGGCGCAGCACGCCAGCCCTGGCGAACAGCACCTGCACGCCGCGCCCTTCGACGCGCAGCACGGTACCGAGGCCCAGCTCGGGTTCGGCGGAGGAGATCCAGCGTTGACCAGGGACAAACATGTTTCGGCCGTCTTGCATCAAGGGCCGACGATTATCCGCCCCATGGCGCGCGCTGGGAACCGTTGCGCCGCCGCCGCGGAGGGCGGACGCTGGCACCGGTCTTGCTGCCGCCGTGGAATCCGTCGACGCCGAAACGGAAAACGCCGCGCACGGGCGCGGCGTTTCCGGGCTGGCAGGCTGACCGCCGCGGCCGAAGCCGCGACGGCCACGGACTTACCAGATCTTCACTTGCTTGTCGTCCGCACGCACCATCGCGTCGCCCGGCTTGCACCGGAACGCACTGGCGAAGGTCGGCATGTTCGACGGCGCGCCCATCGCGCGGAACTTCATCGGCGAATGCGGATCGGCGTTCAGATAGACCATCTGCGCCTTTTCGCGGATATCGCCGCGCCACACGCGGGCCCAGTTGAGGAAGAAGCGCTGGTCTTCGCTGTAGCCGTCGATCTTCTTGTCGGCTTCGGCCGGGTTCTTCTTCAGTGCGGTCTGCAGCGCGTCATAGGCGATGTTCAGGCCGCCCAGGTCGGCGATGTTCTCGCCCAGGGTCAGCGTGCCGTTGACATGCAGCTCGGGGTGGTCGGCCAACGGCGCGTAGTTGTTGAACTGGTCGACCAGCTTGCCGGTGCGCGCCTCGAACTTCTTCTTGTCCGCGTCGGTCCACCAGTTGACGTTGTTGCCGTCGCCGTCGAACTGGCTGCCCTGGTCGTCGAAGCCATGGCTGGCCTCGTGGCCGATCACCGCGCCGATGCCGCCGTAGTTGATCGCATCATCCGCCTTGGCATTGAAGAACGGCGGCTGCAGGATCGCGGCCGGGAAGTTGATCGTGTTGTCGGTCGGGTTGTAGTACGCATTGACCGTCTGCGGGGTCATGCCCCATTCCTGGCGGTCGGTCGGCTTGCCGATCTTGGCGATGTCGTACTCGTAGTTGAACTTGCTGGCCGCCTGCATGTTGGCGTAGTAGCCGTCCTTGCTGATGCTCAGGCCGTCCCAGCTGCGCCAGTGTTCCGGGTAGCCGATCTTGGGCAGGAACTTGGACCACTTGTCCAGCGCCTTGGCCTTGGTCTCCTCGCTCATCCAGTCGAGGTTCTGGATGCGCGTCTTCAGCGCGTCGCGCACGTTGGTGACCAGCTCTTCCGCGCGGGCCTTGGCCTCGGGGGTGAAGTACTTGGCTACGTAGAGCTGGCCCAGCGCCTGGCCCATCGCGCCGTTGACCGCAGTCAGCGAACGCTTCCACTGCGGCTGCTGTTCCGGCTGGCCGCGCAGGGTCTTGCCGTAGAAATCGAACTGCGCGTCCACGAACGGCTCGGACAGGGCGGTGGCGGCGTTGGAGATGGTGTGCGCCTTCAGGTAGGCCTTCCATTCGTCCATCGGCGCGCTGGCGACCAGCTTGTCGAACTCGGCGAAGAACTTCGGCTGCGACAGCGAGAAGCCCTTGTCGACGGTGACGCCTTGCGACTTGAAGAACGTGTTCCAGTCGAAGTGCGGGGTGACCTTGTTCGCCTCGGCGACGGTCGCGAAGTGGTACTGGTTTTCCGGCTTGCGCATTTCCACGCGCGGGATGGAGTGCTGCGCCAGGTCGGTCTCGAACTTCATCGCCAGCGCGGCCTGCTTGGCGGCGTCGTCGGCGCTGCTGCCAGTCATCTCGAACAGCTTGGCCAGGTACTTGACGTAGCTGTCGCGGATGTCCTTGTACTTGGCGTCGGTGTAGTAGTCGGTGGTGGGCAGGCCAAGCCCGCTCTGCTCGGTGTAGGCGATCTGTACCTTGGCGTCCTTGTAGTCGGCGCCCGAGCCGAAGGCGAACACCGCGCCGTCGCCCTTGGCGAAGGACTGGCCCAGCCATGCCGGCAGGTCCTTGTTCGACTTCAGCGCGTCGATGCCGGCGAGGTCGGCCTTGATCGGGTCGAAGCCGGCCTTGTTGCGCGCGTCCATGTCCATGCTGGAGTGGTACAGCCAGCCGATCTTCTGCTCGATCGAACCGGCCTTGGCCGCGTCGGCGTTCTTCACCGCGTCGTCCACCAGCTGGTGCTGGTCGGCCAGGCTCTTCTCGTGCAGCAGGCTGAAGGCGCCCCACACGGTCTGGTCGGCCGGGATCGGGTTGGCCTTGACCCACTTGGCATTGACGAAGCTGTTGAAGTCCTGGCACGCCTGCGCGCTGTCGCCCAGCTCGCTGACGTCGAAGATGCTCTTGCCGAGGTCGGCGGCGGCAGTGGTGCTGGCGGCGGCCGGTGCGGTGCTGGCCGGCGCCGGGGCGGTGCTGGCTGCCTCGTGCTTGCCGCAGGCGGTCAACGCCAGGCTGACGGCCAGCGCCAGCGCCAGTGGCTTCAGAAACTGCTTGGTCATGGATATCCCTCTGTGAATGATGGGTGGTGTCGTCTGGCCGCGCCGTCGGGTCCCCCCCGGAACGCGGGCATGGCCGTTCACGCTAGGCCAAACGTCATGGGTGGCACAGTGTCAAAGGTCAGGGTTGCGGCAGGTCGGGAGCGGGTGCCAAGGGTGCCAGTTGCCGCCACGCCGCCGCGTCCAGGCGCAGTACCGGGTAGGCGCCGACGCGCTGGGCGGCGTACCAGGGTGAGCGCTCGAAGAAGAACGCCAGCCGCGCGCGCGGGTTGGCGGCGAAGGCAGGATCGTCGTGCAGCTTCCGTTCGAACGCAGCCTTCAGCGCGGGGTCCTTCGCCAGCATCTCGCGCGCCAGCTGCTCGACCACACGCGGCTCGCCGTACTCCTTGGCCTCGAACACTGCGTCGAGATAGCCCCAGCGCAGCAGCGAGTCCGGCGCCTGCGGCTCCAGCAATTCGATCGCCACGTTGGCCGCGCGCTGGTCCAGCGGCACGATCGCCGAACCGGCCGGCAGGGTCACTTCACGCGGCACGGCGTGCAGGTTGAAGTCGCGCAGCATCAGGTGGCCCTCGAACGGCTGGCTGGCCCACTTCGGGTCGTCCAGCTGGTAGCCCTCGGCGCGGATCGTCAACGGGCGCTCGGTGCGGCGGTAGGCGATGCCGTGGGCATCAAGCCGGTCGATGACCGTCGTCCACTGCGCCGGCACCGCATAGGCAGCGGGCGGGGCGACCGACAGGTCCGGCAGCAGGCCGTTCCAGTTGTCGATGGTGTAGTTCTTCGGCGCGTGCGGGTCGTAATGGATCCACTCGCTGCCGGAAATGTCGCTGTGGCTCAGCGTGAAGGCGTAGCCCTTGAGTTCGAACTTCGTCGCTTGCGGATCGGGCTTGAAGTTCAGCGCCACCCGCGCGTTCGCCTCGCCGGCGCGGGCGATGGTGTCGGCGTCCGCCTTCGCGGTGGCCGCGAGCAGGGCGGCCGGCTGTGCGCCGATCTGTTCCAGCATCAGCTCGACCAGGTCGTACACGGCTCGCACGCGGTCGGCGTAGGGTTTGAGCATGTGCGTTTCGATCAGCAGCGCAGGGCGGTTCTGCAGTGCCGCGTAGCCGGTGGAGAAGCGCGGGCCGGAGCCGAAGTTCACGATGCCCTTGCGCGGGTCGCGGCCGTCCTTGAACTCCAGGTAGATCGAGGCGAGGTGGCCGCGCTTTTCATACGCGGGCAGCGCGTGATTGACGATCGCGTCGTGCTGCCACGTGCTTACCGCCGGGTCGAGCTTGTGCGGGTCCTCGGTGTACCAGGTGAGGTCGTACTGGTAGTCGGCGCCGTCGGTGGTGTGCACGTCGATCAGGAAATCCGGCAGCCACTTCTGCCACAGCTTCAGCCACGCGCGCATCTCCGGCGCATCGGCCTTGACGTAGTCGCGGTTGAGGTTGAGGTATTGCGACTGGCCGCGGAAGCCCATGCTGGCCGGGCCGTTCTGGTTGATGCGGTGGTACGGCGAGGAGTTCTCGTGGCCGTCCACGCTGAACACCGGGATGTACACCAGCACCACATGGTCGAGCAGGTGCGGGACCTTGCCGCTGACCGCGATATCGCGCAGCAGCATCAGCCCGGCGTCCTTGCCCTCGATCTCGCCGGGGTGGATGCCAGCCTGCAGCAGCACCACCGGCTTGTGCGCGGCGCGCGCGGCGGCCGGGTCGAACGTGCCGCCGGCGCTGGCGATCACCACCGTCATCGGCCGCCCCTGCGGCGTGGTGCCGAAGGTTTCCAGCCGGATCACGCCCGGCGCCGCGCGCTGCAGCCGCTCAAGGTAGGCCAGCGTGTCGGCGTAACTCGGCGTGGTGCGGAACTGCGCGGCCTCGGCCGGGGTGGTCCAGTCGGTGGTGGCGGGGCTGGTGGCGTGGACGCTCAGCGACACCACGCCGAGCAGGGCGGACCACAGGACGCAACGCAGATTCATGCCTGGTTTCCGCTTTCATCGCGGCGCAGCAGCGCCGGCGAAGCGGGCAACGTATCCGGTGCCACCGCGCCGCCGGAAATGATGAACGCCATCGCCTGGTCCATCGTCCAGTCGGTCGGCGTCAGCTCATCCACCGGCACCAGTTCCAGGTAGCCGCCCGTGGGATTCGGCGTAGTCGGGATATACACCGCCGCCATCTCGCGACCGCTGCCTTCCTCCACCATAACCCGGGTGACGAAGCCCACCACCTTCATGCCGCGGCGCGGAAAATCGATCAGCACCACGCGCTGCATGCCGCTGGGCTTGTTCTGCAGCACCGCCATCAGCTTCTTGGTGCCGCCGTAGATCGTCTGCACCAGCGGGATGCGCGCCAGCAGCGCGTCGAACGCGTCGAGGAAGCGCTGGCCGATCACCCGGTTGGCGATGAAACCGAGCAGGTACAGCGCCAGCAGCGTCACCAGCAGCGCCACGATGAAGGTCAGCCACTCCATCTTCAGCGACTCGGCCGCGTGCGGCGCCACCAGCGCCAGCCCGTTCAACAGCGCCTCCACCAGCGGCGCGCCGATCCCGGCCAGCAGGCCGAGCACGAACTTGAACACCAGCCAGGTCACCCACAGCGGGAGGAAGGTGAGCAGGCCGGTGAGCAGGTAGCGTTTGACGCGCAGGCGGGGCATGGGGTGATCCGGGTGCGGGGGATTCCGCATTGTAGGCGAGGGCGGTTTGCGCTGCGCCCTCCCACATCCGTCATGCCTGCGAAGGCAGGCATCGCACTTTGCCCTGCAACGAATACCTTTGCAGGAGCCCGCTCGCGGGCGATGCTCCTGCTTGGTGGACCATCAGAGCAAAAGCTTTCGTCTGCCTGCGGCAGCCGAGTTACTTTCTCTCGGGCAAGCGAGAGAAAGTGACTCGCCCTCCGAAGGAGGACGAAAGCTCTTGCTCTGAAAGCTCTTCGCCATGCATGCGGAAACAGCCAGGAGCATCGCGCCTGAAGTCGCTCCTGCAAGATGCGGATTGCATCGTCACCGCAACGGATGCCGCCGCCCGCCAACGCGAAAACCGCGATACCCGCGCAACAGCGCCCCGCCGGCCACCAACGCCCACACCAGCAGGCTGACATAGACGCCGACAGCCGGAATCACCCGCAGGAAATCCAGCTGCAGCGCCTGCGCCAGCGCGTAGGTGCCCACGGTGTACATGCCGATCGGGAACACGATGTCCCAGTCGTCCGTTTCGTAGCGCAGCGGCACGTGGCGCTGGCCATGGCGCCAGATTTCCAGCAACACCAGTAGTGGAATCCACCACGTTGCGGTGGCCCAGAAGAACAGAGTGAAGCCCTTCACGAACGGCAGCAGCGCGGCCAGCGCGCCGCTCGCCGGGGTGTGGATCACCAGCAGGCTGCCGGCCAGCGTGGTCACCGCCAGCGCGCCCATGTCGATCCAGTACGGCGGGGTGAACTCGCGCGCACGCAGCGGGAAGAACAGCATGCGGTAGACGACCAGGGTGATGATCAGCAGGTACAGCGCGGCACCGAGCAGGTACAGGCACAGCGCGCCGAACAGCCAGCTGGCACCGGCCGCGGGATCGTCGGCGAGCAGCAGGGTAATCAGCACCGCCAATGCCTGGGTCGCCACCACCGCGACCAGCCAGCCGCCGTTGATGCTGCGGGTGAAGCCGGGCTTGATCCGCGCGGTGATGGCGGCGGCGAGGAACAGATAGGTCAGCAGCGCCCAGGCCAGCGCTCCGGCCACCGCCAGCCCACGCGCCGCCCATGGCCAATGCACCACCAGCAGGCACTGGCTGCCCAGCACGCAGGTGGCGGCGGCGAAGGTGAGAAAGCCGGCGCCGTGGCCGGGGTGTACGAAATCGGCGACCAGTTCGTGGCGGAAGCGCGCCAGGCGCAGCAGGCTCAGTGCCAGCAGCCAGGCAAAGGCGAGCAGGTTGAGCGCAAGCAGCGCCCGCGCTACCCACGGCAGGTCGTGCTGACTAGCGTCGATGGAGACGATGCCGGTGGCCATCACCAGCGCGAAGCTGCCCGGGGCCAGATGCCGGGCGCGTTGCAGCAGGGTGTCGACCAGGGTCATGGTGCTGTCCGCAGGTTCGTTGCGGCGATTATGCGGACGGCCGGTGTAGGGGAGGGGTCAAGGGCGCCTTTCTCCCTCCCCTGCTTGTCCCAAAGGGACTTCCTTCGGTCGCAGGGGAGGGCTGGGGTGGGGTGCTCTTGCCGCGCATGGAGCGACCCCCTCACCTGAAGGACTCCCTGCGGTCGCCAACCTCCCCCTGCAAGCAGGGGGAGGAGCAAGGCGCCGGTGTCGGGGATGCTGTGATTTTTTCCGCGCTCGTGCGAATCAGGCGGGGCGCCTTGCGCGATTACCGGGCCTTCGGTTTCAGCCGCACGTAGAGCTGCTTGCGCACGACGGCGATGAGCTTGCCGCCGGCGGTGGTCACCTCGGTCTCGAACCAGCGCAGCACCTTGTCGCCGCCGGCTGCAGCGGCGCGCAGCTCGTCGACCACGCCGGCTTCGAGTTTGAAGTGTGCGTAAACATCCTCGTAGCCGGGCGCGACGAAGTCGATCGTGCCGGCCTTGTCCCACACGTAGTAGTCACGGCCGAGCTGGTGCATCGCCAGCAGCATCCAGAACGGGTCGACCATCGCGAACAGGCTGCCGCCGAACTGGCTCTTCACGTAGTTGCGGTTCCACGGGCGCAGCCGCAGCACCACCTTCGCCTCGGTGTAGTCGTCGCTGATCGACAGCACGCGGATGCCGCTGAACAGGTAGGGTGGCCACAGGTTGAGCAGGCGACGGAAAGTCGATGCGCGCATGCGGGGCTGGTCCAGGCGGGGGAGGGGCGATCATACCCGAACGTACGCGCCAGTATGGATACGCTTTTCGGCAGGGCGGACACTGTCCGCCGCTTTCGTGTTGCCGGAAAGCCGGGGACTGGCGGGCCGTGCCCGCCCTGTGCCACGTCGCGTTCCAGCGGACGGGTCAGAACAGCAGCGAGGCCATCCGTCGGCGGTAGCGGCCGACCAGTTCGGCGTCGTCCAGCGTGGCGAAGGCGGCGAGCAGGCGTTTCCTGGCCTGGCCGTCGTTCCAGTCGCGGGCTTTTTGCAGGATGACGAGGAATTGTTCCAGGCCCGCTTCGGCGTCGCCTTGCAGCAGCAGATGCACGCCGAGCTGGTCGCGGGCGGCCCAGTCGCTGGCGTCGGCCTGCACGCGCTGCTGCAGTTCGGCGATGCCGGGAGCGTCTTGCAGTGCGTGGGCCAGTTCCAGTTCACTGCGCAGGCGCATGGCGCGCGCGTCGGTGGCGAGGTTGGCTGGCAGCGCGGCCAGCTCGGCCTCGGCGGCGGCGACGTTGCCGGCGCGCATCAGTGCCAGCGCCAGGTCGAGTTTCAGTTCGGGCCGGTTCGGTTCAGTGGCGATCGCCTGCTGCAGGCGGCTGATCGCCAGCTCCGGGGTTTCCGCCACGGCCGCTACTTCGGCGGGTTCGGCGGGCGCTTCCAGCGGCTGCACGTGGCGCGACAGGAATTCACGCAGCTGGCCTTCGGGCAGCGCGCCGGTGAAGCCGTCGAGCACCTGGCCGTCCTTGACCAGCACCACGGTGGGAATGCTGCGGATGCCGAACATGCCGGCCAGCTCCTGCTGCGTGTCCACGTCGACCTTGCCCAGCCGGAACGCGCCGTGGTACTCGGCGGCGAGTTTTTCCAGCATCGGGCCGAGCGTCTTGCACGGCTCGCACCAGGTCGCCCAGAAATCCACCAGCACCGGCGTGGTCAGCGAGGCCTGCAGCACGTCGGCTTCGAAGGTCTGCTGGTCCACGTCGAAGACAGGGGAAACGGCGGCGGCATCGGTCACGGGAAACTCCAGCTCGGCAGGTGCCGGTTCAGATCAGGGTCGCGGCGCAGCATATCAAGCGGCGCGTTCACGATAGATTTGCGAGAATCCGCGGATCGTCACGCCGAAGCAAGGCACCGGCTGCATGCGCATGGGTTCACCTGAAACGCTGTTGATCTGCGAGCAATGCGATACGGTCTATCGCCGGCGCACGCTGGCGCGCGGCGACGTGGCGACGTGCGCGCGCTGCCAGGCGGAGCTGGAGCGCCATCACGCGCTGGGCGTGAACGCGATGCTGGCGCTGATCCTGACCGCGATGATCGTGTTCGTGCAGGCCAACATGTGGCCGATCGTGACGCTGGGCCTGAGCGGCCAGCAGAGCAGCACCACGTTGTGGGGCGTGATCATCGCGATGTGGCAGGAGCAGGCCAAGGTGGTGTCGGTGCTGGTGGCCGCCACGCTGTTCTTCTTTCCGCTGCTGAAGATGCTGCTGCTGGGCTGGCTGCTGTGGTTCGCCCGGGCCGGGCGGCGCGCGCCGGGCTTCGTGCGGCTGATGGTGGCGCTGTACCGGCTTGGACCGTGGACGATGAGCGAGGTGTTCGTGCTCGGTGCGCTGGTGGCGATCGTCAAGGCGCATACCTATTTCGACGTGACGCCGGACCCGGGCATCTACGCCTACGCGGCGCTGACCCTGCTGATCACCATCTTCGCCGGGGTGGACCTGCGCCAGCTGTGGGACGACGTGCCGGAGTCGACCGCGTGAGCGCCCTGCCGCGCGCCGCCGAGTTGGGCCTGATCGCCTGCACGGTGTGCGGGCTGGTGTGCCGCAACGTGCCCGGCGACCCGCAGCTGGACGGCGACGGCGTGGACGACGCGATGGCCTGCCCGCGCTGCGGCAGCACGTTGCGCCGGCGCAAGCCGGACAGCTACCGCCGCACCTGGGCGCTGCTGATCGCCGCGTTCCTCCTGTACATCCCGGCCAACGTGCTGCCGATCATGCGCACCGCCAGCCTCAACGACGTGGACGACAACACCATCATCAGCGGCGTGGTGGAATTGTGGGTGAAGGGCTCGCCGAACCTGGCGGTGATCGTGTTCACCGCCAGCATCGTGGTGCCGGTGCTGAAGTTCCTCGCGCTGGGCACCTTGCTGGTGAGCAGCCAGCAAGGCAGCGGCTGGGCGCGGCCGCAACGTGCAAGACTCTATCGACTGGTCGAGCTGATCGGCTACTGGTCGATGCTGGACGTGTTCGTGGTGGCGTTGCTGACCGCGCTGGTGCGTTTCAGCGTGCTGAGCCTGGTGGAGCCGTTGCCCGGCGTGATCTTCTTCGGCCTGACCGTGGTGCTGACCATGCTGGCCTCGATGAGTTTCGACCCCCGCCTGATCTGGGATGGCAAGGATTCTGATGACTGACGACAAGCCCATCGAACAAGGCCCGCCGGGCGGCGGCGAACTGCCGCGGCCGGTGGTGAAGCGGCGCCGCTTCAATGCCTCGCTGATCTGGCTGATCCCGGCGCTGGCGGCGCTGGTCGGGCTGTCGCTGGTGATCAACAACTGGCTGCAGGCCGGCCCGCAGATCACCATCAGCTTCCAGAGCGCCGAGGGCCTGGACGCCGGCAAGACCCCGGTGAAGTACAAGAACGTGGTGATCGGACGGGTCAACAAGATCCACCTGAGCGGCGACCGCAGCCACGTGCTGGTCAACGTGGCGCTGGAGAAGAGCGCCGAGGGCTTCGCCACCAAAGACACCCGCTTCTGGGTGGTGCGTCCGCGGATCGGGCTGGGCGGCGTGTCCGGCATCGACACCCTGTTGTCGGGCGCCTTCATCGGCGCCGACGTGGGCGATTCGAACGACTACGAGGATGAGTTCAAGGGGCTGGAGCTGCCGCCGGCGGTGAACCACGGAGCGCCGGGGCGCAGCTTCGTCCTGCACAGCGACGACCTCGGCTCGCTCGATATCGGCTCGCCGGTGTACTACCGGCGCATCCAGGTGGGCCGGGTGGCGTCCTACGAACTGGACAAGGACGGCAAGGGCGTGTCGCTGCATGTCTTCATCGACGGCCCGAACGACCGCTTCGTCACCCGCTCCTCGCGCTTCTGGAACGCCAGTGGCGTGGACGTGTCGCTCGGCGCCAACGGGCTGAAGCTCAACACGCAGTCGCTGGCCACCGTGCTGGCCGGCGGCGTGGCGTTCCAGGACCCGCCCGGGCCGCACGACAGCACGCCGGCACCGGAGGACAACGAGTACAAACTGTTCGGCGACCAGACCGCCGCGATGGCGCCGCCGGACGGCACGCCGCACTACATCCGCATGCGCTTCGAGCAGTCGGTGCGCGGGCTGGCAGTGGACGCGCCGGTGGAGTTCCTCGGCATCAACATCGGCAAGGTGGTGTCGGTGCGGCTGGACTACGACGAGCAGAAGCAGCGTTTCCCGGTGCTGGTCGGCGCGGTGGTTTATCCGCAGCGCCTGGGCGCCGCCTACGACAAGCTGGAGGCGCTGGCCAAGGCGCACGGCGAGAATCCCGACCTGTCGCAGATGATCGGGCGCCTGGTCGAGCACGGCCTGCGTGCGCAGGCGCGCACCGGCAACCTGCTCACCGGCCAGTTGTACGTGGCGCTGGACTTCATCCCGAAGACGCCGAAGGTGGCGTTCGACCCGGCCGCGAAACCGCTGACCATCCCGACCGTGACCGGCAGCTTCGACAAGCTGCAGGAGCAGATGGCCGGGATCGTCGACAAGCTCGACAAAGTCCCGTTCGACAGCATCGGGCGCAACCTGGACCAGAGCCTGGCCGGGCTCAGCCGCACGCTGAAGCAGGTCAACGGCCAGACCCTGCCGGCGCTCAACGACACCCTGCACGGCGTACAGCAGACCATGGGCACGGCGAACGAGGCACTGGCCGGCGACTCGCCGTTGCAGCAGAACCTGGGCGCCACGCTGGAACAGCTGCAGCGCATGGCGCGCTCGCTGCGCGTGCTGACCGATTACCTGGGCGGCCATCCGGAGGCGCTGATCCGCGGCCGCCGCCCGGACGCGAAGCCGGCCGACACGAAACCCGTCACCACGCCCACGACGACTCAGCCAGTGCAAGGGAGCAAGCCATGATCCGTAGCGGAAGGCATCTGGTAGGCGTGGCGGCCGGTCTGCTGCTGGCAGCCTGCGCTTCGGCGCCGTTGCACTACTACACGTTGGTGGCACCGGCTGACTCGTCAGCCAGCGGACTGGTGGCGCCGGCATCGACCGCGCCGTCGCTGCCGTTCGAACTGCTGCCGGTCGGCGTGCCGGCGCAGGTCGACCAGCCGCAACTGGTGGTGCGCGAAGGCGGGCAGGGCGTGGCCCTGCTTGGCAGCGAACGCTGGATCGCCCCACTCGGCGACGAGCTGCGCAGCGCGCTGTCGGCCGACCTGGCGCGCGAGCTGGGAAGCCAGGACGTCAGCGGCCTGCCTGGCAACGGCAAGCCGTTGCTGCGGATCAAGCTGGACCTGCGCCGGTTCGATTCCGCGCCCGGCAGCTACGCCTTGATCGAGGCGGCCTGGAGCGTGCGCCTGCTGCATGGCGCCCAGCCCGCCACGCTGGCCTGCACCAGCCGGGTCAGCGAAACGGTGGGGCCGGGTTATCCCGCCCTGGTGCAGGGCCACCAGCGTGCGATCGCCCGGCTGGCGGCACAGATCGCCACCGCGGCGCGCGCGCTGGGCGCTGGCCAGGCGCCGGCCTGCCCGTCGGGCTGACGGTTGCAGGCTTGGCGCCCGGCCTGCGCTGGGCTAGTCTGATCAGTTCACTGCAGCCGGCTTGGGCCAGCTCGCACCAACCGCAACAACGGCACCGGAATCATGCAGGACATTCAAGCCCCGACCTCCCCCGAACAGGATGACGCTGCCTATCGCCCGCAGGCCGTGGAAGCCGCCGCGCAGCAGTACTGGAACGCGCAGCGCGCCTATGAGGTGAAAGAGGACGCCGCGCGGCCGAAGTTCTATTGCCTGTCGATGCTGCCGTACCCGTCCGGCGCGCTGCACATGGGCCACGTGCGCAACTACACCATCGGCGACGTGATCAGCCGCTATCAGCGCATGAACGGCAAGAACGTGCTGCAGCCGATGGGCTGGGACGCGTTCGGCCTGCCGGCGGAGAACGCCGCGATCAAGAACCACACCGCGCCGGCGAAGTGGACCTACGCGAACATCGAGCACATGCGCAGCCAGCTGAAGTCGCTCGGCTACGCGATCGACTGGAGCCGCGAGTTCGCCACCTGCCGGCCGGACTACTACCGCTGGGAACAGCTGATGTTCACCCGGCTGCTGAAGAAGGGCCTGGCCTACCGCAAGAACGCGGTGGTGAACTGGGACCCGGTCGACCAGACCGTGCTGGCCAACGAGCAGGTCGTCGACGGCCGCGGCTGGCGTTCCGGTGCGGTGGTGGAGAAACGCGAGATCCCGCAGTGGTTCCTGAAGATCACCGACTACGCGCAGGAGCTGCTCGACGGGCTGGACACGCTGCCGGGCTGGCCCGACGCGGTGAAGACCATGCAGCGCAACTGGCTGGGCCGCAGCGAGGGCCTGGACATCCACTTCGCGGTGGAAGGCGAGGCTGAGCCGCTGACCGTGTTCACCACGCGCCCCGACACCTTGATGGGCGTCACCTTCGTCTCCATCGCCGGCGAGCATCAGCTGGCGCACAAGGCGGCGCAGGGTAACCCGCAACTGGCGGCGTTCCTCGACGAGCTGAAGCATGGCGGCGTCTCCGAGGCCGAGCTCGAGACCCAGGACAAGCGCGGCATGGCCACCGGCCTGTACGCGATCCACCCGGTCAGCGGCGACAAGGTGCCGGTGTGGGTGGCCAACTTCGTACTGATGGGCTACGGCACCGGCGCGGTGATGGCGGTGCCTGGCCATGACGAGCGCGATTTCGAGTTCGCGCACAAGTACGACCTGCCGATCAAACAGGTGATCGCCGCCGGCGACGAGAGTTACGACGCGGCCACCTGGCAGGATTGGTATTCGGACAAGACCCGTGCCGACATGCGCGTGGTGAACTCCGGCGCGATGGACGGCAAGGGCTACCGCGCCGCCTTCGACTACATCGCCGGCTTGCTCGAGGCGGCCGGTAACGGCCAGCGCCGCGTGAACTGGCGCCTGCGTGACTGGGGCGTCAGCCGCCAGCGCTACTGGGGTTGCCCGATCCCGGTGATCTACTGCCCGAAGTGCGAGGCGGTGCCGGTGCCGGAAGACCAGCTGCCGGTGGTGCTGCCCGAGGACGTGGCGTTCAGCGGCGTGCAGTCGCCGATCAAGGCCGACCCCGAGTGGCGCAAGACCACCTGCCCGCAGTGCGGCGGCCCGGCCGAGCGCGAGACCGACACCTTCGACACCTTCATGGAGTCGAGCTGGTACTACGCGCGCTACACCAGCCCCGGTGCAAACGTGCAGATCGACGAACGCGCGAACTACTGGCTGCCGGTCGATCAGTACATCGGCGGCATCGAACACGCGATCATGCACCTGCTGTATTTCCGCTTCTATCACAAGCTGCTGCGCGACGCGGGCATGGTGCATTCGGACGAGCCGGCGCGAAACCTGCTGTGCCAGGGCATGGTGATCGCCGAGACGTTCTACCGCGACAATGCCGACGGTTCGAAGGACTGGATCAACCCGGCCAGCGTGGAGATCCGGCGCGACGACAAGGCGCGCGTGATCGGCGCGCTGCTCAAGGCCGACGGCCAGCCGGTGAAGATCGGCGGCACCGAGAAGATGTCGAAGTCGAAGAACAACGGCATCGACCCGCAGACCATGGTGGACAAGTACGGCGCCGACACCGTGCGGCTGTTCTCGATGTTCGCCGCGCCGCCGGAGCAGTCGCTGGAATGGAGCGAGGCCGGCGTCGAGGGCATGGCGCGCTTCCTCAAGCGGCTGTGGCGAGAGGTGACCACGCACGCGGCGGGACCCGACCATCCGGTCACCGATCCCACCACGCTGGACGCGGGCCAGAAGGCCCTGCGCCGCCAGCTGCACGAAACGATCCAGAAGGTCAGCGATGATTTCGGCCGGCGCCACGCGTTCAACACCGCAATCGCCGCGCTGATGGAACTGCTGAACGCGCTGGGCAAGTTCAACGACCCGAGCGAGTCGGGCCGCGCCGTGCGCCACGAGGCGCTGGAGGCGATGGTGCTGCTGCTCAACCCGGTGGTGCCGCACGTCAGCCACGCCCTGTGGCAGGTACTCGGCCATGCCGAGAGCGTGCTGGAAGACCAGTCGTGGCCGCAGGTGGATCAATCCGCGCTGGTACGCGACACGCTGACCCTGGCGGTGCAGATCAACGGCAAGTTGCGCGCTACCATCGAGGTTGCCGCCAACGCCTCGAAGGAAGCGACCGAGGCGCTGGCGCTGGCCCAGCCGCAGGTGGCGCACTTCCTGGAAGGCATGACGGTGCGCAAGGTCATCGTGGTACCCGGCAAGATCGTCAACATCGTCGCAGGATGAAATCCATGAGCTTCTTGAAAGCGCGCCGCCTGTTCCAAGCCTCGCTGCTGCTGGCCACGGCGCTTGCACTAAGCGCCTGCGGTTTCCACCTGCGCGAGAACGCGACCCTGCCGCCCGAGATGCAGCGGGTGCACCTCACCGTCAATGGCGGCAGCGAGTTCGAGCGCCATCTGGCCCGTGCGCTGCAGACCTCCGGCGTCACCGTCGAGGACGACAGCGGTCCGGGCATCGCCGAGCTGCGCGTGCCGGTGGCGGCCTTCAGCACCGAGACGCTGAGCGCCGGCGGCTACGTGCGCATCACCGAGTATGCGGTGCGCTACCAGGTGCAGTTCGACGTGCTCGATCCCGCCGGGCAGGTGCTGGTGCCGCACCAGCGCATCGACATGTCGCGCGAGTACAGCTACGACGCGACCAACACGGTCGGCAACGCCTCACAGGTGGAGGAGATCCAGCGCAGCCTCAACGACGACATGGTGCAGGCGATCCTGTTCCGCCTGCAGGCCGCCGGCAAACATGAGCTGGCGGCACCGGCAAGCGCTGCCAGCACGCACTGATGCCGCTCAATCCCGGCCAATGGCAGAAGGCGCTGGCGGCGGACAGCCTGCAGCCGGTCTACTTGCTGGCCGGCGAGCAACTGCTGGTGCTGGAAGCTGCCGATGCGCTGCGCGCGCGGGCGCGCAAGCTGGGCTACAGCGAGCGTGAAGTGCTCGAGGTCGGCCAGCATTTCGACTGGAACGACCTGGCCCGTGCGGCGGCCGGCATGTCGCTGTTCGCCACCCGCCGGCTGATCGACCTGCGCCTGCCCACCGGCCGCCCCGGCATCGACGGCGCCAAGGCGATCGGCGCGTTCTGCGCTGATCCGCCGCCGGACGTCACCTTGCTGGTCACCGCGATGGAGTGGAGCAACAAGCACGACGGCGCCTGGAGCAGGAAGCTGGACGCCAGCGGCACCATGGTGGTGTTCAACTCGCCGCGGCCGGATCAGTGGGGCGCATGGCTCGGCGCACGGCTCGCCTCGCGTGGCCTGTCCGCCACGCCCGATGCGGTGGCGCTGCTGGCCGAGCGCGTGGAAGGCAACCTGCTGGCCGCGGCGCAGGAGGTCGACAAGCTCGTCGTGCTGCACGGTGAGGGCCGCATCGACGCCACCGAGATGGAGAACCTGGTCGCCGACAGCGCGCGCTACGACGTGTTCAAGCTCACCGATGCCGCCTTTGCCGGCGACGGCGCGCGTGCGCTGCGCGTCCTCGCCGGGCTGCGTTCCGAGGGCGACGAACTGCTGGCGCTGATGGGCTGGCTGGTCAATCAATTGCAGCTGGCGCTGCGCCTGGCCAATGCGCCGGATTTTACCGCGCAGGCCAAGGCCGAGCACCTGTGGGACAGCCGCGCGCAGCAGTTCCGCCAGGCGCTGCGCCGCGCGCCGCGCGAGCACTGGCTGCAATGCCTGGCCCGCGCCGCGCGCATCGACCGCATGGTCAAGGGCCGCGAGCAGGGCAACCCGTGGCAGGAAGCCGAACGGCTGATCGCCGCCATCGCCGAACCACGCGCCGCCCGCGCGCTCGCCTGATTGCGCCCTCCCCTGCGTGCAGGGGAGGGCTGGGGAGGGGTAGCTCTTGCCACACACTGCAAACAAACCACTGGCACTGTTCGGCGGCACCTTCGACCCGGTGCACCTGGGCCACCTCAGCGTGGCGTGGGAAGCGGCCGAACTGCTCGACGCCGAGGTGCGCCTGCTGCCGGCCAGCGTGCCGCCGCACCGTGCGCCGCCGATCGCATCGGCGGCGCAGCGGGTGGCGATCCTGCGTGCCGCGCTGCAGGGCCAGTCGCGGCTCACGCTCGACACGCGCGAACTGGATCGCGCCGGCCCGTCGTACACCATCGACACCCTATACGAGCTGCGCGCGGAGCAGGGCGGGCGCCCGCTGGTGCTGCTGCTCGGCGCCGATGCATTCGCCGGCCTCGCCAGCTGGCATCGCTGGCGCGAGCTGTTCGAGGCGGCGCACATCGGCGTGCTGAGCCGACCCGGGGTTGCCGCCAGCTTGCCGGATGAGCTGGAGCGCGAAGTGGCCGGCCGCCGCATCGCCGACGCCGCGGAGCTGCGTGCATGGCCCGCCGGCAAGGTGATCGAGCTGGCGGTGACGCCGCTGGAAATCTCCGCCACCCGCATCCGTGAGCTGCTCGCCACCGGCCGCGACCCGCGCTACCTGCTGCCGGCGGGGTTGTTCGACGATCCGGCGCTGCTGGCGCCGTACCGGAACCCGGCCGCGTAGAAACCGCGCTCAGCCGCCGGCCAGCTGCGCGGAGACCTCGTTGATCGAATCGCGGATGCGCTTGGAGAACACCGAGTCGAGGTGATGGATCAGCAGCAGGTGTTCGGTGGCGCGGGTCATCGCCACGTAGAGCAGGCGCGCTTCGTCGGACTCGTTCTGGCCTTCCTTGGGCATGCCACCGATGCCGGGGATGATCACGAACGGGAATTCCAGCCCCTTGCTGGAGTGCATGGTGACCAGCTTGACGCTGTCCTCGACCACGAACAGGGTGTGCTTGCCGGTGTTGTCGGCGAGCCGGCTGGGGATGTCCAACTGCTTGAGTACCTCGTGCAGCTTTTCGCCTTCCCACTGGTTGCGGTAGATCACCGCCATCGCGGAATACGGACGGCCATGCGCGTGCTCGTCGCGCAGCCGTGCAATCAGCACGTCCATCTGCGCGCGCGCGGTGTCGGTGCGCACCAGCTCGGGCACGGCGCCGCGGCGGCCGGCGCTTTCCGGCGCGATCAGCGGCACGCCGTCGCCGTCGGCCTCGTCGAGGCGCGAGGCGAGCAGGTCCTGCGCGAAGGTGCGTGCGACCGAGAGGATTTCCAGCGTGTTGCGGTAGTTGAGCTTGAGGATGGTGGTGCGGCCCTGCGCCTGTACGCCGAGGCTCTTCCAGCTGATCTTGCGGCGGTTCGGGTTGCCGTAGATGTTCTGCGCGTCGTCGTACAGCACCAGCAGCGAATTGGTTTCCGGATCGATCATCTGCACGATCAGCTTGTACCAGTCCGGCTCGAAGTCGTGGCCTTCGTCGACCAGCACCGCGCCGTACTGGGCGCGCGGAATCTGGCCGCGGTCCACGCCGGCGATCACTGCCGGCGGCAGCGCGTCGGCAAAAGCCTTGCCGCTGCCGGGCGGCAGCGGCTCGTGGTACGCCACCAGCATCTTGCGGCACCACTTGTGGAAGTTGTAGACCTGCACTTTCTCGCCCAGGCCGCGTTCGCCGATGAGTTGCTCCAGCCGCGCGGCCAGCGTCTTGTTGTAGCAGAGCACCAGAATGGGTTTTCCCAGTTCACGTGCCAGCTGCATCGCGCGGAAGCCGAGGATCATCGTCTTGCCGGAGCCGGCGACGCCGTGGATGATCCGGTGCTCATCGCCGATCGAGCGCGCCAGCTGTTCCTGCTGCGAGTCCATCACCTTGACCAGGTCGGGAATCTCCAGCGGCCGCACCGCGGCGTCGCTGGGGCCGAACAGGCCGAATTGGCCGCTGCCGGCCTCGACCCGCAACTCGGGGAACAGGTGCCAGCGCACGCGGTCGATCTGCGGCAAGGTCAGCGCCACCGGAAACACCTGCGGGAACATCGCCCATAGCCGCTCCTGGAATGCTTCGGCGTCGACCGTCTCGTACAGCTCGTCGCGGCAGATCACCAGGTGCTCGGGCAGCACTTCACCCAGCGCGCCTTCGTCGAATTGCTTGCGCGTGATGTTGGCCAGCACCACGCCCCACGCCCACGGCATGATCAGTTTGCCGGCGTGGCGGGAGCCTTCCGGATGACGCAGTGCCGGATCGCGCTCCAGCACCACGCCGATCTCCAGCGCATACGCGCGCGCCTGCAGCAGCGGGCTGTTCTCCTTCACCAGGCCGCGCTCGGTGACCAGGGTGAACTGGGTACTGTCGGCGTGGCGGATGGTGTCGGCCTTCCAGTCCTTCACCTCCAGCACCAGCAGGCCGCGGCGCGGGTGGAACACCACGAAATCCGGATGGCGCTGCTTCAGCCCGACCGGCACGTCGTACCACAGCAGGTAGTCGTCTTCGAGCTTCTGTTCCAGCCGTTCGGAGACGCGTTTCTCGCCGCCGGTCATGCGCGGCAGGCAGCTGTTGCGGGTTGGGATGAGTGTTGCCACAGGCGCCCCCGGCTGACGTTACCGGGTGACGTTAGCCGATAGGGGGACGCTGTCAATGCTGGTTGACGGGGCGGAGCTACGCCCAGCGCGACAACTGCTCCGGCGCCACGTCCATGCGCCGGCAGGCACGGCTGGCGATGCCGTCCTTCAGGGCGACACGGAATACCGGCGCGATCGACCACAGCGCGTGCGCTGCCAGCCGCGCCTGGCGCCGTTGCCATGGCGTGTGGCCCAGCATCGCCACGGCCCAGTCCGGCAGCAGGGCGTGGCCGGCGAACAGGAACAGGTCGCGCGACAGCCCGGCCGCCGGCACCGGCAGGCGCACCTGCGCCAGCAAGCCGAGCACCACGCGCGAGCGTTCGGTGTACGCCAGTTCGGGCTGGATGCGCCGGAAGTAGTCGGCGACTTCGCATTCGGACGCGGGCACGTCGCGTGCCCCCAGCGCTTCGGCAATCCGCCGCACTTCGCCGTAGTAGCGGTCGGCCGCCCCGGGCGGCAGCGCGATGTGGCTGTAGCGGCGGTAGCCGTGCAGGAAGCAGTACGCCTCGCTGACGTGGACCCAGGTCAGCAGGTCGGGATCATTGGCGCTGTACGGGCGCCCGTCCTCGCCGTGGCCGGTGATGTGGTCATGGATCTGCCGCACGTGCGCGATCAGCGCCTCGGCCTGGGCGCGCGGCGCATAGGTGGTGCCGCCCACGAAGGCGGTGGTGCGGCGCAGCCGGCCGAGAAGGTCGCCGCGGAAGTTGGAGTGGTTCCACACCCCGGCCAGTGCCAGCGGGTGCAGCGTCTGCAGGGTCAGCGCGGCGAGGCCGCCGGCCAGCATGCCGGGGAAGTCCGAATGCACGCGCCAGGTCGCGCTGTGCGGCCCGAACAGGCCGGGATCGCCGTGCGGATGGTCGTAGTCGAGGCCGCCGGTATCAGGGCGCGGAAAGGCCTTGAGCACCCAGCGGCGGACCGGTTCGCGGGCGGGACGGGTCAGCAGGTCGAGGGGCGAAGGCATGCCGCCAGTCTAGCGTTTCGTTGGTCGAGAGTTTGATTTGGACGTCCATTGTGTTATCAATGGCGTCATGTATTCCGCCACCGCCCGCCTGTATTTCTGGTTTTACGGCTACCCGAAGCCAACGGCGGCGGCGCGGACGCGATCGTTTTGAACTGATCGAAAGAACCACACCGAACCGCCACCCCAGGGCGGTTTTTTTATGGCCGCCACCTGAAAATCCTCCAGGAGAGCCGCCATGCACGCCACCGACGACCTGCGCATCTGCGCCATCACCCGCCTCGGCACACCGGCCGAGGTCATGCGCGACTGCGCCGTCACCGACGCGGCGATGGCCACGGTCGATGCCTCGCGACGGGCGCTGCACGGCATCCTCGCCGGCAACGACGACCGTCTCGCGGTGGTGATCGGGCCGTGCTCGATCCACGACACCCGCGCCGCGCTGGAATACGCCGGCCGGCTGGCGCCGTTGCGCCGCGAGCTGGGCGACGCGCTGGAGATCGTGATGCGGGTGTACTTCGAGAAGCCGCGTACCACGGTGGGCTGGAAGGGGCTGATCAACGATCCCGACCTGGACGGCAGCTTCCAGATCGACAAGGGCCTGCGCATCGCCCGCGGCCTGCTGCGCGACATCAACGCATTGGGCGTGCCGGCCGGTTGCGAGTTCCTCGACATGATCACGCCGCAGTACATCGCCGACCTGGTGGCGTGGGGCGCGATCGGTGCGCGCACCACCGAAAGCCAGGTGCATCGCGAGCTGGCTTCGGGGCTGTCCTGCCCGGTCGGTTTCAAGAACGGCACCGACGGCAACGTGAAGATCGCGGTGGATGCGGTGCAGGCCGCGTCGCAGCCGCACCATTTCATGGCGGTGACCAAGGACGGCCAGGCCGCCATCGCCGCCACCAGCGGCAACGGTGACTGCCATGTGATCCTGCGCGGCGGCAAGCTGCCGAACTACGACGCGACCAGCGTCGACGCCGCCTGCGCCGCGATCGGCAAGGCCGGCCTGGCCGATCGGGTGATGATCGACGTCAGCCACGCCAACAGCGGCAAGAACCCGGAGAACCAGCCGCGGGTGGTCGAGGATATCGCCGCGCGGATCGCCGCCGGCGAGCGGCGCATCCTCGGCGTGATGGTGGAAAGCCACCTGCTCGGCGGCCGCCAGGAGCTGCAGCCCGGCCAGCCGCTGCGCTACGGCCAGAGCATCACCGACGGCTGCATCGACTGGGACAGCTCGGTGCAGGTGCTGCGGCGGCTGGCGCAGGCGGTGCAACAGCGGCGCCAGGCCGCTGCAACCATGCGCCGCACGGAGGTTGCTGCCTGAGTCAGCTTTCCAGCCGGGCGTCCAGCGTGATCGTGGCCTTCAGCACCTTGGACACCGGGCAGCCCAGCTTGGTCGCCTGCGCGATGTTGTCGAACGTAGCCGCGTCGATGCGCGGAACCCTGGCCCGGCAAGTCAGTGCGACCGCCGTGATGCTGAAACCGTCACCGTCCTTGAGCAGGGTCACCGTCGCGCTGGTATCGATGCCGTCGGCGGTGAAGCCGGCGTTGCCCAGCCCCAGCGACAGCGCCATCGAGTAGCAGCCGGCGTGCGCTGCCGCGATCAGTTCCTCCGGACTGGTGCCCGGGCCGTTCTCGAAGCGCGACTTGAAGCCGTACGGCGCCTCGCGCAGCACGCCGGTGTCGGTCGACATCGTGCCCCGGCCCTCCGTGATGCTGCCGGACCAATGCGCGGATGCGGATTTCTTCATGGGCTTCTCCCGATGGACAGCGACGGACAGGCGGTCACTATGCCGGGGCGTTCATGCAGGTGGCGCGAATGGATCGGATGCCGGGCTTCACGCGGGGTTGCCTTGCGCAGACCGTATGCTTGCAGTTTGCCTTCAACGTTCCGGAGTTCGCATGTCCTTGGTCATCGAGCATGATCGCGCGGCACATCGCTTCGAGACGCAGGTGGACGGCGTTCGCTGCAATCTTGACTACACCCTGGTGTCCGGCGTGATGACGATCACCCACACCGGGGTGCCGGCGGCCGTCGGCGGACGCGGTATCGCAGCGGCGCTGGTGCAGGCCGCGTTCACCGCGGCACGTGGCGAAGGCTGGAAGGTGGCGTCGGCCTGTTCGTATGCCAGCGTGTGGATACAGCGACACCCGGAGCAACGCGATCTGCTTGCCTGAAACTCCCGCTATGATCGCGGCGTTGCCGACGCCGATGGCCGCGTCGCAGGGAGGCTGGTGTGAGTAGCGACGAAGCAGGTGTGACGACCCAATCGAAGAAGCGCCGCTGGCGGCCGTTCCACTATGTGAGAGCACGCCCGCGGATGGTCGTCTCGCTGCTCATCTTCCTGGTGACCAGTGCGCTACTGGTGACCATGAAATTGCGGCTGGCCACGGCGATCCTGCTGGCATTCGACCTTGCCGCGGTGGTGTTCCTGAGCATCCTGGCGCGCCTGTTCAACAAGGCCTCGACCACCCACATGCGCAGCCAGGCGAAAGCGCAGGATACCGGGCGCTGGGGCATCCTGTGGAGCGGCATCGTGCTGTCGACCGTGGTGCTGGTGGCGCTGGGCAGCGAACTGCATGCAGCGAAGGTCGGCGGCGTGCTGGCTCTGGCGGTGGGTGCAACCAGCGTGGTGCTGAGCTGGCTGTTCCTCAACACCATGTTCGCGATGCACTACGCGCACGGTTTCTACGGCGACTTCGGCGACAAGCACACCGGGCTGGAGTTCCCCGGTACCGAACAGCCGGACTACTGGGACTTCGTCTATTTCGCGATCGTGATCGGCATGTGCTTCCAGGTGTCCGACGTGCAGATCACCAGCCGCTATCTGCGTCGTGTGGTGCTGCTGCACAGCGTGATCGCGTTCTTCTTCAACGTGTTCATCATCGCGATCACGGTGAACATCGTGGCCGGGCAGGGCGGCTGAACCACGCCGGGTAACCGCCGGCTGGCCGGCGGCTTTTGCCGCGTGCCACGGAGGTGGATACTTGGCCCGTTTCCGCTGCGGGTCGCCATGCCATGGACACGTCGTTCACCAGAGGGCTCGGCATCGAGCATCCGCTGATCCAGGCCCCGATGTCCGGTTCGACGCCGCCGGCATTGGTGGCGGCCGTGTCGAACGCGGGTGCCCTGGGCGCACTCGGCGCCGGTTACCTGGAGCCGCAGGCGATCCTCGACCAGGCAGCGCAGATCCGCGCGCTCGGCGATCGGCCGTATGCGATCGGCCTGTTCGTGCTGCCGGACGAATTCGCAGCCGACATGGCGGCGGTGGCGAAGGCGCGCGAGCAGCTCGACGCGCTGATGGCGCGCGAAGGCCTCGCCGTGCGCACCAGCCTGCCGTCGCGCTGGGCGCCGCGCTTCTCCGATCAGTTCGCCGCGCTGTGCGAGGCGCGCCCGGCGGTGGCGATCTTCGCGTTCGGGGTGATCAGCCCGGCGCAACTGCACGAGCTGCGCCGACGCGACATCCATGTGATCGGCACCGCCACCACGGTGGCCGAGGCGCGCGCCTGGGCCGAGGCCGGTGCCGATGCGGTGTCCATGCAGGGCGCCGAGGCCGGCGGCCATCGCGGCAGTTTCCTGCACGAGGCCGAGGACGCGATGATCGGCCTGTTCGCGCTGCTGCCGCTGGCCGCACGCGCGGTCGACATTCCGGTGATCGCCGCCGGCGGCATCATGGACGGTCGCGGCATGCTGGCGGCGGAAGTGCTCGGCGCGGCGGCCAGCCAGCTCGGCACCGCCTTCCTCACCTGCCCGGAGTGCTCGGCCGCCGAGGCATGGAAGCGGGACCTGCCACGGGTCGAGGAACACCAGGTAACCACCATCCGCGGCTTCTCCGGGCGCGCCGCCCGCGGCCTGCGCAACCGCTTCGTCGAGGCGATGCCCGAGGCGGCGCAGGGCCTGCCGTATCCGGTGCTGAATGCACTGACCGCACCGTTGCGGCGCGCCGCCGCCGAAGCCGGCCGCGGCGACCTGCTGTCCGAATGGTGCGGCCAGGCCGCCGCGCTGGTGCGCCCGCAGCCGGCCGCCGAGCTGGTGGCGCGGCTGATGCACGAATACCGGCTGGCCAGGCGCACGCTGGCGCATTGAACGACCGCGCCGGGGCCGCCTGGCGTCTTGACGTGCCGTTGCGCTGGGGCGGTTATACTGCGCCCGCGCCATTTTGCGCTGCGATCCCGCATCGAGGCCCGCCCTCTTGAGCACAGCCCGTAGCAACAAGGCCGTCACCACGGCCACCCTGCGCAAGTCGGTCATCGACGCGCTCGAAGAACTGAAGGCCAAGGACGTGCGCGAGATCGACGTCCGCGGCAAGACCTCCATCGCCGACCTGCTGGTGATCGCCTCCGGCACCTCGGCCCGCCACGTCAAATCCATTGCCGACGAAGTGGGCAAGTTCGCCAAGAAGGCGGGCGTGATGCCGCTGGGCGTGGAAGGCGAGACCGAAGGCGAGTGGGTGCTGGTCGACCTGGGCGACGTGATCGTCCACGTGATGCTGCCGCGCATTCGCGAGTTCTATGGCCTGGAGCGGCTGTGGACGGTGGGTGACCACGGGCAGGAAATCGACGCTGCGCAAGCTGGCTGAGCTTCTTGTACCAGCGATATCGCAAGCGTGGCCCTCACCTCAATCCTCTCCCGGCGGGAGAGGAAGCGAACGTGGCGCTTCGCGCGTTTTACCTGATACGAGCTGGGCATGCGCGCGCGCCTGATCGCGGTCGGTGAACGCATGCCCGGCTGGGTGGCGGAAGGCTTTGCCGAATACCGCAAGCGGCTGTCGCACGAGCTGCCGCTGGAACTGATAGAACTGAAACCCGGCAATCGCGGCAAGGGCCGCGACGATGCGCGGGCGATCCAGGACGAGGGCAGCGCGATTCTCGCGGCGTTGCCACCCGATACCCACGTGGTCGCACTCGATGGACGCGGCAGGAGCTGGTCCAGCGAGGAACTGGCCGAACAACTGACGAAGTGGCGCATGGCCGGGCGCGACCTGGCGTTCCTCATCGGTGGCCCCGACGGCCATGCGTCCGAGGTACTGGCGCGCGCCGACCAGCGTTGGTCGCTGGGTCCGCTGACCCTGCCGCACATGCTGGTGCGGCTGGTGCTGGCCGAGCAGCTGTACCGCGCCACCACGATCGTGGCTGGCCATCCGTATCATCGTGCCTGACCTCCAGCGGAGCCCACCATGCCCTTCCAGATCCGGCAAGCCACCATTCTCGATCTCGACACGCTGGCGCCGCTGTTCGACGGCTATCGCCAGTTCTACGGCCAGCCAGCGGATCTCGCGCGGGCGCGGGATTTCCTGGCGGAGCGTTTCCATCACCGCGAGTCGCTGATCCTGCTGGCGCTGGACGAGCACGGCGCGGGGCTGGGTTTCACCCAGCTATATCCGCTGTTCTCCTCGGTGCGCACCGTGCGCACCTGGCTGCTCAATGATCTGTTCGTGGCCGCGCCGGCGCGACGGCAAGGCGTGGCGGCGGCGCTGCTGCGGGCGGCGGCGGAGCATGCGCATGCACTGGGTGCGGCCAGCCTGTCGCTGTCCACCGCGCTGGACAATGCGCCGGCGCAGGCGCTGTACGAATCGCTGGGCTGGCAGCGCGACCGCCAGTTCTGCGAATACAGCCTGACGCTGTGACGCCAGTGCTTTACCTCGCTTCGCAATCGCCGCGTCGGCGCCAGTTGCTGGAACAGCTCGGCGTGGATTTCGCCGTGCTCGACGTCGACGTGCCCGAGCGGCGCGCGCCGGGCGAATCGCCGCGGGACTACGTGAGCCGGGTGGCGCGCGACAAGGCACGCGCCGGCCTCGCTGCGCTGGCGCACACGGGCGACGCGCGGGTGCTCGGCGCGGATACCGAAGTAGTGCTGGACGACGAGGTGTTTGGCAAGCCGCGCAATGCCGCCGACGCGGCGGCAATGTTGCGCCGGCTGTCGGGCCGCACGCATGCGGTGATCTCGGCGGTGTGGCTGGTCGGCGCGCTAGACGAGCAGTGCGAGGTGTGCGTGTCGCAGGTGCGTTTTGCCACACTGGACGAGCCGGCCATCGCTGCCTACGTCGCTACCGGCGAGCCGTTCGGCAAGGCTGGCGGGTATGCGATCCAGGGTCGCGGTGCGGCGATGGTCGCGCACCGCGACGGCAGCTATTCCGGGGTGATGGGTTTGCCGCTGTTCGAGACCGCGCGCTTGCTGCGGCATGGCGGGATCAGCCCGGCGGGTTGACCGCCACGAACCAGGCGGCGACGGCCAGCAGGTTGTTGACGCCGTGTGCCAGCACCGCCGGCCAGATCGAGCCCGAACGCAGCCGCAACCCGGCCAGCAACAGCGCCAGCAGGATCAGGTTCGGCAGCGCGTACCACTGGTATTGCAGCCCCGGCAGGTGGACCAGTGCGAACAGCAGCGAGCTGCCGGCCACTGCCCAGCCGACGTGCACGCGCTTCATCAGCGCCGACAACAACACGCCGCGGAACAGCAGTTCCTCCACCAGCGGCCCCACGCACACCACCACCAGAACCAGCGGCAGGCGCAAGCCCGGCGGAGTATTGCCACCGATCTGCCGGATGTCCTGGGTCACCGTGTGGCCGTGGGCCAGCCACTGGGTCAGCACGGCGCCCAGGAATGGCGCCGCCAGTCCGGCCGCCACCGCCAGCGCGAAGAACAGCAGCTGGCGCGGCGGCGCGAAGCCGAAACCCGGCGGCTGCGCCAGCGACCACAGCGCCGGCCAGGTGCGGCGTGCCAGCCACAGGGTCAGTGGCGCGGCCACGCCGAGCGAGAGGATCGCCAGCAGCGCCTGCATTGCGGGCTGCCCCAGCGTCGTGCGGATCGCCGTGTCGATGTCTGGCCCGGCGTGGCGGAAAGCGGCCATTGCACTGATGGTCGACGCGAACACGATGCTCACGGCGAACTGCAGCGCGAAGTAGGCGGCGATGATTCCCGCGCTGGCACGCAGGCCGGGCGCGGGGTTGCCTGGATTCGGTGGGGGCACCGTGTCTGGAGGCGACAGCGGAGGAACCTCGGTGCTGCTGACTTCCATGCGGTAACCATGCCTGTGGCGGAAGAACGGCGGAGTGTGCGCCTCCACGCTAGTGTCTCGCGGGCCGGCCGTGCAACCCTGCCGACCGGCAGGGCCGTGCCACAATCACTTGCAGCGCAAGGTCGTCCCGGTAACATCGCCTGCACGCGACCACGGGGGAGTGTCGATGGCCATCGATTTCGGCAGGACAGCCAGTGATTACGCGCGCCATCGAGCGGGGTTTCCGGACGCCTTCTTCGAACGTCTGATCGCCGACGGCAGCGTGCACCGGGGCGACGCGGTGCTCGACCTGGGCACCGGCACCGGCACGGTCGCCCGTGGCCTGGCCGTGCGTGGCTGCGAGGTGACCGGGCTGGACCATTCCGCGCCGCTGCTGGCGCAGGCCGCGGAGATGGACCGGGCCGCCGGCGTGCAGGTGACGCAAGTGCGCGCGCGGGTCGAGAACGCCGAGTTCGCCGCCGCCTCGTTCGACGCGATCACCGCCGGCCAGTGCTGGCACTGGTTCGACCGGCCGCGCACGGCGGCGCTGGTGCGCAAGTGGTTGCGCCCGGGTGGACGGCTGCTGATCGCGCATTTCGACTGGGTGCCGCTGGCCGGCAACATGGTGCAGGACACCGAGCGGCTGATCCTCGCCTATAACCCGGGCTGGACACTGCACAGCGGCAGCGGCCTGTACCCGGCGTGGCTGAAGGACGTGGCCGAGGTCGGCTTCATTGACCTGCGCACGTACTCGTTCGACCTGGACGTGCCGTACAGCCACGTGGACTGGCGCGGCCGCATCCGTGCCAGCGCCGGCATCGGCGCCACGCTGGACGAGGCGAAGGTGATGCGCTTCGACGCCGAGCTGGCCGACATGCTGGCGGCCCACCACGCGACCGAGCCGATGGCGGTGCCGCATCGCGTATGGGTAGTGAGCGCGATGGCTCCCGGCCTGCTGGCCTGAGAGCCTCGAACAGGCGCCGAACGCTCAGCCGGCCAGCAGGGCCCGGCCCACGCCGATGCAGGCCAGCACCAGCAGCGCGGCCCAGCCGAGCATGCCGACCATGTAGCCGGGGCCGCGTTTGGCGGGATCCCGCAGGTAGGCCAGCGCGTACCACACGCGGCCGACGATCCAGACCAGCCCCGCCACGCCGGCCCAGCCGCTGAAGCCGTAGCTCGCCGCCAGCCACAGCGTGGGCAGGAACATCACCGTGCTTTCCAGCGTATTCATCTGCACCCGGTAGGCGCGCTCGAACGCGGGGTGCCCACTGGCGGCCGGTGCCTTGATGGCGTACTTGCCGCGGGCGTGGCCGACGGCCCACATGGTGCCGAACAGCAGCAGCACGGTGAGCAGGGTGACCAGGGCGGGCAGGTGGGTCATGCTGGAATCCTCACAAAAGGTCACCCACTTTAGCGGCAGTGGGCGCCGTGGCGTGATCCCGGTCGACGCGTTATCTTCGCCACGCGCGCATTCGGGGCGTGTGCATCAGTCAACGAGGGGATTCCTATGGATTGGCGGAAAGGCGGCAGCAGCAGCAATGTCGAGGTCGACAGCGGTGGCGGCGGTGGTCCGCGTTTTGGTGGTGGCGGCCGCATGGGCCTGGGCGGCCTGATCGTGCTGGCGCTGCTGGGCTGGATCTTCTTCAAGAATCCGCTGGCGCTGCTGGACCAGAGCGGTGGCCTGCCGGGCACGCCGACACAAAGCGGGCAGCCTGCCCAGGTCGATCCCGAACAGCAGGCCTTCGTCAGTGCGGTCCTGCATTCGACCGAGCAGAGCTGGGGCGAGATCTTCCAGGCGCGCGGCGCGACCTATGTCGAGCCCAAGCTGCACCTGTTCAGCGGCGGCGTGGCCACGGCCTGCGGCGGCGCCACCACCGCGGTGGGGCCGTTCTATTGTCCGGGCGACCAGAAGGTGTACCTGGACCTGGCGTTCTTCCAGCAACTGCAGGACGAGCTGCACTCCTCCGGCGATTTCGCCCGTGCCTACGTGATCGCGCACGAAGTGGGCCACCACGTGCAGAAGCTCACCGGGGTGTTCGACAAGGTCCGCCAGCTGCAGCAGCGCGGCGTGCCGATGGACGGCGCCGATGGTCTGTCGGTGCGACAGGAACTGCAGGCGGATTGCTACGCCGGCATATGGGCCAACCACAGCCAGAAGGACCTGAACTGGTTGCAGCCGGGCGACATCGAGTCGGCGCTGAACGCAGCCAGCCACATCGGCGACGATGCCCTGCAACAGCAGGCGCAGGGCCGGGTGCGCCCGGACACGTTCACCCACGGCACCTCGGCGCAGCGGGTGAAGTGGTTCAAGGCCGGCTTCGACAGCGGCGACATGGCCCAGTGCGATACCTTCGCCGGCGAACCATGAGATCCCAGGCAGGCAGCTGCAAGGCGACTGCCTGCCTGCAAAGTCGCGCCCCTGCCTGCAGGGAAGGGTAGGCAGGGGCAGCTCCGGCTTTTCAAGCTGCGCTAGCGCTGCCCGCTGCTCTAGAATCTGCCTCCTGCGCGCCCTGGGGCGCCCCCGGTCGCTTCGATGGAACATCCCTGCCTGCGTTGCGGTGCCTGCTGCGCGTACTTTCGCGTGGCATTTCATTGGTCGGAAGCGGAAGCCTTCCTCGGCGGCAGCGTACCGCCCGAGTTGACCGAGAAGCTTGATCCGCACCGGCTGGCGATGCGCGGCACCAACGCCGCGCAGCCGCGCTGTGTGGCGCTGCAAGGCACGGTGGGTGTAGCGGCGCATTGCGGTATCTATCCGCAGCGGCCGTCGGTGTGCCGTGAGGTGCAGCCGTCGTGGGAGTTCGGCACGGTCAGTCCGCAGTGCGACAAGGCACGCCTCGCGCACGGCCTGCCGGTGCTGACGCCGGAGGACTGGCTCGACCCGTTCGACGCCGGCGAGCCGCCACTGCCGCAGAGCGCCTGAGCGCGCTGCCGCATCTGTAACTGCAGGAGAGGGATGCCCGCCACCGCGATCGGTGACGGGCATGCTGGATACCCGGGAACCTGTTTATAGGCAGCCCGGGAACTTGAACGACGCAATGCGCGTGTTCCAGTTGAACGAGCCGGTGTTCTTCAGGTATTCGGTGGTGTACCAGAACGTGCAGTCGTCGACCGGGTCAACCGTCATCGCGCTGTAATCGCCCCAGCGCGACAGGTTGTTGCCGCTCTGCGATCCGGTGCCTTCGATGATGCTGTTCTCGGCCTCCAGCGTGTTCAGTGGGTCGCCGACCAGGCGGCCGGTGTAGCGGATCGCCGGGTGGATGGAACTGTCCGAGACGCTGTAGCCGAGCGCCAGGTTGCCCTGCTTGTCCATCGCCACCGAGCCCATCCAGCGATAACTGGTGTCCGGCGAGAAAGTGGATTGCTGGTAGACCACCGGCGAACCGGCAGGATTGCGGATCTCGTACCAGCGCACGCCGGTATACGGGTTCTTGCGCGAGGTGCCGACCTGCACCGAATGGTTGACCACCAGTGACTCGTGATCGCCGAAGTTGCGGTAGGCCAGTCGGAACATCAGGCGATCGCCCAGCGAGTCCAGCTTTTGCCGCGTACCGTACTGCGGGATGCAGCTGCCGCCGCGGCAGGCAGTGGCGAAAGCAGCCACCGGAATGTTGAGCGGACCGCTCAGCGAGGTGTTGGCGCTGTTCGCCCAGTCCACATGGAATTTCCACAGGTTCAGCGCATTGCTGGTGAAGTTCAGCATGTAGTTCGGCGCGCCGGCCGGTGGCGCGGTGGCGCCATCGAGGTCCGCCGGCAGCACGCCGCCGTAGCTGGTGGACAACTGGAAGCACTGCTGGGTGGCCGCGGCGCCGCTCAGCATCGCGCTGCGGTCATAGGCGCACAGCTTCGCGCCAGCGAACGTGTTGCCGCTGAACATGTTGAACGTTTCGTAATAGCCATCCGGCCAGACGCCCATCTTCGGATAGTCGGGAAAGACGCTGCCGTAGGAGAAGGCATAGCGGTAGTACGCGCCGGTGGCGTCACTGGTGGCCGACACGGCCACGCACTGATAGTACGGCGTGGCGCTGACGGCGAACTGCGAGACGACCCAGCGGTTGGCGGCCTTGTCGTAGACCACCACGGCATCGCCGTCGTTGTCGGCCTCGCAGGGGCCGCCGAAGCCGGACCACAGGGTGTTGCTCTGCACCGGACCGTAGACCACCGCCTTGCTGGCCTTGTCGAACACCGCGAAGCCGGTGTTGACGATCTGCACGTACTGGGTGGCGCCTACCGCGCCGTTGGTGTCCGGCGGGGCACTGTTGACGCTGAAGGTGCCCTGCGGGCCGCTGAAGCCCTGGCCGACGCCTTCGAAACCGGCGCCCAGCGCGGGTGCAAACGCCCCGGTGACGCTGTGTTGCAAGGCGCCGTCGGTCTGGTTGCCCGGAGCCAGCGGCGGCAGCGGATGCAGCGGGTGAATGCGGGGACTCTTGGAGAAATCTTCCGGGCGCGGCATGGTGCCGCGCAGGGAGCGCAAGGTGTCGTGTTTCACGGCAGGCGTCACTTCCACTTTCGGCGCCGCGTTTTCGGCGAAGGCCTGGTTGCTTGTCGCCAGACCGAAAACGGCGCCCAGCGCGATGCTCAAGGCGGTCAAGTTTCGTGATGACATGGGTTCCCCTCCACGAGGTAACGGCATGGGAAAGGATCGGCGCGTGCGACTGGCGTTGCACAGCTTTGGTGGCCAGGCACGACAGGGATCCGATGACCGTTCCACCCTCACGCGACGTCGGCATCGCGAGCCCCTGGATTTCCAGGCGGAACGACGGAGTCATAGCGCTTTGAGGGGAATTTTTCGTGAAGAGGTCGTCCGACGCCGGTTATCCCGGATCGCGCACGGCCGCCTGCGGGTGCGACGGTGGCCGGTGCCGGCCCGTCGAGCCGCCCGGCTTCGCGGGAGGGGTGATGTTCGACCGCCGAGCTGCAGCTGGACATGCGGCGGGTTCGCGGCGGTGACGATCCCGCCCGCGTCATGTCATCGCGCCGTCGCTTGTCGGGCGACGCGACGCGGGGCGCTTACTTGCGCCGCGGCGGCTTGGCGCCGCCGGGCCGCGGCTTGAAGCTGCCAGGCTTCCTGAAACCGCCCGGCTTGTGCTCCGGCGCTGCGCTGCTGCCGGTGTCGCTGCCGTCCCACTCGTGGATGCGCAACTGCTGCTGCACTACCCATACCTTCTTCAGGTGCTCGAACACTTCCTTCGGCATACCGTCGGGCAGGTCGACCAGGCTGTAGTGGTCGCGAATGCTGAGGCGGCCGATGTACTGGCTGTCCAGCCCGGCTTCGTTGGCGATCGCACCGATGATGTTGCCCGGTTTCACGCCGTGCTCGTGGCCGACCTCGATGCGATACGTGCGCTTGCCTTCTTCGGTGGCATGCGCACGCAGCGGACGCTGGCCGAAGTCGCGCGGTGGTGCCTGCTCGTGTCCCGCACGCTCGTGCGCGGCGTGTTCGCGTGGCCGCTGTTCGTGCGACCTGGACTCGCGCGGCTGATGGCTGGCGGCGGTTGTTTCGCGCGCATGCGGCGGGCGCCGCTCGCTGCTCGTGCGTTCGCGCGGGGTCGCGCGTTCGACACGCTCGCGCGATGCGGGTTCGTACTTCTCGCGCTTCGGCGGCGGCGCCAGCAGCAGTGGCTGGTCGCCCTGGGCGATGCGCGCCAGCGCGGCGGCGATCTCGACCGCCGGCACGTTGTGCTCCTGCTCGTACTGCTCGATCAGCTGCTGGAACTGGCCGAGGTCGCCTTGCGCCAGCATGTCGCTGATGCGCTGCTTGAACTTGCCGATGCGCACGTCGTTGACCACCTCCACCGACGGCAGCTGCATCTGCTCGATCGGCTGCCGGGTGGCGCGCTCGATCGCGTGCAGCATGCCGCGCTCGCGCGGGCTGACGAACAGGATCGCCTCGCCGCTGCGCCCGGCGCGGCCGGTGCGGCCGATGCGATGCACATAGCTTTCGGTGTCGTACGGGATGTCATAGTTCAGCACGTGGCTGATGCGCTCCACGTCGAGGCCGCGTGCGGCCACGTCAGTGGCGACCAGGATGTCCAGCTTGCCGTCCTTCAGCTGCTGGATCACCCGCTCGCGCTGCGCCTGGGCGATGTCGCCGTTGATCGCGGCGGCGGCCAGGCCGCGCGCCTGCAGCTTCTCGGCCAGCTCCTCGGTGGCCTGCTTGGTGCGCGCGAAGATGATCATCGCGTCGAACGGCTCGGCCTCCAGGATGCGGGTCAGCGCGTCGAGCTTGTGCATGCCGCTGACGAACCAGTAGCGCTGGTGGATGTTCGCCGCGGTGGTGGTCGAGGACTTGATGGTGACTTCGACCGGATCCTTCAGGTGACGCTGTGCGATCTTGCGGATCTGCGTGGGCATGGTCGCGGAAAACAGCGCGACCTGGCGCTGCGGCGGGGTCGCCTGCAGCACCTTCTCGACGTCGTCGATGAAGCCCATGCGCAGCATCTCGTCGGCTTCGTCGAGCACCAGGTACTTCAGTTCGGACAGGTCCAGCGTGCCCTTGTCCAGGTGATCGATGACGCGGCCGGGCGTGCCGACCACGACGTGGACGCCGCGCTTGAGCGAATGCAGCTGCGGGCCGTAGCTCTGGCCGCCGTAGATCGGCAGCACCTGGAAGCCGGGCAGGTGCGCGGCGTAGGTCTGGAACGCCTCGGCCACCTGGATCGCCAGTTCGCGCGTGGGCGCCAGCACCAGCGCCTGCGGCTTGCCCGGCTTGCGCTCGATGCGCGACAGGATCGGCAGCGCGAACGCGGCGGTCTTGCCGGTGCCGGTCTGCGCCTGGCCCAGCACGTCGCGGCCTTCCAGCAGCGGCGGGATGGTGGCGGCCTGAATCGGCGAGGGCGATTCATAGCCGACGTCGGCCAGTACGCGCAAAACGTCGGGATGCAGCGCCAGCGCGCCAAAACCGGACGGAACCGGGGCGTGGTCGGAGACGGGGGATGGCATGGGAACCTCGGAACAGAAGGCAGCGCCGGGAATGCGACGCGCAGACCGTGCATTCTAACAGTCTCCACGCTTGCGCGTGGCGGTTCTTGCTGAACGCGAAAGTGACGGCCCGCAGTTATGCTCAACGCTGCCTTTGCCAGCGGATCGAAGACCACGATGGGCATGCTTGAAACAATCTCCGAACAGCGCCTGCACGGCGGCGTCCAGGGCGTTTACCGCCACCACTCGGATGCCTGCGCCGGCCCCATGCGCTTTGCCGTCTACCAGCCGCCGCAGGCCACCCGGCAGCTGTGCCCGGTGCTGTATTTCCTGGCCGGGCTGACCTGTACCGAGGAAACCGCCATGATCAAGGCGGGTGCGCAAAGACTGGCTGCCGAGCTGGGCCTGGTGCTGGTGATGCCTGACACCAGCCCGCGCGGCACCGGCATCGACGGCGCTACCGGCGACTGGGAGTTCGGCGAAGGTGCGGGCTTCTACGTCGATGCCACGGCGGCGCCGTGGTCAGCGCACTTCCGCATGCGCAGCTACGTGGCGGACGAACTGCCTGCGCTGATCGCCGCACGGTTTGCAGTGGACCCGGCGCTCAGCGGCATCTGCGGCCACTCGATGGGCGGCCATGGCGCGTTGACCCTCGCCCTGACATACCCGTCACGCTACCGCTCGGTGTCCGCGTTCGCGCCGATCGTGGCGCCCAGCGGGGTGCCATGGGGCAGGAAGGCGCTGCCGCGCTATCTCGGCGACGACCCGGCGGGCTGGGCCGACTACGATGCCTGCGAGCTGGTGCGACGGCAGACCTTCGGCGGCACGATCCTGATCGACCAGGGCGAGGCCGACCCCTTCCTCGAAGCGCAGCTGAAACCCGAACTGTTCGACCAGGCCTGCGCCGAGGCAGGGCAGCCGCTGCTGCTGCGCCGGCATGCCGGCTACGACCACAGCTACTGGTTCATCACCAGCTTCATCGACGACCACCTGCGCCATCACGCGGCGGCGCTGGGCCTGCGCTGAATTTCCGGGTGCCTGAAATGAACATGGCGGCCATCAGGCCGCCATGTTCGTCGTTACTCAAGCCGATTCTGCTCAGGCCTTGGCGGCAGGGCGATGGCTCGAACGGCGACGCTGGTTGCCGGCGGCATGCTCGCCGCGACCCTGTGGCGCATAGCCGTTCGGCCGCGCCGCGCCAGCGGGCTTGCCCTGACGCGGTGCCCGCTGCTGCTGGCGCTGGCCGCCGCCGCCCTGCTTCGGACGCGGTGCCCCGGCATCCAGCCGCAGCGGCGCGGACGGCTCGTAGCCGGCCACCGGAGTGATCGCGATGTCCTGCTTGAGCAGCTTGCGGATGTCGAACAACAGGCCGCTTTCGTCGTGGCTGACCAGCGACAGTGCGAGCCCTTCCATGCCGGCACGGCCGGTGCGGCCGATGCGGTGCACGTAATCCTCGGCGACCGACGGCAGGTCGAAGTTGATCACGATCGGCAGCTGCTCGATGTCGATGCCGCGGGCGGCGATGTCGGTGGCGACCAGCACGGTGACGCGGCCGGATTTGAAGTCGGCGAGGGCGCGGGTGCGCGCGTTCTGGCTCTTGTTGCCGTGGATCGCCGCGCTGCGCAGACCGGACGCATTCAGGAAGGTTACCAGTTTGTCGGCGCCGTGCTTGGTGCGGCTGAACACCAGGCTCTGGCGGCGGCTGTCGGCCGACAGCACGTGCAGCAGCAGGTCGCGCTTGCGCGAGGCGTCGACCGGATGCACCTGATGGCTGACCAAGGTGGTGACGGTGTTCGGCGCCGAGACCGAGATCTCGCGCGGGTTGTGCATGAAGTCCATCGCCAGCGTCTTGATCGCCGGCGCGAAGGTGGCCGAGAACAGCAGGGTCTGGCGGCGTTTCGGCACCGACTGCAGGATACGCTTCAGCGCCGGCAGGAAGCCCATGTCGAGCATGCGGTCGGCTTCGTCCAGCACCAGCGTCTCCACCGCGGACAGGTCCAGCGTGCGCTGCTGCATGTGGTCGATCAGGCGGCCGGGGGTGGCGATGACGATGTCCACGCCGCGGCGCAGTGCGTTGATCTGCGGGCCCATGCCGACGCCGCCGAAGATGGTGGTGGCGCTGACCTGGATGTGCTTGCCGTAGTCGCGCATGTTCTCGTGGATCTGCGCGGCCAGCTCACGGGTCGGGGTGAGGATCAGCGCGCGCGGGCGGCGGGTCATGGTCTGGCCGCTGGTCGACAGCTTCTGCAGCAGCGGCAGCGCGAATGCGGCGGTCTTGCCGGTGCCGGTCTGGGCGGCGGCGAGCAGGTCGTGGCCTTCCAGTGCGGGCGGGATCGCGGCGGCCTGGATCGGGGTGGGCTGGGTGTAGCCGTAATCGGCAAGCGCACGCAGCAACGCGGGCGCAAGGCCCAGCGAATCAAAAGACATGGAACACTCCTGAGCAACCCGGAGTGTTCATACCGTGTTGCAGACTAAGGGGAAGGGGCGACGGTGCGTCGCAGCACCCGTGGCAACGGGTGCGCTGTCGAGTATAGCCGATTCGTCATCGCCGCGTGCGATCAAGCTGAACGGCATGCCGTGGCCGCCTCAGCGATGCGGCCGCGCCACGATCAGGTAACTGTTGAACGGCGTGCGCCCGCGCAGTGGTTCGATGTGCACCTCGAGCCCGGCGTCTTCCAGTGGCGCGCGTACTTCGCCGGCGCCCGGATAGTGCTGCGCGCCGCCGGGAATCCAGCCGGAGGTGCGCAGGAAGAACTCCTCGACGCGGGTGGCATGGAAGCGCCAGTTCGGCTCGCGCAGCACGTTGCGGATGATCAGGCAGCCATCGGGCGCCAGGTGCCGGGCGGCCTCCCGCAGCAGGACGGGCTGGCGTTCGGCGGGCAGGTAGTGCAGCACGTCGAGCAGCGCGACGTGGCCGTGCGTCGTCGGCAGCTCGGCCACGTCGGCATGCCGCAGGCTCATCAGCGCACCAAGTCCGGCGCGCTGCACGGCCTGTTGGCCGGCGGCGATCTTGCGCCCGTCGTGATCCACGCCGAGGTAGGCTTGGGCCTGGCCGAGCGTGTGCAGATACAAGCCGAGCAGGCCGATGCCGCAGCCGATGTCGAGCAGGGGTAGCGTCGTGTCGGCAACCAGCGCGGCCGCAGCCGCATAGACCGGGTCGCGGGCCAGCTTGCACCTGACGTAGCCGCGCTGCAGGTGGTTGTCGTACAGGCGGGCGATGCGCTGGCGGCTGCGGCGGTCCATCCGGATCCCGGTTTTTCGGCAATGGTGGCAGCCTAGGCCATCGGGTGCTCGGGTACCATCGTCGCCGGCGCACCCTGTGCGCGACGTCCCGTTCGAGGAGAGGCCGATGTCGCTGCTTGCACCCTTGCGTGAACTCGATACCACCCAGCGGCACACGGTGCTGGCGAGTTTCCTGGGCTGGACACTGGATGCGTTCGATTATTTCCTGCTGACCTTCGTCATCGTCACGGTGGCGAAGGAGTTCGAGGTGGGTACGGCGCAGGTCACCTACGCGCTGTTCCTGACCCTGGCGGCGCGGCCGCTGGGTGCGCTGCTGTTCGGGCGGCTGGCCGATCGCTTCGGGCGGCGGCCGATCCTGATGCTCGACGTGGTCCTGTTCTCGCTGTTCGAGTTCGCCACGGCCTTCGCCTCGTCGCTGACCGCGTTGCTGGTGCTGCGTTTCCTGTTCGGCGTCGCGATGGGCGGCGAATGGGGCATCGGCGCGTCGCTGGCGATGGAGTCGATCCCGGCGAAGGCCCGTGGCGCGGTGTCGGGCCTGCTGCAGAGCGGCTATCCGTGCGGCTTTTTCCTCGCCGCGCTGGCCAACTGGCTGCTGGTCGACCACATCGGCTGGCGCGGCCTGTTCGTGGTCGGCGCGATCCCGGCGCTGCTGGTGCTGTACATCCGGCGCAAGGTGCCGGAGTCGGCGGTCTGGCAGGAAGGCGCGCAGGCAGCGCAGCGGCCCGGCCTGTTCGAGGCCATGCGCGGGCACTGGAAGCTGGCCATCTACCTGATGCTGCTGATGATGGCGTTCAACATGTTCAGCCACGGCTCGCAGGACATGTACCACACCTTCGAGGAGGTGAACCTGCACCTGCCCACCGGCTCGACCACGGCCTTCGTGCTGGTGGCGCTGCTCAATCTCGGCGCGCTGGCGGGCGGCCTGTATTTCGGCGCCTTGTCGGAGCGGATCGGCCGGCGCAAGGCGATGATGATCGCCGCAGTGCTGGCGATCCCGGTGATTCCGCTGTGGATGTACGGCGGCTCGCTGATCCTGCTGGGCCTGGGCGCCTTCCTGATCCAGGTGATGGTGCAGGGCGCCTGGGGCGTGGTGCCGAGCCATCTGAACGAGTTGTCGCCGGCCGCGGTGCGCGGCACCTTGCCCGGGTTCGCCTACCAGATGGGCAACCTGCTGGCGGCGGTCACCGCCACTGCGCAGACCTGGCTGGCGCAGCGGCATGGTGGCGATTTCGCCTTCGCGATGGCGCTGTGGATGGTGCTGGTGGCGCTGTTGCTGGCCTTGCTGCTGTGGCTGGGGCCGGAGGCGCGCGGCGTGGGCTTTGGCCATCGCGAGTCCTGACGCGTCGGGCTACTGCTAGAATCCGCCGTTTGATCCCATCGACGAGACAGGCAATGAAGGCTGGCAAGGACAAGGTCATCGCAATCCACTACACACTGACGGTGGATGGCGAAAAGGTTGAGAGCTCGCACGATCGCGACGAGCAGCTGTGGATCCTGCTCGGCCACGGCCAGCTGATCCCGGGTCTGGAAACGGCGCTGGAAGGCCACGAGGCCGGCGAGACGCTGAGCGTGGACGTGGCGCCGGCCGAGGGTTACGGCGAGCGCCAGGAAGGCCAGATCCAGCGCATGTCGAAGAAGTATTTCCCGCAGGCCAACCGGCTCAAGCCGGGCATGACCACCGTGCTGCAGCTGAAGCAGGGCGGCCAGCGCGCGGTGACCGTGCACAAGGTCGGCATGAGCGCGATCGACGTGGACCTGAACCACCCGATGGCGGGCAAGACGCTGCACTTCGACGTGGTCCTCGGCGAAGTGCGCGACGCCACCGAGGAAGAGATCGCCCACGGCCACGCTCACGCGCCGGGCAGTGCGGAGCACTGAGTGGGGCATTAAAGAGTCAAAGCAAGAACGGCGTCTTTGGGCGCCGTTTTTCGTTTGCCCTCTCCTCTTTCAGGGAGAGTTGTGACCGCCAGGAAATCCCTGTGGGAGAGAGGGGTGGCTCCGGCTTCCCTCAAGCCCGGCTCTCTACATCCACTCAATACGCTCAATCCAGTACCCGCTTCCCATAGGCGAAATGGTTGCCCCAGTACGGCCCGTCGATATCGTCCAGGCGCACCGTGCCGCCGCTGTTCGGCGCGTGCACGAAACGACCCTTGCCGACGTAGACGCCGACGTGGCTGATCGCGCCGCCAATGTCGAAGAACACCAGGTCGCCGCTGGCCAGCTGGGTCATCCTGCGCACCTTGCGGGCATCCATCGAGGCCATGTCGTGCGAGGTGCGCGGCAGCCTGATGCCGGCGGCGGTGCGGTAGATGTAGTCGACCAGGCCGCTGCAGTCGAAGCCGCCGGCGGGCGTGTTGCCGCCCCAGCGATACGGCGTGCCGACCAGGCCGATCGCACGGAACAGGATGTCGTTCGCCTCGCCGGCACTGGCCGCCGAGGGCGCGCGCGGCGGCAGATCGGCCAGGGCGGAGCGGGATGATTTGTAAGTGGACTGGGGACGGTGCGGATTGCCCGAGCAGGCGGCCAGCATGACCACCGCAAGCATTGGCAACATCAACCGGGCGCGATGCGGGAACGCGGTCGAGCTGGCGGATGGAGCGGCGGGCTGCAGACTCACGAGACAACCTCGACGGGCGATGCGGCGAGGTTACCAATTCAATAATTCACATGCAAATCAAATGATTCTTAAGCATTTTGAATTCGATTTCTGGGTTTGTCCGGATCGATCCTGCCGGGCAGGGAATTCAGGCTTGACCTGACCGGCACCGTCGAGTGGGCCGGTCAGTGGCCTCCGACCTGGATGGCGTGTTCGCTCACGGTCTGCCCATCGGCACCGATGCTGCGCAGCCGGTAGGCGCCCGGGCGCAGGTAGAGCACGTTCTTCGCGTCCTGCAGGAACAGATACCGATCGGCAGCAATGGCATCGGCGGACTCATTGGCGTAGTGCGCCTCGACCAGGCACGGAAATTTCTTCGCGCAGGCTTCGCTGTCGATGGGCACGGCGATACGCTGGCCATCGAGGGCGAGCCAGTCGGGTCGATGACCGCCGTTGGCGGGCGGCAGCACGGCGAGCCTCTTGCCGTTTGGGGACAGCCAGAGCGGGCCTTGCGTGTAGTCGGAAGGAGCCGGGTTGGCCGGCGGGAGGATGATGTTGAGGTCGTATACGCCGGGCCTGGCGCTCCATGGCGCGTGGTTGTCGATGCGCAGCAGCGCGATCGGTCCGCTGGGGTGGAACGTGGCGACGATCCGGGCATAGACATCGGTCACCGGGCGAGCAGGCAGGTCGCCGGGGCCTTTCGGATCCGGTCGTCGCCGAGCCATTTGCGTGAACGTCTCGAATTTCTGCAGGGCGTGACTGAAAGAGTGATACGCCAGGGCCTCGCTGCTGGGGTTTTCTTCACGGACGTCGGTCTGGTCGATCGACAGGGGATCGATGCCGCTGAGCTTGCTCAATTGCATCGCCATCGGTCTGGTCGAGCCAATCCGGCCACGCTGCTTGTCGACATGCGCGTAACCGGCATGCACGAAAAGCTTCGCCTTGGGATCCCGGGCGAAGACCTGCTCGTACAGGTTTCGGGCCTGGCCGTTCTCGCGCCCCTGCGGCGTGGCGTCCTCCGCTTCATAGGGCACGATGACGTAGCCCAGCCGGATGGCTTCGCGCACGATGTCGCCATACAGCGGCTCATGGAGATATTCGCTGCCACTGGTGGCTACCGGGTAGCCGCGTTTCGTGAGTGATACATCCCGCCTGTCGAGGGCTTCGGCGGCGAAGTACGTGAAGCCTTCCGCACGCAGGCGGGGGAGAAGTATCAGGGTCAGTTCGCGGGTATGTCCGTCGTGGTGAGCCTCGTTCACCATCACGATGCGCCGGTTGCGGGCCAGCGCGACGATGGCGTCGACTCCGTCCACCGCCTGCCAGGTGTCGGCTCGCGGGGGAGTCAGTTCTTCTGGCAGGTCGTTGCGCAGCGGGAAATCGCGAACCGCCTCGCTGTAGAGCCCCAGTTCGTTTTCGCAGAATGCCAGCAGCTGCTGGGCGAGCATCCGCTCGTTGCCGGTCAAGCGGGGCATTGCCGCGATGAGGTAGTTGTACCGGGCCAGTTCCCCGGTCAACGGCTGCAATTCATCAAACAGGTTCGACGGCGGCCTTTTCTGCGCGGCGTGGGCTGCGGCGCAAACGGCGGCGAGCGTCAGCAGGATCCATGTGGCGGCAGACAGGCGCTGAGGCATCATCTTTCCCATGCGATGCGTTACCCGTATCCAGACTAGATTTCCCCGGGGTTCCACGCAAGCCGTGCGATCGCGACGCGGGGCAGCCGGAGAGCATGCTCAGGCTCTAACGCGGGTTGACCGTGATGAGCTGCTCGGAGAGGGTTTTTCCGCGAATGTCCCATGCGCGCAAACGATAGCGGCCGGGCCGCAGATACAGCTTGCTCGTGGTGTCGCCTGTGTCGCCGTGGGGATGGTCATGTCCACGGCCACGTGGCTCTTCAACGGGAAGTCGCGCAGCGCCTCGTTGTAAAGGCCCAGTTCGTTCTCGACCGAGGCGAACATCTGCATCCCGAGCGGTCGGTCGGCGGCGGGAAGCTCCTGCACGGTCTTGACCAGGAAGACGTAGCGGGCCAGGTCGTTGGGCTGCTGCCGCAGCGCATGGAACATCTCGATGGCGGCAGGGCTGAAATCCTGCGCCAGCGCCGATGAGGCCAGGGGCGTGGCCATGCAAAGCGCCACGGAAATCACTCGGAAAAGCACTCTGGCCGGCATGCACAATCCCCTGGATGATTCGTGGCTAGCGTGCCTGCGCAGACCCCGGCAGGCAAGCTCCGCCCGCGCCCGACGAAAGGAGTGGGTCGATGGACTGGGTACAATGTGCCGATGACCACGTTCACCTTGCAGCGCGGCCGTGCACCGCTGTTGATCAGCCTGCCGCACGATGGCAGTTTCATCCCCGACGGCATCGCAGCACGGATGCATCCGGCCGCGCGCCGCGCGCCGGACACCGACTGGCACGTGGCCCGGCTGTACGAGCCGCTGGCCCGGGCGCTGGGCGCCAGCGTGCTGAAGCCGGTGGTGTCGCGCTATGTCATCGACCTTAACCGCCCCGCCGATGGCCATGCGCTGTATCCGGGGCAGCGCGAGACTGGCCTGGTGCCACTGATCGGCTTCGACGGGGAGCCCCTGTACCAGGATGGCCATGAGCCGGATGAAGCCGAAATCCAACGGCGGATAAACGATGACTGGCGGCCCTACCACCAGGCCATCGCGCAGGAACTTACGCGGCTATGTGCGGCGCATGGCCGGGCGGTGCTGTGGGAAGGGCATTCGATCCGCAGCCGGGTACCCATGCTGTTCGAGGGGCGGCTGCCGGATTTCAATCTCGGCACGGCGGCTGGGGCAAGCTGCACCCCCGCGCTGCAGGCCCGCTTGCAGGCTTGCCTGGAGTCGCAGTCGCGTTTCAGCTTTGCCGTCAACGGCCGCTTCAAGGGCGGCTACATCACGCGTCATTACGGCACGCCCGCGACCGGCGTGCAGGCTGTACAACTGGAACTGGCGCAGCTCAATTACATGGACGAGGAAAGCTTCGCGTACGACGAGGCGCAAGCACCTGCGGTACAGGAGCTGATCGGCCGTATGCTGCAGGTCTGTCTGGCCTGATCGCAAGTAAATGCGATTTCGATCGGATGCGGTGAAAGTCAAGATCCGCTGCGTGCATCGGGCAGGAAGCCGCGCGTTCCGTTCAGCTTTGGTATGCCTTCACCGTCGCATCGTCGGTTTGTCGCGCCACCCGAGTTGCCGGGTTCCGGCCGGGTTCGCGATACCTTAATCGTCCGAGGCTCGACATCATGATGCGTAAACTTCTGATCGCTTCCCTGCTTGTGGCTGGCGTTGTGCTTTCCGGTTCCGTGTTGGCCCAAGCTGCCCCTGCATCGCAGGCGGCCGCTCCTGCGGCGCAGGCAGCCCCGGCTGCGGCTCCCGCGGCGGCGGCGGACACTGCGCCGAAGACAACCATGCACCACAAGTCGCACCACAAGTCCCATCATCACAAGAGCCACAAGAAGGCGGCTGCTGCAGAGGCAGCGCCGGCGGCGGCGTCGACGGCGGGTTGATCGTGTCGTAGTGGATCGAGGCCCCGCTGGTGCACAGCCGGCGGGGTTTTTCATGTGCGCGTTCTGTCTGCGCGCCGTTCCAGGGGGACTCAGCGCGGCGACGTCGGCCACGCCGCGATGCACTTCAGCTCGATCGCGATCGGTGTAGGCAGCGCGCTGATGCCCAGCGTGGTGCGGCAGGCGTCGACGCCTGCGAAGTGTTCGGCGTAGAGGCGGTTGTAGGTGGCGAAGTCGCGCTGCATGTCGGTGAGGAACACGGTGACGTCGACCAGGTCCTCCCAGTGCGCGCCGCTGGCTTCGAGCACCGCGCGCACGTTGGCAAACACCTGCCGGCATTGCGCCTCGATGTCGTAGTCGACCAGTCGCCCATCCACGTCATGCACGTTGCCGGGGATCGTGTTGCTGCCGGGCTGGCGCGGGCCCACGCCGGACAGGAACAGCAGGTTGCCGACACGTCGCGCGTGCGGATAGGCGCCGACCGGCGCGGGGGCGGTGTCGGTGCGGATGCTGTCGCTGCTCACTCCGCGCCTTCCCAGCGACGGGTGAGCTGGGTTATCGCCTGGTGGTAGGCCTCGGGCAATTGCTCGCGGCTGCGCACGTCCAGGCCCAGGTCGTGGATGTGGCCATCGTCCAGCCCGTAGATCCATGCGTGCACGGCCAGCTGCTGGCCGCGCTCCCACGCCTCGCGCACCACCGTGGTGTGGCACACGTTGAGCGCCTGCTCCAGTGCGTTCAGTTCGCACAGGTGGGCGTGGCGCATCGCGAACGACTGCGCCGGATCGAGCTTGTCGGCGTGCTTCATGGCGATGTCGGTGATGTGCCGCAGCCAGTTGTCGATCAGGCCCAGGCGGCTTTCCTTCAGCACCGCGCCGACGCCGCCGCAGCCGTAATGGCCCACTACCAGGATGTGCTTCACCTGCAGCACGTCGACGGCGAACTGGATGGTGCTGAGCGCGTTGAGGTCGGTGTGCACCACCACGTTGGCGACGTTGCGATGCACGAAGATCTCGCCCGGCGGCAGGTCGACGATCTGGGTGGCAGGCACGCGCGAATCCGAGCAGCCGATCCACAGGTAGCGCGGCGCCTGCTGCTGCGAAAGTTGCTCGAAAAAGGTCGGGTCCTGCGCAGTGACTTGGGCAGCCCAGCGCCGGTTGTTGGCAAGCAGATCTTTCAGTGAGTTCATCGAAATTCCAGGTCCTCGGATGGGCAAGCGGCGCAGCGCGCTACGGTGCGGGAGCGTAGGCGATGCAGATGTTTTTTGGCTCGGTGAAGAAGTGCAGCGCCTCGTTGCCGCCTTCGCGGCCGAGCCCGGACTGCTTGACGCCGCCGAACGGCGTGCGCAGGTCGCGCAGCAGCCAGCAATTGATCCACACGATGCCGAATTCGAGCCGGCTTGCGAGCCGGTGCGCGCGGGCGAGGTCCTGCGTCCACAGCGAGGCGGCCAGTCCGTAGCGGCTGTCGTTGGCGATCGCCAGTGCCTCTGCTTCGTCCTCGAACGGAATCAGGCAGACTACCGGCCCGAAAATTTCCTGCTGGTTGGTCTGCGCCGCGGACGGCAACCCTTCGATCACGGTCGGCGCGATGAACCAGCCCTTGGCGCAGCGGCCGGTCAACTGGATCGCTTCGCCGCCGCACAGCACGTGGCCACCCTCGGCGCGGGCCTGTTCGATGCAGCCGAGCACCTTGGCGTAGTGCGTCTGCGAGACCATTGCGCCGAGATCGCTGCTGGCGTCGTGCGGGTCGCCCACGCGCAGCGCCTGCACGCGCGCCAGGTAGCGCTCGCGAAAGGTTTCGTAGATCGAGCGCTGCACCAGCAGGCGCGAACCGCACAGGCAGATTTCGCCCTGGTTGGCGAAGCCCGAGCGCACGATGGCGTCCAGGTTCGCGTCGGACAGATCGGCGTCGGCGAACACGATCGCCGGATTCTTGCCGCCCATCTCCAGCGAGACTTTCTTGAACTGCATGGCGGCCGCGCTGGCGATGCGTGCGCCGGTGGCCGTGCTGCCGGTAAAGGAGATCGCCTTCACCGCGGGATGTTCCACGATCGCCTGGCCCACGCTGGGACCCCGGCCCTGCACGATGTTCAGCACGCCGGGCGGAAAGCCTGCCTCGATGCTCAATTCGCCGAGCAGGGCGGCGGTGCACGGTGTCACTTCCGATGGCTTGGCCACCACCGTGTTGCCGGCGGCCAGGGCCGGCGCGATCTTCCAGGTGAACAGGTACAGCGGCAGGTTCCATGGGCTGATGCAGCCGACCACGCCGAGCGGCTGGCGCAAGGTGTAGTTGATCGCGCCGGTGCCGGTGGCGCCGGCTTCCATCGCGTGCGACTCGCTGCCCCAACCGAGGATCGCGGCGGCGAAGTAACGCAGGTTGCTGACTGCGCGCGGGATGTCAAGCCGGCGCGCGAGGCCCAGCGGCTTGCCGCTGTCGCGCGATTCCAGTGCCGCGAATTCCTCCAGTCGCGCCTCGACCAGGTCGGCCAGTCGCTGCAGCAGGCGTGCGCGTTGCTCGATCGGCGTGCCGGCCCAGCCGGGCGCGGCGCGGTGGGCGGCAGCGACTGCGGCGGCGACATCCGTTGCATCGGAGTCGGGGCAGTGGGTGAACACCGACCCGGTGGCCGGCTCGTGCACTTCCAGCCATGCATCGTGTTGCGGCGCCAGCAGGTGGCCGTCGATCAGGTTGGCTAGGCGCGGGGTAGGCATCCGTGCAAGCTTAAAACCAGCGTGCCGCAATTGCACCGGACGCCGGCGTATGCGGCAGGTGCGGGACGAGCGGCTCAGCTCAACGCGCGGGTGCGGCCGCCATCCACCGCGATGCTGACGCCGTTGACGTAGGCGGCGGCGGGCGTGCACAGGAACGCGATCACTGCGGCCACTTCACCGGCTTCGCCGAAGCGGCGGGCCGGCACCGAGGCGAGCATGGCCTGGGCGATTGCGTCCTCGCTGCGTCCGCTGGCGGCGGCCTGCGCGGCGAGCAACCCGTCGAGGCGCTGGGTGCGGGTGTAGCCCGGCAGCACGTTGTTGACCGTGATGCCGTCAGCGGCCAGTTCGGCGGACAGGGTCTTGGCCCAGCCGGCGACGGCGGCGCGCACGGTATTGGATACGCCCAAGCCGGCGATCGGCTCCTTCACCGAGGTGGAGATCACGTTGACGAGGCGACCGTAGCCGCTGGCGCGCATGCCGGGAAGCAGCGCCTGCAGCAGGACCTGGCCGGCCAGCAGATGCTGGCGGAACGCCGTTTCGTACGCTTCCGGTTCCGCGCTGTAGGCGGGGCCGCCCGGCGGGCCGCCGGTGTTGTTGATCAGGATGTGTACTGCGGCATCGGCGGTGATCCCGGCCGCGGTTGCCTGCAGGCCGGCGGTGTCCAGCATGTCGACGCAGCGCCAGTCGTGCCGCTGCCCGGAATGCATGCGTGGCAGGCTTTCGGCGACGTCCCTGAGCTTGTCGGCCGAGCGCGCCAGCAGGGTGACGCTGGCGCCAAGCTCGGCCAGCTCGATCGCGCAGGCGCGGCCGATGCCTTGCGAGGCGCCGCAGACCAGCGCGTGACGTCCACCCAGATCCAGTTGCATGCTTGTTCCCTCAGTGCAGCCACAGCCGCATCGCCAGCGCGGCGAGCCAGCACAGCCAGCCCAGCCACTGGCTGTAACGCCAGACCAGACGCCAGCGGTTGATCGCCGGATCGCCCAGTGCAGGTAGCGCTGGAGAGCGCAGCACCTGCTGCATGCTGGCCCAGATGCGGAACCCGGAAAGCCGGCCTTGCGCGGCCGTGGCGATGACCTGCCAGTGTTGCGGGTAGCGTGTGCGCAGCAGCGCGGCAGCCCGGAACGGCGCCACGTACGACAGCACGAACAGGCTGACGCCGCTCGCCAGCAGCGCAAGATAGAGGGCGATCATGGCGGGCTGTGGCCGGTCTTGCCGCCGTTACCGCCGCTCCAGGGCAGCGGCAGCGCGGTGCGTAGGGTATTCAGCACGCCATCGCCCTTCGCGGCCTTCTTGCAGATCGCGTTGCCGAGCGCCTTCTCGTAGGTCTTGTTCATCATGCCGACCCACAGCGTGCCGTCCGGGCCGTGCGGGATGCTGAAGCTGCCGGCGGAATTCATCTTCAGGGATGCGGCGCTGGAGCTGGAGAACGAGGCCGGTGACTGCTCCCAGTAGGTCTTGCCCGACTGTTGTTCGGCCGAGCTGTAGACCAGCAGGTAGTGCGCCTGTGCGCTGTCGATGCTCAGGCTGCCGAAGGCGCCAGTGGTCTCGTCGCCCCAGCCCATGTGCTCACACAGCCCGATATCCTCGGAACGGATCGGCTGGAAGCCCTCGTCCAGCAGCACGATGGTAGGTGCGAACAGGTAGCTGGCGTGCAGCCAGCGACCGTTCAATTCCGACTTCATGGCGACCTTGTACGGCAGTTTCACGCCGGTCGGCAGGCGGAAGGCGAGGAAGTAGCTTTGCGTGCCGTTGAGGTTGGCGACCATGCTGCCGCTGCCCAGTACGAACTTCTCCGGTTGCCACGGCAGCATGCTGCGATAGGAGAAGTCGGCGAAGCTGCTGCAGCACGGCGAGGCCTGCATCAGCTGCAACTGGGCGAGCTTCAGCGCGTCGCCGGTGTTTTCCGACGGCGGGCGCAGGTTCGGCGGCAGCAAGGCCTTGGCGTTATGGCAGCCGCCCAGCAGGGCGGCGAAGGCCAGTACGGCGGCGATGACAGGGAGTCGAAGCGACATGGCAGTTGGATTGCTCAGAATTCGGCCGTTCCGGCGGCACGGGGATAGGGGATGGCGTCGCGGATGTTGGACAGGCCACAGATATAGACCAGCAGCCGTTCGAAGCCGAGGCCGAAGCCGGCATGCGGCACCGTGCCATAACGGCGCAGGTCGCGGTACCAGCCGTAGGCGGCGGGGTCGAGGCCGAACTGGACCATGCGGCGGTCGAGGTATTCCAGCCGCTCCTCGCGCTGGCTGCCGCCGATGATCTCGCCGATGCCCGGTGCCAGCACGTCCATCGCCGCGACAGTCTTCTCATCATCGTTCAGACGCATGTAGAACGCCTTGATCGCCTCGGGGTAGTTCATCACGACCACTGGGCGGCCGATATGTTTCTCGGCCAGGTAGCGTTCGTGCTCGGTCTGCAGGTCGATGCCCCAGGCCACCGGGTATTCGAACTTCTCGCCGGACTTCTTCAGGATCTCGATCGCGTCGGTGTAGTCGATGCGTTCAAAGGGCTTGGCGATGAACGCCTCCATGCGGGTGATCGCGTCCGGTTGCACGCGTTCGGCAAAGAACGCCATGTCGTCGGGGCGTTCGTCCAGTACGGCCTTGAAGATCGCCTTGAGGAACGCCTCGGCGCAGTCGGCGTCGGCGGCCAGGTCGGCGAACGCGATCTCCGGCTCGACCATCCAGAACTCGGCCAGGTGGCGCGCGGTGTTGGAGTTCTCCGCGCGGAAGGTGGGGCCGAAGGTGTATACCTTGCTCATCGCCAGGCAGTACGCCTCGACGTTGAGCTGGCCGGACACGGTGAGGAACGCCTCGCGGCCGAAGAAATCCTTGCGGAAGTCGATCTTGCCGTCGGGCAGCCGTGGCAGGTTGGCCAGGTCCAGCGTGGACAGCCGGAACATGTCACCCGCGCCTTCGGCGTCCGAGGTGGTGATGATCGGCGTGTTGATCCAGAAGAAACCCTGTTCGGTGAGATGGCGGTGGATCGCCGTCATCATGGTGTGGCGCACACGGGTGATCGCGCCGAACAGATTGGTGCGCGGGCGCAGGTGGGCGACCTCGCGCAGGAATTCCATCGAATGCTGCTTGGGCTGGATCGGGTAGGTTTCCGGGTCGTCGACCAGGCCGGTGACGATCACCTCGTTCGCCTGGATCTCGAACGCCTGGCCCTTGCCCTGCGAGGCCACCAGGGTGCCGCTGACGACCACGCCGGCACCGGCGGTGAGGTGCTTCACTTCGCTTTCGTAGTTGCCCAGGGTGGCTGGTACCACGGCCTGGATCGGATCGAAGCAGGAGCCGTCGGTGACGTTGACGAAGGACAGGCCGGCCTTGGAATCGCGGCGCGTGCGCACCCAGCCACGTACCGTCACCGTGCTGCCGGCGTCGAGCTTGCCGGAAAGAGCCTGCTTCACGCTGCATAGCGTCGGACTGACCACGGCCATCGGTTGAAACTCCTGCTGCCACGCCGCATCTGGACGTGTAATGGATGAGTGTTCCCTGCGCGCCAGCGCATGGGAGCAAACCATCATGATAATGTAGCTGCCGCCCGTGCTGCGACTTTCCGGGTCATCTCCGAGGTTCGATCTGCCGTCATGAGCATCACCATCACTTCCGCCGCCAACGAGCGCATGCGCCACTTCCTGGCGTCCACCCCGACCGCCGCCGGCGTGCGCTTCGGCGTCAAGCGCACCGGCTGCTCCGGCTTCGCCTATGTGGTGGACCTGGCCGAGGTGATGGGTGAGGGCGATCGGGTGGTCGAGGTGGACGGTTTGCCATTGATCGTCGATGACAAGAGCCTCGCGCTGGTCGACGGCACCGTGATCGACTTCCAGCGGCAGGGCCTGAATGCCAGCTTCGTGTTCCACAACCCGAACGCCACCGGCGCCTGCGGCTGTGGCGAGAGTTTCACGGTCAGCTGAGCTGGGCCGGCAGGGCATTCGCTGGCAGGCGGGAAGGGCGATCCCGAGGCAGGCCCGGGAGGCCGTCGCCCGCCTTGCCGGGCCCCTGTTTCATCAATGACTTGCGCCGACCTTCGCCGGCGCCGTACAATTCCGCTTCTGTCCGCACCAACCGGGGCCGACAGGACACTTGCCTCACCGCATCGGCGGGAGGCTGCGAGGCCGCAAGGCCGCATCCACAAGGAGTCAACCCACAATGACCCTGCGTCATTACGAAGTTGTGTTCATGGTCCATCCGGACCAGAGCGAGCAGGTCCCCGCGATGCTCGAGCGCTACAAGGCGCTGATCGAGACCGACGGCGGCAAGATCCACCGTCTGGAAGACTGGGGCCGCCGTCAGCTGGCGTACCCGATCGTCAACCTGGCCAAGGCACACTACGTGCTGCTCAACATCGAAGTCAGCCAGAGTGCGCTGAACGAGCTGGAGTCGGGCTTTCGCTTCAACGACGCGGTGCTGCGCCATCTGGTGGTCCGTCGTGACGAAGCCGACACCGAGCCGTCCTTCATCCTGAAGTCGAAGGAAAAGGATGATGCCAAGTCCACCCGTCGTCGCGACGACGAGGGTGATGGCGAAGGCCGCGGCGGTCGTGACGACCGCGACAACGATCGCGACAGCGACGACTGATCAGGAGCACAGCCATGTCCAAGTTTTTCCGCCGCCGCAAGTTCTGCCGCTTCACTGCCGAAGACGTGAAGGAGATCGACTACAAGGATCTCAACACCCTGCGCCAGTACGTCACCGAGAACGGCAAGATCGTGCCGAGCCGCATCACTGGCACCAAGGCGCGCTACCAGCGCCAGTTGGCGACCGCGATCAAGCGCGCGCGCTTCCTGTCGCTGCTGCCGTACACCGACAACCACGACGTCTGATCGTGACTGGCCGCGGCCCCGTGCTGCGGTCAGTGTCTCGCCCGGCCAAGGCCGGGCTTGGCTTTTCAGCTAAAACCTTCGGACAACCGTCCTCTGGCTGCGTCGGGCCACACCGGCGCTAACGAAAAGGAAGCATCATGGAACTCATTCTTCTGCAGAAAGTCCGCGGTCTGGGCACGCTCGGCGACAAGGTCGTCGTGAAGCCCGGCTATGGCCGCAATTTCCTCCTGCCGCAGGGCAAGGCCGTGCGCGTCAACGCCGCCAATCTGGCTGCGTTCGAGCGGCGTCGCGCCGAGTACGAGGCGAAGGCCAACACGGCGCTGGCCGATGCCGAGGCACGCAAGGTCAAGCTGGCTGATGCGTCGGTCACCATCTCCGCGCACGCCAGTGCGGAAGGCAAGCTGTTCGGCTCGGTCGGCCCGCGCGATATCGCCGAAGCCCTGGCCGCTGTCGGTCACGCCGTGCACAAGGGCGAGGTGATCCTGGGCGAGGGTCCGCTGCGCAACACCGGCGAGTACGACGTGGCGCTGCACCTGCATGCCGACGTCCACACCACCGTCAAGGTGATCGTGGTCGGCGACAAGTAAGCTCCAGCTCATCGGAAACGTTCGGGCGCCGCAAGGCGCCCGTTTGTTTTTCGGGATTCGGGCAGTGGCCCGGTTTTATCCCCACCAACCCACAGCTTATCCACAGGTTTGTTGTCTCGACGGTTGAGACGCCGCCGCGCATCATGGTGTCCGTGTGGCTACCCGCGAAATGTCGGCGCATGACGTGCCGATTGTGGGGCAATTTTCCGAGGTAAGTCGATGTCCTTCGTGCCCGAACGCAAACCTTCCTCTCCCGCCATCGAGGCGTTGCGGATACCACCGCACTCCATCGATGCCGAGCAGGCGGTGCTGGGTGGCCTGATGCTGGCACCGGATGCGCTGGACAAGGTGGCCGACCGGCTCGCCGAGGATGACTTCTACCGCAAGGATCACCGGCTGATCTGGCGGGCGATCAACGAGCTGGCGAACAAGGGCATGCCGTGCGACGCGGTGACCCTGGGCGACTGGTTCGAGAGCAACGGCATGGCCGAGATGGTCGGTGGCGCCGGCTACCTGATCGAGCTGGCCAACAGCACGCCCAGTGCGGCCAACATCGCTGCCTACGCCGAGATCGTGCGCGAGAAATCGGTGCTGCGCCAGCTGATCGACGCCGGCACCTCGATCACCGAGGACGGCTACCGGCCCGAGGGCAAGAGCGTGCACGAAGTGCTGGAAAGCGCCGAGCAGCGCGTGTTCCACATCGCCGAATCCGGCGCGCGCGGCAAGAAAGATTCCGTCTCGATGCGCGAGGCGGTGAAGGACGCGTTCCGCCTGCTCACCGAGCGCTACGAGAACCGCGGCCAGCTCACCGGCGTCAGCACCGGCTTCACCGACCTGGATGCGCTCACCTCCGGCCTGCAACCGTCGGACCTGATCATCGTGGCGGCGCGCCCGTCGATGGGCAAGACCGCCTTTGCGCTGAACATTGCCGAGGCCGCCGCGCTGGGTGGCAAGAAGGCGGTGGTGGTGTTCTCGATGGAAATGTCCTCCTCGCAGCTGGCGTTCCGCCTGATCTCCTCGGTCGGCCGCATCCACCAGCAGCACCTGCGCAACGGCACCCTCGAAGAAGAGGACTGGCCGCGCGTCTCCAACGCGATCGCGCTGTTGTCCGAGGCGAAGATCTTCATCGACGACACGCCCAGCCTGTCGCCGGTGGAACTGCGTTCGCGCGCACGCCGGCTGCACCGCGAGCACGGCGGGCTGGGCCTGATCGTGATCGATTACCTGCAGCTGATGCAGGTGCCCGGCAACAAGGAAAACCGCGCCACCGAGATCTCGGAAATCTCGCGTTCGCTGAAGGGTCTGGCCAAGGAACTGAACGTGCCGGTGATCGCCCTGTCGCAGCTCAACCGCTCGCTGGAGCAGCGCGCCGACAAGCGCCCGATGATGTCCGACCTGCGCGAGTCCGGCGCCATCGAGCAGGACGCCGACGTGATCATGTTCATCTACCGCGACGAGTACTACAACAAGGAATCGCCGGACAAGGGCGTCGCCGAGATCATCATCGGCAAGCAGCGCAACGGTCCCACCGACACCTGCAAGCTCACCTTCCTCGGCCACTACACCCAGTTCGTGAACTACGCGTCGGATTCGTTCGTGGGGTCGTTCGACTGACCGCAGGGATCGCGCTGCCGACGGCGAAAGCTGACAGCTTCACGGGTCGATGCATCTCGCCGCCTGCGATGATCGCGGGCTAAGCTCGCATCTTCCACGTATCCAGCCGGACAACCCCGCATGGCCAAAGCCAAGACCGCCTATGTCTGCACCGATTGCGGTGCCGAACATCCGAAGTGGCAGGGTTCGTGCGCCGAGTGTGGCGCATGGAACACGCTCAGCGAGATCGTGCTGGCGCCGGCTTCGGCGGCGAAGCCGTCGGTGGGCGCGCAGCGTTCCAGCTACGCCGGCACGGCCGCCGGCGCGCCGCGCATCACGCCGCTGACCGCGGTGGCGCTGACCACCGAGGCGCGCACGCTGACCGGTATCGGCGAGCTGGACCGGGTACTCGGTGGTGGCCTGGTCGAGGGCTCGGTGGTGCTGATCGGCGGCGATCCGGGTATCGGCAAATCGACCCTGCTGCTGCAGATGCTGGGCACGCTGGGCGGGCAGTTGCCCAGTGTCTACGTCACCGGCGAAGAGTCGCTGGCGCAGGTGGCTTCACGGGCGCAGCGCCTGGGCCTGCCGTTGGAGCCGCTGCAGGCGTTGGCCGAGACCTGCATCGAGCGCATCCTCGAGCAGGCGATGGCGACGCGCCCGCGAGTGCTGGTGATCGACTCGATCCAGACCATCTGGACCGAACTGCTCACCGCCGCGCCGGGTTCGGTGTCGCAGGTGCGCGAGTCGGCGGCCAAGCTCACGCGCTTTGCCAAGGAGACCGGTACCTCGGTGTTCCTGGTCGGCCACGTCACCAAGGAAGGCGGCATCGCCGGCCCGCGTGTGCTCGAGCACATGGTCGACGCGGTGCTGTATTTCGAGGGTGAATCCGGTTCGCGTTTCCGTGTGCTGCGCGCGTTCAAGAACCGCTTCGGCGCGGTCAACGAGCTGGGCGTGTTTGCGATGTCGGACAAGGGCCTGCGCGAAGTGCCGAACCCGTCGGCGATCTTCCTGTCCACGCACGCGGGGCCAACGTCGGGCAGTGCGGTGATGGTCACCCGCGAAGGCACCCGCCCGCTGCTGGTGGAGGTGCAGGCGCTGGTGGACCAGTCCTCGCTGGGCAATCCGCGGCGGGTCACCCTGGGCCTGGAACAGAACCGGCTGGCGATGCTGCTGGCCGTGCTGCACCGGCACGGCGGCGTGGCGGCGTACGACCAGGACGTGTTCGTCAACGTGGTCGGCGGCATCCGCGTGCAGGAGACGGCAGCGGACTTGCCGGTGCTGCTGGCGGTGCTGTCGTCGCTGCGCGACCGGCCATTGCCGGAGCACATGGTGACCTTCGGCGAGGTCGGCCTGTCGGGCGAGATCCGCCCGGTGCCGAACGGCGAGGAGCGCCTGAAGGAGGCTGCTCACCACGGCTTCCGCCGCGCGATCGTGCCGAAGGCGAACGCACCGAAGAAGGGCAAGGTCGGCGAGATGGAGGTGGTCGGGGTGGAGCGCTTGAGCGAGGCGATCGACGCCTGCCGCTGAACGTGCGGCTACATGCCCCGGTGCAGGACCAGTTCCAGCACCGCCTTGCTGCCGAAGAACGCCAGCACCAGCACGGCCATGCCAATCAGGGTCAGGTTGACCGCGCGCACGCCGCGCCAGCCGTGCCGCCAGCGGCCGTACAGCAGCACGCCGAACACCAGCCAGGCCACGATTGACAGCACGGTCTTGTGCGCCAGGTGCTGGCCGAACAGGTTGTCGACGAACAGCACGCCGGTGAGCAGGGTCAGCGTGAGCAGCACGAAACCGGCGCTGATCAGGCGGAACAGTAGGGTCTCGGTCAGGGTCAGCGGGGGCAGCGCGCGCAGCCAGCGGCCGAACTGGCGATGGCGCAACGCCCGCTCCTGGAGCGCCAGCAGGATCGCCAGCGCGGCGGCGATCGACAGTACGCCGAACGCGAGCAGGGCCACCGTCACGTGCAGCTTGATCTGCCAGTCCATCGGCTGCGGCAGGGTGGGTGGCGCCAGGAAGCTGTCCACCGCGAGCAGCGCGGCGGTCAGCGGGAACACGATCACGCCGAGTGCGGCGACCGGACGCGAAGCGTTCACCAGCAGGGTCAGCGCCGAGACGACGAACGCGACCAGCGAGAGCGTCGCGAAGAAGTGCAGGTCCAGTGCGCCCCGATGCATGCCAAGCAGGATGCCGGCGTGGATCAGTACGGCGCTGCCGGCCAGCGCCAGCGCCAGCCGGTTCAGCGGTTGACCGCCGCTCAGCAGCGGGCGCGCCAGGCCGGCGGCGGCGGCAAGGTAGAGCACGATGGCGATCAGGGCCAGGACGTGGATGGTCATAGCCGCGCAGTGTCGCACAGGGCCATGCCGGCTTGCATGCGAAGCGGGGCGGTCCGTCCGCTATAATCGTGCACTTCCCTGTTTGCCGGTCCCGTCATGTTCGAGTCGCTCAGCCAACGTCTTTCCATCACCGTCAATCGCCTGCGCGGTCGCGGCCGGCTGACCGAGGAGAACATCCGCGAGGCCCTGCGCGAGGTGCGCATCGCGCTGCTGGAGGCAGATGTCGCGCTGCCGGTGGTGCAGGCGCTGATCCAGCGGATCAAGGTGCGCGCGGTCGGCCAGGACGTGATCAAGAGCCTGTCGCCGGGCCAGGCGCTGGTGAAGGTGGTCAGCGACGAGCTGACCGTGGTGATGGGCACCGCCAATACCGAACTGAATCTGGCCCAGCAGCCGCCGGCGGTAGTGCTGATGGCCGGCCTGCAGGGCGCCGGCAAGACCACCACGGTGGCCAAGCTGGCGCGGCTGTTGGCCGAGCGCAAGAAGAAAAAGGTGATGGTGGTCAGCTGCGACGTCTACCGTCCGGCCGCGATCGAGCAGCTGCGCACGCTGGCCGAGCAGGTCGGGGTGAAGTTCTTCCCGTCGGCGGCGGGCCAGGATCCGGTGCAGATCGCGAAGGATGCGATCGCCGCCGCGCGCCGCGAGGTGGTCGACGTGCTGATCGTCGATACCGCCGGTCGCCTGCACGTGGACGAGGCGATGATGGCCGAGATCAAGGCCCTGCACGCCGCGATCACGCCGATCGAGACCCTGTTCGTGGTCGACTCGATGACCGGCCAGGACGCGGCCAACACGGCCAAGGCGTTCAACGAGGCGCTGCCGCTGACCGGCGTGATCCTGACCAAGACCGATGGCGACGCCCGCGGCGGCGCGGCGCTGTCGGTGCGCTACGTCACCGGCAAGCCGATCAAGTTCCTCGGCGCCGGCGAGAAGAGCGATGCGCTGGAGCCGTTCCATCCCGACCGCCTGGCCCAGCGCATCCTCGGCATGGGCGACGTGCTGTCGCTGGTGGAGGAGGTCGAGCGCAAGGTCGACCAGGACAAGGCGCAGAAGCTGGCCCAGAAGGTGATGAAGGGCAAGCGCTTCGACCTCAACGACATGAAGGACCAGCTGGAGCAGATGGGCAACATGGGTGGCCTGGCCGGCCTGATGGACAAGCTGCCCGGCGTGTCCAGCCTGCCGGACAGCGTGAAATCCAAGGTCAACGATGGCGAGATGAACCGGATGATCGCGATCATCTGCTCGATGACGAAGAAAGAGCGCCGCCATCCGGATCTGCTGAATGGCTCGCGTCGCGCCCGCGTGGCGCGTGGTTCCGGCACCCAGCCGGCCGACGTCAATCGCCTGCTCAAGCAGTACATGCAGATGGAAAAGATGATGTCCAAGCTGTCCAAGGGCGGCACCAAGGGCCTGATGCGGCAGATGCGCGGCGCCATGAAGGGCATGGGTGGCATGGGTGGTTTGCCGCCGATGCGCTGAGGGCGGGGGGCGCGGCGCGAGGCTGCTTTTCCGATTCCCTATTCCCTTTTCCCGATTACGCCCCTAAAATACCCCGTTTACCGCGCACGGCTCTCGTGTGCCTGCCGCCGGTTCGGCAATTCTGGAGTTTTACCATGGTCAAGATTCGTCTTTCGCGCGGTGGCGCCAAGGGCCGTCCGTTCTACCACGTCGTCGTGACCGATCAGCGCAACAAGCGCGACGGCCGCAATATCGAGAACGTGGGCTTCTACAACCCGGTCGCGTCGGGCAAGGACAAGCGCCTTGAGCTGAACGTCGCCCGCGTGCAGGAGTGGGTCGGCAAGGGTGCCCAGCTGACCGACAAGGTCGCCGCCCTGGTCAAGGAAGCCGGCAAGCAGCAGGCTGCCTGAGTCATGGCTGCAGCCGGTCGGCGCGTCCCGATCGGGCGCATCGTCGGGCTGTACGGCGTGCAGGGCTGGCTCAAGATCGAATCCTGGGCCGAGCCGCGCATGCGGATCTTCGACTACCAGCCGTGGCTGCTCGGTGCAGCGCCCGGCATGGAGACGCAGGTCAGCGGGGTGAAGGGTCGTGCGCAGGGCAAGGGCATGGTGGCCCAATTGCCCGGGGTGAACGACCGGGAGCAGGCGGCAGCGCTGATCGGTACCGACATCCATGTCGCCCGCGAGCAACTGCCACCGCCGGCGGAAGGCGAGTATTACTGGGTCGATCTCGAAGGACTTGAGGTCGTCACCACGGAAGACGTGAAGCTGGGGCGGGTCAGTCACCTGTTCGCCACCGGTGCCAACGACGTGGTGGTGGTCAGGGACGGGGCGCGCGAGCGGCTGGTTCCCTTCATCCAGGGTTCGTATGTGCGTTCGGTGGACTTGTCCGCAGGGCGCATGGTGGTGGACTGGGATCCCGAATTCTGACGTCGCCGGCTTGTGGGCAGAGGATCAAGGATCATGCGCATCGATGTCGTCAGCCTGTTTCCCGACTTCGTGCGCCAGTGTGCCGCCGTCGGAGTCGTGGGACGCGCGCAGCAACGCGAGCTGCTGCAGGTGGAAACCTGGAACCCGCGCGACTACGCCACCGACAAGCACCGCAGCGTGGACAGCGGCACATATGGCGGCGGTCCGGGCATGGTGATGATGATCGAGCCGTTGCGCACGACCCTGGTGGCCATACGTGCGGCGGCACCGGAGCCGGTGCATCTGGTTTATCTCAGTCCGCAGGGAGCGCGGCTGACGCAGGGCAGGGTGGAAGCGCTGGCGAAGTTGCCGCGCATCGCCCTGCTTTGTGGGCGTTACGAAGGTGTGGACGAGCGCCTGCTGGCGCACGAGGTCGACGAGGAGCTCTCCATCGGCGACTATGTGCTGTCTGGCGGCGAACTCGCCGCCGCGGTGATCATCGACGCGGTGGGGCGTTTGCAGGACGGCGCGTTGAACGACGCGCAGTCGGCCGAGCAGGATTCATTCTCGGATGGCCTGCTGGATTGTCCGCATTATGGAAAACCGGTGCACGATGCGCTGGGTGATGTACCGGAAGTATTGCTGTCCGGTGACCACGCGGCGATTGCCCGCTGGCGCCTCAAGCAATCGCTGGGACGAACCTGGTTGCGCCGCCCGGACTTGTTGTCACAGCGTGGGCTGGATGCGGCATCCCGTGCACTGCTGGACGAATTCCGCCGCGAACATGTCTCGCAAGAGCAGACACGGCAAGACGGTGTGGCCGAGTGGCCGCAACATTGATATCGATTTACGTGAACCGACAGGTGCGCCATGAACAAGATCATTGAACAGTTCGAATCCGAGCAGATCACCCGCCAGCTGCCGGACTTCGGCCCCGGCGACACCGTGGTGGTCAACGTCAAGGTGAAGGAAGGCAACCGCGAGCGCGTTCAGGCGTTCGAGGGCATCGTCATCGCCAAGCGCAGCCGCGGCCTGCATTCGGCCTTCACCGTGCGCAAGATCTCGCATGGTACCGGCGTGGAGCGCGTGTTCCAGGCACACAGCCCGGCCATCGACTCGGTGACCGTGAAGCGCAAGGGCAAGGTGCGCGGCGCCAAGCTGTATTACCTGCGTGGCCTGGAAGGCAAGGCCGCCCGCATCAAGGAAGACATCGCCGCCGCTGCCGCCGCCAAGGCGAACGCGAAGGCCGCCGCGGCTGCTGCTGCCGAGTAATCCGCTCCGCAGTTGCTGCAGCATGAAAAACCCGCGGAGCGATCCGCGGGTTTTTTGTGGCCGGAACAAGGGCCGTGGCGCGATTTGCCGGAGAGACTTACTCCAGCCGCTGCGGCTGCTGCAGGAAGTTGCCCTGCACGAAATCCACACCGCAGGCGAACAGCAACGAGGTGCTGGTGGCATCCTCGACCCATTCGGCGATGGTCTGGCGCTTCAGCTCGTGGGCCTGCTGGCAGATCTCGGTGACCTTTTTCTGGCTTTCGGGGTGCTGCGGCAGGTCGGCCATGTAGCTGCGGTCGATCTTCAGGTAGTCCGCGTCGATGTGGTTGAGCAACTGGAACGAGTTCAGGCCCGAGCCGAACTGCTCCAGCGCGAAGCGGCCACCCAGCTTCTTCCAGCCGTTGACGAACTCCTGCGCCGGGCGCAGCAGGGTCATCACCTTGCTCTCGGTCATCTCCAGCACCAGCTGGCCGCGCTTCAGTCCAGCCTGCTTCAGCCGATCGCCCAGCCACGCCAGCAGGCTGTCGTCCTGCAGCGATGCGGCAGTGAGCTTGACGAAGAACGTGGTCTGCTGGCCCTGGCCTTCACGATCCTGCAGCGCCTTGATGGCTTGGCCGAATACCCAGCGGTCGATCGCGCCGGTGAGGCCGTGCTTTTCGGCGATCGGCATGAAGAAGCCGGGCAACACCTCGCCCTGCGGGCCATTCATGCGCAGCAGGATCTCCGAATAGTCGCCTTCGGCGTCCTGCAGGCTGATGGTCTGCTGGTGGTACAGCACCAGGCCTTCGCCGGTGAGCGCCTTGCGCAGCAGCTCCAGCCAGTAGCGCTCGCGTTCCTCGTCGGCCTTCTCGCGTGCGGCCGGGTCGTGCAGCTCGACCTGGCTGCCGCCCAGGCTTTGCGCCGTGCGCAGGGCCTGGCTGGCCTGGTTGAGCAGCAGTTCGGTGTTGGCGTTCTTCTCGCCGAGCAGGCTGCCGCCGATGCTGGCGGTGACCGTGATCGAGCGCGAACCGGCGTCGAAGATCTCGTTGCTGACGCTGTGCTGTAGCTTGGCGATCCACTCCTTGATGGCCTCGTCCGCGCGCGTGTCCAGCACCACGCCGAGGGTGTGCTCGGCGAGCATGCCGGCGACATCGTCGGCGCCGAGCAGCATGCGGATACGGTCGGCGAAGCCGGCCAGCAGTTCGTCGGCCTTGCCCAGGCCGATGCCGCCCACCAGCGAGGCCCAGTTGTCCGGTTCGATCAGCAGCAGCGACTGGCCTTTCTTGCCCTTGGCCGCCGCAGTGACGGCGTCGTCGATGGATTCCAGCATGCGGGCGCGATTGAACAGGCCGGTGACCGGGTCGCGCTGCAGTTGCTGCAGCATGGCCTGGTCGACCTGCTGCCGGCGGAACACGATCTGCAGGCAGGGTTCGCCCTCGAACGTGGCTGGTGCGAACTCCACCGTGGCGTCGAACTGGCTGCCGTCGGCGCGGCGCGCGTGCAGGGTGAGCTGGGACGGCGTTTTTTCCTGCCGTGCGTGGCCGCGCAGCAGGGTCTTGAACTCGTCGGCATGGGCCGAGTCGATCATGTCCAGCACCGGCAGCCCGAGCAGGTCGTCGAAGCTGTCGTAGCCGAAGGTCTCCAGGTAAGCCTGGTTGGCGCGCACGTGCATGCCCTCGTGCACGTAGGCGATCGCGTCGGTGGACGAGTCGAGCAGTGCGTCGCAGCGTCGCTCCGATTCGCGCAGCGAGGTCTCCAGACGGCGCACCTGGCGTCGTGTCTGCAGCGACTCGAATTCGCGCTGCAGCACCGCGATCAGCTGCTTCGGCTGGCTGCGCGAGGCGACGCCGCGGGCGCCGTGCACGAACAGGTCCGCCACGATCTGATTGTCGATCGCGTTGACCAGGCCCAGCAGCGAGTAATCGCGGCCGTACGCATCGAGCACCTTGACGGCGTCCTCCAGGCTGATGCTGGTGATCGCCGGGTCGAACATCACCACGTCCGGTTCCAGCTCGTTCACCGCGGCCTGCATCTGCTCCGCGTTGGTGGCACGGGCCGGGCGCACGGCGATGCCGGTATTGCGCAGCAGGCTGATGATCTGTTCGGCCTCTTCCAGCGAACTTTCGACAAAGAGGATCTTGATGACGAAATCTTTTTTCATGGGGCGTGGTGCTGTCCGTTGATCATCGCAGGCGACGCTGGGCGGGTGCCGCGGTCAGCCGCAGTCAGTGTTTGTAGCGGATTCCGTCCACAGCCGCCAGCGGGAAAATCATCCAATGATGACCGCTGCCCGGTTCACAGGGGGCGTTTGGATGCATCGCCGCCCACCTCGCGTACCAGCCGGGGCACCAGGTAGCCCGGCAGGCGGGCACGCAGCGCCTCCATCAGCGCCAGGGCACGACTGTCGCTGACCTCGAAATGCGCGGCCCCCTGCACGCGATCGAGCTGGTGCAGGTAGTACGGCAGCACGCCGGCGGCGAACAGCCGCTCGGACAGTTCGGCCAGTGCGTCGGCGTCGTCGTTGACCCCACGCAACAGCACGGACTGGTTGAGCATGGTGGCGCCGGCCGCGCGCAGGCGGGCGCAGGCGGCGTCGACACTGGCGTCGATCTCGTTGGCGTGGTTGGCGTGCAGCACCACCACCTTCTGCAGCGACAGGGCCGCCAGCCAGGCGATGAAGGCGTCGTCGATGCGCTCCGGCAGCACCACCGGTAGGCGGGTGTGGATGCGCAGCCGGATGACCTGCGGCAGTTCGGCCAGGCCCCGGGTCAGTTCGTCGAGCTTGTGCGTCGCCAGCGCCAGTGGGTCGCCGCCGGAGAGGATCAGCTCGCGGATTGAAGGATCCTCCTGCACGTGGGCCAGCGCCTCGCGCCATTGCCCGGCTGCGGCGATCTCCTCGCCGTAGGGGAAGTGCCGGCGGAAGCAGTAGCGGCAATTCACCGCACAGCTGCCGCTGGCGATCAGCAGCGCGCGTCCGTCGTACTTGTGCAGCAGGCCGTGCCCGGCGCGGGAGGCCATGTCGCCCACCGCGTCGGTCGTGAAGCCCTCGACGCGATCGTGCTCGGCCCGCTGCGGGAGCACCTGCAGCAGCAGGGGGTCGAAGGGGTCACCCTGGCGCATCCTGGCGACAAACCCGCGCGGGACGCGCAGGGCAAAGCCGGCATCGTCGGCAGGAATGAGGTCGGGGCGGTCGCCCAGGCCCACGGCCTGAAGCAGCTCGGCGGCGTCGGTGATGGCATCCCGCCACAGTTCGCGCCAGTCTGCGGCGGGTGAAGATAGGCGGGCGCTGGGGCTTGCGGTTATCATGTCGGGCCTTGAGCGGGCCATGATGCCCGCGGCAGATACCCATTTTAACCGCCCGACGGGCGGTTTTACCTCCGGAGCAGACAACGCATGGCGACCCTTGGCCTCAATGACGTCAAAACGGGCAAGAAGATCCTCCACAACGGTGATCCGTGGATCATCACCGAGGCCGACTTCGTCAAGCCGGGCAAGGGGCAGGCGTTCACCCGTATCCGCATCCGCAACCTGAAGGACGGCCGCACCACCGAGCAGACGCTGAAGTCCAGCGACTCGTTCGAGGAAGCCGATGTCACCGATACCGACATGCAGCTTTCCTTCATCGATGGCCTCGGCAAGGATCGGCTGTGGCACTTCATGAACATGGAAACCTTCGAGATGGTGCCGGCGACGCTGGCCGCGATGGGTGATGCATGGAAGTGGCTCAAGGGCGAGGAAGAGTGCGTGATCACGCTGTTCAACGGCGGCATCGTCGCCGTGCAGCCGCCGAAGTTCGTCGAGTTGAAGATCACCGAGACCGACCCGGGCGTACGCGGCGACACCTCGGGCGGCGGCGGCAAGCCGGCCACGCTGGAGACCGGCGCCGTGGTGCGCGTGCCGCTGTTCGTCAACCAGGACGAAGTCATCAAGGTCGATACCCGCACCGGTGAGTACGACAGTCGCGTGAAGTGAGGCGCCGGCGCGTGGGCGAACCTCACGTCCTTGCCGGCGTGCAGTCCCTGCTGAAGCGGGGATCGCGAACATGGGGCGGGCGCCGCAAGGCGTGCCGCCCCATCTCGTATCCATACCTTTGCAGAGTGAGTGAGCGATGAGCCAGATGCCCCCACAGCCCGTCGACCTGATGATCGAGGCACGCTGGGTCGTGCCGGTCGAGCCGCATGCGGTGGTGCTGGAGAACCATGCGGTGGTGGTGCAGGACGAGCGCGTCGTGGCCGTGCTGCCGATCGCCGACGCGCGGCTCGCCTACGCGCCGCGCGAGCGCGTCGAACTGGGCGAGCACGCGCTGATCCCCGGCCTGGTCAACAGCCACACGCACAACCCGATGACCCTGCTGCGCGGCCTCGCCGACGACCTGCCGCTGATGGTGTGGCTGCAGCAGCACATCTGGCCGGCCGAGGCGAAGGTGATGGGCACCGAGTTCGTGCGCGACGGCGTCGAGCTGGCGGTGGCCGAGATGCTGCGCGGCGGCACCACCTGCGCCAACGAGAACTACTTCTTCCCCGACGTGATCGGCGCCACCTACCGCAAGCTGGGTTTCCGCGCGGTGGTCGGTCTGCCGGTGATCGAGTTCCCCACCGCGTGGGCGAAGACCCAGGACGAATACTTCGAGCGTGCCGGCGCGGTGCACGACAGCTTCCGCGGCGACCACCTGATCAGCACCGCGTTTGCGCCGCATGCGCCGTATACCGTGTCGGACGAGAGCTTCGAGCGCATCCGCGTGCTGTCCGACCAGCTCGACATCCCGGTGCACCTGCATACGCACGAGACCGCGCACGAAGTCGAGGACGAGAAGGCCAGGAGCGGGCTGCGCCCGTTCCAGCGGCTGCAGAAGCTGGGCCTGGTCAACGACCGCCTGATCGCCGTGCACATGACCCAGCTGACCGACGGCGAGATCGCTGCCTGCGCCGCTGCCGGCGTGTCGGTGGTGCATTGCCCGGAGTCCAACCTGAAGCTGGCCTCCGGCTTCTGCCCGGCGGAGAAGCTGCGCCTGGCCGGCGTCAACGTGGCGCTGGGCACCGACGGCTGCGCCTCCAACAACGACCTGGACATGTTCGGCGAGATGCGCACCGCCGCGCTGCTGGCCAAGGCGGTGGCTGGCGATGCGGCCGCATTCGACGCGGCGTTTGCGCTGCGCGCGGCCACGCTCAACGGCGCGAAGGCGATCGGGTTGGAGGCGAGGATCGGCTCGATCGAGGTGGGCAAGCAGGCCGATTTCGCCGCCGTGCGCTTGAGCGACCTGGAGACCCAGCCGCTGTTCCACGTGATCTCGCAGCTGGTCTACGCCACCGGCCGCCACCAGGTCAGCGACGTGTGGATCGCCGGCAGGCGCAAACTGGCCGGGCGCGAGCTGGTCGGCATGGATACTGCCGCGATCCTCGAGCGCACGCGCGCCTGGCGTGAACGCATCGCCGCGGCCTGAACCGAAGTCCCCGATGAACCGTTACCTGATCCTGCTGATCCGCCGGCCACACCTCGACCCGGCCGTGGTGCCGCTGCACCTGGCGTTCCTGCAAGGCTTGCGTGCAGACGGCCGGGTGGAACTCTCCGGCGGCTTCAGCGACAAGTCCGGCGGCGCCTACCTGCTGCACGCGGCCGACCTCGCCGAGGCGACCGCGATCGTGCAGAACGACCCGGCCCACGTCAGCGGCGGCTGGGACATCACGGTGTACGAGTGGCAGACATGAACTTTTGCGCTCATCCGTGAGCGCTAGAGATCAAAAGACGGCCATCCTTGGCCGCACTCTTCAATCAAAGAGGCTTGTGCTCGTCAATAGAGTGCGAAAATCAGGCGGCGGCCATCCATGGCCGCACTTTCAATAAACTCATGTACTCACCGTGGACTCGAACATGATCGCCGCCAACGTCAACCCCGAGGAAATCGCCCGCTTCGACAGCCTGGCGGCGCGCTGGTGGGACCCCGACGGCGAGTCGCGTCCGCTGCACGACCTCAATCCGGTGCGCGTGGCCTATGTCGCGGCGCGCATCGAGCTGCGCGGGGCGAAGGTTGCCGACGTCGGTTGCGGCGGCGGCCTGCTCAGCGAGGCGCTGGCGCGTGCCGGCGCGAAGGTCACCGGCATCGACCTGGGTGACAAGGTGATCGAGGTCGCGAAACTGCACCTGCATGAATCCGACCTCAGTGTCGACTACCGCGTGCAGTCCTCCGCAGAGTTGGCGGCGACCGAGCCGGGAGTTTTCGACGCGGTGTGCTGCATGGAACTGATCGAGCACGTACCCGACCCGGCAGCGCTGGTGAACGACCTGGCTGCGATGCTGAAGCCGGGCGGGCGGCTGTTCATGTCCACCCTCAACCGCACGCCGGCCGCGTTCGGCGCGGCGATCGTGGGTGCGGAATACGTGATGCGCCTGCTGCCGCGCGGCACCCATCACTACGCGCAGTTCCTCAAGCCGTCTGAGCTGGGCCGCCTGCTGCGCCACGCCGGGCTGGAGCTGGAAGACGTCTCCGGGTTGGCCTACAACCCGCTCAACCGCAAGGCCCGGTTGAGTTCGATCACCGCGGTCAACTACGTGCTCAGCGCACACAAACCGACATGAAGCCCTTGCCCGGAAACATCCAGGGCGTGTTGTTCGACCTGGACGGCACCTTGCTCGACAGCGCGCCCGACCTGTACGCAGCCCTGCAGGCGCAGTGTGCGGAAGAGGGTGTGCCGCCGCCACCGTACGCACCGGTGCGCGAGGTAGTCTCGCGCGGTGCGCGTGCGGTGCTGCGCTGCGCGTTTGCCGATCGCGGCGAGCCTGCGCTGGAAGCGCTGGTGCCGCGCTACCTGCAGCTGTACCAGGACGTGATGGCACAGCAGACGCACGCGTTCGACGGCGTCGACGAGTTGCTGGCGCGGATCGAGGCGCACGGCCTGCGCTGGGGCATCGTCACCAACAAGGCGGGTTTCCTTACCGACGAACTGGTTGCCCGCATCGGCTGGGCCGGGCGCGCTGGCGCCGTGGTCTGCGGCGATACCCTGGCGGTGAAGAAGCCCGATCCGGCACCGGTGCTGCTGGCCTGCGAACGCGCCGGCGTGGCGCCCGCGCACAGCCTGTTCGTCGGCGACGACCGCCGCGACGTGCAGGCCGGGGCGGCCGCCGGCCTGTACACGGTGGCGGTGAGCTGGGGCTACCTCGATGGCGGCGATCCGCACACTTGGGGCGCCGATGCTGTGCTGGATCACCCGGCCGAGCTGGCCGAACTGCTGCAATTGCAACCGGTACCGGCATGATCGAACTGGTCGAACAGAACGCGGTGCTGCAGGGCTTCATCGACAAGTGGCTGGCGGTGCAGCCACAGCAGCGCGTGGCGCTGGCCTTCGTCGATGGCCGGCGTTACCCCGGCCACATCGCGCTGGCCGCGCTGGAGCAGGAACTGCTCGGCGCTGCCTATGGCATCCGCGAGCCGCAGGTGGCCACCGCCAAGCTCAACTGGTGGGCCGAGGAACTGGCCGGCGCGCCAGCCAGCGGCGGGCGCCATCCATTGAGCCAGGTGCTGTTCGACGACGAGCGCGCGCATGCCATCGCCAGCGAGCTGTGGCTGGCGCCGGTGCTGGCTGCGATGGCGCAACTGGAGCAGGGCACTGCCACCGACTTCCCCGCGCAGATCGAGGCAGCGTTGCCGCTGCACGGTGCGCTGGCCGCACTGGAAACCGCCTGGTGGTATGGCACTGATGCGTCGCCGGCACGGGCATCGCGGGTCGCCGTATTGAACCACCTGCTGTATGCGCTGCTGCGGCTGCAGCAGGATGTCGAGCGCGATCGCCTGCCGCTGCCGATGGCGCGGCTGGCGCGGCATGGCCTGAGCCGCGTGCAATTGCGCAGCCACGGCGCGGCGCGGCAGCAGGCGATCAAGGCGCAACTGGACGACCTGCTGGCCAGCTGGCAGGAGTCGGCCACGCTGGCCGGGCCGCTCAGCGTATTCCGCGCGCTGGAGTCGCGCCACGCCAGCAGCCTGGCGCGCCGTGCGGCGCGCGCCGCCGACGCGCTGGCGGTGCTGCAGGCCGGCCAGTCGCGTACCGCGCTGACCACCGCACTGCAGGCCTGGCAGGCCGCGCGTGCATGGCGCCGCCACGTGGCGTAAAACGGCCACGGACGCAGCGTTTCCATCGCGCCACTATTGCGCGGCCGCCTGCCTGCCCCAAGATTGTCTGCTTCACGGCGACCGCTCGCCGATGCCAGGATTCCCCGCCATGCCGAACCAGGAAAATACCGCCCGCCTGTTGCCCGATGTCGCCGTGCACGCGCAGCCGCATCTTGCCGGTGCGCTGGACTGGGTCGGCATGGCCGACATCCAGGTGCCGGTGTTGTTCGACGCCGGCGATGGCCAGCCGCAGCGTTCCAGCGCCCGGGTCGGCGCCTTCGTCAACCTCAACCGGCCGGACAAGCGCGGCATCCACATGTCGCGGCTGTACCTGCAGGTCGAACAGGCGCTGAGCACGCAGACGCTGAATGCGCCGATGCTGCATGCACTGCTGCGCGGTTTCCTCGAATCGCACAAGGATCTGTCCGACCGCGCCTGCCTCAGCATCCATTTCGAACACCTGGTGCGCCGCCCCGCGCTGAAAAGCGCCAACAGCGGCTGGCGCGCGTACCCGGTGTGCATCGAGGCCAGCCTCACCGGTGACGAGTTCCTGCTCGAGTTCGGCACCGAGGTGGTCTATTCCTCCACTTGCCCGGCTTCCGCCGCGTTGTCGCGCCAGCTGATCCAGGACCAGTTTGCCAGCGACTTCGACGCCGGCAAGCCGCTCGACCACGCGGCGGTGCTGGCCTGGCTCGGCAGCGAGAAAGGCATCGTCGCCACGCCGCATGCCCAGCGCAGCGTGGCGCGGCTGCGCATCCGCCCGGTGATCGGCGCGGGCTTCCACCTGATCGGCCTGGTCGACTGCGTCGAGCGTGCGCTCGGCACACCGGTGCAGACCGCGGTGAAGCGAGAGGACGAGCAGGCTTTCGCGCTGGCCAACGGCGGCAACCTGATGTTCTGCGAGGATGCCGCCCGGCGCATTCAGAAGGCGCTCGACGCCGATGCCGCGCTGGGTGACTTCCACATCCGCGTCGAGCACCAGGAAAGCCTGCACCCGCACGACGCGGTGGCATACGCGAGCAAGGGCGTGGAAGGCGGCTACGGCTCCACGCCGTGACCATCGCTACCCCTTGCGCCGGCCCGGCGTTGGCGACCATCCCGAGGTAACCGCGTTTCACGCGAGACAGGGGCGGCGGCCTTGTGGCGACGGGTCCGCATTCCAGAACGGTCAATGTGCCTCGGGGGAATCTCCGCGGTGGCGACAGCGGGAAAAATGAAAGTGTTCGGGCACCGGATCCTCGCCACCATCGCACAACGGCTGGCAGCGCAGCAGCCGCCAGCTGGTCAGCAGGCTGCCGCGCCACGGACCGAAGCGGGTGACCGCAATCCGTGCATAATCGGAGCAGGTAGGGTGGAAGCGGCAGTGTGGACCAAGCAGGGGACTGAGCCAGCGCTTGTACAAACGCAGCATCCACAGTATCAATCGGGTCAGGACATTCACGGTGCCGGAACGGCTTGCGGCGGGTAGTGGTACAAGTATTCCAGAAGCGAGCTTGCTGGTGTAGGACACATGGGCTATAACACCCGGCCGCCACGGCCAAAAACGGTGAAGGGATATGGCGAAAACGACGCGTAGTTCGACCGCTGCCAAGGCGCAGAAAGGCAAGTCTCCGGCAGGGATCAAGGCCGCCAAGGTGAAGGCGGCTGGCGGCAGGGGGCGGATCGTGAAGAGTGTCGGCAAGGCTGCGCCGAAAAAGGCTGTCGCCAAGCAGGCCGCTGCAAGGAGGCCAGTCGCCAGGCCCGCGGCCAAGAAAGTCGTCGCCAAGTCGCCCGTGAAGAAGCCCACCGTGAAGAAGGTAGTTGTGAAGAAAGCCGCCGTGAAAAAGGTGGCGTCCAGGAAAGTCGCCGCGAAGAAGCCCGTACCGAAGAAGGCCATCGTGAAGAAGGCTGCCGTCAAGAAGGCTGCCGTCAAGAACACCAAACCCAGGAGTGGTGCCGCCGCGAAACCGGCAGCGAAGCCAGTGACCAGGGTGGTCGCCAAAAAAGCAGCACCGGCCAAACACGTGGCGAAGCATGCCGCGAAGCCGACGGCCAGGCCGACCCCGCCGGCCGCCAAACCAGCAGCCAGGCTGGCGTCGAAACCCGTTGCCAAGCCGGCAGCGGTGGTCGTCAAAAGCGTATCCCCGGCACCCGCCAGCGCCCTGTTCAAGGGCAAGGTGGCGAGTGCCACCGCCATGGTGATACCGCGCGCAGCCCCAGCCGCCGCGGGCCATGCCTCTTCCCACAAAAATCAGAAAAACTCGTCGTCCTCAATGAATAAATCCGCTGCAAAGAAACTCGACAACGGCATCACCCGCGAAGACGGGCGATATGCGCTGCCGTCCACCAGCAACATCACGTTGCCCAAGGGTTATCACCCCTCGCCGAGCGAGGAGTACATGAACCCGATGCACCTGGCCTACTTCCGCAACAAGCTGCGTGACTGGCGCGACCAGCTGGTGGAAGAGTCGCGCCAGACCATGGACAACCTGCGCGAGGAAGTGCGCGACGTCGGCGACGAGGCCGAGCGCGCCACCCGCGAAACCGAGAATTCGCTGGAGCTGCGCACCCGTGACCGCTACCGCAAGCTGATCTCCAAGATCGACAAGGCGCTGCGCCGGATCGAGGAGGGCAGCTACGGCTTTTGCGAGGAGACCGACGAGGAAATCGGCGTCGACCGCCTCGACGCGCGCCCGATCGCCACGCTGTCGCTGGATGCGCAGGAGCGTCGCGAGCACCTGCAGAAGCAGATGGGCGACTGAGCGAAGCGCCATCCCTGCGGCCGGGGACGGCGTCGTTGTCCGCATCTACCATCAACAAAACCCCCGCGCCTCGTGGCTCGGGGGTTTTGTTTTTTTCGGGCGGGCTCGACGCTAGAACTGGTAGTGCAGGGTGAGGTTCGCGCCACGCGGTGCGCCCGGCAGGTTGAGGTTCGGGCTGGTGCCGTGGGCGGACACGATGTAGCGCGTGTCGAACAGGTTGGTCAGGTTGAGCTGCAGCGAGAGCGGCCCGGTGCGGTACTGCGCCATGAGGTCGGCGGTCACGTAGCCGGGCAGGGTCACCGTGTTGCCCGGGTTGGCCTGTCGCGCACCGACCAGGTTCAGGCCGCCGCCCAGCTGCCAGTGCTCCGCGAACGCGCGGGTGACCCACAGGTTGCCGCTGTTGCGGGGAGTGAGGGTGGCGCGCTTGCCCTGCACAGGGCGCCCGGCGTCCATCGCCACGGAACGGGTGACGCGTGCATCCAGCAAGGCGTAGCCGGCGAGCAGGCGCCAGCCATCCGTCAGGTCCGCGGCAGCGCTGAGCTCGACGCCACGCGTGCGTTGCGTGCCGATCGGCAGCACTTTCTGCGTGACCGGATCGGTGGCCTTGATGCCGCTGCGCTCCAGCTCGAAGATCGCGGCGTTGAAGGTGACGCGCCCGTCCAGCAGGTCGTATTTCGCCCCGACCTCGGTGTTGTGCGTGCGCTCGGGGGCGATGTCCGCATTGCTCGCCGCGAGAGCGAACGCCTCGCCGGACGGCTGGAACGAACGACTCCAGGACACGTAGTAGGACTGCATGGCCGAAGGCTGCCAGACCACGCCCACGCGCGGACTCAGTACCTTGTCGGTGCGCGCGAGGTTCCGCTGGCCCGGCAGATGGTTTTCCGTCCGTTGGCGGAAGCGGTCGTAGCGCACGCCCAGCAGGGCTTTCCACTGCGAGCCCAGGCTCAGCAGATCCTGCAGGTAGACGGCGCTGGTGTCGAAGATGCCGAGGTTGTCGGCAGCCGGCGCGCGAGCCACCTGCAGCGGCAGTACCGGCAGCACCGGATGGAACAGGTCGACCATGGCCACGCCACTGGCGCTGCGATTGAGCTGGGCCTTGTCCTGCCGCCCCAGCTCCAGGCCGTAGAGCAGCTCATGGCTGAGCGTGTCGCCGGCCAGATGCTGGCTGAGTTCGGTCTGGTTGAACCAGCCGTGCTCGTGTCGGTCCACGTTGGAGCGGTTGAGCGAAACGGTTCGCGCGTTCTCGTTGACGCTGCCCGGCAGCGTGTTGTTGCGGTCGAGCTTGTAGTCGTACCAGCGCGTGGCGTTGCGCAGCGTCAGGTCGTCGCTGAAGGTGTGGGTCAGGGTCGCGGTGGTCGAGCTCACGGTCGACTCGCTGGTGTCGACATCGCGCGCATTGGCCGCGCCGTAGTAGGTGCCCCTCGGCACGTCGACCGGGCGCCCGTGCCAGGCCGGTATGCCGAAATCGGTGACGCGGCGGTCCTTCAGGTAATCGGCCTGCAGCAGCAGCGTGGTGTTGCTGCCGGGATGCAGCAGCACCGAGGGAGCCACGGCGCGGCGCTTGAGGAACTGCGGGTCGCGATAGCCGTTGGCATCCTCGATCGCGCCGGTGAGTCGCCACGCGCTGCCGGCGTCGCCGAAACGCCGGCCGACGTCCAGCTCGCCGCGGCGATCGGCCCAGCTGCCATAGCTGAGCGCGACCTGGCCGCCGTCGGTGCCCGGCTGCCGGGTGATGCGATTGATCAGGCCGCCCGACGAGCCGCGTCCGTACAGCACCGACGCCGGCCCCTTCAGCACCTCGATGCGCTCGATGTTGGAGAGGTCGCGGAAGTACAACGCGTCGTCGCGCAGGCCGTCGACAAACTGGTCGGCGATCGCGGTGAAGCCGCGGATGGAAACCTGGTCGCGCTGGCCGTCACCGGTCGAGAAGCCGACGCCCGGCACGTTCTTCAGCGCGTCCTGGATCGACGTGGCGTGCTGGTCGCGCAGCACGCTGGCCGGCACCACGTTCACCGTTTGCGGCACGTCGCGCAGGGCGGCGTCGATCCTGGTGGCGCTGGTGGCGTCCGGCACGTGGTAATCGCCGGGATGCGTGGCCTGCACGTTGACGCCGGGCAGCAGTTTGGCCTCGTCGGCGGAAGCGTCGGCAAAGGCCCGGGGCGAACCCAGGATGGCGAGCATGGCGAGGGAGAGAGGCAGCAGGCGCATGGAGGAATCCTGGGCAGCAGTGGGCCACGCACATCCCTCGCGGGGGACGCGACGAGCACACAAGGGATGGCGCCGGGCCGGCGTGGCGCTGGCTGGCTCAGGCCGCGGCGAACGGATGGAGCGCTTTCATCGTTGCTGGCCGGGAATGGTCATCAACGATGTTGAGAATTATTCTCATTTGATCGCAAAGTGTCAACACTGCACTGAATTGACGCCGTGCGGTGCGCGGCGGGCACCGTTGCGGTTTGCAGGCAGCTGCGAAAGGCGCGTGGCGTCTCGGCTTCGTGCTGCGGCGGTCAGCCCCCGCCCGCCGCGGCGGCGTAGCCCTTCAGCTTGGCCAGCATCGCGGCCAAACCGTTCGAGCGGGTCGGCGAGAGATGCTTGGCCAGGCCGATCGTGCCGATGAAGGCCGGCTCGGTGGCGAGAATCTCTGCTGCGGGGCGGTCGGAATAGACACGCAACACCAGGGCGATCAGGCCGGACACGATCGCCGAATCGCTGATCGCCTCGAAGTGCATCTTCGACGCATCGCCACTGGGCACCAGCCAGACCATCGACTGGCAGCCGTGCACGCGGTACGCCTCAGTCTTGTACTCGTCCGGGAGCGGTGGCAGCTGCCGGCCGAGATCGATCAGGTACTGGTAGCGTTCAGTCCAGTCACCGAGGAAGGCGAATTCCTCGGCGATCTCCTGCTGCACCTGCTCGGCGCTGGTAGTGGCGGTGGCGTTCATACACTCATTATCGCGCGGGGCGGGGCGGGAAATGAAATGCGCAGGGTGCGCTCCTGCATTTGCGTCACGGCTTGGCGATGCTCCAGCGCGTGCCCTGGGCACCGTCCTCGATCGCGATGTGCATGGCCGCCAGTTCGTCGCGGATCGCATCGGCGCGGGCGAAATCGCGGGCGGCGCGGGCAGCCTGGCGCTGTTGCAGCAGATCCTCGACGTAAGCCGCGTCGACGGCGTCCTCGCCGCGCCGGAACCAGGCTTGCGGGTCCTGCTGAAGCAGGCCAAGCAGGGCGCCGCCGCCGAGCAGGTCGGCTTTCGCCTCGGCGCTGCCGGACTGGCGCGCCGCGTCCGCCAGCACGGACAGCTCGGCCAGCGCCTGCGGCGTGTTGAGGTCGTCGCACAGGGCTGCCTCGATGCGCTCCGGTACCGGCAGTTCGCCAGCCGGCAGCTCGACCGCGGCCAGGTCGCGCAGCACGCGATACCAGCCGTCCAGCGTGCTGCCTGCCTGGGTGATTGCGGCTTCCGACCAGTCCAGCGGCTGCCGGTAGTGGCCGCTCAGCAGGCGCAGGCGCAGTGCCTCGGGCGGGTACAGCTGCAGCAGCTCATGCACCAGCAGCACGTTACCCAGCGACTTGGACATCTTGCGGCCATCGAAGGTGAGCATGCCGTTGTGCATCCACCAGCGCGCGAACACCTTGCCGCCGTGCGCGCAGGTGGACTGGGCGATCTCGTTCTCGTGGTGCGGGAACAGCAGGTCGATGCCGCCGGCATGGATGTCGATGGTGTCGCCCAAGTGCGCCGCGCTCATCGCCGAACACTCGATGTGCCAGCCCGGACGGCCGCGGCCCCACGGGCTGTCCCAGCCGGGCAGTTCGGGCGTGGATGGTTTCCACAGCACGAAATCGCCGGCGTTGCGCTTGTACGGTGCCACCTCGACGCGGGCACCGGCGATCAGTTCCTCAGGGTCGCGACCGGACAGCTCGCCGTAGGCCGGGAACGAGCCGACGTCGAACAGCACGTGGCCTTCGGCGGTGTAGGCGTGCCCGCCGTCCAGCAGATTTTCGATCATGGTGATGATCGGGCCGATGTGGGTGGTGGCGTGCGGCTCGACATCCGGCGGCGCCACGCCGAGCCCGGCCATGTCCTCACGGTACGCCTGCGCGAAGCGTTCGGTGATCGCACCGATCGGCACACCCTGTTGCTGAGCGGCAGTGTTGATCTTGTCGTCGACGTCGGTGATGTTGCGGGCGTACCGCACCTGCGGGTAATGCCGGCGCAGCAGGCGCACCAGCACGTCGAACACCACCGGCCCGCGCGCGTTGCCGATATGCACGTAGTTGTAGACGGTGGGGCCACACAGGTACATCGTCACGCGCTCGGGGTCGAGCGGGGCGAACGGTTCGGTGCGGCGGGTCAGGCTGTTGTAGAGCGATATCGGCATCGATGGAATCCGCGGCTTGGGGCTGCGCAGGGCAGGGCGCAGCCAGCCCGGCATCTTAACAAGGTGTAAGTAGCCGAGTCCTGCAAGCCCTGCCAGGGCGGGTTCTAAGCGTGTATTCAGCGTTAATTTGCTGGAATGCTGCCAGTACGCGCGCAAGCGCGCCCGCAGTCCTGAATTTTTGGAGGTCGCCATGACCAAGCCATGGCTTTCCGCACTGGTACTCGCCGTGATGGCCACAGGCGCCTACGCCCAGGATGGGCGTTACGCCAATGCCAATGCCGATGACAACACCCACTACGGCTGGGCCGACGTGCTGCGGGCCGACCCGGTGCAAGGCGTTACCCGCACCGAAGTGCCACGGCAGGAATGCTACGAGCAGCCGGTGGTGCGTCGCGAGGGTGGCAACAGCACGGCCGGTACGGTGCTGGGTGCCGTGATCGGCGGCGTGCTGGGCAACACCGTGGGCAAGGGTGACGGGCGCAAGGCCGCCACCGTCGTTGGTGCCGTGGCTGGCGGCGCGGTGGGCAACCGGGTGTCCAGCCGTGGCAGCGAATACGAGAGCACCCAGACCGACTGCCGCCAGGTCAACTCGGTCAGCGAGCAGCGCCGGATCATCGGCTACGACGTGGAATACCGCTACCGCGGCGAGGTCTACACCTCGCGCCTGAGCTACGACCCGGGCGAGCGCCTGCGCGTACGCGTCAGGGTCGACCCGGCCGACTGAGGACGCCCTCGCCGCTCAGCAGTGCCGCCCACCGGTGGACGGCACTGTCGTTTCCGGATCTGATTTTTTTGTTGCATGGCAGCGAAATTGCCGCCATCATGTGCACTCGTCACCTGGAATCTGCATGTCTTCAGCCGTCTATACCGCCACCGTACTGACCAGCGCCCGCGCGGCTGCTGGCATGACGTCGCGTGCGCGCCGACCGCTGGATGGATATTCGGCCGGGTAGGCAGTCGCACGCGTTTCTTGTGCATCGACGAAAAACCCGGCCATCGCGCCGGGTTTTTTGTTGGTTTTTCACGCGGGTACATCCACTAAATTCCGGCATCCATGGCCGGATCCAGTCAAAGAAGAGCAAGGGCCTGACTCCATGACCATTCGCCACTTCATCACCACCCAGGATTACAGCCGCGCCGAGATCGACGCACTGCTGGAGCAGGCCGCCGCGTTCAAGCGCTCACCGCGCGGCCAGCAACTGGCTGGCAAATCCATCGCGCTGCTGTTCTTCAATCCGTCGATGCGCACCCGTACCAGCTTCGAGCTGGGCGCGTTCCACCTCGGCGGGCATGCGATCGTGCTGTCGCCGGGCAAGGACGCGTGGCCGATCGAGTTCGAGGTCGGCAGCGTGATGGACGGCGACACCGAGGAGCACATCGCCGAGGTGGCGCGGGTGCTTTCGCGCTACGTCGACCTGATCGCGGTGCGCGCGTTCCCGAAGTTCCAGGACTGGGCGGTGGACCGGCAGGACAAGGTGATCAAGGCCTTCGCGCAGTACGCCACGGTGCCGGTGATCAACATGGAGACGATCACCCACCCCTGCCAGGAGCTGGCCCACGCGCTGGCGCTGAAGGAGCACCTGGGTGACCTCACGAAGAAGAAATACGTGCTGACCTGGACCTATCATCCGAAGCCGCTGAACACCGCGGTGGCGAATTCCGCGTTGCTGATCGCCACCAAGATGGGCATGGACGTGACCCTGCTGTGCCCCACGCCGGACTACGTGCTGGACGAGCGCTACATGCAGTTCGGCTACCAGAACGCGAAGGAGAACGGCGGCTCGCTGAAGGTCAGCCACAACATCGAGGAAGCCTACGCCGGAGCCGACGTGGTCTACGCCAAGAGCTGGGGTGCGCTGCCGTTCTTCGGCAAGTGGGAGCAGGAGAAGCCCGTGCGCGAAGCCAGCAAGCATTTCATCGTCGACGAGGCGAAGATGGCGCTGACCAACCATGGCCTGTTCAGCCACTGCCTGCCACTGCGCCGCAACGTCAAGGCCACCGACGCGGTGATGGACGCGCCGTACTGCATCGCCGTCGACGAGGCAGAGAACCGCCTGCACGTGCAGAAGGCGGTGATGGCGTCGCTGATCGGGCAGGGCTGAGCCAGCCATGTACACGCCAAGGCATTTCGAGGAAACCCGGATTGATGCCCTGCATGGGCTGATGCATGACTATCCGTTCGCCACTGTGGTGGCGAATGCGGCGGGCGGCCTTGTTGCCAATCACCTGCCGTTCGAGTTGGTCGATGGCGCGCTGCATGGCCATGTCGCGCGCGGCAACGAACTGGCACGGATGGATGGTGCCGGGGTGCTCCTGATTTTCCAGGGGCCGGACGGTTACATCAGCCCGAACTGGTACCCAAGCAAGCACGAGACCGGGCGCGAGGTGCCGACCTGGAACTACGCGGTGGTGCATGTGCATGGCCGCCTGCGGGTGGTCGACGACGCGGCCTGGCTGCGTCGCCTGCTGGAAACCTTGACCGATCACCATGAGGCCGGCCAGCCGCAGCCGTGGAAGATCACCGATGCGCCGGACGACCATATCGAGAAGTCGCTGCGCGCGATCGTCGGCCTCGAAGTCGCGATCGAGCGCGTCGAGGGCAAGTTCAAGCTGAGCCAGAACCATCCCGCGCGCAACCGTGCCGGCGTGATCGCCGGCCTGCGCGAGCGCGACGGCGATGGCGACGCGGAACTTGCCACACTGATGTCCAGCCAGCAGGAGTCGGCACCGTGAACCATCAGCATCGTTATCGCGTCGACGTGGAGTGGACCGGCAACCTCGGCACGGGCACGGACGGCTATCGCAACTACAGCCGCGACCATGTGATCCGCATCGCGGGGAAAGCCGAGCTGGCCGGCTCGTCCGATCCGTCGTTCCGCGGCGACGCCACCCGGCACAATCCGGAGGACATGCTGGTGACCGCGCTGTCGACCTGTCACATGTTGTCCTACCTGCACATGGCCACCGTAGCCGGCGTGGTGGTGACGGCCTACACCGACGCCGCCGAAGGCACGATGGTCGCCGAAGGCGATGGCGGCCGCTTCGCCGAAGTGGTGCTGCACCCGGTGGTGACGATCAGCGCCGCCAGCGATCCGGCCAGGGCCGAGGCGGCGCACGAAACCGCGCACCACGCCTGCTTCATCGCCAATTCCGTAAATTTCCCGGTGCGCTGCGAGCCGCGCATCGTTGTCGAATCCGCCTGACCCAACTTCTTTCCAGGATCTGCAAGCCATGAGCAAAGACATCGTCCTCGCCTTCTCCGGCGGCCTCGACACCAGCTTCTGCGTGCCTTATCTGCAGGAGCGCGGCTGGGCCGTGCACACCGTGTTCGCCGACACCGGCGGTGTCGATGCCGAGGAGCGCGCCTTCATCGAGAACCGCGCGAAGGAACTGGGCGTGGCCAGCCATGTCACGGTCGACGGCGGCCCGGCGATCTGGGCGGGCTTCGTCAAGCCGTTCGTATGGGCCGGCGAAGGCTACCAGGGCCAGTACCCGTTGCTGGTGTCCGACCGCTACCTGATCGTCGAAGCCGCGCTGAAGCGCGCCGCCGAACTGGGCACGAAGGCGATCGCGCACGGCTGCACCGGCATGGGCAACGACCAGGTGCGCTTCGACCTGGCGGTGAAGGCGCTGGGCGACTACCAGATCGTGGCGCCGATCCGCGAGATCCAGAAGGAACACACGCAGACGCGCGCCTACGAGCAGAAGTACCTGGAGGACCGCGGCTTCGGCGTGCGCGCCAAGCAGCAGGCCTACACCATCAACGAGAACCTGCTCGGGCTGACCATGTCCGGCGGCGAGATCGACCAGTGGCAGGCGCCCGGCGCCGGCGCGGTGGGCTGGTGCAAGCCGCGCGCCGAATGGCCGTCCAAGCCGCTGCAGGTGAAGATCGGCTTCGTCAACGGCGAGGCGGTGACGCTGGACGGCGAAAAGATCGCCGGGCACACGATGCTGGCGAAGTTGAACGGCCTGTTCGCCGCCTATGGCGTGGGCCGCGGCCTCTACACCGGCGACACCACCATCGGACTGAAAGGCCGCATCATCTTCGAGGCGCCGGGCCTGACTGCGCTGCTCGCGGCGCATCGCGCGCTGGAAGAGGCGGTGCTCAGCAAGCAGCAGAACCGCTTCAAGCCGGAAGTGGCGCGCAAATGGGTGGAGCTGGTCTACGAAGGCTTCTTCCACGATCCGCTGAAGACCGACCTGGAAGCGTTCCTGGCCTCCAGCCAGTCCACCGTCAACGGCACGGTGACGCTGGAGACGAACGGCGGCAGCGTCGGCGCGGTGGCGGTGGAGTCCAAGCACATCCTCAACGCCAAGGGTGCCACCTACGCGCAGTCGGCCGACTGGGGCGTCGAGGAAGCCGAGGGCTTCATCAAGCTGTTCGGCATGAGCAGCACGCTGTGGGCCGAGGTCAACCGCGGATGAGCGCACTGCTCGATGCCACGTTGAAACACCTGGCGGCGCTGGTCGGTTTCGACACGCGCAACCCGCCGCGCGCGATCGACACCGGCGGCATCTTCGACTACCTGCGCGCGCAGCTGCCGGGTTTCACGGTGACGGTGACCGATTTCGGTGCCGGCGCGGTGGCGCTGCACGCCGTGCGCGGCGAACCGAAGTACCTGTTCAACGTGCATCTGGACACGGTGCCCGATTCGCCGGCCTGGACGGCCGATCCGCACACGCTGCGGATCACCGCCGATCGCGCGATCGGCCTGGGCGCCTGCGACATCAAGGGCGCGGCGGCCGCGCTGCTGGCAGTGGCGAAGGCCAGCGACGGCCCGCTGGCGCTGCTGTTCACGACCGACGAGGAGGCCAACGATGCGCGCTGCGTCGCCGGCTTCCTGCGCGCGCCGAAGCCCTATGAGGCGGTGATCGTGGCCGAGCCCACCCGGGGCGAGGCGGTGCTGGCGCATCGCGGCATCCAGTCGGTGCTGATGCGTTTTGCAGGGCGCGCCGGGCATGCGTCGGGCGAGCAGCAGCCCAGCGACAGCGCGCTGCACCAGGCCGTGCGCTGGGGCAACGCCGCGCTGGATTTCGTGGCGGCGCAGTCGCACGAACGTTTCGGCGGGCTCACCGGCCTGCGCTTCAACATCGGCCGCGTCGAGGGCGGCATCAAGGCGAACATGATCGCGCCCACGGCGGAAGTGCGCTTCGGCTTTCGCGCCTTGCCCACGATGAATCCGGATCACCTGCTGATCCGTTTGCGCAATCTGGTGGAACCGCAGCCGGTGGAGTTCGCCGAGACGTTTCGTGGCGCCTCGCTGCCGGCCGGCGATACCGCCAACGCGGAGGCGAACCGGCTGGTTGCGCGCGACCTCGCCGACGAGCTGGGCATCCCGGTCGGCAATGCGGTGGACTTCTGGACCGAGGCGGCGCTGTTCTCCGCCGCCGGCTACACCGCCTTCGTCTACGGCCCCGGCGACATCGCGCAGGCGCATAGCGCCGACGAGTGGGTCGCGCTGGAACAATTGCAGCATTACGCAGAAACGATATTCCGGATCATCAACAATGGACACGGCTAAGCACAACACCCGCAAGACCATCGTGCGCCTGCTTTCGAGCATGGGCAGCGCGAAGGAAATCCAGCAGTACCTGAAGCGCTTCTCCGAGGTGGACGCCAAGCGCTTCGCCGTGGTGAAGGTCGGTGGTGCCGTGCTGCGCGACGAGCTGGCCGACCTGGCCTCGTCGCTGACCTTCCTGCAGCAGGTGGGGTTGACCCCGATCGTGCTGCACGGCGCCGGCCCGCAACTCGACGAGGAGCTGGCTGCCGCCGGCATCGTGAAGCAGACGGTGGGCGGTCTGCGCGTGACCTCGCCGAAGGCGCTGGGCATCGTGCGGCGCGTATTCATGCAGCAGAACCTGAAGCTGGTCGAGGCGCTGCAGTCGATGGACACCCGCGCCACCGCGGTGCCGTCGGGCGTGTTCATGGCCAGCTACCTCGACCGCGAGACCCTGGGGCTGGTCGGCAAGGTGGAGAGCATCAACCTGGCGCCGATCGAGGCCAGCCTGCGCGCGAATTCGATCCCGGTGATCGCCAGCCTGGGCGAGACCGACGAGGGGCAGATCCTCAACGTCAACGCCGATATCGCCGCCAACGAACTGGTGCGCGCACTGCAACCGTACAAGATCGTGTTCCTCACCGGCACCGGCGGTCTGCTCGACGGCGAGGGCAAGGTGATCGACTCGATCAACCTCAGTACCGAGTTCGAGCACCTGATGGCGCAGCCGTGGATCAACGGCGGCATGCGCCTGAAGATCGAGCAGATCGCCGACCTGCTTTCCGACCTGCCGCTGACCTCGTCGGTGTCGATCACCCGGCCGTCCGAGCTGGCCAAGGAACTGTTCACCCACAAGGGTTCGGGCACTCTGGTGCGGCGTGGCGAGAAGGTGCTGCGCTTCGGCTCCTGGGAGGGCGTGGACCGCGAGCGCATGCGCGGGCTGATCGAATCCAGCTTCGGCCGCACCCTGGTGCCGGATTATTTCGAGCGCACGAAACCGTTCCGCATCTACGTCAGCGAGAACTACCGCGCCGCGATGATCCTCACCATGGAAGGCGGCCTGCCGTACCTGGACAAGTTCGCCGTGCTCGACGACGCGCAGGGCGAAGGCCTGGGCCGCGCGGTGTGGCAGGTGATGCGCGAGGAAAACCCGCAGTTGTTCTGGCGCTCGCGCCATGGCAACCAGGTCAACATTTTCTACTACGCCGAGTCGGACGGCTGCATCAAGCAGCCGCGCTGGAAAGTGTTCTGGTATGGCCTGGACGGCAACTTCGACACCATCGCCCGCTGCGTGGCGCATTGCGCGCAACGCCAGCCGACGCTGGTGGATTGAGCAAAACCAACTCCCTCCCCTGCGAAGCAGGGGAGGGTGGGGGAGGGGTCGCTTTTGATCTCGGTGGAAGATCAAAAGCCACCCCCTCCCGACCTCCCCCTGCTGTGCAGGGGGAGGAGCAAAAATATCGCAGGAGTGAATCGGTGACACACGACAAGAAGACCATCGGCATCGTCGGCGCACGCGGGCATACCGGCATGGAGCTGATCCGCCTGATCGCGGCACATCCTGCGCTGGAGCTGGCTTTCGTCTCCTCGCGTGAGCTGGATGGCCAGCGCGTGGCCGACCAGGTCGACGGCTTCGCCGGCGAACTGCACTACGAGAACCTCGATCCCGAGGCCGTGGCCGCCAAGCGCGCCGACGTAGTGATCCTGGCGCTGCCGAACGGCAAGGCGACGCCGTACGTGGCGACGATCGACGCGGTGAAGCCGGACACGCTGATCCTCGACCTTTCCGCCGACTACCGTTTCGATCCATCGTGGTACTACGGCCTGCCCGAACTCACCCGCGGGCAGTGGCGTGGTGGGAAAAGGATCAGCAACCCCGGCTGCTACGCCACCGCGATGCAGCTGTCGATCGCGCCGCTGAAGGACCTGTTGGCCGCACCGCCGGTGTGCTTCGGCGTCTCCGGCTACTCCGGCGCCGGCACCACGCCGTCGGACAAGAACGACCCGGACAAGCTGCGCGACAACCTGATGCCGTACGCGCTCACCGGCCACATGCACGAGAAGGAAGCCAGCTTCCGGCTCGGCATCCCGGTGGAATTCATGCCGCACGTGGCGCCACACTTTCGCGGGCTCACCGTCACCAGCAACCTCTACCTCGGTCGTCAGCTGAAGCGCGAGGAAGTGCTGCAGCGTTTCCGGCATGCCTACGGCAGCGAGAAGCTGGTGTCGGTGCTGGACGAGGCGCCGTGGGTCAGCCGCATCGCACACAAGCATCACACCGAGATCGGCGGCTTCGCGGTGTCGGCCGACGGCAAGCGCGTGGTGATCGTGGCCACCCTGGACAACCTGCTCAAGGGCGCCGCCACGCAAGCCATGCAGAACATCAACCGCGCGATCGGCGTGGACGAGTACACCGCCATCCCCTTGCCGCAGGAGCCCGCCAGCGGGCTCCTGCATGAAAGAACCAGGACACCACCATGACCCAACCCCTCTGGCAAAAATCCGGCATCCAGATCGACGCGAAGATCATGCGCTTCCTCGCCGGTGACGACGTGCTGCTGGACCGCGAGTTCTTCCTGCATGACATCACCGCCAGCAAGGCGCACGTGGAAGGGCTGGCCAACATCGGCGTGGTCGGCGCCGACGAAGCCGCCGCGTTGAAGCGCGAGCTGGATGCGCTGGCCGACGATTTCGCCAGCGGCGCGTTCGTGCTGGACGAGCACTTTGAGGACGGCCATTCGGCGATCGAGGCGCGGCTTACCGAGCGCCTCGGCGACGCCGGCCGCCGCGTGCACACCGGGCGCAGCCGCAACGACCAGATCCTGGTCGCCACCCGCTTGTGGCTGAAGGACAAGCTGGCTGCGCTGGAAGTGCATTGCCGCTCCATCGCCCACGTCTGCCTCGACCGCGCCGCGCAGCCGGCCGTGCCGCTGCCGGGCTACACCCACCTGCAGCGCGCGGTGGTGTCGTCCACAGCGATGTGGTTCGCCGGTTTCGCCGAGGGCTTCATCGACAACGCCTTGCGCGCCCGCCAGACGATGGCGCTGATCGACGCCAACCCGCTCGGCACGGCCGCCGGCTACGGCGTGAACCTGAAGCTGGACCGCGAACACACCACGCAGGCACTCGGCTTCGCACGCATGCAGCTCAGCCCGATCTACGCGCAGCTGTCGCGCGGCAAGTTCGAGATGGCCGTGCTGGAGGCGATCGGTGGCGCGCTGCTCGACCTGCGCCGGCTGGCCTGGGACCTGTCGCTGTTCACCACCGCCGAGTTCGACTTCGTCAAGCTGCCGGCCGAGTACACCACCGGCAGCTCGATCATGCCGAACAAGCGCAACCCCGACGTGATCGAACTGCTGCGCGCCAGCTATGCCAGCGTGGCCGCCGCGCGTACCGAGATCGAGCAGCTGCTGTCGCTGCCGTCCGGCTACCAGCGCGACCTGCAGTTCTCCAAGGGCTCGATCTTCCACGGCGTGCGCCACGGCCTGATGGCGCTGGAACTGGTGCCCGACCTGCTGGCGCGGTTCGGGTGGAACGAGGGCGCGATGCGCGCCGCGATCGAGCCGGCGATGTACGCCACCGACGTGGCGATCGAGCAGGCCGCCGCCGGCGTGCCGTTCCGCGACGCCTACCGCGCCGCGGCGGAAACCGCGGCGTCCGCGGGGCAGGGGCGCACGCCGGAAGGCAGCCTCGCCGCCCGCGTGTCGCCAGGCGCCGGCAACGACCTGCGGCTGGATGAACTGCACGCGCGATTGCGCGCACTCGACGACTGAAGCGGAGACACGGGCATGGCGGCGATCGACACCGGGAACACGCACACCGACCTGCCCGCACAGGCGCTGCCACCCTGGCGTCGCGCCGTGCTGAAAGTCGGCAGCAACCTGCTCGCCGCCGACGGCGGCGGCCTCACGCCGCGCTATGCCGAAACGCTGGCCGCCTTCATCGCCGCCAGCCATGCAGAGGGCCGCCAGGTCGTGCTGGTGTCTTCCGGCGCGGTGGCGGCGGGGCGCGCGCTGCTGCGCGAACATGCGCCAGCTGGCGGTGATCTTGCCGCGCGTCAGGCGCTGGCCGCGCTGGGCCAGGCGCCGATGATCGCGCTGTGGCAGTCGCTGTCCGCGCGGCCAGTGGCGCAGGTGCTGCTGACCCACGACGACCTGCGTAATCGCCGCCGCTATCTCAACGCACGCGCCACTCTGCGTGAGCTGCTGCAGCTCGGCGTGCTGCCGGTGGTCAACGAGAACGACACCGTCTCGGTGGACGAATTGAAACTCGGCGACAACGACAACCTCGCCGCCATCGTCGCCGCGCTGGTCGATGCTGACCTGCTGCTGATTGCCTCCGACGTCGATGCGCTGTACAGCGCCGATCCGCGGCACGATTCGACAGCGGTGCCGATCACGCACGTCGCCAAGCTGACGCCAGCGATTCTGGAGATGGCCGGCGACAGCAGTAGCACGATGGGTACCGGCGGCATGCGGACCAAGCTGCAGGCCGCGACCAAGGCGTTTGCCGCCGGTATTCCCACTGCCCTGTTCAGTGGTCGCGACACGGCGACGGTGCAGGCACTGGAGCAGGGCCGCCTGCGAGGCACCCTGGTCGATGCGTCCTCCAGTCGCATGCAGGCGCGCAAGTACTGGCTGCGGCATGTGCCTGCCGAACCGGGGCATATCCGCATCGATGCGGGGGCCGCGAAGGCGCTGGCCGGTGGTCGCGTTTCGCTGTTGCCGGGCGGAGTACTGGAAGCAAGTGGCGAATTTCGTCGTGGCGACCTGGTCGAGATCGTCGACACGGCCGGCAGCGTGATTGCACGTGGTCTCAGTCAGTACGGCGCGGACGAGATACGCCGGCTGGCCGGGCGGCACAGTCGCGAGATCGATGGCGTGCTCGGTTACAGCCATGGCGACGAGGTAGTGCATCGCGATGATCTCGCCACCATCGAATCGCCCGTCAATTCGTCCACGGAGATTTCCGCATGAGCGCCATTCGCCAGCAGGCGCTGGCCTGTCGCGATGCCGCGCTTGTCGTTGGCGCGTTGAGCAGCGATGCCAAGCGCGCACTCCTGCGTGACATGGCTGCAAGCCTGCAGGCACACGCCGATGCCGTACTCGCCGCCAACGCGATCGACATGCACCAGGCCGCGGCGAAAGGCGTGCAGGGCGCGATGCTCGACCGGCTGCGACTGGACGAGCCGCGCATCGCAGGGATCGCCGACGCGCTGCGCGAAGTGGCCGAGTTGCCCGATCCGGTCGGCGTGACGACCCGCCGCGAGACGCGCCCGAATGGCCTGTCGATCGAACGCGTGCGCATCCCGCTTGGCGTGATCGCGATGATCTACGAGGCGCGCCCCAACGTCACCGCCGACGCCGCGGCGCTGTGCCTGATGGCCGGCAATGCGGTGATCCTGCGCGGCGGCTCCGAGGCGATCCATTCCAACCTCGCCATCGCCGCCGCGCTGCACGCCGCGCTGCGCGCGCATGGCGTGCCCGAGGCCGCCGTCACCGTGCTCGACGACCTGAGCCGCGAGGCGATGGTCGAACTGCTGCAACTCGGCGACCTCATCGACCTGGCCATCCCGCGCGGCGGCGAAGGCTTGATCCGCTTCGTCACCGAACACGCACGCGTGCCGGTGATCAAGCACTACAAGGGCGTGTGCCACCTGTACGTGGACCGCGCCGCCGACCTCGATCTGGCGCTGGGCCTGCTGATCGACGGAAAGACCTCGCGCCCCGGCGTGTGCAACGCGCTGGAGACCCTGCTGGTGCATCGCGACGTGGCCGCTGCCTTCCTGCCCCGCGCGGCGCAGGCGCTGCGCGAACGCGGCGTCGAGCTGCGCGGCGACGAGCGCAGTCGCGCGCTGGTGCCCGCCATGCACGCGGCGACCGATGACGACTACGCCGCCGAATTCCTCGACCTGATCCTCGCCGTGCGCGTGGTCGATGACCTCGACGCAGCGATCGCCCATATCCGCTGCTACGGCTCCGACCACACCGAAGTCATCGCCACTGCCGACCAAGCCGCCGCGCAACGCTTCGTGCAGGCGATCCGCTCCGCCGTGGTGATGGTCAACGCCTCCTCTCGCTTCAGCGACGGTGGCGAACTCGGCCTCGGCGCCGAGATCGGCATCTCCACCACGCGCCTGCACGCCTATGGGCCGATGGGCGCCGAGGCGCTGACCATCGAGCGCTTCGTGGTGCGCGGGGAGGGGCAGGTGCGGCATCCGCAGAGCCGGGCGCAGGGTTGAATGTCCGCTTTGGGCTGCGGCTTGGCTGAACGCCTGCTGCCGCCAAATCCTGCAAACAAGCCAGAACGACTGTTTTTATCATCGCGAATTGTGGGCGATAAGACATAGCGCCGCGATTCATGAGATATACAACGCGGCAACGACGCAGCAGAACTGCTCTGCATCGGCAGCCATCGTCTTGAATCAACGTAAGTTCCACCGTCCTTGACGGCCGATGTTCGAAGGCTGAACATCGGGCGCATATACCCCGATCTGGGGTCTACTGAGGGTTAGATCTCACAGCCATGACTGCAGACGGGTTCGAACAGCACCGGGCAGAGCTTCGGGACATTTACGTTCAGTCCACGCCGCGCCAGCGCTTGGGCGTTGCGCTGCAGCGCATTAGCAACGCTGACCATGATCCAAACCTATTAGTCACGCGCGTTTCTGCGGTGGAAGCTTTAGCCAGATCGTTACTGGTACATCACCTAGCTTCAGTGCAGTCTGATTCGCTCAGTTTTTATGACCTTTTCCGCCAATCTGGCCCCACCGCGCTGGTGGAGGCTTACTTTCAGGTCAAATGCGCATCTACCCCGGAAATGGTTCTTGGGATTGGCGTCTGGGAGCTATTTGGCCACGCCGTCCACTATCGCAATCTGCTAGTCCACGAGTGCACATACCTTGGACAAGACAAAACACCCGCACTTCTTGATGCTTGCCGGGTAGTCTTGCGCAAACTTGCAGAGGTCTCCGGGCTACCTACCGGCGAAATCTAGCTGTTCGTTCAAGGCGGACGGCTTTGCCGCTGCTTAACTCCAGCGTTAGCCACTAGGGAGATAGCTGTGCCCGCCGATCCCGGTCTGAATGATGATTGCGTCGTATACCTTGATCTCGACTTCGTCTCCCGCAAGTATGAGGAGAAGTTCGGAACCGATCCGCAAGCGAAGATCACAAAGCAACGCGGCGGGAACGCAGGTATATCAGCCTATTTTGCAAACGCAGGCGTTTCGACACAGGAATCTCGGACGTACTCCATCACTTCCCGTCAGATGCTTCATGCGCTATGGAAGCAGCTGGAAGCTGATTATCCGAAGTTTGAAGGCTTCGAAAACTACAACGGGACGAAGCTGGTTTGGATGTCGGGCGACCTGACTCTGGGAGAATGGCGCAAAGCGGAAGCTCAAGAACCTGGGTATGAGTTCTTCCAGCTGAAGAAGGGCGAAGAAAGAACAGTCTTCTTGGCGAACGAGACCTACTTTTCCGCCGGCTTCGCGCGCATGCTCACGGCATCGGAGGTGCTGAAGGTGAACATCGGCATTCCTGTCGTCTGCTTGGCCCGCGTCATGTGGTACGCAGACCGAGCAAAGAATTTCGTCGCCTGCCCTTATGTCGTCATCGAGCGGAGTGAGGGCAGTCATGCGTAGCATCAAGTTTGAACTGCACGGCTGATCAGCCTTCATCGAAGCCCTCCTAGGGCGCTCGGTAGTTCAGTCTTTTTCTTGGTCTGGCGTTGAGCGCGTCGGCGGTCAGACTGCAGTCGAACAGGACGCGGCCGCGCTCGTGACCAGCGCTCACACGGATGAGCTGAAGAAGCTTTTCGCGCAGTTGCGCCATGCCGGCGCGGCGGAAGATCCGCAGCGCCATGCGCAGCGGCGCCAGTGCAGGAATCGGCGTGCTGGAGAGTCGCCGGCCGCGGTGGCTGCGCGAGATTTCTTGCGCGGCCCATGACTTCCGCGTTCATGGTCGAGGGCTACAATCCGGCCTTGATACTCCTGAAGGCGGCGGCCATCGATGACAGGCGCAGACCAGCAACCCGCCGTGCGCTGCCGCGGTCTGACCAAGCACTACGGTTCGGGCAACGAGCGCGTGGATGCGCTGCGCGGCGTCGATCTCGAGGTGCGCAGCGGGGAATTGCTGATGCTGGTGGGGCCGTCGGGTTGCGGCAAGACCACGCTGATCTCGATCATCACCACGATCCTCGACCAGGATGGCGGTAGCTGCGCGGTACTGGGCCGCGACATCGGCCGCATGACGGAGGACGAGCGCACGCGTTTTCGCGGCAAGTCCGTCGGTTTCGTCTTCCAGGCCTTCAACCTGCTGCCTGCGCTCACGGCGCTGGAGAACGTGTCGGTGCCGCTGCTGGTGTCCGGCGTGGCGCGGGAGGTGGCTGAGCAGCGTGCCAGGTCCGTGCTTGAGGAAGTCGGGCTGGGGGCGCGCGCCGATGCGCTGCCGCGCAAGCTCAGCGGCGGCCAGCAGCAGCGCGTCGCCATCGGGCGCGCGCTGGTGCACGATCCGAAACTGGTGGTGTGCGACGAGCCGACCAGCAACCTGGATGCGAAGACGGGGCACGAGATGATGGACATCCTGCGCGGCGTGGCCCGTGCGCCCGACCGGGCGCTCATCGTGGTCACGCACGACAACCGCACCTTCGATTACGCCGACCGCATGGCGCGCATGGAGGACGGGCGCATCGTCGAGGTCGGCGAGGGCGGGCGGCAGGGAGGGGCGACGTGATGGCGTCCTTCGAGAAACGGATCTACCTGCTGGTCGGCCTGGCGCTGATCGGCGTGGTCATCGCCGTGGCGGTGGTATTGCGCTCCGGCGAATCGTCGGTGACGACGACCTCGCCGGCACCGGTCGAGCAGGTGCCGTTCGCCGATTACGTGGTGGGCACCGGCATCACCGAAACCGGGCTGGGTAACGTGTCGGTCGGCACCGCCGTGGCGGGCGTGGTCAGCGCGATCGATGTGCGGCCGGGCGACGAGGTCGAGGCGGGCGCGCCACTCTTCAGCATCGACGACCGCGACCTGCAGGCGCGCCTCGGCGTGGCGAAGGCCAATGTCCGGCTGTCCCGGGCGGCGCTGGCCAAGCCCGCGCACCGGCTGGATTACCTCAGCCACCTGCGGCAGCTCGACAAGGCCGCGCTCAGCGTCGAGGCGCTGACCAACGCGAAGGACGACATGGAGGCGGCCGCCTCCGCGGTGGACACGGCTGCGGCGACCGAGCAGCAGATCGAGGTCGACATCGCCCGCGCGGTGGTGCATGCCCCCGTTGCCGGGCGCGTGCTGCAGGTCAACCTGCGGGTGGGTGAGTTTGCGCCGGCAGGCGAGGTGACCAAGCCACTGGTGCTGATCGGCCAGGACCAGCGCATGTACCTGCGCGTGAACATCGACGAGAACGACGCGTGGCGCGTGCGCCCGCGCACCCATGCGCGCGCGTTCGTGCGCGGCAACCCCCGCCTGTCCATCCCGCTGCGCTTCGAGTACATCGAGCCGTACATCACGCCCAAGACCTCGCTGACCGGGTTGAGCACGGAGCGCACCGACGTGCGCGTGCTGCAGGTGATCTACAGCTTCGAGCGCGGCACGCTGCCGGTGTATCTCGGCCAGCAGATGGACGCCTTCATCGAGGTGCCGCCCGCGCCGGGCCAGCCGGCGGGCGGAAAGCGCTGATGTTCCGCATCGCGCTGAAGATGCTGGCGGCGGATCGTGCAAAGTTCATCGGGCTGCTGTTCGGCATCGCCTTCACTTCCTTCCTGGTTACCTTCGCCGCCTCGTATTTCTGCGGCTTCATGACCAACGGCTTCGCGCTGATCTCCGAGAATGGCGCCACCGACGTGTGGGTGATGGACCCGGCGGTGGAGTCGGTGGAGCAGACCATCAACATGCCGGCCTCCGCGCTGGACCGGGTGCGCAGCGTCGAGGGCGTCAGCCGCGCGGTGCCGCTGGCGCTGGGCAACGCAGACGTGCGTTTTCCCAACGGACAGTTCCAGACCTTCCAGGTGATCGGCGTGGACGACGCCTCGCTGGCCGGCGCGCCAGCAGTGCCCGGGCACAAGCCGGAGGAGCTGCGCGCGCGCGATGCAGTGATCGTCGACGCCGGCGGCACCAGCGGCAAGCTGGAGACGCCGGCGCTGGCGCGGGACCAGTGGCCGCACGACGGCGCGCACCTGGATGCGCCGACGCGCGAGCTGCGCGGCGGCGACGAGCTGCTGGTCAATGAGCACCTGGTGCGCGTGCTGGGCCAGTCCTCGACCGTGCCGCGCTACCCGGCGCGGCCGCTGGTCTACACCACGCTGTCCAACGCGCTGCGCATCCTGCCGGTGGAGCCGCACACACTGACCTTCGTGATGGTGCGGACCGTGCCGGGTACCTCGCCGAGCGAGGTGGCCACGCGCATCGAGCAGCGCACCGGCTTGCGCGCGCGCACCACGGCGGATTTCAAGTCCGACACGGTGCGCTGGTTCCTGGTCAACTCCGAGGACGTCGGCGACATCGCGGCGATGCTCACGCTGGCGATGACCATGGGTTTCGGCGTCACCGGCGTCATGCTCTACATGTTCACCTACGAGCACCAGAGCCAGTACGCCGTGCTCAAGGCGCTGGGCACGCCGTCGGGAACGCTGACCGCGATGGTGCTGGCGCAGGCCGCGATGTGCGCCCTGCTGGGCACCGGCATGGGCTTGGGGCTGTGCGGCATCGCCGGCGAGGTCGTGCTGCGGCTGGGCTTCCCGTTCCGGATGATGTGGTTCACCCCGCTGGCGGGGCTGCTCGGCGTCGTGCTGGTGAGCGTGGCGGCCGCGCTGATCAGCGTGCGGCCGGTGGTGAAGCTGCAGCCAGCGGTGGTGTTTGCCGGGAGGTGAGCCGAAGGCGTGCGCCGCGCCGGCGGAAGTGGCTCCGGACTGTCTTGATCAGTGCCATGTGCGCTTGCCACCCGCAGCCGCCGGGTTCATCTCGACGCTCAGGGTGAAGGTGCGTTGTTCGTCCGGCTTCATGGCGCCGACGCCCACCAGCTTGCGCGCGATCTCCTCGCCGCGTTCGTTGCGGATGGTCAATACCATCGAGTATTCCCACGCACCGCTGTCGACCGGGTTGCGGAAGCTGCCTTCCACGCGCAGTGGTATGGACGCCGGCGTGGTGACCGCGCCGGTTGAATCGCTGAAGCGCAGCTTGTGGCGGCACGCGGGACACACTTCCGCACTTTCCAGGATCGTCTCGCGGCAGTGCGGACAGGTGCGGGTCGCCCCGGCCGTGCCCGAGGGTGCGGTGGTCACGAAGTTGTGCCGTTGCCCGGGTTGGCCTTGTGGGCGCTGTGGCCATCCCTGACCTCATCCCAGCCGAACTCGACCTGACCGCGCATGCGCGAACCGGCTGCCACGCTCAGCGATCCGGCCTTCAGGTCGCCGGTCAGCGCACCGGTTTGCAGCAGTTCCACATGCACCGCGGATTCGATGTTGCCGATCAGTTCGCCCGCGATGGTCACCTTCTCGGCGCGCATGCTGCCGGTCACCTTGGCATTGGGCTCGATGGTGACGTCGCCGCGCACATTGACGTCACCCTTGAAGCTGCCAGCGATGCGCACATGGCCCGCACCTTCGATCTTGCCCTCGATGGTGATGTCGGGCGCGATCAGGGATTCGGTCACGGCCTTGCCCGGCGCGGGCGTGGGACGAAATGCGGGCTGCACCGGCTTTTCCGCTTCTGGCCTGATCTCCGGCTTGTGCTCCGGAGTGCCGAGGTGCGCCAGCTCCGCCGCTTCGGGCGTTGAGGTGGCGGCGGTCTTGACGGGTTCTTTCCACAGGGCCATGGGGGACTCCACTTTGGTCAGAAGGAGGTCGAGGGTACCCCTCAAGCGACCGCGATGGGAACAGGCGCAAACCGGGAAGGTTCAGGTTGCGCTGGCCCGCCCCACCAGATCCACCAGCCCGGGTTGCGCCGGGTCCGGCAAGTCGCTGCAGGTTGGGCACAAATGGCGAAGGCGGCCGTGGCCGCCTTCGCATTGAAGCGGATGACGACGATCAGGCGGCGATCGCCGCATCCATGTCGGTCACGACGTCGTCGCCACACACATCACGCCACAGGTGATACATCACCCCGAACATCATCGAGAACAGCGCCAGGAGCAGGGCGATATAAAGCGGAACGATCACCACGAGCACCAGCCACGGGCTGATGAGTTTGGCGAGCAGGGCGAGCAGGGCGCCCGCGATCATCAGGGCAATGATCACGACGATCCAGGCAAGGAGGGCGCTCAGTGCAAACACGAGCAGCGGCAGCAGGTTCTTCAGCGCGCCGACCATGCCGTCGCCGATCGCGCCGAACACGTTGCGGCCGCGCAACGCGACCTGGCCAAGGCTGATTGCATAGAAGCCCATCATGAAAAGACCGACCAGCATCAACAGCGCCATGGTGATCCCGAAGCCATCGGGCAACGCCGTCGGCGGCGGCTGGTGGCTGGCCTGCGCCGCCAGTACTTGCGCGTACCAGCTGGCGACCCCGCGGCCAGTCGCTGCGATGACGACGCCGAGCAAGGCAACGTAGACCACGATCATCGCCAGCCCGTAGCCGATCAGGCGCAAGGCCTCGCCTTGTCGATAAGGCCTGAAGATGTCGAGTGCGCGGGCCGGCAGCCCGCGCTCGGCCGCGTCGACCACCTGCAGATAGCCCGCGTAGAGCGGCACGACCAGCAGGGCGAACAACAGGGAACCCGCCATGATCCAGCCGAAAGTGGCCGGGCTCGGCTGCACGCCCGCCAGCTGCATGCGGAATTGCATCGGCAGCGTGATCAGCGCCGGCAGGAAGGCCGCCAGCAACAGGAAGGCTGCTCCACCGAGCAGTGGCTTCGGGTGGCGGTAGCCCACGTTGATGCCGCGCATCAGCCAGCCAAAGCCGGCCAGCGGCCCCCTGGATCGTGTCGTCATGGTGTCACTCCCCTGATGATCGGCGCTCCCCGCGCCGTGAATGCCGAGCATAGCGGGTGGGGGAAGCCGACAGAACCGGTGCCGGAAAGGGAAGCTGACGGAGTCAGCGTGAGGTGGCCTCTTTTCCAGGCATCTTTCCCGGCCCCATGCCACGATGGATGAAGGCTGCCAGCCGTGCCCGATGCAACTGCCGCGCAGCCCGCGGCGCCGGGCGCGCGCGGTGGCGCGGTTTGTGGCTACCGGGCCAGGCCGCCGGGCGGGAGTTCTGCTATGTTGGCTGCGGGGAACGCGTTTGCCTATCCATTCGCATCTATCCGGCGGGAGGTCAGCCCCATGGGCCACGACAAGTCACGCTCGAGCGTTTCAGTCGGCGCCGTCGACTGGAGTGACCCGAACCTGGACGCACTGCTGCAGAAAGTCGACGGCTGGAAGCTCGACAACCGCAGTGGCCAGCCGTTGCAGGAAGTGCAGATCCAAGTCAGCTCCGGATGGACGGCCAATTCGGTCGTCAGCAAGCCGGCGCAGCTGATTTCGATGGATGAGCAGACCATGGTGCTGGTGACCCGGTTTCCGGTTGCGCAAGGCGATCACGTGCGCGTGGATAGCCAGCATGTGGAAGGCATGCGCAGCGTGTGGGGCTGGATCGTCGAGGGACGCGAGGGTTACCGAGTCGAGGATCGCGAGCACGGCCTGTTCCTGAACAAGTTGCGCATCGGCTGAAGGCAGGGCGGCACGCGCCGTGCGCGCTCACGGGCGGTACCCGGTCCCGGTCTGGCGCCATCGCGCGAGCAGCGCCAGCGGTCAGCACTCGTGCAGCCAGTAGATGCTCACGCCGTTGCTGCAGTCTTCCGCACGCCTGCCGGCGCGGCCTTCGACCAGCACCCCCCATACGCTGCGCATGCCGTCACCGTAGAAGCGGTCCACGCGTACGTATTCACCGGTGGGAATCGGGAAGCCGGCTTCCAGCACCATGACCTTGTCGCGCTTCCATACCAGCACTGCCGTCCGCCCGCCGCCCGCGCTCCAGCCGATCTGCACCTGTACTTCTTCCCGCGGGAAGTTCTCGCGGTTGTCCAGGTCCCAGTCCTCGATCTTGCTCAGCAGCTTCTGCAACTGGGGATCGCTCCAGTCGACGCGGTTGCTTGCACGGGTGGGGTTGCTGCGGTCGACCATCATTGCGGCCATCCGCCGGGGCGGGCACCGCTGGCGTGGCGGGATCCGCCACGTTCGCCCGGGTGCCGGCAATGCGCGCCCGGCGCGTCGGGTCGTGGCCGGCGGCCCCCGTTTCCCGCAGGTGGCGTCGTTGCGCTAGAGGGCATCTGGGCGTGGCGTGGCATCGATGGGTCCTTCAGGTTTGCTACGGTCATCGGCACGGCGCCGGTTTCCTGAAGGGGTGCGGGGTCGGAACGTGAGTGCCCCGCCTGGTGGCAGGCTTTCACGCACGTCGATGCCGCTGTTCCGGCGCGGGGTTTCAGGCTTCGGTCAGGTTGCCGGCGTCGGCGATGACCCGGTTGCGTCCGGCGCGCTTGGCGCGGTACAGCGCGACGTCTGCCTCCTTGCACAGCCGTTGCAGCCCGTAGCCGGAGCTGTCGGTGGAGGCCAGGCCGACGCTGGCGGAAATCGCTATGTGCTGCCCGTCTTTCTCGATCGGCGTCGTGCCGATCGCGATCCGGATGCGCTCGGCGATGTCCAGGCCCTGGTCGCGGGAGCACTCGTGCAGCAGGATGCCGAACTCCTCGCCGCCCAGCCGGCCGAACAGGTCGCTGGGGCGCAGGTGCTGCTGGCAGATCGCCACGGCCCGCTTCAGCACGGCATCGCCCATGGCGTGGCCATGGGTGTCGTTGACCTGCTTGAAGTGGTCCAGGTCGATGGAGATCAGGCAGGCGTGGCCGAGTTTCTTCTCCAGCAGGCGCAAGAAGCGATCGGCCTCGCTGATGAAGTGCTGGTGGTTCAGGATGCCGGTGAGTCCGTCGCGGCGCGACAACCGCATGAAGCGAAGCTGCGATCGCTTGAGCCGGTACAGCCACAGCACGATGGCGGCCAGCAGGGCGATCAGCAGCGCGATGTAGAGCCGGCTGGTCTCCGCCGCCTTGGTGTCCAGTGCCTGCTGCAGCTTGAGGACGCTGTTCTGCCTGCCGAGCTCTTCGGTTTCCAGCTTGCGGGTCAGGACTTGCTGCTGGACCGTTTGATAGGCCAATGCCTGTGCGGTGGCATCATCGAGCGAGCCCTTGTCCTGGGCGACATAGTGTTCGTAGTAGGCAAGCGCGGCGGCTGTGTTGCCGTGCCGCTTCGCAACCTGGTAGAGCACTTCATACGCATCTTTGAGGTAGTCGTTGACATCGTTCGGGCCGGCCATGGCCAAGGCGGCGAGCGCCGCCTTCCGGGCGTCATCATCTTTACCCAGCTGTGCGTACGCCTGGGCTCGTTGCACCTGCGCGGACAGCGTGTGCGGGTAGTAATGATTGATCCGGATGTCGGGTGCTATCCGGTCGAGCAGGGCCAATGTCTTGACTGGCTGGTGTTCTTCCAGGTGGAGCGTGCCGAGGATGAGCTGCATGGTTGTCGCCATGATCGGCTGTCCAGCTGCTTCGCATGTCTTGACGGCCTGCTCCAGCTCCGGGCTGGAAGAGGTCAGCCGCTTGGCACTCCAGAGCGCGGCAACCAGTCTGGAGCGCGGGTTGCACAAGGTCATGCCGGGGGGGACAGCGTTTTCCATCAGGTGGGCGTACTTGATCGCCAGATCCGTCTGCCCAGCCAGGTTCAACATCTGGGACAGGTAGCTGAGGACCTGGAAGCGGACTGCCTTGTCCTGGATCCTGGGCAGGTCGATCGTGAGCTGCTGGGCCAGCTGGAAGGCGTCTTTATAACGGCGACTGACGGCCAGGTTGTTCATCAGCAGCGCCGACGCCTTGGTGGCAAGTGTCGGATCGCCTGAATGACCGATCACATCGCGTAGCGGCTGCTCCGCAGCGGCGTAGTTGCCCTCAAGCGAAGACTCGAGCGCGTCGAGATAGCGCAGGCGCCATTGCTCGGCCGTGGTCAGTGCGGGTGACTCGCGATGGATCTGCGCCAGCCGTTCGGCGAACTGCCGGTGGTCCTTGATGCGCAGCTCCTCGGTCTGGTCGAGGAAGGCGCTTGCGTCGGTGATCCTGGGAGGGGCGGCGTGGCCTGCATGCATCAGGCCGCAGAGAAACAGGGCCGCCAAGGTGGCCCCCATTCCCCTGCCTTGCAAGCCGATGGGCATGGAGTGTGGAATTATTGTCTGCGTGGCTTGCGGTGGTCGGGTTCGGGCGGATGGTGCGGCTTGTCGTCACCGTCGTGATCCGGCTCGTCTTCCTCATGCCCTGGTGCATTGGTGATCTGCGGTGCTTTATTCGGCTGGTGCCCGAATTCCTTGAACAGAAGCGAGCTATCGCCGGCGGCAACGGCGGCCCGGAGAGCCCCGGACGCCATTGCCTGTTCGAGCACGGGCGCAAGCTCGTCGGCGGAGGCGTGGCGCAGTGCGGCGTTCTGGCCGATGGTTTCCAGAAGTTCGATCGTGTCCGACATGTTTTCCCCCTGTTTCCCTTGGTCCCCAAGCATCCGTTGTGCGAGTGCTGCCGATCACCGTTGACGTGTCAGGTGGTCGCGGTTTCCCTGTCCAGCGCCGCCAGCCGCTCACGCATGGCCTGATTCTGCTTCAACGGCACGGCGGGCGGTAGCACTACCGTTTCCTCGGCAGTCAGTTCGGCGCCGGGCAGGTCGCGCAGCGCCATACGGCAGACCCGCGGCTGCTGGATCGGCAAGGTGGCGCCGCGATAGACGATCACCTCGTGGTCGAGCGGGTAGTCCACGCTCAGCACGTCCACCAGCGCCTGCCGGTAGGCCGGCCCGGTGGAAAAGCGCTTCAGCGACAGATCGCCCACCAGTCCGACCTGCCACAGCACCAGATAGCCCGTGGGGTCGATGCGCCGCTCGTAGAACAGCAATTGGCTGGCCTCGAAGTGTTGGCAACCGTAGCGACCCGGGTCGATGCCCAGGTCGGCGTAGAGGCAATCTTCGGCGGAAATGCCCGGCTCCATGTGCGCCGTGAAGCCTTCCGCGCGGGCCACCTCGATGGCCTTGTGCGGTGACCAGGCGAAGATGCCGGGGTGGCCGTAGAACACGCCGCAGACGTGTTTGCCGGCACGCACCTCGGTCATCATCAGCTCGACCCACTGCCGGTAGGTGGCCATCCGTGACTTGCCCTCGGCGTAGTAGGGCTGCAAGCTGCGCACGTCCGGATGCATGCGCTGCAGCCACAATTCCACGATGCCGTCGGACAGCGCCGCGAACACCACGTCGGCCTGTTCGATGTGGCTGCGTGCCAGTGGCGTGAGATGGGAGCCCAGGGTCATGCCCATGCCGACGCAGGCCAGGCTGCCGCGTGGCGCGCCGCTGGGTGAGGGGGGCGTGGGTATTGCCATCGGCGGATAGTAGGGCAATTTTTCAGGGCCCGGGGTGGGCGGAGATGGCGGCACCCCGGCCGGCGCCGGTGATGCTAAGTTGTGCGAATCCCTTGGCCTGCCTGCTGGAGTCCCCCATGTCCGTTGCTTTTTTCGCCGGGTTGCCGGTTCGTACGCGATGCACTGCGGCGCGCATGCTGCTGGCCGTATCGCTCGCGCTCGCGACCGGTGCTGCTTGCGCACAGGCACTACCGGGCGCCAGCGTGCCGCCGCCGCAGGACGTGCCGTATCCCGGCACGATCGCCATCCATGTCGATGCCGACGACACTGCGCAAGGCATCTTCCGCGTGCACGAGACGATCCCGGTGCAGCCGGGCGCCTTGACCCTGCTGTACCCGCAATGGATTCCCGGCGACCACTCGCCGACCGGCCCGATCGCCATGCTTGCCGGACTCACGCTCAGCGCCGGCGGCAAGCCGCTGGCGTGGAAGCGCGACGAGTACAACGTGTACGCGTTCCATCTCGACGTACCCGCGGGGGTTGCCAGCATCGACGTGGAGTTCCAGTACCTGTCGCCCCGCGACGGTGGGTTCGAGATCACCGACCGCATGATGGACATGGAATGGAGCAAGGTGGCGTTGTATCCGGCCGGCCATTTCACCCGCGGCATCACCTTCGCGCCCAGCCTGACGCTGCCGCACGGCTGGCAGCTCGGCAGTGCGCTTGAACGTGCTGATCAAACCCGGGCCTCGCAGTCGGGCGATACCGTCACCTTCAAGCCGGTGACCTTCAACAACCTGGTCGACTCGCCGGTCTACGCCGGCCAGTATTTCAAGCGCGTCGATCTCACGCCGCCCGGCGGGGCACCGGTGCATATGGACATCGTCGCCGACGCACCGAAGTACCTGGAGATGACGCCCGCGCAGCTGCAGGCGCACCGCGCGCTGGCGGTGCAGGCGACAAGACTGTTCGGCTCGCACCATTACGACCACTACGACTTCCTGTTCTCGTTGTCGGACCAGCTGGGCGGCAACGGCACGGAGCACCACCAGTCCAGTGAGGACGGCCTGGGCGCCGACTACTTCACCGCCTGGGACGACAACGCGCCCGGCCGCGACCTGCTGGCGCACGAGTACACCCATTCGTGGAACGGCAAGTTCCGTCGTCCGGCCGACCTGTGGACGCCCAACTTCAACGTGCCGATGGGCGATTCGCTGCTGTGGGTGTACGAGGGGCAGACGCAGTACTGGGGTTTCGTGCTGACCGCGCGCGCCGGCCTGTGGACGCCCGAACAGTTCCGCGACGCGCTGGCGATGGTGGCGGCCAACTACGACCGCAACCGCGAAGGCTTCCAGTGGCGCACGCTGGAGGACACCACCAACGACCCGACCGCCGCACGCCGCTCGGGCCTGCCGTACCGCAGCTGGCAGATGAGTGAGGAGTATTACAGCGCCGGGCAGATGATGTGGCTGGAGGTGGATGCAAAGATCCGCACGCTGACCCACGACCGCAAGTCGCTGGACGATTTCGCGCGCACGTTCTTCGGCGTCGACAACGGCAGCTACGTGACGAAAACCTACACCTTCGACGACGTGGTGGCGGCGTTGAATGGCGTGGCGCCGTACGACTGGGCCGGTTTCCTGCACGCGCACGTGGATACGCGCAAGCCGCCACTGCTGGACGGCCTCAAGGGCACCGGCTGGAAGCTGGTCTACACCGACCAGCCCAGCGCCTACGAGAAGCAGTACAACAGCCGGCCGCAATCGTCGCGCCACCTGTTCAACTTCGCCTGGTCGATCGGCCTGACCATGGCCAAGGGTGGTCAGATCAACGACGTGCGCTGGGATGGGCCGGCGTTCAAGGCCGGCGTCAGCACCGGCGCCACCCTCGTCGCGGTGAACGGCCAGGACTACAGCGAGGACGTGCTGAAGAGCGCGATTACCGCGGCCCGGACGGACAAGGCGCCAATCAAGCTCCTGCTGAAATACCAGGGTAGCTATCGCACGGTGCCGGTGGATTACCACGACGGCCTGCAGTACCCGCACCTGGTGCGCATCGAGGGCACGCCGGATTACCTCGGCGAGATCATCGCGGCGCGGAAGTAGGCGAGGGCCGGAGCAGGGCGGGGCTGCTCCGGTAGCTGTCCGGACGCCGGCTCAGCGCCGCGTTGCCAGCACGCCGTCCAGCGCCAGCTGCGCCTTGAACCCGGCCTTCTCCAGCCGTTTCGCCACCTCGCGCGGCACGTCACGGCCGCTGGTGAGCTTGTTCGGGCTGCCGGTGTAATGGAACAGCCGGCCGCCCTTGCGCAGCACGCGCGCCAGCTGGTCGTAGAACGCCTGCGCGTACAGCTCGCCGGCGATGCCGAAGCGCGGCGGGTCGTGCAGCAGCGCGTCCACCGAAGCGTCGGCCATTTGCACGATCGCCTGCGACACATCGGCATGGCTGAGTTGCAGGCGGCCGCTGCTGGCGGGTGCCCCGGGATCGGGTGACCACGGGTTGAGCGTGCGCAGCCACAACACGTCGGCGTTCTTCTCGAACGAGAGGATGCGCGCCACGCCGGCCTCCAGGCAGCAGGCGGCGAAGTAGCCCAGGCCGCCGCAGGTATCCAGCACCACCTTGCCGCGCGGCTCGACCAGCGCGACCTTGCGGCGCGCGTCGTCCAGCGGCGACTCCTTCGAGGTGGGCAGCATCTTGATGCCGTCGATCTCGAAGGTAGGCGCGCCCCATTCGGTGGGCACCAGCTTGATCAGCGAGCCGGCATAGCGCGCCACCGGCGCGAACGCGTCGCCGTCCCAGTAATAGATCGTGCGGTCCTTCAGCGCGGATGGATACGGGTAGCGTCGGTCTCGCCACTGCCAGGTGTCCGCCTGCAGCGCGGCATGGCCGTTCGAGACTTCCAGGTCCAGCGAGCCGCTCCATTCGCCCGCGCCGGCATCGCGTGCAGCCAGCAACGAGGCGGCGACGGGGCGGGTGAGCAGGGGGCCGGAGTAGTGCGACACGACGTGTGAATCTCCTGGAACGGCGGCAACGCGCCGCGATGCGACGAGGGGACGGCATCGTAACCCGGCAGCCCGCCGGCGTGGCGGGCGGGATTTCCTGCGCCGGCCCGGCTTTGCGGGTCGTCGGGCCGCGCCCTTTGCCATGCGGTGCGCAGCGATTTTCGCGCTACCCTTGACGCTCCTGTCGCCGTCGCCGCCTGAGAGGTGGAACATGGCCATTCTGGTGGGGTTTTCCGGCAGCCTGCGCACGGGCTCGTTCAATACCGCGCTGCTGCATGCCGCGGTCGCGGCGATGCCAGCCGGCAGCCGGCTGCAGGTCATGTCGATCGCCGCGTTCCCGCTGTACAACGGCGACGACGAAGCCGCGCACGGCATTCCGGCCGAGGTGACGGCGCTGAAGGAGGCAATCGTCGCGGCCGACGGCCTGCTGATCGCCACGCCCGAATACAACAACAGCATCCCCGGCGTGACCAAGAACGCGCTGGACTGGCTGACCCGGCCGGCGGCCGACATCCCGCGCGTATTCGCCGGCAAGCCGGTGGCGCTGATCGGTGCCTCGCCCGGCGGCTTCGGCACCATCCTGTCGCAGAACGCCTGGCTGCCGGTGCTGCGCACGATCGGCGCGGAACTGTGGACCGGCGGCCGCCTGATGGTGTCGCACGCTGGCAGCGTGTTCGATGCCGACGGCGCCATCGCCGATGCGCGCACCAGCGACCAGCTGCGCAAGTTCGTGGAAGGCTTCGTTGCGTTCGCGCACGGCGGCTCGACGGGAAAGGCGTGAAAGCCGCGGTTGATGGAACGTAGGAGGGAGTGTCTTGTCTCGTGAAAATGACATGGCCGGCATGAATCCGGTGCCGCGGATCACCGGCCGCAGCAGTTCGCATTTCACCCGCCTGGTGCGTGTGTTCGCGCTGGAGCTGGGCGTGGCCTGCGAGTTCGCCCCGGTCTACGACCTGGCGTCGCTGGATGCGCGCGACTACGCCGGCAATCCCGCGCTCAAGCTGCCGGTGCTCACGAAGGATGGGACAACGGTATTCGGCGCCGAGAACATCTGCCGCGTGCTGGCGGAATTTGCGCCGGCGCAGCGGCGCATCGTCTGGCCCGAGGATGTGCGCGAGCTGCAGGCGCGCAATGCGCAGGAACTCATCTGGCACGCCATGCAGGCTCAGGTGCAGCTCGGCTTCGGCACGCAGGTCGCGCAACTTCCGGCGGACAGCATCTACTTCGCCAAGGCCGCCGCGGGATTGCGCAATGCGCTGCAGTGGCTCGACGAAAGGCTGCTGCCGGTCATCGCCACGCTGCCGCCGCGCGACCTCAGCCTGCTGGAGGCATCGCTGTTCTGCCTGGTCGAGCACCTGGCCTTCCGCGTCACCGTGCCGCTCGCGCCTTATGGCCACCTCGCAGCCTTCGCGCGCGAGTTCGGCGAGCGGGCATCGGCGCGCCACACGGCGTACTGCTTCGACGTGCCGCCCGCTGGCTGAGGGCGCAAGGCCACGTTGCTCCCCTTGGCAGCGGCTTCACGGAAATTTGTCGGGCCTGTCCGGTCGTTCGCGTTACAACAACCGCCTTCATGCAGGAGTGACGACATGGTTCTTCATGGCTATGGATTGACGGTGCGCGCTGCGCTGCAGTTCGCGGCTGCAGCGTTGTGAGCCGCCGTTTCGACGCGATCATCGTCGGCGCCGGCCAGGCCGGGCCACCGCTGGCGGGCCGGCTGACCGGCGCCGGCCGATCGGTGGCGCTGGTCGAGCGCAAGCTGTTCGGCGGCACCTGCGTCAATACCGGCTGCATGCCGACCAAGACCCTGGTCGCCAGCGCGCGTGCCGCGCACATGGCCCGTCGTGCGGCGGATTTCGGCGTGGTGCTGACCGGCGGCGTGGGTATCGACATGGCCAGGGTGAAGTCGCGCGCCGATACCGTCATCGCCAACGCGCGCCACGGCGTGCGCACGTGGCTGGACGGCATGGACGGCTGCACGGTGATCGAGGGCCATGCACGGTTCGAGGACGCGCAGACCCTGCGCGTCGGCGAGGAACGACTCACCGCACCACAGATTTTTCTGAACGTCGGCGCCCGCGCGGCGGTGCCGGACATGCCCGGCGTGCATGACGTTCCCTATCTCACCAACACCTCGATCCTCGGACTGGACCGCGTGCCGCCCCACCTGCTGATCGTCGGCGGCAGTTACATCGGGCTGGAATACGCGCAGATGTACCGCCGCTTCGGCGCGCGCGTCACCGTGGTGGAAAAGGGGCCGTACCTGATCGGGCACGAGGACGAGGACATCTCGACGACCGTGCGCGGAATCCTGCAAGGCGAGGGCATCGACATCCGCACCGGCATCGCCGACCTCGCGTTCGAGCGCGCCGGCGAGGGGATCCGGGTGACCGCCGATGGCGAGCGGATCGACTGCAGCCACCTGCTGCTGGCGGTGGGGCGTGTGCCCAATACCGGCGACCTCGGCCTGGACCAAGCCGGCGTGATGACGGATAAACGCGGCTACATCGGCGTCGACGACGAACTGCGTACGAATGTGCCGGGCATCTGGGCGCTGGGCGACTGCAACGGGCGCGGCGCGTTCACGCACACGTCCTACAACGACTTCGAGATCGTCGCGGCGAATCTGCTCGACGGCGAGCACCGTCGCCTCAGCGAGCGCGTCAGCGGCTACGCGTTGTACATCGACCCGCCGCTGGGGCGGGTCGGCATCGGCGAGGCGGCGGCGCGCAAGCGCGGCCGCCCGTTCCTGGTCGGCAAGCGGCCGATGAGTCGGGTCGGGCGTGCGGTGGAGAGGGACGAGACGCAGGGTTTCATGAAGGTGATCATCGATGCCGGAACGAAGGCGATCCTGGGTGCCGCAATCCTCGGCATCGAGGGCGACGAGGCGATCCACGGCATCATCGACATGATGACCGTGGGCGCCACCGCCACGCAGCTGCAACGCACGGTGCCGATCCATCCGACCGTGTCGGAGCTGATACCCACGCTGATCGCGGAAGCACGCGCTGCGGGCGGCTAGGGCGGCAGCCCGGATGCATCGCCATCGCCGTGCGGGATCGGCCTTGTCCAAATCGGGGAACCCCGCACGTCATGGGAATGGTGGAGCATGCTGCCCACCGATCACCCGGAACGGAGAATCACGATGCAATATCTACTGATGCTGTATGCGGAGGAAGGCGGCTGGTCGCGGATGTCGCCGGCCGAGCAGGAACAGGGCATTGCGGCCTACGGGGCCTATACGCAGGCGTTGAAGACGGCGGGCGCGCTGGCCGGGTCGAACCGCCTGCAGGGCACGACGACCGCGACCACCGTGCGCGTGGCGAACGGCAAGTCGCAGGTACTGGACGGCCCCTACGCGGACTCCAAGGAGCAACTGGGCGGCTACTACCTCATCGACGTCGCCGACCTGGATGCCGCACTCGCCTGGGCGGCGCGCTGCCCGGGTGCGAGTCACGGCATTATCGAAGTGCGGCCGGTCTGGAGCATGTAGCTTGGATCGCACCGCGCAGGCGCGCCGTGCGGCGGATGCGGTGGCCCGCCGCAGCTACGGCAAGCTCGTCGCCTTCCTCGCCGCTGCCCTGCATGACGTGGCAGCGGCCGAGGATGCCTTGTCCGAAGCCTTTGCCACGGCCCTGGCGGACTGGCCGCGCAACGGCTGCCCCGCGAATCCGGAAGCCTGGTTGTTGACCGTGGCCAGGCGCAAGGGGATCGACCGGTTCCGGCGCCACCGCCACGGCGAAGCGGCGGCCGTGCAACTGCGCATCCTCGCCGAGATCGAGGAGAGCGCGGTGGCGGAAGGGGATGACGCCGCCATCCCGGATCGGCGCCTCGCGCTGCTTTTCGCCTGCGCGCATCCGGCCATCGATGCCGGCATCCGTGCGCCGTTGATGCTGCAGGCGGTGCTCGGGCTGGACGCGAAGGCGATCGCCGCGGCCTTCCTCGCCTCGCCGGAGGCGATGGGCAAGCGGCTGGGGCGGGCCAAGCAGAAGATCCGGCAGGCCGGCATTCCCTTTGCCGTGCCTGCGCGCGACGAACTGGCCGGGCGGCTGGACGGGGTGCTGGAAGCCATCTACGCCGCCTTCGCGGAAGGCTGGAGCGATCCCGGCGGCACCGATGCGATCCGTCGCGACCTCACCGCGGAGGCGCTGTTCCTCGCCAGGCTGGTGGCTGGCATGCTGCCGCAGGAGCCGGAGGCGCTGGGCCTGCTGGCCTGCATGCTGCACGCGGAAGCGCGCCGTTCCGCGCGCCGCACGGCGGCGGGCGACTACGTGCCGCTGGCGGAACAGGATGTCGCGCGGTGGGATGCGGCGATGATCGACGAGGCCGAGGCGCTGCTGCTGCGCGCCAGCCGGCTGGGCCGTATCGGCCGCTATCAGCTCGAAGCCGCGCTGCAGTCGGCCCATGTCGAGCGTTGCCGCAGCGGGCGCACCGACTGGACGCCGGAGGTGCAGCTCTACGACGCCTTGCTGGCGCTCAGCGACTCGCCGGTGGTCGCGCTCAACCGCGCGCTGGCCATCGCGGAGCTGCAGGGTCCGCAGGCGGCGCTCGGGATCTTGGATGTGCTCGCCGCCGATGGCCGGCTTGTCGATTACCAGCCTTACTGGGCGGCGCGGGCGGCCTTGCTGGCCAGGACGCACGCCTGCCGCGACGCGCGACACGCCTTCGACATCGCGATCGGTCTTGCCGGCGATCCTGCCGTGCGCCGTTTCCTGCAGGGTCGCCAGGCCGCGCTGCCGGGCTGAGCCTGCGGCATGCCTCGCCGGCAGGCAGCACGCCGCCGGGGACGTGGGGAAGATGTACGCTGCATGGCTGAAAACGTGTCTGCTGCAGATGACGCGTCCATACATCGAGGAAGGAGATTTCCGATGACGCCGGAACCGGCCCCCGAGTGGCGCACCAGCGCCTGGCTGAATACCCCCGAGCCGCTGAGCCTCGGCCACTTCCGCGGGCGGGTGGTGCTGCTGCACGCCTTCCAGATGCTTTGTCCCGGCTGCGTGGCGCACGGCATCCCGCAGGCGCAGCGCGTGGCGAAGCTGTTCGAGGGCGCGCCGCTGGCGGTGGTCGGCCTGCATACGGTGTTCGAGCACCATGCGGCGATGGGGCCGGAGTCGCTGCGCGCGTTCCTGTACGAATACCGTGTGGCGTTCCCGGTCGGCATCGACGCGCCGGGCCCGGACGGCGACCCGATCCCGTGCACCATGCGCGCCTATGCCATGCAGGGCACGCCGACCACGATCCTGATCGACGCGCAGGGGCGGCTGCGCCGCCAGGTGTTCGGCCAGCATGACGACCTGCTGCTCGGCGCGGAGATCGGCACGCTGCTGGTCGAGGCGGGACAGCAGCGCCCCGACGCCATGGCCGAGGCGCCAGCGGCGGAACGTTGCGCGGACGGTCGCTGCGATGCGGATGCCGCGGCGATGGAGCGGCACCCGCTTTCGTAGCAGCGCGCAGGCAGCATGTGTCGATCCGGCCCGGACCCGTTCGTCGCCATGACAGGAGAGCGATGGGCGGGCCGGCATGGGGCCGGTCGCGCGGCTGCGCCATGACCTGCGGGAGCGACAACGATGCGATTTCTTTCGATGATCCGGATCAACGAGAACACCGGGCAGCGGCCCAGCCAGCAGCTGATGGACGACATGGGCAAGCTGATGGCGCAGATGATGGCCGACGGCACGTTGCTGGACACCGCAGGGCTGCGGCCGACCGCGGAAGGCACGCGCACACGGTTGTCGCACGGCAAACTGACGACGACGGACGGCCCGTTCACCGAGACGAAGGAAGTGATCGGCGGCTACGCGCTGCTGCAGGCCGATTCGATGCAGCAGGCGCTGGAGCTGACCCGGCGCTTCCTGCAGGTGCATGGCGACGATTGGGAGATCGAGTGCGAGCTGCGCCAGCTGGACGAGAGCTGCGTTCCACCGCGTCCGTGAATGGTCGGCGGCGGCTGCACGCCGCCGCCAGCATCAGTACTCGAGCTTGGGGTACCAGTCCGTGCCGCGGCCTTCCGGCGTGCAGTCCAGGATGGTCCACAACGGCATCAGGTCCGGTGCGCCGCGCGGGTCCTGGCCGGGGTCGGCGCTCTCGAAGCCCATCTCGCCGCTCCAGAAGTGGCGGATCGTGCCGTCACGGCGGGTGAACACGTTGAAGGCGGCCTGGTCGCCGTCGCCGCCGTCCGGGTCGACGGCGAAGTAGTCGCGGCTGTAGGCGCCGTCGACATCCGAGTACAACCGCAGGTCGCGCCAGCCGCGTTCGTTCTTGAACGCGACGAGGCGCTCGATCGGCGAACGCGCCACCACGGCCAGCGCCACCCGCTGGGCCACATCGCGCGCCTCGCCGTCCCACGCGCCCAGCAGCGAGGTGCACATCGGGCAGGGCCGCGCGCGCTGCGGGCCGAACATGTAGCTGTAGACCACCAGGGTCTGCCGGTCGCCGAACAGGCCGGCGAAATCGACCGGCCCGCGTTCGCCCCGGAAGCGGTAGTCGCCGGTCACCTCGCCGCCGGGCGGCAGCGCGCGGCGCAGTTCGGCGACACGCTCGATGTGCCGGCGCAGCTCGATCTCCTCGGCCAGCAACGCGGTGCGCGCGTGGCGGTAGCCATCGCTTTCGTTGGGAAAGCGCATGGGGTTGCGCGCAGCCAGCTCGGCAGCGGGCACCAGGGTGGGGGCACGGCTCATCGCGGTTCTCCTGGGCTCGGGATTATCTGGATGACGAACAGGCGCCGACGAAATCGACATCGACGCGGTGGACGCGTTGCCTGTCGAGCGTGTCGTGCGATGCGCTGTTCAGCCCGGTGCGGGCTGGTTCCGGCGCACCCGCCGCGCCACCGGCACCAGCGCGAGCAGCGCCAAGACTGCGAAACCGGCGCCGGCGAGGAAGGTGGCATGCGAGCCGAACGCATCCCACAACTCGCCGGCCACTACGCTGGCCGCCAGCAGGGTCAGCCCACTCACCAGATTGAACATGCCGTATGCGGTGCCGCGCAGGTCGGCCGGCGCGGCGTCGGCGACCAGCGCGGCCAGCAGGCCCTGGGTCATGCCCATGTGCAGGCCCCACAACACCACGCCCAACGCCAGCCCGGTCAGTCCGCCGACGAGGGCCAGCGCCAGGTTTGCCAGCACCAGTACCAGCACGCCCAGCCCGAGCAGGGTGCCGCGGTCGAAGCGGTCGGCCAGCACGCCGACCGGGTAGGACGACAGGGCGTACACCACGTTCATCACCACCAGCACCAGCGGGATCAGTACCAGCCCCAGCCCCAGTTCCTGCGCGCGCAGCACCAGGAAGGCCTCGCTGAAACGGGCCAGGGTGAACACCGCGGCGATCGCCACCACGCCCCAGTACAGCGGCGGCAGGCGGGCCAGCTCGGTGCGCGACAACGGCGAGCGTGCCCGCTTCTTTTCCCCGCTGTCCGGCACGTCGTGCACGCCGAACACCACCAGCGCGAACGCCGCAAAGCCCGGCAGCACCGCGAACCAGAACACCAGGCGGATGTTGTCGGCAGCCAGCCACATCAGCGCGATCGCCAGAGCCGGGCCGAGGAACGCGCCGACCGTGTCGAGCGACTGGCGCAGGCCGAACGAGGCGCCGCGCAGTTCGGCCGGCGCCAGGTCGGCGATCAGCGCATCGCGCGGCGCGCCACGGATGCCCTTGCCGATGCGGTCCACGAAGCGTGCGGTGACCACCCAGCCGAGCGTGCTCGCCAGCGGGAACACCGGCTTGGTGAACGCGGCGAGGCCGTAGCCGATCGCCACCAGCAGCTTGCGCCGGCCCAGCCAGTCCGACAGCACGCCGGAGAACACCTTGGTGATCGCTGCAGTGGCTTCGGCGATGCCCTCGATGAAGCCGACCGCGAGTGCCGAGGCGCCGAGCACGCTGACCAGGTATACCGGCAGCAGCGCGTGGATCATCTCCGAGGAGGTGTCCATCAGCAGCGAGACCATGCCGAGCGCCCAGATGCCGGCCGGAATCCGCCGCAGCACGGAAGGGGTTTTCGCCGTGGCGCTGCCGGATGCTTCCGTGGGCTGGCTCATCGTGGTGCTTCCCGGGGTTTCATGGGGCAGCCCGGGCCATTCAGTGGCCGGGCAGGGTGTAGCTCAGATCGTAACCGTGCTTGCCGTCGACGATGGTGATCGTCATCGCGCCGTCCAGCCCGGCCAGTTCGCCGGTGCCGGACTCGGGCACTACCGTGACGGTCCATTCCCGCGGCGTGCCGCCGACCATCAGCGCGCGGTGCACCAGCACGAAGCTGCCGCTGCGGCCATGCAGCTTGCCGCTGACTTTTTCCAGCGCCACGTAGGCGCCGGAAGTGGTGCCGTCGCCTGCCGCCAGCATCTCGCCCTGGCTGGTGGCATCGAGGTCGCCATGGAACTGCTTGTCCAGCGACAGGCGGCCGAAGCCGGAGGCCCTGGCCTGGGGGTTGTCGGGGGTCTGCGGCTGTATCTTGACGTCGAAGTTGCCGGTGGCGTGCATGGGGACGGGCTCCGTGGGGGTTCGTGCAAGGGCTGCCGCAGGCAGGGAAGCGGCGACGGTGAGCAGGAGCAGCATCGCAACCTTCATGGGAAACTCCTGCGTGGTGTCGCGTGCCGACATGAAAGCACGGCCGGAGCATCGATGATTGTAAAAACGCGACAGGCCGGCGCCATCTGCGGTGGGTGGCGCGCATGAACGCGGGCGTCGGCGAGGCTCGTGGCGTGCTGCGCCATGCGCCGGTGGCGGGCGTGTTCCACCATGCGCGTATCGCGCCGCCGCCTGTACTGGCCGGCGTGGTGCAGCACTACTGGATCGTGCGCTGGGACCTGCAGGGCGGCCCGCCGCAGCTGCGTGAAACGCTGCCGCACCCGAACGTACACCTGGTGTGCGAAGCCGGCGGCAGTCGCATCCACGGCATTCACAGCGGCCGTTTCAGCACCATGCTGGAAAGGTGCGGTGGCGTGTTCGGCGTGAAGTTCCGTCCCGGCGGGTTCCACGGCTTTCTGCGGCAGCCGGTGTCCGCCTTGCGCAACCGCTCGATCCCGCCGCAACAGGTGTTCGGCGACGATGCGGCGCAGCTGGAGGCGATCCTGCGCGCGCAGCCGCACGACGAACGCATGGTGGCGCTGGCCAGCGACTTCCTCGCCGCCCACCTGCCGCCGCCCGATGCGCAGGCGTTGCGCGTGGGCGAAGTGGTGGACGCCATCGCCACGGAGCGCAGCATCCGCACCCTCGACGACGTGGCCTCGCGCTGGTCCCTGACTCTGCGCACGCTGCAGCGGCTGTTCAACCAGTACGTGGGCATCGGCCCGAAGTGGGTGATCAACCGCTACCGCATGCACGAGGCGCTGCAGCGTGTCGATGCCGGTGACGCGGTGGACTGGTCGCAGCTGGCGCTGGAGCTGGGCTACTTCGACCAGGCACATTTCATCCGCGACTTCAGGGCGCTGGTGGGGTGTCCGCCGGCGGAATATGCCCGGCGGGAGCGGGCGGGCTGAGGCTGGCGCGGCGTGGTATTGGCCGGCGATGCCGGCGTCCTGCCGTGCTACCTTGCGGGGCGTGGCGGCCCGAAGGTCCCGCGTGCGCATGACGGAAGCGGCACGCCGGCCCTGGCTTTCGGCCCGCATACGGGAATGGGCATGCACTTCGACATCTATACGCTCGGCGTCATCGGCGCGGCCATCGGCATCGCCATCTCGATAAGTTTCACCCTGCTCGGGCTGGTGCTGCGTGGCCTGCCGGCGCTGCGCATCTGGGCTACCGCGTTCTGGGTCATAACCGCCGCCGCGCTCCTCCAGGGCCTGAACGAAAATGGCGGTCTGCTCTCCACGGTGGTGGGCGGCGGCCTGATCGCGCTGGCCAACGCGCTGATGCTGATGGGCATCGCCATCCACCTGCGCTATCCGCTGCGCTGGCGCTGGCCGATGGCGGTGGTGGGCCTGTTCGTCGCCTGCCAGGTCTACGTCTACCTGTGGCCGCCGACGCAGACGGTCTCGGCGCTGATGTTCGGCGGCTACAGCGTGGTGTGGGACGTGTGGATGGTCTGGGTGCTGCTGTGGCGCTCGCCGCGGGACATGCGCAACACCTGCAGCTTCACCGCGCTGATCTTCATCATCGACGCGCTGTTCTACCTGCTGCGTTCGGTGGTGGTGCTGTTTCCGGATCTGTTCGCACACACGCGGCTCGACGAACTGCTCACCACCTGGAATTACCTGTTCGGCATCCTGTCCTCGTTCCTGCTGAGCACCGGGTTCACCCTGATGCTGGCCGAGCGGCTGACCCTGGACCTGCGCCGGCTGGCGCGCACCGACGGGCTCACCGGCCTGCTCAATCGCAACGCGCTGATCGAGGCGGGCGAGCGCCTGGTCGATGCCTGTCGCGCACGCGGGCAGGCCTGCAGCGTGCTGATGTTCGACCTGGACCACTTCAAGTCGATCAACGACAACTGGGGCCATGCGGCGGGCGACGCGGTGCTCAACCATTTCGTCGGGGTGATCCGTGGCATGGGGCTGGCCCGCGAGGCCCTGTTCGCGCGTTATGGTGGCGAGGAGTTCATGCTGGTATTGCCTGCCATCAAGCCCGCGGCCGCCGGCGCACTTGCCGAGCGCATGCGCGCCGCCGTGGCGGCGGAACCGGCAGTGTTCGATGGCCGCAGCATCGACATCACCACCAGCGTGGGCGGAGCCACGGCCATTGGCGCGGACTTCGAGCAACTGGTCAATGCCGCCGATGTCGCGCTGTATCGGGCCAAGCACCAGGGTCGCAATCAGGTGGCGTGGAATCCGGGGGCGTAGAGAGAGCCAGGGCATGGGTGGGTCAGCTTTCTGTCCCGGGAACGCAAACCCGCCTCTTTATCTCCGACGTGCCTGCACCGACCCGGCAGCCACGGCATTTCCGCACCCGGTCATACCCGCACTTTTGCCTGTGTAACTCGTACACCCTCAAAAGGGTTGGATAACACCGCTGCCTGTATTCGTACCGATGCTGGTGCTAGCGCTGGTTTGCAAGGGCTTGATCGGCTTTAGGAATTGTCCGCTTGTGCGGTCAGGGGCGGAGCCGCATACTCGGTGCAATACCCCACTTTTGGGGTCTACTAAGCGTTAGTCTCCACCTATGAACTGGCACGATATCCAAGAGGGAACACGATGAGAAACATTTTTGTTGGGGCAGCACTTGCATTCGCCATAGTATCTCCTGCATTTGCGGCGGATCACTCTGCCACGCCAAAGCAACTGACGGTAGTCAAGAGCGCATTCTCTGAGGTGCAGACGCTGAAAGATCCAGATAGCGTGAAGCTCAAGAATGTTCGCATCTCGAAAGACAATGTCTGTGGCGAAGTCAATGCAAAGAATAGCTACGGCGCTTATGTTGGCTACACAACGTTCTATGGTATGTATTTCGCAAAAGACAAGGATGGTAATCCCGTGGCCATGATTATGCACATCGATTCGGACGACGGAGACACAATTGCACAACAAATGTGCGCCACAAATGGATTGTAGTTTTCAGCCAATCCGCAACTAACTGTTCGTCCAAGCGGACGCGCGAAAAAGCCGCGCGCCGCTTAACTCCAGCGTTAGGCCTCACAAGCAAAGACCATGACAGACCAGGTAGACGACACCTTTTACGACAGGGCCGATGCGCACATCGCCTTGGCCAATGAACACTTGAAGTCGGTCAGTCGCGGCAAGGTCAGCGCTTCGTTTCTCTACGGCGCAGCTAGATTCAACGCGTACGTGGCAGCAATCAACTCAGGCACCCGAGACGTCATGGCGTCCGAGAGAGAAAGCATCCTCAGCTACTACCTTGAGGAGTATCGCAAGATGCTCGGCGAGCACCTCGACGACTACCTCGAGAATTATGCTGGCTACATGGCCAAACCCGAAAGTGAGACGTAGCATCAAGTTTGAACTGCACAGCTGATCAGTCGTTCAAGGCGGGCGGGCTTCGCCGCCGCTTAACTCGTTCAAGGCGGACGACTTCACCGCCACTCAACTCAGGCGTTAGCTGGCAATGGATGAATCTCCAGAGTTTGCAGAGCAGTACAGCAGAGCCGAAAGAATTCGGATTGCGTTGCTTGGTACAGCGGCGGGAGGGTTGCTTGTAGCTTTTGAGAAGCTTTGGCTCTCTCCTTGGTTGCGTGAATTTTCAGCCTCGGCGCAATGTCGGACTGTCTTTGGTGTCAGCGGGACTACCGTGCTGTGGCAGGGTCTTTTTGTCGGCCTGCCGTTTCTCGCTGGGCTTGTCGTGGCCTTTGCATTCGGGCGGCGTGGCTTCAAGATCCTCAGAGACGGACAGGTCCCGCCCTTGCGCGAGAAATCGTTGCGCCTGATCAGAATTCGGCGGGGGGCCGGGGCAAAAATCATTGGTTACTTGCATTTGGTGGCGTTTGTGCCTTTCCTTGCTCTCGGGCTCTGGGGATATGCGCAGGCAGAAGGCTTGTCCAGACAGGCGCAGCACAAAGCTGTCGATTGCTCGGCAAACAATTCATTCAAGCCGAAGCCGCTTCACGGCTCGACTTGATTCAGGTGTCAGGCGCCGTCTGGAGATTCGTACAATAAAAGGGGGCGTGGCTAATTAACCCTCGCCCTTCGCGCTGGCGAGCCTTGGACGTGGGATTGGTTGGCCATGAGATGGCCCCGGAATTCCGATGGCGCGACGCCCGGTATCGCACTACTCTGCCTGCTTCCGCATCGGGGGATGGGGAGGGGCTATATGCGCAGGGTATGGAAGTGGCTCGGCCGCCTGCTGGCCGCTGTGCTGGTGCTGTTGCTGGCGGTGGTGCTCTCGGCCTATGTGCTGAGCGAGCGGCGCATGGCGAAGGTGTACCGGATCGACCCGCCGGTGCCGGTGGTGCCCACCGATGCGGCGGCAGTCGAACGGGGCAGCCACCTGGCTGCGATCCGCGGCTGCAAGGATTGCCACGGCGCCGACCTGGGCGGCGCCACCTTCATCGACAATCCGCTGTTCGCCCGGCTGTCGGGTAGCAACCTCACGCCGGGCGGGCCGGGCGGCAAGCTCACCGACGTGGACCGGGTGCGCGCGATCCGCCACGGCGTGGCGCCGGACGGGCGCTCGTTGCTGTTCATGCCGGCGCAGGAGTTCAGCCACCTCGGCGATGCGGACCTGGGCGACCTGCTGGCCTACCTGCACAGCGTGCCGGCGGTCGATCGCACGCCGCCGGCGAACCGGGTCGGCCCGTTGGGGCGCGTACTGTTCGTGGCCGGCAAGGTGCCGCTGTTGCCGGCGGAGATCGTCGACCACGCCGTGCAGCACAGCGAGCCGCCTGCAGCCGGCCCCACCGCCGCCTACGGCGCCTACCTCGCCACCGCCTGCGCCGGCTGCCACGGCAAGGGTTTCTCCGGCGGGCACATTCCGGGCACCCCGCCGGACTGGCCCGATGCCGCCAACCTCACGCCGGACCCGAGCGGCCTGGCGAGCTGGAGCGAGGTCGACCTGAAGAAGGCGTTGCGCGAGGGCGTGACGCCGGGCGGCCGTGCCTTGAAGACCGACTACATGCCGGTGCGGGTGACCCGCTTCCTCACCGACGATGAGGTCGGTGCGCTGTACGCCTACTTCCGCACCCTGCCGGCAAAGCCGCACGGGCAGCATTGAGCTGCGCTGTGGCATCCATGTGGCGCATGGATGCCGCGTGCGCTTTTCTGTATGTTGGCGGCTTCCCAACGCCAAGGCGCGCCGCATGACCGCATCGCTGGAACACCCCGAGCATCTGAGGCGCAGCCTTTCCAACCGGCACCTGCAGCTGATCGCCATCGGCGGCGCGATCGGCACCGGCCTGTTCATGGGCTCGGGCAAGACGATCAGCCTGGCCGGGCCGTCGATCCTGCTGGTCTACCTGATCATCGGCGTGATGCTGTTCTTCGTGATGCGGGCGATGGGCGAGCTGCTCTTGTCCAACCTCGAGTACAAATCCTTCATCGACTTCTCCACCGACCTGCTCGGGCCGTGGGCCGGTTTCTTCTGCGGCTGGACCTACTGGTTCTGCTGGGTGATCACCGCGATCGCCGACGTGATCGCGATCGCCGCCTACGCGCAGTTCTGGTTCCCCGGGCTGGCGCCGTGGATTCCGGCGGTGCTGTGCGTGCTGCTGCTGCTCAGCCTGAACCTGGTGACGGTGAAGTTGTTCGGCGAGATGGAATTCTGGTTCGCGCTGATCAAGATCATCGCGATCATCGCGCTGATCGTCACCGGCTTCGCGCTGGTTGCGTGGGGCTTTACCTCGCCGAGCGGACACAAGGCTTCGCTGGCCAATCTGTGGAATGACGGCGGGTTCTTCCCGAAGGGTATGAGCGGCTTCTTCGCCGGCTTCCAGATCGCGGTGTTCGCCTTCGTCGGCATCGAGCTGGTCGGCACCACCGCCGCCGAGACGGCCGACCCGAAGCGCAACCTGCCCAAGGCGATCAACTCGATCCCGGTGCGCATCATCATCTTCTACGTGCTGGCGCTGGTCGCGATCATGATGGTGACGCCGTGGCGCCTGGTGGAAGCTGGCAAGAGCCCGTTCGTGGAGCTGTTCGTGCTGGCCGGCATCCCGGCCGCGGCCAGCCTGATCAACTTCGTGGTGCTGACCTCGGCCACCTCCTCGGCCAACAGCGGGATCTTCTCCACCAGTCGCATGCTGTACGGCCTGGCCGAGGAGCAGCACGCGCCGAAGGCGTTCGCGCGGCTGTCGCGGGCGGCGGTGCCGTCGCTGGGCCTGTTGTTCTCCTGCTTCTGCCTGCTGCTGGGCGCGGCGATGATCTACCTGATCCCCGACCTGATCACCGCGTTCACCCTGATCACCACGCTGTCGGCGGTGCTGTTCATGTTCGTGTGGTCGCTGATCCTGTTCGCCTACATGGCCTACCGGCGCAAGCGGCCGCAGCTGCACGAAGCGTCGACATACAAGATGCCCGGCGGCGTGTTCATGTGCTGGGTGTGCCTGGCGTTCTTCGTGTTCGTGCTGGTGCTGCTGAGCCTGCAGCCGGATACCCGCGAGGCGCTGATCGCCAGCCCCGTGTGGTTCGTGCTGCTGGGCATCGGCTACCTGTGGAAGGGGCGCCGGGCGCGTCGCGCGGCGGCCGTACCGGTGGAGTAAGCGGGCGGCATCGACGCGGTGGCAGCGGGCCGCTGCGCTACGTCGCCGGATCCGTGCCATGGGAAGGAAAGGCCACGCGGGCGTGGCCTTTCCGTGTCGCCCGCGCTGCGATGAAGGTCGCTGCGCGGCCCCGCACGATTCATTGCTTGTTCGAATCGAACGACGTCGTGCGGCCGGACTTGGGGTTGTGGTTGGATGTCTTCATGGTCCTGCCGTCGGCGGACACGCTCATGGTGCTGGTGAGCGTGGTCTTTCCATCCTTCTGGTAGGTCTCGCGAAGGGTCTGCTTGTCCAGTCGTTTCACCGACACGGTGCCGTCCTGCTTGCCGTGGTTCATCAGCGGCACGGCCTTGCCGTCGATCATGGCGGTGTAGGCGTTGCCGGATTCGTCGCTGTAGCTGATGTCATTGCCGGCGACCTTGTAGGTGTCGCTGGAGATGCCACCGCTGGCGCTGATGCCCTGGCTGAATTGCCATGAGCCGGCGACCGCGTGCGACCCCGCGGCGCCGTTGCTGGTCCGCTTGAACGTCGCCTTGGCGCCGCCGGTTGCGGCGCCGTCGTGGTACTGGGTGAACTCGCTGGTGGCGGTCTTGCCGTCCGCCGCCACGGTGAAATTGCCGCCGGACACGACCTTGCCATTCTGCTTGTCGGTTTCCTGGATGGTGTGCTCGTCGACGACCTTGATGGCCACCGTGTTGAAGTTCTCGTGCCCGCTGACCGGGTGATCCTCGCCGTCGGCCTTGACGCTGATCGCTGGCGTGCAGTTGCATTGGTACATGCCGTCCTTGAGCGACATCACCAGCGGTTTGCCGGTACGGTGTACCGAGGCCGGGTCCAGTTTCCAGGTACCGGTGAACGAGTCCTGCGCCCACACAAGCGCAGGGGCCAGCAACGCGAGCGCGAAGCCCGCGAGGAGCAGCCGTTTCATGATTGCCTCCAGATTGGGGCCCGGGTCGTACCGCCGGCGCGCTGGCCCTCGGGCGCCGCGCCTTCAAGCATTGTCGCGGCGACGTTACTGATACGTGAAGCCCGCGACCGGCAACGATGCATGACGGGCGGGCCAGCCGTGCCTGCCCGCGGGGCGGCGTGCCCTGGCAGGGTTATCCGGGGTATTGGTCGTGGATCTTCACCTGGCTCCAGGTGGGCTGCTGCGGCCAGCCTTCAGGCGAGTCCTCCCAGGCTTCCTGGCGGCCCCACGGGGTGGCGTCGAGCAGGCCGAAGGTGCTGATGGGCAGCTCGATGCCGCGGCCGGTGGTGAACCAGGTCTGGAAGATGCCTTCCTCCGTGCGCAGGAACACCGACAGGCCGAACGGGGCGCCTTCGGCGGCGACGAAGTCATCGTGGAAGCGGCTGCCGAAGCAGGAGTACCAGGGGAAGCGCCAGCCCAGCCGCGCCTTGACCGGCTCGATCTCGGCTACCCGGGCGCGCGAGACCACCGCGAAGGTGGCGCCGCGCGCGTTGAGGTGCGCCAGGTTGCCGATCTGGTCGCAGTAGAACGAGCAGCCGGGGCAGACATGGTCCGAATCCGGCGCCAGCATGTTGTGGTAGACGATCAGCTGTGGGCGGCCTTCGAACAGCTCGGCAAAGCTGTGCGTGCCGGCGGGCGAGGCGAACGTGTAGCCGTCGTCGACGCGGGTCATCGGCAGGCGCCGGCGCTTGGCGTTCACGGCGTCCTGCGCGCGGGTCAGTGCCTTTTCTTCCGCGAGCTGGGCGTGGCGCGCGGCCTGCCATTGTTCGCGGCTGACGATGGGTGGATGGTTCTTCATGGTGGTCTCCTGCGGGTTCGCTCAGTCGCGGTCGGGTGCGCCGAGCGGGAAGTACGAACGGTACGGGCGTGCCTCGTCCACCGCGCGGGCGAACGAGGGGCGCGCCAGCAGGCGTTGCCGGTAGGCCAGCACGTTGGCGCATCCCGGCGGGATCGGGTGGGTCCAGTCGGCGTAGAACAGCGCCGGCGCGGCGGCGCAGTCGGCGAGGCTGAAGTCGCCGCCGGTGGCCCAGTGGCGGTCGGCGAGTTTCCGGTCCAGCCAGGTGTAGGCGATGTCGAGCATGGCGCGCGCTTCCTTCACGCCGTAGGGATCGCGGTCGGCGGCGGGGCGCAGGCTGTCCCACACGATCTTCTGCTGCGGCGTGTGCACGTAGTTGTCGAAGAAGCGGTCCATCGCACGCGCCTCGAGCGCGGTGTCGGCGTCGACGGGAATCAGCGGTGCGCTGCCGGGGTAATGCCGGTCGAGGTACTCGATGATGATGCTCGATTCGACCACCGTGCGTTCGCCGTCGCGCAGCAGGGGAAAGCGGCGGATCGGCCACAGCGCGGTGAATTCGGCGTCGGTGACGGCATCGTCCGGCGTGAGTACGCGCCATTCGAACGCTGTACCGTTCTCGTACAGCGCGATCAGCACCTTCTGGCAGTAGGAGGAGAACGGATGGGCGTAGAACGCGAGGGACATGGCGGATCGCCTTGTGGTGTGGGTTGTCCATGCGACGAATGGCCGCCGGCCGGATCGACATGGCCGGGCCCGCGCTTGACCGGGGTCAAGGCGGCGGCCGGCGACGCTGCCGAATATCGGTGTCAACGACACCGTGACAGTGTCCATGAAACGAGGCAATCCGATGGAATTCCATATCGCCCTGACTGATGCGTCCCCCAGTCCTGCCGTCGTGCAGGATGCCCTGTTCGACATCGATCCGACCGCGGTGGCCGATCTCGACATGAGCGGCCTGGTGCTGCGGGTATCCGCCGTGATGACGTCGGCGGACCTGATCGAGGTGCTGCGGCAGGTTGGCTGGCCGGTGGCGCCGAAGCAGGTGGTGCAGCTGCCGTCGATCTGCTGTGGCGGTTGCGGTGGCTGACGCGGCGGCCAGCCGGCGGTTTTCCTGACCGGCGTCAACGCGGGCCGGCGCCGCGCCCCGCAGCTTGCCGGTGATCATTTTCTGGAGTGTCCCACCCATGTCCTTCGATATCGTGGTCATCGGTGCCGGCCCGGCCGGCTTGTGTTTCGCCCGTTCGCTGGCCGGCAGCGGCCTGCGCATCGCGCTGATCGAACGGCAGCAGGAGGCTGCGCTGATCGTACCCGCCGACGATGGTCGCGAGATCGCGATCACCCACCACTCGCAGCGGCTGCTGCACGAGCTGGGCCTGTGGGCGCGCCTGCGCGAGGAGGAGGTTGGCACCCTGCGCGACGCGCTGGTGCTCGACGGCGACGACCGCGATGGCCTGATGTTCCGCCACGACGAGGCGGGCAAGTCGCAGCTGGGCTGGCTGGTGAGCAACCACGCGATTCGCCGTGCCGCGTACGAGGAGGTGATGGCGTTGCCCGAGGTCGAGCGCATCACCGGCGCGCGGGTCGGCGCGGTGCGTACCGATGCCGACGGCGTCCGGGTCGAACTGGACGGTGGCGACACGCTGCATGCGCAACTGCTGGTCGCGGCCGACAGCCGCTACTCCGACACCCGCCGCGCGATGGGCATCGGTGCGCAGATGCGCGACTTCGGCAAGACCATGCTGGTGCTGCGCATGCGCCATGAGGTGCCGCACGAACAGGTGGCGTGGGAATGGTTCGGCCACGGCCAGACCCTGGCCCTGCTGCCGTTGCACGATGCGCACACGTCTTCGGTGGTGCTGACCCTGACCCCGCCGGTGATGCGCGAGCTGCTGGCGCTGGACGATGCGGCGCTGGAAGCCGCCATGGCCGCACGCTTCGGGCACCGGCTGGGCGCGATGAGCGTGGCCGGCCCGCGTTGCGCCTATCCGCTGGTGGGCGTGTATGCGAAGCGTTTCGTCGCCGAGCGCTTCGCGTTGATCGGCGACGCGGCGGTGGGCATGCATCCGGTCACCGCGCACGGTTTCAACTTCGGCCTGCTCGGGCAGGACATCCTGGCGCGCGAGCTGCGCGCCGCGCAGGCCGCCGGGCAGTCCATCGCCGCGCCCGCGCTGCTGGCGCGTTACGAACGCCGGTTGCGGCTGGCCACGCGGCCGCTGTACCTGGCTACCAACCTGCTGGCCGGCCTGTACACCGACGACCGCCGCCCGGCGCGCGCGCTGCGCAAGCTGGCGCTGGGTGCGGGCGCGCGGCTGGCGCCGTTCCGGCGGCTGGTGATGTCGGGGCTGACCGCCGAACACGGCGGCGTGCCGGCACCGCTGCGCCGTTTGCGCCCGCCGCGATGGGCCTGAGGGAACCGTGCGGGCGTCTGCTTACTATCGGTCGAAACGTCCCCACAGCAACTTGATGGCCACGCCGGCCAGCAGGAGGCTGCCGATCGCCAGCATGGCTTCGCCCGCGCGTTGCTGGTCGTCGAGCAGGTAGTTGTTGCACAGGCGTACCGGCGAGACCAGGTACAGCCAGCCCAGCCGGAAAAACGTGGCGATCAGTTCGAGCAGGAATACGCCGCGCACCACAAAACCCATGCGCGGCCAGCCCAGCCCCAACGGCAGGCCGATCAGCAGCGGCACGCTGGTGAATTTGGCGAACGCCATCCAGGCCTCGCTGACGGCAGCATCCAGCGAGCGTGGCAGCATCCAGAACATGCCGGCCAGACTGGCCAGCACCAGGCTGGTGATGCCGTGGTAATTCCAGCGCGCGATGCTGGCGTCGAGCCGCGGCGGCAGCGCGGCCGGCAGCAGGTAGCCGACGCCGATCAACAGCGGGATCTGCACCAGCATCTGCAGAACCATGCGGCTTTCCAGCAGTTGCCGCGACGGCGGCAGCAGCAAGGCCGCGAACAACAGCGCGGCGAAGGCCGGGGCCGGGCGCTGCAGGCCGGTGATCATCGTTCGAGCTTGCTGCGCACGGTCTGCGCGACCGCTTGCGGATTGCCCGCATCGAGGATCTGCACCAGCCGTCCTTGCGGATCGACGACCTGGATCGCGGCGTTGTGCACGTAGCCGCCCATCCCGTCCGGCACCACGGTGACGCCGAACGTGCGCAGCAGCTGCCGCAGCCCGTCATCGCTGACTGGTCGGGCGGCGATCCAGCCGGGGCCGCGGTCACGAAAGCGTTTCTGGTAGGCGGCAAGTTCGGCCGGCGTGTCGTGCGTCGGGTCGAAACTGATGCTGAGCAGCACCAGCCTGCCGTCGGCCAGCGGCGCGGCGAGCTGATCCTGCAATTGCGCAAATTCGCCGCCCAGCGCCAGGCACCAGCTGAGGCAGCGGGTGTAGACGAAGTCGACCAGCACCCAGCGCCCACGCAGCTCGGCCAGGTTGACGTGTGCGCCGGACTGGGTTTCCAGCGTCACGGCCGGCACCGGTGGCGGGTGTCGCCGCACCGCAAGGCGGCGCGCGGTTTCGCTGGTGAACGCGTGGAAACCGTCGGTGGCGACCGTCAGCACGGCGCCACCGAGCACCAGCAGCAGGGCGCTAGCCAGCAGGGTGCGCAGGATCGGCATCGACCGGCGCCTTGAGCAGGCCGACGATGATGCGCGTGGCGAACAGCAGCATGCCCAGGATCAGCACCATCGCGGCGATGGAACCGGCCCGGTCGTACGGCAGCCATTCCGGCAGGTGCGCCGCGAAGCGCCGCGCCACGCTCATGTGGCCGGCGTACAGGAACACCATGCAGAAGCTGATGCCGCCCACGACATACAGGAGCAGGCCGGCGCGGTCGGTTCCGCTGTTGACCGGCGCCTGCTGGCGACTGCCGACCACGTGGTAGAGCAGGGTGAGGATCATCGGCAGCACGCCGAGCAGCAGGTAGAAGTGGAAGTGTCCCGGCACCCATTGTGTGTTGTGCATCACCCGGTTGACGCTGATGGTGCCGTCGATGATCGCCGGCACGATGCCGGCGGCCCAGCCGAACAGCGCCAGCACGGCCAGCATCGAGGGCATCTTCCAGCGCAACCCGGAGCGGTGGATGTTGGTCAGTACACCGTAGGCGGTGACCAGGAACACCGGGAAGCCGGCCGCGTAGGAGATGATCTGGCCCATCACCAGCATCCAGCGCGGCTCGGCGTAATCCATCAGCAGATGGTGCGGGAACACGATGATCACGAATACGGTGCTCGCCGCCCACGACCACAGGAACGGCCGCGAGACCCCGTAGGGTTTGCCGGTGTAGCGCGGCAGCAATTCGTAGACGGCGATCACGCCCATGTAGATGGTGGCGTTGATGATCATGTGGCCGAACCAGTAGATCAGGTTCTTCACCACCAGCGCGTTCAGCGCCACCTCCGGGTCGTAGGCATTGATCAGGCACATCACCAGTACCACCGCGCCGGCCAGGATGCCGAGCGAGTTGGCGATGATCACCATGGTGCTGGCGACCACGGCCTTGGGATGGTTCGGATCGATCTCGCCGCCGAACAGCCATTGCAGCCCCAGTCCGCGACCCAGGTTGCCGAAGCGGCGGATGATCGCCGCGGCGGCATCCAGGTAGAACAGCAGCATGCCCACGCCGATCAGCAGGTAGCCGACCATGAACACGGCGGCGGCGCCGTTGCTCCACTGGCCCATCGAGTGCACCGGCAGCGGGTACAGGAAAGTCCACGCACTGGCGAAGTTGCCGATGAATACCGCCCCGATGATGCACAGCGCGCCCAGCATGAACAGCACGTAGTTGCTCACGAACGCCCACAGGTGCAACGACACGTACTTGCGCAGGAAGAACCACATCACCGCGGTGCTGGCCAGGCTCATGGTGCCAACCATGCCGGCGCCGTGCATGGTCATGACCTTGTAGAACATCGCGGCCTGGACCGGCGTCCAGTCAGCCTGGGTCATGCGCATGGTCAGGCCCAGCAGCATCATCAGCACGAACAGCAGCAACGCGGTGATCATGTACAGGTTGAACGCCACGTGTTCGCCGCGCGGCAGTCTTTCGTCCTGCGGGTAGAGTTCGAGCGAGCTCATGACTTGTGCCCCCGGGCGGCGACGTCGAGTTCGGCGGTCATCCCGTTGTGGGCGACGCCGCAGTATTCGAGGCACATGATCCGGTAGGTGCCCGGCGTGCGGAAGGTGTACAGGATCTTGTTGGTGAAGCCGGGCATCGCCTGGGTCTGGATGACGATACGGCCATCCGGCGCGTAGATCGCGAAGCCGTGGTTCACGTCGTCGCTGGTAACACGGAACTCGACGGGCTCGTCGACCGTGAGCCGGGTCTCGCTGACATCCCAGGTCCATTGATGGCCGACAACGTTGACGACCTGCGCGGCCTGCAGCGGTTCGTGTTGCAGCGGAATGGGAAAGGGTCGCAGGCTGGCCCAGGCGATCCCGATGCCAAGCAGCAGCAGCGCCAGGAACAGTCCGCGGCGCAAGGTGATGGAACTTCGGTGGGCGCGTGCGGCCTCGGCGGTCCCGGCCGGCCTGCCGGCCTGGACGATGGCATAGACGAAGCCCAGTGCCACCAGCCCCATCCCCGTCAGCGTGATGGCCCAGATCATGTTCTGGAAGATCATGGTCGTGCTCTCCCCGGAAAGCGCCACGTCCAAGCCCGTCTACGCCGTCTCGGCAGCAGTGTCAAGGAAAGATGGCGGGGAGGTCGTGATGGCGGCAGCGAGGCCTGTCACGGAATAGCCTTCCAGACGGCCGTGTTGCGGCGCGCATGACGCCGGCACGACAACCTGTCGAATGGCGGCCCGAACCGCGGTATCAGGGCGTCACGGGGAGTCGCCGAGTCGCGAGGCGATGCGCACCTCGCCGGTCAGCACCTTGTGGATTGGGCACTTGTTGGCGATCTGCAGCAGGCGCTCGCGCTGCGCGTCGTCCAGCTCGCCGCGCAAGGTGATCACGCGGGTGATGTCGTTGCCCGACTCGGGCGTGCCGTCGGGGTTGAAGGCGAGCTCGACGTCGACATGTTGCAGCGGCCAGCCCTTGCGCGCTGCGTACATCTGCAGCGTGATCGCGGTGCAGGCGCCCAGCGCGGACAGCAGCAGCCGGTGCGGCGCCGGGCCGGTGTTGGCACCGCCTTCCTCGACTGGTTCGTCGGCGTGCCAGGTGTTGCCCTGGTCGTCGGTGAACTCGACTGCGTACGGCGCGCCGCCGGTGCTGGCGCGGACGGTGGGGATGCTCATGGCGGGTACTCCTGCGTCGGGTTTCAGATCACGTCCCACATGTAGCCGTCGTGCGCGAGCACCGCGCCGGCCAGCTGTTCGATCGCCTCGTCCTCGTTGCGTTCCAGACCGCGCACGTTACGCGCCATGCGCCGGCGCGCCTGCCGGGCGAATACTTCGGCGATGCTTACGGCTTCGTCCGCAGCGGGATGCGCCTGCTTCAGCAGGCTGTCGGCGCGCGACAGCACGCACAGGCCCACGAACAGGTCGATCGCGATGTCGGCCAGGCGCTTCTGCGCGTGCTGCATGTCGGCCGCCTTCTTGCCGTAGCGGCGCAGCAGCGCGTCGGAGGATCTGGACAGTTCCACCGTGTATTTCTCGTAGGTGGCGGCGACCTTGCGCAGCCGCGGCGACAGCTCGTGTGCGATGCGGTCGATGCCGTAGCCGGTAGCCTCGCGCATGCGCCGGCCGGTGTAGCTGCCGAGCACGCCGAAGCCCTTGATCGGCTCGTTGAAAATGTCGCCCACGGCGGCCTTCAGCTCGGAGAGGCCCGCGCCCACGCCCTTCAGGCCGGACAGCGCGATGTACAGCCGCAGGATCTCGTTGGTGCCCTCGAAGATCGACAGGATGCGCGTGTCGCGGGTGATCTGCTCGTACGGAAACTCGCGCATGAAGCCGTTGCCGGCGGCGATCTGCAGCGCCTCGTAGGACGCGCGCTGCACCGCCTCGCTGGCGAACACCTTGCTCATCGCCGCCTCGACCGAGTAATCGCTGCCGCCGCCGTCGATCAGGTGCGCCACCATCCACACCGCGCTCTCGGCGGCGAAGCAGTCCACCGTCATCTGCGCGATCTTCTCGCGCACCAGGCCGAACTCGGCGATCGACTGGCCGAACTGCTTGCGCTCCTTCGCCTGCGCGCTGGCCAGGCGGATCAGCGTGCGCATGCCGCCGACTGCGCCGCCGCCCAGACCGGTGCGGCCGCTGTTCAAGATGCTCATCGCCACCTTGAAGCCCTTGCCGACCGGGCCCAGCACGTTTTCCGGCGGCACCCGCACGTCGGCGAATGCGACCGTGGTGGTGCTTGATGCGCGGATGCCCATCTTGTCTTCGTGCGGGCCGTGGCTCACGCCGGGCCACTTCGCCTCGACCAGGAACGCGGTGATCTTGCCCTCCGGCGTGTCGGTGCGCGCGAACACGGTGTAGAAGTCGGCGATGCCGCCGTTGGTGATCCAGATCTTCTCGCCCGAAAGCGTCCAGCTGCCGTCGTCGTTGCGCGTTGCCTTGGTGCGGATCGAGGCGGCGTCGGAGCCGGCGCCGGATTCGGTGAGGCAGAACGCAGCGATCATCTCGCCGCTGGCCAGCTTCGGCAGGTAGCGTTGTTTCTGCTCGTCGCTGCCGAACAGCAGCAGACCTTTCATGCCGATCGAGCTGTGCGCGCCGATGGTCAGCGAGACCGAGCTGTCGTGGCTGCTGGTCTGACCCAGCACGCGTGCGTAGGCGCCGTTGGACAGTTCCATGCCGCCGAACTGCTCGGGGATGATCAGGCCGAACAGGCCCATCTCGCGCAGCGCCTGGATGAACCCGGCTGGCTGCTCGGCGTCGCGGTCGTACTGCTTCAGTGCGGCGCCCTTGTCGGCGAGGAACTGGTCGATCGCGTCGGTCATGGCGCCCAGCATTTCCCTGTCGCGCGCGTTGATCTCGGGGTAGGGGAACAGGTTCTCCTCCAGGATGTTGCCCAGGAACAGCTGCTTGGCGGCGCTGTCGTCGCTGCGCAGTGCGGGCTGCTCATGGGTGGCGGGCGATGGCGTGTTCACGACGCATTCTCCTGGCGGGGTGGAAAGCGCATTCTGGCACCTGGGGCGCCGAAGGCGATGCCGCCAATCGCCGCAGGCCGGATCGCCCGGTGGCCGCGGTATGCTCGCCAGGCATTTCAACAGGGGAAGTCCATGCATCGTTTCGGCATCTTCGCGGCGCTGACGGCGCCGCTCCTGCTGGCGGGCTGCGCGTCGCACGCGCCGACCAGGCCGGCCAACACCATCACGCTGACCCTCGACGAAACGGGCGAGTCAGCGGCCGACGCCGACCTGCAGAAGGTGCACGACGCGCTGAAGATGATCGAAAGCGGCAGGATCCAGCTGGCGGTCGAGGGGCCGTTGACCGAGGTCGTCGACAAGTACGAAACGATGTATGCGGGCAAGCCCGGCAAGGTGTTCTGCGCCCGCGGCATGGTCGATGGACTGACCTACGCCGGGCTGGGCAGCAAGGCAGTCAATGGCAAGGCGGACGTGCCGGTGCAGGTAATCGGCCCGGCCTGGGCGATGGCGTACTGGGCTCGCGGCTACGCCTACAGCGAGATGGCCCGTTATGCGGATGCACGGGCCGAACTGGAAAAGGCCCTGGCCTTGTCGCCGATGGACAGCCAGTACAAGAGCGAACTCGCGTTCACCTATCAGCGCGACGGAGACTGGAAGAGGATGCTGGCTCTGTACCAGGAGGCCGAGGGCGATGCGGACATCAGCGGCGCCACGCCCGCGCAAGCCACCCGGTTGAAGTGCGTGGCACTGCGTGGTCAGGGTTACGCACTGGTCGAACTGCATCGGCTCGACGAGGCGGCCGGGGCCTACCAGGGCTGCTTGAAACTCGTTCCCGGCGAACCCAAGTCCTTGGGCGAACTGAACTATATCCAGGGCTTGCGGGCGAAGGCGCACTGAGCGCCGCCCACGATCCCGATTTGCGGAGGTAGGGCCATGGCAACCGGTTGGGCAGGCGACGGCGCGGTACAGGACCAGATCGACGCCACGGTCAGCGACGCGGTGCAGCGGGCGCGCCAGCAGCTGCGCCAGGGGCCGGGCCTGAAGCACTGCGAGGAATGCGATGCGCCGATTCCCGCGGCACGGCGCAAGGCCGTGCCTGGCGTGCGCCTGTGCGTGGCCTGCCAGGAAGCGCAGGATGCGGGGCAGCGCAGTGCCGGTCTGTACAATCGCCGCGGCAGCAAGGACAGCCAGCTGCGCTGAACGGGTGCGCGCAAACGACAACCGCCGCACGGAAGCGCGGGCGCGTGGGGGCGGGTGCTTGTGCGCTCCGTCGACAAGCGGCAAGCTCGGGCTCTATCGACCGGGCCGACCCGGGTCTCGCGGGGCGGTTGGCAACGGATTACTGGCGTGATTGCTTGGAGGCACAGGCCATTTCTACCGCATCGAACCCATCCGAACTCGCCGCTGGCATCAACTATTTCTTCGCGTTGCTGCCGGATGAGCAGGCACGCAATGCGATCGCCGGCGTGGGCGAGCGTTTCCGCAAATCGCACCGGGTCAGCGGATCGCCGGTCGGCATCGACAGCCTGCACCTGACGCTGTGCCCGATGGGCAAGCCCGAGTGGCGATTGCGGCAGCCGCTGGAGGAGGCGCTGCTGGCCGCGGCCGGCGAAGTGCGTGCGCCGGGGTTCGTGGCCACGCTGGATGCGGCGATGCGCTTCAGCGCCAGGGACGGGCAGTTTCCGTTCGTGTTGTGCGCGGACAGCGCCACTACCGAGGCGGCGCTGAGCCTGCGCAAGGCGATTGCCGCGGCGCAGCTTCGTGTGGGCCTGCAGGTCAGTGGCGTGTCCAGCTTCCTGCCGCACGTGAGCCTGCTGCATGGCCATGCGGTCGATGCGATCGAGGAATCGGTCGCGGCAATCCACTGGCGCGTGTCCGAGTTCGTGCTGATCCGCAGCTTCTTCGGCCAGTCGAAGTACGAAGTGGTTGGTCGCTGGCCGCTGGCGGCGGTAGCCGCGCCCGAGCCGCTCGACCTGCTGGCGGAGATGGCCAGCCTGCCGGACCTTGCGGAACTGCCGGACTGGTTCGACGGGGAGTGATCGGCACCGGACGCGGCTCGCGTCAGATCGACGGCTCGGCGTTCGCGGTGCACGCCTCGCGACGCCGCTGGCGCGCCAGGTTGTGTTCGCGGTGGGCGATGTACAGGCTGGCGCCGATGATGATGGCGGCGCCCGCCGCGGTGTAGTGGTCCACCTCTTCGCCGAAGATCCACCAGGCCAACACCGCCACGATCAGCAGCTGCAGGTAACTGAACGGCGCCAGCAACGAGGCGTCGGCCAGCCGCAGCGCGCGCGTCCAGCAGTAATGCCCACTGGTGCCGAGCGCGCCGGACAGCACCAGCCACGGCCAGATGCCGGCGTGCGGCCATTGCCATACGGGCAGCGCGGCGGGCAGCGACAGCGGCACCCACAGCAGGGTGGTCAGCAGCACGATGCGGTCGGCCGGCTCGCTGCCGGTCAGCGACTTGATGCTGATCGTCACCGCACCGGTCAATCCCGCCGCCAGCAGCGCGACCAGGCTGCCGGCGGTGAACGCGTCACTGCCGGGCCGCACGATCACCAGCACGCCGATGAAGCCGGCCACCACCGCGCTCCAGCGGCGCAGGCGCACCACCTCGCCGAGGAACAGCACTGCGCCGATGGTGACGAACAGCGGCGAGGAATACGACAGCGCCACCGCCTCGGCCAGCGGCAGGTTCACGATCGCCCAGAAGCCGGCCAGCATGCCGCCCATGCCGAGTACGCAGCGCATCACGTAGAAGCCGAAGCGTGGCGTGTGCAGCAGCTGCCAGCCGTGCACATACAGCAGCGGCAGCGCGAACAGTGCGCCGAAGGTGCTGCGGAAAAAGGTGATCTGGAACGGGTGCAACTGGGCGGAAGCGAGCCGGATCGACACCGCCATCAGCGCGAAGAAACCGGCGCTGCCCAGCATCAGCAGCACCGCGCGCAGCGGCAGCGGCGTGGAGGTGGGCGGCGATGCAGGGATCGGGTCCAGGACCGTGCCGTGGGAAGCTGGGGGAGGCGCGCATGGTACCCCACCCGCGCATCGGCTTTCGCCCGGCCGGTGGCGGTGTTGTTGCGCTGCCTGGCGAGGAACCTCAGTGCGCGGGCGGTGCTGCGGTGTCTGTTCCACCGCCCGACCACGCCTGCAGCCGCTCGCGCACGGCCGGTTCCAGGCCCTTCAGTCCCCAGCGCCGACCTTCCGCCAGCGCAGCCTCGGCCGGCAGGCCGTCGATCAGCGCGGCACGCAGGGCGATCATCGCACCCACCCGGTTGCCGCTGGCGCAATGCACCAGGGTCGGCTGGTCGCCGGCGTCGCGCAGCAGGCGGTCGAACTGCACGACCCGGGCGCGGGTCAGGTCGCCGGCGCCGCGGATCGGCAGGTTGTGGTAGCCGATGCCGGCTGCCCGCACGGCGGCGGCTTCGTCGAAGCCGGGCGTCTCGCTGTCCAGGCTGAGATCGATCACCTGGCGGATGCCGGCGCGTTTCAGCGTGGCGATGTCACCGGCCTGCAAACGCCCGGAGGCCACGCGGTGCGGCGCCGGGAACGCGACATGGGCAAGCCCGGCCATGGCGGCTTCTTCCGGCGCGGCGGCGACGGAAACGGAGACGAGCATGGCAAGTGCCAGCAACAGCAGCAGCGGACGGTACATCGGTGGATACCTGAGGGCGGGATGCGATCAGGATAGCCGGGCCGGAGACTTCGAACAGGCCCTCAGGCGGCGGCCGACTCCACGAAAGTCACCAGGTTGCCGTCCGGATCGCATACCGGGGCGAAGCGCACGTAGTGGGTCGCCAGTTGCGGCGACGGTACGTCGATCTGCCGTCCCTGCAGGCCGAGCAGGATCTCGTCGAGATCGTCCACGATGATGCCGAGCGATACCGAGCCGGCATGCGGGCTCGTCTCGTCCAACTCGCTCCTGGGCAACACCTGGATCCGCGTGCAGCGGGCGATCTGCCACTCGGCGCAGGAGTCGTTCGAACCGTTGTCCGGCATCCGTCCGAACAGGCGGGCGTACCAGTCGCTGGAAGCGGCGAAGTCGCTGGCGGCAACCGTGGCGAGAACCGGGTGGGGATGCATGGCAAGTCTCCGCGGCGGTGCACGCAAAGCTAGCGTCATGCCGATGTCGAGCGCGTGAAGGCATGCGACGTGCGCCCGTATAATCGCCAACCCCTTGATGGAATGACCAGGATCGACCGATGTCCGACATCCCCGCCTGCCCGCTGTGCGCGATGGAGAACACCTATCCGGACGGCGACAACTACGTCTGCGCCGACTGCGGCCACGAGTGGCCGATCGCGGCCGGTGCGCCTGCGGCCGATGCCACGCTGGTGGTGCGCGACGTCAACGGCAACGTGCTCAACAGCGGCGACACGGTGACGGTGATCAAGGACCTGAAGGTGAAGGGTTCGTCGATCCCGCTGAAGCAGGGCACGCTGATCCGCAACATCCGCCTGGTCGACGGCGACGACGAACACATCGAAGGCAACTCGGACAAGATCAAGGGACTGGTGCTGAAGGCGTGCTTCCTGAAGAAGGCTTGAGCTGAGCCTACTGGCGCGCCTCGATCCGCAGTCCGCGCGGCGTCAGCCGGCGCTCGACCAGCTCGAACAGGCTCTGCACCAGCAGCGCCAGCACGGCGGCCGGGATCGCGCCCTGCAGGATCAGGCCCACGTCGTCCAGCCGGATGCCGGTGAGGATCGGCTGGCCATAACCACCGGCGCCGATCAGCGCCGCCAGCGTGGCTGTGCCCACGTTGATCACCGCGGCGGTCTTGATGCCGGCCAGGATAGAGCGCATCGCCAGCGGCAGTTCCACCCGGCGCAGCCGCACGCCGGGCGGCAGGCCCAGCGCGGCGGCAGACTCGCGCAATTCCGGCGCGATGCCGACCAGGCCGGCGTGCGTGTTGCGCACGATCGGCAGCAGGCTGTACAGGAACAGCGCGGCGATCGCCGGCCAGGTGCCGATGCCGAGCAGCGGGATCATGAACACGAACATCGCCAGCGACGGTACCGTCTGCAGCACGCCGGTCAGGCCGATCACCCACTGGCCCAGCCGCCGTTGCCGGGCCGCCAGGATGCCCAGCGGGATCGCCAGCAGGATGGCCAGTCCCAGCGAGATCGCCACCAGCTTCACGTGTTCGGCGCTGCGCTGGAGCAGCTGCGACCACGGCCCGCCATCGTGGCCGCCCGCATGGATGCCGAGAAAATCCGCGGCCACCACGTTTTCGCCGATGCCGCGCAGTTTCACCCGCGCGTTCATCGCGCGCATCGCATCCTCGTCGATGCTGCCGGTGAGCTTGCGCAGCACGCCGACGAAGGCGGGCGAGCTTTGCTCCAGCGCCAGGCGGTACAGGTAGACCGCGTCGTAGCGCGGGAAGTAGTGGCGGTCGTCGCGCAGCGTGCGCAGGTGGTAGTAGGGAATCTCCGCGTCGGTGCTGTACAGGTCGATCGCGTCGACGGCGCCGCTGGCCACCGCGCGGTATGACAGCGCGTGGTCGAGGCCGCTCACCTTGGTCTGCGGCAAGCCGTAGCGTTGGCGCAGGCCGGGCCAGCCGTCGCCCCGGTCCATGAACTCGTTGGAGAAGCCGAAGCGCAGGGCGGGGTGCTGCAGTAGGTCGGAAATGTCGGCGATGCCCAGCCGCGCGGCGACGTCGGCACGCATGCCGATCGCATAGGTATCGCTGAAGCCGAGCGAGTCGGTGATGCCGATGCCCAGGGGTTTCAGTCGTGCGCGCAGAGTGGCGATGTCCGCGTTCGCCGGCACGCCTTTCAGCAGTTCCTGGGTGAGCGTGCCGGTGTATTCGGGATAGGCGTCGATCCCGCCTTCGAGCAGGGCGCGCCACAGGATGCTGGTGCCGCCCAGCTCGCGCCGGTGCACCGCATCGACGCCGGCCTCGCGCGCGCTGGCCAGCGCCACTTCACCCAGGATCACCGATTCGGTGAACTGCTTGGAACCGATGCGCACCGGCGTGGCCTGTGCCGGCGCGGGCAGCAGGCAGGCGCCCAGCAGCAAGATCAGCAGAGGCAGCGTGCCGCGCATCACGGTGCCTCCGGCAAGCGTCGCTGCGCCGCGACGAAGCGGCTGACGAACGCATCGGCGGGGCGGTCGCGCAGGTCGCGGAACGTCCCGTCCTGCAGCACGGCGCCCCGGCGCAGCAGCACCAGCCGTTCGGCGAACCAGGCCGCCTCGGCCAGGTCGTGGGTGACCACGATCACCGTCTTGCCGAGCTGGTCGAAGATCTGTTTCAGCTCGTCCTGCAGTTCGTGCCGCACCACCGGGTCGAGCGCGCCCAGCGGTTCGTCCAGCAGCAGCGCGTCGGGATCGGCCATCAGCGCGCGCATCAGCGCCACGCGCTGGCGCTGGCCGCCGGACAGTTCGGCCGGGTAGCGCTCCAGCACGCCAGCCGGCAGATGGGTCAGTGCGGCGAGTTGTTCCGCGCGCTGCCGGATGCGCTCGCGGTTCCAGCCCAGGTGGCGCGGCAGCAGGGCCAGGTTGCCCAGTGCGGTGAGGTGGGGAAACAGGCCGCCATCCTGGATCACGTAGCCGACCCGCCGGCGCAGCGACAGCACGTCGGCGCGCTGCAGGGGCCGACCGTCGACTTCAACATGGCCGTGGTCCGGCCATTCCAGCCCGAGCAGCAGCCGCAATACGGTGGACTTGCCCGAGCCGCTGCTGCCGATCAGTGCCGTGGTGGTGCCGGCGGCGAACGCCAGGCTGGTGCACTCGAGCGCGTGCAGTTTGCCGTAGCGCTTGCTGGCCTGCGCCAGCGCGAAGGCGATGCCGCCGGAGGACTCAGCCGTGGACATGGCGTGTCATGGCGTGTCGACCTTCAGTCCGGTGGCGGGGGAAGCGGGGCCGGTGGGCAATGCGACTGCGCCGGTGCCGCAGCGGCTGCGGTGCAGTCGTGAGCCTATCAGCAGAGCGGATTCAGGCGCCAATGGTGACTGCGCTGCGTTGACCGGGTACCTCGCGGACTGCTACGGCGCACCGTTCATCAGCGCACGGTTGCCGCCCTGCCGTTTGGCGTTGTACATCGCGTCGTCGGCGTGTCGCAGCAGCTGTTTGTCGTCCTCGCCGTGATCGGGATAGAGGGCGATGCCGATGCTCGCCGATACCTGCAACCGGCAGCCGGCCAGTTCGAACGGCCGCCCGAGGGCGGCACGGATCTTCGTGGCGACCACGACGGCGTGTTCGGGCAGGCCGATGTCGTTGAGCAGCACCACGAATTCGTCGCCGCCGATGCGCCCGACCGTGTCGGATTCGCGCACGCAGTGGTTGATGCGCGCGGCCACCTCGCGCAGCAGCAGGTCGCCGATGTCGTGGCCATGACGGTCGTTGACTGGCTTGAACTTGTCCAGGTCGAGGTACAGCACGGCCAGCCGCCGCTGCTCGCGCCGGGCCATGGCCAGTGCGCTGTGCAGGCGGTCGTGGAACAGCTCGCGGTTGGGCAGGTCGGTGAGCTGGTCGTGCCGGGCGAGGTGCTGCAGGCGGGTATGGGTCTGCTTGCGCTCGATCGCCGCGGCGATCTGGGTGGAGACGAACTGCAGCAGCGCCTTGTCCTGCTCGCCGTAGCGTGTTTCGCCGGAGTAACTCTGCACCACCAGCGCGCCGATCACGCCCGACTGCCCGTTGAGTGGCACGCCAAGCCATTCCAGCGAATCCCGGCCGCTGATCGGGCCCACCCGTGCGGGCAGTTCCACCCGGGTATCCGGCGTCAGCAGCAGCGCCTGGCCGCTGCGGATCACCTCGCTGCTGAGCGTGCCGGAATCCAGGCTCTGAGTCGGCGGCGGCTGCTCGCACTCGTCGACGAAGTAGGGGAAGCTCAGCTGGTCCTTGTTCGCGTCGTACAGGGCCACGAAGAAATTGTCGGCCGGCAGCAGCTTGCCGACGACCCGGTGGATGTGCCGGAACAGCGCCAGCAGGTCCTCCGCCAGGTGCGCCGCCTCGGAGATGGAGTGCAGCGCCATCTGCATCAGCTCGGCGCGCTTGAGTTCGGTGACATCGCGCGCCACCGCGATCCGCACCTGGTCCACCTCCGACCAGCGCGCCGACCACATGATGTGGATGACCCGGCCGTCCTTGCGCACGTAGCGGTTCTGGAAATGCGGCTTGGAATGGCCGGCCATGATCTCGTCCGCCGCCTGCAGGGTGCGCTCGCGGTCGTCGGGGTGGACCAGTTCGAGCATCGACCGGCCGATGACCTCTTCAGGCGTATAGCCGAAGATGCGCTCGAAAGCGGCACTGACGAAGACGTAGCGGCCCTGGACGTCGACCACGCAGATCGCGTCGAGCAGGAGGTCCATGACGTTGCTGAAGGGGAGGCCGGCGCCCGATTCCAGCGGAGGAGGCGGTTGGTTCATTCGTACCTGTTCGAGCGTGGAGCCTGGTGATGCGGTTATGCCGAGTTCGAAGCCTATCCGGAATCCGTGCGGGAAATGTCTACGCGCGCATCCCTGGCGCGAAACCCAATGGCGGGCTATTTTTCGTGGATGGCTTCCGGCACGGGCCGGCATCGCGCCGGGCGGCTTATGGTGGCGTTGCACACATCGGGCGAGGGACAGTGATGTTCAGGCGGATCCTGCTGGTTCTGGCGCTGGCCTCGGCCATGGCGTTGCCGCTACGGGCGGCGACGATCCCGCCGACCCAGGTGGCCGTGCTCGCCACGCTGCACCAGCTGCATGCCACCACGCCGGCCTATTCGTTCGAGGCACTTGGCCGCGCCATCGAGCGGTTGCAGCCCGACGTGCTGTGCGTCGAACTGCAGCCGGACGATTTGCAGCGGCGTCCGGCGGAGCCGACCAAGCAGGAATACACGGAGGTCGTCTATCCGCTGATCGACCGCCACCATTACCACGTCTACGCGATGGAGCCGGCTGATCCCGCGTACAGCGGCATCCTCACGCCGTACATCCAGGCCGGCCAGGATTTCAGCGTACGGGCACCGGAGCAGGCCGAGGCGTTCTCGCGCTACAGCGACGGCGCCTACATCGGACTGCAGGCGTACTGGACGTCGCCGACACGGGTCAACGACGCGGTGACCGATTCGGTGCTGCGCGCCAAGCACGAGCTGCAGCAGGCGATGGTCGGCAACGGCGAGCGCACCGGCTGGGAACGCTGGAACCAGCAGTTCCTCGGCATCATCCTGCAGGCGGCGAAAGAGAATCCGGGCAAGCGCATCGTGGTGGTCGTGGGCGCCGAACATGGCTACTGGCTGCGCGGGCACCTGGCCCAGGCGGCCGGCGTGCAGTTGCTCGATACGGCCGAGTTGCTGCGGGCGCCACCCGCGAAACCGGTGCCGCGAGCCGCTGGAGCCGGCGTGCCGACCACGTGATGGCGGCGACCGCCGACAACCACCAGTAGGCCCTGCATTAATTTCCGGATGACCACGCTTGCGACGCTGGGCGCCGCCGCACCCGTCATGCTGGCCGGCAGCAACGTACAGGCGCAAGACACCTGCAACGCACCCCGGCGTGAGGCGCCCGGCGCTCAATCCAGCGGTGCGGTCATCAGCAGCCGGTCGACCGGGTAGCCGCGCTGGCGCGAGTGCTGCCTGAGGGTCTGGAACAGCGCGCGATCCATCGTGGGGCGGCGCGAGAGTATCCACAGGTGCTCGTGCCCGGGGCTGCCGATCACGGCCCACTGGTAGTCGGCGTCCACCTCGACCACCCAGTAGTCGGCCCATGCCATCGGCAGCCAGGTCAGCCAGGCGGGCGCGAAGCGCACCTCCAGTGCCCCCGGCTGGTTGTCCTTCACCCGCGCCACGCCGTCGACCGACATCCGGCCCTTGCTGGTGCGGCAGGTGTTGTGGATGTGGATGCTGCCGTCGGGGTTCGGCGTGTAGGTGGCAACGACGGCGTCCAGGCATTTGCGCTCGAAGTACATCGGCAGCCGCGCGATCTCGTGCCACTGGCCGGCGTAGCGGTGAAGGTCGAGCGACGGCACCGGCTGGTTCGGCAAGGTGGCGGCTGCGGCAGGCCAGGCGATGACCAGGGCTGCCAGGATCAGCAGCCGGCGGAACGTGTGCATGGTCTGACTCCGTGGGTTGGGCATGGCGCGAATGAGGCAATAGCCATGGAACGATACTGCACTAGCGGTAGCGCGCTTCCTGCAGGTCGATCTCGCGCACCAGCCGGCGCGAGACTTCGTCGGAGATGTGGTGGTGGCGCGCCAGTTCGAAGATCGCCTCGCGTTGGCCCTGCAAGGCAGCCAGGCGCAGTTCGCGTTCGGCCACGTCGGCCTTGCGCAGGTGTTGCGCCTCGTCCCCGCTGGAGGCGTCCTCGTCCAGCCAGTGCTGGTACAGCGCGATCACCCGGGTACCCGCGCTGGTGTAGATGTCGACCTCGCTGGCCGGGGCTTTTTCCAGCAGTTCGTGCTGGGTCTTCTCGATGGCGGCGATCGCTGCGGTGGCGGCGGTCCGGCGGGCCAGGTTTTCTTCCCGCTGCACCGCCGGCTCCGGCGGCAATTCCAGCCCCTTCAGCAATGGCGGCAAGCCGATGCTGGCGGCCAGCAGCGACAGCAGGATCACCGCGGTGGCGAGGAAGATCGCCAGCTCGCGCGCGGGGAAGGGCGTGCCGTCGGGCAGCAGCAGCGGCAGCGTCATCACGCCGGCCAGGGTGATCGCGCCGCGCACGCCGGCCAGCGAGGTGGCCAGCAGCAAGCGCCAGTGCGGTTGGCTCGCGGAGTGGCCGCGGTGGTGTGCCTTGAGCACGTTGATCCGCAGCGAGATCCAGACCCAGGCCAGGCGCAGCAGCGCCAGGCCGATATTGATCGCCAGCGCGTACACCAGCAGCCACCACGGGTTGCGATGGCCGCTTTGTGCCACCGACGCCATCGCGCCCTGCAGGCTGGCGGGCAACTGCTCGCCCAGCAGCACGAACATGATGCCGTTCAGGGCGAACTGCACGGTGTTCCACACCGCCGTGCGCCGCACCCGCGTGGTGGCCAGCAGGCGGCCGCTGAGTTCGACGTAGCTCATGGTGATGCCGGCGGCGACCGCGGCGAGGATGCCCGAAGCATTCGCGTATTCGGCCAGCAGGTAGGCGCCAAACGGGATCAGCAGGCTGATCAGGATCGGCGAGCCGGCCTCCTGGCCGAAGTGCCGCGACAACCAGCGCTGTGCGAAGCTCACCGCCACGGTGAACCCCACGCCGATGCCGAGCCCGGCCAGCGCCACCCACAGGAAGGTCAGCGACGCGGACAGCAGCGAAAAGCCGCCGGTCACCGCCGCCGCCACGGCGAAGCGGAAGCAGACCAGGCCGGTGGCGTCGTTGAGCAACGACTCGCCTTCGAGGATGTGCATCAGCCGCTTCGGGATCGGCACCCGCGCGGTGATCGACGACACCGCCACCGGATCGGTCGGCGACACGATCGCGGCCAGCGCGAACGCCACCGCCAGCGGCATCGCCGGGATCAGCCAGTGGATCAGGAAGCCGGCGCCGATCACGGTGGCCACCACCAGGCCCAGCGCCAGCGCCAGGATCGCGCCGCGGTCGCGCAGCAAGCCGTCCTTGGGGATGCGCCAGCCATCGAGGAACAGCAGCGGCGGCAGGAACAGCAGGAAGAAGATCTCCGGATCCAGCGCCACGCCGTGCTTGAACACGCCGGCGATCACCGCACCCAGCCCGATCTGCACCAGCGGCAGCGGCAGCGAGAACGGCAGCATGCGCACGAGGTAGCCGCTGCCGACCACGGCCAGCAACATGGCCAACGCTACTTCGATCGAATTCATGCGTGTTCCGGCGACGAGTTTTGACCTTAGCAAGAGCACGGCCGCGCCGTCGAGTGGCGGCGCAGCGACATGCGCAAGGCGACATGGCATACCATCGACGCTCCCCGCGGCCGATCCGTTCCCCAGGAGATCGCATGCAGCCGGTCATCACCGTTCGCCAGCTCGGCAAGACCTACGCCTCCGGCTTCCAGGCACTGAAGCGGATCGACCTGGAGATCCGCCAGGGCGAGATCTTCGCCTTGCTGGGCCCCAACGGCGCCGGCAAGACCACCCTGATCAGCATCATCTGCGGCATCGTCAACCCCAGCGAGGGCACCGTGCTGGCCGACGGCCACGACGTGGTGCGCGACTACCGCGCGGCGCGCACGAAGATCGGCCTGGTGCCGCAGGAGCTGACCACCGACGCGTTCGAGACGGTGTGGAACACGGTCAGTTTCAGCCGCGGCCTGTTCGGCCGCGCCGCCAACCCGGCGCACATCGAGAAGGTGCTGAAGGACCTCTCGCTGTGGGACAAGCGCAACAACAAGATGATCACCCTGTCCGGCGGCATGAAGCGGCGCGTGATGATCGCCAAGGCGTTGTCGCACGAGCCGCAGATCCTGTTCCTGGACGAGCCCACCGCCGGCGTCGACGTGGAGCTACGCCGCGACATGTGGGCGATGGTGCGCGCGCTGCGCGCCTCCGGCGTCACCATCATCCTGACCACCCACTACATCGAGGAGGCCGAGGCGATGGCCGACCGCATCGGGGTGATCCACAAGGGCGAGCTGATCCTGGTCGAGGACAAGGCCGAGCTGATGAACAAGCTCGGCCGCAGGCAGCTCACCCTGCACCTGCAGGATCCGTTGCAAGCCATTCCGGCGGCGCTGGCCGATTACCCGCTGGAACTGTCGGCCGATCGCCGGCAGCTGGTCTACACCTTCGACACGCAGGGCGAGCACACCGGCATCGACGTGCTGCTGCGCCGGCTCGGCGAAGCGGGCATCGACTTCAAGGACCTGCAGACCCGGCAGAGTTCGCTGGAGGACATCTTCGTCGGCCTGCTGAGGGAGCGCGCATGAACATCCATGCGATCCGCGCGATCTACCGCTTCGAGATGGCGCGCACCTGGCGCACCCTGTTGCAGAGCATCGTCTCGCCGGTGATCTCCACCTCGCTGTACTTCGTGGTCTTCGGCGCGGCGATCGGCTCGCACATGAAAGGGATCGACGGGGTCAGCTACGGCGCCTTCATCGTGCCCGGCCTGATCATGCTGTCGCTGCTGACGCAGAGCATCTCCAACGCCTCGTTCGGCATCTACTTCCCGAAGTTCGTGGGCACCATTTACGAGATCCTGTCGGCGCCGGTGTCGCCGCTGGAGATCGTCGCCGGCTACGTGGGCGCGGCGGCGAGCAAGTCGATCATCCTGGGCCTGATCATCCTGGTCACCGCGCGGCTGTTCGTGTCGTTCCAGATCGAGCACCCGCTGTGGATGCTGGCTTTCCTGCTGCTTACCGCGGTCACCTTCAGCCTGTTCGGCTTCATCATCGGCATCTGGGCGGACAACTTCGAGAAGCTGCAACTGGTGCCGCTGCTGGTGGTGACGCCGCTGACCTTCCTCGGTGGCAGTTTCTATTCGATCCACATGCTGCCGCCGTTCTGGCAGAAGGTCACCCTGTTCAACCCGGTGGTGTACCTGATCAGCGGTTTCCGCTGGAGTTTCTACGGCGTCGCCGACGTCGGCGTGGGGGTCAGCCTGGGCATGACCCTGGTGTTCCTCGCGATCTGCCTTGCGGCCGTGTGGTGGATCTTCCGCAGCGGCTACCGGCTGAAAGCCTGAGCGGCTTGTCAGGTCAGCGCGGTGTGCGCGTGGAACGGCAGCGGCGTGGCGCCGGTGCGCGCGACAGCGGGCCCGGCCACGCCGAGCTGGTCCTTGCGGGCGTCGAGCACCACCAGGATGCGGCCGGCCGCAATCTCGTCCTTGAACTTGCGGCTGACTGCGTCCGGCACCTCGAAGCCGACCATCTCGCCGATGCAGGTGCCGAACGCGGCGCCGGCGATGGTCATCGCCGCGGCGCCGGCCAGCGTCACGCCCAGTGGCGGCACGGCGACCGCGATCAGTCCCAGCAACAGGCCGGTACCGCCGCCGCAGGCGCCGCCACGCACGGCGGCAGGATAGAAATCATTGCGCCCCTGCATCAGGTGGTCGGGGATCTTTTGCAGTTCGATGTCCTCGCGGGCGACCAGCGAGATGTCGCCGTCGTCGATGCCTGCCCCGCGTGCCGCGGCCATCGCAGCGCGTGCCGCGGCCAGGTCGGGGGTGCTGAATACGCATCGGGTTTTCATGGGGTGGCCCTCCACATCCGGCATGGCGCCCGCCGCGCGGATGGCGCCGGTCGGCCCGGATATCCGCACGGGCGAGGCAGGTTTGCGCAATTCACCGTTTAGCGGTTGTGACGTTGTTGCTGCGTGACCCGTTTGTTATCGGGAACCGGAACGGCGGTCGCATGGGCGATACCCGACGCGGATCGCAGCGGGCCTGGCCAGCAAGCTGGTACGGTGTGTCGCGCCGGCCCGGACCAGTGCGATGAACGAATCGCGCGCAGGCCAGTCCAAACCGGATACTCGACGCTAGGGAGCAATCGTGGGCAAGCAGACATCGACAGGCAGCTGGATCGTGGCGGTGGTCGTGGTGGCGGTCATCGTGGTGGCGGGGGTGTACCTGGCGCGCAAGGCCATGCATGCCGGCGCGCCGCCGCCGGTGGTGCCGGCGACTTCGGCATCGGCTGCCGCACCGCCTGGCGCGCCGCCGATCCAGCATCCGATCGAACAGGCGCAGGCCGGACCGGCGACGGCCTCGACCAGTGCGTTGCCGGCACTGGACGACAGTGACGCCAGCGTGGCCGCTGCACTCGCCGCGCTGGCCGGCGGCAACGACCTGTCCTCGCTGCTGGTGGGGCAACAGGTCATTGCGCGCCTCGTGGCGACCATCGACATGCTGCCGCGTCACGACGGGCTGGCCGTGTTCACGCTGCCGGCGCGCGTGCCGAAGGGTGCGTTCATCGTCGACGAAGCCAACGGCGGCACGGTGGCCAGCGAGCGGAACGTTGCCCGCTACGCGCCGTACATGCAGATCGTCGATGCCGTCGATCCGCAGGCGCTGGTGGCCTGGTACGTGCACGCCTATCCGCTGTTCCAGCAGGCGTACCGGCAACTGGGCTACCCGAAGGGCTATTTCAACGACCGCCTGATCGTGGCGATCGACGACATGCTGGCCGCGCCGGAGCTGGCCCAGCCGCCGGCCCTGGTGCGCTCGAAGGCGTACTACGTCTACGCCGATCCCGCGCTGGAATCGCGCTCGACCGGGCAGAAGCTGCTGTTGCGTGTGGGGCCTGCCAACGAGGCGAAGATCAAGGCCAGGCTGCGTGCAATCCGCACGCAGCTGACCGGGCAGGACCTGCATCCGGCGCCGGCGGGAACGGCCGGGTAGACTCGCGCGCCCAGCTTCCGATCCACAGCGATGGCCAATCGATCCACGCCTGCCGACCAGCCCCAGCTCGACCTGCTCGGAGCAGTCGAGCCTCGGCCTGCCGAAGTGCACCGATTGTTCTTCGCGCTGCTGCCGGACGCGGCGACGCGTACACGGCTGGCGCAGGCGGCGCAGGCACTCAAGGCCAGCCATCCCGGTCTGCGCGCGCGCTGGGTGGACCCGGCGCGCTATCACGCCACGCTGCATTTTCTCGGTGACCACGCGCTGCTGCGGCAGGATGTGGTTGCCGCAGCCATGGCAGCCGCAGGCAAGCTGCATGTGGCGCGGTTCGAATGGGTGCTGCACGAGGCGGCCGGCTTCCATGGCCGGCAACCGCCCTGCATCCTGCGCAGCTCGGGCGTACCCGAGCCGTTGCAACAGCTATGGCAGGAACTGCGCCGTGCGCTCGTGCTGGCCGGGCAGGGCCGCCATGTCGCGCGCAGTTTTACGCCGCATGTCACGGTCGCCTACAGCCATGCGGCGCAGCTGGACGTCATGCCGATCGAACCGGTGGCGTGGCGGGTCGAGCGCGTTGCGCTGCTCCACAGCGTGGTCGGCCAGCAGGATTATCAGCTGCTGGCGGAGTGGTCGCTGCAGTCGGTGAAGTAGACCGCCCCTGGTCAGGTGTAGGGCGTTCCATCCTTGTGCGAGTAATGATCGGCGCCGCGTTCCAGGTGCAGGTCGATGTCTGAATAGTGGCAGGTGTCGTCACCGCAGCGGGTACCGATGTCGAGATAGACGGCAGTTTCTCCGCCGCGGTTGATCATGTGGTGGCCATCAGGCACGTTTTTCGGAAAGGCCGCGCCATCGCCGGCGCGCAGCAACTGCTCGCCGGCTTCGCTTACCAAAGTCAGTTCGCCGGCCAGGACGTAGACGAATTCCTCCTCGTGGCTGTGCCAGTGGCGCTGGCTCGACCATGCTCCCGGCGGCAGGTGCACCAGGTTGACGCCGAAATCGGTCAGGCCGCCGGCACGGCCCAGCGCCTGCCGGATGCGTCCACTGACGGGTTCTCCGTAAGGTGCCGGATAGTCCGAGCCCTGGCGCTCGGAAATCTTGGCGGCGTCGACTTTCGGCATGAGCTTGTTCCTTGTAACGGTGGGGAGGCTTCTTTCGATGAATCATCGCGCATCGGCCGGACCTTGGTTGCGCTGGCCCGGTCGACGATCGGTTTTTGAACACCGACCGCGTTACAGTGGCGGCATCGTCGCTGATGTCATGCGGAGGTCGGTGAGATGATGCGTTGGCTGTGGCGGGTCTGTGTGGCGGTTCTTTGCACACTGCCGATGCAGGCGGTGCTTGCCGTCGAGCCCACGGTTGCCGGCCGCACCGCGGCCGATGGCATGGTGGCGCAGATCACGCTGGATGGCCCGATCGGCCCCGCCGCCGCGGAGTACTTCGACGACGCCTCGAAGCGTGCCGTCGCCGATGGTGCGGTGGCGATCGTGCTGCGGCTGGATACGCCCGGCGGGCTGGCCGATTCGATGCGGCAGATCATCGCCGGCATGCTGGCCTGCAAGGTGCCGGTGCTGGTGTATGTCGCCCCCGCTGGCGCCCGCGCGGCGTCGGCTGGAACGTACATCCTGTACGCCGGGCAGATCGCCGCGATGGCGCCGGCCACCCACCTTGGCGCGGCGACGCCGGTGCAGCTCGGGGGCGCCACGCCGCTGCCGAAAACCGGCAACTCGCCGGCGTCGGCAGGTTCTGCCGCGAAAGACGAGCCGGCAGCAGGCGACGATGCCGAGTCGCACAAGGTCATGAACGATGCGATCGCCTATATCCGCTCGCTGGCACAGTTGCGCGGGCGCAACGCGCAGTGGGCCGAACAGGCGGTGCGCGGCGCCGCCACGCTGACCGCCAGCGAGGCCGCGCAGCAGCACGTGATCGACTTCGTGGCCGCGGACGTGGCCGAGCTGTTGGCCAGGGCGGACGGACGCAAGGTGCAGGTGGGCGATCGCGACGTCACGCTGCAGCTCAAGGGTGTGTCCGTGCATGAATACGCGCCCGGCGCGCGCACGCGCTTCCTGGCGATCATCACCAATCCCACCATCGCCTATCTGTTGCTGCTGGCCGGCATCTTCGGGCTGCTGCTGGAAGCCCTCCATCCCGGCGCGATGCTGCCGGGCATCGCCGGAGGCATCTGCCTGCTGGTCGGCCTGTACGCGCTGCAACTGCTGCCGGTGAACTACGCCGGGCTGGCGCTGATGGCGCTGGGCGTCGGCCTGCTGGTGGCCGAGGCGGCCAATCCCAGCGTGGGCGCGTTCGGTGTCGGTGGGCTGGTGGCGTTCGTAGTGGGCTCGGTGATGCTGATGAATACCGGCGTGCCGGGCTATGGCGTCAATCTCGGCGTGATCGCCGGCATCGCCATGGGCACGGCTGCGCTGCTGGCGCTGATCGTGTGGCTGGTGTTCCGTTCGCGCCGCGCCCATCCGGTTACCGGCGATTCGGCGATGCTGGTGGACACCGGCGAACTGCTGGAGCCGGTGGAAGCCGGTGGCGAGGCGTGGATGCTGGTGCGCGGCGAGCGCTGGCGCGTACACAGCGATATCGCCTTGCCGGCCGGCGCGCGGGTGCGCGTGGTGTCGCGGCAGGGCTTGCTGTTGCAGGTCGAGCCGGCATGAGCCGGTGCGGCCATTTCATGAAAGGCAGGAGATGATCATGTTCGGATTCGTCGGTGTACTGGTAATTCTCGGCGCGCTGCTGCTGTTCTCCGCGGTGAAGATCCTGCCGGAGTACCAGCGCGGCGTCGTGCTGACGCTGGGCCGCTACACCGGCACCAAGGGGCCCGGACTGGTGCTGCTGGTGCCGTTCGTGCAGCGCATGATCCGCGTCGACCTGCGGGTGACCGTGATGGACGTGCCGCCGCAGGACGTGATCTCGCGCGACAACGTTTCGGTGCGGGTGAACGCGGTGGTCTATTTCCGCGTGGTGGAGCCCGACAAATCCGTGCTGCAGGTGGAGAACTTTCTGCAGGCGACCAGCCAGCTGGCGCAGACCCGGCTGCGCTCGGTACTGGGCCAGCACGAGCTGGACGAGATCCTGTCGCAGCGCGACTCGATCAACCACACCCTGCAGGCGATCCTGGACGAGGCCACCGACCCGTGGGGCATCAAGGTCGCCAACGTGGAGCTCAAGGATGTCGACCTCAACGAGACCATGGTGCGCGCGATCGCCCGCCAGGCCGAAGCCGAGCGCGAACGCCGCGCCAAGGTGATCCATGCCGAGGGCGAGCTGCAGGCCGCCGAGAAATTGCGCGACGCCGCCGCGATGCTGTCGCAGCAACCGCAGGCGCTGCAGCTGCGCTACCTGCAGACGCTGGCTGACATGTCCAACAGCGGCAAGTCCTCGACCATCGTGTTCCCGCTGCCGCTGGACCTGATCAAGCCGCTGATGGATGCGTTTCCGGCGAAGGCCGATCCGGCACCGAACCAGTGAACTGGCGCCGCCGTCCGGGGCGGGTGAATAATGCCGCTTCCATCAAGATGAGCGACCCACCATGGATGCAGCACCTTCACCCGGCAGCCTGGTCTGCGTGGGCCTGGGCATGACCCTGGGCTCGCACCTCGGCCCGCTGGCGCGCAGCTACATAGAGCAGGCCGACGTGGTGTTCGCCGGGCTCTCCGACGGCATCGTCGAGATGTGGCTGCACAAGATGCACCAGGACGTGCGCAGCCTGCAGCCGTACTACCGCGAAGGCAAGTCGCGCATGCAGACCTACCGCGAGATGGTCGAGGCCATCCTCACCGAGGTGCGCGCGGGCAAGCGGGTGTGCGGCGTGTTCTACGGCCACCCCGGCGTGTTCGCCTGGGCGCCGCACAAGTCGATCGAGGTCGCCCGCAGCGAAGGCTACGAGGCGCACATGGAACCGGGCATCTCGGCCGAGGACTGCCTGTACGCCGACCTCGGCATCGACCCGGGCCGTTACGGCTGCCAGCACTTCGAGGCCAGCCAGCTGCTGTTCTACAAGCGCAGGATCGACCCGACTGCCTACCTGGTGCTGTGGCAGGTGGGCCTGGTCGGCGACCAGTCGCTGGCGCGTTTCTCGACCGGGTCGGCCTACCGCGAACTGCTGGTCGAGGTGCTGGCGCGCGACTACCCGGCCGACCACGAGATCACCATCTACCGCGGCGCCACCTTGCCGATCCAGCAGCCGCGGATCCGCCGGATCCGGCTGGCCGACCTGCCGCAGGCCGAGGTCGGCATGGAAGACACCGTGGTGTTGCCGCCGACCGGTCCGCTGCAGCCCGACCTGGCGATGCGCGCGCGGCTGGACGCGCTGGACAAGGCGGAAATCAAGCGGGATGCCGGCGTTTTGTGAACAGGTAGGCAAGTTGCCGTTGGCGTCGTCCCTAGGATGAATCGGCGCGGTTTGATGCCTCGCTGCGGGGCAAACTATTCCACCCCCGCGAATCAGGCCAGTCCGCGCCATTCCAATCCATTGACTATCCGGGAGATATGCCATGTCGAATATCGTTGATTTTCTTGAGAACGTCGGTCAGAACGCCAGCTTGCGCTATGCTTCCGCCGGGGAGCTGCAGCGCATGCTTGCCGATATCCAGGTCGACCCCGAGGTGCGCGATGCCGTGCTGGCGAAGGATCAGGCTCGGCTGGCCGCATTGGCGGGTGCGAAGAACGTGTGTTGCATGCTGGTGCCTGCCATGGTCCAGTCTGACCGGGACTCGGGTAGGGACGAGGAGTATTACCACCAACGGCGTGCCTGAGAAGGGAAGGATTCGGCGGCGCACTGCGCATGAAGAATCTCGACTCTCCCGGGTGTGCTGTTTCTAGCCAACACCAAGTCTAGGGGGAGCTGCACATGTCAGATGTCGTCGGATTTCTTGATCAGGTCGGTCAGGATGCGCGGCTGGGCCGCGGAACAGGGCATGAGTTCGAGCTTGCACTGACTTCGGCGGGTTTCGATCCTCCGATCCAGGAAGCCATTCGTACAGGGAATCAGGCACGACTGGGGGCTTTGCTGGGCATGGCTCAGGCTGTCGGATTCCTGGCTCCCAGCGAGGAACAGGAGGATGGTGCCGAAGAAGCGCCCTCGCGCGATGGCGAGGAAGAGGCTCCTGAGCTCCGGAGTCGCTGAGTCGTTTGGTCAGGGCAATGCGCACATCCGGCAACCGACATGGAGTGGTGATCGCTGGACTTGTCCTGCTGGGACTTCTGCTTGCGACGGGTACGGCCCTGGCGGCCGTACCCGTCGCTGCGAGTGAGGTTCCGGCGCTGCTCAAGCGCGCGGACGGCATCAAGCTTTCCAATCCCGGGGAGTTCCAGCAGATTCTCGATCGGCTGGATGGCGACAGCGCCGCGTTGGCGCCGGATCAGGTTGATTACCTGCATTACCTCCAGGCGTGGCGCGCGGCCTATCGCGGTGATTACCCGACTTCCGACACCATGATCGGTGAGCTGCTGGAGAAGTCCCGCAACGCCGTTGTCCTGTTCCGGGCCAAGGTGCTGAAGGTCAATACCTTGGCGGAGCGATCGCGTTACGAGGAGGCGTTCCAGCTGGAGAGTCAGCTCCTCGCCCAGTTGCCAGAGATTACCGATCCGGACGCACGCGGGCAGGCCCTCGTCATTGCGGCTTACCTCTATGAAGAGGCCGGGCAATACGACTTGGCTTTCGAGTATGCCGATCAGGTATTCAAAGAAAGCCCCGGCCCCTACAGCTGCAAGGCCGAGCACGCCAAGCTGGCTGCGCTCTACAAGAGCGGCAGGCTGGAAGGCATCGATGAGCAGTTCCGCAAGGGCGTCGAAATCTGCACGGAAGCGAAGGATCCCGTCTATGGCAACGGCATCAGCTTTTACGTAGCCAGCCTGGCGCTCCAGCGTGGCCATGCCGATGAGGCCATTCGTGTGCTGGAGTCCAATTACCCCGCGGTCGCGCGCAGCAACTATCAGATACTGATTTCCGAATTCGACGCCTTGCTGGCCGAGGCGTACATGAGTACCGGTCAGCTGGCGAAGGCGAAACGGTTTGCTCTTGAGGTCGTCGAGCAGAGCAAGCGCAACGAGTACGCGGAGTCGCTCAGCATCGCCTATCGTGTTTTGTACCTGATCGAAAAGCAGCAGGGACACCTGGACAAAGCTCTCACGTATCACGAACAGTACATGCTGGCCAACAAGGGCTACCTGAACGCGGTGAATGCCCGTGCGCTCGCCTACCAGACTGTGCAGCAGCAGCTGGCTGCCAAGAAGCTGCAGATCGATACCCTCAGCAAGCAGAACGAGATCCTGCAACTGCAGCAGGCTCTGGACCGCAAAGCCGCCGAGACCAGCCGGCTGTACATCGTGCTGCTGCTCGGCGGGCTCGCGTTCATCGCTTTCTGGGCCTATCGCGTCAAGCGCTCGCAGCTGCGTTTCATGCGGCAGGCGCGGCGCGACGGGCTCACGGACATCTTCAACCGCCAGCATTTCGTCAATGAGGCCGAGCAGCAGTTGCAGTACTGCCGGAAGTCGGGGCGGGAGGCCTGCCTGGTGCTGATCGATTTGGACCACTTCAAGGCCGTCAACGACACCTACGGCCATGCGGTGGGCGATCGCGTGCTGAAGCGTGCCGTGGCCGCCTGCCAGGCGCATCTGCGTTCCACCGACATCTTCGGCCGCCTGGGTGGCGAGGAGTTCGGCATTGTGTTGCCGGAGTGCACGCTCGAACAGGTGCTTGCCCGAACCGAACGGATCCGGTTGGCGATCGTGGAGGTGGTCCGCGGCGATGCCACCGAGGAAATCTGCGTTTCGGCCAGCTTTGGTGTGGCGAGCACCAAGCATTCCGGGCATGACCTGCGCCAGCTGCTGGTCCACGCCGACGACGCGTTGTATCGGGCCAAACGCGAGGGCCGCAACCGGGTCAGCGTCAGCGACGGCCGGTCGAAAACGCAACTGGGCGTCGTTGCCGTGACGGCCGAAGGCGTGCAGTAAGCCGAGTCGGGTTCTACCCCGTTTTCGCGGACAGTTGGGTCAAGGCCGTAAAGGCCTGATCCCGGGCATCGATTCTGCGTTGCATTCGGGGATGCGCCCGGCATCCCGATCTCGGCCAGCTTCGGCGTGGCAGCCGCGGCCAGTTCCGGTTACGAGCTGCGGCAGCTGAGGAACGATGCCGACTGCGCCCGGCACCAGGCCAAGGACGAGGGGCGCAACCGGATCAGCCTTTTGACGCCGCCGTGTGCAGTTGAATGCCGTGCGGGCGCACCGGGCTGCCGCCACGGCGATGGCGGCAACATCATGGCGTCAGGGCGGCAGCTGCGTCCCACGTTTGCTGCCGCCACCGACGATCACCAGCGGGGCCTGTCGCATGGACAGCGGTGCAGGGGCGCGCTACAAAGGTGGCCGATTTCATCGGCGGGAGCGTTTTGATGCGAGTGAGGAATTTCACCCTGATGGTTGCGCTGGGCCTGGCCGCGTTGCCGCTGCAGGCGGCGACGACTGAACCGGACACGACACGAGCGCCGTCGATCAACGCCGCCGATTTCGCCCGCTTCGACCAGACGCTCAGCTCCGATGCGTTCGGCGGGCGCAAGCCCGGCACGATCGGCGCACAGCGCACCACTGATTTCCTGGTGGCCGAGTTCAAGCGGATGGGCCTGCAGCCGGGCAACCACGGCTCGTGGTTCCAGACCGTGCCGGCCGACTCCACCTTGCTGCTGAACACCGATGTCAGCCTGGACGTCACCGCGGGCGGCAAGTCGCTGAAGCTGGCGTATCGCACCGACATGGTGGTGCAGACCCTGCAGGCGAAAGCCGAGATCGCGCTGAAGGATTCGCCGGTGGTGTTCCTCGGCTACGGCGCGGATGCGCCGGCCTGGCACTGGAACGACTACCGGGGTGTCGACGTGAAGGGCAAGACGGTGATCGTGCTGGTCAACGACCCCGGCTTTGCCAGCCGCGACCCGAAGCTGTTCAACGGCCGCGCGATGACCTGGTACGGCCGCTGGCCGTACAAGTATGCGGAGGCGGCGCTGCAGGGCGCTGCCGCCTGCTTCATCGTGCACACCAGCGACGCCGCGGCCGGTTATCCGTGGAGCGTGCTGCAGAACGGCGCGGTCGGGCCGCAGCTGAGCCTGCCGAGCAGTGTCGATCCATCGCCGCGGTTGCCTGTGGCTGGCTGGCTGACACGCGATGCGGCGGTCCGGCTGTTCGCCGCCGCAGGCCTCGATTTCGCTGAACTCGAACGGTCCGCGGCGAAGCCGGGCTTCGAGCCGGTCCCCTTGCACGCGACCGCCTCGATCACCCTGCACAACAAGATCGGTCATATCGAATCGAAGAACGTGGTAGCGATGGTCGAAGGCCACGGCAAGCCCGACGAGGTGGTGATCTACACCGCGCACTGGGACCATCTGGGCACCGACCCGACCCGCCAGGGCCACCAGGTCTATGCCGGCGCGATCGACAACGGCACCGGCCTGAGCATGCTGCTGCAGATCGCCGATGCGTTCGCGCACCAGGCGCGGCCGCCCGAGCGCAGCGTGCTGTTCTTCATGCCGACGCTGGAGGAATCGGGCCTGCTCGGTTCGCAGTACTACGCGGCGAAGCCGATCTTTCCATTGAACCGCACGGTGGCCGACATCGCCGTCGACGCGTTGCCGGTCATCGGCCCGGCGCGCGACATGACGGTGATCGGCAAGGGCCAGTCCGAGCTGGAGGACATGCTTGCCGGCGTGTTGCATAAGCAGGGTCGGGTGATCTCGCCGGAGACCACGCCGGAGAACGGCTTCTACTTCCGCTCCGACCATTTCAACTTCGCCCGGGCCGGCGTGCCGGCGATGCTGGCCAGTTCGGGCCTCGACCTGCGCGATGGCGGCAGGGCCGCCGGCCAGAAGGCGGCCGACGACTATACGGCGCACCGCTACCACACCACGAACGACGTGTTCGATCCGCACTGGAACCTGGAAGGCATCCTTGAAGATACCCAGGCGCTGTACGAACTGGGCCGACACCTCAGCCAGGCGGGCGTGTGGCCGCAGTGGTATGCCGGCAATCCGTTCAAGGCCACGCGCGATGCCATGATGAAGCCGGCTGCGCCGCCGTCGAAATGATCAACAGGTTCGACACCGGCCTCAGGGTTTCGCCGGTGTCGTGTCCAGCCTGTCGAAGTTCACGATGGCGTTGAGCACCAGCGGGTAGCTGCCGATGGTTTCGCCGCGCCAGATCGGGTTGCTGGCGAACAGCAGCACGTGGCCCTTGCCGTAGCGGGCGTCGACCACGGCGGCGCGCTCGGCCATCTCGTCGCCGCCGTCGAGCAGGCCGGAGATCAAGAGGTTCTTCGCCTCGGCGTAGCGCAGGATCACCCGTGGGCGCTGCTCGGCGGGGATCACCCAGGGGTTGTTGCGCATCTGCTCGGCGTTCAGCGGCAGCGCTTGCCACGGCTTGACGTCGGGCAGGGCGGCCGGGGCGATCGAGGCGCGGCCTTCGGGGGTGTCCGTGTCGTGCGGGCCGCCGCGCCCGGTCGGGCGCTGGAACTCCTTCGCGTTCGGCAGTCCCTTGTCGCCGGTGACCAGGTTGGACACGGAGAACGACTGGCCTTCCGCGCTGTACAGCGCCAGGTCGTCGCTGCGATAGCCGGCGGCGACCGGGCTGCCGCGATCGACGAACTTCGCCTGCAGCACGCTGCCGACGACTTTCAGCTTGTCGGTTTTGGTGACGAAGACGCCCGGTGCCAGGCCCACGTCGATGGCGAACTGCGCGGTGTCCTCGGCGGTGATCAGCAGGCCGCCGGCCTGCACGAAGCGCTTGAGGTTGGCGACGCCGCTCTCGCCGAGGCCGGGGCGGATGTCGTCCGTCGAGTCGATGTGGCCGAGATTCGGTGTCAGTGCGGTGGTTTTCCACGGCAGCGGCTTGCCCCACATCGGCAGGCCGTCGACGATGCGCTGCGTGCTGGCGTCGCCGACCGGGCCGAACAGGATCACGTCGTACTTCGCGCGCAGGTTGCCGGCCTTGGCCACGTCCTGGGTGCTGATGTAGTCGTACGGCATCCCGAGCTTGTCCAGCGCCATGCGCCACCAGCCTTCGGTCTGGGTGCCCAGCCAGGTGTGCATCAGCGCGATGCGCGGCAGTTTTGCCGGTGGCATGTCGACCGCCGCCAGGCCTTGCGGTACGTCAACCGGTCCGTCAAGCAGGCGCATCGGCGCCTTGAGGATCGCGGTGTCGGTGACGCGCACCACCTGCACGTCGAACAGGTCACCCATCGACCAGCCGGTGTCGTCGTAGGGATGCTGCTGCGGGTCCTTCGGCGACCAGTACTGGCGGTCGAGCAGGGTGTCGACGATGCGCGAATACGGCTGGTCCATGCGCACCACGTAGCTGCCGGCGGGAAAGGTTTGCGTCCTGGTTTTCTTGCTGTCGTCGCCCTGTTTCGACAGGGTCACCGTGACCGGCGCGCTGGTGCGGCTGATCTCCGCGTGCTGCAGTTGCAGGATGCGCAGCAGCTGGGCGCGGGAACCGGTGCGCTTGTCGTCGGCCGGGAACACGTAGGCGGCCGGGCCGGCCTGCTGCGGCTTCTCGATCGAGCGCTTGGCCTTGAGGTAAAAATTCTTCAGGAACTGCTGGCCGTTGCCTGCGAAGTAGTTCAGCGCGGTGAGCAGGCCGGTCTGCTGGTAGTTGTTGTTGTTGCGCTGCGACCACGACACGGTAGGCAGCGGCGGATTGGGCCGGTACCAGGTGCGTTCGTACTCGGACGGTTCGAGGATGCGCTGCACGGTGTCGGCGCCGCCGTTGCCGAAGGTTTCGTAGAGCCGACTGATGCCGTTGTGCATGGCGGCGATGAACATCAGGTAGCCCGGGCTCCAGGTGTCGAAGTCGCCGTGGGCGAATACGCCGGGCATGCCGAGCCGGGTCATCTGCTGCACGTTGTCCCAGCCCAGCTGTTGCCACTCGCCGGTGAGGATCGGGTCGATCCACGCGTTGTACGGGCCGTCACCCACGGTGTTGTCGTACAGGAACGGCACCGATTCGTGCAGGTCATGCAGCACCTGCGCGTGCCAGCCGACGAAGGTGTCCGCCACGTTGCGGGTGAGGTTCAGCGTCATCGCCATCGCGTCGCGGTTGTTGTCGTGCGCCACGTAATGGCCCCAGTACAGCAGCCGCGGATAATTCTGGCCCGGGTGCGCGAGGTGCCAGTTGTACAGGTCGACCATGCGGTCGCGGCCGTCGACCTCGACCACCGGCGTGATCAGGGTGATCACGTGCGAGCGGATGTTGCGGATGTACGGCGCCTCGTCCACCGCCAGGCGGTAGGCCAGCTCCATCAGCGCGGTGGGCGAACCGGTTTCGGTGGAGTGGATGGCGCCGGTGACGTAGTAGACCGGCGTGGATTGCGCCACCAGCTGGTCGGCGACGGCGTCGTCCATGCCGATGCTGCGCGGGTCGGCCAGTTTCGCCAGGCGCGCCTTGTTCGCGTCGAGACCGGCCAGCAGGCTTTCGTCGGCGATCGCCACCGCGATCATCTCGCGGCCTTCCTCGCTCTTGCCGATGCTGAACACCTTCACCCGCGGGCTGGCCGCGGCCAGGGCGCGGAAGTAGCGATGGACGTCGGCCACGTGCGGCAGGTAGTCCGGCGCGCCGGAGATGTGGCCGAGCACCTTGTCTGGCGTGGGTACGCTGGCGGAGGCGGGCAGGTAGTCGGTCAGCGGCGAATTGAACGAGGGGTCGGTGGTGAATTTCAGGATCTGCGCCGTATACGCCGGGTCGACCGGCTGGGCCGGGTCGCGCGCGTACGGCTTTGAACTGTCGGCTCCGGCCGCCGCAAATGCACCGAAAGTGCCTGTCGCCAGCAGGACGGCGAGCAAGAGCCGGATGGGTGCGTGCATGATGAGTTTCCCCGGGGTCGTGTGGCAGCTGATCGCCGCACTCTGCCAGAACAGGTGTGGCTGCGCGTAGCCCATCAGTTGGGCAGGCAATCCGAACCGCCGGTCGCGCCGCCACGGCGACGGCTGCCACGTAACGGCGCGCTCCTGCCGGAATCGGGCAGGAGCGCGTCTTTCCCCGCAGAGGGTCAGTGGGCGGCGGCGGTATTGCTGCTCCCCGTCGCCGTGGCATCGGGGCCGATGCTGGAGTCGACGAACTGCACGAGCTTTGCATACATCTCGGCCTGGTTGGCTTCGTCGTAGAAGCCGTGCATTTCGTTGGACTTGTACAGCCATTCGTGCGCGATGTTCCGTTTCGCCAGCGCCTGGTGCAGGTTGGTGCCCTGGATCGGCGGCACGCGCTTGTCCTCGCCGCCAACCACCAGCATCACGCGTGCCTTGAGCCGGTCGAGCTGGTTGATCGGCGAATGACTGGCCAGCACGTCCATGTCGTCGCCCAGCTGGCGCTTCAGGTAGGCCTCGCCAGAGCTCGATTGCGGGATGTCGCCGCGGCGGTACATCAGGGGCAGGTCGTAGACGCCCACGTAGCCGACCGCACACTTGTACAGATCCGGCTCCTTCACCGCGCCCTCGAGTGCCGCATAACCACCGTAGCTGCCACCGTAGATGCAGATCCGCTGCGGATCGGCGATGCCTTGTGTGATCGCCCAGCGGGTCGCGTCGGTGACATCGTCCTGCATCTTGCCGCCCCACTCCTTCCAGCCGGCGCGTTCGTAGTCGTAGCCGTAGCCACCGGAACCGCGATAGTTCACCTGCAGCACGGCGTAGCCACGGGTTGCCAGCGCCTGCACGTCCGGCTGGTATTCCCAATGGTCGCGGACGCCGAACGGGCCGCCGTGTACCAGCACCACCATCGGCAGGTGCCTGACGCTTTCCTTGCCGGGCGGATAGCTCACGTAGCCGTGCAGTTGCATGCCGTCGCGTGCCGCGAAGTCGACCGGCTGCATGGTGGCCATCCGGGCGGGGTCGATCCACGAGGCCCGGGCCAGCAGCGGCGTGAGTTTCCGGGCCTTGGCGTCGTACAGCAGGAACGTGCCGGGATCGGCGTCCGCCTCGACCAGCACCACGCTCAGGCTGCCATCGCGCGTGCCGGAGACGAAGCGGACGCTCTCGCCGGGGAACTGCTTCATCAGGGTGAGCAGGGTCTGCGCATCGGGTGACTGCGCGTCGAACAACGCGGTGCCGGTACGGCCGTCCATGAAGCCCACGCCGAGGATGCTGTCGTCGGCCAGGCCCTGCAGTATCCGGGTCGCTTCGACGTGTGGATTGCTCCACACGACGCTGAGCGACTGCTTTGCCGGATCCCAGCTGCAAACGCCGAAGGCGGCGGGTGCCGAACAGGTGAAATACGCCTCGCTGTCATCGCGGTTGAATTCGATCGGCATCGAGCGGTTTTTGCTTGCTTCCGGCAGCAGCTGCCAGCCATCACCATCGATCGGGTGCTGGTAGACCTTGGCGTTGCCGTCATTGTCAAAACCAGCCGCGAAGCGGATCCGCCCCTGGTGGTCGGCGACGAAGCTTGCGCCACGCATGGGGGCAACGATGAGTTGTGTCTTGTTGCCGTTGCGCACGTCCATGCGGTAGGCCACGGGGATGGCGCCCTCAAGCCCGCCTCCCGACCACGAACTGATGGATACCAGCACATGGTTGGGATCGTCCGGGATGGTGGCAATCAGTTCGGCACTGCCGTATTCGGCTGTCGCCCGCTGGATGTGCGAGCCGGTGCTCATGCCACTGCGGCGGTAGCCGTACAGCATGTCCGCGCCATTGCCGCTGGCGTTGACCGCGAACAGTTCGCCGGTGGCAAACGGCGCGTCGTAACCGCCGACACGTTCGCCTACGGAATACAGCACGCGGGTAGCGGACGCCCACCAGAAATCGGTGACGTCGTCCTCCTGCCGCGGGCGAACCAGGTTGCCCTGGTGATCGGACACCCGGATCAGGGCCAGCACGGTCTGCCCGTTCACCACGGCGGTGGCGGCCAGGTATTTGCCGTCGGGCGAGATTTTCACGTCCTTGTACTGGGTATGCCGCGCCAGTTCGGCATAAGAGACCGGCTGTGCCTGCAGCACGGCAGTAAACAGCAAGAGCAGACCCGCAACGATCCAGCGTTGCATCCTCATCGTTGATTTCCCCTGTCGTGATGGAACGACCGTGCAACCTGCCGGTTGCCCCAGGGAGATATTTATAGCAGGGCGCCAACCGTATCGGGACGGGTGCAACGCTGGAGCGGATCGAGGGCGGCCGGTGGTCTGGCCGCCTCGCGATCGAGCGTGACGCGGCAGGCTAGGATCGCTGGTCCAGCAGCGCCGTCAACCGGTCGAGTTGCGCACGGTAGCGGTCGAGCACCTTGGCGGTGAGCGCGGCGTAATGGCTGGCCTCGTCCCAGCGTCGTGCCTCGATGGCCTCGCGCACGCCGGGCACGGTCTTGACGCCGTAGCCGGTGAGCATGCCCGGTGCGTAGATGAAGTGCTTGAACCAGTTGCGACCGGGCAGGCCGGCGGGATCGGTGAGGGTCTGCTCCATGCTCCCGATCAGCTGGTTCAGTTGCTGCTGCCGGGCTGCGGGCAGGTCGGAGCCGGCGGCGTGTCTGGTGTAGGCCGCCTGATACGCCTGGGCGCTCTGCCTGAGCCGTTTCGCGGCCTGGTCCAGCGGGGCCAGGTCGATCGCCGGCATGTCCGAGTCGCGCGCGGGAGGGGCGACCGGGCGGGTGGGGTCGGCGTCGAGCGCGAACGCGTGGCTGTCCAGCAGCTTGTGTTGCTGCTCGGTGGCCTTGCGGGTGTCGTCGACCAGCTTGTGCAGCTCGCCCACGTAGCGGTCGAGCGTGTCGCTGAAGTCGCCGAAGCGCAGCGGCAGCACGCCGGCATCGGCGGTGCGCAGCATGATGTGCCCGGCGACCTTGGCCAGCGCCACGCCGTAAGCGAAGTCCGGATCGCCGAAACGCACATAGTGGTCGAACGAGTCGTAGCGCGAGTGGTAGATGCCGGCGTCGTCGTCTTCGCCGCCGAAGCCGAGGTTCAGCGAGGCGATGCCGAGGTGTTCCAGGAAGGCGCTGTAGTCGGAGCCCGAACCCAGCGCCTGGATCGGCACGTCGCCGCCTTCGGCCGCCAGCTTGGCGATGGCCTTCGTTTCGGGTTTGGCATCCTTGCTGCTGCCGTCGACCAGCATGTGCGCGCGCAGGCGCTCGCGCACGCTGACATTGGTTTCCGGATCGGTCACGCCATCGGCCACCTGGTTGACCAGATGCTGCAGCGAATGGCTGCCGCCGGCATCGAGGAAGCCGCGAGCGTTGGTGTCGGAGTTGAGGTACAGCACGGCCTTCTGCTGCAGTTCTGCGGCATGCGCCTCGGCCCACTCGGTGGAACCGAGCAGGCCCGGTTCCTCGCCGTCCCAGCTGGCATAGACCAGCGTGCGCTGGGGCCGCCAGCCCTGCTTGACGAGGCCGCCGATGGCCTTGGCCTCGGCCATCAGGGTGACGTTGCCGGAGAGCGGGTCCCACGCGCCGAAGGTCCAGCCGTCGTGGTGGTTGCCGCGCACGACCCACTGGTCCGGCGCGGTGGCGCCCTTGAGCATGGCGATCACGTCGTAAACCGGTTTCTGGCTCCAGTCCGACAGCACGGTCAGGTGGACCTTGCTCGCGCTCGGGCCGACGCGGTAGGTCAGCGGCAGCGCACCACGCCAGTTGGCCGGCGCCATCGGGCCGCGCAGCGCCTGCAGCAGCGGCGTGGCGTCGGCGTAGGAGATCGGCAGCACCGGAATCTTCAGGATGGTCTTCGCGTCTTTCAGTGCCAGTCGCTTCGTGCCGGGCGTGGAGCCGATGCCCGGGGTCAACGGGTCGCCCGGATACAGCTGCATGTCGGCCACCGAGCCGCGCTGCACGCCCTGCGCCGGACGCCAGCCGCCTTGTGGATAGACGTCGCCCTCGGCGTAGCCGTCGTCGTGCGGGTCGGAATAGATCAGGCAGCCAATGGCGCCGTGCTCCTGCGCCAGCTTGGGCTTCAGCCCGCGCCAGCCGCCGCCGTAGCGGGTGATGACGATCTTGCCGCGCACGTCGACGCCGCGCCGCGCCAGCTCCTTGTAGTCGTCCGGCATGCCGTAATTGGCATAGACCACGGGCGCGCTGACGTCGCCGTCGGCGCCGTAGACGTTGTACGGCGGCAGAACGCCGGCGAGGTCGGAAGTGGCATCGCCGGCGACGGCCGGTTCATGCAGCGTAGCGGTGTAGGGCTTCGGCCCCAGCAGTTCCAGCGCGACCTTCTTCGGTGTGGGGTAGAGCACGCTGAACGTCTCGATGTGCGCGTCCCAGCCCCATTCGCGGAACTTCGCCAGCATGAATTCGGCGTTCGCCTTGTCGTGCGGCGAGCCGACCTGATTGGGTTGCGACGACATCTGCTTGAGCCAGCTGCGCAGTTCGGCGGGATCGAGCTGGGCGTCGAAGCGCCGCTCGAGGTCCTGCTGGGCGGTCGCCGCGCTGGTGCTGAAGCCGAACATGCTGCCGTCATCGGCGTGACCCGGTGCGTTGGCGGCGGCGACGGCGAAGGTCGCCAGCAGACAGCTCAGGGTCAGCACAGGTCGTATCGCGTATCGGGTCATATGGGTCATTTCCCCTGGGTGGTGGAGGCGGATTCTGCCGGCGGCGCCGGCGGAGGTGGATCGACGAGATCGGACGGCGGGGCGGCATCGCCGTCCCGGATGGTGACGTCGCGGGCGAACAGCTGGTGCGCATCCGCATCGGTGTAGGTCAGCCGGTACTTGCCGGGACGCAGGTAGAGCAGGCTGTGGGGTTCGATCAGCCCGTTGCTGATGCGGTCGCTGGTGACGGCGTTCAACGGCAGCGGGTCGAGCACCAGGCGGTCGGCGGGAATCGCGTCGCTGCCCTCGTCGGCATAACGCGCCTCGACCATGCACGGATAGGTGTGGTCGCAGCGTTCGCCGCCGACCAGGTACGGCTTGCGCATGCCACCGAGATCGAGCCAGCCGGGGCGGCCGCGCTTGAGCCGTTCGGGCGGGAAGAACACGCTGACGTCGTAGCCCGGGCGCAGCGACCACGGCTGGCCTTGCTTGTTCACGAACACGATCGGTGCCCCGGGCCGCAGTTGCTTCATCACCGGGGCGTAGTCGGGGTGGTCGTCGTTGGCTGACGGATGCGGGTACAGCATGGTCTGCTCGACCGTGAGCGGGTCGATGCCGCTGAGCTTGTGCAGGTGCTCGGCCATCGAGGAGCCGCCCAGATAGACGCCCGATTCCTGGATGTGCGCGTAGCCGGCGTTGATCACCAGCCGCGCCTGCGGGTCATTCTTGAACACCTCGCGGTAGAGGTTGCGCGCCTGCTCGGCTTCGCGGGCGTCGCCGGTGGCCGCGGAGAGCGCCTCGTAGGCGACCACCTTGAAGCCGAGTTTCAGGGCGGTGCGCACCATCTCGGCGTAGATCGGCTCCTCGGTATAGAAGCCGCTGCCGGCGACCGGGTAGCCGCGCGCCTGCAGCCCGCTGTCGGTCTGGTAAAGCGTCTCGGCGGCGAAATAGTTGAAGCCCTCCGCGCGCAGCTTGCCCAGCAACTGTACGGTCAGCGTGCGGGTGAGCGGTATGTTGTGCGCTTCGTTGAGGAACACCGCACGGTAGTTCCTGGCCAGCTCGGGAATCGCTTCCAGCGCGGGCCTGGCGCGGTAGCCGGGGTTGCCCAGCGGCGAAGGGCGGTCGTCCGGCAGCGCCGGCTGCCTGATCGAGAAGCTGGCGGCGGCGTCCGGATAGTCGCCGATGAAGCTCTGGTACCAGCTCAGGTACTGACCGAAGATGATGTGGAAGGCGGGGTCCGGGTTGGTGGCGTAGGGATAGCGCATCACCTGGTACTGGGCCAGCAGGCTCTTGTACTTGTCGGCCTCGTGCATGATCTGCTCGGATTTTTGCGACGCGGCGACCTGTTCCGCCTGCCATTGCGCGGCCGACTGCGCATGGCCCGGCAGCGCGGGCAGCAGCAGTCCAAGCGCAAGGCCGAGCATGGGGAAGGAGGTACGGCTTGGCATCGGGTTCTCCTGATACGGTGTTCGGGAGGTCGTCTGCCTGTGTTGCGGGCACGCGCAGGCTGTCGCGTGGCAGCACGCCGGGACGTGTGCGGATGACCGGCCCGGGTGGGCATGGTCGCGGTCGAGCATGGAGCATGAACCGGGGTGGTGCCCCGTGCCAAGCGGCACGGGGCCATTGCCGCGATTCGGGAGCACAATCGGCGAACCCTTGCCCACTGAGGAGTACGACCATGCGTCCCACTGTCCTTGCTGTGTTGCTTGCCGTCGCCTTTCCTGCCGTGGCCCTGGCCCAGCAGGCGGCGAAACCGCACGAAGCGGCGGTCTCCGCCGCGGTGCAGAAAGCGCTCGCTGACCCCGCCCGCCAGACCGACCGCGCCGACGACGCCCGCCGCAAGGTGGCCCAGGTGATGGCTTTCGCCGAGGTGAAGCCGGGCCAGAAGGTGCTGGAGCTGGTGCCGGGCAGCGGCTACTGGACGCGCGTGTTCAGCGCCATCGTCGGCCCGCAGGGACACGTCTACACGGTGTGGCCGGGCGAGATGGCGAAGTACGCCAGCAAGAGCCTTGCGCAGTGGCAGAAGCTGGCCGCCACGCCGCATTACGCCAACGTCACCCTGTTGCAGCAACCGGCGGCGCTGCTGAGCGCGCCGGAACCGGTCGACCTGGTGTTCACCGCGCAGAACTACCACGACTACCACGACCCGTTCATGGGCCCGGTGGACATGACCGGCTTCGACAAGCGGGTCTACGACGCGCTCAAGCCGGGCGGCCTGTTCGTGGTGATCGACCACGCGGCCCCGGCCGGCTCCGGCCTCGCCGACACCGACACCCTGCATCGCATCGATCCGGCGGTGGTGAAGCAGGAAGTGGAGGCGGCCGGCTTCGTGTTCGACGGCGAGAGCGACGCGCTGCGCAACCCGGCCGACCCGCTCGACATCAAGGTGTTCGACAAGTCGATACGCGGCCATACCGACCAGTTCATCTACCGCTTCCGCAAGCCGGCGAATTGAACCGCCCCGCCGCGGCCGCTTGAGTCGCGGCGGCGATCGGCGGCACCATCGGGTTCCGGGCAGGTTCGCCGCCCGGAACCCGATGCCGACCGGAACGCCGTGAATCCCGCCAGTCCCACCCCGCCAACCCCCGATCCGGACCCGCCGCCGCAACGCCCGCGCGAGCCGGACGCCGCCGATTGCTGCGGCGAGGGTTGCGTGCGCTGTGTCCACGACGTCCACGAAGAGGCGCTTGAACGCTACGAGCTGGCATTGGCGGCGTGGCGTGCGCGCCAGCCCTGAGCCGGCTGTTTTTTTGTGGGAGCAGCCATGACCATCCACTATCGTCTCGCCCGTCCGCAGGATGCGCTCGCGATCGGTGCGCTGGCGCGCCGGGTGACGCGGCGCTGGATCCTGCCGTGGCAGCCGGCCAGCGCGGCCGGGCCGCTGCTGCGTGGCATGGGTGCCGGGATGATCCGGAGCAAGATCCTGGCCGGCCAGCGCTTCCACCTGGCGTGGCAGGACGACGGGCGCCTGGTCGGTGTGGCGGCGATGCGCGACGACTCGCATCTGTTCCAGTTCTTCGTCAGCACCCGCATGCACGGGCGCGGCATCGCGCGCCGGCTGTGGCAGCGCACGATGCGCGACGCGGTACGTCGCGCCGGCACGCGGCGTTTCACGCTGAAAGCCTCGGCCATGGCGGTGCCGGTGTACCTGCACTTCGGTTTCGTGCCCAGCGGGCCGCTGCTGGTCAGCGACACCGGCTTGGTCACCCAGCCGATGCACCTGGAACTGTCAGAATGAGCCGGCAGCGGGCCAGGGGGGCCCACGCACGGCAGCGATCGGCGGGAGGATGAAGGCATGCACGGCAGCGATGAAACGACGGCGACGGGAGCACTGATCCGCTTTGCCCACCTGCGCTGGCTGGTGCGGATCATCCGGCACCCTTCGGCAATCCTGCTGCTGGTGCAGCTGGGCGGCCTGCTGCTGTATCCGTTCATCGAGCACACGCGCCCGGCGCGGGCGTTGTTCGGCGCGTTCGGCGTGCTGGTGCTGGGGCTGGCGATCTCGATGGTGCGGCGTACGCGCGGGCGCGCCTGGATCAGCGCCTGCATCGCACTGCCGGCGGTGCTGCTCAACGTGCTCGACCTGACCATGAACCTGCCGCCGCTGCGGCCGTGGTGGGCCGCGCTGGAGGCCACGTTCTATTTCTACGCGGCCGGGTGCCTGATCAGCTACATGCTGGCGGACCGCCGCGCCACCACCGACGAACTGTTTGCGGCGGGCGCCACATTCACCTTGCTGGTGTGGGCGTTTACCTATGTATTCGTGCTGTGCCAGACGCTGCAGCCGGGCTGCTTCTCCGCCGCGGTCAACCCGCATGAGGCGCGCAGCTGGACCGAGCTGCTGTTCCTCAGCTTCGCGCTGCTGTCCAGCACCGGTATCGGCGATGTCATCCCGATCACCGTGCACGCCCGCGCGGTGGCCAGCCTGGAGATGTTCGCGGGGGTGATGTACGTCGCGCTGGTGGTGTCGCGTCTGATCGGGCTGACCCTGCTGCGTCGGGGCGAGTGACGGGGCGGCGTGGCCGCGGGTTGCTCACGTCGCGGGAAAGTTGCGCTGCAGGTCCTGCCGGCAACGCGCCACCAGGTTCGGCGCAAAGACCGCGGGCCAGCCCTGGCTGAGATCCGGGTCGTCGTCGAGTCGTTCGTGCTCGGCCAGCAACTGGGCCATCGCCAGCAGGTCGGCCACCGACAGGGCGTTGCCCAGCGGCGAGGCTGCCGGCGTCGCCGGGGCCTGGCGTTCTGTCAACGCGTCGATCACGCGCGGGGGCAGTTCCCAGTGCTGCGCAAGCTGCAGCGAAAGCCGCGCGGCGAGCCCGGCGCAACCGGCGAGAAAGCCGGGCGAGGGCGGCTCGGCTTTCTCGCCGGCGGGTTTCATTTTGCCCAGCAGGCGGACCACGGCGCTGTCACCGGCGTGGCAGACGATTCCCGCCAGATAGGCTTCGAAGGCGTCGCAGCCGCTGTTCCTGCCGAGCCAGGCGCAGGCATGCGCACAACGCTCGGCGTGATGCCACAGGCGTTCGCCGGCGGCATGGCCGAACGCGCCGGCATGGGCCTGCAGGATGGGCTTCATCACGTGCTGGGTGAGTACCCGGCGCAGGCCGTCCTGGCCCAGCAGCACCACCGCCTGCTGCAGGCTGGTGATCGGCTGCGCGGCGCGGTAATGCACGCTGCCGGTGACGCGCATGATTTCGCCGACCATCAGGGGATCGCGGCCGATCAGCTTGGCCAGTTCGCCGCCGCCGGCCTTGTCGTTCCTCAGGGCGCGCAGCAGTTGCGGCAACACCGTCGGCAGGCGCGGCAGGCTGTGCATGTCGAAGCGGGCGCCGAGCAGTTCCAGCCGCCTGAGCGTGGCCAGCTCGGATGTGCTGGGCGCGCTCGCATCGCTGTCGGGAAGGTCGAGTACGAAGCGCTGGAAACGATCCTCGATTTCCGCCAGCGGCACGGCCGATCGAACGGCTGGCGTGATCGGGGGTGCGTGCGTGGTCGTCACGGCGGTTGGCCGCGTGCGGTGCGCTGGCGCTGGCTGTCGGCCACGAAAAAAGCGCCGCCACATATTCCCCATGTTCCGTGCCCTCATCCCCGCGTGCCGACTCCCGGGCAGCCCGCCTCAGGCTATCGGCAGCAGGCGGGGAAAGTTTAGCCAGGGCGGGCGAGGCGGCCGGCCAGCGCATCGCGGAGCGGGCCGCCGTGCCCCGGGGTGGCTGTCGCGCCGCGGCGCGCGAGGGTCCGGGCCTACTTGTTCTTCTTCTTTTCCTGCTTGGCGGCCTTCTTTTCCTTCATGGTCTTGGCCGGCTTTTTCTTCTCGTTCTTCTTCGAGTCCATACCCTTGCTCATGCTGTTCTCCGTGGTGTGGTTGGATGGCGGTGACGCACAGGCAAGTCTAAGCGGTTCCGCCGGCCAAGGCACAAGGCAGCCGGCGGCCCCGGGTCAGATGCGTTCGTGCGGAGCGAGGTAGCGCCATTGCCCCGGCGGCAGTTTCGCCAGCGGGATGCGGCCCACGCGCAGGCATTTCATCGCCAGCACCTTCAGGCCGACCGCGTTGCACATCGGCTCGATCCGACTCGGCTGCAATACCTTGAACGCGAAGCGCAGGCGTTGCTCACTCTGCCAGCTGACCTTGATCGGCGGCATCGCGTAGTGGTTGAAGTGCATGCCGTGGTTGAGCAGGGCCAGTCCGTTCGGGATCAATGCACCGCTGACCTCGACCACGTACTCCTGCTCGATCCGCTCGATGTCCTCGCCGAGCTTGCGGGTGACGCGCCAGTCCTGGGTGAAGACCAGCAGGCCGCTGGCCTGGGTCGGCAGCGCCAACGGCGTGGTGAGCCGCTGCAGGTGGCGTCTTAGTGGGCGCACGCCGGAATTGTCGTCGGGCCAGCGTGTCTGCGGAGTGACCAGTGCGCTGGCCGGGTTCGGGCCGTTGCCGGCGTCGTAGCCAGGCGGCTTGTGCAGGATCAGGGTGGCCGGTTCAGCGGGTGCCAGTTCGGCCTGCGGGTCGAGTTCGACGTGCTGCGTGTCGACCATGAACTGCGGTTCCTCCACCACGACGCCATCCACCCGCACCCAGCCGCCCTCGATGTACTGCTCGGCCTCGCGCCGCGAGCACCGGGTCAGCGCGACGACGCGTTTGGCGAGGCGGACGGGTTCGCTCATCGGGATGCCATGGGACAAGGGTGGGCCATTGTAGGCGCAGGCACCGGTGGCAATCCGCGCGGCAGCCCCCACATCGTGGCCATCCACTTGGCGAGAGCCCGACATGATCCCGTTTTCCATCCTCGACCTGGCGCCGGTCACCGAAGGCAGTGACGCCAGCCAGGCGTTCCGCAACACGCTGGACCTGGCCCGGCTCGCCGAGCGGCTGGGCTACCGTCGCTACTGGCTGGCCGAGCATCACAACATGCCCGGCATCGCCAGCGCGGCGACGGCGGTGCTGATCGGCCACGTGGCCGGCGGCACCTCGACCATCCGCGTCGGCGCTGGCGGCATCATGCTGCCGAACCACGCGCCGCTGCAGGTGGCCGAGGCGTTCGGCACGCTGGCCTCGCTGTATCCGGGGCGCATCGACCTGGGCCTGGGCCGCGCGCCCGGCACGGACCAGCCCACCGCGAAGGCGTTGCGCCGCTACTTCGACAGCGCCGATGCCTTCCCGCAGGACGTGCTGGAGCTGCTCGGCTATTTCGAGCCGGCCCGGCCCGGCCGGCCAGTGCGCGCCGTACCGGGCGCCGGTGTCGAGGTGCCGGTGTGGCTGCTCGGCTCCAGCCTGTTCAGCGCGAAGCTGTCGGCGCAACTCGGCCTGCCGTTCGCGTTCGCCTCGCATTTCGCGCCGGACGCGATGGACGAGGCGCTGGCGCTGTACCGGCGCGACTTCCGCCCGTCGGCGCGGCTGCAGCAGCCGTACGCGATGCTGGGCCTGAACGTGGTCGCGGCCGACAGCGATGCCGAGGCGCGGCGCCTGTTCACCACCCAGCAGCAGAGTTTCATCAACCTGCGCCGCGGCCGGCCGGGGCTGATCCCGCCGCCGATCGACGATATCGAGTCGTACTGGGCGCCGCCGGAGAAGCTGATGGTGGAGCGCGCGCTGGCCTGCGCGGTGGTCGGCGACGCCGGCACGGTGAAGGATGGCATCGAGGCGTTCATCGCCAGGCACCGGCCGGACGAGCTGCTGCTCACCGCCAACGTGTTCGAGCACGCCGCGCGGCGGTATTCGTTCGAGCTCGCGGCAGCCGCGCGCGATCGGCTTGGCGCCGGCCGCGAACCGGTCGCCGATCGGGGATAATGGCGTGTTCCCCATGAGCGAAGCCCCCCACGCATGAAAACCCCCAAGGGCCTGCAGGACCTGATCGACGAAGGCGTGATCGATCAGGTGCTGCGGCCGCTGAAAAGCGGCAAGGAAGCATCCGTCTACGTCGTGCGTTCGGGCGAGGACGTCCGCTGCGCCAAGGTCTACAAGGACATGGCGCAGCGCAGTTTCCAGGCGCGCGTGCAGTACCAGGAGGGCCGCAAGGTGCGCGGCAGCCGGCAGGCACGGGCGATGGGCAAGGCCACCAAGTTCGGCCGCAAGGAGGCCGAGGCGGCGTGGAAGAATGCCGAGGTCGACGCGCTGTACCAGCTCACCGCCGCTGGCGTGCGCGTGCCGAAACCCTACGGCTACTTCAGCGGCGTGCTGGTGATGGAGCTGGTCACCGATGCGGACGGCCATTCGGCACCGCGGCTGGGCGAGGTGGAGCTGTCGGCCGACACCGCGCGCGAGTATCACCGGTTCCTGATGCAGCAGGTCGCACGCATGCTGTGCGTGGGGCTGATCCACGGCGACCTGTCCGAATACAACGTGCTGGTCGGGCCGCACGGTCCGGTGATCATCGACTTGCCGCAGGCGGTCAGCGCCTCGGGCAACAACAATGCGCGCACCATGCTGCGTCGCGACGTGGGCAACATCACGATCAGCCTGTCGCGCTTCGCGCCGGAGCTGCTGGACACCCACTACGGCGAGGAGATGTGGGCGCTGTACGAACTGGGCGAACTGCACCCGGACAGCGAGCTCAGCGGCCGTTTCGAGTTCGACGAAAGCATCGTCGACGTGGACAGCGTGATGCAGTCGATCATCGACGCACGCGAGGAAGCGATCATCCGCCAGCAGGGGCGCGAGGCAGCGGCACAGGAAGACTGAGCGATTCCGGGGCAGGTCGGAGTTCGCTGCGCTCCCCCAACTTGCATACCCCCGGCCCGTGCAGGAGCCCGCGAGCGGGCTCCTGCACGCGGTACGGGAAGTGGCTCAATGCGTGCTGACGTCGACCAGTTCCACGTCGAACACCAGCGAGGCGTTCGGCGGGATGTCGGCGCCGGCGCCGCGGGCGCCGTAGCCGAGCGCGGCGGGGATCAGCAGCGTGCGCTTGCCGCCCACGCGCATGCCGGCCACGCCCTGGTCCCAGCCGTCGATCACCCGGCCCGCGCCCAGCGTGAAGTTGAACGGCGCGCCATGATCGAGCGAGCTGTCAAACTTGGCGCCGTGCTTGTCCTTCGCGTTTTCGTCGTACAGCCAGCCGGTATAGTGCACCAGCACGTCCATGCCGGCTTTCGCCTCGGCGCCGGTGCCGACCTTCTGGTCGATCACGGTGAGCTTCTCCACCTGTCCGCTGGCGTGCGCCGGCGGAGGCGTGCTGCAGGCGGCGAGGGCGAACACGGTGAGCAGGGGCAGCAACCAGCGCATGAGATGACTCCGTGGGAGTGATGTAGCCGAATCGGCGATTATCCGGTAAACCGGCCGCGGCGTCCCGCGCCATGAGCCGGCGAGGGTTCACGCGCGTGGGACGGCCGCCTCGCGATGTTCGCTGCGTGCGGTCTGCCAGACCTCGCGCGCCGCATCGGCGTTCATCAGCATGATGCCGGCGCCGACGACCATGTCGGGCCATGCGGCATGCGTCACCGCGGTGGCGGCGCCGGCGATGATGATGGCGATGTTCGCGAACACGTCGTTGCGTGCCGACAGGAAGGCAGCGCGGGTCAGGCTGCCGCTGTGGTGGCGGAACCGCACCAGCAGCATGGCGCAGCTGAAGTTGATGAGCATCGCGCCAAGGCCGGTGGCCGTCAGCGGCAGCGGTGCTGGCGGGGCGGGCAACTGGAACTTGCTCCACAGCGCCCAGAGCGTGGCAAGTGCGGGCACCAGCAGGATGGCGGCCAGCCCCATGCCCATGCGCGCCCTGGCCTTCAGGCTCCAGCCGAGTGCGATCAGGATGAGCAGGTTGACCGAGGCGTCTTCCAGGAAGTCGACGCTGTCGGCAAACAGCGAGACCGAGCCGATCGCCAGCGCCACCGCAAACTCGATGCCGAAGTAGCTCAGGTTGAGCAGCGCCACGATGGCCACGACGCGGCGCAGCGATTTATCCGTGGCGTTCGCCGGCATGATCGTTCAGCCCACGGTTTCGGTGGGCGCCATGCGCCGCAGCGGATCGACGGCGACCGCGTCGGCGTCGTTCATCAGCTGCAGCTGGCCGTCCTGCACCAGCGCCTGCAGGCGCATGCCACGCTGCAGCAGTGCAACCAGTTCGGTCACGGTGCGGGCAGGGATGTCGAGCACGGTGAGGTTCCTGTTGCGGCTGAGCGCGGCGCCGGTCTTGTTCCACCAGATCTCCGCGGTGTTGCCGCCGTAGCTGATCACCACCACCTGGCGCGAGCGGCCGCAGGCCTTGCGGATGCGCGTCTCGTCGGGCTGGCCGACTTCGATCCACAGCTCGATCTCGTCGGTGTACGCCTTGCGCCACAGCGCCGGTTCGTCCTCGTCGCTGATGCCCTTGCCGAACTCCAGTCGCTCGTCGGCATAAAGCGCGAACGCGAGCAGGCGCACCATCAGCCGCTCCTCGGTCTCGGACGGATGCCGCGCCAGGGTCAGCGCATGGGTGGCGTAGTAATGCCGGTCCATGTCGCTGACCTGCAGTTCGACCTTGTAGATGGTGGAGTTGAGTGCCATGGACCCGCCTTCAGACAACAAGCCGGCCATTCTACGCGCACGTGCCGCGCGGCTGCTCCGACCGAAGGGCGGCGGCTTGGCCGGACGCCGTACACTGGCCGCGTCATGAACCGAGCCACTGCAGCGTTCAGCCGCGATCCGCGCGCCAGCACCGTGCACCTGCCGCCAGGTGCCTGGGCCACCGTGCTCGACGGATTGTGCGCGCAGTTCGGCGCGATCGATCGCGCGCAATGGCTGGACCGCATCGCGCGCGGGCGTGTGCTGGACGGGCAGGGCGTCGCGATCACGCCGCAGACGCCGTATCGCCCGGGCATGCGTATCCATTATTACCGCGAGGTGGCGGACGAGCGGCCGATTCCGTTCGTCGAAACCGTGCTGCATGCGGACGCGCACCTGGTGGTGGCCGACAAGCCGCACTTCCTGCCGGTGACCCCGGCCGGCGGCTTCGTCGAGCAGACCTTGTTGCGGCGATTGATCCGCCGGCTCGACAACCCGCACCTGGTGCCGCTGCACCGGATCGATCGTGCCACCGCCGGGCTGGTGCTGTTCTCGGCGAACCCGGCCAGCCGCGCGACCTACCAGGCGCTGTTCCGCGAGCGCCGGATCGACAAGCGCTACGAGGCACTGGCGCCGGCGTTGCCCGGAATGGCGTTTCCGCTGCGACGCTGCTCGCGCATCGTCGCCGGCGATCCGTTCTTCCGCATGCGTGAAGTGGAGGGCGAGCCGAACAGCGAGACGCGGATCGAGGTGCTTGAGCACGGCGGCGAAGTCTGGCGCTATGCGCTGTTCCCGGTGACGGGAAAGAAGCATCAGCTGCGCCTGCACATGGCGGCACTGGGCGCGCCGATCATCGGCGACACCCTGTATCCGGTGCTGGCCGAACCGGCCGCCGATGACTACCTGCGCCCGCTGAAATTGCTGGCGCAGGGACTGGGGTTCGTCGATCCGCTGTCCGGGCAGCCACGGCACTTCGAGAGCCTGCTGGCGCTGTGATCCCGCGGCAACGCGTGGCGGGCAGCGTCCGCTCTGCGAAGCGGTGATCGCACGCGGGCGCGAGGGCATGGCCCGCCGGTTCTTTTCATGCGGCCGGGTAACCAAACATGGCCATTCCACGCTATCTTCCACCGCAGCATCCATCCGGGGGAGAGCCATTCGTGAGTGAAAAACCTTTGTCCAGCGCGACACCGCGCACCGAATTGACCGTACGCGGCCTGATCATCGGCATCGTGATCACCCTGGTGTTCACCGCGGCGAACGTGTTCTTCGGCCTCAAGGCCGGCCTGACCTTCGCCACCTCGATCCCGGCGGCGGTGATCTCGATGGCGATCCTGCGCGGGTTCAAGAACTCCACGATGCAGGAGAACAACATCGTGCAGACGGTCGCCTCGTCGGCCGGCACGCTGTCGGCGATCATCTTCGTGTTGCCCGGCCTGGTGATGGTCGGCTGGTGGACCGGCTTTCCGTTCTGGGTGACGTTCGGCATCTGCGCCACCGGCGGCATCCTCGGCGTGATGTACACGATCCCGCTGCGCCGTGCGCTGGTGACCGATTCCGACCTGCCGTATCCGGAAGGCGTGGCCTGCGCCGAGGTGCTGAAGGTCGGCGGCGGCGATGACGCCGCCGCGGCGTCGGAGGAAAGCAGCAAGTCCGGACTGCTGGCGGTCGCCGCCGGCACCATCGTTTCGGCGCTGTTCGCGATCGTGGTGGCGACCAAGGTGTTCGCCAGCGACGTGGCACAGTATTTCCACATCGGCGACCGCGGCGGTGCCAGCGGCTACGATTTCAGCCTGTCGTTCGCCTTGCTGGCGGTGGGCCACCTGGTCGGCCTGTGGGTGGGTCTGGCGATGCTGCTGGGCGCGTTGATCGCCTGGGGCTGGGCGGTACCGCACTACACGATGCTGGCGGCAGCGACCGGTGCGGCGGCCGACGTGGCGCAGGCGGCATGGAGCACCAAGGTGCGTTTCCTCGGCGCCGGTACGATCGGCGTGGCGGCGATCTGGACGCTGGCCAAGCTGGTCAAGCCGGTGATCAGCGGACTTTCCTCGGCGATGGCCTCGTCGCGGGCGCGCAAGGCAGGGCAGGGCGATGCGCTGCCGCGTACCGAGCACGACATGCCGATCGGTATCGTCGGCCTGATCAGCCTGCTCTGCCTGCTGCCGATCGGCTGGCTGCTGGGCGACTTCAGCATCACCACCGGGCTGGGTTCGGACCTGTGGCTGCTGGTGATCGGCGGCCTGGCTTTCGTGGTGATCATGGGCTTCCTGGTCTCCGCAGTGTGCGGCTACATGGCCGGCCTGATCGGCTCGTCCAACAGCCCGTTGTCGGGCGTGGGCATCCTGGTGGTGATCATCGCCGCGTTGCTGCTGCTGGTGGCCGGCGTGAAGTCGGAGCTGGCCGGCGACGCCGGCAAGGGGCTGGTGGCGTTCGCGCTGTTCGCCACCTCGGTGGTATTCGCGGTGGCGACCATCGCCAACAACAACCTGCAGGACCTGAAGACCGGCCAGCTGGTCGACGCCACGCCGTGGAAACAGCAGGTGGCGCTGGTGGTCGGCGTGCTGGTCGGCGCGGCGGTGATCCCGCCGGTGCTGGACCTGCTGAACGAGGCCTACGGTTTTGCCGGCATGCCCGGGGTCGACCCGGCGCGTGCACTGGCCGCGCCGCAGGCGGGGCTGATCTCGGCGCTGGCGCAGGGCGTGATCCAGGGCAATATCGACTGGAGCCTGATCATCCTGGGCGGCGCGATCGGCGTGGCGCTGATCGTGCTGGATGCCGTCCTTGGCCGCACCACCAAGTCGGCTGCGCTGCCGCCGCTGGCGGTGGGCCTGGGCATCTACCTGCCCACCTCGACCACGCTGATGATCGTGGTCGGCGCCGTCGTCGGCTGGTATTTCGACAGGCGCGCCGAGCGCGGTCCGAAGCCCGAGTCGACCAAGCAACTGGGTGTGCTGCTGGCCTCCGGCATGATCGTGGGCGAGAGCATCATCGGCGTTGTCATCGCGGCGATCGTGGTGTTCTCCGGCAAGAGTGCACCGCTGGCGCTGGTCGGTGGCGGCTTCGCTACTGCCGCGATCTGGATCGGCGGCATCGCCTTCGTCGCGGTCAACGTCGCGCTGTACCGCTGGGTGGCCCGGCTGGGGCGCACGCCAGCGACCGTTTGAGTGATTTGACGGAAATTTGCCCCCGCCGTGGCGCACCATCGCACCACGGCGGGGGCAGGTCGTCCAGCCGCCACGACAACGAGGTGACCACCATGTTGGGTTGGCTGCAATACCGCAAGGAACTGCTGGGCCGCATCGGCGAAGTCGGCAAGCTCAGCCCGGACACGCTGCGGGGCTACCAGGTCCTGACCGGAGCCGGCGAGAAAACCGGCCACCTGGACGCGAAGACCCGCGAGCTGATCGGGCTGGCGGTGGCGGTGACCACCCGCTGCGACGGCTGCATCACGGTGCACGTGGGCGAGGCGCTGAAACACGGCGCGACCCGCGAGGAGATCGCCGAAGCACTGGGCGTGGCGGTTGCGCTCAACGCCGGTGCGGCGCTGGTGTTTTCCGCCCGCGTGATGGATGCGGTGCACGAGCACAGCGGCAGCTGAACCCGTCGGCCAGCTCCGGCCCGCCGCCACGTACAATGCCGCCACTGTTCGAGGTGGAGGGGATGACGTGACTGCTGGCGGATTTTCCGCGGCCGCGCCGGATGCGGCGCTGGCCGCGCTGTTCGTGCCGTTCGAAGCGGGCGAGTTGCGTATGCCGGCGGACGGCCGCGTGTTGTTCCTGCGCGCCCGCGCCGGGCTGAGCCTGCGCCAGAGGGCGCAACCCGGCTGGTTGTGCGAGCAGGGTTTCCTGCCGTTCGCCGATGAACTGGGCCGCCACGGCCTGCGCGTGGGCGAAGCGGCGGCCGATGAAAAATTTCCGCTGGTGCTGCTGTTGCCGTCGCGCCAGCGCGACGAGGCACGCGCGCTGTTCGCCCGCGCGTTGCGGCAGCTGGCGCCGGGCGGCACGGTGCTGGCCGCGATGCCGAATGCCGAAGGCGCCAAGTCGGGCGAGGCGGACCTGGCGAAACTTTCCGGCGCCGTGCAGCACCTGTCCAAGCACAAGTGCCGCGCGTTCTGGAGCACGCCGCAGCCAGCCGACGTCGACCAGGACCTGCTGGCCGCATGGCTGGCACTGGATGAACCGCGTAGCATCGCCGACGGCTACCTCAGCCGCCCCGGCCTGTTCGCCTGGGATCGCATCGACCCCGCCTCGGCGCTGCTGGCGGAACACCTGCCGGCAGACCTGCACGGTCGCGTGGCCGACCTCGGTGCCGGCTACGGCTATCTGTCCACGCAGGTCGTCGCGCGTTGCCCGCGGGTCGAGGCGATCGACCTGTACGAAGCCGAGGCGCGCGCGCTGGAACCGGCACGGCTCAACCTGGCACGGGCGCAGCGCGAGTGCGCGCGCGAGCTGGCCGTGACGGTCTACTGGCACGACGTCACCCGTGGCCTGGCACAGCGCTACGACGCCATCGTCAGCAACCCGCCGTTCCACCAGGGGCGCGCCGACCTGCCGGAACTGGGCCGCGCGTTCATCGTCAGCGCGGCCGAGGCGCTGCTGCCGGATGGCCGGCTGCTGCTGGTGGCGAACCGGCACCTGCCATACGAGGCCGTGCTGGCCTCGCGTTTCCATGAAGTGCGCACGCTGGTCGTGCAGGAAGGATTCAAGGTGATCGAAGCAGTCGGGGTGCGCGGATGAAACTGGTCAAGCTCATTGCGAACCTGGGCTACGGCAGCCGCAAGGACGTGACCCAGCTGTTCCGCTCCGGGCGCATCACCGATGCGAACGGCGAAGTGCTGTACGCCGACGACGTGGTGCCGTACGAGACCATCCGCGTCGACGACGAGCCGCTCGATCCGCCGCCCGGGCTCACCCTGATGATGAACAAGCCGCTCGGCGTCACCTGCTCGCGCAAGGACCCGGGTCGCGTGGTGTATGACCTGTTGCCGCCGCGCTACAACGTGCGTTCGCCGGCCCTGTCCAGCGTGGGCCGGCTCGACCGCGACACCTCCGGCCTGCTGCTGTTCACCGACGACGGCGCACTGCTGCACCGGATCATCTCGCCAAAAGCGCAGGTGACCAAGGTCTACGAAGCCACCCTGGCGCAGGACCTGCGCGGCGACGAGGGCGAGCTGTTCGCCAGCGGCAGCCTGCTGCTGGAGTCGGAAACCGAGCCGCTGGCGCCGGCTGCGCTGGAGGTGCTGGGTCCGCGGCATGCCCGGCTCGGCGTCAGCGAAGGCCGTTACCACCAGGTACGCCGCATGTTCGCCGCCGTCGGCAATCATGTGGAGACGCTGCAGCGGGTGTCGGTCGGCGGGCTGGTGCTGGGGGACCTGCCGCCAGGCGAATGGCGTGCGCTCGATGCCGCCGAAGTCGCGCTGATCTTCGCCGTGTAAGCGCTACTACAGAACGTGCACTGCGGTGGGAATCGCGTTGCCGAACCACTTGTGCCGCTCGTCGCGGCAGCTCGGGCTGCCCATCGCGAACTTGCGGCAGATGGCGGGGCGGTCTTCGTAGATGGTGCAGCGGAAGGTGTTCGGGTCGACTGCGGCGCACCAGCCGTCCTCGCCCTTGGCCAGGGTTTCCATGCCGTATTCGTCGCGGGCGACCAGCCAGGCCGGCACGCGGTCTTCCGGCATCAGCACTACGGTGAGGCGGCAGCACACGGCTTCGCAGGTATTGCAGTGCACGCCGGGGTCGACGCTTTCTGCGTAGGGGTCGGGGATATTTTTCACTCGTCAGTGTGACAGCTTCGCCCGGCGCGAATGTGAACTTCCGGTGGGATTGCCGTGTTCAATCCGTGCCGTCGCGCCACAACGCCTGCCAGCCATCGACGCCCAGCCGTTGCAGCGTCTCGATGTTGCGCCGGTAGATGGCGTCGGTGTCGCTCATCTGTTCCATCGCACGCTCGATGCTGGATTCGCGCAACAGATGCAGCGTGGGGTACGGCGAGCGGTTGCTGAAGTTCTCGACATCGTCCGGTGCGGTGTCGGCGAACTGATAGCGGGGATGAAAGCCAGCCACCTGCCATTCGCCTTCCAGCCCCAGCGTCTGTACGGCGGCGTCGGCCACGTCGAGGAAGTCGTTGTAGTCGAGGAAGTCGTCGAGCACGAACGGGTGGATCAGCAGGCCGGTCTCGCATTCCTCCGGCGTCAGCGCGTTGAGCGACTGCAGCTCGCCGCAGAGGTCATCGAGCAGCGCGTCGGCATCGCGTGCATGGCTCACCCGCATGCGCAGCTTGCCCTGCACGTGCGGCGCGCGGGCGAACGGGCACAGGTTCAGCCCGATCACCGCGCGCTCCAGCCAGCGGGTGGTGGCGGCGAGGTAGGGGGCATCCTCGGGCAGCGCGTCGGCGTTGAGCTCGTTGGCGGGCGTCGGGTTCATGCGGTTTTCGCAGGTGGCGGCAGCCGACTATAGCGGCTGGCCGTCGCAGCGGCCCGGGCATGCCGTATCGATGGCCGTGCGGGACGCCTTGCCGCCGGATACGGCAACTGGCTCCGCAAACCTGATTTAATGGCGAACCCCGGCGCCGGAAACTGGCTGTGCCCGCGCCCTTGAACAGGATTCCCTCGTGGATGGTTCCACCCCGACGACCGCAGATACCTTGCACGGCGAGAGCCGCGGGTACGCCGGGGTCGATGGCGTGCATCCGCCGGCGGACCCCATGACGGTGCGCAACATCCCGCGCGATCCGGCCCGCGTATACCTGATGGCTCCGGCGTGCTGGAAATCCGGCGGTTCGTCGGCACGCCATCGCCCCGTCGCCCCGCTGGTCGTGATGCCGGCACCTGCCCGGTGGATTCGCTCACGGGCCGTGCCTGACCGGTTGTCGGCGCGGGCGCCGCGGCCGGCAGCGGAACGCTGGCTGCTGCCACCCACATGGCCGCTGGATGGATGGCAGGCGACCGCAGCCGCCCGCTTGCGCCGCCTCGTCGACGCGCGCATCGCACCGTGGACACGGTGGCCGGGATGGGCGAATACGTCTTGGCACCGGCTTGCGGCAGGCGTCGTCATGGGCGCCATCGCGAGTGCTGCCCTCGTGCTGTTGCGCCCTGGCGTGCCGCACTTCGGCGCGGGATCAACAACGGCCAGTGCCATGGCTGCCACGCCGGCATCGGCCACGTCTGCACTGCTCTCGGCGACCACACCGGTGCCGGTGCTGTCGATGGCCACCGCGGCTCCGGCAAGCGCGGCAACGGTGGCGTCGGCAATCCGCTCCGTGCAGGCCGAAACTCGTCGCCAGCTGCTGTCCGGGGCCAGCACGATGGACCTGATGATGCCGATCGACGAACCCGACCTGGACATCACGTCCCGGCACAGCCTGTGGTCGCAGGTCGGCAAGGCCGCCGGCGTCGATCCGCTGCTGCTCTACAGCGTCGCCCTGGTGGAGTCGAAGGCGTTGTACCCGGACGGCAAGGTCGCGCCCACGCCCTGGCTGTTCCGCGTCAACGATCATCTGGTGCGCGGCGAGCGCCATGACGTGCAACTGGCGATGGCGGCGGCGAGCCAGTTCGGTTCGGCGGTGCAGGACGTCGGCATCATGCAGGTCTACTACCCGATGCACCGCGACGCGGTGCGCGATCCGCTGACCCTGCTGAATCCGCGCACCAACATCACCGTGGCCGCGAAAATCCTGCGCGACGGCATGCACCAGACCCGCGACCGCGTGCTCGGCGTGGGCTACTACCACAGCCACACGCCGAGCCTGGCCAGGGATTACGGCACCGCCGTATTGACCGTCTACCAGCGGCTGCAGGCGATCCATCGCCCGGCGCACGGCGGGCAGGCCGTGGCGCGCTAGCCGCGGCGCGGCCTTGCATAGGGCCATCGGCGCCCGGATATAGGCTGCAGCCCCGAGGTGCCCTGATGTTTGATCTTCGTTTCGACAATGCGTTCGTGCGCGAGCTGCCCGGCGATGCGGAGCAGGGCGCGCGGCGGCGCCAGGTGGACGGCGCGCTGTACTCGCGGGTCGATCCCACGCCGGTGGCGGCGCCGCGCCTGCTGGCGCATTCGGCGGAGATGGCAGCGGCGCTGGGTTTCAGTGCAGCGGACGTCGCCGCACCCGCGTTCGCGCAGGTGTTCGGCGGCAATGCGCTGCTCGAGGGCATGCAGCCGTACGCGGCGAACTACGGCGGTCACCAGTTCGGCCACTGGGCCGGGCAGCTCGGCGACGGCCGCGCGATCTCGCTGGGCGAAGTCGTCAACGCCGCCGACGAGCGCTGGGAACTGCAATTGAAAGGTGCGGGGCTGACGCCGTATTCGCGCGGCGCAGACGGCCGCGCGGTGCTGCGTTCCTCGGTGCGCGAGTTCCTGTGCAGCGAGGCGATGCACCACCTGGGCGTGCCGACCACACGCGCGCTGAGCCTGGTCGGCACCGGCGAAACGGTGGTGCGCGACATGTTCTACGACGGCCACGCCGCGCCGGAACCCGGCGCGATCGTCTGCCGCGCGGCGCCCTCGTTCATCCGCTTCGGCAATTTCGAGCTGCCCACGTCGCGCGGCGATATCGTGCTGCTGCGGCAGCTGGTCGAGTTCACCATCCGCCGCGATTTTCCGGAACTGGAAGGCAGCGGCGAGGCGCTGTACGCGGCGTGGTTCCGGCAGGTGTGCGAGCGCACCGCCACGATGATGGCGCACTGGATGCGCGTGGGCTTCGTGCACGGGGTGATGAACACCGACAACATGTCGATCCTCGGCCTCACCATCGACTACGGCCCGTACGGCTGGGTCGACAACTACGATCCGGAGTGGACGCCGAACACCACCGATGCGCAGCGGCGCCGCTACCGCTACGGCCAGCAGCCGAACGTGGCGTGGTGGAACCTGAGCTGCCTGGCCGGTGCGCTGGCGCCGCTGTTTGACGGCGTCGAACGGCTGGAAGCCGGGCTGCAGCATTACGCCGCCACCTATGCCGCCGCCGACCGCGCGAACATTGCCGCCAAGCTGGGCGTGGCTGAATGCCGCGACGACGACGTGGCGCTGATGCAGTCGCTGCAGGGATTGATGCAGCAGGCCGAGATCGACATGACGCTGTGGTTCCGCGCGCTGGGTGAGTTCGGCATGCAGTCGCCCTCGCTGGCGCTGTTCGGCGAGGCGTTCTACGACGAGGCGAAACGGCGCGAGGCCGAGCCGGCGCTCGGCGACTGGCTGGCCCGCTACGCGGCGCGGCTGGCCGACGATCCGCTGTCGCCGGCGCAGCGCCGCGAGCGCATGCGCCTGGCCAACCCGCGCTACGTGCTGCGCAACTACCTGGCGCAACAGGCGATCGATCGTGCGGAGCAGGGCGATACCAGCGGTATCGCTGAATTGCTCGACGTGCTGCGCCATCCGTACGACGACCAGCCCGGCCGCGAGGCGTTCGCGCAGAAGCGTCCGGACTGGGCGCGGCACAAGGCTGGTTGCTCGATGCTGTCGTGCAGCTCCTGAGCCGGAAAGCACGAAGGCCGGCATGGCCGGCCCTCGCGTTGCGGAACTGGTGCCCTCGAGACGATTCGAACGTCCGACCTGCCCCTTAGGAGGGGGCCGCTCTATCCAACTGAGCTACGAGGGCAGCGGCGGGATTTTCGCATGGATCGCATGGCGGCGCGATCCGTCACTTCGCCGTCCGTCGGCAAGCAAGGGGCGAAACATCACTCCCTCCCCTGCTTGCAGGGGAGGGCTGGGGAGGGGTTGGCTCTTGATCTTTTCGCAAGCCCGGCGCTACCCCCTCCAACCTCCCCCTGCAAGCAGGGGGAGGAGCACAGCATCTGCCTCCTGTTCGCAGGGGAGGGAGCAAGGCGGCCAGCCTGTTAGAATGGGCAATTACCGATTTCACCCACGGCGCCCGCGGGCGCCGCACGTCCAGGAGACCTCCATGTCCCATGCAATCCTCAGCGCGCTCGGCCTCGACGGCGAGCAGTCCGGCAGCTACCTCGGCCAGGGCGAGTGGTCGAAGACCACCGACGCCGGCGCGCTGCAGCCGGTGAACCCGGCCTCCGGCGACGTGCTCGGCACCGTGCATGCGTCCAGCGCCGCCGATTACGAGGTGATCGTCCAGCGCGCGCAGGCCGCGTTCAAGGTATGGCGCAGCACCCCGGCGCCGCAGCGTGGCGAAGCGGTGCGCCTGTGCGGCGAGGCGTTGCGCAAGCACAAGGACGCGCTCGGTTCGCTGGTCGCGCTGGAGATGGGCAAGATCAAGCCCGAGGGCGACGGCGAAGTGCAGGAGATGATCGACATCGCCGACTTCGCGGTGGGCCAGAGCCGCATGATGTACGGCGCCACCATGCATTCGGAGCGCCCCGGCCACCGCATGTACGACCAGTACCACCCGCTGGGCCTGGTCGGCATCATCAGCGCGTTCAACTTCCCGGTCGCGGTGTGGGCGTGGAACGCCATGCTGGCCACCATTGCCGGCGACATCTGCATCTGGAAGCCGTCGCCGAAGACGCCGCTGTCGGCGATCGCCACCATGAAGATCTGCAACGAGGCGCTGAAGGCCGGCGGTTTCCCCGACCTGTTCTTCCTGTTCAACGACGCCGGCAGCGACCTGGCGCAGGCCTTCGTCGACGACAAGCGCATCGCGCTGATCAGCTTCACCGGCTCGACCAAGGTCGGCCGCATGGTCGGCGAGCGCGTGGCGCGGCGCATGGGCCGCTCGCTGCTGGAACTGGGCGGCAACAACGCGATCATCCTCGATGAAACCGCCGACCTGAAGCTGGCGATCCCGGGCATCGTGTTCGGCGCGGTCGGCACCGCCGGCCAGCGCTGCACCACCACGCGCCGGCTGTTCGTGCACGAGTCGATCTTCGACGGCGTGGTCGATACGCTGGTCAAGGCGTACCACCAGGTCGAGGGCAAGATCGGCGATCCCACCCTGGCCACCACGCTGATGGGCCCGCTCAACAGCCAGGAAGCGGTGCAGGGTTACCTGAAGGCCGTGGAGAACGCCAAGGCCGCTGGCGGCACCGTGCGCACCGGCGGCAAGGCGCTGACCGAGCGCAAGGGCAACTTCGTGCTGCCGACCATCGTCACCGGCGTGAAGAACTCCGACGACGTGGTGCAGACCGAAACGTTCGCGCCGATCCTCTACGTGATGCCGTTCAAGACGCTGGACGAAGCCATCGACATGCAGAACGACGTGCCGCAGGGCCTGTCCTCGTCGATCTTCACCAACAACCTGCGCGCGGGCGAGCAGTTCCTGTCGGCGGCGGGTTCGGATTGCGGCATCGCCAACGTCAACATCGGCACCTCGGGTGCGGAGATCGGCGGCGCGTTCGGCGGCGAGAAGGAAACCGGCGGCGGCCGCGAATCCGGTTCCGATGCATGGAAGGTCTACATGCGCCGGCAGACCAACACCATCAACTACTCCGACGCGCTGCCGCTGGCGCAGGGCATCAAGTTCACGGTGTAATCGCGTAACCGGTCGCGGGCGGTGCGCCGCCCGTGACCGTTCGATGCATGACGGCGCTGTTCCACTTCCTAGACGAGTGAGCGACCCGATGAGCTATCAACCGTCCTATCGACCGGGCACCACCACCAATTCGCTGGCGGTGGTGAGCCTGGTCTTCGGCATTCTGGCCTGGTGCGTGCTGCCGTTCATCGGCGCGATCGTGGCGATCATCTGCGGCCACCTGGCGCGTGGCGAGATCCGCCGCAGTCCGCCCGACAACCGCCTCGAAGGCGATGGCATGGCCGTGGCTGGTCTGGTGCTGGGCTACGCGCAGCTGGTGCTGTGTGTGCTGGGCGTGTTCGTGCTGATCGCGGTGCTGGTGTTCGGCTTCGCGTTCGCGGGCTGGCACTGATGCTCGCATGACGGCGGCCTTCGATTTCTCCGGGTATCGCGTCGTCGTCGCCGGCGGCAGCCGCGGTATCGGTCGCAGCATCGCGCTGGGCTTCGCCGAAGCCGGCGCGGCTGTCTCGATCTGCGCACGCGGCGCCACGGCGCTGGAGGAAACCCGCCAGGCGCTGGCGGCGCACGGCGTACCGGCACATGCGCAGAGCTGCGACCTGGCCGACGCCGACGCTATTACCAACTGGGTGGCGGACGCCGCCGCGGCGCTCGGCGGCATCGACGTGCTGGTCAACAATGCCAGCGGCTATGGCTTCGACGAACGCGACGAGAGCTGGCTGGCCGGCTTCAACGTGGACCTGATGGCCGCGGTGCGCGCCTCGCGCGCGGCGCTGCCGCATCTGGCCTCGTCGGCGCATGGCTGCATCCTGCACACCAGCTCGATCGCCGCGTTCCGTCCGCGTGCGAACGGCGCGGCGTATGCGGCGGTGAAGGCGGCGCTGAGCCAGTACACCACCTCGCAGGCGCTGGCGCTGGCGCCGCAGCGCATCCGCGTCAACGCGATCGCGCCCGGCTCGATCGCGTTTGCCGATGGCCTGTGGGATCGCCGCCGGCAGGAACAGCCGGAGCTCTACCGCGCCACCCTGGCGAAAATTCCGTTCGGTCGCTTCGGCAAGCCGGAAGAGATCGCGCACGCTGCGCTGTTCCTGGCCTCGCCGTGGGCCGGCTGGATCACCGGCCACACCCTGGTGGTCGATGGCGGGCAGATGCTCCATGGCTGAGCGGCACGCCACCCCCTGGCTCCACGCTGGCGCATTCGTGCGCCGTACCCGCAACGTGCGCCCGCGCCGGTGGCTCGACGGCGCTGGCAGAAGCGGTGTGGCACCCTTCGATCACCTCGCCCGCATCTGCGCGGGCCAACCGGTCTGATCCATGTACGACACCCTGCGCCCGCTGCTGTTCAAGCTCGATGCCGAGACCGCGCATCGCGCCACCCTGTACGCGCTGGGCGTGGCCCAGCGCAGCGGGTTTGCCCACTGGATCGCCAAGCCGCCGGCGGACCTGCCGACCAAGGCGTTCGGCATCACCTTCCCGAACCCGGTCGGGCTGGCCGCCGGCCTGGACAAGAACGCCGAACACCTGGACGCGCTCGATGCGCTGGGCTTCGGCTTCATCGAGGTCGGCACGGTGACGCCGAAGCCGCAGCCGGGCAACGACCGGCCGCGCCTGTTCCGGCTGCCGCGGCACGAGGCGATCATCAACCGCATGGGCTTCAACAACGACGGCGTCGATGCGCTGGTGCGCAACGTGCAGCAGTCCAGCTACCACGGCGTGCTCGGCATCAACATCGGCAAGAACAAGGACACGCCGAACGAGAAGGCGGTCAGCGACTACCTGCTGTGCCTCACCCGCGTGTACGAGCTGGCCAGCTACGTCACGGTGAACATCTCCTCGCCGAACACCCAGGGCCTGCGCGACCTGCAGCAGGAAGCCACGCTGCGCCGCTTCATCTCGGTGCTGCGCGAGGCGCAGGAGCGGCTCGGTTCGCAGCATGGCCGGCGCAAGCCGATGCTGCTGAAGATTGCGCCCGACCTTGCCGAGGCGGAACTGGATTCGATCGCCGAGGTGCTGCTGCGCACCGGCATCGACGGCGTGATCTGCACCAACACCACCATCGACCATGCAGCGGTGGCGGACGACCCGCGCGGCAGCGAAGCCGGTGGGCTGTCCGGCAAGCCGCTGTTCGACCGTTCCACCGCGGTGCTGGCCGGCATGCACCGGCGGCTGCAGGGCCGTATCCCACTGATCGGCGTGGGCGGCATCGTGGACGGCAGCGATGCCGCCGAGAAGATGGAGCTGGGCGCCTCGCTGGTGCAGTTGTACTCGGGCCTGATCTACCGCGGGCCAACCCTGGTCGCCGAATGCGTCGACGAGATCCGTCGCCAGCGCGGGAACGCCGATGTCGACTGAACGCGTGGACATGGGCGGCTACACGCTCATCGAGCATGCCCCGCTGGCGAACCGCAACACCCTGCGCGTCGATGCGCGGGCAACGCTGCTGGCAGAAATTCGCGACGCCAGCAAACTGCCCCAACTGCTCGACTTCCCCGCCGTGCGCCACAGCCGCCTGCTGGTGCTGGGCGAGGGTAGCAACCTGCTGTTCACCGGCGACTTCGACGGCACCGTGCTGGCGATGGAAACCCGCGGCGTGCAGGTGGAAAGTGACGGCGACAGCGCCCGTATCGCGGTGGCCGCCGGCGAGCGCTGGGACGACTTCGTGCGCTGGACCCTGGGCCAGGGCTACGCCGGCCTGGAGAATCTCATCCTGATCCCCGGCACGGTCGGCGCTGCGCCAATCCAGAACATCGGCGCCTACGGCAGCGAAGTAGCCGAGTTCGTCGAAAGCGTGGAAGCGTGGGATACCCGCGAGCACCGCGTGGTGACGCTGGACCACGCCACCTGTGCCTTCGCCTACCGCGACTCGCTGTTCAAGCACGAACCCGGCCGCTACATCGTCACCGCCGTGCGCTTCATGCTGCCGCGCAGCCGTCCGCTGCGCACCGACTACGCCGGCATCAGCGAGGAACTGGCGCGGATGGGCGTGGACAAACCCGCACCGTTCCACGTCGCCGAGGCGGTGGTACGCCTGCGCACGCGCAAGCTGCCCGACCCGGCGGTGATCGGCAACGCCGGCAGCTTCTTCAAGAACCCGATCGTCGACGCCGCGCTGGCCGACGCACTGAAGCGGGAGCATCCCGGCCTCGCTGCCTGGCCGCAACCCGACGGCCGCTGCAAGGTGTCCGCCGCGTGGATGATCGAGGCTGCCGGCTTCAAGGGCGTGCGCGAGGGCGATGCCGGCATTTCCAGCCGGCATGCACTGGTGCTGGTCAACCACGGCCACGCCACCGGCCCGCAGTTGTGGGCGCTGGCGCAGCGGGTGATGCACGGTGTGCGCGACAGGTTTGGCGTGCAGCTGGAGCCGGAGCCGGTGGTGATCGGCGCGCGCTGAGTTTTTGGGGCGCACTCCGTGCGCGATGCTCTTGCTTCACTCAGGGCCGAGAGTTTCGGAGGCAAGGGCTTTCGTCTGCCTGCGCACCCCCCGTCATGCCTGCGAAGGCCGTCATGCCCGCGAAGGCGGGTACCGCCCTCCCTCCACCTCGTCATGCCTGCGAAGGCAGGCATCGCACTTCGCCCGGCGATTAATACCCTTGTAGGAGCGCGCGCGATGCTTTCGCTTGTGCGCCGGCATTTCAGAGCAAGGGCTTTCGTCTGCCTTCGGCAGCCGAGTTACTTTCTCTTTGCGTGGCCAAAGAGAAAGTAACCAAAGAGAAAGGCCACCCCGCTTGGCGCTTGTTGGGCATCCTGCCCAACAAGTCCGTGAGTCGGGGCCGGGCTTTTCGAGCGGGCATCCTGCCCGCGCGAAAAGGCGAGTCCATCCATGGACTCGCCCGCTGCGCGGCCTGTCGACCCCGCCTCACCGCCGCGCAAGGGACCCCGGGTAGAGCAGCGGGCCATCGTGGCCCGCACTCGGTGATAAAGCTGAAAAGCAACGGCCGAAGCCACACCATAGCGTCGTTTTGCCGTGGCTGTGGTCTGGCTCTTCTAAAGAGTGCGCGCAGGATGCGCGCTGCTCTACCGGGGTCCCCTCTGCAGCGGCGGGCGGGCGAAGGAAAGCCCGCAGGGTGGTTCGCAGGGATGCGAACCAGTTTGTCGTCAGGGCAGGATGCCCTGTCGACAAACCCCGTAGCCCGGCCGCGAACTTTCCGGGCAGGATGCCCGGAAAGCGCGGAAGCGGGGTGCCCCTCTCTTTGGTTACTTTCTCTCGGGCAAGCGAGAGAAAGTGACTCGCCCTCCGAAGGAGGACGAAAGCTCTTGCTCTGATAGTGGCAAAGAAGCCAAAGCTACGCTACGCGCGAACCCGCTTCTCGATATCCGGCAAAAACACCGTAATCAACCCCATCAACGGCAGGTACGCGCACAACCGGTAGACATACTCGATGCCATGCGTGTCGGCCAGGCCGCCGAGCACGGCGGCGCCGATGCCGCCCATGCCGAAGGCGAAGCCGAAGAACAGGCCCGAGATCATGCCCACGCGGCCGGGGATCAGTTCCTGCGCGTAGACCAGGATCGCCGAGAACGCCGAGGCCAGGATCAGGCCGATCACCACGGTCAGCACGCCGGTCCACATCAGGTTCACGTGGGGCAGCAGCAGGGTGAACGGCGCGACGCCGAGAATGGAGACCCAGATCACCCACTTGCGCCCGATGCGGTCGCCGACCGGGCCGCCGATCAGCGAGCCGGCGGCCACCGCGAACAGGAACACGAACAGGTGCACCTGCGCGCTCTGCACCGACACGCCGAACTTGTGGATCAGGTAGAACGTGTAATAGCTGCTGAGGCTGGCCAGGTAGAAATACTTGGAGAAGATCAGCAGGCCGAGGATCGCCAGCGCCGCGATGATCTGCCGGCGCGACAGCGCGAGTATCTCGAAATGCCCGGCCATGGCCTTGCGACGGACGGCATGATGCCGGCTGTACCAGCGCCCCACCTGCAACAGCACCACGATCGCCAGCAGCGCCGCCAGCGAGAACCACGCCACGCTGCCGCGCCCGTGCGGCACGATGATCCACGCGGCCAGCAGCGGCCCCAGCGACGAGCCGGTATTGCCGCCGACCTGGAACAGCGACTGCGCCAGCCCATGCCGACCGCCGGAGGCCATCCGCGCCACGCGCGAGGACTCGGGATGGAACACCGACGAGCCGGTGCCGACCAGCGCCGCGGCGAGCAGCAGCACGGGAAAGCTCGGCGCGGTGGCCAGCAGCAACAGGCCGCACAGGGTGAAGCCCATGCCCACCGGCAACGAGTACGGCATCGGCCGCCGATCCGTCACCATGCCCACCACGGGTTGCAGCAGCGAGGCGGTGAGCTGGAAGGTCAGCGTGATCAGGCCGACCTGGGCGAAGCTGAGCTGGAAGTCGTTCTTCAGGATCGGGTAGATCGCCAGGATCAGCGACTGGATCATGTCGTTGAGCATGTGCGCGAAGCTGATCCCGCCGAGCACCGCAAACTGGGTGTGCTCCGCGGCCGGAGCGGTATCGGTGGACGGCGTGAGGGCGACAGGGGACAGCGGAGCGGTCTCGACGCGAGTCTGCATGGGTGTTTTGGCGGGGTAGGGCGGGGCGGGGAGCTCCCACGATAAGGCAAATGGTGGCAAGCCCGCATGTGCCAACGTATGCAGCGGAGCGGCGCAAGGAGCGGCGGGCAGTGCCCGCCCTACGAAGCCGGCTGTGGTAGGGCGGGCACTGCCCGCCGGGCTGCGCGGTACCCTGGACATCCCCCCCGCAGAGCCCGTCGTTGTCATCCCGTCGTCAACGGTGGATTGCACACTGAGCGGTGCATGACCGGCAAGGTTGCGGTCGCCTGGACTTGGCCCGCGACGCGCTACGATGTCCGGTGTTCCCTGCTTGAACCCACCCGGTGTACCCATGACCAGCCGCCTGATTCGCGAGACCTTGCCGACCGACGCCGCCGCGCCTGCCGCCAACGATGCCGCGCCGTCGACGCACGGGCCGGACCTTACCGACAGCCGCCTGTACATCCATCGCGAGTTGTCGCAGCTGAAGTTCAACATCCGTGTGCTGGACCAGGCGCTGGACGAGCGCACGCCGCTGCTGGAACGGTTGAAGTTCCTGCTGATCTTCTCGGCGAACATGGACGAGTTCTTCGAGATCCGCGTGGCCGGGCTGAAAGGGCAGATCGCGCTGGACCACGAGATCATCGGCGCCGATGGCGTGCCGCCCCGGCGCGCGCTGGCCGAGATCGCCGAGATCGCACACCGGCAGGTCGCGCGGCAGTACGCGATCCTCAACGAGCGCATCCTGCCGGAGCTGGCCACGCACGGCATCCGCATCGTGCGGCGCACGCAGTGGACGCACAAGCAGAAGCTGTGGGTGCGCCGCTACTTCCGCGAGGAGGTGGCGCCGCTGGTCACCCCGATCGGGCTGGACCCGACCCATCCGTTCCCGCTCTTGGTCAACAAGAGCCTCAACTTCATCGTGCGGCTGGACGGCGTGGATGCGTTCGGCCGCGACTCGGGCCTGGCCATCGTGCCGGCGCCGCGCGTGTTACCGCGCTTGATTCGCCTGCCGCTGGAGATCTGCGAGGGCGGCGACAACTACGTGTTGCTGTCCTCGATCATCCACGCCCATGCAGAGGAACTGTTCCCTGGCATGCAGGTGCTCGGCTGCTACCAGTTCCGGCTGACCCGCAACGCCGACCTCACGCTCGACCCGGAAGACGTCGAGGACCTGGCGCTGGCGCTGCGTGGCGAGCTGTACTCGCGCCGCTTCGGCGACGCGGTGCGGCTGGAGGTGGCCGACAACTGCCCCAAGGATCTGGCCGACCACCTGCTCAAGCAGTTCGGCCTGGCCGAGTCGGAACTGTATGAAGTGAACGGCCCGGTGAACCTGGCGCGGCTGTTCCGCATCGCCAACAACGTCAGCTACCCGAAGCTGCAGTACCCGCCGTTCACACCGGCGCTGCCCAAGGTGCTGCAGCACGCCGAGGACCTGTTCGAGGTGATCGGCAAGCAGGACGTGCTGCTGCTGCATCCGTACGAGTCGTTCGCGCCGGTGGTCGACCTGCTGCGCCAGGCCTCGAAGGACCCGCAGGTGCTGGCGATCAAGCAGACGCTGTACCGCACCAACGCGAACTCCGAGATCGTCGATGCGCTGGTCGACGCCGCCCGCGCCGGCAAGGAAGTGACCGCGGTGGTCGAGCTGCGCGCACGTTTCGACGAGGAATCCAACCTCAGCCTCGCCTCGCGCCTGCAGCAGGCCGGCGCGATGGTGATCTACGGCGTGGTCGGCATCAAGACGCACGCCAAGCTGATGCTGATCCAGCGCCGCGAGGGCAGCGAACTGGTGCGTTATGCGCACCTGGGCACCGGCAACTACCACACCGGCAACGCCCGCCTGTACACCGACTACAGCCTGCTCACCTCCGACGAGGCACTGTGCGAGGACGTGCACAAGCTGTTCAGCCAGCTCACCGGCATGGGCAAGATGCTGCACATGAAGAAACTGCTGCATGCGCCGTTCACGCTGAAGAAGGCCCTGCTGGAACTGATCGCGCGCGAGACCGCGCACGCGGCGGCGGGCAAGCCGGCGCAGATCATCCTCAAGGTCAACGCGCTGACCGAGCCGAAGGTCATCCGTGCGCTGTACAAGGCCAGTATCGCCGGCGTGCAGGTGGAGCTGATCGTGCGCGGCATCTGCTGCCTGCGCCCTGGCATCGAAGGCGTGTCGGACAACATCCGCGTGCGCTCGGTCATCGGCCGCTTCCTGGAACACAGCCGCGCCTACTGGTTCGCCAACGCCGGCGAGCCGCAGCTGTACCTGGCCAGCGCCGACCTGATGGAACGCAACCTCGACCGCCGCGTCGAAACCGCCTTCCCGATCGAAGGCAAGAAACTGCAGCAGCGCGTGCACCGAGCGCTGGAGCTGTACCTCACCGACAACGCCAGCGCCTCGCTGCTGCAGCCCGATGGCGAATACCTGCGCCTCTCACCGGCCGCCGGCGAACCCGTGCGCAACGTGCAGGCCGAGCTGATGGACAAGCTGTGCGGGGCAGGGGCCGGCAGCACGTACTGAGCCACACAGCGCAGGGTGGCACCACCCGCCACGCACCACGGAACGCCCTACGGCGCGGGTGGAGCGTGGGGCTTTTCGCTCGGAGCGCGGGGCTTTTTGCGCGGAGCGTGGGGCTTTTTGCGCGGAGCGCGGGGCTTTTTGCTCGGAGCGTCGGGCTCTTTTGCTCGGAGCGCCGGGCTTTTCGCTCGGAGCGTGGCGCTTTTTGTTCGGAGCGCGGGGCTTTTCGCTCGGAACTCCGAGCTTTTTGTTTGGAGCTTCAGGCTCTTTTGCCCGGAGCGCCGAGCTTTTCGCTCGGAGTGTGGGGCTTTTCGCTCGGAGCGCGAGGCTTTTTGCCCGGAGCGCAAGGCTCGGGGCCTACTGGCTGCTGTAGCGGCCGTCCTGTTCGCGGGCGCGGCCCAGCGCCACCAGCATGTCGAGCAATTGCGGCAGGCGTTTCTTCCACGGGCCGCGGGCGCTGAAGCGGGTGGCCAGTGCGTCCGCGTCCAGCGCGATCGGGCTGGCGGCGAGCGCGTCGGCCACGGCGCGCACCTGGGCCACCGCGTCCTTCGGCCACGGCAGCGGCTTGGCGGCGGCGGGCGCGGCGGTGTCGTCGCCGGCCTGCTCGGTGGCGATTTCGGCCTGCTCCGGCGCGGCCTGCGCGGTCGGGTGCTGGAACGCGGGGCGCAGCCAGCGGACCAGGCCGCGCGCTTCCTCGGCCGCGCGTTCCGCGTTGAGCGCCACCAGCCGTTCGAGGATCGCCTCGTCGAAGGCGCGCTTCGCGTCGTCGCGGCTGGTGCCGTCGGCGGGGGCGTCGTTGCCGTGGCTGATGCGCAGCAACGGCAACAGGTCGCCCCAGCCGTAGGCATCGAGCACCGCCGCGTCGATCTCGTCATGCAGCTGGCGCAGCACCGAGACCAGGCCATGCTCGTGGATCACCCGCTCCTTCGTCGTCAGCGGCTCGCCGCTGCGCAGCTTGTCCAGCACGTTGTACATGCCGGTGAGGGTGAGGTCCGGGTACGCGGCTTGCTGGTGTTTGCGGTGGGCGTCGAGTTGTTCGGCGAGGGCTCGAAGGTGGGTTTGTTGTTCGTCGCTCAAGACAGGAAACGGGAAGGGATCAAAGCAACGCGACTTGTTGTATCGCGGATCGTTGCCAACCCCGAGCCTGCCGCCTACTGCCAGCGACCAAACGACATGCGCACAAGACGAAAGCGCGCCTAGGAAGCTCGCATCGTCCAGCGCAATGCACACGAGCATGTTGTCTGGCGCGATGCTGGCGTCGAGAAACTGGAAGGTGCGGTGCTTGGCGGTTTCGACAGTGGCGATGTAGCGCGGCAATGCGGCAAGACTTTTGCGCAACTCCTGCCGCGGCTTGCCGTGAAGCCACCAGAGCCGTGCGTAAGCCGCGCCGTCTTTGCTATCTGCCTTGGCGTCGCGCTCCGGTTTTACGTGTTCAAGCACATGCTGATACACGGCTGGAAAACGTGCGCGCGCTTCCTCCGCACTCAAGCCGAACAGGTCGATCACCAGCACACCACGCGGTTTGTCGGTGAGGTCGCGACCGTTGCGATATGGCCGAATGTAATGCTCCAAGCCGGCGATGCTTCCAAGCCCCAGCGGCCTGGCTTGCTCGGAAGTGACGATGAATCCAGCGCCATGCAGCTTCAGGCCGGGACAGCTGATGCCGCTGTTCGCCAGCAATGATTTCGCCCTGGTGACGTTTGCGCCCGTGCTGAGGTCGGCATGGATCACGCCGCTGCGAGCGCGCAAGGCGATTGCCACTTCGTCCTGCTCGCCGTCGATTTCCGTTTCAACCACACGCAGTTGTCCGTCGGTTGCTCCCACGGCGCCAACGGTCATGGCAATGCGTACTGCCGCGCCATCGGTGGCGTCGACCCACGGGTGATCGGGAATCGCGAACACCAGCGACAGCGGCCGTGCTTTTGCTCCCTCCCCTGCTAGCAGGGGAGGGTTGGGGTGGGGTGCTTTTGACTTGGCGGCGACCCGGGGCAACCCCCTCCCAGCCTCCCCCTGCGGGCAGAGGGAGGAGCCGAGCGCGGCTTCGATGACGCGGCGGTTGAAGGTCTGGCGGATCGAGTTGGTGGTGATGAAGCCGAAGCGCTGCAGCGCGCCGCGTTGGGTCAGCACGGCGGCGTGGTGCCACCAGTACATGACGAAGTCGGCGGACTCGGGGACTTCCGTCCAGGTGGCGCGCAGCGCTTCGGCGTAGCCGTCGCCGAGGGCGCGACGAATGCTGGAAGCGCCAATAAACGGCGGATTCCCCACCACGAAATCCGCTTCCGGCCACGCCGCCTTGCGTGGGTTCACATACCTTTCCAGCGGCACGCGCTTGCTGTCGTCGGGCACGTCCTCGCCGGTGACCGGCGAGGTCTTCATGCTCACGCCGTCCCAGCGACTGACCGGCACGCCGCGCTCGTCGGTGACGTATTCCATGCGGTCGTAGGCCAGCACGGCGTCGCGGTTCTCGATGTTGCGGAAGTCGCGGATCACCGGCTGCGGCGGGTTGATGTCGCCGCGGGTGCGGTAGTGCCATTGCAGGTAGCCGATCCACAGCACCACTTCGGCGATGGCGGCGGCGCGCGGGTTCAGCTCGATGCCGAGCAACTGGTGCGGGTCGACGGTTTCGCCGCCCATCGCGTCGGCGCGTTCGCCGCCGAGCGCCAGGCCGGTCTGGCGGTAGCCGAGTTCGTCCAGTGCGTTGAGCACTTCGCCTTCGAGGCGCTTCAGGTGTTCCAGCGTGACGTAGAGGAAGTTGCCGCTGCCGCAGGCGGGGTCGAGCACCTTGACCGTGCACAGGCGATGGTGGAACGCGCGCAAGGTGTTCACCGCCTCGTCGGCCTTGCCTTCGGCGGCGAGGGTGAGCGCAGCGGCGTGGGCGTCGCTCCATTCGCCGCGCAGCGGCTCGATCACGGTGGGCAGCACCAGCCGTTCGACGTAGGCGCGCGGGGTGTAGTGCGCGCCGAGCTTGTGCCGCTCGCCGGGGTCGAGCGCGCGTTCGAGCAGGGTGCCGAAGATGGCCGGCTCGACGTGTTCCCACTTGGCCTTGGCCGCCTCGATCAGCAGCGCGATCTGCTCGCGGGTGAGCGGCAGAGTGTCGGGCTGCTTGAACAGCTTGCCATTGAAGCGCAGCACCTCGCTGGCGATGGCGCCGCTGAAGCCGCCGGTGTCCATGTCGTGCCAGAGCAGGCCGAGCATGCGCATGGCGGTGTCGGGCTGGTCGGCGTATTTCAGCAGCAGGTCGCGGAAACTGTCGGTGGGCAGCAACTTCACGTCTTCGGCGAACATGGTGAACAGGCAGCGCATCAGGAACTGCGCGACCGCTTCGGCGTGGCGGCCGGCGGCTTCCAGACTGCGGGCGAGGGTGGCGAGGCGTGCGGCGATCTCGCGGGTGACGCGGGCGGATTCGCGGCTGGGGTCGAGCGCGAGCGGGTCGGTCCAGATGGTGCGCAGGCGCGCGCGGATGGTTTCGTCACGCAGTTCGTCGAGCGCGATGCGGTGGCTGCGCGGGTCGGGGAACGGCGTGTAGGTGGCGCCGGAGCGGCTGAACTCCGCATACAGCTCGATGCGGTTGCCCACGTCCACCACCAGCAGGAACGGCGGGCGGCCCTCGCTGGCCGGCAGGGCGCGCGCGTACTGCTCGGCCTGGCTGCGCGCGCGCAGCATGGCGTCGTCGAAACCCTTGGTGTGGGTGGGCGCCTTGAGCTTCTTCGCTTCCAGCACGAAGCAGCCGCGCTTGTACAGGTCGATGCGCCCGGCCGAGCTGCTGCCGTCGCCGTGGCTGAAGGTGACCGGCCGCTCGAACATGTATTGCTGTTCGGCGTCCGCGTGCGGCAGGTCCACGCCGAGCAACTGGCACAAGTCCATGGCAAAGGTCTGCGCGGTGGACAGCTCTGAGGCGGTAACGCCGCGCCACTTGGCGATGAAGGCGTCAGCGTCGCCCTGGTTGATTCCGCTCATGGCCATTCCTTCGATCCACCCCCTGCGCAGGCTAGCCGATGGGGGCGGCCAGCGCACGCGCCCATCGACGCGGCGGTGGCATCATGCCCAACAAAACGCCCAACAAAAAAGCCCCCGGAGGCCGGGGGCTTTCGTGTGAATCCGTGGTGGAGCGGATGGGGATCGAACCCACGACCTCCACGATGCGAACGTGGCGCTCTCCCAGCTGAGCTACCGCCCCACGGAAGCCGCGAATATTAGCAGCGTGCGGGAGCTTCGCCAAGAGCTGAGCCGGACGAACTCAGCCGGGCAGCAGGTCGGGCAGGCGGTCGTGCAGCACCTCGCGGCGCCAGCCTTCGAGGAACTCGGGCCATTCGGCGGTGACCACGTATTCCTCCAGCACCTTGCGCGGGCACAGCAGGCCGGGCGGCAGGTCGAGTTCGCCGGCGCGGTGGTCGATCAGCTCCTTCATCGCCGCCAGCGCCTTCTTCGCCTCACCCTGCGGGTGGCCGGGGATGCGCGCGGTGGTGGCGATTTCCTCGTCGCTGACGGGCACGGCGAGCAGTTCGAACAACTCGCTGCGCTGGGCCGAGCGCAGGGCGCGCTGGCCGCGGCCGCGCTGTTCCAGATCGCCGAGGCTGCGCGGCGGCTGCTGCGCCAGGTTGAGCGCCAGCGTGTCGTCGAGCAGCCACGGGCGCGGCACGTCGAGGCGGCGCGCTCTGCGGTCACGCCATTGCAGCAGGCGACGCAGCAGGGCCTGCTGCGCGACCGGCCAGTCGGCGGCGCCTCGCAGTGCACGCTGCGGTTGCGGGTCGCCGTCACGATGGCTGGCGCGCTGCTTCAGGCGCGCGCAATCCTCGGCGTGCCAGGCGCTGCGGTCGCGGCGCTGCAGGCGTTCGGCCAGCTGTTCGTGGATGGTTTTCAGGTACACGACATCCAGCGCGGCGTAGCTGCGCTGCGCGTCGGTGAGCGGGCGCTGCAGCCAGTCCGAGCGGGTCTCGCCCTTGTCCAGATCCACGCCGGCGAGTTCGGCGACCAGCGCGCGGTAACTCAGGCCCAGGCCCATGCCGGCGAAGGCGGCGGCGACCTGGGTGTCGAACAGGGTGTGTGGGCCGTCCGGCAGCAGCGGCGCGAGGGTTTCCAGGTCTTCGCCGGCGCTGTGCATGATGGTCACCGCGGGGCCGGCGCCGAGCAGCGGCTGCAGCGCGGCGCCGATGGCGAACGCGAGCGGGTCGATCAGGGCGTAACGGCCGTTCCAGCCCAGCTGCAGCAGCGCCAGCTGCGGATAGAAGGTGTTGCGGCGCATGAACTCGGTGTCCAGGCCGACGGCGGCGTCGGCGGGTAGCGCGGCCAGCCATGCCTGCAGCGCGTCGGGACGGTCGATCCAGTCGGCAGCGGCGGGTTCGGGCGGTGACATCGGTACTCCTTGGAAAGGCGCGGGCGTGGATTGCCCTGTCGCCGGTTTGTGCCTATGGTGAGCAGCGCACGATAACAGGCCGCACCAAGGACGCCCATCTATGCCGAACAACGCAACCCTGCGCCGTCAGCGCGCGCTCGGCGGGGCGCTTGGGGTGATCGTGCTGGGGTTTGCGCTGCTGTACCACTTCTTCCCGGGGCTGTTCCACGTCAATCCGGCGCAGGCGCCGCGCCGTTCGATGTCGCTCGGTGCGGCCGCGCCGGGCAGCGGCCTGCAGCCGGAGCGGTTGTCGACGATCAACGAACTGAATGCCGGGCCGCCGCTGACGCTGGCGCCGGCGGCGGTGATCGCCGCGCGCGGCAGCAAGAACGCGAACCTGCCCGAGCAGCTCAGCGCGGACCCGCCCGCGGTACAGGCGCTGCTGGAGCGGGCGAACGTGGCGCTGCGTGCCGGCCGGCTGGTCGGCGCCAAGGACAGCGCCGCCGCCTTGTTCGAGCAGGCACTGAAGGACAAGCCGGACAGCCGCCACGCGGTGCAGGGCCTGTTCGACGTGCGCGCGCGGCTGGTGGCGGAGATCGACCAGGACATCGCGGTGGGCGACGCCGACGCGGCGCAGGACCTGCTTGGTGCGCTGCGCACGCTGCCGAATGCCGAGACGGAAGTGGCGCAACTGGAGGCGAGCCTGAAGATCCTGGAGCAGGTGCGGCCGATGCTGGCGAAGGCCGCCGGTTTGCTGCGGCAGGGCAAGGCGGACCAGCCGCGCGACGGCAGTGCGCTGGAGCTGTACCGCGAGGTGCAGAAGCTGGACCCGCAGAATGCGGTGGCCGAGCAGGGCATCTTCCAGGTGCAGCGGGCGGTGCTGGACCGTGCGCTGGCGGCGGTGGCGCAGAACGATTTTGTCGGGGCCGACCACGAACTGGCCGCGGCGCAGGCGATCCGCCCCGGTTCGCAGCAGATGATCGACGTGCACAAGCGCGTGGACGACATGCGCGAGCAGCGCGCGAACGGCATGCTGGCGCAGGCGCATTCGGCGCTGGACGCCGGCAATGTCGGACTGGCGACGAAGCTGGCGGCGCAGGTGCGGGCGATCGCCCCGGCGCTGCCGGCGCTGGCCGCGTTCGACGAACAGCTGACCAACGCGCGCCTGTACGCCAGCTACAAGCCCGGCCAGGTGTTCGCCGACCGCTACGTCGACCTGCCGGGCAAGACGCCGGCGATGGTGGTGATCCCCACCGGCAGCTTCCGCATGGGCGCACCGGCCGACGAGGAAGACCATACCGATGCCGAGACGCCGCAACACGCGGTCACCATCAGCAAGGGTTTTGCGATGGCGCGCAGCGCGGTGACGGTGGGCGAATTCCGCGAATTCGTGCGCGCCAGCGGTTACGTGCCCGACTCGATCAAGCTGGGTGGCGCCAGCGTGTATGACGAGCGCAGCGGCACGCTGCGCGACGATGCGGACGCCACCTGGCAGGACGACTACGCCGGCCGCAAGGCCGACGACAACCTGCCGGTGGTGAACGTTTCCTGGAACGACGCCAGGGCGTACGCCGAGTGGCTGAGCCAGCGTACCGGCAAGACCTACCGGCTGCCCAGCGAGGCGGAGTTCGAGTACGCGCTGCGCGGCGGCACCAGCAGCCGTTACTGGTGGGGCGACGACGCACCGAAGCGCGCGGTGGAAAACCTGACCGGCTCCGGCGACCGCTCGCGCAGCGGCCGCCGCTGGAGCCACGCCTTCCGCAACTACCGCGACGGCTACTGGGGGCCGGCGCCGGTGATGAGCTTCGCCGCCAACCCGTTCGGCCTGTACGACATCAACGGCAACGTCTCCGAGTGGGTGCTGGACTGCTGGCACGACAACTACATCCGCGCGCCGGACGACGGCAGCGCCTGGGTCAACCCCGGCTGCCGCTCCCACGTGGTGCGCGGCGGCTCGTGGGGCAGCTCGCCGGAGCAGGTGGACTCGGCCTACCGCCAGGGCAGCAGCGGCGACACGCGCAGCGGCCGGGTCGGCTTCCGGGTGGTGCGAGAGCTGTAAGAGGCTGTTCAAGATCTCCAGGCATGAAAAACCCCGCGCGAGGCGGGGTTCTTCGTGAGCTGGTACCGGCGAGAGGACTCGAACCTCCACTGTGTCACCACAAGCGGATTTTGAGTCCGCCGCGTCTACCATTCCGCCACGCCGGCATGTGCGAGCGGGTGATTATGCCGGGTTCAGTGCACGCGGTCGAGACCCAGCTGGCGCACGTCGCGGCCGTACCAGCGGTCTTCCGGCAGCGGCTGGAACACCGAGCAGCGGGTCATCGGGCCGGAGTAGATGTGCAGGCTGACGGTGACCGCGCTGTCGCTGGGGTTGCGGATGCTGTGGTATTCGTGCGGCGGGATCAGGCTGCCGGCCGAGCCGGCGCCGGCCTGGATCGAGCCGACCGGCTGGAAGCAGTAGCGCTGTGCGTCGTGCTCGATCAGTTCGTACTGCACGATCTCCAGCGCGCCGTTCCAGACACCTTCGACGCACCACATGCCGTCGTGGTCGTGGATCGGCGTGCCCTGGCCTGGCCCCCAGGTCATCGCCACCACGCAGTAGCCGTGGTCCTCGCTGCGGTACAGCTCGCGGCGGGCGTAGTGCTCGGCATTCGCCTCGAACACGCAGTCGGGCAGGGTGACGGCATTCTCGCGGATCAGCTTGCACAGGCTGTTGCGCAGGCTGTCGGTGAGTTCGTGGGTGGTCGGTTTGGCCACGGCGGCGTCGATCGCGTCGATCAGGGTGCGGCTGCCGGGGAAATCCAGGGTGAGCATGATGATCTCGGTGGGATGCGTGGTGCGGCTTATCTTAGCAGCGCGGCATTCACCCGGCCGCCAGCCTGTTCAGGAAGCCACCGATCGCGCGGCTGTAGTTGTCGATGTCGACCAGGAACGCGTCGTGGCCCTGCGGCGAATCCAGCGCCACGAATTCCACCTTCGCGCCGGCGGCTTCCAGGCCTTCGGCGATCTGTTCCTGCTGCTGTAGCGGGAACAGGATGTCGGTGCTGACGCCGATCACCATCGCCTGTTCGATGCGGATGCGTCTGAGGCCTTCCAGCACGCTGCCGTGGCCGTATTCGGCGATGTCGAACCAGTCGCTGGCGCGCGACAGGTAGAGATAGCTGTTCGGGTCGAAATGGCGTACGAAGCGCTGGGCGTGGCCTTCCAGGTAGGACTCGACCTGGAACTCGCGGCCGAATGGCTCGTCCTCGCGCTGCTCGGGATCGAGCCGGATGCGCGCGAAGCGGCCGTTCCATTCCATCGCGGAGCGATAGGTGATCACGCCGAGCTTGCGCGCGATGCTCATGCCGAGGTCGGGGTAGCGGCCACCTTGCTCCGCATGGATGTCGTAGTTGCCGTCGTTGAACTGCGGGTCGAGCCGGATCGCCTCGCGCTGCAGCGAGCGGATCGCGATGGCGAACGGCTGCGCCTGCGGCGCGGTGTCCACGCTGATGTGCGCGCGCGCGCTGTCGGGGTGCAGCAGCATGTAGGCCAGCGCGCTCATGCCGCCCATCGAGCAGCCGATCAGGCAGGCCAGCTGGCTGATGCCGAGGCTGCCGGCGACGCCATGCGCGGCGTTGGCGACGTCTTCCAGCGCCAGTTCGGGGAAGCTCAGGCGGTACGGCTCGCCGGTGGACGGATCGATCGAGGCGGGGCAGGTCGAACCCTTGTCGCTGCCCAGCGAGTTCACGCAGATCACGAACCAGCGGGTGGTGTCGATCGCCTTGCCGGGGCCGGCCATGCCTTCCCACCAGCCTGGTGACGGGTCCTCTTCGCACGAGGTCATGTGTGCGCTGGGCGACAGGCCGGTGAGCACCAGCACGGCGTTGTCGCGTGCGGCGTTCAGCGTGCCCCAGGTCTCGTAGGCGACATGTGCGCCGTGCAATTCGCCGCCACGCTTCATCGCGAATGGCGAGGGCAGGGCGTAATAACGGCGCGCGTCGCCCATCGTCAATGCACCTTGTCGATGCTGATCTTGATTGGCGTCTTGCTGTCCACCGCGACCACGCCGGCGTCGCCTTCCAGGTCGCCGGGCTGGGCGACCGGCTGGCCGCTGTGGCTGATGCGCGCGCCGACGAAGACGCGCTGGACCGAGGACAGCCGGTAGGCCGGCGTCATCGCCATGGCGTCGTTCAGCGTGACGGTGGTGGGCAACTGCGCCGGATCGAGTTTGGCCACGGCCAGCGGCATCGGCGGGCCGTTCTCGGCACGGGCGTAGACGAACAGTGCGTCACCGGGGGCGAGCTTGTCCTTCAGCGCCGGCGCCAGCGCCACCTGCACCTGCAGTGCGGCACCTTGCGGAGCAGCTGTGGCAGCGCTCGACGATGCGCCGGCCGGCGCGCCGCCAGAGCGGGCGTCGGCCACGGCAATCTGCTCGGCGACCGCCGTGGCCACCTTCGAGCCCGGCTCCAGCTGAGGCTGCAGCAGGCGCCAGGTGGCGGCGGCTTCGCGGTAGGCGCCGCGCTGGAAGTCGCTGATGCCGAGCAGCCACAGGCCGCGCTGGCTGTCCGGGTGCAGTTGCACGGCGCGCTTGAGCAGATCCAGCGCGCGGCCTTCGATCAGGTGGTCGTCGCGCGTCATCGAGTCGTTCTCGGCCCAGCCGATCATCGCCTCGGCGTTGTTCGGGGCGAGCTTGAGCGCGTGGTCGAACGCATCGCGCGCCTCGGCCGGCTGGCGCAGCATGCTGCTGGTCTGGGCCAGCAGCATCCAGCCCTGCAGGTCGTCTGGCTGCTGCTGCAGGTGCGTGCGCAGTTCGGTAAGCGCCTGCTGCATGCTGAGCGGCGCGGCGGCCGCGGCGGTCACCCCGTTCAACGCGGCCGGCGTACCCACCAGCAGGTACAGCGCGCCGGTGCCCAGTGGCAACGCGAGCGCGATCAGCAGGGCCAGCGCGAACACGCTGCGCGGGCGACCGGAGCGGCGACCCTGGCGCATCAGCGGCAGCAACAGCACGGCCAGCGCCACAACGATCATCGCGGCGGCGGCAATGAAAAAAACGGTCTTCACCAGTCGTCCCCGTTGTCGATCGGACCGTTGCCGGCCGGTGTTTCAGTAGTGGTACTGCCGAGCCGGCGGCGCCGGCGGATCGCCACCAGTACCACGCCGGCGCCGCCGAGCAGGATCAGCAGCGGACCGAACCAGAGCAGCCAGGTGCGCGAGGTCAGTGGCGGGTCATACAGCACGAAATCGGAATAGCGCGCGACCAGGTACTGCTTGATCTCCTCGTCGCTGCTGCCCTGCTGCATCATCCGGAAGATCTGGTTGCGCAGGTCGCGCGCGATCGGCGCGTTGGAATCGGCCAGCGTCTCGTTCTGGCACATCGGGCAGCGCAGCTGGTGGGTGAGGTGCTGGAAGCGCAGTTCCTGGGCGTGGTCCTTGAACGGCATCGGCTCGATCGCCTGGGCGTGGGCGACGCCGGCGAACGCGAGCAGCGCCACGAGCAGCATGCGTAGGGGCAGCCGCATCACGGCACCTCCTTCAGCATCGCCGCGATCGCCGGCTTCAGTTCCTTCGCCATCACGTCGGGGGTCAGCGGGCCGATGTGCTTGTAGCGGATCACGCCCTTGGCGTCGACCAGGAAGCTTTCCGGTGCGCCGTACACGCCGAAGTCGATCGCGGTCTGGCCCGGCTCGTCGGCGATCAGCAGGTCGTACGGGTTGCCGTGTTTGGCCAGCCAGGCTTTCGCGTCGGCCGGCGCGTCCTTGTAGTTGTAGCCGACCAGCTGCACGCCCAGGGTCGGGCCTTCGGCAGTCAGCACCGGGTGCTCCACGCCACATTCGATGCACCAGCTGGCAAACACGTTGAGCAGGTAGGGCTTGCCCAGCAGGTCGGCCTTGCTGACCGTCTGCGCGGGCTCGTACAGCTTGGGCAGGTTGAACGCGGGCGCCGGCTTGTTCAGCAGCGGCGTCGGGATCGCGTTCGGATCGTGCTGGGTGTTCCACCAGATGCCGAAGCCGAACAGCCCGACCAGCAGCATGAAACCGATGAACGGAAGCAGGCGACTCATGCGCGCGTTTCCTGTACCTGCAGGCCCTCGGCAGCGGTGGCGCCGGCTTCAGCGGTGACGCTGCGCTTGATGCGGAAGCGCTTGTCGGTGGCGCAGACCAGGCCACCCAGCATCATCAGCAGGCCGCCGGCCCAGATCCAGCGGATGAACGGCTTGTAGTACAGCCGCAACGCCCATGCACCCTCGATGTCGTTGGCATCCATCGGCTCACCCAGCGCCACGTAGAGATCGCGGGTGACGCCGGCGTCCACGGCGGACTCGGTCTGCACCTGGCCGCGCGGGTAGGTGCGTTTCTGCGGGTGCATCACGGCGATCTGTTTTTCGCCGCGGGTCACCGTGACCACGCCCTGGTCGGCGGTCCAGTTCGGGCCGGTGGTGTGGTGCACGCCGTCGAAGCGGAAGTCGTAGCTGCCGATGTGCTGCGTTTCACCCGGCGCCATGCGCACGTCGCGGGTCACGCTGAGCGATTCGGACAGCAGCACGCCGGCCACGAACACGCCCACGCCAAGATGCGCCAGCAGCATGCCGGCCAGCTCGCCGGGATAGCGCCGGCCGCGCGGCGCTTCACGCCAGCGCTTGTAGGCATAGAGCAGCACGCCGACCATGATCCACACGGCGGCGGCCACGCCGACGATCGTCTTCAGGTTTCCCTCGACCAGGAAGGCCGCGATGATGGCGCAGGCCAGCGCGGCGATGAATACGCGCAGCAGCAGGCTCTTGAGTACCGGTGCCTCGCCCTTGCCCCAGCGCAGGAACGGGCCGAACGGCAGCAGCAACACGATCGGCGCCATCAGCAGCGGGAACAGGAAGCCGAAGTAGGGCGGGCCCACCGAGATCCGGCCCAGGTTCAGCGCATCGCCGATCAGCGGGAACAGCGTGCCCAGCAGCACCATCGCCGCGGCCACCGCGAACATCAGGTTGCCGATCAGCAGCACCGTCTCGCGCGACACCACGTTGAACGCCTTGCCGCCGAGCACCTTCGGCGCACGCAGTGCGTACAGCAGCAGCGAGCCGCCGACCACGATGGTCAGGAAGGCCAGGATGAACACGCCGCGGCGCGGGTCGGAGGCGAACGCATGCACCGAGGTGAGCACGCCCGAGCGCACCAGGAAGGTGCCGAGCAGGGACAGCGAGAACGCGAAGATCGACAGCAGGATGGTCCATGCGCGCAGCGAGCCGCGCTTCTCGGTCACCGCCTGCGCGTGGATCAGCGCGGCGCCGACCAGCCACGGCATGAAGCTGGCGTTCTCCACCGGGTCCCAGAACCACCAGCCGCCCCAGCCCAGCTCGGCATAGGCCCACCAGCTGCCGGCGACGATGCCGCAGGTGAGGAAGGCCCAGGCGACGTTGGTCCACGGTCGTGCCCAGCGCACCCACGCCTGTTCCAGCTCGCCGCCGAGCAGCGCGGCGATCGAGAACGCGAACGCCACCGAGAAGCCGACGTAGCCCATGTACAGCATCGGCGGGTGGAAGGTCATGCCCGGGTCCTGCAGCACCGGGTTCAGGTCCGCGCCGTCGCCCGGCATCGGCAGCAGTCGGCCGAACGGGTTGGAAGTGAAGATGATGAAGGCGAGGAAGCCCACCGCGATCAGCCCCATCACGGCGAGCACGCGCGAGGCGAACACCTCGGGCAGCTTCTGGCTGAACGCGGCCAGCGCCACCGTCCATACATTGAGGATCAGGATCCACAGCAGCAGCGAACCCTCGTGCGCGCCCCATACCGCGGCTATGCGGTAGTACCACGGCAGCGCCAGGTTCGAGTTGTCGGCCACGTACTGCACCGAGAAGTCGAAGCGCAGGAACGCCCAGGCCAGGATGCCGAACGCCATCGCCACGAACACCGCCTGGCCGGCCGCGGCCGGGCGCGCCACCGCCATCAGTGCGCGGTTGCTGCGCCATGCGCCGATCAGCGGCAGGATGCTCTGCGCCAGCGCCAGCAACAGGGCGAGGATCAACGCGAGTTGGCCGAGTTCGGGGGTCATGGCTTGGGGTTCCCTTGCATGTTGTTCGGTGCCGCGGCACCTTCTTCGACCCGCTTCCCTTCGTGCGCCTTCGCCATGGCGTCCTTCAGTTCCTTCGGCATGTAGGTCTCGTCATGCTTGGCCAGCACTTCGGTGGCGACGAAGCGGGCGCCGTCCATGTGGCCGGTGGCGATCACCGACTGGTTGTCGCGGAACAGGTCGGGCAGGATGCCGGTGTATTCCACCGGCATCGCGCCGCCGGCGTCGACCACGGTGAAGGTGACCTTGAGCGAGTCGCTGGAGCGCTGGATCGAGCCGGCCTTGACCATGCCGCCGAGGCGGAACGTGTTGTAGCTGGCCGCCTCGCCCGACTGAACCTGGCTCGGGGTGAGCAGGTAGTTCATGTTGTTCTGCAACGCCAGCACGACCAGCACGGCCGCGACGGCTGCCGCGGCGAGGATGGCCAGCACGATGGTGAGCCGGCGCTTGCGGGTGGGATTCATGGGCATGGTGGTCGACCGCCCCGGTCAGGGGGATGCTGGCGTGGAAAGGGGTTTGCGTTCCTGTCGCGCGCTCTGACGCGCCAGGCGGGCACGAAGTTCCGCCAGCACGCGGCGGCGGCGCAGGCGCGGCGCGAGGGTATCGGCGATCAGCACGATGAAGAACAGCGCGTAGGCCGGCCATACATAGGCCGCGTAGCCGCCCATCGCCAGGAAGTGCTGCAGGGCGCTCATCGGCCAGCCTCGTCTTCGGCGATCTTGCGCACCCAGTCCTTGCCGCCTTCCAGCGCCAGCAGGTCGGTGCGTGCGCGACGGAACAGGCTGGCGAGGTAGTAGAACTTGGTCGCCAGGGTCATCGTCAGCAGCGGCCATAACATGTCCGCGGAAATCTTCGACTGGCCGAACACGTTGACTGTGCTGCCCTGGTGCAGGGTGTTCCACCAGTTCACCGAGAAATGCACGATCGGCACGTTGATGATGCCGATGATGGCGAGGAACGCCGCGGCGCGCGCGCCCTGGCGGCGATCCTCGAACGCGTGGTACAGGCCGATCACGCCCAGGAACAGGAACAGCAGCACCAGCTCGGAGGTGAGCCGCGCATCCCAGGTCCACCAGGTGCCCCACATCGGCTTGCCCCACAGCGAGCCGGTGACCAGGGTGATGAAGGTGAACGCCGCGCCGATCGGCGCCGACTCCATCGCCACCACCTCGGCCAGCTTGATCCGCCACACCAGCGCGATGAACGAGGCCACGCCCATCACTGCATAGATGAACATGCTCATCCACGCGCTGGGCACGTGGATGAAGATGATCCGGTAAGCGTCGCCCTGCTGGTAGTCGGCCGGCGCCAGCACCAGCCCGCCGTACAGCGCGACCGCGCCGAGCAGAAGCGCCAGCGCCATCGCCCACGGCTGCAGCGCGCCGGCGAAGCGGTAGAACGTCGGCGGCGAGCCGAGCTTGTGCAACCAGAGCGGAATCCAGCTAGCCATAACCGATCAAGCGTCCAGGGCAATACGAAGGGCCGCCGCGCAGGCCAGTGGCGCCAGCACCACGGCCAGCACCAGCGCGGCCGCGAGCCAGGCGACCGGCGCGAACCATGGCAAACCCTGCTGGGCAGCCGCCACGGCGCCGGCGGCGAAGATCACGGCTGGCACGCAAAGCGGCAGCAACATCAAGGCGAGCAGCATACCAGAGCGCCGGGTGCCGGCCGTCAGCGCGACCAGCACAGCGCCGAGCAGGCTGAGCAGTGGTGTGGCCAGCAGCAGCGCCAGCAGCAGCACCGGGATTACCGCGCCGGGCAGGTGCAGCATCGCGGCCATCAGCGGTGCGATCACGATCAGCGGCAGCGCGGTGGTGATCCAGTGCGCAAGAATTTTCATGCCCAGCATCAGCGCCAGCGGCTGCGGCGCCAGCACCAGTTGTTCCAGCGAACCGTCCTCGATGTCACTGGCGAACATCGCGTCCAGCGCCAGCAGCATCGCCAGCAGTACGGTGACCAGCACCACGCCGCCGGCGATCCGTTGCAGCAGAGTGTCCTCAGGTCCCAGCGCGAACGGGAACAGCATGGTCACGATCAGTGCATACAGCACCGGCATCGCGATGTCTCCGCGCCGGCGCCAGGCGAGGGTGAGATCGCGCCGAAGCATGGCGGCGCAGGCGGGGGCGAGGCCAGGGCGGTTCATCGCTGTGCTCCTTCCCCTGCTTGTCCCAAAGGGACTTCCTTCGGTCGCAGGGGGAGGCTGGGAGGGGGTTCGCTCTTGCACAAGGGCAAGAGCGTTACCCCTCCCCAACCCTCCCCTGCAAGCAGGGGAGGGAGTCCACGCATGGAATGCCCGACGTTAATCATGCATGCGGATCCGTCGCGGCTCGCCGCCATGGAAACTCACCGTGCCGTGGCTGGTGACCATCGCCGCGCCACCGGCGTCGGTGTGGTTTTCCAGCAAGTCGTTCACCAGCGCGATGCCGATGCGGTCAAGGTTCGCGTACGGCTCGTCGAGCAGCCACAAGGTCGCCGGCAGCAACAGCAGCCGGGCCAGCGCGGCGCGCTTTTTCTGGCCGGCGGACAGCCGGCGCACCGGCTCGTCCTCGTAGCCGCGCAGGCCGATCCGGGCCAGCACCGAGGCCACGCTGGCACCATCGCGCGCGCCGTGCAGACCGGCGGCGATGTGCAGGTTCTCGCGTGGGCTGAGATCGGCCTTGAGGCCGAGCTGGTGGCCCAGGAACAGGATCTCGCCGGCGCAGTGGTCGCGCTGCAGTGGTTCGCCGCGCCAGTGCAGTTCGCCGGCGCCGATGTGCAGCAGTCCGGCCAGCATACGCAGCAAGGTGGTCTTGCCGCTGCCGTTGTCGCCCTCGACCAGGGCCAGTTCGCCCGCACGCAGCTGGAAATCCAGCGGCGCGAACACCGGTTCGTCCTGGCGATGGAAACTCAGGGCCCGCGCTTCGAGCAGGGGCGCAGCGGTGCTGGCGGCAGTCATCCCCGTGATTGTCCGCAATGCCGATGGCGCTTGTCCATGCGGCGCGCTGCCGCTGAACCGGTCAATCCAGGGTCCGCAAGAGGGCGGCGCTGCCGGCTTCGCCGTGCACGTAGGCCAGTTGTCCGTGGGTCCTGGCCAGCTTGTCCAGCGCATGGGCGCTCGCGCCGACGACGAACAGGCTGGGCTCGCTCCAGCCGGAAGTTCCCACGCCGAGGGCCGGATGCACGGCGACGCCGGGCTGGTCCTGCAAGGCGGCCAGCAGTTCGCGTTGTGCGGCCAGGTTCTGTGCCGGCGGGCGTCGTCGCGCCTGCGGATTCCACGCCGTGATGAAAGCCCACGGGCGCGAACCGACCGCTTCGGCGAGCTGGGCCGGCAGGGGCAGGTCCACGCGGATCGTCGCCCAGGTCACGGTGTCCAGACAGACGTGGTAGGCCGTGGCGCGAAACGCTTCGAGCAGGGCCTCATCCATGACGCAGCGCCGGTAGCGGGGCCAGCGTGGCGACGAACAGCCGCGCGGCAGCATCGATGTCGATGGCGGCCACGTTCGGGTTTTCGCGCAACAGTTGCTCCAGCAGCTGATCCTGCGCCCGGCCGCGTTCCAGCGCGTAGGCGTAGGGAAGATGGGTGAAGGTGACCATGCGATAGCGCGCCATGTAATGGGTGGGAATGCGTGTGGCCAGCGACGCGCCCAGTTCGCGTTTGGCCAGGTAATGCGGATCGGCCACCGAGTCGCGCATCTCGACGTAGTTTTCCAGCGCCATCGCGGCGATCGCGTCGGCGTTCGGCTGGCGCACGCGCTGGAATTCGGCGAACACCTCGGCGCTGTCGTCCGGCGCCTCGGCCAGCAGGTTTGCCAGCACCACGGTGTCCTCGAAGCCGCAGTTCATGCCCTGGCCGTGGAACGGCACGATCGCGTGGGCGGCGTCGCCGATCAGCAGCGCGCTGCCTTCCAGGTGCCAACGCTCCAGGTACAGCGTGGACAGCGTGCCGACCGGATGGCTGTCGAAATCCGCGGCGAAGCGCGGGATCAGCGGCAGCAGGCCGGGGAACTGTTCGCGGAAGAACGCGGCCGCGGCCGTCGCGTCGGGCAGGCTGGCGAAGCTTGGCGCGGCGCCTTGTGCCGGCAGGAACAGGGTCACCGTGAAACTGCCTTCGGTGTTCGGCAGTGCGATGCACATGTAGCCGCCGCGCGGCCAGATGTGCAGCGCGTGCGGCTCCAGCGCGAACTGGTCGCGGCCGCCGCCGAGCTGCAGCACCGCGGCCGGCAGCTCGCCGGCTGGCGGGATCTCCAATTCCTTGTAGCCGTGGCCGAGCGACTCGATCCGCTCGCCCAGCGGCGCATGCGCGTTCATGGCCGCGCGTACCGCGGAGCCGGCGCCGTCCGCGCCGAGCAGCATGCCGATATCCCGTTCGCGTTCCACGCCGGCCTCGTCGGCGAGCCGGATGCGCTGCCGCCGGAAGTCGGCGCCGACCAGCGACTGGCCGAAGTGGAAGCGCACGCCAACCGCCTCGGCGGCATCCAGCAGCAGCATGTTCAGCGCACCGCGCGAGACCGACCAGATCACCTCGCTGTCGTCCACGCCGTAGCGCTGCAGGCCGCTGTTGCCGTCGCGGTCGTGCACCATGCGCCCGCGCATCATCACTGCGCGCTGCAGCACGTCGTCGGCCAGGCCGGCGCTGCGCAACGCCTGCAGGCCGCGCTCGGCCAGCGCCAGGTTGATCGAGCGACCGCCGGCGAAGCCAGCATGCCGCGGGTCCGCACGCTTCTCGAACACCTCGACGGCGAAACCGCGCTGGGCCAGCTGCTGCGCCAGCAAGGCGCCGACCAGGCCGCCGCCGATGAGGGTGATGGGTTGCTGCGCCATGCTGCGATCCGTGGAAGGAGTCCGCACACTGTTCCGCAAGCGCCGCAGGACTGCAATCCCGGGTAAACCACAGGTTGTGCCGAAGGAGCGCAGCCGGGGCAACGCGCCCGGCAACGAGAAGGGCCGGCCCTGGCGGGCCGGCCCTTCCTGGTCTTACTTGCCGGTTGCTTACTGGCAGGTCACGCCGACGGCGTTGAACGCCGCCGCCACGTCGCTACGGGTGTAGCCGTAGTCGACTGCAGCGGTTTGCACGCCGCAGGCGCCGGAGTTGAACGTGGAAGTGGCCGTCCAGTACATCGCATTGGCGCGTGCGAATACCTCGAAGGCCTTCTTCGTGTTCCAGTTGGCCGTCTTCGCCAGCATGCAGAACGCCTTGTTGTAGACGCCGCTGGAATAGTGCACGTCCATCGAGCTGGTGAAGTTGGCGGCGTTGTCGATCGAGCGGCCGTCCTGGGTCGGCGTGCACATCCAGCGCAGCGCGGTGCCGTTCTTGATGATGTCGGCGCCGACCAGCCAGTCGTTGCCGCCGCGGTCGAAGTACTCGGCCGCTTCGCCGGCCATGTCCGAGAACGCCTCGTTCATGCCGCCGGACTGGCCGGAGTACTGCAGGTTGGAGTGCTGCTCGGTGAAGCCGTGGCTGATTTCGTGGCTGGTCACGTCCAGCGAGGTCAGCGGGTAGAAGTAGCTGGCGCCGTCGCCGAAGTTCATCGACGTGCCGTTCCAGAACGCGTTCTCGTAGTTGCGGCCGTAGTGCACGTTCATCACCAGCGAGAAGCTCAGCGGCGGCGCGCCGAGCCAGGTGTTGTACATGTCATGCACGACGCTGCCGAAGTGGTGCGCGTCGTTGATCGGCGAATAGGCGCCGTTCGCGGCGTCGCCGCTGCTGTTCGGGCAGATGAAGCTCCACAGCGTACCTGTGCGCGTGCTGCCGGCCATGTTGTTGGTCTTCACGTCCGGGTTCTGCATGTAGCAGGTGGAGCCGGACTGGGTGACCGCGAGCGAGGCATAGTCGGTGCCGTAGAGATACTGGCCGGTCTTCAGGTTGCCGCCGGCGCCGGTGGCGAGGGCCGGCGTGCCGGTGCTGCCACCACCGCCGCCCGGCTTGCCCTTGGTGGTGAGGCCTTCCCAGAACTGGATCACTTCCCCGGTGTTGGCGTCGATGATCGCCATCGGGCGCGTCGGGCTGCCACTGCGGTCGACGAAGAACGAAGTGAGGTAGGCGAGGCGGGCGCGGTTGCCTTCGGCGTAGACGTACAGGTCGCTCTTCGCGTTCTGGATGTCGCCGTCCTGGATGCCGTTGACGCCGATGCCGAGCGGCAGCAGGCCGGCATGCGTGCGCAACAGGGCGGCGGCACGGGCGCCGCTGATGGCGGGAGCGACCGAGGCGATGTCGTGGCCGATACCGCGGGAAATTTCGCCGCTGACGCCGAGCACGTTGCCGCTGCCGTCATGTTCCACCACGACGCTGCGGCCGTACACGGGCACGCCGCGGAAGGTCTGTTGTTCGCGGGTCTTCAGGGTCCCCTGGGCAGTACGCATCTGCAAGCGTGGTGACAGCGCGGCGTCGGCTTCCAGGCCGATGCGATTGGCCAGGGCGGCCGGCGCGATCTGGCCCAGGGATTGGGCCTGGACGCGTGCGTGGGTGGCAGCGCCGGCATCGGACATGGCGGCCAGGCCGATGGCGCCCAACAGCGCCGCGGCAAGTGGTTTATGCATCATCTGTGGTTCCCCTCCTCATGATTGGAAAGACGCCCCGGCAGGGCGTCTTGCAGTCCGGTGTGCGCGATGTCCCCCCCAGGACAGATGGGCAACCGGATCGCAGGAAATTACGACCTCTTGCCAGCCTAGGTCAACGCCCGGCAGGTTCCGCGGCTGATATTTCCGGCGACTGGGTCACGCCACGACGCAGGAATCTTCGGCTAGGCCGACTCAGAAGCTCATGAAATAGCCACCGTTCACCGGCAGGTTGGCGCCGGTGATGTAGCTGGCGTCGTCGGCGGCGAGGAAGGCGACGGCGCGGGCGATGTCGGACGGCAGGCCGAGCCGGCCGACCGGGATGTCGGCGATGATCTGCGCGCGGATATCGGCCGGTACGGCGGCGACCATCGGGGTGTCGCAGTAGCCGGGCGAGACGGTGTTGACGGTGACGCCCTTGCGCGCGGTCTCGCGCGCCAGAGCCATGCTGAAGCCGTGCACGCCGGCCTTGGCCGCGGAGTAGTTGGTCTGCCCGAACTGGCCGGTCTGGCCGTTCACCGAGCTGATATTGACGATGCGGCCGAAGCCGCGCGCGGTCATGCCTTCGACCACGTGGCGGCACATGTTGAATACGCCATCGAGGTTCACCCGCATCAGCTCGTGCCATTGCTGCGGCGTCATCTTGCGCAGGCTGGCGTCGCGGGTGATACCGGCGGCGTTGACCAGGATGTCGACGCTGCCGTGCTGCTGTTCAAGGCGGGCGACCAGTTCCTGGCAACTGTCGAAATCGCTGACGTCAGCCGGTTCGAACGTGATGGCACCGTTGCAGTCGGCGACCTCGTCATGGAAAGCCGCCACGCGATCTTCGCGCGAAGCAAGGTCAAGCGCGATCACCCGGCAGCCGGCCCGGGCCAGCTGGCGGCAGATTTCCGTGCCAAGGCCACCGATGCCGCCAGTAACCAGGGCGACGCGCGAACGAGGGTCGGTTTGGCTCATGCCAGTGCATCCATCGGCGGGATCATGCCGCAGGACAGCACGTGCTGTGCTGCAGCGATCGGTGTCAGGGGAAACCAACGGACGGCGCGTCGATGCGCGCCGTCGACCGGGCTGGAATCAGCCGGATTTCTTGCCGCCGCGAGTGCCGGTGCCCGGGGTCGGGATCACCTGGGCGGCAGTATCCATCAGCCCGCGCTGCATGGCCTGGAACGCGGCCAGGTTGCGTTCGGTCAGGTCGTTCAGCGTGTTCCAGGGGGTCTGCCCCATCAGGCTGTTGAGCTGGCTGCGGAACTGCGTCTGCTGGTCGAGGAAGACCTGCAGGCTGCGCTCCAGGTAAGGACCCATGAAGCCCTGCAGCGAATCGCCATAGAAGCGGATGATCTGGCTGAGCAGTTGCGGCGACAGCATCGGCTGCCCCTTGTCCTCGTGCTCGGAGATGATCTGCAGCAGGACCGAACGGGTCAGGTCCTCGCCGCTCTTGGCGTCGCGTACCTCGAAGTCCTCGTTGTCCAGCACCAGCTGGCGGACCTCCTCCAGCGTGATGTAGCTGGAGATTTCCGTGTCGTAGAGACGCCGGTTCGGATACTTCTTGATGGTGCGTTTTGTTTGTGCCATGCGGCGAACGCTAGCAGAAGATATTGCGCCGCACCAGCCGGTGGCCGGTTTTCATGCTGCGGCCGGTGGCCGCAGCATTTCCAGGGGCAGACGCTTCAATGGCCGGCCGCGCCGCCGGCGCTGCCAAACGGCGGTTTGGCGAACCACAGCACCGGAATCAGCAGCACGAACAGGATCGCGCAGGCCCAGAACACGTCGTTCACCGCCAGCGTCAGCGCCTCGCGGGTCAGCAATTGGTCGATCAGGCCCAGGCTCTGTGTGTGCGACAGCCCGCCATGCGTCAGCTGCCCGACGAACCCGGTGGCAGCCGGGTGGCCGGGGCTGACGTACTCGGTCAGCGTCGCGTGGTGCGACTCGCCGCGGTGCTGCCACAAGGTCACCATGATTGCGGTGGATACGCTGGAGCCGATCGTGCGGCAGAAATTGGACAGCCCCGAGGCGCTGGCGATCTGGTCCACCGGCAGGCCGGACAGGTAGACCTGGTTCAGCGGGATGAAGAAGCAGGGGATCGCCAGGCCCATCACGAAGCGTGGCACCACCAGGGCAGAGAACGAGGCGGAGCTGTCGAAGGTGGAGAACCAGTACGCGGTGCCGGCGAACACCAGGAAGGCGAACGTCACCACCGCACGCAGGTCCAGCCGGTGCATGTTCTTGCCCAGCACCGGCGCGATCAGGAACGCCAGCACGCCGACCGGCGCGGTGGCCAGGCCGGCCCAGGTGGCGGTGTAGCCCAGGGTGATCTGCAGCCACAGCGGGAACACCACGTTGATGCCGAAGAACGCGAACATGCCCAGCGACAGGCTGACCACGCCGACGGTGAAGTTGCGTTGCCTGAACAGCGACAGATCCACCACCGGATGTTTCGCATGCAGCTCCCACACGATCAGGAAGGTGATGCAGACCAGCGCGGTGAGGCCCAGCACCAGGATCATCGGCGAGGCGAACCAGTCGTGGTCGTTGCCGTTGTCCAGCATGAATTGCAGCGCGCCCACGCCGACCACCAGCAACAGCAGGCCGATCATGTCGATCGGCGCCTTGTAGGTCTTCGTCTCGCGCTTGCGCAGCAAACCCCAGGTGATCACCGCTGCCGCCAGCCCGACCGGCAGGTTGATGAAGAAGATCCACGGCCACGAGAAGTTGTCGGTCAGCCAGCCGCCCAGGATCGGTCCGAAGATCGGCGCCACCACCACGGTCATCGCCCACAGCGCCAGCGCGATGCCCTGTTTTTCCTTTGGATAATTCGACAGCAGCAGGGTCAGCGACAGCGCCACCATCGGGCCGGAACCGGCGCCCTGCAGCAGGCGGCCGATCACCAGCATCGGCATGCTGGTGGCCAGGCCGCACAGCATCGAGAACACCACGAACAGCAGCACCGAGCCGACGAAGGTCTTCACCTCGCCGAAACGGCGCGCCAGCCAGCCGGTGAGCGGCTGCATGATCGCGCTGGCCAGCGCGTAGGAGCTGATCGTCCAGGTGCCTTCGCTGGGGCTCACGCCGAGGCTGCCGGCGATGTGCGGCACCGCGACGTTGACGATCGTCATGTCCAGCACCTCCATGAAGGTGCTGAACGCGACGGCGATGGTGAGCAGCGCCAGCGGGCCGCCATGCAGCGGCTTCAGCGGGGCGGCGTCGGAGGTGGCGTCGTTCGGCGTGGCGGCCATGGTGTGGTTCAGTTCGCGGCGGTGGCGTGGGGCAGGTTGGCGCGGATGATCCGCTCCGCTTCCGCGTCGGCCTTGCTGGCCATCTGTTCGTAGACGTCGGTCTGCGCCACCGGCTGCTGCGTCGGCGTGTTGGCCAGCACGCTGCCCTGGTCATGGCTGATGTCGACGGTGACGTCGGTGGACAGGCCGATGCGCAGCGGGTGCTTGTCCAGTTCCTGGTTGTCCAGCGCGATGCGCACCGGCACGCGCTGCACCACCTTGATCCAGTTGCCGGTGGCGTTCTGCGCCGGCAGCAGCGAGAACACGCTGCCGGTGCCGGCACCCAGGCCGACCACCTTGCCGTGGTACTCGGCGTCGCTGCCATACAGGTCGGAGACGATCTTCGCCGGCTGGCCGATGCGGATGTGGCGCAGCTGGCCTTCCTTGAAGTTCGCATCGATCCACAGGTCGTGCAGCGGCACCACGGTCATCAGCTGCTGGCCTGGTTGCACGCTGTTGCCCAGCTGCACGCTGCGCTCGGCCACGTAGCCGGACACCGGCGCGTAGATCGCGTTGCGCTGCGCGGCGACCCAGGCGGCGCGGAAGTTCGCGCGGGCCTGCAGCACCACCGGGTTCTGCGCCACGTCGGTGCCTTCGATCGCCGCGTGCGCGGCGGCGGCCTGCGCCTCGGCGGCGTTCACCGCGGCGCGCGCCTGCTCCACGCCGTCGCGCAGATGCTGCACGATCTCCGGCGATTCGGCCTGCGCGGCGATCAGCGGCAGGCGCCGCTGCAGGTCCGCTTCGGCCTTCTTCAGGTCGAGCTTCGCGGCGACCACCTGGGCATCGGCGCCGGTGGCCGAGCTGGTCTGCTGGCGCACGCCGCGCACGGCCTGCGCCAGCGCGCTGCGCGCTTGTGCCAGGCGGGTGTCGGCGTCGGTGCTGTCCAGCTTCACCAGCACCTGGCCGGCCTCGACGTGCTGCGTGTCGTCGGCGAGGATCGCCACCACCGTGCCCGGCACCTGGGCCGAGATCGCCACCTGGTTGCCGCCGACGTAGGCGTTGTCGGTCTTCACCCGGGTCGACAGCACGAAGAACCACAGCAGGAACCACAGCAGTCCGGCCAGGATGAAGATACCGGACACGATCAGCAGTGCGCGGCGGCGTTTGGCCGGGTTCTTCGCGGCCATGCCGCTGTCGCTGGCGTCGACGGAGGACTTGGCGGATTCAGTGGCGCTCATGCTGGGCGGCTCCGGCGGTAACAGAAGAGGAAGGGGAGGTGGCGGCGTCGGCGGTGGCGCGGTAGCCGCCGCCGAGTGCCTTGATCAGGGCCAGGTCGGTACTCACCGCCTGTGCCTGCAACTGGGCGGCGGCGTCGCGTTGCTGCAGCAGCGCGGCTTGCGCGCCCAGGCTTTCGCGCAGGTCGCGCACGCCCTGGCGAGCCCGCGCCTGCGCATTCGCCAGCAGGCGCTGGTCGGCGTCGAGCTGGGCCTGCTGCTCGCGCTGGCGGGCGGCGACCTGCTCGGCGCTCAAGGCTTGCGTCGCCACTTCGCGCGCGGCGGCCAGCACGGTGCTGTCGTACTGCGCCACGGCCGCGTCGAGCCGGGCCTTGCTGACGCCGTAGTTCGCCTCGAGCGCGCCGCCGTTGAAGATCGGCAGGTGCAGCGCCGGGGTCAGCGCGAAGGTGCGGCTGCCGGCGGTGAGCAGCTTGCCCATGTCGATGCTGGACAGGCCGGCCAGGGCGGTGAGGCTGATGTCGGGGAAGAACTCGGCGCGCGCGGCGTCGGTCTGCTTCAGCGCGGCTTCGACCTGCCAGCGGCTGGCGGCGATGTCGGGGCGGCGCGCGATCAGGTCCAGCCCGCCGTTCGCCGGCACGCCACGTTCGATCGTCGGCAGCGGCCGCGGCTGCAGACCGGCCAGGTCGGCCGGCGCCACGCCGAGCAGCGAGGCCAGCGCGGCACGGCGGATCTGCGCCGAGCCGTCGAGCGCCACGCGCATCTCGCGCACCGCGGCCAGCTGGGCGCGGGCCTTCTGCGCTTCATCGGGAAGGTCCACGCCCTGGCGCACGCGCAGCTCGGCGATATCGGCGAACTGCTGCTGCGTGGCCAGCAAGCGGTCGGCCAGCTGCAACCGCGCCTGGTCGGCCTGCCAGCCGAAGTAGGTATCGGCGACGGCGTACTGGATCGCCAGCGCGGCGGCGCTGCGCTGCGCCTCCGCGGCGTGCGCCTGGTCCAGCGCAGCTTCCATCGTCGCGCGCTGCTTGCCCCACCAGTCGAAGTCGTACTGCAACTGCACGCCGAGGTCGGCCTGGTTGTACCAGCTGAAGCCGAGGAACTGGCTGGGGATCAGGCCGTGGTCGCTCAGCCGCTGGCGCGACACCTGCGCGCTGCCGTTGACCGACAGCCCGAGCTGCGCCGCGGCGAGCTTCGCCGACTGCTCGGCGCTCTGCACGCGGCTCTGCGCCAGCGCCAGGTCCGGCGACTGCCGCATGGCGCGATCCATCAGATCGTCCAGTTGCGGGTCGCCGTACTGGCGCCACCATTGGGCGCTTGGCCAGCCGGCGCGAACGGGAGCCTGCAGGCCGGCCAGCGGCACATCTTCGCGCAGCGCCGGCGCGCCGAGCCTGGCCGGCACGGCGGCGCAGCCGGCCAGCGCCAGCACCATTGCGGCGACCAGCACCGTGCGACCGCGGAGCGGGGCATGTTTCATCAGGATGTCCTTCATGGGAGGCGGCTTTCGCCCAGCTGGTCGAGGTTGCCGGCCAGCTTGCGCAGCAGGCGGTCGAGCTGGCGTTTGTCGGTGTCGCTGAAGCCGGCGAACATGGTGGCGACGCGGGGGAACATCGGCGGCAGCATCTTCTGCACGAAGCGCCGCCCGGCCGGGGCGATGCGGATCAGCACGCGGCGGCGGTCCTGTTCGCTGCCGCCGCGGGTGATCAGCCCGCGCTTGACCAGCGTGTTGGCGATGCGGGTCATGTTGGTGGCGCCCTGCGAGGTGTACTCGCACAGCTCGCCCGGGGTCGAGCTGCCGTCCGGGCGGCTGTACAGGATCATCAGGGTCAGGAATTCGCTGTGGTTGAGCTTGTGCGCCTTCAGCTTGAATTCGAGCTCTTCCTCGATGTCGTCGCCCAGCATCAGCATCAGCCGGCACAGCCGTGCTTCGAGCGCAGGTACCTGCGGGATGATCTGGCTGACCCGACCGACGCCTTCGTCCATCATCGTGATGCAGTTTGCCAAGCGTGCCATTTCACTGACTCATAGTTCACCAGTGAAATAAAAATTAGCAGACCCCGATCACCGTTGGCAAGTGACGGATGGCGTGGGTGTCAGTCGAGCTGGAACAGCCGGCGGGCGTTGGCGCTGGTGGCGGCGGCAATCTCCGCTTCCGGCGCGTTGCGCAGCGCCGCGATGCAGCGCAGGACCTCGGTGACGTGGGCCGGTTCGTTGCGCTCGCCGCGGTGGGCGGCGCCGGGCTGGTCCGGGGCGTCGCTTTCCAGCAGCAGAAACTCGATCGGCATCTGCGCCACGATCCGGCGCAGGCGCTGCGCGCGTTCGTAGGTCACCGGGCCGCCGATGCCCAGGTGGAAGCCCAGATCCCACAACTGGCGTGCCTGCTGCTCGCTGCCGGAGAAGCTGTGCACCACGCCGCGCAGCTTGCTACTGCGGCGCAAGGTCAGCGTGACCTCCTCCAGTGCACCGCGGGCGTGCACGATCACCGGCAGGTCATGCTCCTGCGCCAGCTGCAGCTGGCGCGAGAAGTAGTGCCGCTGCAGCTCGCGGTCGAGCCCGTCCACGTGGAAATCCAGACCGATCTCGCCGACCGCCACCGGATGGTTTTCGTTCAGCCAGGAAGACAGCGCGTCGACATGTTCCGGCGCATGCTGCGACAGGAACATCGGGTGCAGCCCGTAGGCAGGGTGCAGCCCGACATGGCGGGCGCAGAGATCGCGGATCGTCGGCCAGCTGCCGGCATCGACGGCAGGAATGACCATCGTGCCAACCCCGGCCAGGCGGGCACGTGCGATGATCGCGTCACGATCGCTGCCGAAGGCGTCGTCATCGAGATGGACGTGACTGTCGACGAGATGAGACATGGTTCGCTTTTCGTGCACTGGCAGAGAGTTCCGCGGCTGCAACGTGAAGATAATGTAACGAGCGTGAGCTAGCTGCGATTCAGTTGAACAACGGTCCAATGGACACGCACGTTATTGCGCTGGTGCGGCAGGCGCCGGCGATGCCGCCAACAACAAACAGAGGAGAGGATTGTGATGAACAGGTTGACAGCCAATGTACTCAATGTCGCCATCGCGGCGGTACTCGCGACTGGCCTCTCGGCCTGCAACCGCAATGCGGACGCAGGCGCTTCCAACGCTTCCGCCGATGCGGGCACCAGTGCGGGCGCGGATGCCGGGGTCAAGTACGCCAAGGTCGTCAGCGTCGACCCGGTGCACTCGACGGTGAACCACCCGAAGCAGGTCTGTCATGACGAGACGGTCACGCATACCGAGCCGCCGAAGGACGAACACCGCATCGCCGGCACCGCGATCGGCGCGGTCGTTGGTGGCCTGGTCGGCAACCAGATCGGCGGCGGCAAGGGCAAGACGCTGGCCACGGTGGCCGGTGCGGTCGGCGGTGGTTATGCCGGCAACCGCATCCAGGCCAGCCGCCAGCACGCCCAGGTGGAATCGACGGTGGAGCGCAAGTGCGAAACCGTCAACGACACCAGCAGCAAGATCGTCGGTTACGACGTCCGCTACGAATACAACGGCGTCACCCGCACCGTGCGGATGGACCACGATCCGGGCGACCGCGTGCAGGTGCAGGAAGGCGTGACGGCCGTGTCCGACGCCCGTTGAAACGACCCAGAAAAGGAAGTGATCCCATGAATGCACTGACCAGCAAGTTCGCCCTGGCCGCTGCGATGAGTGCCGGTCTGGCCCTCGCCGGCTGCGCCTCCGCACCGTACGGCAACAATGGCAACTACAACCGTGGCTACCAGGGGCAGCAGGGCAGCTACGGCTATGGTGATCGCAGCGGCCGCTGCCAGGCTTGTGGCGTGGTGCAGGAGGTGCAGCAGGTCTACATCGATGGCAGCAGCGGCAACGGTGGCACGCTGGGCGCGATCATCGGTGCGGTGGCCGGCGGCGTGCTCGGCAACCAGGTCGGCAAGGGTGATGGCCGCAAGGCCGCCACCGTGGTCGGTGCGGTGGCCGGTGGCGTCGTCGGCAACCAGATCGGCAAGCGCAACAGCGGCAGCGACGTCGCCTGGCGCATCGTGGTGCGGCTGGACAACGGCCAGTACGCCACGGTGACCCAGCGCGAGAACCCCGGCGTGCGCAACGGCGACTATGTCGAGGTACGCGGCGATCAGGTCTATCCGCGTTAAGTAAATACGTCTGGACGTCTGGACGTCTGAATAAAAAGGCCCTCGAAAGAGGGCCTTTTTTATTTCTTTGCCGATGCGCGAATCAGTTCACGGCATAGAACGCATGTTCGCCGATCGTCACGCTGGGGCGGTTGCGCGACCAGGCAGGTGCGATCGCGGTCGTGGCGAAGTGATCGGCGCGCGGTACCAGCATGCGGCGTTGCGCGAGCGGCAGTTGCCAGTTCCGGATCGACGTGCCGGCTACCTGCCATGCCTTGTTGAAGGCTTCCAGGTTGGTGATCTCGAACGAGCCAGGCGTAGTCGTCGTGGCGAACTGGTGAGGCGAAGTCACCACCTTGCACACGGTGTCGCCCCAGCGCCCGCGGTCGCGTCGTCGCAGTGCCACTTCCGCCACGGCGAGCTGGCCGTTGGTCGGTTCGCTGCGTGCCTCGAGATAGACAGTGGTGGCCAGGCAGGCCTGGTCAGCGACGGGCTGGGGCATGAGTGTCGTCAGCCACAACAGCATGGAAAGTTTCATGGTTCTGCCTCCAGCGTGCTGTACGCACAAAGCAGACTGCAGCTTTGTGCGCCGTTGCGGTGGACGGGCGGGCAGGCCGTTCCACCTGGATCAATCACCATGGCCGAAACTTGTGGCCATGGCGCTTTGCCACGGGACTGTGGCGGGTCGAACGACGGGGTTGCGCCGATCGGGGGATTTTGATGTTGTCGGGCGTCGTGCGGCCGTTCGGCCGTGTTGCCTTCGACTACTGCGCACTCGTTGGCTGCGAGGCGTGTTCCATCCGGCGTTGCTGCTACCGGGTCGCGCCGATTCGGATTCTTCCGGTTCGTCGCGTGTATCGGCACCCCGTGTTCCGGATGCCGCGATATTCGATCGGCGGAGCCTAGTGGCGGAATCTGCCGCTGGCAAGTGCCGGGGTGGCGAAGTTTAACTGAGGCTCACGATTCATTGACAAGGTCCACACGCGAAATTCATCTGCGTCGACAGCTATCGCTCACGCTGGCCATGACGCAAGGATTTCGATCGCAAGATCGTCATCGAATGTTTGTGCATGTCCGGTGGTGGCCTGCGCAGCGACGTCATCGCTCAACACGACGAGCGCCTCGATGCCGTCGCCTGTCGTGACGACATCGAGCACGCAGCCGACATCGCGGCCATCACGTCGCAGTGTGTCGCCGGCACTCGCCGCTTGCGACAATCTGACGCAATGCAGGTGTCGTTTGTGCCCGCCGCGAAAATGTAGCCGCGCGACGATTTCCTGGCCCGGATAACAGCCCTTGTCAACGGCGACTGCATGCAGGCGCTGCAGCGACAAGGCCGATGGCAACAGTTCGCCCAGCAGTGGTGTCGGCAACCAGGGCCAGCCTGCGCGCAGTTGCGGCAAGCGCCATGCGTCGTCGCCCACAGCGGAGGCGATGATGCGCAGACTGTGCGTGTCGCAGCCGAGTGACACGGCTTCGCCATCGTCGACGACCGTGTGCAGCGGCAGTGCCGGACCGGTCGCGAGCATGCGCGGCGGCAATGCCGTCACGCCGAGTTTCGAGCGAAACACGAAGCGTCGCAGCGCATCGGCCAGCGTCGTGGCGATGCCTCCGCGCAGCAGCAGCAGGTAGCGCTCGTCGGCAAGCCGGGCCAACTGGAACAGCGCACGCACGCGTCCCTGCGGGTCGAGCCACGCACTGAATTGCCACTGGCCGGTGGCGAGTGAGCTGACTGCGCTGCTGAACTGCGCGTGCGCGAAAGCCGTCGCGTCGGGGCCTTCGATCAACAGGGTTTCGGCAGGATGGTGTGTCGGCATGAGTCAGCCAGAATTGGGGGCAGGTGGCATCGGGCACAAGTGCGATCCGCCAGTCGGGACTTCGCCGGACGTGTCGCATGGTTGTACTGCATTGCCGCAAGTATTAACCTTTGGCGGCTTACAAAAACCATGTCCGATACCTCCTCTCCCGCCGAGTCCACACCTGCCTCCGTTTCGACGGAGACGACTGCCGTGCCCGTCAGGCCGGTGGCGGACAAAGTGTCGGAGGAGAAGCCGGCCCCCGATCCCACGCGTTATGGCGATTGGGAAAAGAACGGGCGCTGTATCGACTTCTGAACGACCGCGCGGCGCTCGTTGTCGTCGCGCATCAGGACAGGGGAAGGTGCGGCATGGACATCAGCGATTCCACACAGGATGGCCGCCATGGCAGATACGCAACGACCGCTCTCCCCGCACCTGCAGGTCTACAGGTGGCAGATACAGATGGTGACCTCCATCCTGCATCGCGCCACCGGCATCGCGCTGGCCATCGGCACTCTGCTGGTGGTGTGGGGGATTCTGGCGCTGGCCTCCGGCGAGGCGGCTTTCGAGCAGTTCAAGACCTGCACCGGCAGTCCCATCGGCCTCATTCTCCTGGTGGGCTGGAGCTGGGCGCTCAGCTATCACCTGTGCAACGGCATCCGTCACCTGGTGCAGGACACCGGTGCCGGTTACGCGATTCCCCAGTTCGTGCGTTCGAGCTGGCTGTCGGTGATCGGTAGCTTCGTGCTCACGATACTCATCTGGGCCTGCGTGCTTGCTCAAGGAGGTGTGGCATGAACCTGCGCGTGGGTACCGACGACGTGCGCAGCCAGCTGCGCCATCCGATGAAGCATGCGCGTGGCCTGGGCTCGGCGCAGCACGGCGTGGATCACTGGTGGGTACAGCGCGTCACCGCCGCCGCGCTGATCGTGCTCGGCCTGTGGTTCCTGGTCACCGTGCTCTCCCTGCTGCACGCCGACTACGCCACGGCGAAGGCCATGGTGGCCAAGCCGTGGAATGCGCTGTTGCTGATACTGTTCGTGGTCACCGCGTTCTGGCATGCCGTGCTCGGCCTGCAGGTGGTGATCGAGGATTACGTGCACACCCGCTGGAAGGAAGTGGTGCTGCTGGTGGCGATCAAGTTCCTCGCGGTGCTGTGCGCGCTCGCGGGCGTGCTGGCCGTGCTGCGCATCGCATTGGGAGTCTGAGACCGTGGAAAGCTACAAGATCCAGCAGCACAAGTACGACGTGGTGGTGGTCGGCGCCGGCGGCGCGGGCCTCCGTGCCACCTTCGGTCTGGCCGAGAAGGGGCTGAAGGCCGCCTGCATCACCAAGGTGTTCCCGACCCGCTCGCATACCGTGGCGGCGCAGGGCGGCATCGCCGCCGCGCTGGGCAACATGGGCGAGGACGACTGGCGCTTCCACTTCTACGACACCGTGAAGGGCGGCGACTGGCTGGGCGACCAGGACGCGATCGAGTACATGTGCAAGAACGCGCCGCAGTCGGTGATCGAACTGGAGCACTACGGCGTGCCGTTCTCGCGTACCGAGGACGGCCACATCTACCAGCGCCCGTTCGGCGGCATGACCACGCATTACGGCAAGGGCACCGCGCAGCGCACCTGCGCCGCGGCCGACCGCACCGGTCACGCGATCCTGCACACGCTGTACCAGCAGGCGCTGGCGCACGACGCCACGTTCTTCGTCGAATACTTCGCCACCGACCTGATCTTCGACGAGGAAGGCGTCTGCGGCGGCGTGCTGGCGCTGGACATGAACGAGGGCACGCTGCACGTGTTCCGCGGCCAGGCCGTGGTGCTGGCCACCGGCGGCTATGGCCGCGCCTACTTCAGCGCCACCTCGGCGCACACCTGCACCGGCGACGGCGGCGGCATGGTGCTGCGTGCCGGCCTGGCGTTGCAGGATCTGGAGTTCGTGCAGTTCCACCCCACCGGCATCTACGGCGCCGGCTGCCTGATCACCGAGGGCGTGCGTGGCGAGGGTGGCTACCTCACCAATTCCAAGGGCGAGCGCTTCATGGAGCGCTACGCGCCCAGCGCGAAGGACCTGGCTTCGCGCGACGTGGTCAGCCGCGCCATCACCATCGAGATCCGCGAAGGCCGCGGCGTGGGCGAGCACAAGGACCACGCCTTCCTCAACCTGATGCACCTCGGCCCCGAGGTGATCCACGAGCGGCTGCCCGGCATCGCCGAGTCGGCGCGCATCTTCGCCGGCGTGGACGTGACCCGCGAGCCGATCCCGATCCTGCCCACCGTGCACTACAACATGGGCGGCATCCCCACCAATTACCACGGCGAAGTGGTGCAGAAGAAGGGTGACGACGTCGACGCCGTCGTGCCGGGCCTGTTTGCCATCGGCGAAGCGGCCTGCGTATCGGTGCATGGCGGCAACCGCCTGGGCTCCAACTCGCTGCTCGACCTGGTGGTGTTCGGCCGCGCGGTGGCGCATCGCTGCGCCGAACTCATCCAGCCCGGTGCCGCGCACAAGGATCTGCCGGCCAGCGCGCTGGACAAGGCGCTGGCCCGCTTCGACGGCCTGCGCCACGCCGATGGCGAACTATCCACTGCGCAGATCCGCCTCGACATGCAGCGCACCATGCAGGCCGACGCCGCGGTGTTCCGCACCGGCGAGACGCTGAAGGAAGGCTGCGCGAAGATCGACAAGGTGCACGCCTCGTTCCAGCAGGTGAAGGTCAGTGACCGTTCGCTGGTGTGGAACTCCGACCTGATCGAGACGCTGGAGCTGGCCAACCTGCTCGACCAGGCGGTGGGCACCATGCACTCGGCCGAGCAGCGTCCGGAGAGCCGCGGCGCCCATGCGCGCGAGGACTTCCCCGATCGCAACGACGCCGAGTGGATGAAACATACCCTGGTCAAGGTGGACGAGCACGGCAAGACCAGCTTCGACTACCGCCCGGTGCACATGTTCACCCTCTCCGACGAGGTCGAAGTGGTGCCGCCGAAGAAGCGCGTTTACTGATATCCGGACTGGAGAGCCACTGTGGCAGAGTTTTCGCTACCCAAGAATTCCAAGATCCAGCCGGGCAAGCACTACCCGGCGAAGGACGCGAAGAAGCCGCGTACCTTCCGCATCTATCGCTGGAGTCCGGACGACGACCAGAACCCGCGCATCGACACCTACGAGGTCGACCTGGCCGCGTGCGGGCCGATGGTTCTGGACGCGCTGCTGAAGATCAAGAACGAGATCGACCCCACGCTCACGCTGCGTCGCTCCTGTCGCGAAGGCATCTGCGGCTCGTGCGCCATGAACATCGACGGCACCAACACGCTGGCCTGCATCTGCGCGATCGACAAGGTGGCGTCGGGCGACGTGAAGATCTACCCGTTGCCGCACATGCCGGTGGTGAAGGATCTGGTGCCCGACCTCACCCATTTCTACGCCCAGTACGCCTCGATCAAGCCGTGGATCCGCACGCAGAGCGCGGTGCCCGACAAGGAACGCCTGCAGTCGCCGGAAGACCGCAAGAAGCTCGACGGCCTGTACGAATGCATCCTGTGCGCGTGCTGCTCCACCAGTTGCCCCAGCTACTGGTGGAACGGCGACAAGTACCTCGGCCCGGCGATCCTGCTGCAGGCCTACCGCTGGATCGTCGACTCACGCGACGAAACCACCGGCGACCGCCTGGACGACCTGGAAGACCCGTTCAAGCTGTATCGCTGCCACACCATCATGAACTGCACGCGCACCTGTCCCAAGGGCCTCAACCCGGCCAAGGCAATCGCGGAGATCAAGAAGCTGATGGTGGAGCGGCGCTCGGTCTGATCGGTCTTGCCAAGGTTCCATACGTGACAGGCCGCCATGCGCGGCCTGTCACGTTCTGGTGCAACGGCTACACTCCGCTTTCATGGACAACGACCGAGCCTCGTGATGGATGAAGCACGCATCAAGCGCCTGCGCTGGCGTACTCGCCGCGGCACGCGCGAACTGGACGCGCTGTTCGGCGGCTGGCTGGACGAATGCTTCGCCGATGCGGACGAAGCGCGGCGGCAGGCGTTCGACGAGCTGCTCGACGTGCAGGACCCGGACCTGTGGGACTGGGTGATGGGTCACGCGCGTCCGCAGCGGACGGACTGGCAGGCGATCATCGATGACATCCGCACCCGCCATCGGCTTTGAATACCGGCCGTCGCGGTGGCTGCGGCGGGCCCTGGTGCTGGTCGCCGCATTGGCTTTGCTCGCGGTAGCGCTGAGCGCGCTGCCGATGTGGCTGAAGCTGCTGCTGGCGGTGCTCGTGTCGCTGGCCACGTGGCATGCGCTTCGCCGCCTGGCCGCGGGTCCGGTGGTGGCGGCCGGTTGGGGTGCCGACGACGCCTGGACGCTGCGCATGCGCAACCATGACGACATGGTGGCCATGCTGTCCTCGTTCCGCGTGCTCGGCGCGTTCGTGTTGCTACGCCTGCGGACGGCGGAGCGTGGCATGCAGGTGCTGCTGCTGGCGCCGGACAACAGCGACGCGGACATCCGCCGGCGCCTGCGCATGCGCCTGGCCACGATCCAGCCGGGCGAGGCGCTGCCGCGGCTGTGACCGTCCGGCAACTTTGCCGCCGCAGCACGGTCCGAGCGAATGCCCGATAATGGGCGACCGGGCGGCCCGCCCTGCGATTCCCACCAGCGACCCGCCCATGTTCCGACCGCTCGAACTCTTCATCGGCCTGCGCTACACCCGCGCCAAACGGCGCAACCAGTTCATCTCCTTCATCTCCACCGTGTCGATCGTGTGCATCGCGATCAGCGTGATCGCGCTGATTACGGTGATGTCGGTGATGAACGGCTTCGACTACCAGATGCGCTCACGCATCCTCGGCGCGATCTCGCACGCCACCGTGTCCGGCATCGGCGAGAGCGTGCAGGACTGGCCGCGCGCACTCAAGATCGCCGAGGCCAACCCGCACGTGCTGGGCGCCGCGCCGTACGTGGAGAGCGAGGCGATGCTGCTGGCACGACGCTCCAGCGGCGCGCTGGTGCGCGGCATCGAGCCAGCGCAGGAGCCAAAGGTCGTCGACATCGACAAGCACATGCTCGACGGCAGGCTCGCCGACTTGACTCCCGGCAGCTGGAACATCGTGCTGGGCCGCGAACTGGCGATGACGCTGGGTGTCAGCGTCGGCGACCGCGTCACCATGGCGGTGCAGCAGTTGCGTGCCACGCCGATGGGCAGCGTGCCGCGTATGCGCGTCTTCCACGTGGTGGGCACCTTCGAGCTGGGCATGGAGCAGTTCGACTCCGGCCTGGCGCTGGTCAACATGAGCGATGCCGAAAAGCTCAACGACTTGAGCGGCCCCACCGGCATCCGCCTGAAGCTCGACGACCTGTTCAACGCCCGCCCGGTCGCGCGCGAACTGGCCGACCAGCTGGGCCAGGTCTACCGCGTGCAGACCTGGATGGACACCAACGCAAACCTGTTCGCCGCGCTGTCGATGGAAAAGATGGTGATGTTCATCATCCTGTCGCTGATCATCCTGGTCGCCGTGATCAACCTGATCTCGATGCTGATGATGCTGGTCACCGACAAGCAGGCCGACATCGCGATCCTGCGCACGCTGGGCGCCACCCCGCGCAGCATCATGGGCATGTTCATGGTGCAGGGCGTGCTGGTGGGTTTCGTCGGCATCGGTTTCGGCGTGGGCTTCGGCTCGCTGCTGTCGTGGAAGCTGCCGGGCATCATCAAGTGGATCGAGCACACCTTCCACGTCACCTTCCTGTCGCCGGACGTCTACTACATCAGCGAGGTGCCCAGCCGACTCGACTGGCACGACGTGGGCTGGACCGCGCTGCTGACTTTCGCGTTCTCGCTGCTGGCCACCCTCTATCCCGCGTGGCGCGCCTCGCGCACGCAGCCGGCGCAGGCGCTGCGTTATGAATAAGACCATCATGAAACCCGCCACCGAACACGTGCTGCGCGCCAGTGGCGTCGCCAAGACCTACGCCGAAGGCGGCCTGCGCACCGACGTGCTGAGTAACGTCAGCTTCACCCTGAAGCGCGGCGAGACGATGGCGATCGTCGGCGCCTCCGGCTCGGGCAAGAGCACCTTGCTGCACATCATCGGCGGGCTGGATACGCTGACCGCCGGCGAAGTGGAAGTGGATGGCCGCGTGCTGTCGAAGCTGTCCGACGCCGAGCGCGGCCGCGTGCGCAACCGCTCGCTCGGCTTCATCTACCAGTTCCATCACCTGCTGCCCGAGTTCACCGCGCTGGAGAACGTGTGCATGCCGCTGCTGATCCGCGGCACGGCGATCGCCGAGGCGCAGAAGCAGGCCGCGGCCTTGCTGGAACGTGTCGGGCTGGGCGGGCGCACGCATCATAAGCCGTCCGAACTGTCCGGCGGCGAACGCCAGCGCTGCGCGGTGGCGCGCGCGCTGGTGACGCGGCCGGCCTGCGTGCTCGGCGACGAGCCCACCGGCAACCTCGACGAGGGCAACGCCGCGCAGGTCTACGCGCTGATGCTGGAGCTCAACCGCGAGATCGGCACCAGCTTCGTGCTGGTCACCCACGACCCGCACCTGGCGGCGAAGATGGACCGCACCCTGGTGCTGCACAACGGCGTGCTGCAGGAAAGCGCGAACGCCTGACGCTCCGCTCCTCCCCCTGCATGCAGGGGGAGGTTGGGTGGGGGTAGTCCGAGCTTGCGGCAAGACGGCAAGATCAAGAGCCACCCCTCCCTGACCCTCCCCCGCTGCGCAGGGGAGGGGACCCGTCCTGACGGGTTCGGCAAGTCGTCTGGGCATCCGCCTACACATTTTTCATCTTCACCGCTGCGGCCGCCGCGCTAGGCTCGCACTCTTCCAGGATGGAATGGGGCGCGTGGCATGACGCGAATGACGGCAGTCACGGCAGCCCTGGCCTTGCTGGCTGGCGTGCTGCTGGTGCAGTGGCTGCCGCAACTGCCGCCGTACTGGTGCCTGGCCCTGTCGCTGTTGGTGGCCGGCGTGCTGGCCTGGTGCTGCCCATGCTGGCGCTGGCTGGCCTGGCTGCTGTTCGGCATGGTGTGGGCGGCCTGGCATGGCGGCCTCGCGATGGATGCGCGGTTGCCGCGGGCGCTGGAAGGGCGTGACCTGGTGGCCATCGGCACGATCGCCGACCTGCCGCTGGCGCACCCGGACGCCAGCCGCTTCACGCTGCAGGTGGAGCAGGCCACGCTGGATGGCCAGCCGGTTGCGCTGCGTGGACGCATCACGGTGGCCTGGTACGAGGATGCGCCGCCGCTGCAGCCGTGTTCGCGCTGGCGGCTGTCGTTGCGCCTGAAGCGGCCACGCGGGCTGCTCGATCCAGGCGGCGCCGACAGCGAACGTTCGGCGCTGGAGCGCGGCATTGTCGCCACCGGTTACGTGCGCGACGATCCGGACAATGCGGTGCTGGCCGGCGCGCGTTGGTGCATCGACGGGGTGCGTGACGCGGTGGCTCGTGGCATCGCGGCGCGGGTGCGCGACCGGCACGACGCGGCACTGCTGCAGGCATTCACGGTCGGCGACACACGCGCCTTGCAGCAGCGCGACTGGGCCGTGGCGCGCGCAAACGGGGTGTCGCACCTGATCGCGATTTCCGGTTTCCACGTCGGCGTGGCGGCGGTGTTCGGCGTGTGGCTGGCCTGGCTGGCCTACGCGCTGTGGCCACGGCTGGGTCTGTGGTGGCCGCGGCCGCAGGTGCAGGCTGCGGCGGCGCTGCTGGTGGCCGCGCTGTACAGCGCGCTGGCCGGCTTCGGCCTGCCCACGGTACGCACCTTGTTGATGATCGCGGTGGTGGCGCTGGCGCGCTGCAGCCGGCGCGGCAGCAGCGGCGCACAATCGCTGGCGCTGGCGCTGATCGCGATCCTGCTGGTCGATCCGCTGGCGGTGCTGGCCGCGGGGTTCTGGCTGTCGTTTGTCGGCGTGGCGTTCCTGATGCTGTGCCTGCAGTCGCGCGGGCGTGGCTTGCGCGCGTTCCTGCACGAACTGACCGCCGGGCAACTGTTGATGACGGTGGCCCTGCTGCCGCTGACCTTGTGGTTCTTCGGCCAGGCCTCGCTGGTGGGCGCGTTGTCGAACCTGGTCGCAGTGCCGGTGGTCAGCTTCGTGATCGTGCCGTGCGCCTTGCTCGGCATGCTGTTGCTGGGCCTGTGTCCACCACTGGCTGCGCCGGTGCTGTGGCTGGCCGCACGGATCGCGCATGCGCAATGGTGGCTGCTGGAGCAGATGGCGAGCTGGCCCGGTGCACAGTGGTATCTGCCCGCGGTGCAGGCGCACGCGCTGCTGCTGGCCGTGCTCGGCGCGTTGTGGTTGTTCCTGCCGCGCGGCGTGCCGCTGCGCTGGCTTGGCCTGGTGTTGTTCCTGCCATTGCTGTGGCCGCCGAATCCATCGCCGCCGGAGGGCGCGTTCAAGGTATGGGTGCTCGACGTGGGGCAGGGCCTGTCGGTGCTGCTGCGTACCCGCGGCCACGTGCTGGTGTATGACGCTGGTGCGCGTTACCCGTCCGGCTTCGACCTGGGCGAGGCGGTGGTGTTGCCGTCGATCCACGCGCTGGGCATCGGCAGGCTGGACATGCTGATGGTCAGCCACGGCGACAACGACCACGCCGGTGGCGCCGAAGCGGTGGCGAACGCCTTCCCGCAGGCGCAACGCTATGCGGGCGAGCCATCGCGAGTACGTGTACCGGTGCAGCAGTGCGTGGCGGGCCAGGCATGGCAATGGGATGGCGTGAGCTTTCGCATGCTGAACCCGGCCCGTGGCGCGGGCGACCGCGACAACGACAGTTCCTGTGTGTTGCTGGTCGAGGGCCGTGGCGGGCGCCTGTTGCTGCCCGGCGACATCAGCTCCGCGGTGGAACCGCAGGTGGCGGCGGCACTCGGCCCCGGCCCGGCACCGGTGCTGCTGGTGCCACACCATGGCAGTCGGACTTCGTCCAGCGCCGCCTTCATCGCCGCCGTGCGACCCCGGCTGGCGGTGGTGTCGGCGGGCTGGCGCAACCGCTTCGGCCACCCCAGGCCGGAGGTGATGGCGCGCTACGCCGATGCCCACGTGCCGGTGTTCGATACGGCCCGGGAAGGCGCTATCCCGCTGGATTTTCCCGCCGACGTGCCGCCGCGGCGCGAGCCGGGCTGGCGCCAGCGGCAGGCACGCTACTGGCGCGAGTGACCGGGCCGGCGGGGAATGCCACGCATGCCGCAGTACCGCGGGGCGAGACTGCTATCATGCGCGCTTCCTGTCGGGTCGCGCGTTGGGGTCGAAAAGTGCTGGAAATCCTGTTAGCTGGTGGTTGGGCGTTGGCACCCATCCTGATCTGCTCGGCGATTGCCCTGGCGATCGTGCTGGAGCGCTGCTGGACCCTGCGCCGCAAGTCGGTGCTGCCACCGGGCCTGGGCGACGAAGTGCGCCAGTGGGCGCGCTCCGGCCAGCTCGATCCGAAGCATGTCGAGGCGCTGGCAAACGGTTCGCCGCTGGGCGAACTGCTGGCCGCTGCGCTGACCGTGCGCAGGCAGTCGCGCGAGATCATCAAGGAGCGTATCGAGGATACCGGCCGGCATGTGGTGCACCGGATGGAGCGCTACCTCAACACACTGGGCACGATCGCGCTGATCGGCCCGCTGCTGGGCCTGTTCGGCACCGTGATTGGCCTGATCCGCATGTTCATGGACGTGATGGCCGGCGGTATCGGCGATCCGGCGAAGATGGCCGGCGGCATCGGCGAGGCGCTGATCTGCACCGCGGCAGGCCTGACCGTGGCGATTCCCGCCTACGTGCTGCACCGCTACTTCCGCTCGCGCGTGACCGGTTACCGCATAGAGATGGAAAAGCAGGCCACCGCGCTGCTCGACGACCTGACGCTGACCCCGAGCCCTGCCGCGGCGCCGGTGCGGCCGCGGCGCGCGCCGGTGCCGACTGCACCGAGCGCGGGCTGAGGCGCACCGATGCGTATCGGCAACGACCGCCGCGGTGACGAGTTCGAGATCAACGTGATCCCGTTGATCGACGTGCTGCTGACCCTGCTGATGTTCTTCGTGCTGACCAGTACCTTCATCCAGCACTCGCGCCTGCAGGTGACCCTGCCGCAGGCGAGCACGCAGGATCGGGACATGAACGCCCCGACGCTGACGGTGATGATCGACCGCGATGGCCGCTTCTACGTGGGCAGCGACGAGGTGATGGGCGAGGGCATCGAGGCGCTGAAGCAGACCATAGCGCGCAATGCGGGCGCCGAGCGCGAGCGCCAGGTGACGATCCGTGCCGACGCGAACACGCCGCACCAGGACGTGGTCACCGCGATGGACGCGCTGGGCCAGCTCGGCTTCACCCGGCTGTCGATCGCCACCACGCCGAGCAAGCCGGGCAGCGCTCGGTGAGCACCAGCAAGACCGGTGTGTGGGATGCCGAGAGTCGGCGCGTCTACAAGCGCCTGCTTGGCTACACCCGGCCTTACTGGGCGGTGGGCCTGATCGCACTGGTCGGCATGGCGGTGGACGGTGGCGGCCTGGCGGTTTTCACCAACCTGCTCAGGCCGATGTTCGACGAGCTGTTCCTGAACAAGGATCCATACCTGATTTTCTGGATGCCGATCTGGATCCTGGCCATCTTTGCGATTCGCGGCATCGGCACTTTCGTCAGCAGTTACGGCATCTCCTACATCGGGCGCAACATCGTGCAGGCCATACAGCACGACGTGTTTGCGTCCTACCTGCGCCTGCCGGCGACCTTCTTCGGCCGCGAGCCGTCTGGCCAGCAGATTTCCCGCATCACCTACACCAGCGAACAGGTCGCCTCGGCCTCGACTGATGCGGTGAAGATCGCGGTGACCGAAGGCGTCACCGTGATCGGCATGTTCTACGTGATGTTGCACAACAGTGCCTACCTCACGCTGGCGCTGCTGGTAATGATCCCGGCGATCATGCTGATCGCCACCGTGGTCAGCCGGCGTTACCGGCAGATCAGCCGGCGCATTCAGGGCATGATGGGGTCGGTCACCGGTACGGTGGAGGAATCGGTCGGTGCCCATCGCGAGGTGCGCATCTACGGCGGCCAGCAGCATGAAGCGGCCCGTTTCGACGAGGTCACCCATCGCGCGCGCCGACTCAACCTGAAGATCGCGGCAACCAATGCCAGCTCGAGCACCGCGATCCAGACGGTGGCGGCGTTTGCGCTCGCGGTGCTGGTGTTCCTGGGCACGCGACCGGGCGTCATCGACCAGATTTCTTCCGGCGTTTTCATCGCCGTGCTCACCGCGATGGGCGCCATGATGCCGTCGCTGAAGCGTCTGGCCACCGTGCAGGCGAACATCCAGCGCGGGATCTCCGCGGCGGAGGACCTGTTCGAGGTCATCGACTTGCCGCCGGAAACCGACCAGGGTTCGCGCGAGCTGGTGCGCACGCGTGGCGACCTGCGTTTCGAGGATGTACGCCTGACTTACCCGAGCAATGATTTCGAAGCCCTGCGCGGTGTCGACCTGGATTGCGCCCCCGGCACGGTGACCGCCTTGGTCGGCCGCTCCGGCAGCGGCAAGAGCAGCCTGGTCAGCCTGCTGCCGCGTTTCTACGCGCCCAGCGCCGGCCGCATCGTGCTTGATGGCGAGGACTATCAGGATTACACACTGGCCTCGCTGCGCCGCCAGATCGCCTGGGTCGGGCAAAGCGTGGTGCTGTTCGACGACACCGTGGCCAACAACATCGCCTACGGTGAGCTGGCCGGCGCCAGCGAGGCGGACATCGTGGCCGCCGCCGAGGCGGCCAATGCGATGGAGTTCATCGCGCGCCTGCCGCAAGGCATCCACACGCCGATCGGGCAGAGCGGCAACACGTTGTCCGGCGGCCAGCGCCAGCGCATCGCGATCGCCCGCGCGATCCTGAAGAACGCGCCGATCCTGGTGCTGGACGAGGCGACCAGCGCGCTCGACACCGAATCGGAACAGCTGATCCAGCAGGCACTGCAGCGCCTGATGCGCGACCGCACCACGCTGGTGATCGCACATCGCCTGTCCACCATCGAAGGCGCCGACCAGATCGCGGTGATGGAGCAGGGCCGCATCATCGAGCGCGGCACGCACGCCGAGCTGATCGCGCTGGACGGCCAGTACGCCGCATTGCACCGGATGCAGTTCCACGACCACGCCGCGAATCTCGGCAGCGACTGAGGGCCGCCCGTGGCGCTGATCGACACGCTCGAATCAGCCTGGTACGGCAACGGCCGGGTACCGTGGTGGGCGCCACCGCTGGCAGCGCTTTATGGCGTCGTGACCCGTCTGCGCGGTGGCCTCTACCGTAGCGGCATCCTGCGCAGCGTGCGCTTGCCTGCGCCAGTGGTGGTGATCGGTAACCTCAGCGTCGGCGGCACCGGCAAGACGCCGCTGACGATCGCGCTGGCCGGTGCCCTGCGTGCACGCGGTTACCGGCCTGGCGTGGTCAGCCGCGGCTACGGCGGTAGCCAGCGTGAACCGCTGTTGCTCGGCGACGCGCCGGACCCGGCACAGGTCGGCGACGAACCCTGTCTGATCCACGCCAGCGGCGTGCCGGTGGCGGTAGGGCACGACCGGCCGGCGGCGGCACGACTGCTGCTGGACGCCGGCTGCGATGTGCTGGTCGCCGACGACGGCCTGCAGCACTATCGCCTGGCGCGCGACGTGGAAATCTGCGTGATCGACGGCACCCGCCGCTTTGGCAACCGTCGGCTGCTGCCGGCCGGGCCATTGCGCGAACCGTTGAGCCGTTTGCAGCGCGTCGACCTGCGCGTCTGCAATGGCGGCGTGGCCGAGCCGGGCGAGTACCCGATGCAACTGCGCGGCGGCGACGTGATCGCGCTGGACGACGGCCGCACGCAGGCACTGGCCGGTTTCAGCGGACAGCGTGTCCATGCAGTGGCGGCGATCGGCAACCCGCGGCGTTTCTTCGACAGCCTGCGCGCCGCTGGCATCGAGGTGATCGAGCATGCCTTCGCCGATCATCATGGTTTCATGCCGACCGACCTGGATTTCGCCGATGGCCTGCCGTTGCTGATGACCGACAAGGACGCGGTCAAATGCCGGCGTTTCGCCCGGCCAGGCTGGTGGCGGGTGCCGGTGCAGGCGTACTTGCCGGCGGCGTTTTACGAGGCGCTGGGCGAGCGCCTGGACGGTTTGCGCCGCGAAACCGGTTCGCCCGCCACGTAGACCCTGCGGGCCAGGTTTCCACCGATCCAGTAGCACAGTTCGGCCGGCTGGCGCGCGTTCCACACCACCAGGTCGGCGCGCTGGCCAACCGCCAGCGTGCCGCGGTCGTCGAGGCCAAGCGCGCGCGCGGCGTTCACGGTCACTCCGCGCAGCGCTTCCTCCGGTGTCAGCCGGAACAAGGTGCAGGCCATTCCGGCAGCCAGCCGCAACGACAGCAGTGGCGAGGTGCCGGGATTGCAGTCGGTGGCGACGGCGATCGGCACGCGGTGTTCGCGCAGCGCCGCAATCGGCGGCAGCTGCGTTTCGCGCAGCGCGTAGAACGCGCCGGGCAGCAGTACCGCGACGGTGCCGACCGCGGCCATCGCCGCGATGCCGGCTTCGCTCAGGTGCTCCAGGTGGTCGGCGGAAAGGCCGCCGTACTCGGCGACCAGCGCGGCGCCGCCGAGGTCGGACAACTGCTCGGCGTGCAATTTCACCGGCAGGCCGAGCTGCCTTGCGCGTTCGAACACGCGGCGGGTTTCCTCGCGGCTGAAGCCGATGCCTTCGCAGAACGCATCGACCGCATCGACGAGTTTTTCGGCGGCCAGCGCGGGCAGCATGTCGTCGCAGACCAGCGCCACATAGTCGTCGCGCCGGTCGCAGTATTCCGGCGGCAGTGCATGCAGGCCGAGGAAGCTGGTGCGTACGCCGATGCCCAACTCGCGGCCGAGCCGTCGCGCCACCCGCAGCATGCGGCGTTCGCTGTCGAGATCCAGCCCGTAGCCGGACTTGATCTCCAGCGTGGTCACGCCGTCGGCCAGCAACGCCCGGGCGCGCGGCAGCGATTGCGCGAACAGCTGTTCCTCGCTGGCGGCGCGGGTGGCGTTGACGCTGGAGACGATGCCGCCGCCGGCGCGGGCGATCTCCTCGTAGCTGGCGCCGTTGAGGCGCAGCTCGAACTCGTGCGCGCGGTCGCCGCCGAACACCAGATGGGTGTGGCAGTCGACCAGCCCCGGCGTGACCAGGGCGCCGTCCAGCGACTCCACCGTGGCGGCGAGACTGGCCGGAGCCTCCGGCAGTTCGTCCTGCCGGCCGACCCAGGCGATGCGGCCGTGGTGCAGCGCGATCGCGCCGTGCGCGATCAGGCCATAGGGTTCGTCGCCGGCAAACGTGGCCAGCGTGGCGTTCAGCAGCAGGCGGTCCCAGCGGGGTTCGGTCATTGCTTCATTCTTCCGTCATGGCTGGCTGGAGCGTGCCCGGTCCGCCGGCGCGGCAGGTTCGGTGTAGGCGCTGGTTTCGCCGGCGGCGGGCAGCGCCTCGGCGGACGCCTGGTCGGCGGGCGTGGCCTGTTGCTGCTCGAAGTCGCGCACCATGCGCTCGGCGAAATCGCGATACACCGGCGTGGGGCAGAACAGCGACGACGCGGCACGCGCCAGCAGGCAGGCGGCCATGATCGGGATCACCATGTCCTGGTTGTCGGTCAGTTCCATCGCGATCACCGCCGAGGTCAGCGGCGCGCCGGTGACGCCGGCCAGGTAGGCGCTCATGCCCAGCAGGACCACCGCCGCGGCGGGTGCGCCGGGCAGGAAGTGCGCGATGTTCTGGCCCAGCCCGGCGCCGACCGCCAGCGCCGGCGAGAAGATGCCGCCGGGGATGCCGGCCCAGTACGAGACCACGTTGGCGACGAGCTTGGCGATGCCGAAACCCTGGTCCGGCATGCTGGCCGCCCCCTGCACGATCGCGCGGGCCTGGTCGTAGCCGGTGCCGTAGACGCTGCCGTGAGTGCACACGCCGAGCAGCGCCAGCGCCAGGCCGCAACCCACGGCGAACCACACCGGCCAGCGCGCACGCAGGCGGCCGACCTGCGCCAGCGGACCGTGCCGGCTGAGCAGGATCAGCCGCGCGAACAGCCCGCCGAGCAGGCCGCAGACCACGCCGGTCAGCAGCACCGCGAGCCAGGCGTGGCCCAGCGGCAGGCTGGCCTCGACTTCGCCGAAGTACGAGTAGTTGCCCATGATGCCCAGCGAGACCACGCCGCCGATGATCACCGCGGTCAGCAGCAGGCCGCTGAAGCGGTGCTCGAAGGTGCCGGCCAGTTCCTCGATCGCGAACACCACGCCGGCCAGCGGCGTGTTGAACGCCGCCGCGATGCCGGCGGCGCCGCCGGCCAGGATGAAGCGCGAGGCGGCCTTGGGATCGGTGAAGCCGAAGCGTCGGCCCAGCGCGTGGAACAGGCCCGCGCTGACGTGCACGGTCGGCCCCTCGCGGCCGATCGAGGCGCCCACCGCCAGCGCGAGCAGGGTCATCACCATCTTGCCGGCGGCGATCGGCAGCGCCAGCATGCGCGCGCGGAAACCGGCGTCCTCCACGTGCAGCGTGGCGATCACCTGCGGGATGCCGCTGCCGCGGGTGGCGCGCAGGCGTCCTTCGGTGGCCCAGGCGAGCAGGCCGAACACCAGTGGGGTGAGGATCAGCGGGATCCAGCTGCCGTGGCCGAGGACGCGCAGGAACAGGTGGTAGGACCAGGTGCTGGCCTTGGCGAACAGGATCGCCGCCAGCGCCACCAGCACCGCGCCGGACCACAGCACCAGCCGGCGTTTCCAGTGGTGCGGCGCGAAGAACTCGTGCCCGAGCAGCGCCTGCAGGCGCGGATTGGACGATTTCGATACGGGGTCGGGCGACTCGGGCATCGTGCGATTATCGCAGACTCGCTGCGGATGGTATCTGGCAGTGCCGGCCCTGCGAACCGGAGGCGTGCGTTCAGTGCGGCCGCCAGCGCGTCTCGTACAGGTCGAAGCGGCGATCCTTGAGGTTGGTCACCGCGCCGGCGTTGCGTGCCCGAGCCAGGCTTTCCAGGCGCAGATCGGCGAACAGCACGGTCTCGATGTTCGGGGTGGAGTCAGCGGCGATGCCGTCGCGCGCGAACGGGAAGTCGCTCGGCGTGAGGATGCAACTCTGGCCGTACTGGATGTCGAAGTTGTTCACGCCGGGCAAGTTGCCCACGTTGCCCGACATCACCACGTAGCACTGGTTCTCGATCGCCCGCGCCTGCGCGCAGTAGCGCACGCGCAGGTAGCCTTCGCGCACGTCGGTGCAGAACGGCACGAACAGGATCAGCGCGCCCTGGTCGGTGAGGTAGCGCGCTACCTCGGGAAACTCCGCGTCGTAGCAGATCATCACCCCGATCGGGCCGCAGTCGGTCTGCACGGTGGCCGCGCTGTCGCCGCCGGCGATGTTCCACACGTTGCGCTCGCTCGGCGTGGGGTGTAGCTTCTCGCGCTCGTGCAGCGAGCCGTCGCGCAGGCACACGTAGCAGACGTTGTGGATGTCGCCGTTGGCCTGCTCGGTCGGATGGGTGCCGGCGATGATGTTGATGTTGTAATGGACGGCCAGGCGGCTGAACAGCTCCTTCACCTGTGGCGTGTAGTGGCTGAGCTTGCGGATCGACTCCACCGGCGACAGCTCGGTGTTCTCGATCGACAGCAGCTGCAGCGTGATCAGTTCGGGGAAGGTGACGAAGTCGGCGCCGTAGTCGGCGGCGATGTCGGTGAAGTACTCGACCTGGGTGGCGAATTCCTCGAACGAGGCGATCCGCCGCTGCTGGTACTGCACCGAAGCCACCCGCACCGAATCGGGCAGCAGCCGCGCCGAGGTGATCGGCGGGATGTCGGGCTGGTCGAGCAGTTGCGGGTTGCGCCAGACCAGGTGCACGGCGTAGCCCAGCGATTCATGGTCGGAAGGCACGTAGGCGCGCAACACACCGATTACCTCGAAATCGTTGGCCAGCTGGAAGCTCAGCGTCTGGTCGCGGCGCTTGCCTTCCACCACCGCCTGCACGTAGGCCTCGGCGCTGCCATAGCGCTGGATGTTCCGCGCCAGCCCCGGAATGCGCCCGCCGAACACGATGCCGCGCAGCTTGAGATCCATGCACAGGCGCTTGCGTGCCCGGTACAGCCGCTGGCCGATGCGCATGCCGCGGTAGTCCGGGTGCACCACGACTTCCATGCCGTACAGCCAGTTGCCGTCCGGCTTGTGCCGCGAGCCCATGCCGCCGCCGGTGACCTGCATCCAGGTGTGGGCGCCGAGCGCGGTGGCCTCGTCGATGCGGAAGGTGGCGCAGTAGCCCGCGATCGCGCCTTCGTACTCGACCACGAACTGACCTTCCGGGAAGTGCGTCTGCTGCGAGCGCAGCATCTCGGCGGAGTGGCCCCACTCGGGCGTGTAGACGCGCGCGGTGAGTTCGACCAGGGCCGGCACGTCGGCCGGGGTGGCCTGGCGCAGCCGCAGTTTCGGGGTGTTTTCGCTGGTTTTTCGGGCCATCGGGCGATTATGCCCGGCCCGGCGGTGAGGGCAGGTGAAAGCGGTTTCACCGGGCCGGTTACACTGCGCGGCATCGCGCACGGGAGCCAGACCAATGAGTGACAGCACTGCCATTGCCCACTTCAAGGCCGATCAGCTGTGGCGGGCGGGTGGCTGGCAGGCCGGCGCGACGCTGGGCGTGGCTGCCGACGGGCGCCTGCTGGTGCCGGCGGACACGACCGCCGAGCCGCTTGGCCGCTGGGTGTTGCCGGGCATGCCGAACCTGCACTCGCACGCGTTCCAGCGTGCGATGGCCGGGCTGGCCGAGCGGCGGGGGAAGGCCGACGACAGCTTCTGGAGCTGGCGCGAGACGATGTACGCGTTCGCCGCCACGATCGGTCCGGACGAACTGCAGGCGATCGCCGCCCAGCTCTACGTGGAGATGCTCAAGGCCGGCTACACCAGCGTCTGCGAGTTCCACTACCTGCACCACCAGCCGGACGGCATGCCGTACGCGCAGCCCGAGGCGATGTCGCTGGCGCTGATCGAGGCGGCGCGCGAGGCCGGCATCGGCCTGACCCTGCTGCCGGTGCTGTACATCAGCGGTGGCTTCGACGGCCGTGCGCTGAGTGCGCGCCAGCGCCGCTTCGGCCATGCCGTGGAGGCCTGGCTGCGCCTGCTGGAGACGCTGCGCCGGCAGCAGAACGAAGACGTCAGCGTGGGCATCGCGCTGCATTCGCTGCGCGCGGTGCCGGAGCCGGCGTTGCGCGAGGTGCTGGCCAGCGAGCTGGCGGCCAGCGGGCCGATCCACCTGCACATCGCCGAGCAGGTCGGCGAGGTGCAGGACTGCCTGGCCACCCGCGGCGCGCGGCCGGTGGAATGGCTGTTCGAGCATGTTGCGGTCGACCCACGCTGGTGCCTGGTGCACGCCACCCACCTGACCGCGGCGGAGACCGCGCAGCTGGCGCGCAGCGGCGCCGTGGCCGGGCTGTGCCCGACCACCGAGGCGAACCTGGGCGACGGCCTGTTCCCGCTGGCCGACTACCTGGATGCCGGCGGCACGCTCGGCATCGGCTCGGACTCGCACATCTCGATCTCGCCGGTGGAGGAACTGCGCTGGCTGGAATACGGCCAGCGCCTTTCGACCCGCCACCGCAACATCGCCGCGCGGCACGAGGGCGACAGCGTGGGCGAGACGCTGTGGCGCGCCGCGCTGCGTGGCGGCGCCCAGGCTTTGGGCCGACCGGTCGGCGAACTGCGCGAGGGCGCGCGCGCCGATCTCATCGTGCTGGATGACAGCTCGCCGCTGCTCGCCGCGCGCGATGCGCGTTCGCTGCTGGACAGCTTCCTGTTCGCCGGCAACACGCCGCTGGTGCGCGACGTGATGGTCGGCGGGCGCTGGCAGGTGCGCGGTTTCCGCCATCGCGACGAGGAGCGCATCGCGGCGCGTTATCGCGGTGTAGTATCACGGCTGCGTTGATCCACGCCGGTTCATCTGCGGGAGCCTGCTGGTAGGTGACCCTTCCCGGTTTCCTGCCAGAGGCATCGCCCGCCAGTGGACTTCCACGGCGACAGTCAGCGTGTCGAAGGGGTGTCTGATTTTCTCAACGAGTCAGTCAAGGGGGAGTTGCCATGCAAGGTTCCACCGATCTGGGCAAGTTGGTGCTTCGCGTCGTACTGGGTGTGCTGATCCTGTTCCACGGGGTGTCCAAGCTGATGCACGGGCCTGGCTACATCATCGGCGTGGTGACCGGTGCCGGCCTGCCGTCGTTCATCGCCTATGGGGTGTACGTGGGCGAGGTGGTGGCGCCGCTGCTGCTGCTGGCCGGGTACTGGACGCGGGTAGGCGGGCTGATCATCGTGATCAACATGCTGGTGGCGATCGGGCTGGTGCATATGGGCCAGCTCGCCACGCTGGCCGATACCGGCGGCTGGGCGCTGGAACTGCAGGGCATGTTCCTCGGCACCGCATTGGCGATCATGCTGCTCGGCGCCGGCCGTTATAGCCTCGGCGGCAGCAACGGCCGCTGGAACTGAGCGGCTTTCCATCCGCCATCGCTTGACCGGGACGCCCGCCGGCAACGGCGGGCGTTCCGCATGCGCTCCCGCAGCCGCGACCGGATGCTTCGCAGGCGCGGTGCGATTTGCCACACTCGACCCTTTGCCCGATGGCGCGCATGCGTACGAATGCCCTTGCCGCGGTAGGACTGGCGCTGTGCTCGGCGCTGTTTTTCACGCTGACCTACGTGCTCAACCGCGGCATCGTTGCCGGCGGCGGGCATTGGGCGTGGGCGGTGATCCTGCGCTACCTGATCACCTTGCCGCTGCTGGCGATGGTGCTGCCGCTGCAGGGCGGGCTTGGTGAACTGCCGCGCGAGCTGCGCCGGCACGCCCGGCCCTGGCTGCTGTGGAGCAGCGTGGGTTTCGTTCTGTTTGGTGTGCCGCTGACCTGGGCGGCCAGTAGCGGGCCGTCGTGGCTGGTCGCCGGCAGCTTCCAGACCACCGTGCTGGCCGGGCCGCTGCTGGCACCGCTGATCTATCGCGACGAACGGCGCCGGCTGGCCTGGCGCACGCTGGCGCTCGGCGCGCTGATCGTGGCCGGCGTGTTCGCACTGCAATGGGGCCATGCGCAAGGCCGGTTGCGTGCGAGCGACTGGCTGGCGATCGGTGCGGTGGTGTTGTCCGCGTTCGCCTATCCGCTGGGCAACCGCAAGCTGCTGCTGCACCTGGAACATTGCGACAGCCGGCTCAACGCGGTGCAGCGGGTGTTCGGCATGACGCTGTGCAGCTGGCCGCTGTGGCTGGCGTTCGCGCTGCTCGCGTGGTTCACGGTCGGTCCGCCGACGTGGCGCGAGGCGCTGCTGGCTGGTGGCGTGGCGCTGTCCTCGGGCACCATCGCCACGATCCTGTTCTTCCGCGCCACCGACATGGTGCGCAGCGAACCTACCGCACTGGCCGCAGTGGAGGCGATGCAGGCAGCCGAGTTGCTGTTCGCCACGTTGCTCGGCGCATGGTTCCTCGGCGAGGCCTGGCCGCACGGCTACGCCGCGATCGGCGCGCTGGCGATCGTCGTCGGCATCGCGCTGTTCGGCTGGTCCAGCGGGCGCGGTGCGGCGGGGCACGACGAGGAAGTTCGCGCGCTGCGTGGCGACCGCAGCGCCTGAGCTGCGGGAGCGTCATCCATCGTTCGGCCGTCTCGCTCTATCCTTGCCGGGTTGAGCCACCAGGGTGAGCGAAATGAAGCATGACGCGGAGCCGGAAGCGGCGGGGCCATTGGAAGCCGAAGCGCCGGCGCCGTACATCCACCACGGCACGCCCGCGTTCCGGCAGACCAACCTGGCGCTGTTCGCCGCCGGCTTCGCCACGTTCGGGCTGCTGTACTGCGTGCAGCCGCTGATGCCGGAGTTCAGCCGGCACTATGGGGTCAGCGAGGCGGGTGCGGCGCTGTCGCTGTCGCTGACCACCGGCGTGCTCGCGTTCGCGATGCTGTTCGCCGGCGGTGTGTCCGACGCGTGGGGGCGCAAGCCGGTGATGGTGGCCTCGCTGCTGGCTTCGGCGTTGCTGGTGCTGGTCACCGCGGTGATGCCGGACTGGACCGCGCTGCTGGCCGTACGCACCTTGCTGGGACTGACCTTGAGTGGCCTGCCGGCGGTGGCGATGACCTATCTCGGCGAGGAAATGGACACCGAGTCGATCGGCCTGGGCATGGGCCTGTACATCAGCGGCAGCGCGGTCGGCGGCATGGGCGGGCGGTTGATCAGCGGCGTGCTGGCCGATTTCTTCGGCTGGCGCATCGGCGTGGCGGTGGTCGGCGTGATCGGCGTGCTGGCCGCACTGGTGTTCTGGCGCGCGCTGCCGCCGTCGCGGCATTTCATCGCGCAGCCGTTGCGCTGGCGCGCGCTGCTGGGGCGCTTCGCCGGCATGTTCCGCGACCGCGGTCTGCCGTGGCTGTTCGTCGAGGGTTTCCTGCTGCTCGGCGCGTTTGTCACCGTCTACAACTACCTGGGTTACCGGCTGATGGCGCCGCCGTACAAATTGAGCCAGGCAGTGGTCGGGCTGATCTTCGGCATCTATCTGATCGGCACGTTCAGCTCGGCGTGGATGGGCCACCTGGCCGGCCAGCTCGGGCGGCGCAAGGTGTTGTGGACCGCGTTCGCGCTGATGCTGGCCGGCGTGGCGCTGACCATGACGCGGCCGTTGCCACTGATCATGCTGGGCATCGTGGCGATCACGTTCGGCTTCTTCGGTGGCCACTCCATCGTCAGCAGCTGGGTCGGCCGGCGCGCCGGCGCGGCGAAGGCGCAGGCGGCGTCGGTGTACCTGTTCTGCTACTACATGGGTTCCAGCATCGCCGGCGCCAGCGGCGGGCTGTTCTACGCGTCGCATGGCTGGAACGGGGTGGCGCTGTTCGTCGGTCTGCTGGTGCTGGCCGGTCTGCTGGTCGCGCTGCGGCTGTTCCGCCTGCCGCCGCTGGTCAACGTGGCGACGCCGCCCACGCCGATGAGCCGGGGCGCGATGCCGTAGCGTCTGCACTACTCCTCCCCCTGCTCGCAGGGGGAGGTCGGCGACCGAAGGGAGTCCTTCAGGTGAGGGGGTAAAGCTCTTGATCTGAGGTCCGGGCAAGAAGCACCCCACCCCAACCCTCCCCTGCGCGCAGGGGAGGGAGAAAGGCTTAGCGCGCGGCGGGTTTCAGCGTGTCCTTCACCGCCTCGTAGTCGCCGTCGTTCGCGGCAGCGGGGATGCCGAGCAGGTGGGTCATCAGCGGATAGACGTCCACGTTCGGGAACGCCGACACCTTCGCGCCAACACGGAACGCCGGGCCATGCGCCACGAACAGTGCATGCATCAGCGGCTCGGCGTTGTCGTAGCCGTGCTCGCCCAGGCTCAACCGGCCCTTGCGCTTCGCTGCGTAGTCGCTGGTGGTGATGCGCCAGTGCACGTTCGCCAGGCACAGCAGCTGCGGCACGCGCGGGTTCCTGCCGTAGGCCAGCCGCGCCGGCACGCGGGTCTTGTCCCAGCACTGCATGTGCGGGTGCGGCTGCTCCAGGGTCTGCTCGACCTTCGCAAAATCGGCGCGTGCCTCCGCGCTGTCCGACGTCGGGTTGAAGCCGGCCAGGATGCCCATGCTCACCGTCTGCACGCGGTCGAGCGGGACCAGCTGGTCGATCATCACGCTGTTCGCCTCCGGCACGCTGGCCATGCCGTGGTCGGACAGCACGATCAGGTTGATGCGGTCGAACAGGCCGCGCTGCTTCAGTCCCGCGACCAGCCGCGCCAGCGCCGCGTCGGTCTCGCGCAGCGCAGCGTTCACCTGCGGCGCGTCCGGTCCGTAGAGATGGCCGGCGTGATCGACCGCATCGAAGTACAGGGTGAGGAAGCCGGGCCGTTCGGCCGCCGGCAGATCCAGCCACGCCAGCACCTGGTCCACCCGCTGGTCGGCCGTCACGCTGCCGTCGAACGGCTTCCAGTAATCCGGGTGATGGCCGTGGATGTCCGCCTCCGAGCCGGGCCAGAACATGGTGGCGGTGCGCAGGCCATGCCGGTCGGCGGTCTCCCAGATCGGCGTGCCCTCGGCCCACCAGCGGCCGTCGCTGACCGCCTTGCGGCTGCTCAGCGAGAACTTGCCCAGCTGCGGGTCGAACATCGTGTTGTTGACCACGCCGTGATGGTCCGGGGTGAGGCCGGTGACGATCGTGTAGTGGTTCGGGAACGTCAGCGACGGGAACGCCGGCTGCATCGACGCGGCTTGCACGCCGCCTTGCGCCAGCATCGCCAGGGTCGGGCTGAGCCCGCGCTGCAGGTAGTCGGGGCGGTAGCCGTCGATCGAGATCAGCAGCAGCGGTACGGGTCTGCCGGACGCAGCGGTGGTGGCTGCAGGTGTGGCCGGGTGTTGCGTGGCGCAGCCGAAGCAGAATGCTGCCAGCGAGCACAGCAGCAGGCGAAACAGGATTTTCATGCGGGGGACCTTACGATGTATTCAAACCATTCCTGCATGATCGCGCACCATGATGACCATTACACGCCACGCCTGGCATTCCCCGTTGCTGCGCACGCTGTTGACGGGTGTGCTGGCGCTTGTCCCGCTGGGCGCCGTCTGTGCCTGGCAACAGTCTGGCACGCAGCCGGCGACCCGGCCGGTGTCGCCGAGCGCGCGCTTCCAGCAGGATGCGCAACAGCAGCAGGTGCGCGACGAACTGCAAAAGAGCCAGCTGCAGCAGCAGTTGCATCAGGGTGTGTCGGACAACGCGAAACGTCCGGCGGCGAATGATGCCCGCGCCCAGCGCCAGCTCGACCAGGCCGACCAGGCACAACGCGAGCGCGATCGGGTCCGGCAGCAGGATCTGCTCGACCGCGAGCGCGACACGCCCGATCTGCCGCGGGTGGTGCCGCAGGCGTTGCCGGCGGCGTCGCGCAGCGGCAGCTGACGTTCAAACGGGCGGTCGCAGGCGGGCACTGCCCGCCGTACGGGAAGCGGCAAGAGTCGCGCGTCAGCCGAACAGATCGCCGTGCGCGATGCGACCTTCCATGTCCAGCAGGTAGCGCTTCGTCGGCAGGCCGCCACCGAAGCCGGTGAGGCTGCCGTTCGCGCCGATCACGCGGTGGCACGGCAGCACGATCGGCAGCGGGTTGCGTCCGTTCGCGGCGCCGACCGCGCGCACCGCCAGCGGCTTGTCGATGCGCCGGGCCAGTTCGCCGTAGCTGATCGTGACGCCGTACGGAATCCGCCCCAGCTCGTGCCACACCTCCAGCTGGAACGGCGTGCCGACGGGATGCAGCGGCAGTTCGAAGTGCTGGCGTTCGCCGGCGAAGTATTGCTCCAGCTGCACGCGCGCGAACTTCAACGGTGCGGCTGCGCGGATCCAGCCCGGGTGCGCCTGCTTCGGATGGCGTTCGCGCTCGAACCAGATCTGGCGCAGGCCGTGGCCGTCCGCGACCAGGCGCAGCGTGCCGACCGGGCTCTCTATCTCGTCGTAGTAAATGGTGTCAGGCAGGTTCGTCATGCAATCGCCTCGGTTTTTTTCCGGCGTGCCAGCGACGGCGCTTGCACTGCGCCGCGCCACAGATGGATGACGGCGTACGCGCGCCACGGGCGCCACGCGTCCGCGCGTGCGGTCAGCGCTTTCGTGCTGAGTGGTGTGGCATCCGCTGCCGTTTCGCGGCGCAGGATCAGGTCGGCCGCCGGGAACGCATCCGGTGCGCTCAACGCGCGCATCGCGATGTAGTGCGCCGTCCATTCGCCGATGCCGGGCAGTGCGACCCAGCGCGCCACGAACGCCTCCAGCGCTTGCCCTGCGCTGAAGTCCACACGGCCGTCCAGCAGCGCCTGCGCCATGCCGCTGATCGTGGCGGCGCGCGTCGTGGTCAGGCCGACCTCGCGCAGGTCCGCCTGCGCCAGCGCGGCCGGCGTCGGAAACAGCCGCTGCAGTCCCGGCAGCGGCGCCGCCGGCAACGGCTCGCCCCAGCGTTGCACGATGCGCGTCGCCAGCGTGCGCGCCGCCGCCACGCTGATCTGCTGGCCGAGCACCGCGCGTACCGCGATCTCGAAACCGTCCCAGCCGCCGGGCAGGCGCAGGCCGGGGTGGCGCGCGAGCCGCGGGCCGAGCACGGCGTCGTGGCGGAACGTGTCCGCGATCGCCTGCGGGTTCGCGTCCAGATCGAACATGCGCCGCAGCGTCGTCACCACGCCGAGCAGCCGCGTCGGCTGCGGGCAATGCAATTGCAGCTGCAACGCATGCTCGCCGCCCGGCCACGCACTGAGCCGCAGCCAGCCGGGAGCATCCGCCGGACCGAACACGCGCGCGTAGCTGCCTTCGTCGACGAGTTCCACGCCCGGCAACGCGCGCGTGCGCAGGAACGCGAGCAGCCCCGGAAAATCGTACGGCGGCCGGTAGCCGAGCCGCAGCAACAGCGGCGCATCGGCCGCCGCGCGCGGGTGCCGGCGCAGCTCGCGCGGCGCAATTCGGTTCGCCTGCGCAAACGCCGCGTTGAACCGGCGCAGGCTGCGGAAGCCGGAAGCGAGCGCGACCTCCGTCACTGGCAGCGCCGTCTCCGTCAGCAGCTGTTTCGCGAACAGCAGCCGGCGCGTCGTGTGCACGCTGACCGGCGGCGCGCCGATGCGCTCGACGAACAGCCGGCGCAGTTGCCGCGCACCGACGCCGACACGCAGCGCCAGTTCGTCCAGTGATTGCTCCGCCAGCGCGCCGGCCTCGATCAGCTTCAATGCGCGCGCCACCACATGATCGCCGCGCTGCCACTGCTCGTTGCCCGGTGCCAGCTCCGGCCGGCAACGCAGACACGGCCGGAAGCCGGCCGCTGCCGCGGCAGCCGCGTTCGCGTAGTAATGCACGTTCTCGCGCTTCGGCGCCGGCGCCGGGCACACCGGCCGGCAATAGATGCCGGTGCTGCGCACGGCGGTGAAGAACAACCCGTCGAAGCGCGCGTCGCGGCTGAGTCGGGCCTGTTCGCAGACATGCGGGGCGGGCAGGGTGGGTGGTACGTTCATGGCGGCAGGCTAGCACCACCTGCGCAGGCTGACTCGCCGTTTTCGGACATCCATGCTGCATGCAAACGGGCCGGTCGGGGCGGTACGTTCAACCGGTCCAGGACATCAGTTCGCGTGATCGATCCACGCAGTCATCGCGCGTGCCTTGCTTTGGCGCTTCACTTGATCGGCGCCATCAGGTGCTCGTACGGCGTGCCACCCCACATCACGTACGGTGCCGCCGTTTCCGGGTCCGCGCTTTTCGGATAGTTCGCGTAGAACGCCGGGTCCGCGCCGACGATCATGAAGTGCGGCCCGGTCCTGATCCAGTGGTTGCCACTGTCCGGCTTCTGCGCATACGGATCCGTGTTGCTCGCGTCCGTGCCGCCGGCCAGCATGTACATCATGCCGAGCTTGCCGGCCGGCGGTGTTTTCTTCGCCATGTACGCGTTGATCCACTCCAGCGCATTCTGGTCCATGCACATCGGGTCCGGCCCCGGCGTCGACGGGTTGTCCGGCATGCACGTGAACCCGTTCGTGCCCTTGCGCAGCGTGCGCATCGCGCCATCCGCGCCCATGGCCACGATCGTCGCATCCTTCGCGACGCGTGCCGGCGCCGCGTGCATCGCGCTCGCGATCAATTGCGCATCGCTCGGTGCGGGGTGTTCCGCCGCCAGCGCTCCGCCCCCGACGGCGAACAAGGCGGTGGCGACGATGGCTCCGTTCTTCCAGCTCCGCTTTTTCCAGCCTGTAGTACGCATGACAACCTCCTCACGGTGACTTGTGACGGTCACTCCGGGGTTCCCGCCGAACAGTCTGTGCTGCTGTCATGGCGCGGTCAATCGGCGCGATGGCCGGGGCGGGCGGTGGCTGCCGGCAGGCATGTGCACCGGTTCGCCGGCGTCGTCGCCGGCGAACACGACGCAGCCCCCGCTGCCGGATCAGCGCCGCCCGAGCATGCCCGACAGCACGCCGTCGCGACGGATCAGGCCGTGATACAGCGCCGCCGCCATGTGCGCCAGGAACGTCAGGAACAGCAGTAGCGCGAACGTGCCATGCAGGTGGCGCAGCACGGCGAACGCGGTCGCGTTGGCCGGGAGAATCGGCGGCAGCCGCAGCGACGTGCCGAGCATCACCGGATAGCCGCCGGCCGACAGCATCGCCCAGCCGATCAGCGGCATCGCCAGCATCAGGAAATACAGCAGCCAGTGCGACGCCAGCGCCGCCAGTTTCTGCAGCGCGGGCAGGTCCGCCGGCAACGGCGGTGGCGGATGGCGCAGACGCACCGCCAGCCGCACCACGGCCAGGATCAGGATCGCGATGCCGAGCGGCTTGTGGATCGCGAGCAGCCATTCGTGTCGCTCGGAGACGGACGCGACCATGCCGACGCCGATGAACAGCATCGCCAGGATCATCGCGGCCATCAGCCAGTGCAGCACGCGCGCGGCGAGCGTGAACGTGTTCGTGGCGGCCTTCATCGTTTTGTCTCCGCTGGGGGCGTGGCGCTGCCGGGCAGGTGGGCTTCCTCGCTGGTGCGGCGCAGGTACGAGTCCGCATACGCGGCCGAGCGCGCGGGCAACAGCGGGTCGTCGGACGCGGTGATGCCGGCCGGCAGCACCAGCGGGTCGTAGTTGATGTCGCGGCAGGGGCCGCTGTCCTGCGGCTCGGTGCGTTCCAGTACCAGGGTGCCGGCGTCGATCGTGCGGCGGTCGTCCGGCCACGTCTTCGTCGCGTCGTTCGTCGGGTCGCCCGGGTTCGCAAGCGTGACCTGCAACTGCCAGCGCAGCGGACCGTGCGCCAGGCGTTCGGCCAGGTCGGTGGCCAGATAGTTCGCGTTGCCGGCCTTGTTCGCCTCGCTGCCGGCAGCGGCTGCTTCCGGCGCCAAGCGCCAGCGCACCGGCTGGCGCTTGCCGTTCGCGTCGACGAACACGAACGCGTTGAGGCTCCAGTAGCTTTCGGTTGCGAAGCTGGCGGACGGTTCCGCCGTCTTCGCCCAGGCGCGGAACGCGGCGGTTTCCGGATGCGCGGCGAAGAACGCGGCCACCTTCGCCGGGTCCGCTTTGCCGGTGGCCGGATCAGGCTGCTGCGCCTGCAATTGCGCGAAGAACGCCTGCGGCGTGGCGACCGGGAATACCGGCATGCTGTTCATACCGGTACGCCATTGCTGCCCGTTCGCGAGTGCAAAGCGCAGCGCCATGCTGCGGATCGGCACGCTGCTGTCCGGCGCGTACGGATTGCTGCCGGGGAGCGCGAAGCGGCCGACCACCGGCGTGCGCCCGGGTGCGAACACCTGCGCCATGGAGTACGCCTGCGCCTGGCCGTTGCTGTCGAAATAACCCGTCACGCAGACGCCCTTCGCGTGGTTGCGACGGTAGCCGACGAACGTGCCGGCGTTGTGCTGGAACTGGTCCACCAGCTTTGACGGCGTGAGCCGTTGCGGCGCCAGCCAGCCGCCGACGTAGCCGAACGCGACGGCGGCGACCGCGACGGCCGCGGCGATCAGGGTCCATGATCCGAACCGGCGAGCTGGCGAATCGGGTGGGGCGGGATCGTGCATGCTCGACTCCTGGCCGCAGGGGCCTCGTGTGATCGGGGAAGGCGCGGCGGTGGGTTTCCTGGCCGTGCCGTCAGGTCTTCGCTCCGTGGCGGCACTTCGTTACATGCGGTTTGTCGGTTTGGCTCGACGCCTGCTTATAGCCCCGGGGCCATCGTTCGGGTGCGCCGGCCGCTGACCTATACTCGGTGGTCTGACTCACCGGAGCCCTTCGTGATGAACGCACCCACCCGCATCGACACCACCCGCACCATCCGCGCGCCGCGCGGCAGCGAGCTTTCCTGCAAGAGCTGGCTCAGCGAGGCGCCGTTCCGCATGCTGCAGAACAACCTCGATCCGGAAGTGGCGGAGAACCCGGCGGAGCTGGTGGTGTATGGCGGCATCGGTCGTGCCGCGCGCAACTGGGAGTGCTTCGATGCGATCTTGCGCAGCCTGCGCGAATTGAACGACGACGAGACGCTGCTGGTGCAGTCCGGCAAGCCGGTCGGCGTGTTCCGCACGCACAAGGATGCGCCGCGCGTGCTGATCGCGAACTCCAACCTGGTGCCGCACTGGGCCACTTGGGAGCACTTCAACGAGCTCGATAAGAAGGGCTTGATGATGTACGGCCAGATGACGGCCGGCTCGTGGATCTACATCGGCTCGCAGGGCATCGTGCAGGGCACCTACGAGACGTTCGTCGAGATGGGCCGCCAGCACTACCACGGCTCGCTCAAGGGACGCTGGATCCTCACCGCCGGCCTCGGCGGCATGGGCGGCGCGCAGCCACTGGCCGCCACGCTCGCCGGCGCCTGCAGCCTCAACATCGAATGTCAGCAGAAGAGCATCGACTTCCGCCTGAAGACCCGCTACGTCGACGAACAGGCGACCGACCTCGACGACGCGCTGGCGCGCATCGCGAAGTACACCGCCGCCGGCGAAGCGAAATCCATCGCGCTGCTCGGCAACGCCGCTGACGTGCTGCCGGAACTCGTGCGCCGCGGCGTGCGCCCCGACGCCGTCACCGACCAGACCAGCGCGCACGACCCGGTCAACGGCTACCTGCCGCAGGGCTGGACGGTGGAGCAGTGGTTCGAGCGGCGCAAGTCCGATCCGGTCGGCACCGCGCGCGCCGCCAAGCTGTCGATGAAAACCCACGTGGACGCGATGCTCGCGTTCCACGCGCAAGGCATCCCCACCTTCGACTATGGCAACAACATCCGCCAGATGGCCAAGGACGTGGGCTGCGAAAACGCCTTCGCGTTCCCTGGCTTCGTGCCTGCCTTCGTGCGCCCGCTGTTCTGCCGCGGCGTCGGCCCGTTCCGTTGGGTGGCGCTGTCCGGCGATCCGGAAGACATCTACAAGACCGACGCCAAGGTCAAGGAACTCATCCCCGACGACGAGCACCTGCACCGCTGGCTCGACATGGCGAAAGAGCGCATCAGCTTCCAGGGTTTGCCGGCGCGTATCTGCTGGGTCGGCCTGGGTCTGCGCGACAAGCTGGGCCTCGCGTTCAACGAGATGGTGCGCAACGGCGAACTGAAGGCGCCGGTGGTGATCGGACGCGATCATCTGGATTCGGGCTCGGTGGCGTCACCGAATCGGGAGACCGAGGCAATGAAGGACGGCAGCGACGCGGTGTCTGACTGGCCGTTGCTCAATGCGATGTTGAACGTGGCCGGTGGCGCGACGTGGGTATCGCTGCATCATGGCGGGGGGGTAGGGATGGGGTATTCGCAGCATTCGGGGGTGGTGATCGTCTGTGATGGCACCAAGGAAGCGGATGAGCGGATTGCGCGGGTGTTGTGGAATGATCCGGGCACTGGGGTGATGCGGCATGCGGATGCGGGGTATGAGATTGCTGCTGAGTGCGCGAAGGAACAAGGGCTGAAGTTGCCGATGATTTAACTGTCTGGGGCTATTTGCGAACTATACGGCACTGCCGTATAGTTCAAGCGTGCGGAAAGGAATCTGCCATGTACGAGTTCATCGAATCGTCCGTGTTCGCGAAATACGTGCATGACTACCTCACGGAGGAGGAGTACGCCGCCTTGCAGTGGTATCTGTCTAGTTATCCCGCTGCTGGCGACGTCATCCCTGCTTCCGGTGGCTGCCGCAAGCTTCGCTGGGGTGCCAGCGACAAGGGCAAGCGTGGCGGCGTACGCGTGATCTACTACGGCGTAACTGAGCAAGGCCACATCTGGTTGCTGGCGATCTACGCCAAATCACGGCAGACCAACCTTCCAGCAGACGTCATCCGATTGCTCAAGGAGCAGGTGGTGAAATCATGAAGAAGCTGAGCAAGGCAATCCTCGAACGGGATGCCAGGCGCGATATCGGTCTGGAAGTTTTGCAGGCTGTCCGCGAGATCAAGGCGGGCGGCGGGCGGCGCTTTACCGTGCAGGTGACGGAAGCCACCGAAGCTCGCCTCAAACTCGGATTGTCCCAGGCCGACTTCGCGGCGATGCTGGGCGTCTCCGCACGCACGTTGCAGGATTGGGAGCAGGGCAGGCGCGAACCGAGCGGTGCGGCAAAGGCGCTGTTGAAAGTGGCGGTGGCGGCGCCGAAGACGGTGCGGAAGGTATTGGCGGCGGCTTGATAAGTAAACCTGACCCCGTTTCGCGTTCTCTCGGGTAGGTGGACCGATTCTTTTAGTCGAAAAGGGAGCGGCACATGGTATGGGCTAGGCCGGAGTTTTCGCGAGGAGCGGTGCGGCGCGCGGGCCATCTTATCGCGACACCTTACTTACCAGATGAAAGCTATTTCAATGATCCAACTGCTTGGGCGGAGTATTGGGAACATTCGGAAGGTGCTTTTCGCGTATTTGAGAATTGGCGTGCTGCTCACGCGTATCCATTAAACACATTCCAGGTGACATTAAGAGGACGTGCGCAACGGATTGATGCGCAAGCGTTGACGGCACAGCGTCTAAAACGAGCTCCGTCGATTATTGCAAAATTGCAGCGATTCGAAAAAATGAAACTCGATCGGATGCAGGATATAGGTGGCTGTAGGGCAGTGATGAAGGATTTGGCTTCCGTCTATAAGCTCAGAAGGGCGTTTGACGAGGCACATGTCGAGCATGAGCAAGAGGCTCCCAAGGATTACATTGAGAACCCCAAGGATGACGGTTATCGAAGCATCCACTTGATATTTAGATATCACGGTAAAGGGGAAAAATCTGTTTACGACGGATTGCGTATTGAAGTGCAGCTGCGCACTCAAATACAGCATGCTTGGGCCACAGCCGTTGAAACGGTTGGCCTTTTTCGGAGAGAGGCTATAAAGTCTGGCGAAGGTGATCAGCGTTGGCGGGATTTTTTCCTGCGCGCTAGTCAGGCGTTTGCCATATTGGAAAAACACACTCGACTTCGGGGACTTGTTTTAAATCACGATCTATTTGACGCAGTTAGGGAGAGCGCTGATGAACTCGATGTTGTTAACAGACTTCGCGGCTATCAACAAGCACTCACTCTAGTGGGGCAGCGCCAAGATGCTACATCATATCTATTGGAGCTCGACTTGAGCGAACAACGCCTCACGGTGAGCGGATTTTCCCGGCACCAGGTTAGCCTTGCTCAATCAGAATACGCAAGAGCCGAAAAAAAGCTAGGTTCTTCGGGTGATGTTGTTCTCGTTGCCGCTGGAAGTGCTAAGGCCCTGAAAAAGGCTTATCCGAATTATTTTGCTGATACATCGCTTTTTTTAAAGACGTTAAATCGGATAATGGAAAGATATTAAATAAAAAACATAAAGTGGATAAGAAAAGGTGTCATGGACAATTTTCAAGGGCAAAAAACAGGGTCAGAGTGATGTGGCCCGGCTTTTTCGGGCACGTTAATTAAGGTCAGGGCAACGCATGCCCGATGAGGGCAACGGTGCCCGGTTCACTTCCTCCCGTCGGGAAGCGGCGGGAAGGTCTCCGGAACCCGTTCCGGATGACTGCGGAACTTGTCGATTTCTGAAAAGGTGTCAGGGACAATTTTCGACCGACAAAAACAGGGTCAGGTTCACTTAGTTGTCTGCGTAACTGAACCCGAAAACGTGGTCAAGTTCACTTATCCGGGAAAAGGTGTCAGGGACAATTTCTGATCGCAACTCGGGTCAGAGTGCACTTCAATTGGAGAAAAGGTGTCAGGGACAATTTTCTACCGAAGAAAAGGTGTCAGGGACAATTTTCTACCGGTTGCCACGTCGCTAGAATTGTCCCTAACACTTTTTTCGCATAGACATTTTATTCCTATCATTCAAATAGGATGATCTGTGAAATTTGTACATGAAGATAATGCTGATAAAGAAAAAAATTACCTTCATCTAAGAAGGTATGGGCTTACGCGGCCATTTAACTGGATCATTGATCGAGATCGTGACATTTTCTTGGCCGGTATTTCTTCCATGATGCCGGAGCGTGATGATGAATACCTTCTAAAATGGAAGAAAATGTACATTAAGGTCTTCACCAAGAGACGCTGGGACGCTTCTGATAGGGATGAATGCCAAATAACTGCTCTTGAGCTACCACGTAATCTGGGTGAGATATTTCCTGAGATGCTGACCGTTTTAAAAGTGGCATTTATTTCTTGGGGGTTTAAGAGGGTCACTCTCCTGGATGATGCGCAAATTTACGTTTGTGATCGCGACTAGGGTGATGTCCGCCTAGGAAACGTGCCAGGGACAATTTTCGGCCGGCTGCCACGTCGGCGCAGAACTCGGGAAAAGGTGCCAGGGACAATCTCTGATCGCAAAACCGGGTCAGAGTGCACTTCAATTGGGCGACGTGTAAGGAAATTCGACTCTACCCCCGGGCCCTCGATGAGCACACCATCCCCCACCAAGACCATCGGCCTGCTCGCCTACGACGACATGCAGGCGCTGGATCTTGCCGGCCCGCTGGATGTGTTCGGCGGCGCGAATTCGCTCGCGCACGGGACGCCGCCGTATGAGCTTTGCATCATCGGTCTGCAGGCGCGCGCGGTGCGTGCGGAGAACAGAAAAAGGTGTCAGGGACAATTTGGGAAAAGGTGTCAGGGACAATTTATGATCGCAACTCGGTCAAAGTGCACTTCAATTGGGCGACGTATACGGAAATTCGACTCTACCCCCGGACCCTTCCAGGAAAAGGTGTCAGGGACAATTTTCAAGGGTAAAAACAGGGTCAGGTTCACTTAGTTGTCTGCATAACTGAACCGAGAGCGAGAAAAGGTGTCAGGGACAATTTTTGGTTCTTAGCTATCCGTTTCCGAACACTCAGTGACAGGGGGCGAGATGAAGAGGTTACTTGTTGCTGCACTTTGCCTGGTGGGCTGCTTGTCGGTCCAGGCGGGTGGCAGGCCGATTCTTTCCTGTGACAAAGCGCCGTTGCTGCCCGACTTCGAGAAGCAACTGCCAAGCCACGTGCTGGGTAGTGCGGCGGACACGCCGCCCCACATTACCTCGCAGCTTCCCCGGTTCTATGGCGGAGCGCCCTTCAATCGCACCCACACGTCGCTCGTCTGTTTCGTAGTGGCGCTGGATGCCACGGGTAAAGCTGAAGCTGCTGCGATTTCCTACCCTGCCGGCGTCCAGCTCACACCCAAGGAGCGCGCTGCGCTGTTGGACACTACTTGGTCGCCTGCCTTGTCACATGGTCATCCTGTGCCCTCCCTGACCAGCATCAGCCTGAGCTCCTCGATCCGATGAATGAAGTGGCGGATTAGAGCCGGCTCTTAGCGATCAGGCAGGAGAAAAGGTGTCCGGGAAAAGGTGTCAGCGGGAAAAGGTGTCAGGGACAATTTTCAAGGGCAAAAAACAGGGTCAGGTTGAGGTGGCCCGGCTTTTTCGGGCACGTTAATCAAGGTCAGGGCAACGCATGCCCGATGAGGGCAACGGTGTCCGGTTCACTTCCTCCCGTCGGGAAGTGGCGGGAAGGTCTCCGGAACCCGTTCCGGATGACTGCGGAACTTGTCGATTTCCAGCCTCGCCGCTCGTTGCATGGGCATCTCAACCGAAAGGGAACCGCCATGAACCGCATGATCTTCGTCAACCTGCCGGTCGCCGACCTGGCTGCCTCGATGGCCTTCTACGAAGCGCTGGGCTTCACCAACAATCCGCGGTTCACCGACGACACAGCCACCTGCATGGTGTGGAGCGAGGCGATCTACGTGATGCTGCTGACGCATGGCAAGTGGCGCACGTTCACCGAGCGGCCGGTTTGCCCGGCGACGTCGAGCGAGGTGTCGCTGGCGCTGGCACTGGACAGCCGCGCGGCGGTCGATGCCATGAACGCGGCGGCGGCCGCCCACGGCGGCACCGCGGACATCAATCCGGTGCAGGACCTGGGCTTCATGTACGGCCGCGACCTGACCGATCCCGATGGGCATGTGTGGGGGCCGTTCTGGATGGACCCCGCAGCCATTCCTGCCAATTAAACGGGACGTGGCAAATTGAATCCCGGCGGTGACCCTTGCCGGCACGCCAGGTTGGCCGGCCTGACCGGGTACGTCCCCCTTTTCTCTGCGGGAAGGCGGATCAAGGCAGACGCGACGGCTCCCGGGGTTTGCGGGCCTCCCCGCTTCCGGTAAAGATGCACGAGGCATTCCTGCCCGCCACCGCCTTCGCGCCATGACCGACCGCCGTATCCGCCGCATCGTGATCGTTGGAGGAGGCACGGCTGGCTGGATGGCCGCCGCTGCGCTGGCGAGGGGGCTGCAGGGCAACTGCCGCATCGACGTGGTGGAGTCCGACGAGATCGGCACCATCGGCGTCGGCGAGGCGACGCTGCCGCCGATCAAGTTGTTCAACCAGATCCTCGGCATCGACGAGAACGCGTTCGTCGCCGCCACCCAGGGCACGTTCAAGCTCGGCATCGAGTTCGTCGACTGGAGCAGCCTGGGGCACCGCTATTTCCATCCCTTCGGGCAGATCGGCATGTCGTTCGACGCGGTGCCGCTGCACCAGTACTGGCTGCGCGAGCGCGCCCGCGGCGATACCACGCCACTGCAGGATTACGCCCTTGCCTGGGTGGCCGCGCGCAAGGGCCGGTTCGAGCGGCCGTCGGGCGGGCGCCAGCACGTGCAGGCCACGTTCGACTACGCCTACCACTTCGACGCCACCTTGTACGCGCGCTTCCTGCGCGGCTACGCCGAGCAACGCGGTGTGGTGCGCACGGAAGGCAAGGTGGTGGACGTCACGCTGCGCGGTGACGACGGCTTCATCGAATCGGTGACGCTCGCCGGTGGCGCGGTGCTGGAGGCCGACCTGTTCATCGACTGCTCCGGTTTCCGCGGCCTGCTGATCGAGGGCGCTCTGAAGACCGGCTACGAGAGCTGGGAGCAGTGGCTGCCGTGCGACCGCGCGGTGGCCGTGCCGAGTGCGCACGGCGAGGCGCCGGTGCCGTACACCCGCGCCACGGCGCATGCGGCGGGCTGGCAGTGGCGCATTCCGCTGCAGCATCGCATGGGCAACGGCATGGTCTACGGCAGCCGCTACATCGGCGACGACGAGGCGACGGCGCTGCTGCTGTCCAGGCTCGAAGGCGAGGCGCTGGCGGAACCGCGCCTGCTGCGCTTTGTCACCGGGCGGCGGCGGCTTGCCTGGAACCGCAACTGCGTGGCGCTGGGCCTGGCGGTCGGCTTCATGGAGCCGCTGGAGTCGACCAGCATCCACCTGGTGCAGTCGTCGCTGTCGCGCCTGCTGGCCTTGTTCCCCGACCGCGACTTCGATCCGCTGGCCGCGCGTGAATTCAACCGCATCACGCATGCCGAGCACGAGCGCATCCGCGACTTCCTGATCCTGCACTACCACGCCACGACGCGCGACGACGCCCCGCTGTGGCGCGACTGCCGCGCGATGGCGATTCCCGACACGCTGCAATACAAGCTCGACCAGTTCCGCAGTTGCGGCCGCACCGTGGCCGAGCCGCTGGAGCTGTTCCAGAACCCGAACTGGCTGGCGGTGATGATCGGCCAGGAAGTCTGGCCCGCACGCTACGACCCGCTGGTGGACCTGCGCACCACCATCGACGCACCGAGCCGGCTGGCCGAGCTGCGGCAGATGATGGAGCAGGTCGCGGCGACGATGCCGACCCAGGCCGAGTACATCGATCGCCATTGCCGCGCGCGCTAGGGTCTGCCGTCTGGGCCAAAGGGACGGAGTCCCGGTGTCGCGGACCCGTCGCATCCACGGCCCCGTGGCGCACCCTGTCAGCCGGTCGGCGGTTTGCCGGTGAACACCGCCAGTTGAGCGGCGAAGGCACGTTTGTATGCGGGTCTTGCTTCGCCACGGGCGACGTAGGCGGCGAGATTCGAGTAGTCGCCAAGCAGGCCTGAGGGCTTCAACCGCTGGAGGGTGTGCATCATCATCAGGTCGCCTGCGCTGAACGCGCCGTCGAGCCAGTCGGCGTCGCCGAGGCGAACCGCAAGCTCGTCCAGCCGGTGACGGATGCGCTGCTTGATGAGCGGCAGGCGTTCGGCGGTCCAGGGTTTGTCGCCCTCGGCGAATTTGGCGGTCTGCAGTTCGAGGATCGGCGGTTCCACCGTGTTGATCGCGGCGAACATCCACATCACGGCGCGCGCCTGGGCGTTCGCCTCGTCCGGCAGCAGGCCCGCGTGCTGCTGCGCGATGTGCAGCACGATGGCGCCGGACTCGAACAGGGCGAGCCCGTCTTCCTCGTAGGTAGGGATCTGCCCGAACGGGTGCAGCGCGCGATGCGCCGGTTCCTTCATCGCCTTGAACGAAACAAGACGAACGTTGTAAGGCTGGCCCACTTCCTCGAGCGCCCAGCGCACGCGCATGTCGCGCGCGAGGCCCTGGCCGCGATCGGGTGAACTTTCAAAAGCCGTGATGATGGGGGGCATCGGAAAACTCCGGGTGATAGCATGGCGTCATCGTTGCGCGGGCGGCGCCCGGCGCGAATGATCGGGGTGTGTCAGCCGCGCCGGGCAGCCTCGATCGCGGCGATGTCGATCTTCGTCATCGTCATCATCGCCTCGAACGCGCGCTTTGCCACGGCCGGGTCGGGGTCGGCGACCGCGGCCATCAGCGCACGTGGGGTGATCTGCCACGACAGACCCCACTGGTCCTTGCACCAGCCGCAGGCGCTGGCCTGGCCGCCGTGATCGATGATCGCGTTCCACAGGCGGTCGGTTTCGGCCTGGTCGTCGGTGGCCACCTGAAACGAGAACGACTCGTTGTGCGGCATGCCGGGGCCGCCATTCATGCCCAGGCACGGGATGCCCATGACCGTGAATTCGACCATCAGCACGTCGCCCTGCCTGCCCGCCGGATAATCGCCCGGCGCACGATGAGTGGCGCCCACGCGGCTGTCCGGGAACGTCGTGGCGTAGAACGTCGCCGCCTCCAGCGCGGCGCCGTCGTACCAGAGACAGATCGTGTTCTTGCTCATCATGCCGGTGCTCCTGGATCGGTCGGGGAAGCGGCTCTTCCTGCTACCGACGAACGGCGGGTGTGCGGATCGACATGATGCCGCCGCATTACGCCCATTGGCGGCCTGCTGCCACCTCGATGCACAGGCACGGGTCGAAATGCGGATTTTCGTTCACCCCGTCGGAGCCGTAGCCGCGCGGATTGCACACCACGCGGGTGCCGTTCACGGTGTAGTCGAAGCTGTCGTGGGTGTGGCCGTGGACCCACAGTGCGGCGCGGCCCATCAGTGCGCTGCAGTCGGACACGAAGGCGGCGCTGACTGGCGTATCGGCAAAGCGTGGATGCACGCTGCGTGGGGTCGGTGCGTGGTGGGTGACGACCACGGTCGGCCCGGCGAAGGGTTCATCCAGCGCGGTGGCAAGCCATGCGTATTGTTCGGCGAACAGCGCGCAGGCGTCGGCCGGGGTGAACACGCTGCCGTCGGCGTTGCGGATGACGGTGAAGTCACGCATGAACCTTGCCGATTGTGTCATTGCGAGGCTCTTGCTTTCGTTGCCGAACAGCGCGAAGTCCGTCCACAACGTCGCGCCCACGAAGCGCACGCCATCGATCACCTGCACGACCTGGTCCAGCAGCCGGACGCCGTGTTCGCGGGCGCTGCGGGCCAGTGCCTGGCGCACCTCCGGGATCGAGCCGCCGTAGAACTCGTGATTGCCGGGGACGTACAGCACCGGGCGCCCCAGGCCGGCCGCCCACTGCATCGCGTCGGATGCCGGGCGCCGGATGTCGCCGGCAAGGATCGTCACGTCCGCCACCACTTCGGGTGGTGGCATGCCGTGCACGCCCAGGTGCAGGTCTGACAGGATGTGCAGGCGCATGCGATGCTCCGTCAGCGGCGATGGCGATGGGCACGAAACCGGGCTGGCCCGGCTTTTCGGGCGCGCCAGTCAGGCATCCGCGGTTTCGGCGGCGAAGGCCTCGACCAGCGGCTGGTAGGCCTCCATCGGCGGGAAGCCGGCATAGCTGTGTTTCGCCGGGGTCGACGCCCAGGCGAGCCGGGCGTCGGTGCAGGTTTCGATGAACGGCACGAAGTCTTCGTGCGGGTCGAGCACCGAGGGGCGCAGGTTGAGCAGCCAGTCGAGCCCTGCCGGGCGGGTCATCACCCACGACTTGCAGAACGCGCAGTACAGGTGGCTGTGTTCCCCCTGCAGGCCGCCGCAGACCAGTTCGCCTTCGATCACCTCCACGCCGTCGGCGGGCATCGCCAGCGATAGCGAAAACGCACTGCCGGTCATCTTCTGGCAGCCGTGGCAGTGGCACGCCATGGTAAGCATGGCCGGCTTGCTGACGCGCAGACGCACGCGGCCACAGCGGCAGCTGCCGGTGGCGGGGAGTTGTCGTGGATAGATCATGGACGGGTTCCTCGCGTGGAAAGGTGTCGTGGGCAATGCCCGGCGGAGCATCCCCGGTTTTCCGCACGGCCCATCTAGCCACAGCAGCCCCGACATCTCCAGCGTACGCGGCCACGCCGGCAGATGGCTGCTGACGCGCCGGTCAGTCCGGGATGTCCGCTTCCACCAGTTTGCCCAGCAGCACCAGCGATTCCTGCCAGCCCAGGTAGCACGGTTCGAGTGGTATGACCGCGGGCAGGCCTTCCTGCACGATGTGCAGCTCGGTGCCACAGGAGACGGCCTTGAGGGTGACGGTGACGCTCATCTCGCCCGGCAGGTCGGGGTCGTCGAAACGGTCGGTGTAGCGGATGCGCTGGTGCGGCACCAGTTCGACGTAGGTGCCGCCGAAGCGGTGGCTCTGGCCGGTGGCGAAGTTGGTGAAGGACATCGCGTAGCTGCCGCCGACCCTGGCGTCGAGATGGTGCACCTTGCCGGTGAAGCCGTTCGGCGGCAGCCACTTGGCCTTGGCGTCGGCGTCGAGGAAGGCACGGTAGACACGTTCCGGCGGTGCGCGCAGCACGCGGTGCAGGCGGACGGTGTGGGTGGTCATGGTGATTCCCGTGGCAAGAGTGAGGGGTTCGCGCTCCGCCCGCCGGACGGGCGGGATGAAAGCGGTCGATGTGGCTACGCCGGCAGGTTCACGACCGGCATGAAGCCGCCGAAGATCATGCGCTTGCCGTCGAACGGCATGTCGCTGGCCGCGGGCATGCGCGGGTCATGCATGATTTTCTCCATGCCGGCGTCGCGGGTGGCCTTGTCCGGCCACTCGATCCAGGAGAACACCACCGATTCATCCGGCTGCGCCTGCACGGCGCGGTGGAAGTCGGTGAGCTTGCCCTCGGGCACGTCGTCGCCCCAGCACTCCAGCACTCCAGCACCCGGGTGGCGCCGTACTCCAGGAAAATGGGGTCGAAGGTCCTGGCGTGCTCGATGAACTTGTTGCGGTTGGCGTGGGGTACGGCGATCACGAAACCGTCGATGTAGGACATGGCTGTCTCCCTGGGAGCATGGCGGCCGCAACGGTCGCCTTCATGGTTGCGACGAACGGGCGTGGACCGGATCGACATGGAACCGGACGCGATTGCATTTCCGCGTGAAGGAGGCGACTCGCTCTTGTCGGCCCTTGCGGATCAAGGCAACCTTGCTCCGGAATGCCATCCGGCCATGACACGCAACGGAGTACGCGATGAACGGGCAAAGATTTTTCCTCCTGTGCGGGTTGCTCGTGGTGATGGCTGGTTGGGCGGTTGCCGTTCCGGCCCGGGCGGGCGGCGAAGAGGCCGCCGCGATCCGCCAGGTGATGGCGCAGCAGGCGGCGGCGTGGAACCGCGGCGATGTGGCGAACTACATGCGCGGCTACAAGGACGCGCCTGACACCACCTTCGTCGGCAGCAAGGTGCGCAAGGGCTATCGCACCATTCTCGACGGCTATCGCAAGCATTACGCCACGGCGCAGCAGATGGGCCGGCTCACGTTCTCCGAACTGGACGTGCGGCTGCTGCCTGGCACCGACGGCGAGGTGCGCTACGCCGCGGTGACCGGCCGCTTCCACCTCGATCGCGCGGCGCACGGCGAGGTGGCCCAGGACGATGGCGTGTTCTCGCTGCTGTGGGAGAAGACCGCCGACGGCTGGAAGATCATCCTGGACCACACCAGCTGAGCCGCCGGCTCATTCCTCCACGAACGCCTTCAGCCGCGCCAACGCGTTGTCCCACGGGCTTGACACGAGGTCGATGTAGTCGCGCAGCTCCCCGATCGGTTGCGGGTTGAGCGCGTACAGGCTTTCGCGGCCTGCGCGCTCGCTGCGCACGAGGCGGGCATCCTCGAGTACGCGCAGGTGCTTGCTGATCGCCTGCCGGGTCAGCGATTGGCCGTCGCAGAGCTGGGTGATCGACTGGCGCGAGCCGTCGCACAGCCGGACCACCAGCGCCAGCCGCGTGCAGTCGCCGAGCGCGGCGAACACGGTGGCAGCCCGCGGCGACCGCCGCGCCAGGCGTGCCTGTGCGCTAGCCGCCATGGCCGACTGCGGCGGCGGTGCCTTCGAGATGCTGGCGGATGTTCTCCATCTGGATGCCCCAGCCGTCGTCGTTCATGCGGAACGCCTCGGCGCGGCGACCGGCCGGGATGCCGGCGAAACCCGACTCGACCAGGGTCAGCAAGGTGCTGTCGCCGTGTGGTTCGAGGCGGAACTCGACCAGGGTCGGCGGCTCGGCGGAGTAGTCCACGCCCGGCTCGATGGCGTAGGGATGCCAGGTGAAGCTGAACAGCCGCTCCGGTTCCATCGCCTGTACCACGGCGTGCCAGACGATGTGCTCGTAACCGGGCCAGGTGATGTGGCCGACGGATTCCCGGCCGGGCTCGAACGGCCCGGACAGGGCAACGCGGAACCATGCGCCGAATTCGTGGTGGTCGGTCAGCGCACGCCACACGCGCGATACCGGTGCCTTCAGCTCGATGCGTTTCTCGATGCGGTCGTTCATATGCCACCTCCCGGTTGCGGGGGAGCCTGTGCCGGCAGCATGGGAAATGCAACTTTCTGGTTGCTTTGGAGAGTGGTTTCGATGCCGGGTGAATTCCGGCGAGGCCGCATGGTATCCGCGGCTTGCGGCCCCGGCTGAAGTGTTGCGCTACTCGCGCAGCGCGGTTTCCGGCCGCTTGTCCGTCTGCAGGAACGCCAGCGCCTCGTGGCAGGGCGCGTCGACCTTCAGCGTGAGCAGCGCGTCGGCACGGGTACGGCCCAGCGTCACCGCGGCGACCGGCTTGCCTGCACGCGCCGCGGCGTCAACGAAGCGGTAGCCGGAATAAACCATCAGCGAGGAGCCAACCACCAGCACCGCATCGGCGTCCTGCCAGGCGCGCGTGGCGGCTTCCACGCGCTCGCGCGGCACCGTCTCGCCGAAGAACACCACGTCGGGTTTCACGATGCCGCCGCAGTGCGGGCAGGGCGGCACGCCGAACGAGGCGAAGTCGTGGCCTTCCAGGTCGGCGTCGCCGTCCGGCGCATCGGCGGCATCGAGTTGCGCCCAGGCAGGGTTGCGCTCGACCAGCAGCCGCTGGAACGCGTGGCGGGCCAGCCGCCAGTCGCAGTTCATGCAGCGCACCTCGTCGAGGCGGCCGTGCAGGTCGAGCACGCGCTCGCTGCCGGCGCGCTGGTGCAGGCGGTCCACGTTCTGCGTCACCAGCAGTTCGATCCGGCCATGCCGTTCCAGTGCGACCAGCGCGTGATGCGCGATGTTCGGCAAGGCGTTGCCGAAGCGCCGCCAGCCGACCATGCTGCGCGCCCAGTAGCGCTGGCGCGTGGCCGGCTCGTGCATGAAGGCGGCGTAATTCACCGGCGGCGGGCGCTTCCACTGGCCGTCGCGGTCGCGATAGTCGGGAATGCCCGAGTCGGTGCTGCAGCCTGCGCCGGTGAGCACGAACAGGCGCGGATGGGCTTCGATGAATTGCTGCAACGGGGTCATGCGCGGAATATGGGTATGGGACCGCTGGAAAAACAGGGCCGGCGCAGGCGATGGAGCGGGGGCTTGCCCCACTTTCCCCGGGTGGCGGATGATGAGCGTCGACAGACATCTTCCACGCTTGCTCGGACTTCCAGTAGAAGGACATGCACATGGGCACAGGCAAGGCTGCAGGCACCGACGCAAACGGGCATGTTGCAGCGGGGACAGCGCTCGAAGATACCTACAAGCTCTGGCATGAAAAGCCGGTGGGGAAATTCTGCCTCGGCTTCGCCGTGTTCGTCACGGCGGAAATCCTGGTGTATGTGACCCTGCATTGGATCTTCCCGATCATCTGATCGCGGGCACCGCCATCGGCCGGTCCACGTGGCAAGCTGTGCGGCAGACCAGCCATGGCATGAACATGATCGCTGCGGAACTCGACAACCCGTTCTGGTTCGCCTTGCGCAGCCGGCACCAGGCCATCGCGCTGCGCCGCGGCGAGGCGGCGCGTTACCCGGCGGAGTTCGCTCCGTTCCTGGGCGTGGCGAGTGCGCAGGCCGACGTGGCCGCGGCGATCGCGTCGCTGGTCGGCGCGGGCGAATCCGTCTACCTGCTTGGCGTGGCACCCACTCTGCCGCACGGCTGGGCGCTCGATGCATTCGCGCCGCTGGCGCAGATGATCTGCCCGACGCCGACCGCGGTGATCGACGGGCCGCCGGTGATCGAGCTGACCGAGGTGCATCGCGCCGACGTGCTGGCGCTGACCGCGCTGGTGTATCCGCACTATTTCCGCCCGCGCACGATGGAGCTGGGCCGCTATTTCGGCATCTACCAGGACGGTCGGCTGGCGGCGATGATCGGCGAGCGGCTGGGCATGGACGCACAGCAGGAAATCAGCGCGGTCTGCACGCACCCCGACTTCAACGGCCGCGGCTACGCGCGCCGCCTGCTGGCGCTGCTGTCGAACGACAACCTCGAGCGCGGCCGCCTGCCGTTCCTGCACGTGAGCCACCAGAACCGGCGCGCGAAATCGCTGTATGAGCAGATGGGTTATGTCCACCGGCGCGACATCGGCTTCTGGTCGCTGCAGCGGGCGCCGGCGTGAGTCGTCGCCTGGCGGCATGGACTGCATGGCTGGCCGTGGCGCTGCTGGCCGGCTGCGCTGCCCAGCACACGCAAGCGCCGCGCAGTCCGGCGCAGGTGCGCGCGCAGATCGTGCGGCTGATGCCGGCCGACGCGGGCGATCGCGAAGGCTGGGCCACCGACATCCAGGTCGCGTTCGCGGCACAGGGCATCGCGCCGACCGGCTCGAACCTGTGCGCGGTACTGGCGGTGGCGCAACAGGAGTCGGGCTTCCAGGTCGATCCGGTGGTGCCGGGGCTGGCGCAGATCGCCCGGCGGGAGATCGACCGTCGCGCCGCGGCGAAACACGTGCCGGGATTCGTGGTGGATGCGGCGCTGTGGCTGAAGTCGCCGGACGGCAGGCGCTACAGCGAACGACTGACGGCCGCGCGCACCGAGAGGGACCTGAGCCGGATGTTCCAGGACTTCATCGGCATGGTGCCGCTGGGCCGGCGCTTGTTCGGCAACTTCAACCCGGTGCATACCGGCGGGCCGATGCAGGTCAGCATCGCGTTCGCCGAGGCGCATGCCCGGGACTACCCGTATCCGGTGCAGGGTTCGATCCGCGACGAGGTGTTCAGCCGGCGCGGCGGCATGTACTTCGGCATCGCGCACCTGCTCGGTTACCCGGTGGACTATGCGCAACCGATCTACCGCTACGCCGATTTCAACGCCGGCTGGTATGCCAGCCGCAATGCCGCGTTCCAGCGGGCGGTCAGCATCGCCTCGGGCATCCCGCTGGCGCTGGACGGCGACCTGCTGCCGCCGGATGCCGGCTTCGGCGATCCGCCCGGTGCGACCGAGCTGGCCGTGCGTTCGCTGGCCGCACGGCTGGACATGGGCGACCCGGCGATCCACCGTGCGCTGGAGCAGGGCACGCGCCAGGATTTCGCCGACAGCCAGCTCTACGCCCGGGTATTCGCGCTGGCCGAACGCAGCGAGGGCAGGCCGCTGCCGCGTGCGGTGCTGCCCGGCATCACGCTGGAGAGCCCGAAGATCACCCGCAAGCTGACCACCGCGTGGTTCGCGAAACGCGTCGACGAGCGCTGGCAGCGCTGCATGCGGCGGGCAGGCTGAACCGCGGCCCGTTCCCATCGGCATCACATCCCCGGTGCTAGCGTGAGTGGTACGGCACGCGGTCGCCCGGGCGCCGTATCACCGAGGAGATTCCGATGAAGAAGATTCCCACGGGTGCATGGGTCGTGGTGGCCGATGGCACCGGCGCGCGCCTCCTGCGCAACGTCGGCAAGGGCCTCAACGTATCGCTCGAACAGGTGAAGCTGGTCGGGCCGAAGGATCTCCTCAACGACGGCCCGGCCGGGCGCCAGCCGCCCGAGCGGAGCAGCGCCGAGATCGACGAGGCCACTTTCGCCAAGCAGCTGGCGCAACGCCTGAACGCCGCTGCGCTGAAGAACGAGTTTTCCCACCTGGTACTGGCGGCTGATCCGCAGACGCTGGGGCAGATGCGTCCCTTGCTGCACGAGGAAACCACCCGGCGGATGGTGGAGCAACTGAACAAGTCGCTGTTCCGTGCGCCGCTGGAAGAGATCGAGCGCGCACTGAAGGCGACCTGGTAAGGACGCCGGAAGCAGGAGGTCGGCGCGCCACCGGATGCTCCGCGGTTGAACCGGCCGGGGCAGGCACCCACCTTGCAGTGGTCCCCACACTGCAGGAGCACCACGTGACCCGGTTGTCCGACTTTCCCATCAGCGCGCGCTGGCCCGCGCAGCATCCCGACCGCATCCAGCTCTACTCGCTGAACACGCCGAACGGCGTGAAAGCATCGATCATGCTGGAGGAAACCGGCCTGCCGTACGAGCCGCACCTGATCGACATCATGCGGGACGAGACTCACACGGCGGAGTTTCTCGCGCTGAACCCGAACGGCAAGATCCCCGCGATCATCGACCCGCAGGGCCCCGGCGGTGAGCCGCTGGCACTGTTCGAGTCGGGCGCGATCCTGCTGTACCTGGCGGACAAGGCCGGCCAGTTCATCCCGGTCGATGCGGCGCGGCGCTGGGAGACGATCCAGTGGCTGTTCTTCCAGATGGCGTCGATCGGCCCGATGTTCGGCCAGGTTGGTTTCTTCAACAAGTTCGCCGGCAAGGCGTACGAGGACAAGCGTCCGCTGCAGCGCTACGTCGACGAATCAAAGCGCTTGCTGGGCGTGCTCGATGGCCGCCTCGACGGTCGTCGCTGGATCATGGGCGACGACTACACCATTGCCGACATCGCCACGCTGGGCTGGGTGAACAACCTGATCACGTTCTACGAGGCGCGCGAGCTGGTGGAGTTCGAGCGCTTCGCGAACGTCGCCGCGTGGCTCGAACGCGGCCTGGCGCGCCCGGCGGTACAGCGAGGGCTGAAGATCCCCGGCCGCGGCTGAATTTTCGCGATGGCTGGGGCACCGGCCGTGGCGGTGACGAGAAGCTTTTGCACGGGCCTGCGCAAACCTGCGCACAATGCCGCCATCCGACCTGCGAGATCGCCATGCCCCGACACCATCACGAACGACATCGCACCGACCGCATCGGCTGGCTGCGCGCGGCGGTGCTGGGCGCGAACGACGGCATCGTGTCGACCGCCAGCCTGGTGCTGGGCGTGGCGGCAGCGCACGCCAGCGGGCAGAACATCCTGGTCGCCGGTGTCGCCGGGCTGGTGGCCGGGGCGATGTCGATGGCCGCCGGCGAGTACGTGTCGGTGCATTCGCAGGCCGACAGCGAGCACGCCGAACTCGAGCGCGAGCACCAGGAACTGCAGGCCGACGTGGAAGCCGAGCATCGCGAGCTGGCGGCGATCTACGTCGGCCGTGGGCTCGACCCGCAGCTGGCGCGGCAGGTAGCCGACCAGCTGATGGCGCACGACGCGCTGGATGCCCACGCCCGCGACGAGCTGGGCATCACCGAAGCGCTGAAGGCACGACCGCTGCAGGCCGCCGGAGCCTCGGCGCTGAGCTTCGCGGTGGGCTCCGCGCTGCCGCTGCTGGTGGTGGCGCTGGCGCCGGCGACGGCGTTGCTGTGGCTGGTGTTCGCCACTTCGCTGGTATTCCTCGCCGTGCTCGGCGCGGTGGCGGCGTGGGCCGGCGGCGCGAAGATGGGCGTCGGCGCCATGCGCATCACGTTCTGGGGCGCGCTGGCGATGGCGGTCACCACCGGCGTGGGCATGCTGTTCGGCACCGCCGCGTAACGCGGCGGCCCGTAGCGCGATGGCTCATTCGCCGGGGTGGTAGACCCGCTCGGTGTGGCCCTTGAGCTGCTCGGGCCAGAAGTACACCGTGCGCAGGTTGCCGGTGGTGTAGCGCTCGGCCTCGTCGTTGAAGTGCTTCGAGCCCGGGTGGCCGCTCTCGCCGCCGGCAGTGATCGCACGCGCGCCGACCTTCGGGCCGAACTCCACCACCGCCACGAAGCTGTTGCCGCTGGTGCCGTAGTACTTCTTCGTGCCGGGCCAGCGGTGCGCGCCGAACGAGGCCAGCGAACCCCAGCGCGAGGAGACGAACGGCACCGGGATGCTCGGCCTGGCGTCGTCGAACTTCTGCACGATGGCACCGTCGTTGCGCTGGAAGCGGTTGACCTCGCCCCACGGCACGCCCCAACTGCCGAAATCCTTCGTCAATCGATCGGATGCCTCGACCAGCGCCTGCAGGCGCAGCTTCGCACCGGCCTTGTCGGCGATGTAGTCATAGATCGTCAGGCCTTCGGCGGTGTCGGCCTTGCTGGCCTGGTCCCATAGCGTGTCGCCCCAGAACACCGCCAGCGTGGTCGGCATCGAGGCGATGCCCCAGCGGTAATCCCAATCGCGCAACAGCGCGATCTGACCTTTCAGGCGTGACTTGAGCGGATCGCTGGCGGGCAGCGAGTCGTAGTCGGCGATCAGGATCGGCAACTGCCGCGCGAACGCCGGCAGGTACGAATCGAACGCCTTGGTGATCAGCGAGGCCATCGTGACGTCGTGCGCGCCGGTGAGCAGGCGGGTGGCGTGGATGCCGCGCGGGTTCTCGCCGAAGCTGTCCATGTAGCGCGGGTAGTCCGCCTGCTTCGGGCTGAACGCGCCGGCGGCGGAGTACGGCCAGTTGTTGGTATTCATGATCCAGCCGTTGGGCGGGTTGAGCAGGTGCGGCGCCTCGTCGAGCGCATGCAGGCCCTGCCAGTCGGTGGCCGGATCGCTGCCGTCGACCGGCTTTGTATAGTCGAAGCGGTTGTCGCGCCTGGGGATGAACTGCGGGTGCATGTATGCGATCTCGCCCTTGTCGTCGGCGAAGATGGTGTTGTTCGACGAGTTGGCCTTCAGCTCGGCCACCTTCAGGTAGCTGGCGTAGTCGCTGGCCTTGGTGCGCAGCCAGCTCTGCTCGAGCGCTTGCAGCGGCTTGTTCATCATCGCCACGGCGATCCACCTGCCGTCGGCCGCGCGCACGATCGGGCCGTGGTGGGTGAAGTGCGCGTCGAAGCTGCGCGTGGCCAGCGCGCCGTCCTTCGCCCGGTACGCCACGCGGATCGTGCGCGTGGTGACCGGCCGCAGCTCCTTGCCGTAGCGGTAGAACAGCTTGCCGCCCTGGTGCACGATGGTTTCGGCGAACTCGTCGACCACGTCGGCGCCGGTGGAGGTGTGCATCCAGCCGATGTGGTGATTGAAGCCCTGGTAGACGAAGAACTGGCCCCAGGTCACCGCGCCGTAGGCATCCAGCCCCGCGTCGCTGGTCATCTGCAGTTCGGAGCGGAAGAAGAACGAGGTGTGCGGGTTGATCCACAGCAGCGCGTGGCCGTCGGCAGTGAGCCTGGGCGCGATCGCGAAGCCGTTGGAACCGGTGGGCTCGACCCAACTGGACGGCGTGTCCGCGCGTGCCAGCGCGGCGGGGTTGCGGCCGTAGAACGCTTCGAGCTGCTTCAGCGACACCCGCTCGATGTCGCCGCCGATGCTGCCTTCGCTGAAGCTGAGTGCCATCCACGGCTCGAAATGTTTGATGACGCGCGGATGCACGTCCGGATGCGTGGCGAGGTAATAGTTGAGTCCGTCGGCCCAGCTGTTCATCAGCGCCTGCAGCCAGGCGGGGCTCTTCGCGTACAGGGCCTGCAACTCGACCGGGTCGATGAACAGCCGCTGCCGCAGGTCCTGCCATAGCGCGGATTCGCCCTCGGCCTCGGCGAGCCGGCCGAGTGAGGTGAGGTAGTTCGTCTCGACCCGGTTGAAGTCGTCCTCGGCCTGGGCGTAGGCCATGCCGAACACCGCGTCGGCGTCGGTGCGGCCGTGCACGTGCGCAATGCCCCAGTCGTCGCGGGTGATCGTCACGGCCTGCGCCTCGTGCTGCCAGCGCGCCTGTTCGGATGTCTCGGCGTGGGCACCGGTGGCGGTGCCGAAGGCGAGCAGGGCAAGCGGCAGCAGTCGCGCCAGCCGGCGCGGGAGTTTGGCGAAACCTGTCGGCATGAATTTCCCCTGCAATGGTGCGGATCCGTCGCAACACTAGAAGTCCGGGCGGCACCAGCGCAAGTGATCGCGGTTGCCCGGGAATTGCCCGAACTCCCGCCGCGGAGCGCCCGCGCCACCCTGCAGGATCGGCTTTCCCCGCTTGAAGGCCATGCCATGAATCGTCGAAGCCTGCTCAAGGGTGCCGTGATCGGCGCCGCATCGCTGCTGGTTCGTCCAACCCTTGCACTGGAAGTCCTGCGTGATGGCGACGCGAGCGCCCGCCTGGCCGCGCTGGAACGCCGGCATGGCGGTCGCCTCGGCGTGGCCGTTCTGGATACCGGCAGCGGGCGCCGTATCGGCCATCGCGTCGACGAGCGCTTCGCGATGTGCAGCACGTTCAAGCTGCTGGCGGCGGCCGCGGTGCTGGCGCGGGTGGATCGCGGCGTGGAAGCACTGGAGCGGCACGTCGTTTTCGACAAGGACGCGCTGGTGACGTATTCGCCGGTCACCAGCCATCGCGTCGGCGCGCCGGGCATGACGATGGCCGAGCTCTGCCATGCCGCGATCACCATGAGCGACAACACCGCGGGCAACCTGTTGCTGCACAGCCTGGGCGGGCCCGCGGGATGGACCGCGTATGCGCGCAGCCTCGGCGACGGCCTGAGCCGGCTCGATCGCATCGAGACCGAACTCAACGAGGCGCGCCCGGGCGATCCGCGCGACACCACGACGCCGGCGGCGATGCTGGCGAACCTGCACGCACTGCTGCTGGGGACGGCCTTGTCCGATGCGTCGCGCGGGCAACTGGCCGGATGGCTGCGTGCCAATACCACCGGTGACGCGCGCCTGCGCGCGGGGGTACCGGCCGGCTGGCGCGTGGGCGACAAGACCGGCAGCGGCAACCATGCCGCCACCAACGACGTCGCCATCATCTGGCCGCCGCAACGCAAGCCGTTGCTGGTGGCGGCGTACTACGCAGAGTCCACCGCCGATGCCAACGCACGCAACGTGGTACTGGCCGAAGTGGGGCGGATCGCCGTGTCGATCTGACTACGCAGCCGTTGCGCGGACTCGTGCTTGAGGAGTACCTGCGATGGGTGGCACGGGGAACCGGCGGCCACGGTGCGCCTCTGGTGGGCGTCGGTGCCGCCATGTCGCGCGGCGTTGACCATTATCACGCTGCGCTTGTAGAACCGCGGCGCGGCGACGCTTTGACGCATGCGCCGAAGGTCGCCTTGGCGGGCCGCATCTGCGCGTCCAGAATGGGTTCCTGGCACTGTCGCGATCTGGGTATCACGCCGGCGGCCGTTTCCTGTCCAAGCCTCTTTTGACGATTCGGAAAACCATGACGACACGCATTGCACATGCCGGCCTGGCCGCGCGCCGCATGTCGGCGGAGCAGGCGGCCGAACTGATCCTGCCGGGCATGACGGTGGGTATGAGCGGCTTCACCGGCGCCGGCTACCCCAAGGCCGTGCCGCTGGCGCTGGCCACGCGCATCGCCGCGGCGCACGAGCGCGGCGACAAGTTCGCGCTGCGCATCCTCACCGGGGCCTCCACCGCGCCGGAGCTGGACGGCGCGCTGGCGCGCGTGGGCGGCATCGACTTCCGCCTGCCATACCAGTCCGACCCCGAGCTGCGCGCGCGCATCAATGCCGGCCAGATCGAATACATGGACATCCACCTGGGCCAGGTGGCGCAGTACGCGTGGTGCGGTTTCCTCGGCAAGATCGACGTGGCACTGGTCGAGGTCGCCGGCATCCTGCCGGACGGCCGGCTGGTGCCGTCCACCTCGGTGGGCAACAACAAGACCTGGCTGGACCTGGCCGACAAGGTGATCCTGGAGGTGAACCGGCGCCAGCCCGAAGGGCTCGACGGCATGCACGACATCTACTATGGCACCGCGCTGCCGCCGCATCGCAGGCCGATTCCGCTGCTGCAGCCGGGCGACCGCATCGGCGAGCCGTACCTGCGCTGCGACCTGGACAAGGTGGTCGCGGTGGTGGAGAGTGATGCGCCCGACCGGCTGGGCCGCTTCGCGCCGCCGGACGAGGCATCGCGGCGCATCGCCGGGCACCTGGTGGAGTTCTTCCGCCACGAGATCGCCGCCGGACGACTGGGCGAACAGTTGCTGCCGCTGCAGTCGGGCGTGGGCAACATCGCCAATGCGGTGCTGGGTGGCCTGCGCGAGGGCGGCTTCCGCGGCCTGACCGCGTTCACCGAGGTGATCCAGGACGGCATGCTGGAGCTGCTCGGCGACGGCACCATCGCGATGGCCTCGGCCACCTCGCTGTCGCTGAGTCCCGAGGGGGTGGAGGAGTTCGTGCGCCGCATCGACTTCTACCGCCAGCACATTGTGCTGCGCCCACAGGAGATGTCCAACCACGCCGAGCTGGTGCGCCGGCTCGGCTGCATCGCGATGAACGGCATGGTCGAGGCCGACATCTACGGCAACGTCAATTCCACCCACGTCGCCGGCAGCCGCATCATCAACGGCATCGGCGGCTCCGGCGACTTCGCCCGCAACGGTTTCCTGTCCTGCTTCATGAGCCCGAGTACGGCCAAGAACGGCGCCATCTCGGCGCTCGTGCCGATGGTCAGCCACGTCGACCACACCGAGCACGACGTGGGACTGGTGGTGACCGAGCAGGGTCTGGCCGATCTGCGCGGACTGTCGCCGAAGCAGCGGGCGCGGGCGGTGATCGCGCAGTGCGCGCATCCGGACTACCGGCCGATGCTGCAGGACTACTTCGACCGCGCCTGCCGCGACAGCTACGGCAAGCACACGCCGCACCTGCTGAACGAGGCGTTGTCCTGGCACCAGCGCTACCTGGACAGCGGCAGCATGCGCTGAGCGCTGTCGATTTGCGTTCGGGCCATTCGTCATCCTTCCGAGCCGAGGTATCGGCTCGGCCAACCACGATGAGGATGCCCCCATGCAAGTCCAGCCCTACCTGTTCTTTGACGGCCGCTGCGAAGAGGCCATCACGTTCTACCGCCAGGCGATCGGCGCCGAGGTGGTCATGCTGATGCGCTATGCCGATGGCCCTGACGGCTCCGCCCAGTGCCCCGATGGCACGCAGCCGCCGGCGGACAAGGTGATGCACGCCTGCCTGCAGATCGGCGCCAGCCAGGTGCTGGTCTCGGACGGTTTCTGCGGCGGCCAGCCCAAGTTCGACGGCTTCTCGCTGGCGCTCACCGCCGATGACGATGTCGCGGCGCGGCGCCTGTTCGATGCGCTCGCCGATGGCGGCCAGGTGCAGCAGCCGCTGATGTCCACCTTCTTCGCCTCCAGCTTCGGCATGCTGGCCGATCGTTTTGGCGTGGCGTGGATGGTGCTGGTACCGAGCGCGCCGGCCGGCTGACGGCACGGCGACCACCGGATTGCCTGCTGCGGGCCTGCACGAGGAACCTGCCGCCACGGTGTGCGTCAGATGATCGGGTGCGCCGTAATATCAGTTCATGCAGGTGGCTGAGATGGCAGAGGCAGAACCGTTCGTCGGGAGTGCGCAGCGGCGTACCGCCTTCGTGCTGGCCGGTGGCGGCAGCCTCGGCGCGGTCGAGGTGGGCATGCTGCAGGCGCTGCTTGACTGGGGCGAGGTGCCGGCGTTCCTGGTCGGCGCCTCGGCCGGTGCGATCAACGCGGCGTATTTCGCCGGCGACCCGACTGCCGCCGGTGCCCGTGAGCTGGAGCGGATCTGGTGTGCGCTGACACGGCGCGAGGTGCTTCCGTTCAACCTGGGCAGCGTGTTCGGCCTGCTGCGCCGGCGCGACCATCTGGTGGATTCGTCCGGCCTGCGCCGCCTGCTCGAACGCCACCTGCCTTATCGGCAGCTGCAGGACGCGGCCCTGCCGGTCCACCTGGTGGCGTCGGACATGCTGAACGGACGGGAGGTGCTGCTGTCCACGGGACCAGTGGTTGACGCGGTGCTGGCCAGTGCCGCGATTCCGGGCGTGTATCCGCCGGTGCAGATCGACGGACGCTGGCTGGTCGACGGTGGTGTGGCCAACAACACGCCGATCTCGGTCGCGTTTGGCCTCGGTGCCACGCGCGTGATCGTGCTGCCCACCGGGTTTGCCTGTGCGCTCGAGCGGGCGCCGTCGGGTGCGGTCGCACGCGCGATGCATGCGCTCAGCCTGCTGGTGGCGCGCCAGTTGGTGCAGGACGCCGATCGCTTTGCAGCGGATGCCACGGTGGAGCTGCGCATCGTGCCGAGCCTGTGCCCGCTCGATGTCTCGCCGTACGACTACTCCGCGGCGGCCCGACTGATCACCCGTGCCAGGACGGAGACTGGCCGCTGGCTCGAAGGGGGTGGGCTGGATCGCGGCGGAACACCCCGGCAGCTGCGCGAGCACCACGACTGACCGGCCCGGTCCTTGGGCATGTCTGTGGGTCGGCTGGTGTCAGCCATCCATCCCGACTTGCCGCCACTGGTCACCGGGTCGGTGCCATTCGTCACTGGTGGCTGGCGTGCGCGGTGGGTTCGTTTCATCGTGGCGCCGCTCCCACGAACTTTCCGGAAGGACGATGCGATGAAACGAAGAGACCTGCTGAAGGCTGCGCTGGCGATCCCGCTGCTGCCGGGCCTGCTTTCCGGCGGCGTGGTGGCGGTGGCCCGGGCGGCAGCCGCGATGCCGGCGCGTTTTCGCTCGCGGGTACGCCCCGGCGACCCGATGTGGCCCTCCGCCGCCAGCTGGGAGCAGCTGAAGCACGACGTGGGCGGGCGATTGCTCAAGCTGGAGTCGCCATTTGCCGGCTGCGGCCCGGCACCGGCCAGCGCCGCCTGCAACGAGGCGCTGAAGCACCTGGACAATCCGTTCTACCTGGGCGACCAGCCGGCGCTGACCCAGACCAGCGGCTGGGTCGACGCGTGGACGTCGCAGCCGAGCGCGTATGCGGTGGCCGCCGAAAGCACGGCGGACGTGGTCGCGGCAGTGAATTTCGCACGTGAGCACCACCTGCGCCTGGTGGTGAAGGGCGGCGGGCACAGCTACCAGGGCACCTCCGACGCGCCGGATTCGCTGCTGGTGTGGACGCGGCACATGCGTGACATCCGCTTGCACGACGCCTTTACGGGGCAGGGCTGTGCCGGCACGCAGGCGCCGCAGCCGGCGGTGTCGATAGGTGCCGGCGCGATGTGGATCGACGCCTACGACGCGGTGACCACCCGCGGCGGCCGCTACGTGCAGGGCGGCGGCTGCACCACGGTGGGCGTGGCCGGGCTGGTGCAGAGCGGCGGGTTCGGCAGCTTCTCCAAGCGCTACGGCACCGCGGCAGCGGGCCTGATCGAGGCGGAGATCGTCACCGCCGACGGCCAGGTGCTTGTCGCCAATGCCTGCACGAACCCCGACCTGTTCTGGGGCATCAAGGGCGGCGGTGGCGGCAGCCTGGGCGTGGTCACCCGGCTGACCTTGCGCACGCGCGAGTTGCCGGAGTTCTTCGGCGCCGTGTCCGGCTCGATCAAGGCCGCCTCGGATGCGGCCTACCGCGCCCTGATCGCGAGGCTGATCGGCTTCTACCAGGAAGCGCTGTTCAACCCGCACTGGGGCGAGCAGATCAGTTTCGGCTCGGATAACACCGTGCACATCAACATGGTGTTCCAGGGCCTGGCCCAGCCGCAGGCGGAGCAGGTCTGGGCACCTTTGCTCGACTGGGTCCGGGCGCGCAAGGAATACAGCCTGGTGAAACCGGTTCAGGCACAGGCGTTGCCGGCGCGGCACATGTGGGACGCCGAGTTCTTCCGGCAGCACGCGCCCGGTGTCCAGGTCGGTGACGACCGCCCCGGCGCGCCGCGGAACCACGTGCTGTGGGCGGGCGACCAGGGTCAGGTCGGCTGGTTCATCCACGGCTACAAGTCGGCGTGGCTGCCGGCGTCACTGCTGCAGAAGGAGCGGCAGGCAAGGCTGGTCGACGCCCTGTTCGCCTGCACCTGCCACTGGGGCGTGGGCTTTCATTTCAACAAGGGCCTGGCCGGTGCGTCGGCGGCCGAGATTGCCGCCGCGCGCGATACCGCGACGAACCCACAGGTGCTGGACGCGTTCGCGCTGGCGATCATCGCCGGCGACGGGCCGCCGGCCTTCCCCGGCATGCCTGGACCGAAGCCGGACCTGGCGCGTGCCCGCGATCGCGCCGCCGCCATGGGCAAGGCGATCGACGCCTTGCGGCATGCGGCGCCCGGCGCCGGCTCGTATGTGTCGGAGAGCGACTATTTCGAACGCGACTGGCAACGCGCGTTCTGGGGCACGAATTACCCGCGGCTGGCGGCGGTGAAGCGCAACTACGATCCGGCCGGGCTGTTTTTCGTGCACCACGGCGTGGGCAGCGAGGCGTGGAGTGCGGACGGGTTCAGTCGACGGGAAGACGCCTGAGTATGCTGTTCCGGCATTACCGCGCTGCCCCGGCCATACCGGCGGCAGCGCGGCTGCCGCCATCGGTCGGTGGCGCCAAAGTCCGGCCTGCGCTCAGGCGGACGGTGGCGCTGCACGCACGCCCAGCCAGCCCTTGATCGCGGCGATGGTCAGCGGGATTGCGCCGAAGATGATGAGCACCAGGTCGCCGGGCAGGCGCATCCACTCGATCAGGTGCGAGCGCGGGCTGCCGATGTAGTCGAGCGAGCGGGCGTGCCAGTAGCCGTGCTGGATCACGTCCCACACCTGCAGCACGCCACTGGGGAACAGGCTGAACACCACCATCATGGCCAGGCCGATGTTGCTGCCCCAGAAGCCGGTCCGCACGTATTTCTCCATGCCGGCCCAGCGTTCGTCGCTGCTGGTCTGGCGCAGCACGAATACCATCAGCGCCAGCGCCAGCATGCCGAACACGCCCATCATCGCGGCGTGGCCGTGGTTCGGCGTGAGCTGGGTGCCGACTTCGTAGTAGCTGACGATCGGCAGGTTGATCAGGAAGCCGAAGATGCCGGCGCCGACGAAGTTCCACACACCCACCGCGATCAGGAAGTAGAACGTCCAGCGGTGCGGCACCGCCACCGACTTGCCGCAGACGTCGCACTGGCCGCGGGTGGTGCGCACGAAGTCCCAGGCGTCCAGCGTGAGCAGGGTCAGCGGCACCACCTCCAGCACGGAGATCATCGCCGGCATCGCCATGTTGACGCTGGTCTGCCCGCTGAAGTACCAGTGGTGGCCGGTGCCGATCAGGCCGCCGAGGAAGTACAGGATGCCGTCCAGGTAGATCACCCGTAGCGCCACGTTGCGGCGGGTCAGACCCAGTTGGTAGAAGGTCAGCGCCACCACCGTGGTGGCGAAGAACTCGAAGAAACCCTCGACCCACAGGTGGATGATCCAGAAGCGCCAGGTGTCGACCACGGTGTAGTTCGTCTTGGCGCCGAAGAACAGCGCGGGGATGTAGAACACCGGGATCGCCACCGCGGCGAACAGGAACATCTTCACCAGCGGCTTCGACTCCGGGTTGGCCAGCGAGCGTGGGCGCACCAGCAGCCACAGCAGGGCGAACCAGACCAGCAGGCCGACCACCAGCAGCAGCTGCCAGAGGCGGCCCAGCTCCAGGAACTCCCAGCCCTGGTTGCCCAGCCAGAACCACCACTTGCCGAGCATCTGCGCAATGCCCAGCCATTCGCCGAGCAGGCTGCCGCCGATCACCACCACGAATGCGCCGAACAGCAGGTGCACCCATGGCGCGAACCAGCGCGGCTCGTCGCTGCGCAGCGTGCGGCCCAGGAACAGCGCGGCCGCGACATAGGCGGTGGCGATCCAGAAGATCGCCGTCTGCAGGTGCCAGGTGCGCATCAGGTTGCTGGGGAAGATCGTTTCGAGCTGAAAGCCGTAGAAGCTGCCCGGATCGGCGCGGTAGTGCGCCACTGCGCCGCCGACCAGGGTCTGCGCCAGGAACAGCAGCGCCACCACCACGAAGAACTTCACCAGTGCGCGCTGGCCGGGGCTGGCCACGCCCGGCAGCAGGTGCGGGTGGATGTGCTGGCCGCGGCTGATCCAGCCGAGGTAGTCGAACTTGCCGAACATCAGCAGCACCACGGCGATGCCGGCCAGCAGCACGATCAGGCTGAGCGCGCTCCATAGCAGCGCCCCTGGCACCGGCGTGTTGCCGACGGCGGGGTCATAGGGGAAGTTGTTGGTGTAGGAGTAGTTCTCGCCGGGGCGGTTCGCCACCGAGGCCCAGGCTGCCCAGGTCACGAAGGCGCTGAACTGGTGCAGTTCGGCCGGGTCGGTGATCAGCCCGGCCTTGAGGCCGCCGTTGCGTTCGGGGTGCAGGAAGTAGTCGGTCCAGTGGGAAACCTGCTGACGATAGGCCGCGGCTTCCGGCGCGGTCAGCTGCAGCGTGTCGCTGGCCGGATCGTAGCGATTGGTCTTCAGTTCCACCGCGGTTTCCGCGCGCACTGCCGCCTGCCGGGCTGGCGCCAGTTCAGACAGCGGCTGGTGGTACTGCTGTTGCTCGATGGCATCGGCAGCGTCCTCGCCGATGCGGTGCAGCGCTGCGGCCGAGTAATCCGGCCCCAGGTAGGCGCCGTGGCCCCAGATGCTGCCGTTGTCCATCAGGCCATACTTCAGGAAAACCGCCTGGCCGCCGCGGATATCGTCACCGCTGAACAACGGGTTGCCTTGCGCGTCCACCACCCGGGCCGGGATGGATGGGGCGTTGCGGTAGGCCAGCGCGGTGATCGCGAGCAGGCCGGCGAAGCCCAGCACGATCAGCACCGTGCGCAGTTACCAGGGGGACAGTTCGGGGTCTTCGGGGGTCAGTGGCTGGGCGGCAATGCCCATGATGCTTCCTCTTCCACGACATGTGGGCGAGTATCGGGCGGTATCGCAAACACGTCCGCCCGCGGGTGCCGGAACCGGAGCGTGCCTTGTGCAGATTTCCCCCGAATTGTCGTGGCGAGCTTTTTCTTTTTTCCGTGAAGGACATGTGAACGACGGTTGGGTTGGCGATCCATATTCGGCCGAGGCGAATCGGATCGACAGTGGAACAGGCGGGTGCGCGCTCCGGATGGGTGCCTTGGAGCCTCGCGTCGCGCCAGCGGCAACGCCCGGTCACGACGGCGCGCGCAGGCAAGCGGCGCCACGGTGGTCGTGCATGAAGGATTTCGGCATCACCCGCGATGCCGGAAGGCGGCCGGCATCGGGATTTTTGTCTTCCGTACCGGCCATTGACGCTGCGGCTGGTCGCAGCACTCATTGATGACCGAGGAAAAACGCTATGCATACTCCTTTTGACCGTACCGGCCCGCTGACCGAACTGGGCAGCTATCCGCAGTGGGCGCAGGACATGGTGGCCGACTGCGAAAGCACCAGGCAGCGCGTGCTGGATCACGATATCTGGCAGATGATGATCGCCCTGCAGATGGATGCGGAGTCCACCGGCAACTTCATGATGGGCCTGTGGCCGTTCATCGAGCGGTTCCCGAGCTTCATGGCGCTGAATCTGCTGAAGACCCGTTACGGCCGCAGCCCTGGCGACGACAAGGCGCGTCGCTGGCTGGTGCGCAATATCCGGGTCGAGCAGAACCACGCCGAGTACTGGCTGAACTGGGCCGAAGGCGCCGGCGTGCCGCGCGACGACCTGTTGCACCGGGCGCCTCCGCATGGCACCGACGGGCTGGCCCGCTGGTGCGAGGAGATCAGTGCACGAGGCAGCCTGGCGGCCGGCATGGTGGCCACCAACTACGCGATCGAGGGGGTTACCGGCGATTGGTCGAAGCTGATCTACGACAGCGCGAAGTACCGCGACAGCTTCGACCCCGCGATCCGGGCATCCAGCCTGCGTTGGCTGCACCTTCACGCCGCCTATGATGACGTCCACCCGTGGGAAGCATTGGATATAGTGTGCACGCTGATGGGTGAGACTCCCTCGGCCGATGACGTGGCACACCTGGTCGAGTGCATCAAGCGGAGCTACATGAGCATGATCCTGCTTGGTGACCGATGCATCCGGTCGTGCCGCGACCTGTGGGTGGCAAGAGAAGCCGCAGCTTGAGGCAACGCCTGGAACAGACTGTATCCATGGAAGCAGGCTGCATCATCAACTGAATGGGCAGGCGATGCACTCCACCGGCAACAGTTTGCAGAAACCTCTGACACGGCGCCTGCTGCCGCTGGCCTATGCGCTGGCGGTGGTGATCGCGTTGATCATGGCGCTGACCTGGGGCGTGCTGCAGGTCCAGGTCACTCTCGCTGGTTTCCTCAACAGCGAGAGTGTCTGGTCCAAGGCGCAGAAGCAGGCCGTGATCGACCTGGACAACTACGCGCTCGGTGGCGACGCCGCGGACCTGGCCAGCTTCCTGGACCACCACGGGCTGCTTGAGTCCGACCGTTGGGGGCGCGACGCGATCATTGCCGGCGAATACAGCACGGAAGGCATCACCCGCATATTCAAGCGCGGCAACATCATGCCGGCGGCACAGCCGGGCATGACTTTCATGTTGCGGCATTTTTCCGGCATGCCGCATCTGCGCGAGGCGCTTGCGGCCTGGCGTTCCACCGATGCGTCGATCGCCGAGCTCGGCACCATCGCGGACGAGCTGCAGGCCGCCTACCATGCCGGCGGGCCGTCGCCGGCCGAGATCGCGCGGCAGCGTGGGCGCATCAAGGCGCTCAATCTCTACATGGAACCACGCACGGATCTGTTCTCGATCGAGGTCGTGAAGGGGGCCGTGTGGCTGGGTGAGCTGCTGTTCTGGGGGGTGCTGGGGGCGTTCCTGATCGCCGCGCTGCTGTGGTTGCGCATGGCGCGCCGCACCCTGGAAGGCATCCGCGGCAGCGAGGAGCGTTACCGCCTGCTGTTCGACAGCGCCGCCGACGCGATCGTGATGATCGACGAGGCCAGCGGGCGGATCCTGGACGTCAACCGCACCGCTTCGGCGTGGACCGGGCGCCGTGCGGGCGAACTGGTTGGTGACCGTTACGTGCACCTTTTCGCGCAATCCATGGTGGGCCAGCAGGCCGGACGGGCCGCCGCCAACGTGCTGCTGGGAGCCAAGGGCCAGACCCGCCCGGTGGAAACGCAGACCAGCCTGGTCAACTGGGGCAACCAGCCGGTGCGCCAGGCGATCATCCGCGACATCTCCGAGCGGGTGGTGATGGAGCGGGAGCGCCGGATCGCCGCCGAGGCACTGGCCAGCATCGCCGAAGGCGTGATCATCGCCGACGCCGGGCGGCAGGTGATCTCGACCAATGCGGCGCATGCCGCGCTGACCGGCTTCACCAGCCAGGCGCTGCAGGGCAAGCGCCTCGACGACACCCGCCGCCTGCCCAACGGCAAGCCGCTGCCGCAGTCGATCTGGGACAGCGTTGCCGCCGGCCACAACTGGATGGGCGAGGTATTGAGCACCCGCAGCGACGGCAGCAGCTATCCCGAGCACCTCAGCCTCAGCACGATCCGCGATGCCGACGACCAGGTGGTCTACTACGTCGCCGTGCTCACCGACATCCACGAGGCGAAGGCGAACCAGCATCGGCTGGAGCAGATGGCGCGGCACGACCCGCTGACCGGCCTGGCCAACCGGGCGGAATTCGAGCGGCACTGCGCCGAGGCGATCGCGGTGGCCGAGCGCGAGCGGCTGGCCGTGGTGGTGCTGTTCATCGACCTGGATGCATTCAAGATCGTCAACGACAGTTACAGCCATGCGATCGGCGACCGCCTGCTGGTCAAGGTGGCCGAGCGAATCCGCCGGCAGCTGTCCGAGGGCGACGTGGCCGGACGCATCGGCGGCGACGAGTTCACCGTGCTGATCCCGCGGCTGATCCTGCGCGAGGACGCGCGGGCGATCGTCGGCCGTCTGCTCACCAGTTTGTCCGAACCGCTGCTGGTGGACGACTACGAGATCGTGCTGAGCGCCAGCATCGGCGTGGCCGGCTATCCGCTGGACGGCGACAGCGCGCTGGCGCTCATCGCGAACGCCGACGCGGCGATGTACGCGGCGAAGATCGAGGAGCGCAACGCGTTCCGTTTCTACACGCCGATGATGCACGCCGACACCCGCCGGCGCCTGCAGCTGGCGGCCGAGTTGCGCCAGGCGCTGGCGCGCAACGAATTCCAGCTGGTGTTCCAGCCCAGTGTCGAGTTGCGCACCGGCCGCATCGTGGCGGTGGAGGCGCTGGTGCGCTGGCAGCATCCCGAGCGTGGCGAGGTGTTGCCGGCCGAATTCATTCCGGTGGCGGAGGGCCTGGGCCTGATCCGCCGCATCGACGAATGGGTGATGCAGGCCACCTGTGCCCAGATCCAGGCCTGGGACCTGGCTGGTGTGCCGCCGATCCGCGTGGCGGTGAACATTTCGGCGCGCTGGTTCGGCCATCCGGCTTTCGTCGACGGGGTCAGCCGGACCCTGCAGTCGCGACAGTTGTCAGCCGGCCGCCTGTTGCTGGAGATCACCGAGAGCGCGATGTTGCGCCTGGGCGACGACGTCGAGCGCACCATGCAGACCCTGCATACGCTCGGCATCGATGTGGCGATCGACGATTTCGGTACCGGTTATTCCTCGATGGCCTACCTGAAGCTGCCGGCAGTGGCCTACCTGAAGATCGACCGCTCCTTCGTCACCGGCCTGCCGGGCAACAGCAACGATGCGGCGATCACCGAGGCGATCCTGGTGATGGCCAGGAGCCTCGGCCTCACCACGATTGCCGAGGGCATCGAGACCGAGGCACAGCACGAGTTCCTGCAGCGCAGTGGCTGCGTCGAGGGGCAGGGCTATTTGTATTCCTACCCGTTGCGGCCCGGGGAAGTGCAGCACCTGCTGTGCCCGAACCAGCCGCCGGTACCGACACGATTGAGGCTGGTGCCGCCGAAGCGCCACTGATCCGGCGCGCCAGCCACGGAGCCATGCCCGGTGCCTTGATATGCATCAGGGCGTCCGGCGGGATGCCGCAGGAGACTGCATGGATTCCACGGATCGTGCCTCCCATGTCCAGCAGCGAACGCATTCCCGACGGCAGCAAATACGTCAGCCCGCAGGGCACCCGCGCGGTCAAGGGCGGCATCCGCCCGAACCAAGCCAGCGACGTGCCGGATGTCGAGCGCAAACCGCCGTGGCTGCGGGTCAAGCTGCCGGGCGGGGCGCAGTACGAGGCGGTGCACGAGATCGTGCGCAGCCACAAGTTGAACACCGTGTGCGCCGAGTCGAAGTGCCCCAACATCGCCGAGTGCTGGGGCCGCGGCACCGCCACGCTGATGCTGATGGGTTCGGTGTGCACGCGCGCGTGCAAGTTCTGCTCGGTCAGCACCGGCAACCCGCAGGGCTGGCTCGATCCGCTGGAGCCGCTGCAGGTAGCCGACGCGGTGGCATTGATGGGACTGAAGTACGTGGTGCTGACCTCGGTCGACCGCGACGACCTGGCCGACGGCGGTGCGGCGCACTACGCCGCCTGCGTGCGGGCGATCCACCAGCGCGCGCCGCAGGCCGCGGTGGAGGCGCTGACCCCGGACTTCGCCGGCAACCACGCCGCGGTGGCGACCGTGCTCGACGCCGGCCTGGTCACCTATGCGCAGAACATCGAGACAGTGGAGCGGCTGACCCATGCCGTGCGCGACCCGCGCGCCGGCTATGCACAGACGCTCGGCGTGCTGGCCTTCGCCAAGCGGCACGCGCCGCAGACGCTGACCAAGACCAGCCTGATGCTGGGCCTGGGTGAGACCGGCGCGGAGGTCGAGCGCACGCTGGGCGATATACGCGGCGCCGACGTCGACGTCGTTACGTTGGGCCAGTACATGCGGCCCAGCCCGCACCACCTGCCGGTGCAGCGTTTCGTCACGCCGGACGAGTTCCGCCACTACCGCGAACTGGCGCTCGGCATGGGTTTCCTGGAGGCAGTTGCCGGGCCGCTGGTGCGTTCGAGCTATCGCGCCGAGCGCGTGCTGGAGCACAACAATCTCGGACTGCAGCTGGGCGTCTAGGCAGCCTGCGGCCGGTCACCTGCTAAGGAGTGTCGCCATGGAACATCCGATGTATCCCTCATCCACCGCGGAGCTGGCGCACAAGCGCCGTGAACTGGCGCCGGAACCGCTGAAGGCGTTCAAGGCGTTCAGCGCCGCGGTGTTCGCCGATGGCGCGCTGCCGAACGTCACCAAGCAGTTGATCGCGGTGGCGGTGGCGCACGTCACCCAATGCCCGTACTGCATCAAGGGCCACACCGCCGAGGCGTTGAAGCAGGGCGCCAGCGAACAGCAGGTCATGGAAGCGATCTGGGTCGCCGCCGAGATGCGCGCGGGTGCAGCCTATGCGCACTCCACGCTGGCGCTGGACACGATGCAGCACGCGCACGAGGCCGGCTGAGATGACCACGCGCTTTGTCACGGTATCGGACAGCATCCTCGACGCGGTGGGCGACACGCCGCTGCTGGAGATCGAGGGCGTCTACGCGAAGATCGAGTTCCTCAACCCCTCCGGCTCGATCAAGGCGCGCATCGCCAAGTACATGATCGAACGAGCGGAGCAGGAGGGCCTGCTCAAGCCCGGCGACACCATCGTCGAGGCGACCAGCGGCAATACCGGCAACGCGCTGTCGATGGTGGCGGCGGTGAAGGGTTACCACATGCTGGTGGTGATGCCCGAGGGCCTGTCCAGCGAGCGCGTGGCGATCTCGCGGGCGTACGGCGCGGATGTGCTGTTCTGCGGCAACTTTCATGTCAACGAGGCGCTGGTTCGCGCGCAGCGGCTCGGCCAGCAGCCGGGCTATTTCGCGCCGAGTCAGTTCGAGTCGGAGTGGAACGTGGAGGAGAACCGGCTGATTCTCGGCCCGGAAATCCTCGCCCAGCTGCCATCGGGCCGCGTGCCGGATGCGCTGGTGCTGGGCGTGGGCACCGGTGGCACGCTGATCGGCGTGGGCCAGGCGTTCCGCGAGGTCAACCCGAATGTACGGCTGTTCGCGATGGAGCCGTCCGAATCGTGCACGATCCTGTGCGGCGAGATTGCCGCGCATACCATCGAGGGTATTTCGGACGGCTTCGTGCCGGGCATCTTCCAGCGCCACGCGGGACTGGTGAACGAGGTGCTGAGCGTGTCCAGCACCGATGCCGTGACCGAAATGAAACGGCTGGCGCGCACGTACGGATTGTTCTGCGGGCCGAGTTCCGGTGCGCACCTGCTGGCCGCCAAGCGCATCCGGCAGAACTTCCCGGAGCTGAAGACCGTGGTCACGGTGTTCTGCGACGAGGGCGAGAAATACCTGCACGAGTATTTCATGCAGGCTGCCGCCGCCGACGTGGGCGCGACGCACTTCCAGTGAAGTTGCTGCCTACAGCGGCGCGCAGTGGCGGTTCAGCCACTCCAGGTCGGCGTCGTCCAGCAGCGGGCTGAGCGCGGCGCGCACGCTGGCGTGGTAGTCGTCCAGCCACGCGCGCTCCTCCGGGTTGAGCAGGCCCGCTTCCAGCGCGCGGCGGTCGAACGGGCACATGGTCAGCGTCTCGAAGGCGAGGAATTCGCCGAACTCGGTGCGGTCGGCCTCGACCACCACCGCCAGGTTCTCGTGGCGGATGCCGTGCCGACCGGGCTTGTACAGGCCCGGTTCGATCGAGCTGATCATGCCCGGCTCCAGCGCCACCAGCGCGCCGCCGGCGACCGGCGGGCGGATCGACTGCGGGCCCTCGTGCACGTTGAGGAAGTAGCCCACGCCGTGGCCGGTGCCATGGCCGTAGTCCATGCCCGAAGCCCACAGCGGCGCGCGCGCCAGCGCATCCAGTTGCGGGCCGCTGGCGCCTTTCGGGAAGCGCGCGCGCGACAGCCCGATCATGCCCTTCAGCACCAGGGTGGCGTCGCGGCGCTGTTCCGGCGTGGTCTCGCCCAGCGCCAGCACGCGGGTGATGTCGGTGGTGCCGCCCAGGTACTGGCCGCCGGAGTCGATCAGCAGCAGGCCCTTCGCCTGCAGCGTGCTGTGCGATTCCGGCGTGGCGCGGTAATGCGGCAGCGCGCCGTTGGCCTGGTAGCCGGCGATGGTGGCGAAGCTCTCGCCGACCCAGCCGGGCTGCGCCGAGCGTTCCTCGTGCAGCAGGGTGTCGACGTCCAGCTCGGTCACCGTCATGCCGGCGGCGAGGCGCTGTTCCAGCCGGCGGAAGCCGCGCACCAGGGCGGCGCCGTCGCGGCGCATCACGTCGCGGATGTGTTCGAGTTCGGCGGCGCTCTTGACCGCCTTGAATGCGGTGCTGGGGTTCGCCGCCTCGACCCGCCTGACCGTCGGCGCGATGGCGGCGGCGACCGCACTGACCACCCGGCCGCTGTCCAGCAGCAGGCGATCGTCGGCACCCAGCTCGTTCAGGGTGGAGGTGACCGAGGCGTAGTCGGCGATACCGATGCCGTCGGCGGCCAGCCGGGCCACCAGCGCATCGCCGAGCTTGGCGCGGCCCACGAACAAGGTGGCGCGGTGATCCGCCTGCACCAGCAGATGGGCCAGGAATACCGGGTTGCACTCCACGTCGCTGCCGCGCAGGTTGGTCAGCCAGGCGATGTCGTCGAGGCTGGACAGCAGGTGGTGGGTGGCGCCGAGCTTGTGCATCGCCTTGCGCAGGCGGGCGAGCTTGTCGGCGCGGGGGATGCAGGCCCAGGCCAGTTCGTGTTCGACCACCGGTGCCTGCGGCAGGGCGGGACGATCCGTCCAGATCGCCCCGGGCAGGTCCAGGTCGGTGCGCACGGTGGCGTTGCCGTCAGCCAGACGGCGCTTGATCTGTTCCAGGGTGGTCACGGCCAGGCTGTCACCGGCCACCGCCAGCACGTCACCCTCGTGCAGGTGCTGCTGCAGCCATTCCAGATGCTCGGGCGTGTGCGGCACGCGCAGCTTCATCAGGCTGATGCCGCTGCCAGCCAGTTGCTGCTCGGCTTGCGCGAAATAGCGCGAATCGGTCCACAGCCCGGCCTGGTCGCGAGCCACGACCAGGGTGCCGGCCGAACCGGTGAAGCCGGACAGCCATTCGCGTGCGGCCCAGTGGGCGGGCAGGTATTCGGACAGGTGCGGGTCGGCGCTGGGAACGAGCACGGCGGCGACGCCGTGCTGCTGCATGGCCGCGCGCAGGGCGGCGAGACGGGCGGGGACGGGGTTGTTCATGTCCGAAATGCTAGCAGAGGGCGCCGGCGGCGTAGGGCGGGCACTGCCCGCCGCAGCCTGGTCAGCGCAGAGCTGGCGAGCAATGCCCGCCCTGCAGAGCGCTTCGCATCAGCCCGGAAATGAACCAAAGCCGGAGAATTCTTCGTTGCCATCTCGCAGTGCGGCGCTTCTGCAGCTAAAATGCCAATTTCCGCACGGCTGCTTTCCATGACCCCCCTGATTTTCGTCACCGGCGGTGTGGTGTCCTCGCTTGGCAAGGGCATTGCTGCGGCGTCGCTCGCTTCCATTCTCGAAGCGCGGGGCCTCTCGGTCACCATGATGAAGCTCGATCCCTACATCAATGTGGATCCGGGCACGATGAGTCCCTTCCAGCACGGCGAGGTCTACGTGACCGACGACGGCGCCGAGACCGACCTCGACCTTGGCCACTACGAGCGCTTCGTCCGCACCCGCCTGACCGGCAAGAACTCGATCACCACTGGCAAGATCTACGAGAGCGTGATCCGCAAGGAACGCCGCGGTGATTACCTGGGCGCCACCGTGCAGGTGATCCCGCACATCACCGACGAGATCAAACACTGCATCCACGAGGCCACCCGCGGTTTCGACGTGGCGCTGGTGGAGATCGGCGGCACCGTGGGCGACATCGAATCGCTGCCATTCCTGGAGGCGATCCGCCAGCTGCGCATCGAGCATGGCCCGGAGAAGGTGGTGTTCATGCACCTCACCCTGGTGCCGTACATCAAGGCCGCCGGCGAGATCAAGACCAAGCCGACCCAGCACTCGGTGAAGGAACTGCGCTCGATCGGCATCCAGCCGGACATCCTGCTGTGCCGCTGCGAGCAACCGCTGCCGGAGGGCGAACGGCGCAAGATTGCGTTGTTCACCAACGTGCCGGAAAACGCGGTGATCAGCGCCGCCGACGTGGACATCATCTACAAGCAGCCGCTGTACCTGCACCAGCAGGGCCTGGATGACATCGTGGTCAAGCGCCTCGGGCTGGACGCCAAGCCGGCGGACCTGTCCGCGTGGCAGCGCACGGTCGATGCGGTGGAGCATCCGAAGGACGAGATCACCGTCGCCATCGTCGGCAAGTACGTCGAGCACAAGGACGCCTACAAGTCGCTGGGCGAAGCACTGCGCCACGGCGGCATCAAGCAGCTGACGCGGGTGAACCTGGACTGGGTCGACTCCGAGCAGGTCGAGGCCGAAGGCGCCGCCAAGGTGCTCGGCAAGGCCGATGCGATCCTGGTGCCCGGCGGCTTCGGCAAGCGTGGCTTCGAGGGCAAGGTGCTGGCGGCGAAGTACGCGCGCGAGCACGGCGTGCCGTACTTCGGCATCTGCTACGGCATGCACGCGGCGGTAGTGGATTTCGCCCGCCACGTTGCCGGCCTGGAAGATGCCGACTCCAGCGAGAACGACCGCAACACGCCGAATCCGGTGATCGCGCTGATCACCGAATGGACCACCGCCAGCGGCGAAGTCGAGCAGCGCAGCGACCGTTCCGACTTCGGCGGCACCATGCGCCTGGGCGCGCAGGAGTGCCGCCTCAAGGCCGGCACGCTGGCGCGCGAGTTGTACGGCCAGGACGTGGTGCGTGAGCGCCATCGCCATCGCTACGAATTCAACAACCGCTACCGTCAGCCATTCGAGGACCTGGGGCTGGTGATCTCCGGCAAGTCGATGGACGACCTGCTGGTGGAGATCGTGGAGCTGCCGCAGCAACAGCATCCGTGGTTCCTCGGCTGCCAGGCGCACCCGGAGTTCACCTCGACCCCGCGCGACGGCCACCCGCTGTTCATCGGCTTCGTGCGCGCCGCGCGCGAGTTCAAGGCTGTGCGCGACGGCGAGAAGCTGGCGAAGGAGCATGTGGCATGAAGTTGTGCGGCTTCGAGGTCGGCCTGGACCGGCCGCTGTTCCTGATCGCCGGCCCCTGCGTGGTGGAGTCTGAGCAGCTGCAGCTGGACACCGCCGGCACGCTGAAGGAGATCGCCGCGCGGCTCGGCGTGAACTTCATCTTCAAGTCCAGCTTCGACAAGGCGAACCGCTCCTCCGGCGACAGCTTCCGCGGGCCGGGCATGGAAGAAGGGTTGCGCATCCTGGGCGAAGTGAGGCGCCAGATCGGCGTGCCGGTACTCACTGACGTGCATGAATACACGCCGTTTGACGAAGTGGCATCGGTGGTCGACGTGCTGCAGACGCCGGCGTTCCTGTGCCGGCAGACCGACTTCATCCAGAAGGTGGCACGCGCCGGCAAGCCGGTGAACATCAAGAAGGGCCAGTTCCTGGCGCCGTGGGACATGAAGCACGTGGTGGCCAAGGCGAAAGCCGTCGGCAACGACGACATCATGGTGTGCGAGCGCGGCGCCAGCTTCGGCTACAACAATCTGGTCTCGGACATGCGCTCGCTCAGCGTGATGCGCGAGACCGGCTGCCCGGTGGTGTTCGACGCCACCCACTCGGTGCAACTGCCTGGCGGCCAGGGTGCGACGTCGGGCGGCCAGCGCGAGTTCGTGCCGGTACTGGCGCGCGCGGCGGTCGCCGTGGGCGTGGCCGGCCTGTTCGCCGAGACGCATCCCGATCCCAGCAAGGCGCTGTCCGATGGCCCGAACGCCTGGCCGCTGGGCAAGATGGAGGCGCTGCTGGAAACCCTGATGGAACTGGATGCCGTGACCAAGCGGCACCGCTTCCTGGAGCAGGATGTTTCCTGAAACATCGGGCGCAGCGATGCGCCCGTTCCAACTCTTTCACCATCAGCTTACGGAAACCGCATGAGCACCCAGATCACCCGCATCCACGCCCGTGAAATCCTCGACTCGCGCGGCAACCCCACGCTGGAAGCCGAAGTCACCCTGGCCGATGGCGGCTTCGGCCGTGCCGCGGTACCGAGCGGCGCTTCCACCGGTTCGCGCGAGGCGGTCGAGCTGCGCGACGGCGACAAGTCGCGCTACGGCGGCAAGGGTGTGAAGAACGCGGTCGCGAACGTCAACGGTGTGATCGCCGGGGCGCTGAAGGGTTTCGATGCGGCCGACCAGAAGGGTCTGGACGCCAAACTCATTGCGCTGGACGGTACGCCGAACAAGGGCAAGCTGGGCGCGAACGCGCTGCTCGGTGTCTCCATGGCGGCGGCGCATGCCGTGGCAGCCTCGCGCGGCGAGCCGCTGTGGCAGTACCTGTCGCATGGCAAGCCCGGCGCGCTGCCGGTGCCGATGATGAACATCATCAACGGCGGCGCGCACGCCGACAACAACGTCGACGTGCAGGAGTTCATGATACTGCCGGTGGGCATGCCGAGCTTCGCCGAGGCGCTGCGCGCCGGTGCGGAAATCTTCCACGCGCTGAAGAGCGTGCTGCACGGCCGCGGCCTCAGCACGGCGGTGGGCGACGAGGGCGGCTTTGCGCCGAACCTGCGCTCCAACGTCGAGGCGATTGACACGATTCTCGAAGCCGTGAACAAGACCGGCTACAAGGTCGGCAGCGAGATCCTGCTCGGCCTGGATGCGGCCAGCTCGGAGTTCTACAAGAACGGCAAGTACGATCTGGCCGGCGAAGGCAAGCAGTACAGCTCGGCGCAGTTCGTCGACCTGCTCGCCGGCTGGGCGAAGCAGTACCCCATCGTCACCATCGAGGACGGCATGGCCGAAGGCGACTGGGACGGCTGGAAGCTGCTCACCGATGCGATCGGCGATCGCATCCAGGTGGTTGGCGACGACCTGTTCGTGACCAACCCGGCGATCTTCCGCGAAGGCATCGAGAAGAAGATCGCCAACGCGATCCTGATCAAGGTGAACCAGATCGGCACGCTGTCCGAGACGCTGGAAGCGATCGCCATGGCCGACGCGGCAAAGTACGCGGCGGTGATCTCGCACCGTTCCGGCGAGACCGAGGACACCACCATCGCCGACATCGCGGTGGCCACCACCGCCACCCAGATCAAGACCGGCTCGCTGTGCCGCAGCGATCGCGTGGCGAAGTACAACCAGCTGCTGCGCATCGAGGAAGCGCTGGGTTCGGCCGCGCGCTATGCCGGTCGCGATGCGTTTCCGAATCTGACCCGCCTGCCGGGCTGAACGGCCGCCCATGCTGCGCTGGATCGCCCTGGTTCTGATCCTGCTCCTGATCGGACTGCAGCTGAAGCTGTGGACCGGCAGCGGCAGCATGCACGAGGTAGACAGTTTGCGCGTGGCGGTGAAGAAACAGGCCGATGAGAACACCAGGCTGCTGCAGCGCAACCAGGCGGTCGGCGCCGACGTGCTGGACCTCAAGCATGGCGACCAGGCGGTCGAGGCGCGGGCGCGCACCGAACTGGGGCTGATCAAGCCGGGCGAAGTGTTCTACCAGGTGGTCGAACCACCGGCCCGCAGCAGTAGCTCGCTGCCGCCACCGCCACCCGCCACGCCTGCCGGATCGCCATGAGCGCGCCGACGCTGTGGTGCGTGGTGCCGGCCGCGGGGCGCGGCACCCGGGTTGGCGGCGACTGCCCGAAACAGTACCTGCCGCTGGCCGGGCGGCCGCTGATCGCGCACACGCTGGAACGGCTCGCCGCGCATCCGCGGATCGGCGGCCTGCTGGTGACGCTGGCGGCGGCCGATGCGCACTGGTCCGGCATCGGCACGCTCAACGGCAAGCCGGTGCTGACCGCGATCGGCGGGGCCGAGCGCAGCGATTCGGTGCTGGCCGGAATCGACGCGTTGCCCGCGTCGGTGGGTGCGGGCGATTTCGTGCTGGTGCACGACGCCGCGCGACCGTGCGTGCGGCTGGCTGATATCGGCAAGTTGATCGAACGGGCCGGCGCGGCCGACGGCGGCCTGCTCGGCGCGCCGCTGCGCGATACGCTGAAGCGGGCGAATACGGCCGGCCGCAGCGAGCTGACCGAGCCGCGCGACCTGCGCTGGCGCGCCTTCACGCCACAGATGTTCCGGCGTGCTCAACTGGCGACAGCGCTGCGCGAGGCGGCACGACGCGGCGTGAACGTCAGCGACGAGGCGATGGCGATGGAGCTGGCCGGCTTCGCGCCGTTGCTGGTCGAGGGCGCCGAGGACAACATCAAGGTGACGACGGCAGCGGATTTCGCGCTGGCCGAGTTCCTGCTTTCAAGGACAGCATGATGCGCATAGGCCAGGGTTTCGACGTGCATGCATTCGGCGAGGGCGACCACATCACCCTGGGCGGCGTGCGTGTGCCATATCGCCACGGCGTGGTGGCGCACTCGGACGGCGACGTGGTGATCCATGCGCTGTGCGACGCGATCTTTGGTGCGCTGGCGCTGGGTGACATCGGCCAGCACTTTCCGCCGTCGGACGAGCGCTGGCGCCATGCCGACAGCCGCCAGTTCCTGCGCCATGCGGCGATGCTGATGGCGCAGCACGGCTACACGCTGGGCAATGCCGACATCACCGTGATCGGTGAGGCGCCGAAGGTCGGCCCGCACGCGCAGGCGATGCGCCAGAACCTCGCCGCCGACCTGGACAGCGAAATCGGCCGCATCAGCGTCAAGGCCACCACCACTGAAAGGCTCGGTTTCTGCGGCCGTGGCGAGGGGATCGCCGCGCAGGCGTGCGTCCTGCTGGAACGCGTGTGACGGAAGTAGAGGCCCGCAGCGCCGCCAGCAGGCTGCACGACCAGCTCGAAGCCATCGTCGAGGTGCTGCGCCGGCACGACGACGAGAGCCCGCTACCGGCCGGGTCGCAGGCCGAATTGCGCCGGCAGCTGGACGAGCTGCATCCGGCCGACATCGCGTTCATCCTCGAATCGCTGCCACTGGACGATCGCCTGGCGGTCTGGCAGCTGGTCAAGGCCGATCGTGACGGCGAGATCCTGCTGGAAGTGTCCGATGCGGTGCGCGAATCGCTGATCGCTGACATGGATCGCCACGAGATCCTCGCCGCGGTCGAGCCGCTGGACGCGGACGAGCTGGCCGACCTGGTCGAGGATCTGCCGACCGCGATGCTGCCGGAGCTGATGGCGAGCCTGGACACGCAGCAGCGCGAGCAGGTGCAGTCGGCGCTGTCCTATGAGGACGACCAGGTCGGCGCGCTGATGGACTTCGAGATGGTCACCATCCGCGAGGACGTGAGCCTGGAAGTGGTGTTGCGCTACCTGCGCCGCTGGGACGAGCTGCCGGCGCAGACCGACAAGCTGTTCGTGATCAACCACGACAACCTGCTCACCGGCGTGCTGCCGCTGCACTGGCTGCTGGTGAACCCGCCGGAGAAGATGGTCAGCGCGGTGATGGCGCCGGACGTCAACACCTTCCATCCCACCGACGACGCGTACGACGTGGCGCAGGCCTTCGAGCGCTACGACCTGGTGACCGCGCCGGTGGTCGACGAGCGCGGCCACCTGATCGGTCGCATCACCATCGACGCGATGGTCGACGTGATCCGCGAGGAAGGCGAGAGCGAAGCGCTCAGCCGCGGCGGCCTGCGCGAGGAAGAAGACATCTTCGCCTCGGTGTGGGCCTCGCTGAAGAACCGCTGGTCGTGGCTGGCGATCAACCTGGTCACCGCCTTCATCGCCTCGCGCGTGATCGGCCTGTTCGAGGGCTCGATCGAGCGGCTGGTGGCGCTGGCCGCGCTGATGCCGATCGTGGCCGGCATCGGCGGCAACTCCGGCAACCAGACCATCACCATGATCGTGCGCGCGCTGGCGCTGAACCAGATCACCGCCGAAAGCGCGAAACGGTTGTGGCGCAAGGAACTGACCGTGTCGCTGCTGAACGGGCTGATCTGGGGCGGGGTGATCGGCGTCGTGGCGTGGGTGCTGTACGACAGCGTGTCGCTGGGCCTGGTGATGACCGCGGCGATGACGCTCAACCTGCTGCTGGCGGCGTTCGCCGGTGTCGGCATCCCGGTGCTGATGACGAAGTTCGGCCGTGACCCGGCGCTGGGCTCCAGCGTGCTGATCACCGCGATGACCGACAGTGGTGGCTTCTTCATCTTCCTTGGCCTGGCCACGATTTTCCTGATGTGAACCACCCGATCCGCACGCGCTGGATCATCCCTTGTCGTTGAGCATGCCATGTCCGAACTTCCGTACGCCTTCGGCGAACCGCCACTGACCGCCCGCCTGCGCGTCGCTCCCGAGGACTTCCAGGTCGAGGAGATCCTCGGCTACGACGCCGATGGCGCGGGCGAGCATGCCCTGCTGTGGGTGGAGAAGCGCGGGGCGAATACCGACTGGGTCGCGCGCGAGCTGGCGAAATTTGCCGGCGTGCCGCAGGTCGCGGTGGGCTATGCGGGCATGAAGGATCGCCATGCCGTGACCCGGCAGACCTTCTCGGTGCAACTGGCCGGCAAGCCCGACCCGGACTGGTCAGCGTTTCCGCATGCGGAAGTAAAGGTGCTGGCGGCGACACGGCATTCGCGCAAGCTCAAACGCGGCGCGCTGCGCGGCAACCGTTTCGTGCTGGTGTTGCGCGAGGTGCAGGGCGACCATGCGGCGGCCGAACAGGTGCTGACGCAGATCGCCGCGCGCGGGGTGCCGAATTACTACGGCGAGCAGCGTTTCGGCCGCGAGGGCGGCAACGTGGCGCAGGCGCGGGCGATGTTCGGCGGGCGCCGGGTGGATCGCGACAAGCGGTCGTTCCTGCTGTCGGCGGCGCGTTCGCACATCTTCAACAGCGTGCTGGCGGCACGGGTCGAGCGTGGCGTCTGGGACAGCCCGCTGGAAGGCGAGATCTGGTCGCTGGCCGGTTCGCGTTCCTGGTTCGGTCCGGAGCCGTTCACCGACGCGTTGGCCGAGCGGCTGGCGCGTGCCGACATCCATCCGTCCGGCCCGTTGTGGGGACAGGGCGAGCCACCCACGCAGGGCGAGGCGGGCGCGCTGGAGCGCGAGATCGGTGCCGCCAACGATGACCTGGCCGCCGGTCTGGCGGCCGCGCGAATGGACCAGGAACGCCGCCCGCTGCGGCTGCTGCCGAACGACCTGCGCTGGCGCTGGCTGGGTGACGATGCGCTGGAACTGTCGTTCGAGCTGCCGGCCGGCGCGTATGCCACGGTGGTCGTGCGCGAGCTGGCCTCATCGACTGCCGCTTGAACCGGCGACTGGCGCGATGCGCTGCATGACCTTGCCGTCGCTGTCCAGGAAAGTCAGGCTCGGCGCGCCTGTGTCGGGCACCTCCAGCAACAGTCGTTTGCGCCCGGCGCCGTCCATCAGGGCGAGCCTGGCGACACCGTCGTCGTCGCGTCCAACCCAGATGCGCCGATGTCCTTGTCCGCTCTCCTGGCTGTCCGATACGGCCAGGCCGGCCATGCGATCCTCGTGGTCGTCCACCCCGAGCAACTGGACGACCTGGTTGGCGTTGTAGCGGTCGAACGACAGGCTGCCGCCGGAATCCACCACCTCGCCCCTGGCGTTGCGATGCCCGCCGAAGATCAGGCCGCCGGTCTCCGAGCCTTCGTCGTTGTAGAACAGCATGCCCGCCTGCGGGCGGTCGAAGGCTTGTTCGTGACCTTTCACGATGATGCCTGGCAGACGGGCGTGGTTGGCGATCACCATGCGCAGCGTGCCGTCGGGCTCGACGATGTTGATGCGTTGCACGTCCAGCGTGTCGAACTTCGTCCGCGAGACGGCGGCGCCCAGGACCGTGGCGGCAAAGACGGCGGTAAGCACGCCGGAATAGATCATCAGGAAACGTTGGCCAGGTGGGCGCATGGGAGATCCTCGTTTGTGACGCGATGGTCCGGGTGTGTCGGGAAAGTCAGCTTGAACGCAGCAGCACGATCACCGCGCCGGTGCCGCCCAGCGCGGGCCGCGCCGAAGCGAACGCAACCACGTCGTCGCGCCGGCGCAGCAGGCGGTCGGTGAGGCCTTTCAGCACCGGTCCGGCGGCCTTCGAGCGCAGGCCCTTGCCGTGCACGATGCGCACGCAGCGCAGGCCGTGCTGCTTCGCCTCGGCCAGGAAAGCCACGATGCTGGCCTGCGCGGCGGCGGCGTTCATCTGGTGCAGGTCGAGATCGTCCTGCACGCTGAACTGGCCGCGCTTGAGTTGGCGCAGCAGCTTCGGCGGGTAACCGTCGCGCAGGTAGCCCAGTTCCTCGCCCACTTCGAGCAGGGCCGGGTCGAACGCCATGTCCAGCAATTCGCCAGGCACCGCGGCCTCGTCCGCTTCCAGCATGTGCGGGTGCGGCGCGGGTTTCGCAGCCGCTGGCGGCGCCGGCACCGGGGTCAGCGGACGCACATCGCCGATCGCCTCGCGGAACAGGCGGCTGTCGTCGTCATCGACCGGTGCGGGTGGGCGGCGCTTCATGCCTGCATGCTAAGTCAAAGCGGGTGCATGACGGGAAGGCGAAGATCGCGGCGCAGTGAAACCGGCGCCACGCTCCGGTAAACTCGGCGGGTGTGGCGCGCGCCGTGAGGTCATGGACAAGCGTGTCCGCAATCCGTTTTCGATGGAGCATCATGCGAGTTCTGGTCAGTAACGACGATGGCGTGGATGCACCTGGCATCCGCGTGCTTGCCGAACGTCTCGGCGAAGTGGCGCAGGTGACGGTGGTGGCGCCCGATCGCGATCGTTCCGGCGCCAGCAATTCGCTCACGCTCGATGCGCCGCTGCGCGTCCTGCCGATGGGCAACGGTTACTATCGCGTCGCCGGTACGCCGACCGATTGCGTGCATCTGGCGCTGGCCGGGCTGCTGGACGAAGAGCCCGACATGGTCGTGTCCGGCATCAACAATTCGGCGAACCTGGGCGACGACGTGATCTATTCCGGCACGGTGTCGGCGGCGATGGAAGGGCGTTTCCTGGGGCTGCCGGCGATCGCGGTGTCGCTGGTCAGCCGAGACCACAAGGGCGAGCATTACGACTCGGCGGCGAAGGCGGTGCTGCTGCTGATGCAGCGCCTGCTGGTCGATCCGCTGCCGGCCGATACCATCCTCAACGTCAACGTGCCGGACCGGCCGTGGGCGGAAATCGAAGGCTTCGAGGTGACCCGGCTCGGTCGCCGCCATCGTGCGGCGCCGTGCATCGCGCAGACCGATCCGCGCGGGCGGCCGATCTGGTGGATCGGTCCGGCCGGCGAGGTGGACGACGCCGGTCCCGGCACCGACTTCAATGCGGTGCGACGTGGTTTTGTTTCCGTCACGCCGATCCATGTCGACCTGACCCGCTTCCAGGCACTGGAGAAGGTCAGCAGCTGGATGCAGCCGTTGAGCGACGCGATGGCGGTGAGCCGCACCAGCAACGACGAGGCGGCCTGAGCCATGACCACGTATCCATTGCCTGCCGCGGACTTGAAAGGCGAGGGAATGACCTCGCAACGCGCGCGTGATCGCCTCGCGGCGACCCTGAAGGAGGGCGGTATCCGCGACGCGCGGGTGATCGAGGTGATCCGCGACCTGCCGCGCCATCACTTCATTGACCAGGCGCTGCATTCGCGCGCCTATGAAAACGACGCACTGCCGATCGGCCACGGCCAGACCATCTCGCAACCGTGGGTGGTGGCGCGCATGACCGAGGCGCTGCTGGAGTTCGGCATGCCGCAGAAGGTGCTGGAGATCGGCACCGGCTCCGGCTACCAGGCCGCGGTACTGGCGGCGCTAGTGCCGCAGGTGTTCACGGTGGAGCGGATCGAGGCCTTGCTGCGCCAGGCACGCCGGCGCTTCCGCCAGCTCGGCCTGACCAACCTGCGTTCGCGTTATGACGACGGCAAGCTCGGCTGGGCGGACGAGGCGCCGTTCGACGCGATCATCCTCACCGCCGCCGGCGACACCATCCCTACCCGCATCCTCGACCAGCTCAGCCCCACCGGCGTGCTGGTGGCGCCGGTCGGCTCGCCGAGCCGGCAGACGCTGATCCGCATGCGCGGCGATGGCCACGGCGATTTCATCCAGGAGGAACTGGGCGCGGTCAGTTTCGTGCCGCTGCTGGGCGGGATCGGCTGATGCGTCTGTTCGGGGCACTGTATGCGCGTGCGCTGAGCTGGGCACGCGAGCCGAGGGCGCTGTATTACCTGTCCGGGCTGAGTTTCGTCGAGTCGTTCATCTTCCCGATTCCACCGGAAGTGATGCTGGCGCCGATGATGCTGGGCAAGCGGCACAAGGCGTTCTTCTTCGCCAACATCAGCCTGCTGTTCTCGCTGCTGGGCGCACTGGTGGGCTACGTGCTGGGCCACTGGGCGTTCCATGCCCTGCGGCCGGTACTCGACGCGTTGCACCTGCTGGCGCCGATCGAGCAGGGCGTGGCGACCTTGAGCCGGCAGATGGTCGAGCATCACTGGGGCATGTACGGCGTGCTGATCCTGGCCGCGTTGCAGCCGGTGGTGCCGATGAAATTCGTCACCTGGGCGTGCGGCATCATCGGCGTGCCGATCCTGCCGTTCCTGGCCTGCATCGGGCTCGGTCGCGGCAAGCGCGTGTGGTTGCTGGCGTTGTTGATCCGCCTGTTCGGTGAACGCGCCGAGCGGATCCTGCACAAGTACGTCGAATGGATCGGCTGGGCCGCGCTGGCCATACTGGCCCTGCTGCTGGTGTGGTGGTTCTGGCTGCGTTGAGCGGCGTTGCCCCGCGGAGTGGCGTCGCATGAAAAAGACCGCCCGCCTCGGTATGCTGGTGCGCATGGATAGATATCTCCAGTGGCTGGCAACCCTCGCCGTGACCGTGCTGCTTGCCGCCTGCGGCACCATGCGCAGCTCGGTCGTGGTGGAGCCGGCGGCCGGCGGCTACGACGACCACCGCCCTGTCACCGCCACGACGGCGCCGGCCCGCACGCCGATTCCCGGCGGCAGCTATGCCGTGGTGCAGGGCGACACGTTGTACTCGATCGCGTTCCGCAAGGGCGTGGATTTCCGCGACCTGGCGCAGTGGAACGGCATCGCCGCGCCATACACGATCTGGCCGGGACAGCGACTGACGCTTTCCCCACCGGCAAAAACTGCCGCCGGGCCGGTGACTGCCACGCCTGGCCATGTCGGCGGTGCGTCGGTGGCGTCGGCACCCGCGTCGGCACCCGCGGCATCATCGGCGCCGGTATTCGAGCCGGTTGCCGCACCGGCCACGCTGCCGCCGGCGCATCCATCGGCGGCCGCGTCTGCGAGCGTGCCGGCCACATCTCCGACGAGCGTGCCACTACCGGCAAAGTCGGCTGCGCCCGCCGTCGCTGCGACAATGACGGCCGTGGTACCGGTGGCGGGCATGCCGGCCGCCGTGCCGGCGACCATGCCGGCGCCCTCGCCGCCGCCTGCGGGAGTCTCGCGTGTGGTCAGCAGCGTGCAATGGCGCTGGCCGGCCGATGGCAGCCTGGTGGGGCGTTTCCAGGGTGGCGACGCGATTCCCGGCATCGAGATCGCGGGCAAGTCCGGCGACCCGGTACGCGCTGCCGCCGATGGCGTGGTGGTGTACAGCGGCAACGGCCTGGTCGGCTACGGCGAGCTGGTGATCATCAAGCACAATGACAGCTTCCTGTCCGCCTACGGCCACAATCGCAAGCGCCTGGTCAAGGAAGGTCAGCGGGTCAGCATGGGCCAGCAGATCGCCGAGATGGGTTCGACCGGCGCCACCCGCAACGAACTGGAATTCCAGATCCGCAAGGACGGCAACCCGGTCGATCCGTTGGGCTATCTGCCGCCGCGTTGATCGCGGCGCCGGCCGATCAGGCCAGCGGCAGGATGAACCCGGCCACCACCCGCCGCCCTTCGCCGGCCAGCAGGTTGTAGGTGCGTGCGGCAGCGGCGTTGTCCATCACTTCGATGCCGATGCCCTTGCGCAGGAAACCGGCCATGAACGCGGCAGCCGGGAATGCCTGGCGCTCGCCGGTGCCCAGTATCACCAGTTCGGGTTGCAGTGCCAGCAGGGTTTCGACATGACTGGCGTCCAGCGTGTCGGCGGCGGTGACCGGCCAGTTCTCGATCGCCCGATCGGGTGCGAGCAGGAAACTGCTGGTGAGCTCGCGGTCGATCAGCGTGACCCCACGCGCGCCGACGCGGCGTACGTAGAGATAACCCTCGGGACGTTCGAGCGACAGGTCCATCAGCGTGGCAGGGCGATCTTCGGCTCGTCGGCGTTGCGGCGGAACAGCACGACGACATGGCCGATCTGGTGGATCTTTTCGGCCCCGGTGCCTCCGGTCAGCACGTCGATCTGGGCCTGCCGCTCGTCCTTGTCGCCGCCGGACAGCTTCACCTTGACCAGCTCGTGGATGTCCAGCGCCTGGCCCAGTTCCTTCACCACGGCTTCGCTGGCGCCCTTGTTGCCGAGCAGGACGACTGGGCTCAGGTCATGGGCAAGGCTGCGCAGGTAGCGGATCTGCGAGGAGGAAAGGGCCATGCGCGGGTGCTCGATTCGCGGTAAATGAACGGCAAAGGGTATCATGCGCCATCCCGTTCCCCAATCGGCGACTGTGACGACATGGCCCGCAGCAAGAGCAGCGCAGTCTGGCTGCGCGAACACTTCAATGACGAATATGTGAAGAAAGCCCAGGCCGAGGGCTTGCGTTCGCGTGCGGTGTACAAGCTGGAGGAACTGCTCGAGCGCGACCGCCTGCTGAAGCCGGGCATCAACGTGGTCGACCTTGGCGCGGCGCCGGGCAGCTGGTCGCAGCTGGTGCGCAACCGGATGGGCGACAGCGGCAAGGTGTTCGCGCTGGACATCCTGCCGATGCAGAGCATCGCCGGGGTGGATTTCCTGCAGGGCGACTTCCGTGAAGAGTCCGTGCTGCAGGAGCTGGAATCGCGCCTGGAAGGGCTCAAGGTGGATCTTGTACTGTGCGACATGGCCCCCAATATGAGTGGTGTGGCGCTGGCCGACCAGATCCGGGCGATGGCTCTGGCCGAACTGGCGCTGGATTTCAGTCGGCAGTGGCTCAAGCCGGGCGGCTCGTTCCTGATCAAGTTGTTTCAGGGAGTCGGCTTTGACGATTACTTGCGCAGCTTGCGCGCGGACTTCACCCGCGTAACCATGCGTAAACCTAAGGCCTCCCGCGCGCGTTCGCGTGAGGTGTACGCACTGGCGGTGGGCCGCAAGCCTGCCACGGTGTCACCGGGCGAGAACCGTGCATGAACGAAACAGCTAAAAATGTGTTGCTCTGGGTAATCATCGCGGTGGTCCTGTTCACCGTGTTCCAGAGCTTCAATCCGCATGGCGCGGCCTCGTCCGACCTGCCTTACAGCTCGTTCGTGCAGAGTGTCGACAACGGCAACGTCGCCAACGCCACGATCAGTGCCGACCAGCCGGCCACCATCAGCGGCAAGCTGAAGGACGGCAGCGCGTTCCGCACGGTCGCGCCGATGCTCGGCTTCTCCACCAATGCGGTGGTCAAGCAGATGCAGGACAAGGGTGTCGAGGTTCGCCAGGATCCGTCCGAGGGCTTCTCGTTGATCGGCCTGCTGATCAGCTGGCTGCCGGTGCTGCTGATCGTGGGCGTGTTCATCTGGTTCATGCGCCAGATGCAGTCCGGCGGCGGTGGTCGTGGCGCGATGAGCTTCGGCCGTTCGCGCGCCAAGCTGCAGGGCGAGGACCAGATCAAGGTCAATTTCAGCGACGTCGCCGGTTGCGACGAGGCGAAGGAGGAGGTCGGCGAGCTGGTCGAGTTCCTGCGCGATCCGGGCCGCTTCCAGAAACTCGGCGGCAAGATTCCACGCGGCGTGCTGATGGTCGGCCCGCCCGGCACCGGCAAGACCCTGCTGGCGAAAGCCATCGCGGGCGAGGCCAAGGTGCCGTTCTTCGCGATCTCCGGTTCCGACTTCGTCGAGATGTTCGTTGGCGTCGGCGCGAGCCGCGTGCGCGACATGTTCGAGCAGGCCAAGAAACACGCGCCGTGCATCATCTTCATCGACGAGATCGACGCGGTCGGCCGCCATCGCGGCGCCGGCCTGGGCGGTGGTCATGACGAGCGCGAGCAGACGCTGAACCAGCTGCTGGTCGAGATGGACGGCTTCGAGGGCACCGAAGGCATCATCGTGATCGCCGCGACCAACCGTCCCGACGTGCTGGATCCGGCGCTGCTGCGCCCGGGCCGCTTCGACCGCCAGGTGGTGGTGGGCCTGCCCGACGTGCGTGGTCGCGAGCAGATCCTCAAGGTGCACATGCGCAAGGTGCCGATCGCCAGCGACGTCGACGCGATGACCATTGCACGCGGCACGCCCGGTTTTTCCGGTGCCGACCTGGCCAACCTGGTCAACGAGGCGGCGCTGTTCGCCGCGCGCGAGAACGCGCGCGAAGTGCGCATGAGCCACCTGGACAAGGCGCGCGACAAGATCCTGATGGGTGCCGAGCGCCGCTCGATGGCGATGAGCGAGGACGAGAAGAAGCTCACCGCCTATCACGAGGCTGGCCATGCGATCGTCGGCCGGCTGGTGCCCGAGCACGACCCGGTCTACAAGGTCACCATCATCCCGCGCGGGCGTGCGCTGGGCGTCACCATGTACCTGCCTGAGGGCGACAAGTACAGCATCAACCGCGTGGCGATCCAGTCGCAGCTGTGCTCGCTGTACGGCGGGCGCGTGGCCGAGGAACTGATCTTCGGCAACGACAAGGTCACCACCGGTGCTTCCAACGACATCGAGCGGGCCACCAAGATGGCGCGCAACATGGCGACCAAGTGGGGCCTCTCCGACGAGTTGGGTCCGATCACCTACGGCGAGGACGAGGACGAGGTGTTCCTGGGCCGCTCGGTGACCCAGCACAAGAGCATCTCCAACGAGACCGCCAGCAAGATCGACGAGGTGGTGCGCGGCATCCTTGATCGTGCCTATGCGCGCAGCAAGGAATTGCTGACCGCGAACCTCGACAAGCTGCATGCCATGGCCGAGGCCTTGCTGCAGTACGAGACGATCGACGCACGGCAGATCGACGACATCATGGCTGGGCGTGTGCCTGGGCCTCCGGCTGACTGGACGAAAAACGCCTCGACCGGGGCCACGCCGCCGCCTCCGCCGCCGAAGGGTGGCGCCGACTCGACTGTCGGCAAGGTTGGCGATCCGGCACCGCAGAATCGGACCAGTCTCGACGGCTGACGCCGTTTGGACGGCCATTCGATGCAGTGTAAAGAGGGCGGCCGCTGGCCGCCCTCTTCGTGCAAGGGTGGATTTCCTGTGGTGCCCCCGCTGCGGGCGGCGCGTGAGGGAATGACGTTCGGCAGGCCGCCATCCGCAGGACATGAGAAATTCGGTGAAGAAATTTCACGAAAAGGGTTGACGCAAGCGGGCGGAGCCTGAATAATTCCGCTCCTTGCTTCAACAGCTTCGATGTGCAGACATCCTGCTTGCGAAGCAAAGATTTTTCAGTGCGCCCGTAGCTCAGTTGGATAGAGTACCTGGCTACGAACTAGGTGGTCGGGAGTTCGAATCTCTCCGGGCGCACCATTTTTATTCTGTGAGACGGGGTGCCTGCACCCCGTTTTGTTTTCAACGGGAGACCTGTACGGCTCCCCGCGAAAACGGTGATGAAGAAACACAAGGTGTGCTTCGATACGGATTGACTGAGCGAAGCGGCACCCGTAACATTTCAAGGCTCCGGTGATGGCATGGCCGGTGGTTCGAAAGCGGGGTATAGCTCAGTCTGGTAGAGCGTTGCGTTTGGGACGCAAAAGTCGGGGGTTCGAATCCCTCTACCCCGACCAGCGAGACGTTCTGCCTGCAGCGACTGCGCCTGTAGCTCAACCGGATAGAGCATCGGCCTTCTAAGCCGACGGTTGCAGGTTCGAGTCCTGTCTGGCGCACCAGTATCAGGTCGATGGTGGATGTAGCTCAGCTGGTTAGAGTCCCGGATTGTGATTCCGGTTGTCGTGGGTTCGAATCCCATCATCCACCCCAGTTTCAACCCAGGTTTCCTGGGCCGTTAGCTCAGTTGGTAGAGCAGTTGACTCTTAATCAATTGGTCGAAGGTTCGAATCCTTCACGGCCCACCAATTAAAACAGGCACTTAGGTTCCCTAAGTGCCTGTTGTTAATTGTTAGGGGACGATCATGTCTCCCCTATGTCTCCCCCCAAGGCCCCGCCATGGCTTCCCACATGGCTTCCCGTGGCTCTTCATGTCTCCCCCGGGATTTTCCCTGGCTTCCCCCTTCCCGAGCCCAAGCGCGCCCCTGGAGCTGCCAGGGACGCACGCGATGAGGGCCATGGCGATCTGCCCGACCACCTTTGGCTGCGGCGCGACGATCTGCTGGGTTTCCGCACGGTGTGGCCGCTCGAGCCGTGCTCGAGCCCTTCGCCTTCGTTGAAGCGGTGGTTCCAGCGTTGGAGACGGCAAGCAAGAACCGGTCTGCACTTGGACGGAGAGGCCGACCAGGGGCAAGACCCGCCTCGCCCTCACTGCGGCGCTGCCGGCCTTCGACATCAAGGGACGGCGGCGTGTCAGTGTGCCGGAGGATGTTCGAGGCCGTGTCACGCGTGCCATGGGCCCCAGCACCTACCGCTTCAACGGCATGATCCTGGCGCTCGCCCAATGGGCGCTGGATGACCTGCGGAAGTAACACAAGCGGCTGGTCATCCTGCCCGGGCCGCAGGGGTAGGGGCGGCCTAACCATCGGCCCAGCCGGTTGGACGAAGACAGAAGAGTAGGTGCGCCTGGCGGCTCACGCCCCATCTGGTGCTGTTGCTGTGTATGAGATGGAGCTACTCGGTAGGACTGGGCCAAGGTCCTCGATCGGGATTGCAGAAAACCGGAAATAACCTGCCGTCAGCCCTTGACGAGCCGCGGGTTTGGCCTAGGTTGGAGGCATGAACCGAGACCGAACGGTCTCTGTAAGCACCCAGCAGGGAGGAATCGTGTGGCGGCTGGGCATCAATACTGAACTATCGAGGACATCCATCATGACCATCCGCCCCATCTCGAAGGCCGCACGCTTGTTCCGCCACGTCCTTGGTAATTCCTGGTCTTTTGTTGGGCTGAAGAAAGGGTCTCCCTTCATGAGCCTGGCCACGACGCCAACCACCGGTGCGGCGAAGCCGTCTTCCTGGTTGCTCAACAACGAACCGGATCTCACACCAGATCAGGTGTGGATGGTCCTGGGAACCCCAGATCATGGACGATCCATACTCAACGGTGTGGCAATCGCAGATACCGCAGAACAGGCATCCGAAATCGTTGAAGAACAGTATCAATGGGAGCCACTTGTCGTCGTGAGTGAAACGGGGCTTGATGAGTGGATCGAGACTGCCGAAGCTGCGCCCGCCTATGTGGTGCGGAATGTTTTTGGTCATGCTGGCACGCGACGGTTTTCGTGCATGTTTGTCACACATGACGCTCAGCACCCCATTCGTCAGGCCTGGGTCATGGCTGCCAACGAGCGCGCGGCTCGCGATGCTTGGCGACAACTTGGCAAAACTGAGGAACCCGCAGCGGTATTCGACCTTTCAAGTCTCACCTCGTTGAGGGAGAAAGTGCGATCTGTTCGTTTGTATCGTGGCAATGGTGCGATGACAGACGGTCGCCAGTTTTCAGATCGGGATCAGCGATGGTATGAGTTGGAAGCCCAAAAGCGGCCAGGTGGACGTGCTGAACTAAATGCCAATGCGCAAAGACTTCATGCTATCCAGATGCGTGTTCATGCAAAGCAGCAGCTTGCTGCTAATGGTGGCAAGTGAGCATCGGGATGAGCGTTCTATCAGCTGATAGCCAGGGTAGCCCAACAGGCCTATGCAAGCAGGGCAATCGGCAAAGTTGCAGGTGCGTTCCCGGCGAGACCAAGCGTGGCGCGGCGTGCTGCGTCCAGCATGCGCAGTGAACGAGGCCAGGTATGGTATACATCACTCGGCTTAATTAATTATTTTCACGGGGCACGAATGGGTGCGCGTGGCCAGCTACTTAAACGGGGGTTGGTCCAATTGCTTCTTCAGCTGGACCAACACGAGGCAGTCTGATTTCGCTCGGGTGATCGCGTTGTAAAGCAGACGACGTTTGTGTTCGTCGTCACCGGCCACGGCCGCGGGCCAGAGCACCACCACATGCTCGAACTCCCTGTTTTTCGCCCCATGCACGGACATGGCTCGAAGACCTCGATCAAGCGGCCGTTGGAAGCGGCGGCGATTGGCGTAAATCATCTGGATGCGCTCAGCCAGCGCATCTCGGGTGATGATTGCCGGACCGCGCGTGCGACTTAATCGGTCGAGCCACGACGCCACCTCGCGAACCAATGCTTGATCGTGGAGAGCGTGCATGGCCGCGAACGCTTGCGCTAGGGTTGCCTCTTTGGTTAGAACGATGCCTTCCATGGCGATTTCGGCGGCCCTGGTTTCGCTCTTCTCCCACGCAATCGCGTAAGGCCCCAGTCCTCGCTTGTTTGATTTGGTGCTGGACCAAGTGACGACCCCCTCTGCGAATTGTTTGATGGTTGGCGTGATGACAGCGAGCCCGCCGCCCTTAAGGCCGGCAATGCGCGTGTTCAAATATCCGCCCGCCATGGGGGCTGTTGCTGTGTGGGAAACGGTGAATCCTTTGCCAGCCGGCACAGCGCGGCCACTTCTAACTGCCGCCGCGGCATCGAGCAAGGAAGCGACACGGGTGCGCATCGGTTGTTCGAGGGCGATGTGGTCTTTCTGCGCGCTCAACCACTCCCATGCGGGATTGGGTCTCAGCTCTTCATTCAGGCATTGAAATTCATCGGCCGCGATCAGTGCGGTCAGCTCCGTGACAAGGCATTGAACGATGCTCAACCTGGAACGAGAGAGATCTTGGGCTTCATCGATCACCAAGATGGGAAATGAGGCCTTGACCCAGCGCACGACCTCTGGGTGGGTGAGGACCAGAGCGGCAACGGCGCATATGTCGTCATATTCGGTCTCTTGGGGAATGCGGGCGCCAAGTTGCACGGCCAAGGACTGCCACCGTCGAACGATCCGTGAGGCAAAGCTGTCCAGCGTGGTGCACTCGTAACGCCTTCCAAGTCCTTGCACCGATGCCAGACGATCGTCGAGCCTTCGGCGGGCGCCGTGCATGAAGGTCAGGGCGAGCACTTTCTGGCCCTTCTTGGGCGGCTGGGCCTCGATGATTGCGGCCAGCCGTTGCATCAACTGATACGTTTTGCCGCAACCAGCTCCGCCTGAAAAGACGGTGACGCTCATGGCTGGAATACCCAGGCCTGGTGGCGTTGGACGAAGCGTGGGGTGGCTGTTCCAGCGCACGCTTGGGCGATGGCTTGGAAGAGTTCCGATGCTCGGGCACGGCACGCAGCGCTTTCACAGATGGCTTCGGCGATGGCCTCATACAACACCAGATCGCACTTTTTGTTTTTTATTTTCATGTGCGCGATCACGCCGGCAATGTCGGCCCCATCAAGCTCTGGCACGTCATTGGTCAAGCCGGCTAGGGAAGCCACGTCCGCTTCGAGGATCCAGCCGACGGCATCTTCAATCATTTGACCGTCAGGCCAGCGGATCACCACGGCTGGCGGCTGAGCCAGGCCAGCAAGATTGCGAACGTAGCGCTGTCCTTCATCATCGCCATCAACGAGGCAACACACCCGAGGATGGATCCGCGATAGGTCAACTGTCGTTTCCACGACCTTCGCGTCCTCAGTGGGAACTACGCCGACCTCAAGCCCGAACGCATGGGCATGCTCGCCACCCCACCCCTGATGGAGCATGAGGGGCCTGAGCACGGTCTTGAGAAGCAGGTGGTCCGAGCGGCCTTCCGGCACCAACACGGTGGCATGCATCAACGCATCGATCACCTCGGTGCGATTGTGCTGATAGAACCTGCGCTGCCAGTTGGCTGCATCTGGTCCCAACTTCTTGGCTAGGAACGGTTCCGCTGAAAGCCGCCCCGCGACGTTCCTCAACATCAGAACCGACGTGGGGTCCGCCATGGCGGCGATGGTCGGCGAGTGCGTGGTGATGAAGGTCTGGGATGAGAGGGCCTGCACGCGCAAGACAATTTGCTGCTGAGTTGCTGGCGGCAGGTGCAGTTCCGGTTCTTCCAGTGCCATCGTGAAGCCATCCCCGGCTTCGGCACGGAGGCGACCCAGTTCGAGCAAAAGAAAAAGGCCTTGCAGTGAGATGAGCCCGTTGCCTTGCCGCGCGGCAGGAACACTGGCGGCATCTCCCACCGCGTAGTGCGGCGATACCGCATCCAAGACCGAGCGACTGTCGGTGCTGGTCACCCGGAGCGTGAGCCGGGGTGACAGGGCGATGCATCGCGCGACCTCGTTGTTGATACTGTTGATCAGAGGGGCGATCTGGGGGTCTTCCTCGATGGCTCTTTCCGGCGTCCGAAGCTGATTGCGTTGGGCCAAGATCGCATCGGCTGGTTGCGCTGCGGCTGCTTGAAGGGTGCGCCGGAACAGTTCGCTCCCCCAGGACAGAACTCGCTCCCAGGTGCGGCTGGCCCGCACTAGGAAAAAGCCGAATTGCTGCACAAGTTTTGGCGGAACGCCAATCGGGGAGTCATCATCGAACGGGTCCATGACGCCATCGTGGTCATGGAAGTAGCGAACCACTTCAACCGTCAGAGATGGGCGGTCGAAGTAAGCCTGCACACCGATCTGACAACACAGTTTCCAGTTGGCATCCGTCCGGGCAGGATGGACCGCGCCCTCCGCGTCGTCCCACCACTTTGGGACGGCGCGCCCATCTCGGAACCAATCCGGGTGGTCAGCGGGGTCATCGCCCTCGAAGCCAATGATGGTGGTGACGAGTTGTATACGATCGGCGGGCTGGGGGTCGGAGCCAAAGAAGTCGTGTTCGGTTAGGTCCCGGATCAATCGATCACGACCCAGCAGGAGGGTCAGAGCCTCAATGACGGTGGTTTTGCCGGTGTTGTTGGCCCCCACCAAGACCACATGAGATTTGAACCGAAGGTATCCCTCACGGATGCCTCGATAGCTCCTAATCGAAAGATCGGCCACTCTCATGATCACCCTGTCCCTGAAAGCCTGTCCCCGCCTCAAACTATATCGAATCGGAGGAAGGGAGGCCGGGAAGGAGCGCGAAACGCGTATCTCGAACGCTGCTGTTTTGTGTCTCCGGTATGTCTCCCCCCAGTTGGACATCTTGCCACCTCTTGGCACTTTGAGCAGGTTGGCAGAATGGCGTGGTTGAGCCATTTGTGCCATTTGGGGCAGGGCGAGCGGACCCCCGCCGATGGGCTCTTTGTTCACTCTTAATCAATTGGTCGAAGGTTCGAATCCTTCACGGCCCACCAATCGACAGAACGCCGATCGCTTGCGATCGGCGTTCTGCTTTGCGCCGGCGGAACGAAGCTGCGGCATGCCGGCGCTGGCGCGGTTCGGCACTACTGTCAGCGCTTGTGCTGCATGGTCGTGCAACCGTAAAATGATCCGCTTTCGTATAAGGGAATCATCGACTTAGGCGGGCGTGGCTGCGGGGGGCGAGGCGAGTCGCAGGCGGAGTTGCTCCGGCAGGCGACAATCGTTTTCAGAATCCAGTGGTTACGTGTGTCTGGCGAGTGTGGCAAGGCGAGAGTGGCGGAATTGGTAGACGCACCAGATTTAGGTTCTGGCGGTTAACCCCGTGGGGGTTCGAGTCCCCCCTTTCGCACCATGCCCCGCTGGTTTCTTTGTTTTCAGGCGGCACGGCCGCCATGGCGCCGGTGACAGGCCCACAACATCAGGTAGTACCAGGAGACGTCATGCAGGTTTCGGTTGAGAACATCGGCACGCTCGAGCGCAAGCTCACGGTGAAATTTCCCGCAGAGCGGTTCGAGACGCAGGTGAGCGCACGCATTGCGGAAATGGGCCGTACGGTTCGCCTGAAGGGTTTTCGCCCGGGCAAGGTGCCAACGACGGTAATCAAGCAGCGTTTCGGCGACCAGGTGCGTGGCGAGGTGTTGTCCGACCTGATCGGCAGCACGCTACGCGAGGCGGTGGCGCAGGAGAAGCTGCAGCCGATCGCGAACCCCGCCATCGACACCACTGGTCGGCCGGAAAACGGTGAAATTGCCTATACCGCAACGTTCGAGATCATGCCGGAGTTCCCGCTAGTCGACGTGAACGCGCTTGAGATCAGCCGCCCGGTGGCGGTGGTGACCGACGCCGACATCGACAAGATGCTGGAGACCCTGCGCCAGCAGCGCCGCAGCTTCGACGAGGTGGGTCGTGCCTCGGCCGAGGGCGACTTCGTCATGTTCGAGTACTCGGCCGAAGCCGGCGACTACCGCTTCCCGGTCGATGGCCTGGAGCGTGCCGGCAGCGTGCTGGGCTCGGGCACCCTGTTCAAGGCGCTGGACGATGCGCTGGCCGGTCGCAAGGCCGGCGATGCTTTTGAAACCGAGATCGCCTTCCCGGAAGATTTCCGCAACGAGCAGCTGGCCGGCAAGAGCGCCCGGGTCAGCTTCAGCATCCTCAAGGTGCAGGAACCGAAGCTGCCCGAGATCGACACCGAGTTTGCGAAATTGTTCGGCATTGTGGACGGCGATCTGGAGACGTTCCGCAAAGAGGTGCGCGCGAATCTGGAGCGTGAATTGAAGGCGGCGCTGATGGCGCGCCTGAAGTCCGAGGTGGCGGAAAAGCTGTCGATCGCGCACGCCGGGCTGGACGTGCCGAAGCTGATGGTGCAGTCCGAGGCGCGCAACATGGCCGCCGGCAGCGTGCCGCAGGGCCAGCAGCCGCCACCGCAGCTGATCGAGGCGGCCATGCCGATCGCGCGTCAGCGCGTGATCGCCGGCCTGCTGATGGGCGAGATCGCGCGCAAGCAGGAGATCAAGATCGACCGCAAGCGCGTGGCCGAACAGCTGGCGGCGATCGCCTCGACCTACGAGGAACCGGAAAAGGTCATTGAACTCTACAACGGCGACCCCCAACTGATGTCCGGGCTGCAGAATCGCGTGATGGAAGATCAGGTGGCCGAGTGGGTGGCGGAACACGCCAGCACCACCCAGCTGGACCTGAGCTTCGACGACGTGATGCGCCCAGCCAACGCCTGAGCAATCGGGCCCATCGAGCGGAGAGCTGCAAACATGGCCATGGATCCGATCCAGAACCTCAATTTAGTACCGATGGTCGTCGAGCAGACCGCTCGCGGCGAGCGCTCCTACGACATCTATTCGCGCCTGCTGAAGGAGCGGGTGATCTTCCTGGTGGGTGAGGTCAACGACCAGGTCGCCAACCTGATCGTCGCGCAGATGCTGTTCCTGGAGTCGGAGAATCCGGACAAGGACATCAACTTCTATATCAACAGCCCGGGCGGTGCGGTCACCGCCGGCCTGGCGATCTACGACACCATGCAGTTCATCAAGCCGAACGTCAGCACGATGTGCATCGGCCAGGCCTGCAGCATGGGTTCGTTCCTGTTGATGGCTGGCGCCAAGGGCAAGCGTTTCGCCCTGCCGAACTCGCGCGTCATGATCCACCAGCCTTCCGGCGGCGCGCAGGGCCAGGCCACCGACATCGAGATCCAGGCACGTGAAATCCTTTACGTCCGCGAGCGACTGAACAAGCTGTATGTCCAGCACACCGGCCAGCCGCTGGAGAAGATTGAGGCGGACATGGAGCGCGACCGCTTCATGAGTGCGGCTGACGCCAAGGCCTATGGCTTGATCGACGAGGTGCTCGACAAGCGCGCCGGCGAGACGGTGAAATCGGCCTGATTTCGAGGTTTTACCCCAGGGTCGCGGGATGGGCTCTGCGTCTGCAGGCAGACGCGGAGCCCTGTGCTATTCTCGCGGCGCATCCAGATTTACCAGCGGGATCGAGAGTATGAGCGACGACCGTCAGGGGCGTTCCAGCGACAGCGGCAAGATTCTTTATTGCTCTTTCTGCGGCAAGAGCCAGCATGAAGTGCGCAAGCTGATCGCGGGTCCGTCCGTGTTCATCTGCGACGAATGCGTGGAGCTGTGCAACGACATCATCCGCGAGGAACTGGAAGAAAAGGCTGCTTCCGGCCGCACCCAGCTGCCCAAGCCCAAGGAGATCCGCGAGTCGCTGGATCAGTACGTGGTGGGCCAGACCCGCGCCAAGAAGGCGCTAGCGGTGGCGGTGTACAACCACTACAAGCGGATCGAGTCGCGCCAGAAGAGCGACGACATCGAGCTGGGCAAGTCCAACATCCTGCTAATCGGCCCGACCGGCTCGGGCAAGACGCTGCTGGCCGAGACGCTGGCGCGCCTGCTCAACGTGCCGTTCACGATCGCCGACGCCACCACGCTGACCGAAGCCGGTTACGTGGGCGAGGATGTCGAGAACATCATCCAGAAACTGCTGCAGAAGTGCGATTACGACGTCGAGAAGGCGCAGTCGGGCATCGTCTACATCGACGAGATCGACAAGATCTCGCGCAAGAGCGAGAACCCGTCGATCACCCGCGATGTGTCCGGCGAAGGCGTGCAGCAGGCGCTGCTGAAGCTGATCGAGGGCACGCTGGCCTCGGTACCGCCGCAGGGCGGGCGCAAGCATCCGCAGCAGGAGTTCCTGCAGGTCGATACCAAGAACATCCTGTTCATCTGCGGCGGGGCGTTCGCGGGCCTGGAAAAGGTCATCCAGCAGCGCTCCGAGAACACCAGCATCGGCTTCTCGGCCGAAGTGCGCAGCAAGGAGCGCACCGAGAACCTGGGCAAGGTGCTGGCCGACGTGGAGCCGGCCGACCTGGTGCGCTTCGGCCTGATCCCCGAATTCGTCGGGCGCCTGCCGGTGGTGGCCACGCTGGACGAGCTGGACGAAGCGGCGCTGGTGAAAATCCTCACCGAGCCGAAGAATGCCGTCACCAAGCAGTTCAAGCGCTTGTTCGAGATGGAGGAGGTGGAGCTGGAGTTCCGCCCCGAGGCGCTGCAGGCGATCGCTCGCAAGGCGCTCAAGCGCAAGACTGGCGCCCGCGGCTTGCGCACCATCCTGGAGCAGGTGCTGCTGGACACGATGTACGAATTGCCGTCGCTGGAGCATGTCAGCAAGGTGGTGGTGGATGACGCCGTCATCGAAGGCCAGGCCGAGCCCTATCTCATCTATCGCGGCAACCTGCAGCAACGGGTTGCAAGTGACGGCAACGACGCTGCCTGATCCTGGTGCGGCAATGATGATGACGGCTCCGGCGATTTCGCCGGGGCCGTTCTGTTTTTGGCGGCCCGCCTGCCTTGTGCAGGCCGCCGGCCGCCTCCACTTGACGAGTTGACAGGCCCGGCGCAGTGTCGGGACGAAACCAGATCCGAATTCGAGGGACCCCTCTTTCATGGCCAAGAACGCCCCCCTTCCTGTTGCGCTGGACGCTCTGCCGGTGTTGCCGTTGCGCGACGTGGTGGTCTATCCGCATATGGTCATTCCGTTGTTTGTCGGCCGCGACAAGTCCATGCGCGCGCTGGAGCGCGCGATGGAAGGCGAGCGGCAGATCCTGCTGGTGGCGCAGAAGAGTCCGGATATCGACGATCCGGAGATCACCGACCTGCACCAGGTCGGCACGCTGGCCGGCGTGCTGCAATTGCTGAAATTGCCCGATGGCACGGTCAAGGTGCTGGTCGAGGGCCAGTCGCGCGTGGCGGTCGAGGATTTCAAGGAAGCCGACGGCATGCTGACCGCGCGTTCGCGTGTGATCGAGCCGGTCTACAACGCCAAGGAGCGCGAGCTCGACGTGGTCTCGCGCACGCTGATCTCGCTGTTCGAGCAACTGGTCAAACAGAGCCGCAAGCTGCCACCGGAAGTGCTGGCCAGCCTGTCCGGCATCGACGACCCCTCGCGCGTGGCCGATTCCATCGCCGCGCACCTGTCCGTGCGCATGGCCGACAAGCAAAAAGTGCTGGAGACCGCTGACGTCGGCCAGCGGCTGGAGTTGCTGATCGGCCTGGTCGACGGCGAGATGGACCTGCAGCAGGTGGAGAAGCGCATCCGCGGTCGGGTCAAGTCGCAGATGGAGAAGAGCCAGCGCGAGTACTACCTCAACGAACAGATGAAGGCGATACAGAAGGAGCTCGGCGACAGCGAGGATGGTCCGAACGAGGTCGAGGAGCTGCAGAAGAAGATCGAAGGCGCCGGCATGCCCAAGGCCGTGCTGGCCAAGGCGCGGCAGGAATTCGGCAAGCTCAAGCAGATGTCGCCGATGTCGGCCGAGGCCACCGTGGTGCGCAACTACCTCGACTGGCTGGTCGGCGTGCCGTGGAAGAAGCGCAGCAAGGTGCGCAAGGACCTGCAGATGGCGCAGGAGGTGCTCGACGCCGATCACTTCGGCCTGGAGAAGGTCAAGGATCGCATCCTCGAATACCTTGCCGTGCAGCAGCGCGTATCGGTGATGAAGGGGCCGATCCTGTGCCTGGTTGGCCCGCCCGGCGTGGGCAAGACCTCGCTGGGACAGTCGATCGCCAAGGCGACCAACCGGAAATTCGTGCGCATGAGTCTTGGCGGTGTGCGCGACGAGGCCGAGATCCGCGGTCATCGGCGCACCTACATCGGCTCGATGCCAGGCCGCATCGTGCAGAACATCAACAAGGTAGGCACCAAGAATCCGCTGTTCGTGCTGGACGAGATCGACAAGATGTCGATGGACTTCCGTGGCGATCCGTCGTCGGCGCTGCTGGAGGTGCTCGATCCGGAGCAGAACCACGCGTTCAATGATCACTACCTCGAGGTCGACCTGGACCTGTCCGAGGTAATGTGGATCGCCACCGCCAATTCGCTGAACATCCCCGGTCCGCTGCTCGACCGCATGGAAGTCATCCGTATTCCCGGCTATACCGAGGACGAGAAGCTCGGCATCGCGCAGAAGTACCTGCTGTCCAAGCAGCTCAAGGCGAATGGCCTGAAGCCGGAGGAACTCAGCGTCAGCGAAGACGCCTTGCGTGACATCGTGCGCTATTACACGCGCGAGTCGGGCGTGCGCAACCTGGAGCGCGAAATCTCCAAGATCTGCCGCAAGGTGGTCAAGGAGCTGACCCTGGGACAGGTGAAGAAGGCCAAGGCGAAGGCGGCGCCCGCGAAGGCAGCCAAGGGCAGGGCGAAGGCCAGTCCCGGCAAGGTCAGGGTGGATTCGTCCAACCTCGATCAATACCTGGGCGTGCGCCGGTTCGACTTCGGTCGCAAGGAACTGCAGAACGAGGTGGGCCTGGTCACCGGGCTGGCCTGGACTCAGGTCGGCGGCGAACTGCTCAGCATCGAAGCCTCGGTGGTGGCAGGCAAGGGCCGGTTGGTGCATACCGGCCAGCTCGGCGACGTGATGAAGGAGTCGATCCAGGCGGCGCTGTCGGTGGTGCGCGCGCGCGCCGACCGGCTGGGTATCGATCCGGAGTTCCATCAGAAGTTCGACATCCACGTGCACGTGCCCGAGGGAGCCACGCCGAAGGACGGCCCCAGCGCCGGCATCGGCATGTGCACCGCGCTGGTGTCCGCGTTGACCAAGGTGCCGGTGCGCTCCGAGGTGGCGATGACCGGCGAGATCACGCTGCGCGGCCGCGTGCTGCCGATCGGCGGCCTCAAGGAGAAACTGCTGGCGGCACATCGCGGTGGAATCACCACGGTGATCATCCCGGAGGACAACAAGAAGGATCTTGCGGACATGCCGGCCAACATCACCTCGTCGCTGGAGATCCACCCGGTGCGCTGGATCGACGAGGTGCTGGATATCGCCCTGGAACGCCCGCTGCAGCCGATCCCGGCCAAGGAAGTGGCTCCCGCGGCGGTTGCCGGCGAGCCGACGGAAGGGCACTCACTGACGCACTGACCCGCCGGCTGGTTCTCGTCCAGCCGTGCTTCATCCGAAGTGCCCTGCCGTGCAGGGCACTTTTTTTGTTTTTCGCCGTTGGTCGGCGAAGTTTCCCCCTGGCCCTCTGGCGCAGGTTCTGCAAGCGGTTGCGCAACTCGCGAATCTTCCGGAAACGTTGCTGTGGCTTGTGTTGCGGAGTCCAGCAAGGCACTGGTATAAAGGCGACACCGTAGTCCCGGCGTTGAATGTCAGCGCAGCGATGCGGGGTTGCGTTACGGCCCAGACAAGAGCCAACCATCCATGCCGGTGCTGTCCGTCTCCAGACCGACCGTGCCGACGAAATCCGAACAAGGAGTTTTTCAATGAATAAAACCGATCTGATCAATGCCATCGCCGAAAAGGCCGAGCTGACCAAGGCCGACGCTGGTCGTGCCCTCGAAGCCTTCTTCGAGACCGTGCAGAAGTCGTTGAAGAAAGGCGAGGACGTCTCGGTGGTGGGCTTCGGTACGTTCACTGTGCGCAAGCGCGCTGCCCGTACCGGCCGTAACCCGCGCACCAACGAAGCGATCAAGATCAAGGCCTCGAAGGTGCCTGCCTTCAAGGCTGGCAAGACCCTCAAGGATGCCCTAAACTAAGCGGCTAACGCTTGGTTTCGGGTGCTTAGCTCAGCGGTAGAGCGTCGCCCTTACAAGGCGGTGGTCGTAGGTTCGATCCCTACAGCACCCACCAGAAAAATGCGGAGTGGTAGTTCAGTCGGTTAGAATGCTGGCCTGTCACGCCGGAGGTCGCGGGTTCGAGTCCCGTCCACTCCGCCACAGTTCGCAAGGGCGCCCGTGTGGCGCCCTTGTCATTTGGGTGGCGCGTCCGTGCTTCTGTTGAACGCACGCACGGCGGCACGGCGGTCTGTACCATTCGCGCGCCACGCGCTTTCACTACCTTGCGGGAAGATTTCAATGCTGCAGGCAATGCGTAACAAGATGCACGGATGGCCGTCCATCATTGTGCTTGGCCTCGCCGTCCTGGCGATGTCGCTGTTCGGCATGGAGAGCTACTTCATGTCGAACGACGATGCCTTCGTGGCAAAGGTCGGCAAGCACGAGATCGACCAGCGCGCATTCCAGGACCGCGTGAACCAGTTGCGACAGCAGGCCGTCGAACAGCAGGGCGAGCAGTTCGACGCCAGCACCTTCGAGAAGAACGAGACGAAGCTGCGCATCCTCGACGGGATGATCGACGAGCAATTGCTACTGCAGGCCAATACGGATTGGGGCCTGCGGGTTTCGGACCTGGCCATGCGCGACTACATCGCCTCGATCCCGGCGTTCCAGGTCAACGGAAAGTTCGACGGCACCAGTTACCGCGCGTGGCTCACCAGCCAGTACAAGACGCCGGAAATGTTCGAGAACGAAATCCGCTCGTCGCTGGCCATCCAGCTGCTGCCGACGGCGATCAATGCCAGCACCGGCATCAGTGACGTCCAGCTCGACCACTTCCTGAAGCTGCTGAGCCAGCGCCGCGATTTGCGCTACTTCCAGCTGCCGCGTCCCGCGCTGGACAACAGCACGGTCAGCGATGCCGAGATAGAAGCTTGGTACAAGGCGCACCAAGCCGACTACATGAACCCCGAGCAGGTCTCGGTGAAGTACGTCGAGGTCGTCGGTGCCGACCTGCCGCTGGCTGCCGAGCCGAGCGACGACGACCTGAGGAAGCGCTATGCGAGCGAGAAGCAGCGTTTCGCGCAGCCGGAACAGCGGCTCGTTTCGCACATCCTGATCAACGTGGCGGCCAATGCCTCGCCGGAACAGCAGAAGGCGGCCCTGGCCAGGGCCGAGAAGATTGCGGCGGAGGCCAACCCGAGCGACTTCGCCAAGCTGGCCGAACAGGATTCGCAGGACCTGGGTTCCCGTCGTCTGGGCGGCGACCTCGGCTGGCTGGAAAAAGGCGTGACCAACGAGGCCTTCGATTCGGCCCTGTTCGCGATGCAGAAAGGCCAGATTTCCAAGCCGGTGCTGTCGTCCGATGGCTACCACATCATCTGGCTGCGCGACATCCGCAGCGGGGAATCCAAGCCGTTCGAGGAAGTGCGCGAGCAACTGGTCAAGGAAGCGACCACGGCCGATCGAGACCGCACGTACAACGAAGTTGCGGGCAAGATGTCCGACAACACCTACCAGAATCCGACTTCGCTGGAGCCAGCCTCGGTCGCGCTGAAGCTGCCGATCAAGACCACGGCGCTGTTCACGCGCAAGGGTGGCGTGGGCGTGGCCGCCAACCCGAAGGTGGTCGCGGCGGCGTTCAGTGATGACGTGCTGGTCCAGGGCAACAATTCCAGCCTGATTGATCTGGGCAACAACCACTCGGTGGTGATCCATGTCGACCAGCACGTGCCCGCGGCAGCCAAGCCGCTGGCGGAAGTGCGGACCGATGTACGGCAGAAGATCCTCGACGCGCGCGCCGCCGCCGTCGAGAAGAAGCAGGCCGACGAGGCACTGACGCGCCTGCGCAAGGGCGAGTCGATGGACGACGTGGCGAAGTCGCTGGGCGCCAGCATCACCACAGCGAACGAGGTGGTCCGGCGCGCACAGATGCCGGCGCCGTTGCTGACGCAGGCGTTCCTGCTGCCGCATCCGGTGGCGGGCAAGCCGCAGTTCGCCGCCGTTGACATGCTGGACGGCAGCTATGTGCTGCTGGCCGTGGACAAGGTGCAGGACGGCGACCTGTCCAAGGTGCCGCCGGAGCAGCGCGAGTCGCTGCGCCAGCAGATGGCCCAGGCCTATGGCTACGAGGCGACGCGCGAACTTATCGACCAGCTCAAGGCGAAGACCAAGATCAAGATCAACCAGCAGCGACTGTAAGCGCTGGCGGCCCGCTGCGGCCGCCGTCATGCAGGAGGGGCGGCCATCCATCGGCCGCCCCTTTTCCGTTTGTGACAGATGAACCGCCAGATGATTCGATGAGGGCCGGCGATGCGGATGGATCGGTCGCCGCGTCGAGGTGGTCCTCGATTTTGCTGCGGTGTCAGTTCGGGGCGCTTACCGTCAGCTTCTGGCCGGGTTTCAGCGTGTGGTCGCTCAGGTGGTTCCAGCGCTGCAGTTGGCCGATGTCGACCGAATAGTCGCGGGCGATCTGCCACAGGTTGTCGCCGCGCTTCACGGTGTGGGTCTTCCGCGTCGTGTCCGCGCCAGGCGTCGGGCTGCTCGTGGTCCCGGTGTCCACATCAGCCAGAAGGTTGCCGCCGGCCCTGCTGGCCTGCTCCAGCAGGGCATCGCTGAACTGGCGGGCGTGCTTGGCAGGCAGGATCAGGTACGGGGCAGTGCCGGCATCGATCATGTCGTTGCGAAACGCCGGGTTGAGGTGCTTCAACGCCGCCACCGACATGCCGGCACGGTCGGCTGCCCGCGCGATCGGCATCGAGTGGGAAATCCCGGTCTGCACCAGATGCTGCTCGTCCGGCAGCGTGGGCAGGCTGACATTGAAGCGCCCCGGTTCGCGCACCACGCAAGCCATGCCGAGCAGCTTGGTCAGGTGCTCGCGTGTCACCTTGCGCACCGGCCAGGGGGGGATCGCCGGCTGCTGCGCCGGCATGCCGTGCGTGCGGATCATCTTGCGTATCGTGAACTCGCCGGCGTTGTAGGCGTAGTCGGCCACCCGCCAGTCGTGGAACTGCTCGTGATACTGCTCGAGCAGTTTCATCACGGCGTTGGCGGCGGCGGGCACGTCGAGTCGGCCGTCGTAGTGGCCGTCGACGCGTAGCCCCATCGCACCGGCCGTCACCGGCATGATCTGCCACATGCCGGCCGGTCGGCGCTTGCGGGCAGGCACTGGCTGGAAGTGGCTTTCCACCCAGGGCAACAGCACGAATTCGCCGGCGACGTCGTAGCGATCGGCTATTTGTTGCACATAGACCAGGCGCGGTAGAACGGCCTGCAGCTGGCTTTCGAACTGCTGCGGGTGGCGCGTGTAGCGCCTGGCCCAGGCCAGCACCGCCGGATCGGCATCGCAGCCGGGCATGGCAAAGCTGCTGCGCAGTCGATCCCATACGTCGGTTGCGGGTGGCGGCGCAGGTTGTTCGTCGGCCGGTGGTGTGATTTCGGGGGAAGCGGTCGTTGCCGGCAAGGTCCCGCCGGCTGGTGGTTGCCGGGTGTGCGATGGCACGCCGGCGCAGGCAGCGAGCAGGAGCGGCAGGAGCAGCGGCAGGAATCGAAGGTGTTGTCTCATGCGCGAAATCCGTCCTTGGCGCCGCGCACGGCGGCAAAGCGGGCGACCCGGTCGTCGCCGGCGTCCTGCTGCCGGCACCATGCGATGACGGCAGCGCTGTCGATACGCAGGAAGGGATTGGTCGCCAGTTCGCGGGCGAGCGGTACCGGCAACGTGGGCTGGAGGCGTTCGCGCAGTGCGGCGACTTCCTGCAGCCGTTGCAGCAAGTCGGGGTTTGTCGGTTCGATGGTGCGTGCAAAACGCCCGTTTGCTTCGGTGTACTCATGCCCGCCGCAAACCATGGTGGCTCCCGGCAGTTGCGACAGGCGGTCTAGCGAGGCGAGCATCTGCGCCGGCGTGCCTTCGAACAGGCGGCCGCAGCCGAGGCTGAACAAGGTATCGCCGCACAGCAGCAGGCCGGCGCCGACGTAGGCCACATGGCTGAGCGTGTGGCCGGGAATCGCGATCACCTCGAAGCACGCGGAAGGCGCAGTCAGTTCGAGCCGGTCACCATCGCGCACCCGTTCGGTGGCCTCGACGATGCGTGCATCGACGGGAGCATGCACCGGCACATCGTGGCGCGCACGCAGGGCCGACACGCCGCCAATGTGATCGTGGTGATGATGAGTCAGCAGGATCGCGCGCAACTGCAGGCGGTGTGCAGCCAGCGCCTGCTCGACGACCACGGCGTCACCCGGGTCAACCACGATGGCGTTGCCGTCGTCGTCGTGCAGCAGCCAGATGTAGTTGTCGGCCAGCGCCGGTAACGAGATGAGATGCAAGGCGGGCTCCGCTGCGTTTGAGGAACATCCGGCAGGCCGGGTGTTTTCCCTGTGGAACGACAGACGCAGCCGTCCGGGGCGCGCATGAGGCGGTCGAATATAAAGGGGTGTCGGTGTCAACTCGTTAGCAGAACGTTAACCAAGCGGGCGACTGTTCAGCAGCGTGCGGCAGTTCCATCCCGTTTGCGACCTGCTGCCCGATGCCGTCAGCCGCTACACTCTCGGACAGATGAAAGACCGGGTTGGCGGCATGCAGCAACGTGACGACGACATCTATGCCAGCGCGCCGCTGCGCCGCCTGCTGGATGCGCAGACGTGCGCGCTGAAGCCGGCGCTGCAGCGTTGCTTCGGCACTCACGCACTGTTGTTGGGCGCTCCTTGCGACGATGTGCCGCCGGCATTGCCGATGTTCGGCTGCTGGACCAGCTTGCACCTGGCGAGCGGCGGTTACCGGGGCGATCTGCGGGCGGCCGCGGATGAGCCGTTGCCCTTCGTCGACGACGCGTTCGAACTGGTGCTGTTGCGGCATGCGCTGGAAGTGGCGCCGCTGCCCGCAAGCCTGCTCGATGAAGCCATTCGCGTGCTGGCGCCGGGCGGCGTGCTGGCATTGACTGGCGTGCATCCGCTCAGCGGCTGGTCGCCGTGGTTCTACTGGCATGTGCGCGGCAAGCTGCCGGCATTACGGATGCCTTGGCGGCTTCGGCATCAACTCGAGCAGGCCGGACTGGCGATCGAGCAGGCGCAGCGGGTCGGCAGTGCAGCACCGGGGCTGAAGACGATGTGGCGGGCACTTGCCGGTGTTTTCGGTGGCGGCTACGTGCTGGTGGCGCGCAAGCGTCGACGCCTGGCCACGCCGCTGCGGCTCAAGCCGGCGCCGGTGCGCGTACCGGCGAATGGTCGGCTGTCGCCGGGTACCCGGCGCAGCTCGGCGCTGTGACTATCAATGGAATACGTGAGCAACGATGAGCGAAGTGGAAGCATTCACCGACGGGGCCTGCCTGGGCAACCCGGGCCCGGGCGGTTGGGCCGCGCTGTTGCGCGCGAAGGGCAGCGAACGCATGGTGGCGGGCGGTGAGCCGGCCACCACCAACAACCGGATGGAGCTGATGGCCGCGATCGGCGCGCTGGAAGCGTTGAAGCGGCCGTGCCAGGTTACCCTCATCACCGACTCGCGCTACGTGATGCAGGGTATCGAACAGTGGATGCCGAAGTGGCGTGCGAACGGCTGGCGCACTGCCGACAAGAAGCCGGTCAAGAACCAGGACCTGTGGCAGCGACTGTCCGACGCGGTCGGCGCCCATCAGGTGCGCTGGAAGTGGGTGAAAGGCCACAACGGCCACATCGAAAACGAGCGGGTCGACCAGGCCGCGCGTGAACAGGCCGAGCTGATGAAGGGCAGGGCATGAGGCAGATCGTTCTCGATACCGAAACCACCGGCCTCGAAGTACGCCAGGGCCATCGATTGGTGGAGATCGCCTGTGTCGAAATGGTCGAGCGCCGGCTGACCGGCCGGCACTACCAGACCTATCTGAACCCGGATCGGGCGATCGACGAAGGTGCCCGGCAAGTCACCGGCATCGAAGACGAGTTCCTGCTCGACAAGCCGCGCTTTGCCGAAGTGGTGGAGGAGTTCCTGGCCTTCATTGACGGCGCGGAACTGATCATCCACAACGCCAGTTTCGACATCGGCTTCCTCGATGCCGAGCTGGCGCGTCTGGGCAACGGCGCGGGCCGGATCGGCGATCGCTGCAGCGTGCTCGATACTCTGGCGATGGCGCGCGAGCGCTACCCTGGCCAGCGCAACAGCCTCGACGCCTTGTGCAAGCGGCTGGGCGTGGACAACTCGCGACGCGACCTGCACGGCGGACTGATCGACGCGCAGCTGCTGGCCGACGTGTACCTGGCGATGACTTCGGGGCAGGTAGCGTTCGACCTCGGCTTCGAGGGGACCGGCGAGCAGCACGATGTGGTGGTGACGGCACCGGTGGTGCTGCATGCGCGGCCGCGGGTGCTGCATGCCTCGGCAGGGGAGGTGTCGGCACACGAGCAGCGTCTGGATGCGCTGGACAAGGGCAGTGTGGATGGGCAGAGCGTGTGGCGGCGGTTGGGATGAGATGCGCAGGTGCGGCTCTTTTTTCGGCGTGGAGAGTAAAAGAGGGTGCCCTGGGGCGGCGGGTGGGATTGTTCGGCCCGTCCCTGGGCCGAACCCCTCCGCGCTGCGCGCTGCGGGGCCAGCCTGCGGCTGTCCAAATTCGTTCCAGACGAATTTGTCGAACGGTAGGTTCTCGTCCCCGCCGTCACCACCAGAAAAGCAAAACGCCCCACACGGGGGCGTTTTGCTTTTCTGGCGGAGAGGGTGGGATTCGAACCCACGGTACGCTTACACGTACGCCTGATTTCGAGTCAGGTACATTCGACCACTCTGCCACCTCTCCGGTGCGGTGCATGGTGGCGCATGCGAGCCAGGAATCATACGCGAGCGAACTTGCCGTGACAACAACCGGGTCTTGCGGCATGCTGCGAAGGCTCGCACCTACTGAAAGCCCATGATCGAATTCGGACACGGAACGCATGTCGGCCTGCGCCGCACGCGCAATGAGGACACTTATTACGCCGATGCTTCGCTCGGCCTGTTCCTGGTGGCTGATGGCATGGGCGGGCACCAGCATGGCGAGGTGGCGTCGGCGCTGGTGCGCGACGCTGTGGTCGAGCTGGTCGGCAAGGGGCAAGGCCTGATCGAAGCCGTGCATGGCGCCGCCGAACGGCTGCTGGCGCATGCCCGGCCCAGCTTCGACGTGCTGCCAATGGGCACTACCATCGCCGCGTTGCGGATCAGCGGTGAGGGTTACGAGGTCGCCTGGGTCGGTGACAGCCGGATCTACCTGTGGAAGAAGGCACTGCGGCAGATCAGCCACGACCATTCGCTGGTACAGGCATTGGTCGAGGCCGGCCAGCTCGATCCGGCACAGGCCGCCCGGCATCCACAGCGCAACGTCTTGACCCAGGCCCTGGGCGTGACTGCCATCGAGCAACTGCATATCGGCATGGCACGGGGACAGCTGGAGCCAGGCATGGTTTTCCTGCTGTGCAGCGACGGCCTGACCGAGGGCGTCGGCGATGCCTCGATCGCGTGCGTTGTGGCACGCACCGATCTGGCCGCCCAGGAGTGTGTGGATCAGTTGCTGCTGAGTGCCCTCGACAGTGGTGGCGACGACAACGTCACGGTGTTGATCGTGCGTTCCAGCTGAATCCAGCCCAGAACCGTCCATCACGGAAAGGGCCGGATGATTCCGGCCCTTTCGTCATTTGCGGCTTGAAGGTGCGTGACCAGTAGCGGCTCAGCCGGCCTTCTTTTTCGCCAGCCGCAGCCAGGTGTCGACCACCGTGTCCGGGTTGAGCGATACCGACTCGATGCCCTGTTCCATCAGCCATTCGGCCAGGTCTGGATGGTCGCTGGGGCCCTGGCCGCAGATGCCGATGTACTTGCCCTTGGCCCGCGCGGTCTTGATTGCCATGGCCAGCAGCTTCTTTACCGCCGGGTCGCGTTCGTCGAACAGGCCGGCGACGATGCTGGAGTCGCGGTCGAGACCCAGGGTGAGCTGGGTGAGGTCGTTGGAGCCGATCGAGAAACCGTCGAAGATGTCGAGGAACTCGTCGGCGAGCAGGGCATTGGACGGCACCTCGCACATCATGATCACTTTCAGATCGTGCTCGCCCTGCTTGAGGCCGTTCTTCGCCAGCACGTCGATGACCTTGCGGCCTTCGCCGAGCGTGCGCACGAACGGGATCATCACCCACACGTTGGTCAGCCCCATCACCTCACGCACGCGCTTGACTGCCTGGCACTCCAGTGCGAACGCCTCGGCAAAGCTGGGGTCGACGTAGCGGCTGGCGCCGCGGAAGCCGATCATCGGGTTCTCTTCGTGCGGTTCGTAGCGCGAGCCACCGAGCAGGCCGGCGTACTCGTTCGACTTGAAGTCGGACAGGCGCACGATCACCGGCTTCGGGTAGACCGAGGCGGCGATGGTGGCGATGCCTTCGGCGAGGCGGTCCACGTAGAACTCGACCGGGCCGGCATAGCCGGCGATGCGCTCGTCGATCTTCGCCTTCGTCTCGGCGTCCTGCTTGGCGTATTCCAGCAGCGCCTTCGGATGCACGCCGATGTGGCTGGCGATGATCATTTCCAGGCGGGCCAGGCCGATGCCGGCGTTCGGCAACTGGCCGAAGTCGAACGCGCGCTCGGGGTTGGCCACGTTCATCATGATCTTCAGCGGCGCCTCGGGCATGTCACCCAGGTCGGCGGTGATCCGCTCGAACTTCAGGATGCCCGCGTAGATCGTGCCGGTGTCGCCTTCGGCGCAGGACACGGTGACGTCGGCGCCATCGGGGATCAGCTCCAGCGCGTTGCCGGTGCCGACCACGGCCGGCACGCCCAGTTCGCGTGCGATGATCGCCGCGTGGCAGGTGCGGCCGCCGCGGTTGGTGACGATCGCCGAGGCGCGCTTCATCACCGGCTCCCAGTCGGGATCGGTCATGTCGGCGATCAGCACGTCGCCGACCTGCACCTTGTTCATGTCGGCCAGCGAGCGGATCACGCGCGCCTTGCCGGCGCCGATCTTCTGGCCGATCGAGCGGCCCTCGGCCAGCACCTTGCCTTTCTCGCTGAGGTGGAAGCGCTCGAGCTGGGTGGCGTGCGAGCGGGACTTCACCGTCTCCGGGCGCGCCTGCACGATGTACAGCTTGCCGGTGTGGCCGTCCTTCGCCCACTCGACGTCCATCGGGCGCTCGTAATGCTTTTCGATGATTAGCGCCTGGCGGGCGAGTTCCTGCACGTCGTCGTCGCTGATGCAGAACTTGTGACGCAGTTCGGCCGGGGTGTCTTCGGTCTTCACGCGCTCGCCCGGCGCACTGGAATAGACCATGCGCAACTGCTTGGCGCCCAGGTTGCGGCGAAGCACGGCCGGCTTGCCCGCGCGCAGGGTCGGCTTGAACACGTAGAACTCGTCGGGATTGACAGCGCCCTGCACGACCATCTCGCCAAGGCCATAGGAACCGGTGACGAACACCACGTCGCGGAAGCCTGACTCGGTGTCCAGCGTGAACAGCACGCCGGACGCGCCCACGTCCGAACGCACCATCAGCTGCACGCCGGCGGAGAGGAACACGTCCTCGTGCTTGAAGCCCTGGTGCACGCGGTAGGCGATGGCGCGGTCGTTGTACAGCGAGGCGAAGACTTCCTTCACCTTGTGCAGCACGTCGTCGATGCCGACCACGTTGAGGAAGGTTTCCTGCTGGCCGGCGAACGAAGCGTCGGGCAGGTCTTCGGCCGTCGCCGAGGAGCGCACCGCCACTGCGATGTCCTGCGCGCCGGCATCCTTGCACAACTTGATATAGGCCTCGCGGATCGCCTGCTCGAGCTCGGCGGGAAGGGCGGTGTCGACGATCCATCCGCGAATTTCCCTGCCCGCCGCGACCAGGGTGTCGACGTCGTCGACGTCGAGCGACGCCAGTCGATCCTGGATGCGCCTGGCCAGGCCGCTCTTTTCCAGGTACTGCTGGAACGCGTCGGCGGTGGTGGCGAAACCACCCGGCACGGAGACACCCAGTTTGGCGAGGTTGCCGATCATCTCGCCGAGCGAGGCGTTCTTGCCGCCGACCTTGCCCAGGTCGGTCATGCGCAGTTGGTCGAGCCAAAGCACCAGGTCGTTCAAGGGTGTCTCCTCAAGGAAAGCACTGCAGATAAGTGGAATGGGCGCGGCACGAAGGCCCGGAGCGGGTTGCAAAGAACTGGTATTGTCCGCTGTGGATGGTGCGCAGCACAAGAAGACCAATGCCGGCAGATGTCATTCCACCGGCATACCAGTCAGCTGGCGGTGGATTTCGTGCTTGCGCTAAGGTGCCGGCAAACGCTTCCCCGCGATCAGGACCCTGTATGCAGCGAACGGTTTTTTTCATCTCCGACTCCACCGGCATCACCGCGGAGACGATTGGCAACAGCATCCTGGCGCAGTTCGAGGGCGTGCAGTTCGACAAGCACCGGCTGCCTTTCACCGACAACGCGCACAAGGCGGAAACCGCTGCGCTGCGGATCAAGACCAAGTACGCGCAGAGCGGGCAACGACCGATCGTGGTCAACACCATGGCAGATCGCGCACTGTGCGAAATCGTGGCCGCCAGCGGCGCGCTGATGCTGGACGTGTTCGCGCCGTTCATCGGCCCGCTGGAGGAAGAACTGGGGACCAAGCGTACCGGCCTGGTGAACCGCTCGCACGGCATGGTCGACTTCGACAAGTACGAGGCGCGCATCAATGCGACCAACTATGCGCTCTCGCATGACGACGGCATCGACGTGAACTATGCCGAAGCCGACCTGATCCTGGTCGGCGTGTCGCGTTCCGGCAAGACGCCGACCTGCCTCTACATGGCCTTGCATTACGGCGTGCGTGCCGCCAACTATCCGCTGACCGACGAGGATCTTGAGAAGCTTGAACTGCCGGCGCGCCTGCGCCCCTACCGGGACCGGCTGTACGGACTGACCATCGATCCGCTGCGGCTGGCGCAGATCCGCGAACAGCGCCGGGCCGGCAGCCGCTACGCCACCTTGCAGCAGTGTCGCTGGGAGCTGGAGCAGGCTGACCGGCTGATGCGCCAGGCCGGCATTCCCAGCCTCAACACCACGCACGTGTCGATCGAGGAGATCGCCAGCAAGATCTTCGACCGCTTCGGTATCGAGCGGACCATGTTCTGACTGGAGCCTGCGCCCCGCCATGAGCGCCGTACTGGACAATCGCCACAGCCTGCTGCCCGGACGTTTCGAGTTCCTGATGGGGCTGTATGCGGAAAACTATCACCGGCTGACGCGGCTGTTCGCGCCACAGCAGCTGGCGCCTGGCCGGTATGTCTCCGCCGTGGGCGACGAGCTGGACGTGCACCTGCACGTGCAGGAGTGCCATCCGTACACGCTGGAGCTGGAGCTCACCTACGATTTCGTGGATGCCCATACCGGGCAGCGCGCGCCATCGGCGCAGTTGCGCATGTATACCGATGCGCACGTGGCCGAGGCCTTGCACTGCCATCCCGGGCGGCACCTGTGGCAGGTGCTGGGGCCGTTTTCGCCGGCACATACCGTGTTCCAGCATCGGCTGCGCATGAACGGCTTCCTGTCACGCTGGCTGGAGTACCTGGCGGAGCAGGGGCATTCCATCGGCACGCTGGAGCCGCAACGCGGATGGCTGGAAGACGGTGGCTCTGATTGAGCGTGCAGCCGGGGATGGCCGCCTTCTCACTTTCGCATTCGGGGACGAATGCACTGGTGTCACCACAGCAAAAAGCCCGCGCAAGGCGGGCTTTTTGCTTGAATAGTGGCGGAGTGGACGGGACTCGAACCCGCGACCTCCGGCGTGACAGGCCAGCATTCTAACCGACTGAACTACCACTCCGCATTTGCAACAGTTTCCAGCTTTCGCGAGCCAACTTGGCGTCCCCACGGGGATTCGAACCCCGGTCGCCACCGTGAAAGGGTGATGTCCTAGGCCTCTAGACGATGGGGACGGATTAAGTTGGTGGAGCCAGGCGGGATCGAACCGCCGACCTCCTGCATGCCATGCAGGCGCTCTCCCAGCTGAGCTATGGCCCCGCCGCTGGAAGCCGAGAAGAATAGGTGCGCTCCGGATATCCGTCAAGTTTTTTTTCACGTTTTCGATCGGGAAGTTGCTTCGTGCCCAATGAGGTGTCCAGCAAGCGGGCGAGTGTTGTCGGTCCTTCGTTTAAGCTGGAGCGACAGGCATCATTCCAGAAGAGTTGTTGAATGCACGAAATCGGCTTCATTCGTGATCTCGCTGTCGTGATGATTGTGGCGGGTGCCACCACCATCGTGTTCCAGCGGATGCGGCAGCCGGTGCTGCTGGGCTATATCCTGGCCGGCGTGCTGATCGGGCCGCACACGCCGGGTGTGCTGGTTGGCGATCCGCGCGCGATCGACGATATCTCCAATCTCGGCGTGGTGCTGCTGATGTTCACGCTGGGCCTGGAATTCAGCGTGCGCAAGCTGCGCGAAGTAGGCATCGGCGTGCTTGCGGTGGCGGTGGCCGAAGTGGGGCTGATGCTGTGGGTCGGCTACGGTATCGGTGGTCTGTTCGGCTGGTCCGGCAGGGACGCGCTCTTTCTTGGCGCGATCATCTCGCTCTCGTCCACGATGGTCGCCACCCGCACCCTGGCCGAGTCGGGCCAGCGCCAGCAGAAATTCGCGTACCTGGTGACGGGGCTGCTGGTGGCCGAGGACATGCTGGCCATCGTGATGCTCACCTTGCTCACGGCGGTGGCGATCGGGGGCTCCGTGCAGGCAGAGACGGCATTGACCCTGGTCGGCCACCTGGGCCTGTTCGTGATCGTCGGGATGATCCTGGGGCTGCTGCTGTTGCCGCGCCTGGTGGATTACGTGGCGAGCTTCGAGCGCGACGAAACACTGTTGGTCAGCGTGCTCGGCATCTGTTTCGGCGCCAGCCTGTTCGCGGCCTGGATGGGTTTCAGCGTCGCACTGGGCGCCTTCCTGGCAGGTGCGGTGGTGGCCGAGTCGCGCAGCGTGGGGCGCGTGCTGCAACTGGTGGAGCCGCTGCGCGACATGTTCGCCGCGCTGTTTTTCGTGGCGATCGGCCTGAAGATCGATCCGGCGATGTTGCTGCAGTACGCACTGCCGGCGCTGCTCATCGCGGTGGTCGTCATCGTCGGCAAGACGCTGGCGTGCAGCCTGGGTATCTTCGTGGTCGGGCACGATGCGCGTACGGCGCTGCGCTCCGGGCTGGGCATGGCGCAGATCGGCGAGTTCTCCTTCGTCATCGCCACGCTCGGGCTTTCGCTTGGCGTGATCAGTGACTTCATCTATCCGATTGCGGTGGCGGTCTCGATACTGTGCATGGCCGCGTCCCCGCACCTCAATCGTTCGGCCGACGGATTGGCGAATGGCCTGCGCCGGGTGGCGCCGCGCTCATTGCGGTTGCTGGCGACCAGTTACAGCGGCTGGCTGGAAAATCTCAAGCCGGTCAACGAAAACGCGGCGATCGCTGCCATGTTCCGCCGCCTGCTGTGGCATATCGGGATCAACGTGCTGTTGGTGGTAGCCCTGTTCGTCATCGGTGCTTACATCAATGCGCACAACTGGAGTTGGTTCTCGATGCTCGGCATCGACCGCGATCTGCGTCACACGCTGATCTGGGCCGGTGCGCTGTTCCTGTCGCTGCCCATGCTGATCGCGGTCTATCGCAAGGCCGAGGCGCTGGGCATGCTGCTGGCGGAGATCGGCATCCGCGAGCGGTTTGCCGGCGCCTATACCCAGGCCATCCGCAACGTGCTGGCCAGGGTCATCCCGCTGGCGACGCTGCTTGCGCTGGCGTTGCTGGTGAGCGCGCTCAGTTCGGCCATCCTGCCGCCTCGCGGCATCGCGCTGTCCCTGGTCGTGCTGGGCGTGGTGGTGGCCGTGGTGTTGTGGCGCAGCCTGGTAAGGATGCATGCGCGCCTGCAGGCGGCGCTGAAGGAGACCCTCGAAAAGCCCGGCCCCTCCGCGGGCGGTGCAGGCTGATGGGCGGGCCAGGCCCGGACAGGTGGAACCTTTATACCGACTGACGGTCTGAGCCCTGAATCGTTGCCAAGACCGGACAAGCACCGCACAATGCGGAGCCTGCCCCCATCGGGGGGGCCCGGCCGGCAATACCGGCATATCCATACATGAGGGAGTTACGAATGAAGCACTTTCTGCGTCCCACGCTGACGGCGGTCGCGATGGCCGTTGCGCTGGGCATGACGGCCGGCGTCGCCGCCCAGACGGCTGGCGCTGCCGGTACCGTCGACAAGGCGAAGGCCAGCTATGTTGTGGGTTGGGAGATTGCTTCCCAGGTTCCGCCGATCATGCGCGACGAACTGGATCCGAATGCGGTGGCGAATGCGGTGAAGGCGGCGCTGTCCGGCCAGAAGCCGACCATGAGCGATGCCGAAGCCAAGCAGGTGCACGAGGCCTTCATGGCCAAGATCCAGGCCAAGTACCAGGCCGAGATGACCAAGCTGGCGGCCAAGAACAAGGCCGAGGGCGATGCCTTCCTGGCCAAGAACAAGACCGCGCCGGGCGTGAAGACGACCGCGTCGGGCCTGCAGTACCAGGTGCTCAGCCAGGGCACGGGTGCCCGTCCGGGTCCGAACGATACCGTCGAGATCAACTACACCGGAACCTTTGTCGACGGCCAGGTGTTCGATGCCTCCGCCAAGCACAATCCGCCGGGTGCGGCCAAGATTCCGCTGGCCGGCGTGATCCCGGGCTTCCGCGAAGGCCTGCAGCTGATGCAGGTGGGCGGTCATTACAAGCTGTTCATCCCGGCCGCGCTGGCCTATGGCGCCGAGCCGCAGCCGCCGATGCCGCCAAACGCCACGCTGATCTTCGACGTGACGCTGGTCAAGACGGGCCCGACGCCGGCCGCCGCCCCGGGCGACAAGTAAGCGGGTTCGCTGCAAAAATCGGTAACCGGAAGGGCGCGAAGCGATTCGCGCCCTTCTGCTTTTGTGCCGGTGGCAGGCGCCGCGCGCCCCAGCGGTTAGAATAGGCGGCTCACGTTCAAGGGATTGCTGCAACGATGATGAAGGTCACTATTTTCGGTACCGGCTATGTCGGCCTGGTCACCGGTGCCTGCCTGGCCGAGATGGGCAACCACGTGGTCTGCGTCGACATCGACGCGGGCAAGGTCGAGCGGTTGAAGCAGGGCGAGATCCCGATCTACGAGCCGGGTCTGGAGTCGATCGTGCAGAGCAACCACGCCAGTGGCCGGCTCGGCTTCACCACCGAGGCGGCGCCGGCGATCGCGCATGCCGAATTGATCTTCATCGCCGTCGGCACGCCGCCGGACGAGGATGGCAGCGCCGACCTGCAGTACGTGCAGGCCGTGGCCCGCACCATCGGCCGCCACCTGGACCACTACGCAGTGGTGGTGAACAAGTCGACCGTGCCGGTGGGCACTGCCGACCGTGTGCGCACAGCCGTCGCGGCCGAGCTGGCGGCACGCCATGCCGCGGTGGAGTTCGACGTGGTGTCGAATCCGGAGTTCCTGAAGGAAGGCGCCGCGGTGGAAGACTGCCTGCGCCCCGACCGCATTGTGGTGGGTGCTTCCAGCGCGCGTGCAGTGGCGTTGCTGCGCAAGCTGTATGCACCGTTCAACCGCAACCACGATCGCATGGTGGTGATGGACGAGCGCTCGGCCGAACTGACCAAGTACGCCGCCAACGCGATGCTGGCGACCAAGATCAGCTTCATGAACGAGATCGCGAATATCGCCGAACGGGTGGGTGCCGACGTCGAGCTGGTGCGCCAGGGCATCGGCTCGGACCCGCGCATCGGCTACAGCTTCATCTATCCGGGCGCCGGGTACGGCGGCTCGTGCTTCCCCAAGGACGTGCAGGCGCTGGAGCGCACCGCGCACGCCCATGGCTACGAGGCGCACCTGCTCGGCGCAGTCGAGGCGGTCAACCGGCAGCAGAAGGGCAAGTTGTTCGAGCTGATTTCACGGCATTTCGACGGCCAGCTGGCCGGCCGGACAGTTGCCCTGTGGGGCCTGGCGTTCAAGCCGAATACCGACGACATGCGCGAGGCTTCCAGCCGGCGCCTGATGGAACAGCTGTGGGAAGCCGGCGCAAAAGTCCGCGCGTTCGATCCGGAGGCGCGCGAGGAAACGCAGCGGCTGTACGGCAACCGCGCCGACCTGGTGCTGTGCGAGCACGCCATGGATGCCCTGCAGGGTGCCGACGTGCTGGCGGTGGTCACCGAGTGGAAGGCGTTCCGCAGCCCCGATTTCGCGGCGATCCGTGCTGCACTGGCCGTGCCGGCGATCTTCGACGGGCGCAACCTGTACGACCCGGCCGTGGTGGAGGAGGCGGGCCTGGCCTATTACGGCATCGGCCGTGGCCGCAGCCTGCAAGTGCCGCGATGAACGACCCGAACGGCACGCTCGCCCGGCGACTCGACGAGATGGAGGTCAAACTGACCTTCATCGACGAGGCGGTGCAGGCGCTGACCACGGCGGACGCCGACCAGTCGCAGCGGATTGCCGCGCTGGAGCGCGCCCTGCGCGACCTGCGCGGCGAGATGGCGTCGATGCGCATTGCCCAGGGTGATGATCCGCACAACGAACCGCCACCGCCGCATTACTGACCCGAACCCATCCCGCCTACCGATCACGGAACACCCGCATGGCCGATTCCCTGCGCGATCAGCTGCTCAAGAGCGGCATCGTCAAACAGGTCCAGCAGGACCGGGCGCGCGAGCCGAAGCGTCCGCCGCCACCGTCGTCCGGCAAGCCCGCACGCAAGGGCGGCAAGCCGCCCGCCGCACGGCCAGCGGGGCAGAGCCAGCAGGACATCGACCTGGCCAAGGCGTACGCGTTGCGTGCACAAACCGAAGCCCTCGAACGCCAGCGGATCGAGCGGGAGGCCGCCGAGCTGGCCAGGTTGCGGCGTGAGCGCAAGCAGAAGATCCAGCAACTGCTCGAAGGCAAGGCGCTGAACAAGGCCGACGCCGACCAGCCGCGCAATTTCGAATACGGCGGCAAGATCCGCCGCGTGCACGTGGATGCCGCGCAACTGGCGGCGCTCAATGCCGGCGAACTGGGCGTGGTGCAGCAGGGTGGCCGCTACCTGCTGGTCAGCCGCGACATCGCCGTGCAGGTGCGCGACATTGACCCGCACCAGTTGGCGCTGCTGGTTGACCCGAATGCCGCCGGCGTGGGCGACGATGGCGTGCCCGACGACCTGATGTGGTGATGCCGATCTGTGTCAACGAAAACGCCCGGCCATGCCGGGCGTTTTCGTGTCGGTAATCGTGAATCGGTCAGTTCACGGACGTGGCCGGCAACTCGAAACCACGCTGTGCCAGCACCGGAAGATCCCAGCCGTTCTTCGGCTTGAACCGATCGCCGTAGCGCTGTGCCAGCTGTTCGAGCCTGGCCTTGAGCTTGTCGGCGCCTTCGCTGCGCGCGTACTGGATCGGGCCGCCGCGGAACGGAGCGAAGCCGGTGCCGAAGATCACCCCGGCGTCGAGCAGGTCGGCGTCGTCGACCACGCCGTCGGCAAGGCAGGCGATCGCCTCGTTGACCATCGGCAGGATCATCCGCTCCTGCACGTCCGGCGGGGTCACGTACTCCTTGTCGACCTCGGGCTTCTGCGGCCTGCCATCCTGCCACACGTACAGACCCTGGCCGTCCTTCTTGCCACGCTTGCCGGCCTCGAGTTTTTCGTCGAGTCCTGGCGGCAGTTCCAGTCCCAGGAACGGCGCCAGTTCCCTGCCGACCGAGGCGCAGACGTCCAGGCCCACCGTGTCGGCCAGCTCGATCGGCCCCATCGGCATGCCGAACTTCTTCGCCTCGCGATCCAGCACCGGGCCGGGCACGCCTTCGCTGTATAGCCGCATGGCCTCCAGCAAGTAGGGCATCAGGATGCGGTTGACCAGGAAGCCCGGAGTGCCCTTGACCGCCACCGGCAGCTTGCCGATGGCCTTGCAGAACGCCAGCGCGCGTTTTTCGATGGCCGGGTCGAGCTGGTCGTGGCGCACCACCTCGACCAGCGGCATCTGCGCCACCGGGTTGAAGAAGTGCAGGCCGAGGAAGCGCTGCGGCGCCTTCAGATCCTTGCGCAACTCGTCCAGCGGGATGCTGGAGGTATTGCTGGCGAGGATCTCGTCAGCCTGGAACTGCGGTTCGATGCCGGCGTACAGGGCTTCCTTCGCCCGCGCGTTCTCGTAGATCGCCTCGATCGCCAGGTCGGCCGCAGCCACGCCGGCGCCCTCAATGTCCGCACGCAGACGGCGCATGGCCGCCTCGACCTTTTCGGGTGTCTTCAGCTTCTTCTCGTACAGCGCCCGGGCGCGGTCCAGTGCCGGCTGGACGAATTTCATCTCGCGGTCCTGCAGGCTCACCTCAAAGCCCTTGAACGCCGCCCACGCGGCGATGTCGCCGCCCATCACGCCGGCGCCGACCACGTGCACGTGCTTGATGCCGTGCTCGATGCCGCCGCCCTGGCCTTTCAGCCGTTCCTGCAGGAAGAAGATGCGGATCAGGTTCTGCGCGGTCGGCGTCTGCGCCAGCTTCGCCACCGAGCGCGCCTCGACCTTCAGCCGCTGCTGGATGGCCGAGCCGCCGCGCTTCCATACGTCGATCATCGCAAACGGCGCGGGGTAGTGTTCCTTGCGCACCTTGGCGGCGGTCTGCTTGTACACCATCGGTGCCAGGATCTGCCGGGCCAGCCAGGTGTTGCTGGCCCAGGCCATGGCGCGTCGGGTGAACGGGCGCGCTGCAGGGTGGCGCAACAGCAGTTTCGCTTCGGCCAGCAACTCGTCGGGACGGGCCAGCCGGTCGACCACGCCCAACGCCAGCGCGCGTTTCGTCGACAGCGATTTGCCAGTCAGCATCAGCGGCAGCGCCTCGGTGGCGCCGATCAGGCGCGGCAGCCGCGCGGTGCCGCCCCAGCCGGGATGGATGCCCAGCATCACCTCGGGCAGGGCGATCCGGGTCCTGTCGTCATCGGCGGCGATACGCTGGCGGCAGGCCAGGGCCAGCTCGGTGCCGCCGCCCATGCAGGTGCCGTGCACGGCGGCCACCGTGGGACAGGGCAGCCGCGCCAGCGCCTCGTAGACGCGCTGGCCGTGCTCGATGTTCTCCAGCACGGTGTCCTGCTTCGCGTACTCGATGAATTCCTTGACGTCGGCGCCGACGGCAAACCCCGAGGGCTTGGCCGAATGAATGATGACGCCGGCCGGCTTCTCGATGGCCAGCCGCTCGACGATCTGCTCGAGTTCGTCCAGCACCGCGCGGGAGATTGCGTTGACGCTGCTGTTGGCGCGGTCCAGGGTCAGCGTGACGACGCCGTCGTCGGCTTCGCTGGTCTTCCAGTGGTTGAAGCGCAGTCCTTCGAACATGGGCGTACAGGCGTGGTGGTCGAGGCCTGAACCATACCGTTCCGCCGCCATGATTGCGAGATGTGACGTGCTTGCTTGACCCTGTGCCGGCGCCGGTGTGAAATCGGGCCTGTTCCGGGAAAACGGCCCGCCGTGGCTGGCCGGGCGGGCAGCGGGTCGGTCATCGGTGGCACGGCCCGGGATTGCTGGACAATAGGAACGATCCACCGTGGTTCAATGGGCCTCGCAACGGTCGGGTATCGCCCGGCCAGCCCTCCGGCCAGTCGCCGGCAGGCCGATTTCACCAGTGCACTATCGCCGACACGGCAGGACGGTGACGCAATGACTCCAGCACTGGCCTCTGTTCCACCGCAAGCCGGCGCCGAGATTTTCGAGCGGATCCTGGCGGCTGCGAGTGGCCTCGTGGTGCTGGACTGCAAGGACGTCCCGACCCTGATCGAGCAGTTCCGCGCGATCGCCCGGCATACCGGGCAGGCGGTGTACCTGTGGCAGCCCGATACCGGCCTGGGCAGTTTGCGCGATGCGCAGGTACGGGTGCCGGACTGCCAGCGACTTGGCAATGCGTTGCGCTACATGCAGCAGAGCATGCATTTCGGCGTGTACTTCCTGTTCGGGCTGGAGCTTCCCCTGTCGGCGATGGACGCCACCTTGCTGCGCCAGCTTGCCCGCGCGCCCAAGGGCCATTTGCGCCGTGTCGTGCTGATCGACGCGCCGGTGGCGCTGGTCGAGCACCTGGGCGAACTGGCAGTGCGCGTAGGCAGCGAAGACAGCCTGCCGCGTCGCCTGCGCCTGCGCGACGGCCGCTGGCTGGTTTAGGCAGGCATGCAGATGAATTCCGGCATTCTGGTAGTCGCCGCCCAGCGCGAATTGCGCCGCAGCCTGTTCGATGCGCTCGACCAGGCGGGTTATCCGCAGATCCACAGCGCCCGCGACATATCGCACGCCGCGATCCTGCTGGAGGGGCGTGAGTCGCTGCCACCGCTGCAGCTGATCGTGGCGGTACTGGCCGGCGACGAGCAGCAGGCGCGCAACAGTTGCGAGCAGTTGCGCCGCCTGCCAGGCGGTGCGGACACGCCGCTGATCGTGGTGCTGGGCGAGGACGCCACGCTGAATCCCGCCGAGCTGCCGGCCGGCATCGTCGACTGGCTTTCGACCGCGCAGATCAGCAGCGAGCTGGTACCGCGCTGGCGGCGCTCGCCGGCCGGCAACGCCCAGCGTCCGCGCCAGCTGGCCGCTGCGCCGGACGACGGTGCGCATGAGGATTACCGCTACGTGTTCGAGGAAGGCGACGGTGAGTGGCTGATCGCCGACGCACAGACCGGCCGTCTGCTTGAGGTCAGTCCCACGGTGGCACGGCACAGCCGCATGCATGCCAGCCAGTGGGAGGGCTTGCCGCTGGCCGAGGTACTGCGCTTCGAGGGCATCGCGATCGAGCAGGTGCTGGCCGAGGCCAACCGCGGCTGGTATCCCTGCCAGCGCAAGTCGGCAGTGGGTGTCGACACCGGCCAGGCCAGCGTGCGGCGCATCCAGCACGCCGGACGCGAGGCGCTGGCCCTGATGTTCCGTAGTGATCGCGCCGACCTGCGGGCAGAGGCCGCGCTGTCGCTGCTGTCGCGCATCTTCGCCTCGACCAGCGGGGTTGACGCGCAGACCGCCGCCGGCCGCCTGCTGTTCGACGAGCTGGGTCTGGATTACCTGGCTGTCTGGTCGGCGCGCCAGGATGGCGCCGACGCGCCGGTGCAGATGCTGCAACTGTGGAATGGCGACGCCCTGCAGTGGCCGTCGGCGCAACTGCAGAGTTCGCTGCAACTGGTGCTGGGCGGCAAGCCGATCCTGCACCGCACCGACGCGAAACGGCTGGCGTCGATGGACCCGTTGCTGCAGCAACTCGAACTGTCCGGGTTTGCCGGCCTGCCACTGTACGACGAACGGCATACCGTGCTCGGCGCGATGCTGGCCGGCAGCCGGCGCGGCTTCGGCGAGATGGGCATCATCGAGCCGGTGCTGCGCTGTGCCGCGGCGCGCTTCGCGCAGATGCTGGAACTGGGCCGCACCCGTGAACAGGGCCGCGCCGAGGGCCTGGTCGACGCCCTGACCGGCTTGCCGAACCGGCTGCTGTTCAACGACCGGCTGGACACGATCATCCGCGAGGCAACCCGCAACGGCGAATGCTTCGCCGTGCTGTTCGTCGACCTGGACCGTTTCAAGGCGATCAACGACACCTACGGCCATGCCGCCGGCGACCAGGTGCTGCGCACGGTCACCCAGCGCCTGTGCGGCAGCATTCGCGCTTCCGACACGGTGGCGCGTTATGCCGGCGACGAGTTCACCGTCGTGCTGCGCCACATCGTGAAGAACGACGACGTGCTGCGCGTGGCCGAGAAGATCGTGCAGGTGATGGAGACGCCGCTGTTCCTCGAGGATGGCACCGAGTTGCAGGTCACCGCGTCGATGGGCCTGAGCTTCTTCCCCGACGACGCCGGCGACGCGCAGACCCTGCTCAAGCATGCCGACGAGGCGATGTACGCGGCCAAGCACCAGGGTCGCAACACGTTCCAGATCTACGAGGTGAGTCCGGAGTACGCCCAGCAGCACGGCATGGCGCTGAAGACGCGCTTGCGCCATGCCGAGGGCAACGGCGAGCTGCGCGTGGTCTACCAGCCACAGGTCAACACCGAGACCGAAGACATCATGGGGATGGAGGCGCTGGTGCGCTGGGAGCATCCCGAACTGGGCATGATCAGCCCGGCGGTGTTCATTCCGCTGGCCGAGGAGACCGGCCTGATCGTCTCGATCGGCGAGTGGGTGATGCGCACGGCCTGTCACCAGGCGAAGGAGTGGGAGCAGCACTACGGCCTGCGCCTGCGCCTGGGTGTGAACCTGTCCGCGGTGCAGCTGATGGAGCCGCAACTGCTGGACACCGTGGCCACCGTGCTGCGCGAAACCGGGCTCGATCCCACCCTGCTGGAAATGGAGGTCACCGAGAGCATCAGCATCAAGGAAGCGCCGAACCTGGTCGAGAACCTGCACGCGCTGCACCGGCTGGGCTGCCACATCGCGATCGACGATTTCGGCACCGGCGCCGCCTCGCTGGACTACCTGCGCCGGCTGCCGGCCGACCGCATCAAGATCGACCAGAGCTTCGTGCGCAACATCGGGGTGGACCCCGACGACGAGGCGATCGTGCGTGCCACCATCGAAATGGCGCACCGGCTGAAACGGGCCGTCGTGGCGGAAGGCGTGGAGATCGAGCAGCACCTGCAGTTCCTGCGCCAGCACGGTTGCGACGAGTTGCAGGGCTACTTGTTCTGCCGCCCGCTGCCGCCGGCCAGTTTCGACAAGCTGCTGGCCGAGCGCCAGCGCCTGCTGGAGGCGCGGGTGGCCGAGCCGGCTTGAGCCGGCGGCGGGCGTCCCCATAACTGATCCGGCCCGTCACGGGTCCGGGGTGCCTGGCCAGGCATGACAACCTGCCAACAGGCTGTGCGTTATGGTGAAGACGATACCCAGGTGCATGCTGAACTCGGGCAACAGACTGTGGTCTGAGCGCCGCGTTCAGTTCAAAACAAGCTCCCGCAGCGGAAGACGGCATTGACGACGGATACGGCCCGTACGGGCGAAAACGAACTGGATCGCGCGCTGGTCGAGCGGGTCCAGCAGGGAGACAAGCGGGCCTTCGACCTGCTGGTGCGCAAATACCAGCACAAGGTGATCGGGCTGGTCTCGCGCTACGTGAGGAGCCACGCCGAGTGCGAGGACATCGCGCAGGAGTCGTTCATCCGGGCGTGGCGGGCGATCGGCTCGTTCCGCGGCGACAGCGCGTTCTACACCTGGCTGTACAAGATCGCGGTGAACACCGCCAAGAACCACCTGGTGGCGATGGGGCGGCGTCCGCCGTCCGGCGACATTGATGCCGACGACGCCGAGTTCATGGCCGGCGCCGAGCGCATGCACGACAGCGCCACGCCCGAGCGCGAGCTGATGCGCCAGGAAATTGAACAATCTGTGTTTTCCACTGTCCAAGCCCTGCCCGAAGAGCTGCGGACCGCCATTACGCTGCGCGAAGTGGATGGCCTCAGCTACGATGAAATCGCCGAAGCGATGGGCTGCCCGATCGGCACGGTGCGTTCGCGCATCTTCCGGGCGCGCGAGGCGATCGACGAGAAGCTGCGGCCCCTGTTGTCGGACCGCGAGGATCAGACATGAATCAGGCAGGCATGAATCAGGACACCCGGGAAAGCCTTTCCGCGGGCATCGATGGCGAGTTGTCGAAGGAGCAGCTGCGTTTCCTGCTGCGCCGGCTCGATCACGATGCCTCGCTGCAGCAGGCCTGGGGCCACTACCACATCGCCCGTGACAGCCTGCGCCAGCAGTTGCCGCCGCTGGCCGGAGCCGGTTTTTCCGCGCGGGTGATGCTGGCGATCGAGCAGGAGTCGAAGCCCGTCGCGGCATCGGCCCGGCGCAACCACTGGCTGCGCTGGTCCACCGGTGGCGCGATCGCTGCCAGCGTGGCTGCCGCTGCCCTGATGATCGGCCAACCGACCGGCGATGCCGAGCGCCTGACTGCATCGACCACCCGGCAGGCCAGTGCGGTCGCCGCTGCCACCGCACCGGCTAACAAGCCGGCCGCTCCCGCCACGGTGCCGCCATGGCTCAGTGGCAATTCCGCCGGACTGCTCAGCCAGCAGGCCTCGGCCACCTTCGGTGCGCCGTTCGGCCAGAGCCAGTCGGCCTATGCCCAGCGCCTGTCTGCTTACCCGTCGATGCCCCGTTACCGGACGCTCGACAACAACGACGGCAGCTACCTGCTGCTGCTCGACCCGGAGCAGCAGGTTGCGCCGGCTACCTCGCGCCGGGCTTCCGCCGTCGCGCAATAAGCACGGCCGCGCGTGATTACCCGCGGCTCGTCCTCACCAGTTTTCGCCTCCATCGACCCGTCGCACGGGTCGATCGGCGGCATGTGTCCCGAGCGGGCACGCCGCCACCCGTGTCATCCATCCACTTGAAGCCTGTTGGCTGAAATCAACCAAGGAGGAGCCATGAACCATTCCATCTTGCGCAGCCTGGCGTGCTGTGCACTGCTGGGCATCGCCGGTACCGGCACGCTGCAGGCGCAGGTGCCGACTGTGGCGGCGCTACCGGACTTCACCGGGATCGTGCAGAAGAACGCACCTGCCGTGGTGCATGTCGAAGCGCGCTACAACGGCGAGCGGCAGGGCGACAGTCGCACTGCGGGCGGACAGATGATGCCCGGCCAGGGCATGCCGGACGATCCGCAGGCGGAGATCCTGCGACGCTTCTTCGGCATGCCGATGATGCCGTCGCCGCAGGAACAGAAACACACCTCGCTGGGCTCGGGCTTCATCATCTCCAGTGACGGCTACATCCTCACCAACAACCACGTGGTCGATCACGCCGACAAGGTGACCGTGCGCCTGCAGGACCGGCGCACGCTGACTGCCCGGGTAATCGGCACCGATCCGACCTATGACATCGCCCTGCTCAAGGTGGATGCCGGCGGCGCGCTGCCGGCGGTGACCCTCGGCGATTCGCGCAGCCTGAAGCCCGGCCAGTGGGTGCTGGCGATCGGTTCGCCGTTCGGCTTCGACTACACGGTGACCCAGGGCATCGTCAGCGCGGTGGGCCGCAACCTGGGCCAGCGCGACCAGCCGTATACCTCGTTCATCCAGACCGACGTGCCGATCAACCGCGGCAATTCCGGTGGCCCGCTGTTCGACCTGCAGGGCCGCGTGGTCGGCATCAATTCGCAGATCTATTCCAACACCGGCGACTACCTCGGCGTGTCGTTCTCGATCCCGATCGACGTGGCGATGAATGCCGTGCAGCAGCTCAAGAGCAAGGGTTACGTCTCGCGCGGCATGCTTGGCGTGACCATGCAGCCGGTCGACGACGACATCGTCAAGGCCTTCCACCTGGAGAATGGCGCGGGCGCCGCCGTGGTCGACGTCAGCCCTGGCAGTGGTGCGGCGAAGGCCGGCATCCAGCCCGGCGACATCATCCTGGCCTACAACGGTCAGCCGCTGCAGCAGGCGGCGGACCTGCCGCCGCTGGTGGGCATGACCAAGCCGGGCAGCAAGGTGCCGGTGGAAATTCTGCGCAACGGCAAGAAGCAGACGCTGGATGTCACCATCAGCGAAGCCTCGCGCGACAAGACTGCAGTGAACAACCAGGGCGCCGTGCCCTCGTCGAGCCGCAGCGGTTCGGCCGCGCTGGGCCTGACCGTGCAGTCGATCGACAACGACACCCGCACGCAACTGGGACTGAAGCCGGGGCAGGGTGTGGTGATCGGCGACATCACGGGGCCGGTGGCGGCGCAGGCTGGCCTGCGCGCCGGTGACGTCATCCTGATGGTCAACCAGCAGAAGATCGGCAGCGTGGCCGAGTTCGAGGCGGCGACCAGGGGCGTGAAGGCCGGCAGCACGGTGCTGTTGCTGGTGCGTCGCGGCGAGCAGAGCAACTTCGTCGGCCTGACGGTACCGGAGGACAAGTGAGCGGGCGGCAGTGCGCGGCTGGGCAGGCGGTACCTTGGCCGCGCGAGTCCGTGCGTGGCGGCGGCGGGTTCCATGCGATAATGCCGGGTTAGCGTCGCTTTATGGTGATGCGCCGCCACGCATGGTGCGTGGCGGCAGGACCCAAGCCCGACGACAGGCCGCCAGCGCTCCATGGAATTGATCCGCAACTTCTCCATCATCGCCCACATCGACCACGGCAAGTCGACCCTGGCCGACCGCATCATCCAGCTTTGCGGCGGCCTGGCCGATCGCGAGATGGAGGCGCAGGTGCTGGACAACAATCCGATCGAGCGCGAGCGCGGCATCACCATCAAGGCGCAGTCGGTGTCGCTGCCGTACAAGGCGTGCGACGGCAAGACCTACCAGCTAAATTTCATCGACACGCCCGGCCACGTCGACTTCTCCTACGAAGTCAGCCGCTCGCTGGCCGCCTGCGAGGGCGCGCTGCTGGTGGTGGACGCTGCCCAGGGCGTGGAGGCGCAGTCCGTCGCCAACTGCTACACCGCGGTGGAGATGGGCCTGGAAGTGGTGCCGGTGTTGAACAAGATCGACCTGCCCACCGCCGACATCGAGAAGGTGAAGGGCGAGATCGAGGCGGTGATCGGCATCGACGCCACCGATGCGGTGGCAATCAGCGCCAAGACCGGGCTCAACGTGATCGAGGTGCTGGAGGCGATCGTGGCGCGCATCCCGCCGCCGAAGCCGCGTGACACCGACCGGCTGCAGGCGCTGATCATCGACTCGTGGTTCGACAACTACCTGGGCGTGGTGTCGCTGGTGCGCGTGATGCAGGGCGAGATCAAGCCCGGCGACAAGCTGCTGGTGATGTCCACCGGGCGCACCCACGAAGTGGACGACGTCGGCGTGTTCACGCCCAAGCGCAAGAAGCTGGACAAGCTCGGCGCCGGCGAGGTGGGCTGGATCAATGCCTCGATCAAGGACGTGCACGGCGCGCCGGTCGGTGACACGCTGACCCTGGCCGCGAAGCCGGCCGAGAAGGCGCTGCCCGGCTTCCAGACCATGCAGCCGCGCGTGTTCGCCGGCCTGTTCCCGGTGTCCTCGGACGACTTCCCGGCGATGCGCGAGGCGCTGGACAAGCTGCGCCTCAACGACGCCGCGCTGTTCTTCGAGCCGGAATCCTCCGAGGCGATGGGTTTCGGCTTCCGCTGCGGCTTCCTCGGCATGCTGCACATGGAAATCGTGCAGGAGCGGCTGGAGCGCGAATACGATCTGAACCTGATCACCACCGCGCCGACCGTGGTGTATGAGGTGCTCAAGACCGACGGTTCGATCCTGATGCTGGACAACCCGGCCAAGCTGCCGACGAATTCCAGCCTGGTGCAGGAAATCCGCGAGCCGATCATCGTCGCCAACATCCTCACGCCGCCGGACTACATCGGCAACGTGATCACCCTGTGCGAGGAGAAGCGCGGCGTGCAGCGCTCGATCCAGTACCTGGCGACCCAGGTGCAGATCAGCTACGAGATCCCGCTGGCCGAGGTGGTGCTGGATTTCTTCGACCGGTTGAAATCGGTCTCGCGCGGCTACGCTTCGATGGACTACCACTTCGACCGCTTCGAGGCTGGCCCGTTCGTGCGCGTGGACGTGCTGATCAACGGCGAGCGCGTGGATGCGCTGTCGCTGATCGTGCACCGCAGCCATGCCGACCGCCGCGGGCGCGACCTGGTCGAGCGGATGAAGGACCTGATCCCGCGCCAGCAGTTCGACGTGGCGATCCAGGCCGCGATCGGCGCGCAGGTCATCGCACGCTCCACGGTGAAAGCCCTGCGCAAGAATGTTCTGGCCAAGTGCTACGGCGGCGACGTCAGCCGCAAGAAGAAGCTTCTGGAAAAGCAGAAGGAAGGCAAGAAGCGCATGAAGCAGGTGGGTCGCGTGGAGATTCCGCAGGAAGCATTCCTGGCTGTACTGAAGGTCGACAAATAACAAGTGCGATCAGCGATGATCCGTCAGGCAACCTGGAGTTAAGGCATGGAATTCGATTTTTCGGCGATTCTGCTTGGCCTCACCGTGCTGTTCGGCGTGGTGTGGGGCCTGGATCGGCTGTTCCTGTACAAGAAGCGCAAGGCGCGGCTGGAGGCGGCCGGCGAGGAATACCGCGACCCGATGCCGGTGGACTGGTCGCGCTCGCTGTTCCCGGTGGTGCTGGTGGTGCTGCTGTTGCGCTCGTTCGTGGCCGAGCCCTTCCGCATCCCGTCCGGCTCGATGATGCCGACGCTGGATGTGGGCGACTTCATCCTGGTCAACAAGTTCGCCTACGGCCTGCGCATGCCGGCGTTCAACAACAAGCTGGTCGACCTCGGTGAGCCGCAGCGCGGCGACGTGGTGGTATTCCGCTTCCCCGGTTACCTGTGCCAGGACGGCGGCAAGCTGGTGCGCAGCGGCGACATGAGCTGCAACGACCCGCAGGCGCCGGTGCCGGCGCAGAACTGGATCAAGCGGGTGATCGGCCTGCCGGGCGACAGCATCGAGGTGCACGGCGCCGAGCTGTGGGTCAACGGCCAGCGCGTGACCGCCGACGAAATCGGCCCCTACGTGGGCAACCCGCAGCGCAGCGTGGACCAGATCATGCTGAACATGGGTGCGACGGTATGGACCGAGCACCTGGGCAAGGTCAACCACATGATCGCGCGGATGCCGGCCTACACCACGCCCAATTCGATACCGAACGACCGGGTGCCCTCGAAGGTGCCGCCGGGCTGCTACCTGGTGATGGGCGACAACCGCTACGACAGCCTGGACAGCCGTTGGTGGGGCTGCATGCCGGAGCAGAACCTGGCCGGCAAGGCCTTCCTGATCTGGATGAGCTGGAAGGGCTGGGGTACCGGTGGCGTGGATTTCTCGCGGATCGGCACGGTCATTCACTGAGGCCTGCCGCGGCAGGCCCGACGGGCGAAAGCGTGACGCGGTCGAAGCGTTGCGCACACGCGGCCGCCAACAGTGCGAGAATCCGCAGGCATAATCGGCATACCGGCACGTGCGGCGACGTCAGCCAGGCCCGGATCACCATCCACAGACAGGCACGCCGAACAGGCGGCATAGCGAGGGGACTATGAAATCGAAGCAGTCGGGCGTCACTCTGATCGGGTTCCTGATCATCATGGCCATCGTGGGCTTCCTGGCCTACATGGGCATGAAGCTGCTGCCGTCGTATTCGGAGTACATGGGCGTGGTCAAGGCGATGAACCAGGTCGCCACCGAGGGCACCAATGGCAGGTCGCTGGACGATATCCGTCGTGGCCTGATGTTCAAGATGGGCTTCCAGTACGTCGACGACGCCACCATCCAGCCGAAGGACATCACCATCGTGCGAGACAGCGGTGGCGCCAACAAGCTGCGCGTGGCCTACGACAAGCAGATTCCGTTCATGTACAACATCGACTTCCTGCTGCACTTCGACAAGAGCGTGCAGTTGCAGGGCAATGTGGGCCAGTAACTTTTGGAACTGAACTATCGTTTTCGCGATGCGGCACTGGCGCAGCTGGCACTGACCCACCGCAGCATTGGCAAACCGAACAACGAGCGGCTGGAGTTCCTCGGTGATGCACTGCTCGGTGCGATCGTCGCCGAGATGCTGTACGAAGCCCACCCCAAGGCCAGCGAAGGCGAGCTGTCGCGGCTGCGCGCGCAACTGGTCAACGGCCAGGCACTGGCCGTGGTGGCGCGCGAGCTGGCCCTGGGCGACGGGCTGAAGCTCGGCCCCGGCGAGTTGAAGAGTGGCGGCTTCCGGCGTGATTCGATCCTGGCCGACGCGTTCGAGGCGATGGTCGCCGCGGTGTACCTGGATGGTGGTTTCGATGCCTGCCGCGAGACCGTTCGCGGGCTGTTCGCCGAGCGCATCAGCGCCTTGCGCCGCTCCTCCAAGGACGCCAAGACGCGCTTGCAGGAATGGCTGCAGGCCAAGGGCCTGCCGCTGCCGCAGTACGAGCTGGTCGCCAGCCACGGCGAGGACCATGCCAAGACCTTCGACGTCAGCTGCACGGTCAGCGAGCCGATGGCGTTCACCGTCGAAGCGCATGCCGGCAACCGGCGCGCTGCCGAACAGGACGCGGCCGAAATCGTGCTGAACCAGCTGCTGGAACAGCAGCGCGACGCCTAACCCCGTCGCTTCCGTCTGCCGTACCCGCGTGCCGCCTCCGGCGAAGCACTACACTTGCCACCCGACCCGAGCGACCTGCGCCATGAACCACGAACTGGACCCCGCCGGCGGCAAGCTGCCGCATGAGAATTTCCGCTGCGGCACGGTCGCGCTGGCCGGACGCCCGAACGTGGGCAAGTCGACCCTGCTCAATGCGCTGATCGGTTTCCGCCTGTCGATCATCAGCCCGCGGCCGCAGACCACCCGCCACCGCATCCTCGGCATCAACACCAGCGAGGCCGGGCAGATCATGTACGTCGACACGCCGGGCCTGCACCGCGGCGCCAAGCGCGCGATGAACCGCAGCCTGAACCGTGCCGCGCGCTCGGCGATCAGCGACGTCGACCTGGTGGTGCAGGTGATCGAGGCCGGCCGCTTCACCGACGAGGACGAGGCGCTGTACGCCGCCCTGGTCGAACAGTCGTCGCCGCGCCTGCTGGTGATCAACAAGGTCGACCTCAGCAAGGACAAGACGGTGATGCTGCCGTTCGTGGCCGAGCTGGTGGCCAAGCACAGCTACGACGAGATCCACTACGTCAGCGCGCTCAAGGGGCAGGGCCTGAAGGAGCTGGAGCAGGCGATCCTCCAGCGCCTGCCGGTGCAGCCGCCGGTATTCGGCGAGGACGAGGTCACCGACCGCAGCGAGCGCTTCCTCGCCGCCGAGATGGTGCGTGAGCAGCTGATGCTGCGGCTCGACCAGGAGCTGCCGTACGCGACCACGGTGGAGATCGAGCAGTTCAACGACCGTCCCGATGGCATCGCCGAGATCCACGCGATCATCTGGGTCGAGCGTGCCGGCCAGAAGGCGATCGTGATCGGCAACGGCGGAGCCCAGCTCAAGGCGATCGGCACGAGTGCGCGGCGCCACATGGAGCGCATGTTCGAGCGCAAGGTATTCCTGAAGCTGTGGGTGAAGGTGCGCGAAGGCTGGGTCGACGACGAGAACATGCTGAAGAAGTTCGGCTATACGGATTGACGTGGGAATCGGGAATGGGGAATAGGGAATCGTTGGAGCGGGTCCCGGCTTTTCCGATTTCCGACTCCCCATTCCCGATTCCCTGCCAATGCGCATCGAACAGCAACCCGCCTACGTCCTGCACGCGCGTGCGTATCGCGAGACGTCGCTGCTGCTCGAATGCCTGACCCGCGAACATGGCCGGCTCGGCGTGGTGGCGCGCGGCGTGCGCGGCGAGCGGGCGCGTTTGCGGCGGGCCCAGCTGGAGCCGTTCCAGCCGTTGACGATGGACCTGCTGCTGCGCGGTGAGATGGCCACGCTGACCGCGGTCGAAGTGGTGGGTACGCCGGCGCGCCTGCCCGGTGACGCCGGCCTGGCAGGGCTGTATCTCAACGAACTGGTGGTGCGCCTGACCGGCCGGCAGGATCCCTACCCGCGACTGTTCGATGCCTACGCCCGGACCCTGGCGCGGCTGGGCGCCGACGAGTCGCTGGCGTGGAGCCTGCGCCGCTTCGAGCGCGACCTGCTGGAGGCGCTCGGCTACGGCCTGCAACTGCAATATGAGGCGGACTCCGGCGAACCGCTGGAGGCGCAGGCGTCCTACCGCTACCTGGTCGAGCAGGGCGCCGTGCGCTGCGCTGCCAACGGCCCGCGCGCGCTGCGCGGCAGCGACCTGCTGGCGCTGGGGCAGGACCGGACGCCCGACACCAGCGGCCTGAAGTCCCTGCGCGACATGATGCGCGAGGTGATCCGCTTCCATCTGGGTGGCGGCGAGCTGCGCGCCTGGCGGGTACTGGCGATGGCGGTTTCGGGCCGCCGCGGGATACCCGACTAACTGTCCAGCGCCTGCAGCGTCGCCAGCAGGGCCTTGTGGAAGCGCGCCAGTGCGATCGGCGTGGCGCCACGCAGCAGCAGTTGCCGCTGCAACAGCACGGTCTGGGTGGACAGCGCGGCCGCGCCGCAGAAGCCACAGGATGAGCGCAGCCGGTGCAGGCGCTCGCTGAAACCGGCACGGTCGCGGCTCAGCGCATCCAGTTCCTGATGCAGCAGGGCCAGCTCCTCGCGCAGCAGCAGCCGCAGGGCGCGCATGGTGGTGGCGTCACCGGTGGCAGTCAGCGCCGCCCGGTCGTCCAGCACGCGGACGTCGCGGCGATCCGGCTGCACCAGTGCCAGCACGTCCTGCAGCCTGGCCAGGCCGCAGGGCTTCAACAGGATCTCGCTGAAGCCGGCGTCGAGTAGCGATTGCCGGGTACCCGGTTCCAGTTCGGCCGTGGTGGCCACCGCGATGCTCTCCGCCGAGCACGCTTGTTCGTCTTCACGCAGTGCGGTCAGGATCTGCAGCGCGCCGGCGCCGGGCATGCGGCAATCCAGCAGCAGCAGGTCGAACGGCTCGGTGCGTGCCCGTTGCAGGGCCGTCATGCCGTCCATGCAGGCTTCCGCCCGGGCGCCCATGGAGTCCAGCCCGTCGCACAGGAAACGGCAGCTGCCGGGGTCGTCGTCGGCCACCAATACCCGGATACGGGTGGCGCTGGCAGGGTCGGAATCGGTGTTGGCGAGGAGGCTGCTCATGACGAAATCCATATCGTTCATCCTGATTTGGCAGAATGGCCCGACATGCGCCCGACTTCAAGCCATTTCCTGCTGTGCTGCTGCCTGTTGCTGGGGGTCGGCTGGGCGCTGCCTGTGCGGGCGCAGGTGCTGCTGACGGCGAAGTCGATCAGCGTTCCCGGCGTCCACCTGCAGGCGGTGACCCTGCGCCTCGGCGAGGATGCCGCCGGCGGACTCCGGCTGCAGCTGAGCGCGGAGCAGGCCGACGTTCCGGCGATGGGCTGGCGACGGCTGGGCCTGACCCTCGACGGCAACCTGCAACGGGACGCCCGCCTGAGCTGGATCCTCGACGGCAACGTGCGCCTTTCGGGTGCGCCGGGTGGCGCGCTCAGCGATGCCCACGTGAACATCCTGCTCAGCGAGGCGGCCAACACCGTGCAGGTCGATATCCTGCAGGGCAAGGCGCATGCCAACGCCGCGCTGCCGCTGGACCAGCCCACCCACGCGCAGATCAGCCTGGACAACCTCCCTGCCGGCTGGCTGCAGGGCCTGCTCGGCACGGTCTGGTCGGGGCGCCCCACCGGCGGCCGGCTGGATGCCGAACTGGCGCTGGACCTGCGCAATCAGGGCCTGCAGTCGTCCGGGCAGTTCACCCTGGCCGGCCTGGGCTTCGACACCCCCAGCGGTACCCTGGCCGGGCAGGGGCTGGGCGGCAGCGGGCGTTTCAACCTCGACACCACGACCGGCCCGGCCCGGATCGAGCTGGATGCCAGCCTGCATGGCGGCGAGCTGTTGCTGGGGCCGATCTATGCCAGGTTGCCGGATCATCCGGTGCAGCTGGGGCTGCATGCGGTTGCACAGAACGGCGCGTTCGAATTGAGCCGCCTGCGCGTGAACGATGCCGATGCACTGCAACTCGACGGCGCGCTGGCCTTCGATGCAAAAGGCACGCTGAAGAGCCTGCGGCTGGACCGCGTGCGCGCGAATTTCCCCGCCGCCTATCAGCGCTACGGCGAGGCCTGGCTGAGCACGCTGGGCCTGCGCAACATGCGCATCGCCGGCCAGCTGAGCGGCAGCCTGGACCTGCGCGCGGACGGCCCGCACGGCTTCGCGTTCAACACCGACGGGCTGAGCCTGGCCGACGCGGATGGCCGGCTGGCGGTCGATGGCCTGCAGGGCGGGCTGGACTGGGCAAGCGATGGCGAGCGGGCGGCCACGACACTGGGCTGGCGCAGCCTGCAGTTCTACCGCATAGCGAACGGCGCCGCGCAATCGCAGTGGCAGAGTCGCGCCGGCACACTCAGCCTGCAGCAGCCGCTGCAGGTGCCGATCCTGCAGGGCCAGTTGCGTATCGGCCAGCTGGACTGGCGTCCGGCAGCGGCCAGGGGGCAACGGCTGGCGGCCTCGCTGGCGCTGACCGGCGTCGACATGGCTGCGTTCAGCCGGGCGATGGGCTGGCCGGCATTTCCCGGCACGCTGGGCGGGGCGATCCCGTCGCTGCGCTGGGTCGACGATCGTTTCGAGCTGGACGGCGGCCTGTCGGCCAGCGTGTTCGGCGGTTTCGTCGACATCACCGATCTCTCGCTGCAACAGCCGTTCGGCGCTACGCCGGTGCTGAATGGCGATATCACGCTGAAGCAACTGGACCTGGCTGCGATCACCAGCGTGTTCGACTTCGGCAGCATTACCGGCCCGCTGGACGGCTCGATCCAGAACCTGCGCCTGGTCAACTGGAACCCGGTCGCGTTCAAGGCCAGCCTGCTGGCGGGTGCGGGCGGCCGGATCAGCCAGCGCGCGGTGAACAACCTCACCGCCGTCGGTGGCGGCGGCATTGCCGCGGGCCTGCAGGGCGCCGTGCTGAAATTGTTCAAGACCTTCGGCTACAAGCGCATCGGGCTCAACTGCACGCTGCAGGGCACGCTGTGCCGGATGAGCGGCCTGGAGGCCACCGACGACGGCTACACTATCGTCGAAGGCAGTGGCTTGCCGCGGCTGCAGGTGGTTGGTCACCAGACCCAGGTCGACTGGCCGACCCTGGTGCGGCGCCTGCAGGAAGCCATCCATGGAGCGGCACCGCAAATCCGCTGAACCGGGCACGGGCGTCAGCTCTTCCACCCCTTTCAACTGCTGGAGTTCGTCATGCGCAAGCTCGTCTACGTCATCCTGACCTCGCTGGCCGTGGCGCTGGTCGGCTGCGTCACCATCAACGTGTATTTCCCCGAGGCCGCCGCGCAGAAGGCCGCCGACCAGTTCATCGGCAACGTGCTGGACCAGGCGGCGCCCGCCACGCCGGCGCCGAAGGCGCCGCAGCCGGCGGCGAAGGATGCCGGCCAGCAGCCGTCGGCGATGCTGCTCGACCTGCTGGTGCCGGCCGCGCATGCCGCCGACACGCCGGACATCCGCATCCGGACCGCCGCCACCGATGCGATCAGCGACCGCATGCAGGGCCGCTTCCAGGGCGCACTGGGCGACCTGCTCGACAGCGGCGCGGTGGGCTTCACCCATGACGGCATGGTGGCCATGCGCGATGCCGCCAAGGTGCCGCTGAGCCAGCGCGCGCAGGCGAACGCCACGGTGGCCGACGAAAACCGCGACCGCACCGCGCTGTACCGCGAGATCGCCAACGCCAACAACCACCCGGAATGGGAAGCGCAGATCCGCGCCACTTTCGCCAAGAGCTGGATCGAGAAGGCACACGCGGGCTGGTATTACCAGAACGCAGCGGGCGCCTGGCAGAAGAAGTAGGTCGCAGGCGCCATCCGGGCCGATCTGGGATAATCGGGGGCCAGCCAGCATGGCCCCATCGTTTGCGCCCCATGTCCCGATCCAACTCCGTTCCGTCGACGCCTTTCGAAGCCCACATCACCGACCTCGGCCATGACGGCCGCGGCGTGGCACGGGTCGACGGCAAGACCGTGTTCGTCAGCGGCGCCTTGCTCGGCGAGCAGGTGACGGCGAAGCTGCGCAAGCGCCACCGCCACTTCGACGAGGCGGAAGTGGTCGAGGTGATCGTGGCCTCGCCGCACCGCGTGGAGCCGCGCTGCCGCCACTTCGCCGAGTGCAGCGGCTGCTCGCTGCAGCACCTGGACGCGGCCACGCAGATCGGGACCAAGCAGCGCGTGTTGGCGGAGAATTTCGAGCGCATCGGCAAGGTCACGCCACAGGCGTGGCTGCCGCCGCTCACCGCCGAACCGTGGGGCTACCGGCGCAAGGGCCGGCTGTCGGTGCGCAACGTGGCGAAGAAGGGCCGCGTGCTGGTCGGTTTCCGCGAGGAACAAAACCCGCGCTTCGTCACCGAGATCCAGCAGTGCGAGGTGATGCACCCGGCGCTTGGCCCCAAGGTCGGTTTGCTCGCCGACCTGCTCAGCACGATGGATGCGGTCAACGATATCCCGCAGATCGAGTTCGCCGCCGGCGACGAGCTGATGGCACTGGTGTTCCGCCACATGCAGCCGCTGAGTGAACGTGACCTGGCCACGCTGACCGCGTTCGGCCAGCAGCACGGTTTCGCGATCTACCTGCAGCCGGGCGGCACCAGCAGCGTACATCCGCTGTGGCCGGAAAACCCGCGGCTGGCCTTCCGCATCGCCAGCGGCGACGCACGCTTCGCCGACGTCGAGCTGGAGTTCCAGCCGCTCGACTTCGTGCAGGTCAACGCCGGCATGAACCAGCTGATGATGGCGCGCGCCATGGAACTGCTCGATCCGCAGCCGACCGACCGCGTGCTGGACCTGTTCTGCGGCCTCGGCAACTTCACCTTGCCGATCGCCCGTCGCGTGGCCGAAGTGGCGGGCGTGGAAGGCGAGCACGGGCTGGTCGAGCGGGCGGCGCAGAACGCCGCGCGCAACGGCATCGCCAACGCACGTTTCCACGTGGCCAACCTGTTCGAGGACCAGCGCGCCGCCGACTGGGCGAAGCAGCCGTGGGACAAGCTGCTGCTCGATCCGCCGCGCGCCGGCGCCGACAAGGTGCTGGAGTACCTGCCGCACAAGCAGACGCAGCGCATCGTCTACGTCTCCTGCCATCCCGCTTCGCTGGCGCGCGACGCCGGCATCCTGGTCAACCAGCACGGCTTCAGGCTGGCCTCGGCTGGCGTGATGGACATGTTCCCGCATACCTCGCACGTCGAGTCGATAGCTTTATTCGAGCGCCATCCATGAGCGCGAGAATCAAGAAGCGGCCATCCATGGCCGCACTCTTCAATAAAACCCGGTTCCATCCGGGTTTTGTCGCAGGCTGAGAGCAGCTACCCGTGCCCATCGAGATCGAACGAAAATTTCTGCTTGCCGACGACGGCTGGCGCGCGAGCGTCGAACGTAGCGAACCGATCGCGCAGGGCTATCTGGTGGGTGCGCAGGCGCTGCGGGCTGGGCAAGCGCGCGCTTCGGTGCGCGCCCGCCTCGCCGGCGACGTGGCGTGGCTCAACATCAAGGCGGCCAGCTCAGCCATCGCCCGTACCGAATTCGACTATCCGATACCGGTGGCCGACGCGCGGATACTGTTGGGCGAGTTGTGCGACGGCGTGCTTGAGAAGACCCGCCATTACGTGCGGGTCGACGGCGTGCTGTTCGAGGTCGACGAATTCGCCGGCGACAATGCGGGGTTGGTCGTGGCCGAAGTCGAGCTGCCGGCGGTCGATGCGCTGTTCCCGCGGCCGTCGTGGCTGGGCCGCGAGGTGAGCGCGCTGACGCGCTACTACAACGTGAACCTGATCGCGCATCCGTACCGGCAATGGTCACCGGCGGAGCGCGCCGCCGAGGATGCCGCATGTTGATGATCGGCGTGGCCACGCTGGAACTGGCCGAGCACGAGAAGCGCTGGCTCACCGCGCCGGGCGTCGCCGGCGTGCTGCTGTTCGCGCGCAATTATCAGTCGCGCGAGCAGCTGATCGCGCTGTGCGAGGCGATCCGCGAGGCCGGTGGCGACGACCTGCTGATCGCGGTCGACCAGGAGGGCGGCCCGGTGCAGCGCTTCCGCGACGGCTTCACCCGCCTGCCGCCGCTGGCCGCGATCGGCGCGGTCTACGACCGCGATCCGGCCGAGGCGGTTCGCCTGGCCGAGGAACATGCTTGGGTGATGGCCAGCGAGCTGCGCGCCAGCGGCGTCGATTTCAGCTTCGCGCCGGTGGTGGATCTGGCCCGTGGCAACGCGGCGATCGGCCTGCGCGCGTTCCACGCCAACCCGGCGGTGACCGCCGAACTGGCCCAGGCCTACGTGCGCGGCATGCACCTGGGCGGCATGGCGGCGGTGCTCAAGCACTTCCCGGGGCATGGCTCGGTCGCCGCCGACACGCACAAGGCGCAGGCGATCGACCCACGCAGCCTGGAGCAGATCCGCCGCGACGACCTTCTGCCGTTCGCCGAGTGCATCGAGGCGCGGGTCGAGGCGGTGATGATGGCGCACGTCACCTATCCGGCGGTGGACAGCCGCCCGGCGGGCTACTCGAAGGTGTGGATCGAGCAGATCCTGCGCGGCGAGCTGGGTTTTGCCGGCGCGGTGATCAGCGACGACATCAGCATGGCCGCCGCCGGTGCGGCTGGCAGCGTGGGCGAGCGGGTGCGCGCGCACCTGGACGCCGGCTGTGACCTGGTGCTGGCCTGCTTCCCCGAGGTGGTGGACGAGGCGATCGCGGCGATGCCTGAAGACGCTTCGCCGATGCCGCCGCAACTGGCCGCCATGCGCGGGTCGCTGGGCTCAAGCTGGGACGGCCTCACCAACAACCCGCAGCGCGAGCGTTTCGTCGCGCGCATCACGGCGCTCAACGCCGACCAAGGAACCGCATGAATACTCCGATCCCGCCCCTGGCCGATGCGCTGGCGCAGGCCGAGCTGCTGCATGACCGCGCCACCCTGGAAAGCGTGATCGCCGACATTGGCCGGCGCATCGACGCCGCGCTGGACGGTGAGCGCGCCGTGTTCCTCACCGTGATGAACGGCGCACTGATCTTCGCCGGGCAGCTCGCGCTGGCGATCCGCACCGACCTGGAATTCGACTACGTGCACGCCACCCGCTACCGCGGCGCCACCTCCGGCAGCGACCTGCACTGGTTGCGCGAGCCGGTGGTGTCGCTGGCCGGCCGCACGGTGCTGCTGGTCGACGACATCCTCGACGAGGGCCACACGCTGAAGGCGGTGCGCGAGGACTGCTACCGGCGCGGCGCCAAACGCGTGTTGATCGCCAGCCTGTGCACCAAGCGGCACGATCGCCTGGTCGAAGGCATCGCCTCCGATTTCAACGGTGTCGAACTGCCGGACCGTTACGTGTTCGGCTACGGCATGGATTATTACGAACAGGGCCGCAACCTGCCGGCGATCTATGCGCTGAAGGACGATAGCGCGGGATAGGGCTTTGCTCCTCCCCCTGCTCGCAGGGGGAGGTTGGAGGGGGTAAAGCTCTTGCCTTTGACTTTGAAGATCAAGAGCGACCCCTCCCCAACCCTCCCCTGCAAGCAGGGGAGGGAGTAAATGTGCCCTTCAACTCCAGACTGCAACGGACCACCACGATGCCTCACCCCAACCACGCCACCATCGACCTCGCCGTCATCGGCGGCAGCGGCCTGTACAACTTTCCGGGCCTCGAAAACGCCACGCGGCAGACGGTGGATACGCCCTACGGTGAGGCTTCGGGCGACGTGGTGCTCGGTGACTTCGCCGGCAAGCGCATCGCCTTCCTGGCCCGCCACGGCGAGGGCCACATGTTACCGCCGCACCGGGTGAACTACCGCGCCAACCTGTGGGCGCTGCACAGCCTGGGCGCGCGCCGGGTGATCGGCGTGAACGCGGTGGGCGGCATCCGTGGCGACATGGGGCCGCGGGTGATCGTGGTGCCCGACCAGCTGATCGACTACACCCACGGCCGCACCACCAGCTACTGCGACGTCGAGGGCGCCGAGGTGAAGCACATCGACTTCAGCGAGCCATACACCGAAGCGCTACGTCTGCAGCTGCTGGCGGCGGCGCGCGCGGTGAACGTGGAGGTGATCGGCGGCGGCTGCTACGGCGCGACGCAGGGGCCGCGGCTGGAAACCCGCGCCGAGATCGCACGGATGAAGCGCGATGGCTGCGACCTGGTCGGCATGACCGGCATGCCCGAAGCGGCGCTGGCACGCGAACTGCAACTGGAATACGCCTGCCTGGCGCTGGTGGCTAACTTCGCCGCCGGCTGCGGCGACGAGGCGGAGATCAGCATCGAGGAAATTTTCGCCCACCTGGCGGCAGCCACCGCCGAGGTGCCGCGCATCCTGGCGGCGATGCTGAAAAGTTGAGCACCGCGGCGAATTCGTGGACCGGCGGAACATATTCGTATTGCGTTCGGCCTTCACATATTGATACTTTCCTCCCGCCGGGGCGGCGAACCTAGGGGGCTAGTGGTTCAGCGCAGTTCCTGGCGCACCCATTCCATGGATCCAGAGGTTCGCTCAGATGAGTTTCGGTACGGTCAAATGGTTCAACGATGCCAAGGGTTTCGGCTTCATCGCACCCGAGGACGGCAGTGCGGACGTATTCGTCCATTTTTCGGCGATCACCAGCAAGGGCTTCCGTAGCCTGCAGGAAGGCCAGCGCGTCAAGTTCGAAGTGACCCAGGGTCCGAAGGGCGCCCAGGCATCGGCGGTCGAAGCCGCCTGATCAGCCAGACAAACGTTGCAAGGCAAAAGCGAAACCCCGCATCCTGTGCGGGGTTTTTTGTTTGCAGACACGGAGAAAGCCATGACTGACCGCAGGCGTTTCCTCAAGGCATCCCTGCTTGGCGCTTCGGCGCCGATGCTGGCGTGGGCAGGCGGGCTAGTCGCCGGGCCGGCGGCGCGCGGGGCGAAGGCGTCGACCGTGCGGGTCGTCTCGACCTGGGATTTCGGCGTTGCCGCGAACCGGGCGGCCTGGGCGATCCTGGGCCAGGGCGGCCACGCGCTGGATGCAGTCGAGACCGGCGTGCAGGTGCCCGAGTCGGACCTGAAGAACCACAGCGTGGGCAAGGGCGGCTATCCGGATCGCGACGGCCACGTCACCCTCGACGCCAGCATCATGGACGCCGACGGCAACTGCGGTGCGGTGGCCGCGCTCGAGCACATCGAGCACCCGATCTCGGTGGCGCGGCGCGTGATGGAGCGCACGCCGCACGTGCTGCTGGTCGGCGAGGGCGCCTTGCAGTTCGCGCTGGAGCAGGGCTTCCGTAAGCAAAACCTGCTTACGCCGGAAGCCGAGAAGGCCTGGCACGAATGGCAGAAGACGGCGCGCTACCAGCCGTCCATCAACAGCGAAGTGCACGACTACGGCCGTACCGGCATGCCCGGCGGCAAGGACAACCACGACACCATCGGCATGCTGGCGATCGACGCTCAGGGCCGCCTGGCCGGCGCCTGCACCACCAGCGGCATGGCATGGAAGATGCGCGGCCGCGTCGGCGACAGCCCGATCATCGGCGCCGGCCTGTACGTGGACGGCGAGGTCGGCGGCGCCACCTCCACCGGCGTCGGCGAAGAAGTGATCCGCAACGCCGGCAGCTTCCTCGTCGTCGAACTGATGCGCCAGGGCCGCTCGCCGCACGAGGCCTGCAAGGAGGCGGTGATGCGCATCGTCAACAAGCGCCGCGAGGCATCGAAGACCCTGCAGGTCGGTTTCCTGGCGATGAACCGCGCGGGCGAGGTCGGCGCCTATGCGATCCAGCACGGCTTCTCCTACGCCGTGTGCGATGCGCAGAAGCAGGACGCCCTGATCCCCTCGCAAAGCGTCTACACCACGAGCTATTCGTGATCCTGGAAATCGCCGCCAACTCGGTCGCCTCCGCGCTGGCCGCCCAGGAAGGCGGCGCGGGGCGGGTCGAACTGTGCACGGCGCTGGAGCTGGGCGGGCTGACGCCGTCGCACGCGCAGATCGCGCTGGCCCGCGAGCGCCTGCGCATTCCGCTGTACGTACTGATCCGCCCGCGCGCCGGCGACTTCCTCTACAGCGAGCTGGAATGTGAGGCGATGCAGCGCGACATCGAGACCTGCGTGGCGCTCGGCTGCGACGGCGTGGTGCTCGGCGTGCTCGATGCCGAGGGCGGCGTGGACATGGCGCGCTGCCGCGCCCTGATCGCTGCGGCGGGGACACTGGGCGTGACCTTCCACCGCGCTTTCGATCTCAGCCGCGACCCGGCGCGCGCGCTGGAAGACATCGTCGCGCTGGGTTGCGAGCGGGTGCTGACCTCGGGCGCGCAGGCCAGCGCGGTGGAGGGCGCCGCGCTGATCCGCGACCTGGTGGCGCAGGCCGCAGGACGTCTGGCGGTGATGCCCGGCGCCGGCGTCACAGCGCAGAACATCATGGCGCTGGCCGCCGCCACCGGCGCGCACGAATTCCATGCTTCCGCCAAGCACCAGCTGCCCTCGGGCATGCACCATCGGCGACCGCTGCTGGGCGACATGCAAGCCGGCGAACTGGGCAGCGATGCCGGGCAGGTGCGTGCGCTGGCCGCCGTGTTGAAGACGCTGGCGCGCCTGCCGACCGGAAGCTGAGCGCGTTTCAGTCGGAGACGGCCTCCACGAAGCATCTCGAAAAACCTCCCCCTCTCGTCATTCCCTCCCTCTATCGTCATTCCAGCGAAGGCTGGAATCGCTCTTCACCGACAGAGCTGGCCATCCCTTTGGCCTTTCGCAACAGCTGCATGCGATCCCGGCCTTCGCCGGGATGACCAGTAAACCGGGTCATTCGAAGTTCCCTACGGCAGCGCATGGCCGCCCGGCTTGGTTAATATGACGAATTGCCGATTACCAGCAGGAGCCATCGAGTGATCATCAAGCCCAAAGTCCGCGGTTTCATCTGTGTCACCGCCCATCCGCTCGGTTGCGAACACAACGTGCTCGACCAGATCGCGATCACCGAAGCCGCCGGCCACGCCCGGGGCAAGGGTCCAAAGCGCGTGCTGGTGATCGGCGCCTCCACCGGCTACGGCCTGGCCTCGCGCATCACCGCCGCCTTCGGCTACGGCGCCGCCACGCTCGGCGTGTTCTTCGAGAAACCCAGCAGCGACGACAAGACCGGCACCGCCGGCTGGTACAACGCCGCCGCGTTCGACAAGGCCGCCAAGCAGGCCGGCCTGTACAGCAAGTCGATCAACGGCGACGCGTTCGCCCACGAAACCCGCGCCAAGGCCATCGAGATCATCAAGAACGACATGGGCGGCCCGATCGACCTGGTGGTCTACTCGCTGGCCTCGCCCGTGCGCAAGCTGCCCGACACCGGCGAAGTGGTGCGCTCGGCGCTCAAGACCATCGGCGAGCCGTTCCACAACACCTCGGTCGACACCAACAAGGACACGGTGATCGAAGCCACCATCGAGCCGGCCACCGAGCAGGAGATCAAGGACACCGTCACCGTGATGGGCGGCGAGGACTGGGCGCTGTGGATCGACGCGCTGAGCAAGGCAGGTGTACTCGCCGAACACGCCAAGACGATTGCCTACAGCTACATCGGCACCGAGATCACCTGGCCGATGTACTGGCACGGCACCCTCGGCCAGGCCAAGCAGCACCTCGACAACACGGCCAAGCAATTGCGCAGCCGCCATCCCGGCCTCGAAGCCTATGTCGGTGTGATGAAGTCCGTGGTCACCCAGGCTAGCGCCGCCATCCCGGTGATCCCGCTGTACGTGTCCATCGCCTTCAAGATCATGAAAGAGCAGGGCATCCACGAAAACCCGATCGAACAAGCCAACCGCCTGTTCCACGATCGCCTCTATCGCGCCGATGGCAAGCCGGCACCGACCGACGACGAAGGCCGCATCCGCCTGGATGACTGGGAACTGCGCGACGTCGTGCAGGACGCTTGTAAGACTGTCTGGCCTACCGTCACCACCGAGAACCTGCGCCAGATCACCGACTACGACGGCTACAAGCACGAGTTCCTGAAGTTGTTCGGGTTTGATCGCGATGACGTGGATTACGACGCCGAGGTGGAGGCGGATCGGCGGTTTGATTGTTTGGAGGGGTGAGGGCGTTTGCAATCGAGCTTGATCGGCTGCAAACCTAACATCTCATTCGAGGCGGGCGGCTGCGCCGCCGCTCAATTCCAACGTTAGGGGGCAACCCAATGACCATGGAAGTGCTGACAGGTCTACTTGTTCTGATTACAGGCTTCTACGCTTGGGTCACTTTCAAGATGCTTCGCGCTAATGAGCGCGTTGTGGCTGCAATGTCTGAGCAAACTGAGGCAGCCTACCGGCCTTACGTCACAGTCACGCCCTTTCTGGAGCCAGACAATCCAATCTTTTATCTGCGTATTGCCAATGTCGGAAAGACTGCTGCGCTTGATCTGCGATTGACTCTTGACAAATCGTTCTTCAAATTCGGACAGCCCGCAAAGGACATTGCGAAGTTCAGCGTCTTTACTAATCAAATAGACGCGTTCCCGGCCGGCTCTGAGATTGTCTTTGCTCTGGCTCAGAGCTTTGTGGTTTTTGTCAACGACGGCAACAACCCTCAATGCCCCACTACCTTTTCTGTGGGTGCGCAGTATCGCCATGGCGCCAAGGCAGTTGATGAGACGCACCTGATAGATCTGCGGCCATATCTCAATGCAGACGTGCCTCAGGATCCTTATGTACGCAAGCTCAAAGACATCAACGAAACGCTTGCTAAAATTGCAGCCGCCCGCAATACCGCCTAACAATTCCTTAGGCGTGAAAAAATGGTGTCAGGAAAAAAAATGGTGTCAGGGATAATTTCCGGAGCGTCGCCCGTGGCATTGAATTGGGCGATCGTGCCGACCGAGCCAGACCAGTACCGATGACCTTCGCGGAAATATTCCTGGTCGGCGTGCTGGTGTCGTTGGTCTCGGCGGGACTGCTGCGCAACGGCCGGTTCCTGCCCGCGCGGTGGGCTTGAAGCGTCTTGTGAACAAGTGGGCGCGCTGGGGCTTCAAACCATGCAGCCTTCAATCTGCGAAAGACCGCTCCCGACTCCGGAATTAAAGGGACGGAGGTAATTAATTACCTCCGTCCCTTTATCCGGTCGTAGCAACCAAGTTGTCCTTGGCATCTTTATGTCATGGGCGTCTACTGTCGCACCCCATGCGACTGTCGTGGCGCACCGTCCGAATGCGCGCATGTGCGCGATAGAGGGGCATACCCATGATAAGCGTGAAGGTTGGTAACGACGAAAAACCTTTGGATGACGCTTCGTCTGACTGGATCGTTCAGCAGATCGAACGGCGCCGTCGTGACGGCATCGCCGTGTGCGTCGTGGTGAGCATCAGAACAGCCGATCTCGACATGCGTATGTCAACGCCTGAGTGTGCTGGCGGCGCTGGTGGTGGGCGCCCGCCCAACGCGAGAGAGCGCGTCGTTTTGGAGTTGTGGCAGAAGCATGGGTTGAACGAAGCAGGATTTGCACCTGGCCATGTCGTCGCATTTCTCGTACAGCTGAAACGCGTGCTGTAGCGTAAGAAAAATGCTGTCAGGGATAATTTCCGGAGCGTCGCCCGTGGCATTGAATTGGGCGATCGTGCCGACCGAGCCAGACCAGTACCGATGACTTTCGCGGAAATATTCCCGGTCGGCGTGCTGGTGTCGCTGGTCTCGGCGGGACTGCTGCGTAACAGCCGGTTCCTGCCCGCGCGGTGGGCTTGAAGCGTCTTGTGAACAAGTGGGCGCGCTGGGGCTTCAAACCATGCAGCCTTCAATCTGCGAAAGACCGCTCCCGACTCCAGGCGGAATGCCCGCCACAGCCGGAAGCCTTGGTGGCTTACCGCAAGACTTCCTCGTGGTAGCGCATGGCCACGTCGCACCTTTGATAGCGCGCACCATACCGGGCCATGATCTCGGCATCGTGTTGGAAGCCAAGCTTCTCGTACAGGTGAATGGCGGCGGCGCATTTGGCGTTGGTGAGCAGGTACAGGGGATCGGCTCCCAGCGATCTTGCCCGGTCGATGATCGCGGCGAGCAGGAACTCCCCGGCCTTCATGCCGCGTGCCGACTCGCGCACCCCCATCTTGGTGAGCTCATAGCTGGTGGCTCCCGTTTTCTGGAGGGCGCATGCACCAACTATCCCCAGTCCGCTTGCCTCGACAAACAGAATGACGCCACCCGCGTCGATGATCTTCGCTCGCGGGTTCTCCAGCACATCCCGATCGGTGGCTTCGAGGCGGAACATGGCGTTGATCCACTCCGCATTGATGTCGTGGAAGTGCACCGCGAGGTCATCGCGGAATTCATGGATGGTAAGGACGTTGCTCATGGCGCACCGGCTTGGCAGGGTTCTTTCGGAAGCGGGAGGTATCCTGACGGTCTGCCAGGGTGAGGTGATCGACGAGGCCGTGCTTCTGTCTCAAGGCGCCGGGGGAGAGCAGAGCATCCTGTTCCGGAAGGCGGTTTACAAGCGTTGCTTCGGGTCAGCTCCCCGGAACCCGTGCCCGGACCCTGTCGAAACGTGCTCCCGCCATTCGTCGTTACCCTGCAAAGAGGCCCGCATCGACAGGGGCGTCCCGGCTCGACAAACCATCGGCAAGACCAAGGAGGAATCATGGCTGGCTCAACGGCTGCAAAGAGAAAGCTGGTGTTGAAGATGTCCGTCTCGCTGGACGGCTTTGTCGCCGGACCAAACGGCGAGGCCGACTGGATCTTCCGCTCCTCTGGCGGGGCCGATTCCACGGCGTGGGTTCTCGATACGCTGCGCGGGGCCGGCGTGCACATCATGGGGAGCCGCAGCTATCACGACATGGCGGCGTTCTGGCCCTATTCGGAGATGCCGATCGCAGCGCCGATGAACGACATTCCCAAGATCATTTTCTCGCGGCAGGGGATCGAGCGCGGCCCGCAGGCGGACCAGACGACGGCCGCGCTCGCCGAAGCGAGGGCGCGCAATGCGGCGCGGCATGGCGCCACGCCGACCGCGGCGGCCCTCAAGTCCTGGGCCGAGCCCGCGGTGGCGCGCGGCGATCTGGTGGAGGAAGTTCTCCGGCTGAAGGAACAGCCGGGCAACTACATCCTGGCGCATGGCGGCGCCCGGTTTGCGCAAAGCCTGGTTGCCTGCGGCCTCATCGACGAATATCGACTGGCCATTCATCCGGTGGTACTGGGCCAGGGCCAGCCGCTGTTCTGCGCACTACGCAGTCCGGTCGATCTGCGCCTGATCAGCGCGATGCCCTTCGACTCGGGTGCCATGGCCGTCGTCTACCGGCCGGCATGAACCGTCGCGTGTGCCCCGGCAAAAAGGAAACCCGGCGCCACCACGGCGCCGGGTTTTCCGTGATCACTGCAAGCGGAGCGTGTCAATCGCGCGACCTGGCCACCACGCTGCCGTCGTCCGGATCGACCAGCAGGTCGACTTTGTTGCCGTGTTCGGTGCTGGCGTCAGCGCTCCACAGGCCGTCCTCGAACTCCACGTCGTGGACGTCCTGGTAGCCGGCCGCCACGAGCTTGGCCTTGACCTCGTCCTGGTTGAGTTTGGATGGTGCATCGGCAACGTACACCTTGCCGTTGACGGGGCCGACCACCAGTTTGACCCATTGCTTGTTGCCACCGCGGGCCTTGCTGCGCCACACGCCGTCCCTGAACCCAAGGCCCTTCACTTCCTTGTAGCCGGCGTTGGCGATCGCGGTCTTGATCGCGTCTTCGCTCAGCGCGCCGCTGGGCGGTTGCGTCGTCCACGTGGACACCGTGGTCGTGGTCTGCGTGGTCTTGGTCGCCGGCTGGCTGGTAGCCGGCATGGTCTGCGCGAGGGCAACACCGCAGACCGACAGTCCGATCAACAGGGGAAGCAGGCGCTTGATCATGGTGAGCTCCTTGGTGCGGTAACGAAGTGGTGTCGCCAGCTTGCGCAGGCGTGGTTCAACGCGTGCGGGTCGGCGGATGGCACGCACGCCGACCCGTACGCACAAGATGGGAGCATCGCGTTGCGGACGATGGCGTGAAAACGCGCGTGACTGTCGGGTGAAGACATGGGTGCGGTTCATGTACTTCGACGCGGCGTCACGGCTCGGTAAGATGGCGGTTCCGCCACTGCCCGACACATAGCGCCATGCGTTCAAACCCGTTTGCCTGCCTGCTTGCTGCCGCACTGTGCCTTGCTGTCCCGTTGCCATCGACAGCCGCCGAACAGGGCACCCCGACCATCGGCCAGCAACGCGAGACGGTGCTGTTCTGGCCGCAGGCGCAGCGCGAGGCGCAGTTCCGGAAGATGTACGAGCTGTTCCCGAGTGACCGCGCCGCGCATGGCACGCACGTCCATGCGTTGCCGCAGGGCAAGCCGCTGGTCGTTCCGGAGCAGAACGCCTCGGCGTGGCTGGCCGGCTACATGGACCAGCACCACCTCGCCGGCGTGATGGTGCTGCAGCATGGCCGCATCCGCCTGCAGCGCTATGCGCCGGGCTTCGGGCCGGAGCAGCGCTGGGAGTCGTTCTCGGTGGCCAAGTCGGTCACCTCCACCTTGCTGGGGATCGCCCTGCAGCAGGGTTATATCCACGGCATGGACGACACGCTGGGCACCTACATCCCGGAACTGCGCGACAGCGCCTACGCCAAGGTCACGGTGCAGCAGTTGCTGACGATGACCTCGGGTGTGCACTGGAACGAGGACTACGCCGACGCGAAATCGGACGTGGCGCAGATGTATCTGCACGCTTGCGTCGATGGCCGCGCGCACATCCTCACCTACCTGGCCAAGCAGCCGCGGCAATGGCCGGCCGGCACGCACTTCAACTACAACACCGCGGAAACCGACCTGCTCGGCATCCTGGTGCAGCGGGCCACGCACCGCTCGCTGGCCACCTACCTGTCGCAGGCGATCTGGAAACCGTATGGCATGGCCGCCGACGCGTACTGGATCAAGGACGAATGCGATGGCAGCGACACCGGCGGCAGCGGCCTGTCGGCCACGCTGGGCGATTACGCGCGGCTGGGGCAGTTCATGCTCGACGGCGGCCGCATCGCGGGCAAGCCGGTGATCGCCAAGGCCTGGCTCGATGGCGCGCTGCGCCGCCAGGAAAGCGTCGATGATCCCGACCGCGGCTACGGCTACCTGTGGTGGACCGATACCGACGGCAGCTACGCCGCGATCGGCATCTTCGGCCAGATGGTCTACGTCGATCCCGCGCGTGACCTGGTGATCGCCCAGGTCGGCGCGTGGCCGCACGCGACGTCCAGCGAACTGGTCGCCGCGCGGCGCGCGTTCGTGGCCGCGGTCAAGCGGGCGGTGGATGCGGAGTCCAGTCAACCGGTTCACTGACCCGCCGGACGTCGAGCGGCTTCTCGCTGAATTCTCACCGTTTCCTCATGACAACACGGTCGCGCCGGGTTCATAGTCAGCCCGGTGCCGCGGACAGCGCTGAATGCTGGCGGCGTGCCTTCCGATGTTGCATGGGGGTGGATGATGAGTGCCGAACCGGGTTGCCTGGACGCGAAGACATGGCAGCGATTGGCCGACGCCATGCGCGGCCCGCTGTTGCTCCCGGGCGAGGCGGACTACGAACAGCGCCGGCGCGTGTGGAACGGTGCCATCGATCGCCGGCCCGTGGCGATAGCGCGTTGCGCCGACGCCGAGGATGTCAGCGTCGCGGTCAAGTTCGCCGCCAGCGAACGCCTGCCGCTCTCGATACGTGGCGGTGGCCACAACGTGGCCGGTCTTGCCGTGCGTGATGGCGCGCTGATGTTGGACCTCGGCGCACTGAATCACGTCGAAGTCGACGTGCCGGCGGGCATCGTGCACGTCGAAGGCGGCGCGCTGTGGCGGGAGGTCGATGCGGCGACGCAAGCGCACGGGCTCGCCACCACCGGTGGTTTCGTATCGAGCACCGGCGTCGGCGGCCTCACGCTGGGTGGCGGCGTGGGGTGGTTGATGCGGCATTGCGGCCTGGCGATCGACAACATGATCTCGGCCGACGTGGTGTTGGCCGATGGCCGCTGTGTCGTCGCCAGCGCCGACCAGCATGCCGATCTGTTCTGGGCATTGCGCGGCGGCGCTGGCGGGCTTGGCGTGGTGACGCGGTTCGCCTTCCGCGTGCATCCGGTCAACGAGGTGCTTGCCGGCGTCGTGTTCCATCCGATCGAAGCCGCGCCTGCGCTGCTGCGTGCGTTCCGCCAGTTCACGCCGCGGGCGCCGGAGCAGGCCACTTTCATGCTGGTGTTCACGACGGCGCCGCCGGCGCCGTTCCTGCCGGCGCCAGTGCACGGTCAACGCGTCGTTGCACTGGCCTACTGCTGGAGTGGCGATCCCGCGCACGGCGAGCAGGCGCTCGCACCGCTCACCAGCTTCGGCGTGCCGCTGGGCAAGATCGGCGGCGTGATGCCCTACGCCGCCTGGCAGCAGTCGTTCGATGCGCAGGCGCCAGCCGGTGATTACTACTACTGGACGACCTCGACCCTCGACGCGCTCGATGACGCGCTGATCGACGTGCTGGTTGGCAGTGCGGCCGCGGTGCCCGATCCCCAGTGCGAAGTGCATGTGCATCACCTTGGCGGCGCGGTAGCCTCCGCGCCGGCTGATGCGGGCGCCTTCGTGCATCGCGATGCACCTTTTTTCATCAACGCGATCGGTCATGCCGGCGCGGCGGAAAAAATCCCGGAGATTCGCGGATGGGCCCGCGGCCTGCGCAGTTCGCTCGTGCTCTGGGCGCGCGCCGCCATGCAGGCGAACTTCGCCGGTGACGCCGGCGACTGGCAAGCGCAGACGCACGATGCCGCCACGCGCGCGCGCCTGCGGGACTTGCGCCGGCGGTACGATCCGGCGGGACTGTTTTTGCCCGTGCGCAACAACTAGGCGCTGAGCTCGGCCAGCCGCGCGCGGGTCAGCTCGACCACCTTTTCGATCCGCGTCGCGGTACCTTGTTGCTGGGCGGCCTTGAATGCCTCTCCGAGCAGGTCGCGTGCGCGGGTTTCGACCTGGGCGTGGGCGGCGTGCCATTGCGGGAACAGTGGCGCACCGGTCAGGTCGCGTGCGCGCGCCGCTGCAGCGAGCAGCCGCGCGGCGAAGTCGGCATCACCTTGCCCGAGCACGAGATACGCCGCACCCTCGATGCAGCCGGCAACGCTGCGCCAGTGCTGCAGACCGACGCTGAGGTCGAGCGTGCGCAGCCAGTCACGGGCCGCCCCGCGCGTATCGCCGAGATGGAACCGCTGCAGCGCCCGATTGATGAGCACGTAACCGTGCTGGAAGACGTCATGGTCGGGTGACGCCGTCAGCTCGGCGGCTTCGCTCATCCATGCCTCGGCTTCGCGATGTTGCCCACGCATCGCACAGGCGATACCGCGGCCCAGCAGCGCGAGCGAGCACAACCAGCCCGAACCCTGCGCTTGCGCGACCGCGAGCGCGGCTTCCACGCAGCGCTCCGAGCCGTCGAAGTCACCGTGGATCGCATGCTCGAATGCGAGCACCCCCTGGCCGGAGGCGGCGAGCGCATCGTCACCCAGCCGCGTGGCCAGCGCGATGCCTTCCTGAAGCAGCGCGGCGGCGGGGCTGGTGGTCTGTCGATGATGGTGGGCTATGCCGTTGGCGATCAGCGCGCGCGCGATGCAGATTCTGCGTATCGGATTGGCGCAGGGCCAGATCCATCCACTGGTTTGCCTGGCGATAGTCGCCCTGGATCCGGAAGTACCAGCACAGGTTGGAGCACAGCGTGATCGCCTCGTCGGCAAGATCCGCATGCGCCAGCGCGAACTCGAAGGCCGCCTGCAGGTTGGCCTTCTCGCGCAATACGCGACCGACCCATAACTGCTGGCGCTGGCCGCGCACTTGCGCATCCACGCGTGCGGTGAAGTCGATGCAATGCCTCAGGTGCGCGCGCCGGACGCGTGCCTCGTCTCCGCTCTTGCCCAGCTGCTCCAGCGCAAACAGCCGCACGCTGTCGAGCAAGCCGTACCGCGGCGGGTCGATCGTGGTGTCGACCGCGACGAGCGACTTGTCGACGAGTCCGCCCAGCAGATCCAGCGTCTGTTCGCCGCTGAGCTCGAACACGGTGCCTATGGTCGTGGCGCCATGCAAGGTCCAGCCGCCGGCGAATACGGCCAGGGCGCACAGCAGCGCCTGTTCCCGTTCCGACAGAAGCGCGAAGCTCCATGCGATCAGGGCGCTCAGTGTCTGGTGATGAAGCGTTCGGCCGGATGGCACATCCGCCAACCATCGGAAACGATCCTGCATGCGCAGCAGCAGTTGTTCGGGACTGAGCAGTCGCAGTCGCGCGGCAGCCAGTTCCAGGGCGAGCGGCAGGCCGTCCAGGTGTCGGCATAATTCGGCGACGGCAGCGGCATTCGCCGCCGTCAACGTGAAGCCCGAAGCCAGCGAACGCGAGCGCGTGATCAGTAGTTGCACCGCAGGCACGGTCATCAGTTGCGCGATTTCGTCGGCAGTGCTCCAGCTGCCGGACGCGGGCGTTTCCAGGGGAGGCAGGAAGCAAAGCGCTTCGCCCGGGCAATGCAGGCGCTGCTGGCTGGTGATCAGTATGCGAAGGTCTGCGCAAAGGGACAGCAGGGATTCGACAATCCGCCCCAGCGGCTCGGCCACCCGCTCGCAATTGTCGAGCACCAGCAATACCCGGCGCGGCCGCAGGACCTCGGCCAAGCGTTCCAGCGGGTTGTCCTCACCGTCCGAGCTGCGGATACCGAAGGCGTCCCCCAGTATCTGCGCCAGCCCTTCGTCCTTCGTGCAAGCCGTGAAGTCGAACCACCAGACGCCGTCGGGAAAGCCCGGCGCGCAGACCCGCGCTGTTTCCAGTGCAGCTTGCGTCTTGCCGATGCCGCCAGGGCCGGTGATGGTGACAAGCCTGGCGCTGTCGAGCAGGTTCCCCAGTTCGATGATCGCCTGCTCGCGGCCGATCAGGGCGCCGGTGCGTTCGGGCAGGCGCGCGTGTACCGGTGGTGCAAAACTCACGGCCACCGACGTGACGCCCGGTGTGCAGGTGAGCGGCGCGATGAAGCGGTAGCCCAGGCCGTGCACGGTCTGGATGCAGCGGGGCGACTTGATATCGTCGCCCAGTGCTCGTCGCAACTGCACGACCAGTCGATTCAGCGTTGTCTGGGTGACATAGACGTGGCCCCAGACGGCATCGAGCAGCTGATCGCGGCTGAGCAACTGGTCTGGATGGGCCAGGAATTCGAGCAGTACGGCGAACGCCTTGGGCTCGATGTCGATTTCGTTGCCGTCTCGGGTCAGGCGATGCGCGCCGACATCCACCTGCACGTCGGCAAAGCAGAAAAAACCCGCGGCTGGCGCGGATAGCTGGGGTTTGCCGGTGGCCATGGCCGCATTATCACGCCGGGTGGCACGGCGTGTTCAAGCGTTTAAGCCGCGATTTCTCATCATTTCCCTATCGCGTCCTCATGAATCCCGGATTGGCGCATAGCACGCTCCACGGTGACGTCCTCGCCGCCTCGGCGCGGCCAGTCACCGGTCCAATATCCAGCGAGGAGACCTGCCATGAATACCCGTCTGCACACCGCCATCGCCATTGCCATCCTGGGCACGGCCGCCGCCACGCTTTCCACCGGGGCGCACGCCTGCAACCTCACCGACTACCGCAGCATGAGCTCGCCCCACTGGTCGTTGCCGCACGCGCTACCCGACAGCGCGGCCGCGGCCGTCGAGGCGGCGGCAGCCCTGCAGGCTTCGCCAGCGGCCAATAGTGCCGCGGTCAGCGCCGACAACCTCCTGCAGCAACTCGATCCGATCACCGGCCTGTGGCAATTCACCTTCACCTCGAAGGGCAATGTCGGCATCCCGGACGGCGCCCAGCTGGATGCGGGTTTCGTGTCCTGGCACGCCGATGGCACCGAAATCATGAATTCCGGCCGGGCCCCGATGACCAGCAATTTCTGCCTGGGCGTTTTTCGGCACACCAGCGTCTACGGCTACAAGCTCAACCATTACGCGCTGTCATGGGACCCGACCGGGACCATCTTCATCGGGCCGACCAATATCCGCGAGCAGCTTCAGCTCGGGGCCGGCGGCGACACCTATGCGGGCAGCGTCTCGATTACCCAGTTCGCGCCGAATGGCACAACGGTGTTGGGGAGAGTCACCGGCACGGTGTCGGCGAAGCGGATTACACCCGACTCGAACTGATGGCGTGGATATCGACGCGGCAGGCTGGGGATGTCGCCTGCCGTTGAGATCGGTTCCGTGCGGGGCCTGTCGAAGTATTTCCATGCCGTGGGCACCCGCCGCCAGCGCTCCAGCAGACTCGGCACGAAGGAATGGTCGGGTTTCCTCTTTCGCTCATGCAGGCGTGGGGGTTGGAACTTCCCTTGCCCTGCGCAGCGTCTGGTCGATCGGCAGGGCCGCTCTGTCCTTGGCCGCTCTTCCGCCGGGACAGGTTTGTCGTTGCGCGACCAGCGCCGTTTTTGTCAGCTGCTTTTTCGCAGCGCTTTCACCAACAACGAGAACGCCGGCGAAGATTGCCGTCGGCTTGGGTAGTAGAGGTGGTAGCCGGGAAAGGGTGGACACCAGTCGGCGAGGAGGCGTTGCAATTTGCCGTCAGCAATGTCCGTCTCGACCATATCTTCGGGCACGCAGGCCAGGCCGAAGCCATCGAGTGTCGCTGCGAGGATGTGGCGAGTACTGTTGAAAGTCAGCCGTCCATCCACGCGCACGTTCAAGGCGTGGCCCTTCTTCTCGAACTCCCAGGCGTACAGGCCGCCGTGGGTGAGGAAGCGGATGTTGATGCAGTCGTGGCCGGTGAGGTCGCGCGGTGTTTTCACCGGCGGGCGTGAGGCCAGGTAGCCTGGTGAGCCGACCACCGCCATCCGCATTGGTGGACCGATGGGTACGGCGATCATGTCCCGGGCTACCTGCTCGCCCAGACGGATACCGGCATCGAAGCGTTCGGCCACGATGTCGGTCAGGCTGGAATCGCTGATCACCTCGACGCGGATGTCCGGGTAATCCGGCAGCAGCTTGCGCAGCACCGGCCACAGGATGGTGCTGGCGGCATGTTCGCCGGTGGTGATGCGCAGGGTGCCGCTGGGCTTGTCGCGCAGTTCGCTCAGGTTGGCGAGCGCCGCGTCGATGTCCTCGAAGTTCGGCGTCAGCTCCCTGGACAGTCGTTCGCCCGCTTCAGTGGGAGCAACGTTTCGCGTGGTGCGGGTGAGCAGGCGCAGACCAAGCCGGGCTTCCAGGGCGCGGATGGTATGACTGAGCGCCGAGGGCGACACGCCAAGCTGCGCGGCAGCCCGCGAGAAGCTGCGCTCGCGCGCCACGGCGAGGAAGGCCAGCAGATCGTTGTAGTTTTCGCGTGCCATGACCGGAGCTCATTGATGAGTGGAAATCATAAGTGCATTCTCATTGCACCGGCTAATCAAGTTAAATCGGGAGGTCCAGACTAGGCGCATCACCACTCCCTAGCGGAGCAATGCGATGCAAACGCGCACCCTTGGCCGTAGCGGCCTTGACGTCTCGGCCCTCGGCTTCGGCTGCATGGGCCTGAACTTCGGCTACGGCCCAGGCCCGGGCAAACAGGAGGCGATCGCGCTGATCCGTGATGCCTTTGCCAACGGCGTGACCTTCTTCGACACCGCCGAGGCCTATGGGCCGTTCACCAATGAGGAACTGGTCGGCGAGGCACTGGCGCCGATCCGCAACCAGGTGGTGATCGCCACCAAGTTCGGCTTCAAGGATGGCGATTCGAAGACCGGCACGGACAGTCGGCCGGAGCGCATCCGCGCCGTCGCTGACGCGTCGCTCAAGCGCTTGCGGACCGATCGCATCGATTTGTTCTACCAGCACCGCGTCGATCCCAACGTACCGATGGAAGACGTGGCCGGCACCGTCAGGGAGCTGATCACGGAAGGCAAGGTCAGGCACTTCGGCCTGTCCGAAGCGGGGGTGCAGTCGATCCGCCGTGCGCATGCGGTGCAGCCGGTCGCCGCGCTGCAAAGCGAATACTCGCTGTGGTGGCGCGAGCCCGAGCAAGACGTGCTGCCGACGTGTGAGGAACTGGGCATCGGCTTCGTGCCGTTCAGCCCGCTCGGCAAGGGTTTCCTCACCGGCAAGATCGATGCGGGCACGGCGTTCGCCAAGGACGACTTCCGCAACATCGTGCCGCGCTTCTCGCCGGAAGCACGCCAGGCCAACCAGACGCTGGTCGAGCTGCTTGGCAAGATCGCAGCCGGCAAGCAGGCGACACCGGCGCAAATTGCGCTGGCGTGGTTGCTCGCGCAGAGGCCGTGGATCGTGCCGATTCCGGGCACCACAAAGTTGCATCGCCTGAAGGAAAACATCGGCGCCGCCGCAATCACCTTGAACGCCAGTGAACTGCGCCAGATCGAGGATGCTCTCGCCCATATCCAGGTGCAGGGCGATCGCTATCCGGCCCACCTGGCTGCGCTCGTGGGCAAGTAACCAGGATCAATGAGGCAACACCATGGCAATTACCGAAGCCGCACTGCGCAATCACAAGCAACTGTTTCCCGGCCACGTCTCCACGTTGAAGGTCACCGACCCCGAGCTGATCGAGATCTTCGACAACTGGGCCTTCGACGAGGTGATTGAAGCCACCGAGATGCATATCCGCCTGCGCCTGATGGTGCAACTGGCGGCGCTGATCGCCTGCCAGGCGGTGAACGAATACTGCGTCATGCTTGGCGGCGCGCTCAACGTCGGCGTGACGCCGGTGCAGGCGAAAGAGATCCTGTATCAGGCTGTGCCTTACGTGGGCATGGCCAGGGCGTTCGACTTCCTGCACGCCACCAACGAGGTGTTCAAGGAACGTGGCATCGACCTGCCGCTGCCGGCGCAGGCGACCACCACGGCGCAGACGCGCTTCGACAAAGGGATGGAGACGCAGAGGCGGATCTTCGGCGACCGCAGCAAGACGTCGGCCGCGCAGTCACCCGCGGATCTCGAACACATCCCGCGCTTCCTCTCCGCGAACTGCTTCGGCGACTACTACACGCGCCACGGCCTGGATTTGCAGACACGTGAACTGCTGACGTTCGCCATCCTCGCCTCGCTCGGCGGCTGCGAGCCGCAGCTGACGGCTCACCTCGCGGGCAACCTGGCCATGGGCAACGACCGTCAGACGCTCATCGCAACCGTCACGCAGCTTTTGCCCTTCATCGGTTATCCACGTACGTTGAATGCCATAAAAGTGATCAACGAGGGTGCCCCGGCCTGAGCAAGACCGATCGATCAGGCATGAGCGGGGTCCCTCGAAGTATCGAATGGCCACGCGCTCTCATTCCGCATGTCTGGCACCTATTTCATTCATCAGAGCAACGACCATGGACATCATCCGCAACGGCTCGCAGCCCTCCGTCACCGGGCCGGCTGAGTACTTCACCGGCAAGGTGCGCATCGATTCACCATTCAAGGGTGCCGACGGCGCGAACATCTCCGGAGCCTTCGTGACCTTCGAGTCGGGTGCGCGCAGCGCCTGGCACACCCATCCGCTCGGACAGACCTTGATCGTCACCTCCGGCAAGGGCTGGACCCAGTGCGAAGGCGGCCCGATCGTCGAGATCAACGCCGGCGACATCATCAGCTGTCCACCGAACCACCGGCACTGGCACGGCGCCACGCCGACCACGGCGATGACCCATATCGCCATCCAGGAAGCGAAGGACGGCAAGGTGGTCGAATGGATGGAGAAGGTCACTGACAAGGAATACCTTGTGGGTCTGGCATCCTGACCCCATTCCTTCGTTCCCACTCCCGTTCCCCAGCCAGGAAAACCCCATGACGACCAAAGCCTACGGCGCCCACGCCGCCGACAAGCCGCTGCAGCCGATCGATATCGAGCGCCGCGCGCCTGGTCCGCAAGACGTGCAGATCGACATCGCCTATTGCGGCGTCTGCCATTCCGACCTGCATACGGTGCGCTCCGAATGGGGCGGCACGTTGTATCCCTGCGTGCCCGGCCACGAGATCGTCGGCCACGTCAGCGCCGTGGGCAGCGCGGTGACCGGCTTCAAGCTTGGCGACACGGTGGGCGTGGGCTGCCTGGTGGGCAGTTGCCAGCATTGCGCGTCCTGCGACGAAGGGCTGGAGCAGTACTGCGAGAACGGCTTCGTCGGCACCTACAACGGTCCGACTTCGGACGCACCCGGCCACACGCTGGGCGGCTACTCGCAGCGCATCGTGGTGGACCGGAAGTTCGTGCTGAAGATCCGCCATCCCGAGGAGCAGCTGGCGGCGGTCGCGCCGCTGCTGTGCGCGGGCATCACCACTTACTCGCCGTTGCGGCACTGGAACGCCGGCCCGGGCAAGAAGGTCGGCGTGGTCGGCATCGGCGGGCTGGGCCACATGGGCGTGAAGATCGCGCACGCGATGGGCGCGTACGTGGTGGCGTTCACCAGTTCGGAGAGCAAGCGCCAGGCGGCGCTGGACCTGGGTGCGGACGCGGTGGTGGTTTCGCGCAACGCCGACGAGATGAAGGCGCATGCGGGCAGTTTCGACCTGATCCTCAACACGGTGGCCGCCAGCCACTCGCTGGATGCATATACCTCGCTGCTCAAACGCGACGGCACCCTAGTGCTGGTCGGCGTGCCGGAGCATCCGCACCCGTCGCCGAGCATCGCCAACCTGATCTTCAAGCGCCGGGCCATCGCCGGCTCGCTGATCGGCGGCATCGCCGAAACCCAGGAGATGCTGGATTTCTGCGCGGACAAGGGCATCGTCGCCGACATCGAGATGATCACGGCACAGCAGATCGACGAGGCCTACGACCGCATGGTGAAGAGCGACGTGAAGTACCGTTTCGTGATCGACAACGCGACGCTGGCCGGCTGATTCCAGCCTTCTCCCTCCCCTGCGCAACAGGGGAGGGTTGGGCGACCGAAGGGAGTCCTTCAGGTGAGGGGTGCTCTTCGTCAGGCATGGGTGCAAAGTCAAAAGCTTGACCCCCTCCAACCTCCCCCTGCAGGCAGGGGGAAGCTACGGTCAGGCCACGAACTGCAGCCTTGCCAGCTCCGCGTACAGGCCGCCCTCGGCCAGCAAACTCTCGTGCGTGCCCTGCGCCACGATGCGGCCGCCGTCCATCACCACGATGCGGTCGGCGCGCTGCACGGTGGCGAGGCGGTGGGCGATCACCAGCGTGGTGCGGCCCTGTTCGAGCCGTGCCAGCGCCTGCTGGATCGCGGCTTCCGATTGCGCGTCCAGCGCCGAGGTGGCCTCGTCCAGCAACAGCAGCGGCGCGTCGCGCAGGATCGCGCGGGCGATCGCGATGCGCTGGCGCTGGCCACCGGACAGGCGCACGCCGCGTTCGCCCAGTTCGGCGTCGTAGCCGTGCTCCAGCGCGCTGATGAATTCGTGCGCCTCGGCGGCGCGGGCGGCCTCGCGCACTTCGTCGTCGCCGGCATCCTGGCGGCCGAAGCGGATGTTGTCGGCGGCGCTGCCGGCGAAGATCACGGTCTCCTGCGGCACCAGCGCGATCGCGCCACGCAGGCCAGCCAGGGTGGTTTCGCGCAGGTCGACGCCGTCGATGCGGATGCTGCCGCTCTGCGGGTCGTAGAAGCGCAACAGCAGGGCGAACACCGTGCTCTTGCCGGCGCCGGAGGGGCCGACCAAGGCCACCGTCTCGCCCGGGCGCACGGTCAAAGTGAAGTCGTGCAGCGCCGCCGTATCGGGGCGGGTGGGGTAGTGGAAGGTCACGCCGTCGAAGCGCAGCTCGCCGCGCATCGGTTGCGGCAGCGCGCGCGGCTGCGCCGGGTCGACGATGTCGGCGCGTTCGCCCAGCAGTTCGCCGATGCGCTCCATCGCGCCGGCCGCGCGCAGCACGTCGCCCCACACTTCGGACAGGCCCGCCACCGAGCCGGCGGCGAACGCCGCATACAGCACGAACTGGCCCAGCACACCGGCGCCCAGGGTGCCGGCCAGCACGTGGCGTGCGCCGGCCCACAGCACCAGCGTGATCGCGCCGAACACCAGCACGATCACCGCCATGGTCAGCAGCGCGCGCATGCCGATGCGCCGGCGCGCGGTGGCCAGCGCGCGGGCGATCGCGCTGCCGTAGCGGGTGCTCTCGATACGCTCGCGCGCATACGCCTTCACCGCGGTGGAGGCGTTGAGCGTTTCGTTGGCGATCGCGGCGGCGTCGGCGAGGCGGTCCTGGCTGGCCCGCGACAGCTTCTGCACGCGGCGGCCGAACACCAGGATCGGCAGCATCACCGCCGGGATCACCAGTGCGGTGAGGCCGGCCAGCGACGGTGCCGTCCACACCATCGCCACCGCCGCACCCACCAGCATCACCGCGCTGCGCAGCGCCACCGACACACCCGAGCCGATCAGCGCCTGCACCACCTCGGTGTCGGCACTGAGGCGCGACAGCAGCTCGCCCACGCGGCTCTTTTCGAAGAAGCCCACGTCGAGACGGATCACGTGCGCGTACAGCGTCTGCCGCAGCGAGGCGAGCGCCCGCTCGCTCAGCAGGGTGATGCAGAAGTAGCGCGCGGCGGTGGCGAAGGCCAGTACCAGCGCCACGCCGAACAGCGCGATGAAGGTCTGGTTGATGACGGTGTTGCTGGAGTGGCCGAAACCCTGGTCGATGATGTGGCGGAAGGCCAGCGGCAGCACCAGCGAGGCGCCGGAGGACAGGCCCAGGAACAGCAGCCAGCCGAGCGCGAGCGCGCGGTGCGGCTTCAGGAACGGCCAGAGTTCGCGCAGCGCGCCGATGCGGCGGGCAGGACGGGAGGTGTCGGTGGCGGCGTCGCTCATGGGCTCTCGCAGGCGGATCAAGGATGACGCGGGCCCGCGCACGGGCGATCCGTTCAAGGTGGGGCGGCTTGCCGCCGATTCAATCCGCGGCTGCGCGATGGAGGCTCAGTCCAGCCGCCGCGCCTCGCTGCGGCCACGACTGATGTCGCTGATGCGCAGGCATGCCTCGGCGACGCGGCTGTCCGGCAGGCGCAGTTGCAGTTCCACGCCGTCGGCGCCGAATGCCTCGTGCTCGACCTCGGCCTGCAGGTCTTTCAGGCGGGCCTTGAGCAGGGCCAGTTCGGCGAAGTCGCAGCGCAGGCCCAGCCGCGCCATCGCCACGATAGTCACGCGCCCGGCACGACGCAGGCATTCGGCGGCGGTGCCGCCATAGGCACGCGCCAGGCCACCGGCACCGAGCTTGATGCCGCCGTACCAGCGCGTTACCACGACCGCGACGCGGTCCATGCCCTGTCCCTCGATGGCCTGCAGGATCGGCCGACCGGCGGTGCCGCCGGGTTCGCCGTCGTCGTTGAAGCGGTAGTCCTGGCCGATGCGCCAGGCCCAGCAGTTGTGCGTGGCGGTGGGGTCACCCACCTCGCGCACGAAGGCCATTGCCTGTTCGGTGGACTCGACCGGAGCGGCCAGCGCGAGGAAGCGGCTTTTCCTGATCTCTTCCTGGTGGCGGCACGGCTGGGCCAGCGTGAACAGCGCTACGCTCATGGCTGGCGTAGTGTCGCCTGCAGTTCCGGCGGCAGCTTCCATTGCGGATGAGCCAGGCGGAACGCGGCCAGGCGCTGCAGTGCCTCATCGTCGTGGCCTTGCACGAACAGTTGCCGGATCTTGTCCAGTTCCTGCGCCGGCGTGTCGCTGGTGTTCGCCGTGGTGTCGGCTGCAGCGGCGGGTGGCGCCGGCACGGCGACCATCGTGGCCTGCATGGACTGCATACCGGCGGCGGCTTCCGCCGCCACGGGCTGGGCCGTCTTGGCGGCAATCCCGCTGTCGGCTGGTGCGTTCGCCTCGGCTGCGGCACGCTGCGTCGCGCCTGCCCGTTGCTCTTCGCGAGCGGCAGGCGCGGCCTGCTTCTCGGCCACGATCTGGCGTGGCCTGGCGGCCATGCGCGCGGGAGGCGCTGCGGCAAGGGTCAGGGAGGCAGCTTGCTCCGGCGGTGCAGCTGCCGGAGCGGGTGGCGCAGGTGCATTCGATGCCGCAGCGATGCCCTCGGCCTGCACCGGTGCAACGCTGCCGTTCGCGACCGGTGCGGATTCGATCCGGGGCGATTCGTGCATGCGCCAGGCGAGCCCGGCGGCGAGCACGAGGGCGGCTGCGCTGCTCAGGCCGACCAGCCAGCGTGGCCGGAATTTCCTGGTCGACCCGGCCGGCGCTGCGGGAGCGACGACAGCGGGCTGCGCGCCATTCGGTTCCAGCGCTTGCGCGGCGGCGCGCAGCACGGCTGCGTCCAGCGCCGGGCCGGGCTCGTTCTGCGGCAGCTGGCGATACAGTGCGGCCAGCTCGGCTTCGCCGGGAAGCCTCTCGTCCGGCGCGCCCGGACCCAGTGGTGGCAGTGGGGTGGTCATTCGGACAGCACTTCGCGTAGACGGTTCATGGCATAGCGCAGGCGCGACTTCACCGTTTCGCGGCCGGCGCCCGTTATCACGGCGATCTCCTCCAGGCTCAGTTCCTGTTCCAGCCGCAGCAGTACCGCGGTGCGCTGCTCGTCCGGCAACTGCTCGATCGCGCGCTGCAGGCTGCGCCGGCGCTCGAACTCGGACAGGGCGTGATCCGGCTGTTCCTGCTCCGGCATGGCGACGTTGGCCAGCGCGGTTTCGGCCTCGTCGCCGTCGGCCATCGGCCGCTGGCGGCGCATGCCGTCGATCATCAGGTTGTGCGCGATCTGCAGCAGCCAGGTGCTGAACTTCGCCTGCGGCTGGTAGCGCTCCCGCGCGCCGATCACCCGGCTCCAGGTTTCCTGGAACAGCTCGTCGGCGCGCTGCGGATCACGTATGCCGCGCAACAGGAAGCGGTAAAGCATGCCGCGATGACGTGCGTACAGTGCCTCGAACGCGGCGAGGTCGCCGCGTGCGTAGGCCAGCATCAGCATGGCATCGGGATCGACCGCAGCATCCATGGAGGGCGAGGGTAAGGCAAATTGCCGGGTGGCGGATAGGTTGTGGGGTGTTCTGCGCAAAGCCTCACCCCCTCCCGGCCTCCCCCTGCACGCAGGGGGAGGAGAAAAGCACGGCAGCACCGCGCCAGGCATAGACAGTCGGCTCCCGCGTACGGAGCGTGCCACTCCTGCTCCCTCCCCTGCGTGCAGGGGAGGGTTGGGGTGGGGTGCTTCTGCCTGCGCCGCCCGGCAAACAGCCTCAGCGCGCCGCGGTGTTGCCGGCGTCGTCATGGCCGTGCGTGGCCAGTCCGTCGGCCAGCTTCACCAGTTGCACGAAGCCGGCGCGGTAGCCGTCGGCATCGCTGCCACGCGCGCCGCCAGCGAGTTGCGCGATCTGCGCGTAGCCGTAGCCGTCCAGATACTTGCCGCCGCGCAGGGCATCGGCGAACGCGGCCACCGCGGCGGCGTAGCGCAGGCGCTCGCTTGCCTGTGCTTCGGCATGCGCGGCGATCGGCCGTTCGATCAGCTTGCTGGTCGACTGTCCCGGCAGCTTGTAGCGCAGGCGCAGGAAGGCCAGCTCATGACCGCCTTCAGTCGGCGTTGAGCGTGCGCCGTAGCGCAGTGGATCGATGCGCGCGGCAGCCGAGCCTTTCGGGGTGATCTCGTAGATCGCGGTGACGTTGGCGCCCGCGCCGATCTCGCCGGCGTCGACCTGGTCGTTGTTGAAATCCTCGCGCTTCAGCAGGCGCTTTTCGTAGCCGATCAGGCGGTATTCCTGCACCTGTGCGGGGTTGAACTCGAGCTGGATCTTCACGTCCTGCGCGATCGTCAGCAGGGTGGCGGACATCTCGTCGACCAGCACGCGGCGACCTTCCTGCAGGTTATCAATGTAGTGGTGGCTGCCGTTGCCCGCGTCGGCCAGCATCACCGCCATCGCGTCGTTGTAGTTGCCCTCGCCGAAGCCCAGCGTGGTCAGCGCCACGCCGCTCTTGCGATGGTCCTCGATGGTGGTCTTCAGCGCCTCCTCGCTCACCGTGCCCACATTGAAATCACCGTCGGTGGCCAGGATCACCCGGTTCACGCCGCCCTTGATGAAACCCTGTTCGGCCTGCGCATAGGCCAGCTCGATGCCGGCGCCGCCATTGGTGGAGCCGCCGGCGCCGAGACTGTCGATGGCGGCATCGATGGCGGCGTGCCGGTCGCCGGTGGTGGAGGGCAGGGCGATACCGGCGGCGCCGGCATAGGTGACGATGGCGACCCGGTCCTGCTTGCGCAGTTCGCGCACCAGCTGTTTCAGCGAGGCCTTGAGCAGCGGCAGCTTGTCCGCTTCGTCCATCGAGCCGGAGGTGTCGATCAGGAACACCATGTTCGAGGCGGGGATCTGCGCGGCCGGCACGCGGTAGCCCTGGATGCCGACCAGCAGCAGCTGCCGCTGCGCGTTCCACGGCGCCGGCGCCAGTTCGGTGGTGACGCTGAACGGTTGTTCGCGATCGGTGGGCGGCGTGTAGCCGTAGTCGAAGTAGTTGATGAATTCCTCGGCGCGCACCGCGTCGGCCGGCGGCAGCTGGCCCGCGTTCAACATGCGCCGCACGTTGGTGTACGAGCCGGTGTCGACGTCGATGCCGAAGGTGGACACCGGCTGCTCGCTGACCAGCTGCACCGGGTTGCTGTCGCGATGGGTGTAGTTCTCGGTGTTGATGTCGCTAGGCATCGGCAGCATCAGCATCGGGTGCGCCAGGTAGGCGTTGGCGGCCACGCCCTGGCCCGCCATCATGCGTTGCATCGCGGGGGCGGGCTGCTGCGGTGGCGCCGGCGGCAGGCTCGTCGGCATCGGCGTGGCAGCCGCATTCGCCATCTGATCGGTGGGTGCCACGGGTTTGACCGGTACCGGTTCGGCCGGTGTCGCGTCGTTCGTCACCGGCATGTTCGCGACGGGTTTCTTCGAGATGCCGCAGCCGGCCAGGGTCACCAGCAGGGCCAGCAGCAGGGTGCGCAACAGGGCTTTCGCGTTCATGGGGCGGTTTCTCCTCCGGTGGTGGAAGATGAAACGCGGGCGTGCAGTGAACGGGGTTAATCGCGACGGGCGTGGCGCGGTAGCATGGCGCCCTCAGTGACCCCATCGGAACGACATGATCAACAACGACGTACTGCGCGCCATCCGCTACATGCTCGATCTCAGCGACGGCAAGGTGGTGGAACTCATCCACCTGGCGGATGCGGGCTATCCGGTCGCGAAGGAGGACGTGCAGGCGTTCCTGAAGAAGGACGAGGAGCCCGGCTACGTCGAATGCAGCAACAAGGTGCTGGCGCTGTTCCTCGACGGCCTGGTGTTCCATCGCCGCGGCAAGGACGACAACCGCCCGCCGCGCCCGCCGGAGAAGCGCGTCACCAACAACGTGGTGCTGAAGAAACTGCGCGTGGCGTTCGAGCTGAAGGACGTCGACATGCACCAGATCCTCGAAAGCGCCGGCTTCCCGGTCTCCAAGCCCGAACTGAGCGCGCTGTTCCGCCAGACCGACCACAAGAACTTCAAGCTGTGCGGCGACCAGCTGCTGCGCAATTTCCTGAAGGGGCTGACCATGCGCGTGCGCGGCGCCGGCTGAGCCGGTCGCGACGCACATTGCCGCCAGGGGCCATCAGCAATCTGTGCAACGGCCCGCGCTGGCGGAGCCGCTGGCGAACCAGTGCCCGCCGGCGTCGCTCATGATTTCAATTCCTCGCTGGCATTCACCGTCGCCTTGCGCTCCTGCTTGCCCCAGCCTACCGACGGACCGCGGATGGCGGTCCAGACCGAGCGCACCACCACGTAGTACATCAGCTGGCGGTAGCCGAAGCGTTGCAGCACCAGCCACCACAGCAGGCTCCACTTTTCCTTCTTCTCCATCGCGAACGCCAGCGCCGAAGCGCCGAGGTCGACCGCCATGAAGGCGGCGTAGAACGCCAGCATCCTGAGCAGGTTGGTGTCGTCGAACTGGGCGCGGTGCTGCAGGTAGTCCATGCCGGTGCTGACGATTTGCCACACCAGCACCAGGTCGACCAGTGGCGACACCACCGAGAACAGGATCTGGAACAGCCACACCTGCGGCAGCGCCACCGTGCCGAGCGCGCCGTAGCGCGGGTTGAAGGTGGCGTCGCGGTGTTTCCACAGGCATTGCAGGGTGCCGTAGGCCCAGCGGAAGCGCTGGCGGGCGAGGCCGCGAGCGGTGTCGGGCGCTTCGGTCCAGGCGATCGCTTCGGCATCGAACAGGGTGTGGTAGCCGGCCTTCTGCACCGCGATGGTGAGGTCCTGGTCCTCCGCCAGCGTGTCGGCAGGAAAGCCACCCAGTTGTTCCAGCGCCTCGCGCCGCCACGCGCCGACGGCGCCCGGCACCACGGTGATCGCGCCCAGCGCGGCGAGCGCGCGGCGTTCCAGATTCTGCGCGGTGATGTATTCCAGCGCCTGCCACAAGGTGATCAGGTTGATCCGGTTGCCGACCTTGGCGTTGCCGGCCACGGCGCCGACCTTCGGGTCGGCGAACCAGCGCACCAGCCGCGAGATGGTGTGCGGCTCGAACTGGGTGTCGGCATCCAGTGCCACCACCACCGCGCCGTTCGACTCGCGCAGCGCGGTGTTGACCGCGTGTGCCTTGCCGCCGTTGGGGATGCTGATCAGCCGCACGCGTGGCTCGCTGGCGTAGTGCTCGCGCACTACTGCCGAGGTGGCATCGGTGGAGCCGTCGTCGACCACGATCACCTCGAGGTTGGTGTAACGACTCTTGAGAATGCGGCGGATCGAGCTGACGATCACCTTCTCCTCGTTGTAGGCGGGGATCAGCACCGAGACCAGCGGCGGGTCATCCGGCAGGGTCGGAATTACGCGCCGGCGCTCCTGCCAGCGGTTGAACAGGGCGAGGCCGCCGAGCAGCAGCAGCCGGGCCACGCCCAGGGTGATGGCGGTGGTCAGCAGCCAGCCGATCAGGTGGCCGAACCAGCCCAGCGCGAGGAAGACCGAGCGGTCGGCCCAGCGCGATAGCGAGCCGGGCGGCAGCGACGGCATGGTTTGCTCGCGGGTGAGCCCGGCCAGCGTCGACACGGTGACGAAGTCGTAGCCCTTCGCGCGCAGCCCGTCGATGATCCGCGGCAGCGCCGCCACCGTCTGCGAGCGTTCGCCGCCGGCGTCGTGCAGCAGCACCACCTGGCCGGTGCGCTCGGAATTGCTGGCGGCGACCTGGGTCAGCACGTTGTTGACGATCTGGTCCACGCCGGGGCGCTGCCAGTCTTCCGAGTCGACGTGCAGGCCGACCGAGATGTAGCCCATCTTCTGCGCGATGCCGATCGGCACCAGCTCGTCGGCGGTGGTCGGTTCGGCATCGCCGAAGTAGGGCGCGCGGAACAGCCGCATCGAGTGGCCGGTAAGCGCCTCGAACAGGCGCTGGGTGGCGTTGAGTTCCAGCGACACGATGCCGGGCGGCGTGTCGCCGAGGTTGGGGTGGGTGAAGGTGTGGTTGCCGACGTCGTGGCCTTCGGCCACCTCGCGCTGCACCAGTTTCGGCGACATCTCGGCGCTGGCACCGATGATGAAGAACGTCGCCGGCACGTGCTTGGCCTTGAGGATGTCGAGGATCTGCGGTGTCCACTGCGCGTCCGGGCCGTCGTCGAAGGTCAGCGCGATCTTGTGCGGCAGCGTGCCGGCGCGGCGGATCACGTAGGAACTGGGCAGCGCGCTGTAGCTCTCGTCGTCGATGCTGCCGTCGTCCTTGTCGACCTCGATGGTGCGTGCGCCGGGTGACGGCTGCGCGGCGATTTCCAGCACCTCGCCCTGGCCCTGGATGTCGATGTCCTCGCCCTGGCCGATGGTGCGCAGCGCATCCGGTGCGGCGGTGCCATAGGGGCGGCCCAGCACCGACCACACCGAGGGGTCTTCCGAGCCCAGCCGCCACAGCGCGTAGCCGTACGGCTGGTAGTCGTCGGCGGCGTGGATCTGGTTGTAGGCGGTGACGCCATCGAGGAACCAGACCCGGTGCGTGCTGCCGTCGTCCTCGCCGTAGGAGAAGGTCGGGTTCTGCGTATCCGGGTCGAACGCAATAGTTGCCTGTGCGTCGCTGGCGCGGTCCATCGCGTCCTGGAAGGTCAGCGCCTCGGCGTTCTTGCCATGCGACCAGTCGTAGCCGTAGCTGCCGATCGCCACGATCACCTGGTTCGGGTCGAGCACCTTCATGCGCTTGTCGAGCGTGTCCTCGAACCAACCCTGGCCGGCGATGCTGCCGGGGTCCTTGCCGGCCCAGTGCTGGTCGTAGGCCATCAGCAGCTCGAAGTTCACGATGTCGGCGTAGCCGGCGTAGTCCCAGTCGGCATCGTCGAACGGCACCGACAGCACGATGCCCCAGCCATGGGGATCGAACGCGTCCTTGAGCTCGCTGAGGAAGGCCTTCAGATCCTTCTGCGAGGCTGGGGGCACATCCTCGAAGTCGACGGTCACGCCCTGGAAGTGGTTGGCGTCAATGAAGGCGACGATCTGCGCGATGCGCTCCTGGCGTACCGCCGGGTCGGCCAGCATGCGCGCCAGGCCGGGGCCGTCCCAGGCCATGTTCACCATGTTCTGCAGCAGCGGCAGGATCGGCGTGGAGGGCTTCTGCGAGCGGATCAGCTTCAGTGCCTTGGCGTCGATCTCGGTGTGCAACGCCATGTCCGGGCCGGAAACGTACATCCACGAGGGGATGACCCAGTCCAGCGTGGGCAAGCCGCGCTTCAGCGACGGGTAGCTGCTTTCGTCCCAGTTGACGTAGAAGGCAACTGCCAGCGGCCGCCCGGCCGGCTTGTCCAGCGACAGCGGCGGCGCGTGCCCGGAAGCCTTGCCGGCATGCGTGCGCGGCGGGTGCAGCAGTTTCTGCCGGGCGCGCACCTCGGCGGCCAGCCGCGCCGCCGGCTTCAGCAGCTCCGGTTCGGCGGCCTTCACGTTGGCCAGCGCGTGCCGGGTCCGGCTGTGTTCGCCGATGTGCAGGCCGACCATGCTGGGCCACACGAACAGGCTGGCCGCGCACGCCACCACGAACAGCGTGCTGATCACCGCGGCGGCCAGCGCCAGCCGCGAGACGTGGCTGGCCCGCCGGCCGGTGGGGTCGAAGAAAATCGGTTTCTTTTGCATGCGAGGGTCGGGCCGGCGAACGCCACAGGCGTGGCTCTGCGTGGGTCCCGGAACCGCCCTGGGCTGGCGCGGGTCGGGGATGCACAGTATCGCCGATATGAGCCCCTCCACGCGGCGGGCCGGCAGGGTCGGTCAGTTTGCGTTGGCTATCCGCTGGGCAGGCGCGGGCTCGCTTGCGGCGAACGTGCCGATCCGCGCGCCTTGTCCCGTACGGACCCGGTCAGCCGATTACCGGTCCCGCCACCGGCTTGCTGAAATCCTGCGGCGTCAGCGTCTGGGTCAGCCGGAACACGCCTTCGTGGATCTTGCGTGGCAGCACCACGTCGAGCACGGTGGTCTGATGCGGGCCGAGCATGGCGAACAGATCGTCGCTGGCGGCGCTTGTCGCCAGTGCATGGTGCACCAGGCCACCGAGGTCGAGCGGCTGCACGCTGGCGCCGTAGGGGCGGTGGCTGGCCACGGCGGCGCGCAGCGTCTTGCGGCTGTTGCGCGGGTCGGCCACGCGATCGTCGCCGGCGAGCAGGCTGTGGTCGAGGAACAGCGAGATGGTGGTGCGCTGCTTCGAGTTGGCCTGGCGGTCGAGCAGGAAGCCGGCTGGCAGCAGGTCGGCGCTGGCCTGCGCGCCGGCGGTGAGCAGGAAACCGGCGCCGGTCAGCGGTTCGCCGGCCTCGTCGGTCAGGCGCACGATCAGCAGGCTGCGCGGGTCGTGGATGTGTACGCGCGGGGCGAACGGGCCGGCCGGCTCCAGTTCCACCTTGTCGGCATCGCGCGCGGCGTTTTCGCGCTCGAAGGCGTCGCACAGGCGCTCGTAGTCGTCGACGCTGCGCACCTGCAGGCAGCGCAGGATCGCCTGCACGGTGGCCGGCGCGGCGCTGGCCATGATGCCCAGCTCGTCGCCGGAGTGGGCCGCACCGGCCACCAGCTTGAACGCGCAGCGCGGGCCGCGGCTGAGGTTCAGCATCAGCGTGTCGCTGCCGGCCTGCGGCGACAGCACGGCGTGGTGGGCATTAAGGTTGGCCGCGGCGATGCGCACCACGCCGTCGGAGCCGTCCTCGCCGGTGTAGCTGTTGAGGTGGTCGTACAGCTGGCGGTCGGGGCGGTCGCCGGTCAGCACGAACGGGAACTGCCCGCGCTTCACCGGGTCGTCGCTGTGGATGTAGTCGAGGTTGAGCGACAGTGATTCGGCGCTGCCCAGCTCCAGCCAGTCGAGGATGCGCTGGCCCGGCTCCACGCCGCCGAACCAGGCCTTCAGCCGGCCGAGCAGGCCCTTGCCCAGTTGCGCCAGCGCGGAGCCGAAGTTCGGCGGCGCCAGCATCACCAGGTGGCTGAGCCGGATCGTGCTGTGCGTGGCCGGCTTGTCGCGCTGCGCGCGCAGCCACTCGCGTACCACCGGGCCGCCGGTGGAGTGGGTGATGCAGGCGAAGCTGGCATCGAGCAGGTGCAGGTCGCGCAAGGCATGGTCGAACGCGCGCACCAGGTCGGGCATGGTCACTGCGTCGTTGAAGCTCACGTATTCGGACAGCCACAGGTCGGCCAGGGTCAACGAGAGGCCAGCGGCGGACGCCTGTTGCTGCAGCTGCTGCGGCAGCTGGCCGTAGGTCGAGGTGCTGGTGACGCTCCAGCCGTGGACGAAGACGAGGGTGGTCATGGCTCAGCTCCCGTGCAGAGGTTCGGTCCGTCGAAGGCTTGTTGCTGCGGGTTTGTGGTGCATCGCGATCCGGCCGTGCGGCGCATCGGCATAATGGCACCGGTATTCCGCCATCTCCACCGGCCTGGTCATGACCTTGAATGTGCTGCTTGCCCTGATTGCGCTGGCCGTCGTGCTGGCCTGCCTGAAGTGGCGCCGCTGCAGCCGCGTGCTGCTGGGGTTGGCGCTGATCGTGCTGCTGGCGGTCGGTTGCGGGCCGGTACCGCGCTGGCTGCTGGCGCGGCTGCAATCGGGCCATGCGACGACCGCAGCGATCGACTGGGGCCAGCGCAACGTGATCGTGCTGCTGGGCGCCGGCACCGTGCGCGTGGCCGGCAGCGGCGAGGTCGAGCCCAGCCTGTTCGCCTACGGCCGCATCGGCAAGGCGGCGCAGCTGTATCGCACATGTCGGCAGGCCGGGCGCGAGTGCAAGGTCGAGCTAAGCGGCGGCGACGCGCGCGGACTGGGCCGGCCGGAGGCGGCGGTCTACGCCGGCGAGCTGCAGCGGCTCGGCGTGGATACCGCCGACCTGCTGCTGGAATCGCGCAGCATGAACACCTGGCAGAACGCGCAGTTCAGCGGCCCGCTGCTGAAAGCGTACGGTGCCGACCGCGTGCTGCTGGTGTCGTCCGGCTTCCACCTGCGCCGTGCCATGCTGTACTTCATGCACTTCGGCATTCATGCCGTGCTGGTGCCAGCCGATCACGTCGACGGCGTGCTGTCCTGGCTGCCGCTGTCGTACAACTTCGCCATGGCCGACCTGGCCCTGCACGAGTACGCCGGCATCGTGCGCTATCACGTCTACAACGCGATGGGCTGGAACGTCACGGCCACGAAACCCGGCGCGCTGTAATCATCAGACTTCCCGCATCACCATCAGGCGGATCTCGCTCATGTCCTCGATCGCGTAGCGCACGCCCTCGCGGCCCAGGCCGGACAGCTTCACGCCGCCGTACGGCATGTTGTCCACGCGGAAGCTGGGGATGTCGTTGACGATCACGCCGCCCTGTTCCAGTTCGTTCCACGCGCGCATCGCGTGGTCGAGGCTGTCGGTGAAGACGCCGGCCTGCAGGCCGTAGTCGGAGTCGTTGACCAGCGCGATGGCGTCGTCGAACTCGTTGAACGGAGCGAGCAGGGCGAACGGACCGAACGCCTCCATGCGGTTTGCCCTGGCGTCGGCGGGCACGTTTTCCATCAGGGTGGCGTCCAGCATGTTGCCGCTGCGCTTGCCACCGCAGAGGATCCTGCCGCCGGCCTTCTTCGCTTCGAGGATCCAGCCGTGCAGGCGCTCGGCAGCGGCTTCGTCGATCATCGGGCCGAGGAACACGCTCTTGTCTTTCGGATCGCCGGCCTTGAGTTTCTTCGTGGCGGCGACCAGCTTGCGCTTCAGCGCGTCGTAGATGTCGGCATGGGCGTAGATGCGCTGCACGCCGATGCAGCTCTGGCCGGACTGGTAGAACGCGCCGAAGATCAGCCGTGCGACCACCTTGTCCAGCTTCGGGCCCTGGTCGGCGTCGACGATGCAGGCGGCGTTGCCGCCAAGCTCCAGCGTCACCTTCTTGTGCCCGGCGCGTGCCTTCAGCTCCCAGCCGATCTGCCCGCCGGTGAACGAGAGCAGCTTGAGGCGCGGGTCCTCGACCAGCGGTGCGGCATGCGCGCCGTCCAGGGTGAGGATCGAGAACGCACCTTTCGGCAGGTCGGTCTCGGCCAGCACCTCGCCGATGATCAGTGCGCCGATCGGAGTTTTCTCCGATGGCTTGAGCACGAACGGACAACCGGCGGCGATCGCCGGCGCCACCTTGTGCGCGACCAGGTTCAGCGGAAAGTTGAACGGCGTGATGAACGACACCGGTCCCAGCGGCACGCGTTTGGTGTAGCCGTGATAGCCGTCCAGACGGCTGGCCAGTTCCAGGTTGATCGTCTCGCCGTTGATGCGCACGGCCTCCTCGGCGGCGATGCGGAAGGTCTCGATCAGCCGCGTCACTTCGCCCGCCGCATCCTTGATCGGCTTGCCCGCCTCGATGCACAGCGCCTCGGCCAGCTCGTCGCGGCGTTCGGCGAAGCGCTGCGCACAATGCTGCAGCACTGCCTGGCGCGCCCACGGCTTGTACTCGCGCATCGGCCTGGCCGCCTTCACCGCGGCGGCGATCGCCTTCTCGGTGGCTTTTGCGTCCGGCACGGCGACGCGCGTGGCGAGCTTGCCGCTGTACTTGTCGCGCACGTCGAGCATGTTCTTCGACGTTTGCGGCTGGTTGGCGAGGTAGTAGGGATAGGTCTTGTCCAGCATGGGGGTCTCCGGGTCAGACGGCCGCGCTCAGTCGACGGATTTCCTCGTCGAGGATGCGGTGGTTGTCGCTGTAGTCGATGGCAAGGTCGATCAGGTGCACGCCGCCTTGCGCGTAGGCGCGCTGCAGTGTCGGCAGGAACTCGTCAGCGCTGGCCGGGCGGTGGCCGTGCGCGCCATGCGCTTCGGCGAACAGCACGAAATCCGGATTGCCGAACTGCATGCCGTAGTCGGCGTAGCCCATCTCGGCCTGCTTCCAGCGGATCATGCCGTAGGCGTCGTCGCGCAGCAGCAGGATCACCAGGTCGAGCTTCAGCCGCACCGCGGTTTCCAGTTCCTGCGCGTTCATCATGAAGCCGCCGTCGCCGCAGATCGCCAGCACCTTGCGCTGCGGGTACACCATCTTCGCCGCCATCGCCGAGGGCAGGCCGGCGCCCATGGTGGCCAGCGCGTTGTCCAGCAGCACGGTGTTCGGCTGGCGCGCGCGGTAGTAGCGGGCGTACCACAGCTTGTACATGCCGTTGTCCAGGCACAGCACGCCGTCGTCGGGCATGCAGCGACGGGTGTCGGCGACGATGCGCACCGGGTGCATCGGGAAGCGTGCGTCGTCCGCGTGCTCCTTCAGCTGCGCGTGGAAGGCGTGGCGCACCTTGTCGAACCAGGCGAAGTCCCAGTGCGCTTGCGGCTCCAGCGCATCGGTGAGCCGCTCGACTGTATGCGCAATGTCGCCGACCACCTCGATCTGCGGGAAGTACACGGTGTCCACCTCGGCCGAGGCGAAGTTGATGTGGATCACCGTGCGCCGGCCTTTCTGCATGAAGAACGGCGGCTTCTCCACCACGTCGTGACCGACGTTGACGATCACGTCGGCGGCGTCGATCGCGCGGTGCACGAAGTCGCCGTCCGACAGCGCGGCGTTGCCCAGCCACAGCGGGTGGTCCTCGTCGACCACGCCCTTGCCCATCTGGGTGGTGAAGAACGGCAGGCCGAGCTTGTCGATGAACGCGCGCAACGCCACTGCGGTGCGTTGCCGGTTGGCGGCGGCGCCGATCATCAGGATCGGCTTCCCTGCATTGCCGATCGCTTCGGCCGCCTGCACCAGTGCGGCATCGTCGGGCGAGGGACGGCGCGCGTATCCGGTGGGCAGCAGGATCGCGTCTTCGACGTCGTCGCGTGCGATGTCCTCCGGCAGTTCCAGGTGCACCGCGCCGGGACGCTCCTCCTCGGCGCGGCGGAACGCCTCGCGCACCCGCGCCGGAATCGTCGGCGCGGACACCAGCTGGCGCGTGTACTTGGTCAGCGGCTGCATCATGTCGACCACGTCGACCAGCTGGAACAGGCCCTGCTTGTGCGTGCGGATCGGTTTCTGGCCGGTGATCATCAGCATCGGCATCGCGCCGAGCTGGGCGTAGGCCGCCGCGGTGACCAGATTGGTGGCGCCGGGTCCGAGCGTGGCCAGCGCCACGCCGGCCTCACCGGTCAGGCGGCCCCAGGTCGCGGCCATGAAGCCGGCGGCCTGTTCGTGGCGGGTCACGATCAACCGGATCGATGATTCGCGCAGCGCTTCCACCAGGTCGAGGTTTTCCTCGCCGGGCACGCCGAAGATGCAATGCACGCCCTCGGCCTCGAGGGCCTTCACGAACAACGCCGCCGCCTTCATGCATCGCCTCCGTGGGAGAGGCGTGAAGGATGCGGGCCGCGGCGTTCAGTTTGCGTGAGCGGGGCGGTCAGTCGTCGCTGACCCGCAGCGGCAACTCGCCGTCGGCGAGGCGTGCGCGCAACCGCGTATCCACGGCGACACCTCGGGCCGAGCGCAACACCTGGCCGTCCGCCTCGAACAGGATCGCGTAGCCGCGTTCGAGCGTGGCCAGCGGGCTGACCGCGTGCAGTGCATGGCCGGCGTGGCGCAGCGTCGTCTGCCGGCGTTCGAGGATGTGCGTGATCGCGCGGCGCAGGCGCTGATCCTGTTCGGCCAGCCGGCGTGCCAGCAGCGACAGGCGCGCACGCGGATGCTGCGCCAGCAGGCGCGCGTGCAGGCGCTCCAGTCGCGTGTGGCGCCGCTGGCCTTGTTCGCGCAGCACGGCAATCAGGCGGCGTTGCAGGTGCTGCAGCCGTTCGCGGTCGCGCTGCAAGCGCGCTTGTGGCCGCTGCGCCTGCAGTCGCGCCAGCAAGTGGTCGACGCGTTGCGAATGCGCCTGCAGCTGGCGTTGCTGCAAGGTGGCCAGGCGTTGCTGCAGCTGGCGCAGGTGGCGATCGACCGCCACCGCGTCGGGCACCAGCAATTCGGCGGCGGCCGAGGGCGTGGGTGCGCGCAGGTCGGCGACGAAGTCGGCGATGCTGAAGTCGATCTCGTGGCCGACCGCGGAGACCACCGGCACCGCGCTGGCGTGGATCGCCCGCGCCACCGCTTCCTCGTTGAACGCCCACAGGTCTTCCAGCGAACCGCCGCCGCGGGTCAGCAGCAGCACGTCGTAGCGTGCGCTGGCCGAGGCCTTGCGCAGCATCGCCACGATCGCCGGCGGCGCCTCGCGGCCCTGCACCGGCACCGGCAGCACTTCCACCTCGGCCAGCGGCCAGCGCCGGGCCAGCACGCTGAGCACGTCACGGATCGCCGCACCGGTGGCCGAGGTGATCACGCCGATGCGCCGCGCGTAGACGGGCAGGGCGCGCTTGCGCGCCGGGTCGAACAGGCCTTCGGCGTCGAGCCTGGCCTTGAGCTGCTCGAATTCGCGCTGCAGCGCACCTTCGCCGGCCGGCTCCATGTATTCGGCGACCAGCTGGAATTCGCCGCGCGGCTCGTACAGGCCAACCTTGGCGCGCAGCAAGACCTGCATGCCATCGACCGGGCGGAAGCGCAGCGCGGACGCCTTCATCTTGAACATGGCGCAGCGCACCTGGGCGCCGCTGTCCTTCAGGGTGAAGTACAGATGGCCCGACGCCGGCTTGGCCACGTTCGACAGCTCACCCTCGATCCATACCTGCGGCAGCGCGTCGCCCAGCAGGTCGCGCACCAGCCGATTGAGCGAGCTGGGGGTCAGTACATGGCGTGGCGTGGTGTCGTCGAACGGCGCGGACATAGGGGCGCGAGCCTAACATGCGCGTTGTATCAAGTTGTGAGAAAACATCCGCTTGACACGGGAAGCGCAGGGAAAGCCTGAAGAGGACGGGCCGGCCTCACTCGTCATCCGCGTCGCGCAGTTCGCGCCAGCGACGTTTGCGCGCGCGCCAGCTGCGGATGCCCAGGTTCAGCGCGAACCAGGCAGCGAGGGCGCCGAACGGCCAGCCGATCCACGCCGGCCACGCGAACGCGACCACCGCCAGCACGATGAGCACGATCGTGCCGATCACCAGTGAGCCGCTGCCGGTGTCGTCGAGCACGCGCCGGTTGGCCAGTGCGGCGCCGACGCTGTTGGCGATGCGCAGCGCGCCGGCGGCGGCGCGGCCGGAGCTGCCGCCGCCGTGGCGTACCCGCGGCGGCCGCGTTTCGCTGCTGCACACCTTTTCGCGGCTGCCGTTGCCGTGCCGGCGCCGGCGCGAGGCCAGCACGATCTCGGTGGCATTGCCCAGGTCCTGTTCGTATTGCGCGGCGAGCTGGCCGGCAAAGCCGGCGTCCTCGACCGCCACGTCAAGCTCGCGGTTGCCCAGCCAGCTGGCGATGTTGAGGTTGGACGAGCCGACCCGCGCCCATTGGCCGTCGGCCACCGCGGTCTTGGCGTGCAGCATCGAACCGTTCCATTCGAACACGCGGATGCCGGCCTTCAGTAGCGGCCGGTAGCCCGAGCGCGAGATGCCGGCCACCACCGGGATGTCGCTGCTGCCGGGTACCAGCAGGCGCACGTCCACGCCGTCGCGCGCGGCGGCGACCAGCGCCTGCACGTACGGCGCCAGGCCAACGAAGTAGGCGTCGGTGAGCCACAGCGTCTTGCGCGCCATCGCGGCGACCAGCTGGTCGAGCCGGTACATGCCGGCGGTGGCCGGCTGGGTGGCGATCAGCCGCAACGCCACGTCGCCAGCCGGCGCGGCCGGCTCCGCGACGGTCGGCAGCTGGCGCAGCGCCGCGCCGGTCTCGCCCCAGCTCTGCGCGAACGCGGCCTCCAGCTCGGCCACCGCCGGGCCGCGCAGCGCCACGCCGGTGTCGCGCCACGGTGGCACGCCGCGTGCCGGGTCGCCCAGCCATTTCGCACTGATGCACACGCCGGACAGGAAGCCGAGCACGCCGTCGACCACCAGCAGCTTGCGATGGTCGCGGCTGATCCAGCCCAGCGGTTCGCCCAGTTGCGGCGGGTTGAACACGCGTACCTCGCCGCCGGCCGCGCGCAGCGGCGCCCAGAACGCGCCGCGCGACTGGCCGAGGCAGCCGAGCCAGTCGGCGACCACCGCGACGAACACGCCCGCCCGGGCGCGTTCGACCAGCGCATCGCGGAAGGCGCGTCCCACCGCGTCGTCGCGGATGATGTAGTTCTCCAGCAGTACGCGCTGGCGCGCACCGCAGATGGCCGCCAGCCAGGCTTCGTAATGGGCGGCGGCATCGATCAGCAGATCCACCGCGTTGCCGCTGAGCAGCGGCGCGCCGGCGGCGCGACTGAGCGCCTGTTCGGCCAGCAGGCGGCTCCGGGTGGCAGGGATCAGTGGCGTGGGCATGGCCCGAGTGTAGGCGATGGCTTGTCGACGCGCCGACGTCGCGGGGCTTCTGGCATGATCGCGCGCATGCCGATCGAGCACCGTTACGCCGACACCGAGGCCTGCGCGCGCCATCTTGCGCACGCACTGGGTCCGCACCTGCGCATCGCCGCGCCGCTGGGCCTGGGCAAGCCGCATGGCTTGCTCAATGCGCTGTACCGGCTGGTCGCCGCCGACGCCGGGCGCTCGATGCGCCTGTACACCGCGCTGTCGCTGACCCGGCCGCATCCGGCGCCGGGGCTGGAGCAGCGTTTCCTCGGGCCGTTCGTCGAACGCCACTTCGGCGCCGACGCGATCGACCCGCAGTACGCGCTCGACCAGGCACGCAATGCGCTGCCCCCGAACGTCGAGGTGCACGAGTTCTACATGCAGTCCGGCGCGCTGCTGCATTCGGCCAGCGCCCAGCGCAACTACATCAGCCAGAACTACACCCACGTGGCGCGCGACCTGGCGGCGCAGGACATCAACCTGCTGGTGCAACTGGTGGCGCGGCGCGAAGGGCCGGACGGCGTGCATTACAGCCTGTCGTGCAACCCTGACCTGACCCTGGATTTCCTGCGCCAGGCGCAATCGAGCGGCCGGCGGCCGCTATGCGTGGCGGTGGTGCATCCGGAGCTGCCGTACCTGGGCGGCGATGCCGAGGTAGCGGAAGCGTATTTCGACGTGGAGCTGCGCCCGCAACATTCATCGCGGCTGTTTGCGTTGCCGCGGTCGCCGGTGGATCTCGTCGAATACGCGCTGGGCCTGCATGCCAGCGCGCTGGTCAGGGATGGCGGCTGCCTGCAGATCGGCATCGGCGCGTTGTCCGACGCGCTGGTCAAGGCGCTGCTGTTGCGCCAGCACGACAACACCCAATGGCGGCGCGCGCTGGTGGCGCTGGACCCGGGCGGCGCCACCCACGCACTGGCCGGCCAGCTGGGCGGCCTGGCGCCGTTCGGGGCCGGCCTGTACGGCGCCAGCGAGATGGTGATGGACGGCTTCATGCACCTGCAGCGCGCTGGCATCCTGAAACGGCGCAGCTGGGACGACCTGGCGCTGGAACGCGCCGCCGCGGACGGCCGCCTGGACCCGGCCACGCCGGGCGGACACTACCTGCGTGGCGCGTTCTTCCTCGGTTCGCGCGAGCTGTACGACTGGCTCGACGCCACCGAGGCGGCCGATCCGGACGCGATCGACATGTGCGCGGTGTCCAACGTCAACCAGCTGTACGGCGACCACCAGGCGCTGGCGATGCTGCAACGGCGCGGCGCGCGTTTCTTCAACACCTGCATGATGGCGACCCTGCTCGGCGCGGCGGTGTCCGACACACTGGAGGACGGCGCCGTGGTCAGCGGCGTTGGCGGCCAGTACAACTTCGTGGCGATGGCGCACGAATTGCCGGACGGTCGTTCGGCGCTGCTGCTGCGTGCCACCCGCGAGAGTCGAGGCGGGATCGAGAGCAACATCCGCTGGAACTACGCCCAGGCCACCATCCCGCGCCACCTGCGCGACATCGTCATCACCGAGTACGGTGTTGCCGACCTGCGCGGCAAGAGCGATGACGAGTGCGTCGAGGCGATGCTGTCGATCGCCGATGCGCGCTTCCTCGACGCGCTGTGCGCGCAGGCCAAGGCGCACCGCAAGCTGGCCGCGGATTTCGTGATACCGGAAGCCTGGCGCCGCCATCGCCCGGACCACCTGCATGAGGTGCTGGCACCGTTCCGGCAGAAAGGCCTGCTGCCGACGTTTCCGTTCGGCAGCGATTTCACCGGGGTCGAGCAGCGCCTGCTGCCGGCACTGGAATGGCTGAAATCCTGCAGCGGCAACTGGCGCGGCAGATGGCGATTGCTGGGCGCCGTCGTGCGTCCCGGCGAGGTGGCTGCTGGCGAGGGCGAGGCGCTGGCGCGGATGGGCCTGGACGCGCCGGCAAGCGTGTCCGAACGCGTGCAGCAACGCCTGCTGCAAGCCGCCTTGCGCCGCAAGCCGTAGGAGTCTGCTGGCGGGCAGTGCCCGCCCTTATGGTGGCGTGGCGGAATCGCTTTCGGAGGTTTCCGCCGGTGGCACCGGCTCGGGCTGGTCGTCCATCAGCGGCAGTTGCGCAGGGCTGTCCAGGTCGTCGAACTGCTGGTGGTTGACCGCCCAGAAGAACAGCCGCACGGCCACGATCAGGATGACCAGGGTTACCGGAATCAGTACCAGCAGGATGTTCATGCCGGCAACTCGCGTGCGCCGGTTGCCGGGCCGGAGCGTTCGTCCGAAGTCGCTTCCCGGCTGCCCACGCGCAGTGCGTTCAGCACCACCACCAGCGAACTGAGCGACATGCCGATGCCGGCCAGCCATGGCGGTACCAGGCCGAATGCCGCAAACGGCACCGCGCACAGGTTGTAGGCCAGCGCCCAGCGGCGGCTCTGCGCGGTGATCTGCTGCAGCTGGCAGGCGATCGCGCGTGCGTCGACCAGTCCGCTCAGCCGTCCATCCAGCAGCAACAGGTCGGCATGGGCCTGGGCCAGCTCGGTGCCGGAGGCCAGCGCCGCCGAGACATCGGCACCAGCCAGCAGCGGTGCGTCGTTGCTGCCGTCGCCGACGGCCAGCGTGGTATGTCCCTTGGCGTGCGCGGCCTGCAGGCGTTCGAGTTTGTCCGCGGGCGATTGCCGTGCATGCCAGTCGGCGATGCCGAGGCGATCAGCCACCGCCGCCACGCGACTGGCGGCATCGCCGCTGGCCATGCTGGTCGCGATGCCGTCGGCGCGCAGGAAGTCGAGCATGCGGCGGGCATCGGCGCGCGGCTGTTCGTCGAGATGGAAGGTAGCGATGGCACCCTCAGTATCGGCCAGCAGCAAGGCATCGCTGATGCCGGAGGGAATCGCCTGGCCACTCGGGGCCAGGGCAAAGTCAGCCCGCCCCAGCCACAACGGGCGACCCGCCACTTCGCCGCAGATGCCGGCAGCGGCAGCCACCTGTACCGATTGCGCCTGCAGTGGCAGCGCCTGCTGGCGTGCCGTGTCGGCCAGCGCACGGGCCAGCGGGTGCGAGCTTTCATGCGCCAGCGCGGCCGCCAGTTGCAGCACCTGCTCGACGCTGTCGCCACGCAAGGGCTCGACCGCGTGGCGGTCCAGTTGCGGCACGGTCAGCGTGCCGGTCTTGTCGAACATCGCGTAGTCGACCGCGGCCAACTGGCCGAGTGCCTCGCCGTGGGTGACCAGCACGCCGCGACCGGCCAGCACGCCCAGTGCCCGGGTCAGCGTGGCCGGGCGGGTGAGTGCGAACGCACAGGGGCAGGCGACGACCAGCACCGCCACTGCCGCGTCGAAAGCGCGCGCGGGATCGACCAGCGACCAGCCGAGTGCGGTGAGTACGGTTAGCCCCAGCACGCGGGCGACGAAGCGGCCGACCTCGCGATCGCTGGCGGCGCTAAGCACGCGTGCCTGCCGCGCGCGCGTGGCCAGTTCACCCAGTCGCGCCACGGTGGTGGAGTTGCCGCTGTGCTCCACGATCAGTTCGGCCGGGCCGGACAACAGCACGCTGCCGGCGATCAGCTGGTCGCCGCGCACGCGTCGCACCGGTCGCGACTCGCCCGACAGCAGCGCTTCATCCACCCGGACGTCCGCGCTCTGCAGCACGCCGTCGGCGGGCACCCGGGTGCCTTCGGCGATGTGCACGCGGTCGCCGGACAGCAGGGTCATCGCCGGCACCGTTTCCAGTTCGCCATCGGCACGACGGCGTTGCGCCAGCAGCGGCGCGGTGTCGATCACCGCATCGCCCATCGCGCCGCTGCGGTGGCGCGAGCGCAGTTCCAGGTAGCGCCCGCCCAGCAGCAGGAACACGAACATGGTCACCGAATCGAAATAGATCTCGCCGCTGCCGCGCAGGGTGTTGATCATGCTGGCCAGGAACACCAGGGCCACCGCCAGCGCGACCGGCAGGTTGATGCCGAGCCGGCGCTCGCGCAGTTCCTGCAGCGCACCGCGGAAGAACGGCATGGCCGAGTAGAACACCACCGGCACGCTGGTCAGCAGGCCGAGCCAGCGGAACAGGTTGCGCGTGCTGAAATCGACGAAGTCGACCACGCCGATATAGATGACGAACGCATAGGTCATCACCTGCATCGCGCACATGCCGGCCACCAGCAGGCGCTTCAGCGCGTCGTGCTGTTCCTGCGCGCGGGCATCGTCGATGCTGTCGTGCTGCAGCGGTTGCGCCGGGCAACCGGCGGCGGCGAAATTCGCCAGCAGGGTCGGCAAGGGCGTACGGCCGACATCCAGCACCACCCGCACCCGGCGCGCCGGGCGATCGATGGCAACGCGCTGCACGCCGGGCAGTGAGCGGATCAGTTGTTCCAGTTGCAGGACCTGGCGGGCATCGGTCAGCGCCTCGACCGAGAGTGCGATCTCGCTGCAACCGTCGCGGCGGGGGCGCAGTACCTGCGCGGCGAGTTGCGGATGGGCCCACGCCGCGTAGCTGTTCATGGCGGTGGGTCAGTCGACGGTCTGGGTGCCGGGCGGGCGCTGCTGTGTGCACTGACCGGCACGCCAAACACGGTGTGCGCGGTATCCAGTGGCGTGTCGGCGTAGCGGTTGCCGACCACGATCAGCCAGATGCAGCCGGCCATCGACGCCACGAAGACGAACACGCCCAGCCACGCGATCGGTTGCCGATACCACGCCGATCCGTGCCGGGCCGAAGGTTCATTGCCTGCTTTCATCGACCGGGTGCGACAGCTGGTAGACATAGGCGGCGACCACATGGATCTGGTCGTCGTTCAGACGCGGGCTCCATGCCGGCATGTGGCCCTGGCGTCCTTCGCCGATGGTCTTCTCGATGTCGGCCACGGTACCGCCGTGCAGCCAGATCTTGTCGGTGAGGTTGGGTGCACCGAGTGCCTGATTGCCCTTGCCTTCGGCACCATGGCACGCCGCGCAGGTAGCAAACAGCGGCTGGCCGGCGGCGGCCTTGGTCGCGTCGTGCGGCGAGCCGGACAGGCTCAGCACGTACTGCGCCAGATTCTTCACGTTGTCCGCGCCCAGGCTGGCCCACGGCGGCATGACGCCGCTGCGGCCGTCGTGGATCGAGGTGGTGATGTCGCTGCCGCTGCCGCCGTAGAGCCAGTCGTTGTCGGTGAGGTTGGGCGCACCGAGCAGCATGTTGCCCTTGCCGCTGCGCTGATGGCAGGCGGCGCAGTTGTCCTCGAACAACACCTTGCCCATCGCCAGCGCTTCCGGATCGCCGGCCAGCTTTTCCACCGGGTACAGGCGGAAGCGTTCCAGCAGTGGTTCGAGCCTGGCGTTGTTGGCGGCCTGGTCACGCTGCAGCTGGCCGTGCGAGGTCCAGTTCAGCGCACCCTTGTGGTTGCCGAAACCCGGGTACAGGTAGAGGTAGGCGAAGCCGGCCACGAACATGCTGGCAGAAAACACCACCCACCACGTCGGCAACCGGCGCACGCCTTCGCGCAGCACGCCGTGCGCCCACACATGGCCGCTGGTGCCGTCGGGCAGGGTCGGTATCTTCGCGCGCGGACCCCACAGGAACAGGAACAGCGTGATGCCCATGTTGAGCACCACCAGGAACATCACCCATAACGACCAGCCACTGCTCATGGGCGATTCTCCTTCGTGCGGCCATCGGTTTCCGGCTCATCTTCCAGTGGCAGGTGCGCCATGCGGTTGAAGGTCGGTTTGTGATATTTGCGCCAGGCCCAGATCCAGATGCCGATGAAACTGATCATCATCAGCACGATGAATACGCCGGCGACATGGCCCCAGATCGGGTTGATCGGTGTCATGGCGCGCCTCCGTCACTGGCCGCGGCATTGGCGGCCGCCGTCGAGACCGGTTCATTCTTGATGCCCAGCCCCTGCAGGTAGGCGATCAGCGCGTCCAGCTCGGTCTTGCCTTCCACGGCGGCGGGGGCGCCGGCGATCTCGGCGTCGGTGTACGGGTCGCCCAGCCGGCGCAGCGTGCGCATGCGCGCCTGCACGTCGGCCGCATCGATCTTGTTGTGCGCCAGCCACGGATAGCCGGGCATGTTGGATTGCGGCACCACCTGGCGCGGGTCCATCAGATGCATGCGCTGCCAGTCGTCGGAGTACTTGCCGCCCACTCGCGCCAGGTCCGGGCCGGTGCGCTTGGAGCCCCACTGGAACGGGCGGTCGTAGACCGATTCCGCCGCGGTGGAGTAATGGCCGTAGCGCTCGGTCTCGAAGCGCAGCGCACGGATCATCTGCGAATGGCACAGGTAGCAGCCCTCGCGCACGTAGACGTCCTTGCCGATCAGTCGCAGCGGGTCGTACGGCTGCACGCCCGGCGGCGCCTTCACCGAATGCGCCTCCATGAACAGCGGGGTGATTTCGGCCAGGCCGCCCAGCGAGACCATGATCGCGATCAGGACGCCGAGCAGGCCGACGTGTTTCTCGATTGCTTCGAAATGCTTGTAAGCCATGATGACGTGTTCCTCAGCCGACGGCCGGCAGTGGCGCGGGTACCTGGTGCGGTACCGGCTCGGGGATGGGAACCGGGATCGGCTTGATCAGCCGCGCGCGCGCGTCCGCCGCCGTGTGCCACAGGTTCCAGGCCATCACCCACATGCCCGACAGGATGCATACGCCACCCAGCCAGCGGATGAGGTACATCGGCTTGATCGCGATCAGGCTGTCCAGGAAGCCGTAGGTGAGCGCGCCATCCGGGTTGGTGGCGCGCCACATCAGGCCTTCGGTGACGCCGGCCGTCCACATCGAGCCGATGTAGAGCAGGGTGCCGATGATGTGCAGCCAGAAGTGCAGCTCCATGCTCTTGTGCGAATACATCTCCGGCCGGCCCAGCGCACGCGGCGCCATCGCGTACAGCGAGCCGATGGTGATCATCGCGACCCAGCCGAGCGAGCCGGAATGCACGTGGGCGATCGTCCAGTCGGTGTAGTGCGACAGCGAGTTGACCGTCTTGACCGCCATCATCGAGCCTTCGAACGTGGCGGCGCCGTAGAACACCAGCGACATCACCATGAACTTGGCCGCCGGGTCGGTCTTCAGCTTGTGCCACGAACCGTTGAAGGTGAGCAGCCCGTTCGCCGCCGAACCCAAACTCGGCATCAGCAGCACCAGCGAGAACGCCATGCCGACCGACTGCACCCAGTCCGGCAGCGCGGTGTACATCAGGTGGTGCGCGCCGGCCCACATGTAGACCGAGATCAGCGCCCAGAAATTGACGATCGAGAAGCGGTAGCTCCACAGCGGCTGCTGGGCCTGCCGCGGCACGAAGTAATACATCATGCCGAGGAAGCCGGCGGTCAGGAAGAACGCCACCGCGTTGTGGCCGTACCACCACTGCACCATCGCATCGACCACGCCCGAATAGATCGAGTACGACTTGGTCAGCGAGACCGGAATGGCGAGGTTGTTGACGATGTGCAGCAGGCCGACGGCGATGATGAAGGCGCCGTAGTACCAGTTCGCCACGTAGATGTGCTTGATGCGCCGGCGCGCCAGGCTGCCGAAGAACACCACGCCGAAACTGACCCAGACCACCGCGATCAGGATGTCGATGAACCATTCCGGCTCGGCGTATTCCTTGCTCTGGGTGAGCCCCAGCGGCATCGTGGTCATGGCCAGCACGCAGACCAGTTGCCAGCCCCAGAACGTGAACCCGGCCAGTTTGGTGAAGGCCAGCCGGGCGTGCCCGGTACGCTGCACCACGTAGTAGCAGGTGCCCATCAGCGCCGAACCGCCGAAGGCGAAGATCACGCCGAACGTATGATCGGGGCGCAGCCGGCTGAAGGTGATCCATGGCAAGTTGAAATTGAGCGCCGGCCACATCAGCTCGGCGGCGATGTACACGCCGACCGACATGCCGATGATGCCCCATACGGCGGCGGCCAACAGGAACTGGCGCACGACCCTGTCGTTGTAATACTCGGTGTTCGGCATGGGGTTTCCCGGCTGGATAACTGGCGAATTCTAAGGCAAGAATGCGACGCCACCTTGACCACGATCAAGTCGCTGCGGCAATCCGTCCACGTGCAAAAAAGACAGGAATGGGCTACCTCCGCCCCCGCAGGCACCAGCGTGCGCTGATTTGTCGCAAGAGGGCAAGCCTGATCGGTTATTCTTGTCGCCATCGCCGCGAGCTTTCGCGACCTGTATTCCGGTTGATTCCATGAGTGAGCTTGCTGCACAGAAACCGCGTCCGGCCGCGCCGGCGCTACGCCGGCCCAGCGTGGCCGTGCAGATCGGCAAGGTGATGGTGGGTGGCGGCGCGCCGGTGGTGGTGCAGTCGATGACCAACACCGACACCGAGGACCCGGCCAGCACCGCGAAACAGATTGCCGAGCTGGCCCGTGCCGGCTCCGAGCTGGTGCGCATCACGGTCAACACGCCGGCCGCCGCCGCCGCGGTGCCGCGCATCGCCGAGCGGCTGGCGATGATGGGGGTGGAGGTGCCGATCGTGGGCGACTTCCACTACAACGGCCACCAGCTGCTGGAGCGCGAGCCGGCCTGCGCCGAGGCGCTGGCGAAGTACCGCATCAACCCCGGCAACGTCGGCTTCGGCAAGAAGAAGGACAGCCAGTTCGGCGCGATCATCGAGAAGGCGATCCAGTACGGCAAGCCGGTGCGCATCGGTGCGAACTGGGGCTCGCTGGACCAGGGCATGCTGACCGCGCTGATGGACGAGAACGCGCGCCGCGCCGAGCCGTGGGACGCCTCGCACGTGGCCCGCGAGGCGCTGATCCGTTCGGCGCTGGATTCGGCCGTGCTGGCCGAGAAGATCGGCTTGCCGCGCGAGCGCATCATCTTGTCGTGCAAGGTCTCCGGCGTGCAGGAACTGATCGCGGTGTACCGCGACCTGGCCGCGCGCTGCGACTACGCGCTGCACCTGGGTCTGACCGAGGCCGGCATGGGTTCAAAGGGCATCACTGCATCCAGCGCCGCGCTCGCCGTGCTGCTGCAGGAAGGCATCGGCGACACCATCCGCATCTCGCTCACGCCGGAGCCGGGTGCCTCGCGCACCGGCGAGGTGATCGTGGCGCAGGAACTGCTGCAGACCATGGGCCTGCGCTCGTTCACGCCGCTGGTCACCGCCTGCCCGGGTTGCGGGCGCACCACCAGCGAGTTCTTCCAGGTACTCGCCAAGACCGTGCAGGAACATGTGCGCGAGCAGATGCCGGTGTGGCGGATCAAGTACGACGGCGTGGAGAACCTCACCCTGGCGGTGATGGGCTGCATCGTCAACGGCCCGGGCGAATCCAAGCACGCCAACATCGGCATCTCGCTGCCGGGCAACGGCGAGGCGCCGGCGGCACCGGTGTTCATCGACGGCGAGAAGGCGATGACCCTGCGCGGCGACAACATCGCGAACGAGTTCGTGGGCATCCTCGACGATTACGTGGCGCGCAAGTACACCGCGCGGGCCGGCTGACAGCTCAGCCGCCGGCGGCAGGCTGCAGCAGGCGCGGCGTGAAGGCGGCCCAGCTGCCGACCAGCCCGGGCATCTGGCCGAGCCGCGCAGCCTGCCGCAGGAACTCCACGCGCGGCATCTCGATCGCGCCCAGGCCCAGCGTATGCGAGTTGCTGACCTGGGCGTCGATCAGCGGAAAATCCATGTCGCGCAGCAGGTGCGCCAGCGCGGCCAGGGCGAGCTTGGAGCCGCCGCTTTCTGCACTGAACATCGATTCGCCGCAGAACAGCCGGCCGATGGCCACCCCGTAGATGCCGCCGACCAGGCGCTCGCCGTCCCAGACTTCGACGCTGTGCGCATGGCCGAGCCGGTGCAGTTGCCGATAGGCGTCGATCATCGCCGGCACCAGCCAGGTGCCGGAGTCGTTGGCGCGCGGCGCGGCGCAGGCGCAGATGACCTGCTCGAACGCGTGGTCCACGCTGAGTCGCCACGGCTTGCCCCTGAGCTGGCGGCGCAGGCTGCGGTTGATCCGCGGGGTTTCGGTACGGAACACGCAACGCGGATCGGGCGACCACCACAGGATCGGTTCATGCTCGCCGAACCACGGGAAGATGCCGAGGCTGTACGCGGCCAGCAGCCGCTGCGGCGACAGGTCGCCACCGACCGCGAGCAGGCCGTTCGGTTCGGCCAGCGCCTGGCGCGGATCGGGAAAGCGGTCCCAGGCTTCGGCATCCAGCAGCGGCAGCCGGTTCATCGTTCGACCTTGCCGTGTTCGGCATAGGGGCTGTGGTCTTGCAGCTCGTTGGCATAAGCGTCGACCGCTTCGGCCTCGCTGGCAAGCGCCGTGGCTACTGCGGCGCGGAAACCGGGGTTCGCCAGGTAGTGGCGCGAGTGCGTGCGCACCGGCAGGAAGCCGCGTGCCAGCTTGTGTTCGCCCTGCGCACCGGGTTCGAAGCGGTCGAGCCGGTGCGCGATCGCGTATTCGATGCCGCGGTAGTAACACAGCTCGAAATGCAGGCCGGACACGTCCGTCGACGCGCCCCAGTAGCGGCCGTACAGCACGTTGCCGCCCTGCACGAACAGCGCCATCGCCACGATGGCTGCGCCAGCACGGGCCAGTGCGAGCTGAACGGTCGACCCCAGCGTGCCGAGCCGCTGGAAGAACGCGGCGGTCAGCGCCGCGTGGTTGCCCTTCATGTCGAAGGTGGCTTCGTACAGCGCATGCACGCGCTGCCACTCATCGGGGCCGAGCGTGTCGCCGCTGCGCCACTCGATGGCCAGTCCGCTCGCCACCACCTGGCGGCGTTCGTGCAGGATGTTCTTGCGCTTCTTGTGGCTGAGCGCGGCGAGGAAGTCCGGGAAGTGGCGGTAACCGCGGTTGTGCCAGTGGAACTGCACGTCCGAGCGAGCCAGCCAGTCGTCGCCGAACGCGGCCAGTTCGGCGCCCTGCAGGAAGTTCGCGTGCACCGACGACAGGCCCAGCCGCTCGGCTTCGCCGCGCATCGCCTCGACCAGTTCGCGCTGCAGCGACGGCGTGCGCGCGTCATGGCCGGCCAGCAGGCGTGGCCCGGGCACGGGCGAGTAGGGCACGCCGTTGAGCAGCTTCGGATAGTACTCGCCACCGGCGCGCTCCCAGGCGCGCGCCCAGCTCCAGTCGAACACGAACTCGCCGTGCGAGTTACCCTTCAGGTACAGCGGCGCGGCGGCCAGCAGTCGGCCGTCTTCGTACAGTCCCAGGTGATGCGCCTGCCAGCCCCAGTCGGGACGGATGCAGCCACTGCGTTCCAGCGCGTGCAGGAACGCGTGCGACACGAACGGGTTCGCCTCGGCGCGCAGGGCGTCCCATTCCGCGGCAGGCAGTTCGGCGATCGCGTCGTGGAAGCGGATCTCGTGCATGGCCATGCAGTGTGGAACGAGCGGTACGGTTCATGCCACCGCTCATTCCTCACTCCTTTCCACTCAGTCCTGCTTCATCAGCCCGCCGGCGTCTGCTGGTCCAGCCAGCGTTCGGCGTCCAGCGCGGCCATGCAGCCGAAGCCGGCCGAGGTGACCGCCTGGCGGTAGATGTGGTCGGCCACGTCGCCGGCGGCGAACACGCCGGGCACCGAGGTCATCGTGGCCATGCCGTGCTGGCCGCTGTGGATCTTGATGTAGCCGTCGTGCATGTCGAGCTGCCCTTCGAAGATGCCGGTGTTCGGCGTGTGGCCGATCGCCACGAAGAAGCCGGTGGCGGCGATGTCGCGGGTGACGCCGGAGTTGACGTCCTTCACGCGCACGCCGGTGACGCCGGTGTGGTCGCCCAGCACCTCGTCGATGGTGTGGTTCCAGACCAGCTCGATCTTGCCGGCGGCGGCCTTCTCGAACAGCTTGTCCTGCATGATCTTCTCGGCGCGCAGCTTGTCGCGGCGGTGCACCAGGTAGACCTTGCGGCCGATGTTGGCCAGGTACAGCGCTTCCTCGACCGCGGTGTTGCCGCCGCCGATCACCACCACGTCCTGGTCGCGGAAGAAGAAGCCGTCGCAAGTGGCGCAGGCGGACACGCCCTTGCCCTTGAACTTCTCCTCGCTGGCGATGCCGAGGTATTTGGCGGTGGCGCCGGTGGCGATGATCATCGCGTCGGCGGTGTACTCGCCGGAGTCGCCCTTGAGCCGGAACGGGCGCTGCTTCAGGTCCACCGTGTGGATGTGGTCGAAGATCATCTCGGTGTGGAAGCGCTCGGCGTGCTCGGCCATGCGCTGCATCAGCGCCGGACCCTGCAGGCCCTCGACGTCGCCCGGCCAGTTGTCCACGTCGGTGGTGGTCATCAGCTGGCCGCCCTGCTGCAGGCCGGTGATCATGGTCGGCTTGAGGTTGGCGCGGGCGGCGTACACCGCGGCGGTGTAGCCGGCGGGGCCGGAGCCAAGGATCAGCAGGCGGCTGTGTTTGGGGGTGCTCATGGTGGTTATAATCCTTGGGTTTTCGGGTGACTTGAGTGGCTATTCGCTCCAGCTCCTGCGGCCGTTTCCTTTCGGGACGCAGCAGGTGATGACGATGGAGCACACGACCCCGGAAGAATGGGGAATACGCGGCACCGATTCAAGGCATCGGCTGATCGGCGGCACGACCGCGTCGGTGGCGCGATGGGTTCAACCTTTCACAGGACACCATATTCCATGCGCATCGGCATTCCCTCCGAAACCAAGACGATGGAAGGGCGTGTTGCCCTGATTCCCGCCGCCGCCGCCGACCTGGTGCGCCGCGGCCATGACGTATTCATCCAGTCCGGCGCCGGCCTGAAAAGCGGCTTTGCCGACGAAGCCTATGCCCGGGAAGGGATTACGGTGGTGGCGGATGCCGCCGCGCTGTACGCGGCTGGCGAGCTGATCGTCAAGGTGAAGGAGCCGGTCACCGGCGACCTGGCCCTGCTGCAGAAGCACCACCTGCTGTTCTGCTACCTGCACCTGGCCGCCGAACCCGCGCTGACCCGCCGCCTGCTCGACATCGGCCTCACCGCCGTGGCGTTCGAGTCGGTGACCGAGAACGGCATGCTGCCGCTGCTGCTGCCGATGTCGGTGATCGCCGGCCGCATCGCCACCCAGCTCGGCACCACGCTGCTGCATCGCCCGCAGGGCGGCAAGGGCAAGCTGCTCGGCGGCATGGCGTCCACCCCGCGTGGCAAGGTGGTGGTGCTCGGTGCCGGTGCCGCCGGTGGCAACGCCGCGGCGCTGGCCGCGGCTGCCGGCGCCAACGTGGTGGTGTTCGACAAGCGCCACGACCGCCTCGCCGAGATGATGGCGATGGGCAACAACGTCACCGCGCTGTACGCCTACGAGTCGTCGGTGGCCGAGGAAGTGCGCGATGCCGACATCGTGGTCGGCGCGGTGCTGATCCCCAGCGCCCGGGCGCCGCACGTGGTCACCGAGGCGATGGTGAAGACGATGGAGCCGGGCAGCGTGCTGGTGGATATCGCGATCGACCAGGGCGGCTGCTTCGAGACATCGCATCCGACCACCTGGGAGAAACCCACCTACGACGTGCACGGCGTCACCCATTTCTGCGTGACCAACATGCCGGGCGCGGTGCCGCAGACCTCGTCGCTGGCGATCTCCGCCGCGATCCTGCCGTACGTGCAGCGCCTGGCCGCGGGCAGCGAGTGGCGCCAGTTCGCCCCGCTGAATAGCGGCATCAACGTCGACGGCGGCAAGCTGGTGCACCCCGCGCTGCAAGGTATGCTCTGACCTTGGGCAGGAAAGGAATACCAGGCGTGGCGCGCAGCACGAATGTCAGACAATCACCGAAACAAGGCCTCAGCGAGGAGCTGAAGCGCCGGCTGCGCGAAGCCGGGGCCCTGCTGCTGCTGCCGCTGGCGCTGTACCTGCTGGTGTGCCTGTTCAGCTACAACCCGCACGACCCCAGCTGGACCAACGCCGGCCAGCTGGAACACGCGCGCAATTTCGGCGGCACCGTGGGTGCCTACATCGCCGACCTGCTGCGCTGGATCTTCGGCCTGGTCGCCTACTGTTTCCCGCTGTTGCTGCTGTTGCTGGGCGTGCAGGTGCTGCGCCAGCGCGGCGAGCAGGTGGTGCATCCGTGGGAACCGGCGTTGCGGCTGGTCGGCTTCGTGTTTTTCTTCATCACCGGCCCGGCGCTGCTGTACCTCAATTTCCACGACGAGCCGGTGCTGCCGCAGGGCGTGGGCGGCATCATCGGCGTGTGGGTCGGCGACGCTCTGCTCAGCGCGTTCGGCGCCAAGGGCGCGCCGCTGCTGTTGCTGGCGCTGTTCCTGATCGCGGTGACCCTGGCCACCGGCCTGTCCTGGTTCAAGGTGATGGACTGGACCGGGCATGGCGTGCTGAAGCTGGTCGACTGGCTCAAGGGCAAGCTGCGCGAGGCGCCGCAGGCACTGGCCGCGCGGCAGGCGCGTACCGAGCGCGAAGTGGTGAAGAAAGCCGACGCGGTGCGCCAGGCCAAGCGCGAGCCGGTGCGCATCGAGGCGCCGCCGGCGCCGGTGACCAAGAGCGAACGCGCGAAGCTCGAAACGCAGATTCCGCTGTTCGTCGGCGCAGCCGCGCCGGGCGAACTGCCGCCGTTGTCGCTGCTGGACGAGGCACCGCCGCAGGGTCCGGGTTATTCCGAGGAAACCCTCGAGGTGCTCTCGCGCCAGGTCGAGTTCAAGCTGAAGGACTTCAAGATCGACGTGAAGGTGGTCGGCGCCTATCCGGGCCCGGTGATCACCCGCTTCGAGATGGAGCCGGCGCCGGGCATCCGCGGTTCGCAGGTGTCCAGCCTGGACAAGGACATTGCGCGCGGCCTGTCGGTGGTCAGCGTGCGCGTGGTCGATGTGATCCCCGGCAAGAACGTGATCGGCCTGGAGATCCCCAACACCCACAAGCAGATCGTGTATCTCTCCGAGATCCTGCGTTCGGACAAGTACGACCAGCAGAAATCGCCGCTGGCGCTGGCGCTGGGCAAAGACATCGGCGGCAAACCCGTCGTGGTCGACCTCGGCAAGATGCCGCATCTGCTGGTGGCCGGCACCACCGGTTCGGGCAAGTCGGTGGCGGTCAACGCGATGGTGCTGAGCCTGCTGTACAAGGCCAGCCCGAAAGACGTGCGGATGATCATGATCGACCCGAAGATGCTGGAGCTCTCGGTGTACGAGGGCATCCCGCACCTGCTGGCGCCGGTGGTTACCGACATGAAGGAAGCCGCCAACGCACTGCGCTGGTGCGTGGCCGAGATGGAACGCCGCTACAAGCTGATGGCTGCGGTGGGCGTGCGCAACCTGGCCGGCTTCAACAAGAAGGTGAAGGACGCCGAGAACGCCGGCCAGCCGCTGCTGGACCCGCTGTTCCGGCCGAATCCGGAGATGCCGAACCTCGCCGCCGAGCCGCTGGAACCGCTGCCGTACATCGTGGTGTTCATCGACGAATTCGCCGACATGATGATGATCGTCGGCAAGAAGGTGGAAGAACTCATTGCCCGCCTGGCGCAGAAGGCGCGCGCTGCCGGCGTGCACCTGATCCTGGCGACCCAGCGCCCGTCGGTGGACGTGATCACCGGCCTGATCAAGGCGAACATTCCCACCCGCATCGCGTTCCAGGTGTCCAGCAAGATCGACTCGCGCACGATTCTTGATCAGTCCGGGGCGGAGACGCTGCTCGGCTACGGCGACATGCTGTACCTGCCGCCGGGCACCGCCACGCCGGAACGCGTGCACGGCGCCTTCGTCGACGACCACGAGGTGCACCATGTGGTGGCCTGGCTGAAATCGCAGGGTGCGCCGAACTACATCGAGGGCGTGCTGGAGGAAGTCCAGGCCACCAGCGACGGCAAGTTCATCAACGACTCGGGCCTGCCGCAGGAAGGCGAAGAGGGCGGCGACGCGGATACGCAGCTGTACGACAAGGCCGTGGCGGTTGTCACGCAGACCCGTCGCGCCTCGATCTCCGGCGTGCAGCGGCACCTGCGCATCGGCTACAACCGCGCCGCGCGGCTGGTCGAACAGATGGAGCTGGATGGCGTGGTCAGCGCGCCCCAGCACAACGGCAACCGCGAGGTGCTGGCGCCGCCGCCGCCGAAGAATTGAGCCTTTGGCAGGGCGGGCATCGCCCGTCGGCTTCTGCTCTCCTCTCCGATGGGGTAAAAGCGGATGGGGTAAAAGCGGCGAGCAGTGCCCGCCCTACAGATCCATTAAGCCGATACGCTCCACAATTCACCGTCATCTTCACCTTCCGGGAATCCGATGAAACGCTTCATGCTTGTCCTGCCCGCCATCATGCTGGCGCTGTCGCTGGGCACCGTGGCGCAGGCGGCCACCGGCCCGGCGCGTGCGCGGCTGGACGCCTTCGCCAACGGCCTGCATTCGCTGACCGGCCACTTCAGCCAGACCCTCACCGACGTCAATGGCCATGCCAGCAAGACCAGTTCCGGCACGCTGGCGCTGCAGGCGCCGCGCCAGTTCCGCTGGGACACGCTGGCGCCGTACAAGCAGACCATCGTGGCCGACGGCAGCCGCGTGTGGCTGTACGACCCGGAGCTAGAGCAGGTCACCGTGCGCATCCAGTCGAGCGAGGAGGCGCACAGCCCGCTCACCGTGCTGACCGACCTCAAGCAGATGGACAAGGATTTCAAGGTGGTCGAGCAGGGCGAGCACGACGGCCTGCTCTGGCTGCGGCTCAGTTCCACCGGCAAGGACCCGCAGTTCGACCACGCCGACCTCGGCTTTGACGCCAACGGCCTGGCCCGCATGACGTTCCGCGACCAGCTCGGCTCCACCACCGAGATCCGTTTCTCCGACTGGCGGCGCAACGCGCCGGTTCCGCCGGCCACCTTCAACTTCGTGCCGCCGAAGGGCGCCGACGTGATCGGCGACGCGCCGGTCATCGACGTGCAGCCGCTGAAGGACTGATGCCGCCATGACCGTGCTGCGCAGGCTGCCGCGCTGGGCGTGGATCGGCGGCGGCATACTCGCCTTCATCGCCGGCATGGTCAACGCCGCCGGCTACATGGGTTTTCGCCACCAGTCGATCACCAACCTCACCGGCTCCACCAGTCTGCTCGGTATCGCGGTGGGCACCGGCGATGGCGGCGAGGCGTGGCACTGGCTGCTGTCGCTCGGTGCCTTCCTGGTCGGCGCGGTGCTCAGCGGCCTGATCGTGCAGCAGAACACGCTGAAGCTCGGCCGGCGCTACGGCGTGGCGCTGGCGCTGGAGTCGCTGCTGCTGTTCGCCGCGGTGCCGCTGCTGGACCAGGGCAGCTCGTACGGCCTGGACCTGGCCGCGATGGCGGCCGGGTTGCAGAACGGCATGGCCAGCACCTACAGCGGCATGGTGTTCCGCACCACCCATGTCTCGGGCATGTTCACCGACCTGGGCATCTATGTCGGTCAGCGCCTGCGCGGCCTGGAGGTGGACACCTTGCGCATCCGCGTCTGCCTGCTGGTGATCGGCAGCTTCACCTTCGGCAGCGGGGTGGGCGCGGTGCTGTTCCGCCAGCTGGGCGAGCGCACCCTGCTGATTCCGGCCACGCTCACCGGCCTGTGCGGCGTGGGCTACGGCATCTACCGCCAATACACGATAACGGCGGGAATTCGCCCCGACGAGGTGTGACCATCGCGCGGCTCGCGGCCGTCGTCGCCGACCAGGCATGCGCCAGCGCCTGTCCGGATAGCTCGCCTGCCACGCCATGGGGCAGCGGCGGCATGACGTATCATGTGGGCATGCCCCGTCCCGTTCCCACACCCGGCGCCGGCCTGTTCGCCGAACCCGACGCGCTCAAGCCGCTGGCCGAGCGCATGCGCCCGCGCAGCCTCGACGAAATCGTCGGCCAGCAGCGCCTGGTCGGCCCGGACAAGGCGCTGCGCCGCGCGCTGGAGGCCGGCAAGATCCACTCGATGGTGCTGTGGGGGCCGCCCGGCTGCGGCAAGACCACCCTGGCGCTGCTGGTGGCGCGTTACGCCGATGCGGATTTCCGCGCGATCTCCGCCGTGCTGTCCGGCCTGCCGGACGTGCGCAAGGCGCTGGCCGAGGCCGAGGTGAACTTCGCCCAGGGTCGACGCACCGTGCTGTTTGTCGACGAGGTGCACCGCTTCAACAAGACCCAGCAGGATGCGTTCCTGCCGCACATCGAACGCGGCGTGATCATCTTCATCGGCGCTACCACCGAGAACCCCTCGTTCGAACTGAACTCCGCGCTGCTCTCGCGCTGCCGCGTGCACGTGCTGGAACCGGTCTCGACCGACGACATCATCGCCGCGCTGAAGCGCGCGCTGGTCGACAGCGAGCGCGGCCTGGGCGAATTGCAGCTGCAGGTGTCCGACGAATCGCTCGACTCGATCGCCCAGGCCGCCGACGGCGACGTGCGCCGCGCGCTGACCCTGCTGGAAATCGCCGCCGAGCTGGCCGACGACCGCACCATCGACGAAGCCACCCTGGCCCAGGTGTTGGCCGACCGCACCCGTCGCTTCGACAAGCAGGGCGAGCAGTTCTACGACCAGATCTCGGCGCTGCACAAATCCGTGCGTTCGTCCGACCCCGACGCCGCGGTGTACTGGCTGTGCCGCATGCTCGACGGTGGCGTCGACCCGCTGTACCTGGCCCGCCGCATGACCCGCATGGCGGTGGAAGACGTTGGCCTGGCCGAGCCGCGCGCCTGGCGCATGGCGCTGGACGCGTGGGATACCTACGAGCGCCTGGGCAGCCCCGAAGGCGAACTCGGCCTGGCCCAGCTGGCGATCTGGCTGGCCATCGCGCCCAAGAGCAACGCCGCCTACATGGCCTACAACAGGGCCCGCGCCGCGGTGCGCCAGGGCGGCACGCTGGAAGTGCCGATGCACCTGCGCAACGCGCCAACCAAGCTGATGAAAGGCCTCGGCTACGGCAAGGGCTACCAGTACGACCACGACGCCGAAGGCGGCATCGCGCTGGACCAGCAATGCCTGCCCGATGAGCTGGTCGGCAGCGTGTTCTACGAGCCGGTCGAGCGCGGCCTGGAACTGCAGCTGCGCGAAAAGCTGCTGGCCCTGCGCGCCGCCCGCGAGAAAGCCCGCGGCAGATAATTCCCGCATGCTGCAAGCATCCTTGCCGTTGCCGCGATACCCGACATAGATTTGCCGCATCAAGCGGGGAGGGAGAGTTATGCGCATACTCGTGGCGGGTCTGATCGGCGGCATCGTGATGTTCGTGTGGGGCGTGGCGGCGCACATGGCGCTGGGGCTGGGCGATACCGGCATCCGCCTGCCGGCCAACGAAAACGCCGTGTTGAGCAGCCTGCATGAAGGGCTCGGCACCCAGCCCGGCGTCTACATCCTGCCGTCGCTGGATCCGAAGCAGATGGGTGACAAGGCGGTACTCAAGGCGTACTCGGAAAAGGCGGTGACGTCGCCGTACGCCTTCGTGGTCTACCTGCCGCAAGGCGAGGACATGATGCAGATGGGTCCGCAGATCGGCCGGCAGTGGGCGTCCGACACACTCGCCGCACTGGCCCTCGCCTTCGTGCTGGGGCTGGCCGGACTGGGTTTCCGGCGGCGCGTGGCACTTGCCGCTGCAGCGGCGCTGTTCACCTGGCTGTGCACGATGGTGCCGTACTGGAACTGGTATCGCTTCCCGCTCGACTTCACGCTGGCGGCACTGGTCGAGCAGCTCGTCGGCTGGCTGCTCGCCGGCGCCGCGATGGCCTGGTGGCTGGGCCGCAGCGAACGCAAGCTGGCCAGCTAACCGGCTTCTGCCGACTTGTTACGGAGCCGCTTTGCTCCCTCCCCTGCGTGCAGCAGGGGAGGGCCGGGGAGGGGTGAAGCCCCTCACGCCACCTGAACTCACATTGCAGCCACTACCACCCCCCAGCGATAATTCGCGGTTCAAGCCTTCACCTGGACTTTGATCATGCTCGATCCCGCCCTGCTGCGTTCACGCCTCGCCGAAACCGCCGCGCGCCTCGCCGAAACCCGTGGCTATAAGCTGGACGTGAGCGTCGTCGAGTCGCTGGAGAACAGCCGCAAGCAACTGGCGATGGAAACGCAGGAACTGCAGAACCTGCGCAACACCCGCTCCAAGGCGATCGGCCAGGCCAAGGCCAAGGGCGAGGACACGGCAGCGTTGATGGCCGAAGTCGCCGGCATCGGCGACAAGCTCAAGGCCAACGAACAGGCGCTGGCCGAGGTGCAGGCGAAGCTGGCTGAGATCGCGCTGGGCATTCCGAACATCCCGCACGCCTCCGTGCCGATCGGCAAGGACGAGCACGACAACCTCGAAGTCGCCCGCTGGGGCGCGCCGCGCGAGTTCGATTTCACGGTGAAGGATCACGTCGAACTGGGCGAGCGCCATGGTTGGCTCGACGGCGACGCCGGCGCCAAGCTGTCCGGCGCGCGCTTCACCGTGCTGCGCGGCCAGCTCGCCCACCTGCACCGTGCGCTCGGCCAGTTCATGCTCGACCTGCACACCGGCGAGCACGGCTACCTCGAATGCAACGTGCCGGTGCTCGTCAACGCCGACAGCATGCAGGGCACCGGCCAGCTGCCGAAGTTCGAGGACGACCTGTTCGCCACCGAAGTCGGCGAAACGAAGCGCTACCTGATCCCCACCGCCGAAGTCTCGCTGACCAACCTGGTACGCGACACCATCCAGGACGCCGACGCGCTGCCGCTGCGCATGACCGCGCACACCCTGTGCTTCCGCGCCGAGGCCGGCAGCTACGGCCGCGACACCCGCGGCATGATCCGTCAGCACCAGTTCGAGAAGGTCGAGATGGTGCAGATCGCCCGCGCCGACCAGTCGCACGCGCAACTGGAAGAGATGGTCGGCCACGCCGAGAAGGTGCTGCAGAAACTTGGCCTGCCATACCGCAAGATGCTGTTGTGCAGCGGCGACATGGGCTTCACCGCGGTCAAGACCTACGACCTCGAAGTGTGGCTGCCCAGCCAGCAGACCTACCGCGAAATCTCCAGCTGCTCCAACTGCGAAGACTTCCAGGCGCGCCGCCTGCAGGCCCGCGTGCGCAACGCCGACAGCGGCAAGCCCGAACTGGTGCACACGCTCAACGGTTCCGGCCTCGCCATCGGCCGCACCCTGATCGCGGTGATGGAAAACAACCAGAACGCCGACGGCTCGATCACCGTGCCCGCCGCACTACGCCCGTACATGGCCGGCCTGGACCGCATCGCATGAACACCCTGGCGGTGCCCGGCGGCCGGTGGGACAAGGTCGAGTTCTACACCAGCTACTTCCTGATGCTGGTGCTGCTCTCGGTCCTCGGCATGCGTCTCGGCTTCGATAGCGTATGGCAAATGCCGATGATCGACCTGGCGCTGTCGATCATCGCGCTGCTGCTGGTCATCGGCAGCTTCTGGTTCGCCCGCCACAACCGCCGTTGGCGCCTGTGCATCATCGCCTTCGCCAGCGCCACCCAGCTGGTGCCGATGGTGATACGCGAGCCGGTACTGCTGTTCCCGCTGCTCGGTGCGCTGATTCCGGTGGCGATCCTGGTGGGGTGCCTGGTGGCACTGTCGAAAAAGGGCGGCAACGGTCGTCCGCCGTTGGGTTCCTGATAGACTCGCTGCGTCATTGGCAGCGCAAGGCTGCCATGCGTGGAAGGTTCTACGGAGAGATGGCCGAGTGGTTTAAGGCAGCAGTCTTGAAAACTGCCGTAGGTGCAAGCCTACCGTGGGTTCGAATCCCACTCTCTCCGCCACTTCCACGCAGTAAGTGAAAGTGGGTCTGGCTCCGTTCTTGAATATTAGCCTGCTTGGAGATCGAGACGATCTGCGTCTCGGTGAACTTCGACTTCTTCATGGAACCTCCTGGCGAGGGAGCGATGCCAGAAAGCTCTATTTCCCGGATGTCTACCTGGCGGGGGAGCTTACGTATGCGCAGGTAGAAAGTGAACCCGGCTCCGCTTTTGTTTGAAACGGTCAATCAAAAGAGCGCTCGGACTTGGGTTATTTACTTGCCAATTGGATCCATGTATTGAACAGGAGGAAGAAAGTCGGAATTTCGCACAAACTCAATTAGTACTCGATCCTGGGGGTCGTAGACTTCTTGGGCGTTGAGTAATTCAAATTCAAGTCCGCGATAATTCACTTTGTTACGTGCGCTAGCTACAGCGTGGTAGGTAAAGGGAGAGGCTGTATCCTGGCCATCCAGACGCCAAACACCGCCGGATGCTCTTAGTGGTACATAACTCAAATTGTTGCCGGTAAAGCTGTGGGGCCCCGGGAAGAAAACATACCCGTCGGTACGGCCGCCGATTATTGTGTTTGCGGCAGTAATTACCTTCATGGCGTAGAGATTTTTACTGAGTGAGTCAAATTTACTCCAGGTTGATTCTGGCGCTATCACCGCACTGACCAATTCATACCCTTTCGACTGTTGTACAAGCATTGCCTTCAACTGAACATCCTGAGTATTTGTCTTGGTGTCATAGACCATATGGTCTAATTGTCTAATTGTTGCTGACTTGAGTACTAGCGTCGATCCGTCACGTGTTCTTGTTCTCTTGTCATACACGTCAATTGTGGATAGGTCTTTTGCTGATCGGATAAATCCAATAGCGTAATTGTTGTCGTCTAGATTTATGGCGTCCTTGATGCAAAACGCATTTGGTGAGAATAGAACAATAGATTGCGATCCAATGGGCTTGGCTAGCCACAAAGCGTAGTTTCTGGCTGGAACCCATGTTGTTCCACTCGTGATATTCCAATTTTCTTCGCTTAAGGTGTGCCCGTGGACCTCGTGGCAGTGCCAGTTATATGAAAATGCGACAGGCTTTCCCTCTATCTCGAGATTGAGGTCGTATTGATAGTAACGGTCTGGTGTCATAGTCCTATATGAACAGCCAAACAAAAGAAGAGTGGCGCTTGTGATGGCGATATGCAATATTTTCATAGTCGCTCCGACGGGCTCTTTCGAATCAAAGTGGACTTGGTAGGAAATGACATCAAAAACAGGGGGCAGGTTTACTTTCACGAACCGGCCCTCGTTTCTAGTTCCGGATAGATGGTAGTGCGGTTCAAGGCAGCATCCTACTTGCGAGGCAGGATGCAGGAGCAAAAGCGGTCGTCGGATGTCCGCCTCCCATCGAGGGGCGGGCGCTACAGATCTGCGAGGAGACTGCGCAAATGAGAACACTGGGATTGATTGGCGGCATGAGTTGGGAGTCCACCGTCTCCTACTACCGGGAGATCAACGAGGCGGTCAAACGGCAGCTGGGCGGGTTGCACTCGGCCAGGCTGGTTCTCTTCAGCGTGGATTTCCACGAGATCGAGCAATTGCAGCGCAGCGGCGAGTGGGAAAAGGCTGGTGAGGTCCTGGCGCAAGCCGCATCCGCACTGGAACGGGCAGGAGCCGAAGGCCTGCTGATCTGCGCCAACACCATGCACAAGGTGGCTGCGCAAGTGCAGTCGGCCGTTTCCATTCCCTTGTTGCATATCGCCGATCCCGCCGCCGCAGCGATCAAGGCCGCCGGGTTGACCCGCATCGGCTTGCTGGGAACCCGCTTCACCATGGAGCAGGACTTCTATCGGGAGCGCCTGGAGAGCCATGGGCTCAAGGTGCTCATTCCCGGCGAAGAGGATCGCGCCGTGGTGCACGCGGTGATCTACGACGAACTTTGCCTGGGCGTCGTGCGTGAAGAGTCGCGCAAGGAATTCGTGGGCATCATTGACCGCCTGGTCGGCAACGGGGCACAGGCCATCGTCCTTGGTTGTACCGAGATCTCCCTGCTGGTTCGACCGACGGACGCCCATGTGCCGCTGTTCGACACGACGGCGCTCCACGCGGCTGATGCTGTGCGCTGGTCCCTCGAAGGTGGGGCAGTCTAGTCCGCTGTAGATGGTTGCGACGAGGGCCATCCCGGCCGGTTTCGGGAAGGTCTGACCGATCGGCTTCCTGCTCGTCATGCCTGCCCAAACGGGGTTGCCAAAAGCGGGGTCGGATTCACCATCCCCAGCTCACGAACATCCCCACCACCGCCACTCCCATCGCGGTGGTAGCCAGCCAGCCGAACAGTTTCAGCGGCCACGGCATGGTGAATTTGCCCATGACCTTGCGGCTGGAGCCCATCAGCATCATGGCGACCATCAGCGGCACGGCGGCGACGCCGTTGACCACGGCGCTCCAGTACAGCGCCTTGATCGGGTCGAGCGGGGTGAGGTTGAGGGCAATGCCGAGCAGGGCGGAGCCGATCAGCACGCCGTAGAAGAACCTGGCCTCGTGCGGCTTGTGTTCCAGCCCGCTGCGCTGGCCGAAGGTGCCGGCGGCGGCGTAGGCGGTGGCGCCGGCCAGCACCGGCACGGCGAGCAGGCCGGTGCCGATGATGCCAGCGGCGAACAGCGCGAAGGCCAGCTCACCGGCCAGCGGTCGCAGCGCTTCGGCGGCTTGGGCCGAGGACTGGATGTCGGTCTTGCCGTGCGCATGCAGCACCACGGCGGCGGTGAGGATGATGAAGAACGCGATCAGGTTGGAGAAGATCATGCCCACCGTGGTGTCGATGCCGATCCGGCGCAGCGCGCTCGGCGCCTGTTGCGGCGCGTCCTGCAACGGCTTGCGTCGCTTGCTCGTCTCGATCTCCTCCACTTCCTCGGAGGCCTGCCAGCAAAAAAGGTACGGGCTGATGGTGGTGCCGAGCAGGGCGACCAGGCCCACGGCGTAGGCGGCGTCCCAGCGGATCGGCGGCAGCACGATGCTCTTGAGCACCGCGCGCCAGGGCACGTCGATCACCAGCACGGTGGCCACGTAGGCGAACAGGCTCAGGGTGAGCACTTTGAGGATCGGCGCGTAGCGGGTGAACGGAATGAACACCTGCAGCAGCAGCGACAGCACGGCGAACAGCGCGGCGTAGAGCAGGGCCGGGCCGCCGATCAGCAGCTTCAGCGCCGCGCCCATGGCGCCGATGTCGGCCGCCAGGTTGATCACGTTGGCGATGACGATCAGCACCAGCAACGCATACACCAGCTTGCGCGGGTAGTGCAGGCGCATGCCGTCCATCAGGCCGTGGCCGGTGACGCGGCCGATGCCGGCGCTGATCGCCTGGATGGCGATCATCAGCGGCATGGTCAGGAACACGCACCACAGCATGCCGTAGCCGAACGCCGCGCCCACTTGCGAGTAGGTGGCGATGCCGCTGGGGTCGTCGTCGGCGGCGCCGGTGATCAGGCCGGCGCCGAGGTCTTTCCAGGGCGGGGCTTCCGGGCCGCCGTCTTCGGTGTTTTCGCGTACGGCCATGCTGCTGATTCCGCTGTGTGGCCCCGCCCGGTGCCGTGGCAAGGGTACCTATCCGGATGATGGAACAGTCGAACCCTGGGTGTGACGCGGTGTCGCAGCGAAATTCACAAGCCGCGGTGTACATAGTGCACCGAACCGGGTTCTTTGCCTTCGCGGGGTTGCCAGACCATGACTACCAATACTCTCGCCCGCCAGCCGCTCGACCCCGACCAGCTGCACGGCATCGACGCCTGGTGGCGTGCTGCGAACTATCTTTCGGTGGGGCAGATCTATCTGCGCGCCAATCCGCTGCTGAAGGAACCGCTGGCGCTGGCGCACGTCAAGCACATGCTGCTGGGCCACTGGGGCACCACGCCGGGGCAGAACTTCATCTACGCGCACCTGAACCGGGCGATCCGGCAGTACGACCTGGACATGTTCTACATCTCCGGCCCCGGCCACGGCGGCCCCGCGGTGGTGGCAAACGCGTACCTGGATGGCACCTACAGCGAGGTGTACCCGGACATCAGCCAGGACGAAGCGGGGCTGCAGCGGTTGTTCAAGCAGTTTTCGTTTCCGGGCGGGATACCCAGCCACGCCTCGCCGGAATGCCCCGGCTCGCTGCACGAAGGCGGCGAGCTCGGCTATTCGCTGAGCCACGCGTTCGGCGCGGTGCTCGACAACCCCGACCTGATCGCCGCCTGCGTGGTCGGCGACGGCGAGGCCGAGACCGGCCCGCTGGCCACCGCCTGGCATTCGAACAAGTTCCTCGACCCGGTGGGCGACGGGGCGGTACTGCCGATCCTGCACCTGAACGGCTACAAGATCGCCAACCCCACCGTGCTGGCGCGGATCGGCCACGACGAGCTGGATCAGTTGCTGCGCGGCTATGGCTGGACGCCGTACTTCGTGTCGGGCAGCGAACCGGCGGCGATGCACCAGGCGATGGCGGCGGCGCTGGACGCGGTGGTGGCGCAGATCCGGCAGATCCGGCGCGATGCCCGCGAACGCGGCGTCACTGCGCGGCCGCACTGGCCGATGATCGTGCTCGATTCGCCCAAGGGCTGGACCGGGCCGAAGCTGGTCGACGGCAAACCGAACGAGGGCACTTTCCGCGCGCACCAGGTGCCGCTGTCGGTCTCTGCCAGCAGCCCGCCGGAGCACCTGCAGCAGCTCGAGGCGTGGCTGCGCAGTTACCGGCCGGAGGAACTGTTCGACGCGCACGGCCGGCTGCGGCCGGAGCTGGCCGCGTTGGCGCCGGCTGGCACGCGCCGGATGAGTGCGAACCCCCACAGCAACGGTGGCCTGCTGCTGCGCGACCTGCGCCTGCCGGATTTCCGCGACTACGCGGTCGCGGTGCCGCAGCCCGGCGTGCGCGGCAGCGGCGACACGCGCGCACTGGGGCCGTTCCTGCGCGACGTGATCCGCTTGAACGAGCCGTCGCGCAACTTCCGCGTGTTCGGCCCGGACGAGACGATCTCGAACGGCCTTGGCGCGGTGTTCGAAACCACCGACCGGCAGTGGGAGGCTGCACGGAAACCGGAAGACGAATTCCTCGCGGCACAGGGGCGCGTGCTGGAGATGCTCAGCGAGCACCAGTGCGAAGGCTGGCTGGAAGGCTACCTGCTGACCGGGCGGCACGGCCTGTTCAACTGCTACGAGGCGTTCATCCACATCGTCGACTCGATGTTCAACCAGCATGCCAAGTGGCTGAAGATGACCGCGGCGATCCCGTGGCGGCGCCCGCTCGCCTCGCTGAACTACCTGTTGGCCTCGCACGTGTGGCGGCAGGACCACAACGGCTTCACCCACCAGGATCCCGGCTTCATCGACCACGTGGTCAACAAGAAGGCCAGCATCGTGCGGGTGTACCTGCCGCCGGACGCGAACTGCCTGCTGTCGGTGATCGACCACTGCCTGCGCAGCCGCCACTACGTCAACGTGGTGGTCGCCGGCAAGCACCCGGCGCCGCAATGGCTGGCGATGGACGCGGCGCAGCGGCACTGCAGCCAGGGCATCGGCCTGTGGCCGTGGGCCAGCAGCGACCAGCACGGCGAGCCCGACGTGGTGATGGCCTGCGCCGGCGACGTGCCCACGCTGGAGACGCTGGCGGCGGTGACGATCCTGCGGCGCTACCTGCCGGAGCTGAAGCTGCGCGTGGTCAACGTGGTCGACCTGATGAAGCTGCAATCGCGCCGCGAGCATCCGCACGGCCTGGACGACGACGACTTCGACCAGCTGTTCACCCGCGACAAGCCGGTGATCTTCGCCTACCACGGCTACCCGAGCCTGATCCATCGGCTCACCTACCGGCGTACCAACCACGACAACCTGCACGTGCACGGCTACCAGGAGGAGGGCACCATCACCACCGCGTTCGACATGACCGTGCTGAACGCGCTGGACCGCTTCCACCTGGTGATCGACGTGATCAACCGCGTGCCGCAGGCGGGCGAGCGGGGCATCTACCTCAAGCAGAAGCTGCTGGACAAGCTGCTCGAGCACAAGCAGTACATCGACGACAACGGCGAGGACCTGCCGGAGATCCGCAACTGGGCGTGGGGCGCGCAGGACGCCGGCATGCTGGCCTGAATGCTCAGGCGTGGACGAGCGCCGCGGCGGCCGTGGCGACCACCCATTCCTCGTTGGCGGCTTCCACCACCACCTTGACCCCGCTGGCGGCGCTGGAGATGACCGGCGCGTTGGCGGCATTCGCGGCCGGGTCGATCGCCACGCCGAGAAAACCCAGGCCGGCGCAGACGCGCTCGCGGATCACCGCCTGGTGCTCGCCGATGCCGGCGGTGAAGGCCAGCATGTCCAGTCCGTTCAGCGTGGCCGCCAGTGCGCCCACCTCGCGCACGATGCTGCGCACGTACAACGCCAGCGCCTCGCGCACCGGCGCCTCGGCTTCGCGCGGCAGCAGCTCGCGTGGGTCGGCGGACACCCCGGAAACGCCGAGCAGGCCGGACTCGTGGTACAGCATGCGGCCCACGCGTTCGAGCGACAGCTTGCCGATCTCCATCAGGTAGATCACCGCGCCGGGGTCCAGCGCGCCGCAGCGCGTGCCCATCATCAGCCCGTCCAGCGCCGAGAAACCCATGGTGGTGGCAACGCTTTGCAGGTTGCGCATGGCGCACAGGCTGGCGCCGCTGCCCAGGTGCGCCACGATGGTGCGGCCGCGCGCGGCGTCGCCGTAGCGCTCGCCCAGCACCTGCGACTGGTACGCGTAGGACAGACCGTGGAAACCGTAGCGGCGCAGGCCCTGATCCCACGCCGAGCGCGGCAGCGGCAGCATCTTCTCGACCGTCGGCATGCTCTGGTGGAAGGCGGTGTCGAAACAGGCCACCTGCGGCAGCTGCGGCAGTTCGGCCAGCAGCGCGGCGATTGCCTCCAGCGCGAACGGCTGGTGCAGCGGCGCCAGCGGGATATAACTCTTCAGGTCGGCCAGCACCGCGGCATCGACCCGCACCGGTTCGAAATACTTGCTGCCGCCGTGTACCACGCGGTGCGCGATCGCCACGATGCGGCGGCCGTGCAGCCGCGCCACGATGCGCTGGCGCAGGTAGGTCAGCGCGGCGTGGTAGGGGTGCTCGCAGTCCAGCGTCAGCGTCTCGGCCGCGGTGCCACTTTCGCTGAACAGCGGGGTATTGCCGGTAATGCCCTCGACCTTGCCGCCCCACGCCGGCGTGCGCGCCAGCGGCGTCGCGTTCGCGTCGAACAGCGCGAACTTGATGCTGGACGAACCGCAGTTCAACACCAGGATGAGTGAGCCTGTGCTGCTGTCGTTCATGGCGGGGTGAGCCGGTAGCGGTGGGCCACCAGTGCGGCGAGCGCGCACGAGGCGATGCGCGACTCGCGCGAGTCGGCGCGGCTGGTCAGCACGATCGGCACGCGCGCGCCCAGCACCACCGCCGCACTGCTGGCGCCGCCCAGGTATTCCAGCTGCTTGGCCAGCATGTTGCCGCTTTCCAGGTCGGGCACCAGCAGGATGTCGGCGAGGCCGGCCACCTCCGAGTCGATGCCCTTGATCCGCGCGGCCGCGGCGGAGATCGCGTTGTCGAACGCCAGTGGCCCGTCCAGCACGGCGCCGGTGATCTGGCCACGGTCGGCCATCTTGCACAGCGCAGCGGCGTCGAGCGTGGTCTGCATGCGCGGGTTGACCGTCTCCACCGCGGCGAGGATCGCCACCCGCGGCGTGGTCACGCCGAGGATGTGCGCCAGCTCGATCGCGTTGCGCACGATGTCGGCCTTTTCCTCCAGCGTGGGCGCGATGTTGACCGCACCGTCGGTGATGATGAATGGGCGCGGATACGCCGGGCTGTGCATCAGGTAGCAGTGCGAGATGCGCCGCGCCGTGCGCAGGCCGGCGGCGGAAGCGACCACGGCCGCCATCAGCTCGTCGGTGTGCAGGCTGCCCTTCATCAGCGCGTCGACGCGGCCGCCGGCGGCCAGCTCGACCGCGCGCGCGGCGGCGGCGTGGCTGTGCGGCACGTCCTCGATGGCGATGCCGGCCAGATCGAGCCCGGCCTGGCGCGCCACCTCGACGAGTTTCGCCCGCGGCGCCACCAGTACTGGTTCGATCAGGCCGGCCGCGTGTGCGTCCAGTGCGGCGGCCAGGCTGGTTTCATCGCAGGGATGCACCACCGCGACGCGGATCGCACCCAGCGCCAGCGCGCGGGCCAGCAGCGGGCGGCCGTCGCCGTCAGGCAGGCGCACTGCCGGCAGGCGTGTGGTGGCGTAGTCGATGTGCTCGGCGGGCGCGATCACCTCGACCGTGCCGTCGATTGCCAGCACGCCATGCTGGTTCACGCCGCGGCAGGCGAAACGGATCTGCCGGGTGGCGGCATCCCGCGCGATCGCCAGCACCTGCACCGCCAGCGTGTCGCCGATGCGTACCGGCACGTGGAAACGCAGCGACTGTTCCAGGCAGGTAGTACCGGCGCCGGGCAGACGCGTGCCCAGCGCGGCGGCAATCAGCGCCACGCCCCACATGCCATGGCCGATCGTGTCGTGGGCGTCGGGCGAAGTGGCGTGCGTCGGATCCAGTTGCTGCGGATCGCTGTCGCCGTAGAGGGTCGCCAGCAGTTGCACGTCGGCGGCAGTCAGCACGCGCTCGATCGTCGCGCTGTCGCCGATGGCGATCTCGTCGAAGGTGCGGTTGCGGATCAGCGGCGCGGCGGTGTCGGGCGTGGTCTGGTCCATGCTTCGGTTCCGGTCGGTGCCGGCGGCGCCGGTGCGGACAGCGTAGCGCCGCCGGACCCGGCGCGTCGAAGCGGCATGCAGCCGCGCACGTCGGGAACCCTGGCCGGGCGGGCACCGGTGCTGCGCTTCGGCGGCCACGCCAGTACCCGTGGCATCGCATGTGGTGGGCAACGACATCGCCACGATGATCGCGTGGATGCGAAGGACGGTTGATCGTCGCCGAACGCCTGGACTCGGCGAGCCATCGAATAGGGCCATCGCCCAGACAAAAAGCTGCGCATTCCGTCTCTCCGCCATGCCGCAAGTTTTCGCGTAACCACATCAAATTGCGGTTTGCTCAGCCCGCACCATGTCGCTTTTGCGGATGGCGATCGTCGAAACCGTGGTGAGTCTTTTCCGGCGGGTCGAGCAGGAGTAGGTTGCGATGCAGGGGCCAATGGGGTTAATTCAAGGGGAGGAACAGATGCCTAAACAAACGGGTGTCAACGTGGTGCTTTTGCGCGCGGTGCGCACGGCACTTGCCGCCGCTGCACTGGTGGCGTGGTCGGCGCAGGCGCAGGAACCGGGTGCGGTGGATGGGGGAGGGCAGTCCACCAGCGGCCAGGCAACCAAGGTGCAGGGGAAGAGCAACACTGCAAACAGCAAGACGACCACCAACCTGCAGGAGGTGGTGGTGACCGGCACGCATCGGGCTGGCCTGTCGCCGACCGCATCCATTTCGCCGATCGACGCGTTCAGCGGCAAGCAGATTGCGGAGCAGCCTTCGGCGGACCTGAGCGACACGTTGACCAACATCGTGCCGTCGCTGACCACCCAGCGCTTTCCCATCGCTGACGGCACGGCGTTCGTGCGGCCGGTGTCGCTGCGCAACCTGTCGCCCGACCAGACCCTGGTGCTGGTGGACGGCGTGCGCTTCCATCGTTCGGCGCTGGTCAACCTGCAGATCGATCCGCTCGGCACCTTCAACCAGGGCGCGCAAGCGGTCGACTTCTCGGTGTTCCCGTCCAATGCGATCGAACGTGTCGAGGTGCTGCGTGACGGCGCCTCAGTGCTGTACGGTTCGGACGCGATCGCCGGCGTGGTCAACGTGATCCTGAAGAAGGAACCCAAGGGCGTGACGCTCAGCGCCGAGCTGGGCAAGTACGGCAAGGGCGACGGCGACCTGCGACGCTACGACGCCGATGCGGGGTTCCGGCTCGGCACCGACGGCTTCGTGCATGTGAGTGCCGAGCGCGAAACCACCGACCCCACCTCGCGCGGCGCTCCGCAGCATGCCGCGGCGGCCGTGGCGGCGGTGGTGGGAGCGAACCTGGTGCCGTACAACGGCCTCGGCCAGCGCTGGGGCGACCCGCAGACCAAGTCGAACAAGCTGTTCGTCAACGCGGGCCTGCCGCTGGCCGACGACGTGCAGCTCTACGGCTACGGCAACTTCATGGACAAGAAGGTGCTGTCCAGCTTCTTCTACCGCACCCCAGTGCTGCCGCCGCAGGACGGCATCTCCGGCCGCTCCACCCTGGTCAGCTACGCCAACGGCACCCTGACGCCGGCGAACGCACCGCAGTCGCTGGTGGACAGCATCACCGCCGGCGGCGGCAACCCGGCGAACTACCTCACGGCCAATGCGGCCAGCCCGAGTGGTTGGGAGCTGCTCAACCCGATCTACAAGCTGTTCCCCGGCGGCTACAGCCCGATGTTCGGCGCCGACATCGCCGACCACCAGCTGGTTGGCGGCGTCCGTGGTGGCGCGCAGAGCAACTTCCAGTGGGATGCGCACTACCGCACCGGCAGCAACGAGGTCGACTACCGGTTGCAGGGCTCGATCAACCCGAGCTTGGGCAGCCTTTCGCCCACGAGTTTCCGTCCCGGCAAGCTGACCCAGCGCGAGCAGGAAGCCGGCGCGGATTTCGTCCGCTCGTTCGACGACTCGCCGCTCACGCTCGCCTTCGGTACGCAGTGGCGCCAGGAAACCTACATCATCCACCAGGGCGACCCCGGTTCGATCCAGGTGGGGCCGACCGCTTCGGTGTTCGGCGTGGGCTCGGACGCCTTCCAGGGCTTCCCAACCGATGCGGCCGGACGCTTCACACAGAACAGCGACTCCGCCTACTTCGACGCCGAGACCAACCTCACCGACAAGTGGTCGGGCGCCGCCGCAGTGCGCTACGAGCATGCGAACGGCTACGGCTCCAAGGTGGTGTACAAGGTGTCCAGCCGCTACGCGTTCACCGACACGTTCGCGCTGCGCGGCACGTTCAACACCGGCTTCCGCACCCCGACCCCGGGCCAGGCGAACACGCTGAACGTCACCACCACGGCGAACGCCCAGGGTGGCCTGATCCCCAGCGGCACTTATCCGGTGAACAATCCGGTGGCGCGCGCGCTCGGCTCGACACCGCTGCAGACCGAAACGTCGAAGAGCCTGTCCGTCGGTGCCGTCTGGACGCCGATCGACAACATCACCACGACCCTGGATTACTACCGGATCAGGATCGACAACCGCATCGGCCTGGTCAGCAAGACCATTACCCAGGCCACCGTCGACCAGCTCACCGCCGGCGGCTACCCGAACGCGCCGCTGCTGCTCGGCAGCGACGCCAGCTACTTCGGCAATGCGTTCGGCTCCCACGTCAGCGGCATCGACTTCGTGGTCGACACGCACCACCAGCTGGGCGACGGCACGCTCAACGTCGACTTCCGCTACAACCGCAACAAGCAGGACGTGGTCAAGGTCAAGCCGGACACGCTCAACAACGATTTCGTGTACGACCTCGAGCACCAGGTGCCGAAGACCCGCTCCGTGCTGACCTTCGACTACGGGCTGCACCAGTTCGACGCCATCGCGCGGATCAACCACTACGGCAGCTGGAGCACCACGGTCGGCCTGTTCGGCAGCAACAATCCGCCGGACGACGTGAACCATTACAGCGGCAAGACGCTGCTGGACCTGGAGGCACGCTACAAGTTCAACGACACCTTCACGGTGGCCGTCGGCGGCAACAACGTGTTCGACACCTACCCCGGCAAGGAGCAGAACGCCACGTTGCAGTACCTCGGCGTCAAGTACGCGCTCACCTCGCCGTTCGGTTTCAACGGTGCCTTCTGGTATGCGCGGGTGACAGTCAGCTTCTGAGCCGGCCGATCCGTCATGCGAAACGCCCCGCCCGGGGCGTTTCGTCTTTCCGGGCCAGAGCGGATCAGCGCGGTGTGTTTTCCGGCGTACGTCGCAGCAGCCATGCCAGCACCGGCGGCGTCACCATCGCGGTGAGCAGCGACATCGCCACGATGATCGCGTAGATGCGGTTGTCGAACACGCCGGCGGCCAGGCCCAGGGTGGCGACCACGATGCCGACTTCGCCGCGCGGCACCATGCCGAAGCCGATGATGGTGGCGCTGCGCCGGCCCAGGCCGAGTGAGCCGAGCCAGCCGCCGATGAACTTGGAGACGATCGCGATCGCGGTAACCGCGGCCAGCATCCACAGCGCCTCGCCGCTGGCCAGCTCGTGCAGGTCGACCTTGCTGCCGGTGACCACGAAGAAGAACGGCGTGAGCAAGGCCAGCAGCGGCTGGGTCTGCTTTTCCAGGCTGTGCTGCTGGCGCGTTTCCGAGGCGATCATGCCGGCCAGGAACGCGCCGATGATCGCGGCCAGGCCGAACCGGGTGGACAGCCAGGCCAGACCCAGGCACAGCGCCAGCACGATCATCAGCGGCGAATGCGGACCCAGCGGCTTGTCCAGCCAACTGGAATTCCAGCGCATCACCCGCGCGCCGCCCCAGCCGATCACCGCGATGAAACCGACCGCGCCGGCCAGCACCACCAGCAGGTGCACGGCGTCGATGCTGCCGCCGCCCTGCAGCGAGACCACCACGCCGAGCAGCAACATGGCCAGGATGTCGTCGATCACCGCGGCGCCCAGGATCACCTTGCTCTCGATGCGCTGCAGCGCGTTCAGCTCCTGCAGCACGCGGGCGGTGATGCCGGCCGAGGTGGCCACGAACGCAGCCGCGACGAACAGCGAGCGGTCCCAGTCGAAACCGTTGCTGTGGGCCCACACGCTGCCCATGCCGAACGGCACCAGCACGCCGACCACGCCGACCACGAAGGCCACCTTGCCGACTTTCTTCAGATCCTCCAGCCGCGTTTCCAGGCCCACCGCGAACAGCAGCAGGATCACGCCGATCTCGGCCAGCACGTCGAGCGGGGTGCCGGTGGCGATCTGCTCCGGGGTAATCCAGCCCAGTAGTGAAGGGCCGATCGCGCAGCCGGCGGCGATCTCGCCGACCACGCCGGGCAGCTTCAGCCGCTGCGCGATCTCGCCGCCGATCTGGGCGGCGACGAACACGACGAACAGGGTGAACAGGATCTCGCTGGCGTGATGCATGTGGCGTGCGCCCGGACTTTCGACAAAGACTGCATGCTACATGCAGCCTCCTGCGTCATGCAGCGCCGGACAACGGGCGATCGTGCCGCAGCCGGCTGAACACGCGGCTGGCTGCCGCGGTGATCGCCGCCAGCAGGATCATCGTCCAGCGGAACGCCACCACGTAGTCTTCATGGGCGTGGCCCTGCAGCATCGCTTCCATCAGCAGGGTGGACAGTGCGATGCCGAAGCTCATCGCCAGGTACTGCACGGTCGAGGCCATCGACGAGGCCATCGAGGCGTGCTGGATGTCCAGGTCGGTGTAGATCAGCGTGTTCATGGTGGTGTACTGCAGGCCGGCGAAGGCGCCGTAGGCGAACGTCAGCAACGCGATCATCCACACCGGCGAGCCCGGGCCGAGCAGGGCAAAGGTTGCCAGCAGCGCGGCCACGATCAGCGTGTTGCCGATCAGCAGGCGGCGGTAGCCGTAGTGCACCAGCGTGCGGTTGACCGCCCACTTCGCGATGATCGAGCCCAGTGCCTGCGGCACCATCATCAGGCCGGCCATCAGCGGCGACCAGCCGCAGCCGACCTGCAGGAACAGCACCAGCAGCAGGAACATGCCGGAGATGCCGAGCCGGGTGAACAGCCCACCGGCCAGCGACACCCACACGCTGCGCACCTTCAGCAGGGTCAGGTCCGCCACCGGGTGCGGGGTGCGCCGGCTGTGCCACACGTAGATCGCGCCCAGCAGCACGGCAACCAGGGCGCACAGGCCCATCCGCAGCCACGGTACCGGTGCACTGCCGGCCAGTTCCGAGGCGGTGAGCAGCAGCGCCGAGGCGGCGCCGAACAGCAGGAAACCGGCCGAGTCGAAGCGGTTCGCGTGGTCGAGCCGATACTCGGGCATGTCGCGCTGGTTCATCCACACGCCGGCGATCGCCACCGGCACGTTGATCAGGAAGATCAGCCGCCACGAGGTGAACTCCACGATCGCGCCGCCGAGCAACGGCCCCAGCACCGAGCCGAGCAGGCCGAAGGTGGCCACCGTGCTGATTGCGCGCACGAATTCGCGCTTGTCGATGCTGCGTACCAGCACGTAACGGCCCACCGGCATCAGCGCAGCGCCACCGATACCCTGCACCACGCGCGCAGCGACCAGCTGCGGCAGCGTCTGCGCGATGCCGCACAGCAGCGAGCCCAGGCCGAACACCACGATCGCCGCGCCGAACACCCGCCGCGTGCCGAAGCGGTCGCACAGCCACGGGCTGGCCGGGATCAGGATCGCCAGGGTCAGCACGTAGCTGGTCAGCGCGGTGCGCATGCCTAGTGGGGTCACCCCGAGCGCCTCGGCCATCGCCGGCACCGCGGTGTTGACCACGGTGGAATCCAGCGACTGCATGAAGAACGCGGCGGCCACCAGCCACAGCAGTCCGCGGAAGCGCTCGCGCGAGGAAATTTCGCGCAGATCAGCCGCCTCCATCGTTGGCACGGTGGCGTCGGCGGCGACGGCGTGGGGGTCCGCGGCGGTGTGGGGGGCCATTGCCGGCATGGTAACTGCTGCGGCAGCTTGATTTTCGTCGGCAGTATCCGCACAGTGAGTCTTGTTTTACTGCCAGTCATGCCCAGATAGGCATGACGGCCATTGATAACCACACGCGCCGGGGCGGCTTCGTTCCGGCGTGTGCTTTTGTGCGGCAGGAGCCGCGAGTACCAGGAATAGCCATGAGCAAGCCACCGATCACTGTTTCCCGCATCGACATGGAACGCATCGAAGCGTTGCTGGAACGCCTGCCGGCCGTCGAGGCCGCCAAGCTCGATGCGCTGCGCGCGGAACTGGACCGCGCCGACGTGGTCGAGCCGGCGGCGATGCCGCAGCACATCGTGACGATGAATTCCACCGTCACCTTCGAGGACGAGAGCAATCGCGAAAAGCTGACCCTGACCCTGGTCTATCCGGCAGCCACCGGTACGCCCGGCACGGTGTCGATCCTGGCGCCGGTGGGCAGCGCGCTGCTCGGGCTGGCACAGGGCCAGCAGATCGACTGGCCCACGCCGGATGGCCGCAAGCGCCGGCTGAAGGTGCTGGAGATCGCCTACCAGCCGGAGGCGGCGGGGCACTACCACCGCTGATCCGCATCGCGCGCCGGTGTCGTTAAACTGCGGGGAGATCCGAAGGAGACCTGCATGACGGAACGCCCGGCCCCGGCCGAGACTGTCGCCCACGCCGCCGCGCTGCGGGCGCAGATCGAGCAGGCCAATTACCGCTACCACGTGCTCGACGACCCGGACATCACCGACGCCGAGTACGACCGGCTGATGCGCGAACTGGAAGCGCTGGAGGCCGAATATTCCACGTTGGCCTCGCCCGACTCGCCCACGCGCAAGGTCGGCGCGCGCGCCAGCGGCGGCTTCGCCGAGGTGCGCCATGCGATCCCGATGCTGTCGCTGGGCAACGCGTTCGAGCAGGACGGCGACAACGAGCGTGAACGCTTCCGCGAGGTGGCCGAGTTCGAGCGGCGCATCGAGCAGACCACGAAACGGAGCGACCCCGTTTTCTCGGTGGAACCCAAGCTCGACGGCCTGGCGATCAGCCTGCGCTACGAGCACGGCGTGTTCGTGCAGGGCGCCACCCGCGGCGACGGTGAGACCGGCGAGGACGTGACCGCCAACCTGCGCACGGTGCGCGCCATTCCCTTGAAGCTGCGTGGCAAGAGCTGGCCCGACGTGCTCGAAGTGCGCGGCGAAGTGATCATGCTGCACAAGGATTTCGAGGCGTTCAACGAGTACGCCCGCAAGCACGGCGAGAAGCCGCTGGCGAACCCGCGCAACGGCGCGGCCGGCTCGCTGCGCCAGCTCGACCCGGCAATCACCGCGAAACGGCGCCTGAGTTTCTTCGCCTACGCGATCGGCGTGGTCGAGGGCGGTGAGCTGCCGCCGACCCATTCGGCCACGCTGCGGCAGCTGCGCGAGTGGGGCTTCCCGGTATCGCCGGAAGTGGACACGGCGCGCGGCTTCGACGGGTTGATCGCCTACTACCACCGCATCGGCGGCAAGCGCGACAGCCTGCCGTACGACATCGACGGCGTGGTCTACAAGCTGGACGACTACGCCGGCCAGCGCGAGATGGGCTTCGTCTCGCGCGCGCCGCGCTGGGCCATCGCGCACAAGTTTCCGGCGCAGGAGCAGACCACCACGGTCGAGGCGATCGAGATCCAGATCGGCCGCACCGGCGCTGCCACGCCGGTGGCGCGGCTGGCTCCGGTGCAGGTGGCCGGCGTCACCGTCACCAACGCCACCCTGCACAACGCCGACCAGGTGGCGCGGCTGGACGTGCGTGTGGGCGACACCGTGATCGTGCGCCGCGCCGGCGACGTGATCCCGGAAGTGGTGCGCGTGATGCCCGAGCTGCGGCCGCCGCACACGCATCCCTGGCACATGCCTGCGCACTGCCCGGTATGCGGCTCCGAGCTGCTGCGCGAGGAGGGCGCCGCCGCATGGCGCTGCTCTGGCGGATTGATCTGCGCCGCGCAGCGCAAGGAGGCGCTGATCCACTTCGCCTCGCGCCGTGCGATGGATATCGAAGGCCTGGGCGAACGCTTCGCCGAGGCGCTGGTGGAACTGGACATCGTGCGCTCGCCAGCCGACCTGTACGGCCTTGGCTTGGACGACTTCGTCGAGATGAAGCGCCGCATCGACGAGCGTGACGGCACCACGCCGGAAACCGTCAAGGCCGGCAAGGTGGCGACCAAGTGGGCGGAAAACCTGGTGGCCGGGATCGAGGCCAGCCGGCACACCACGCTGGCGCGCTTCTTGTATGCGCTGGGCATCATGCACATCGGCGAAAGCACGGCGAAGACGCTGGCGGCGTGGTTGGGTCGTCTGGAATTCGTGCGCAGCACGCCAGCGACGGTGCTGCGCGTGCTGCCGGATATCGGCAGTGAGGTGGCCACCTCGATCGCCGGCTTCTTCGCCCAGGCCGGCAACGAGCGGGTGGTTGACGCGCTGCTCAAGGCCGGCATCACCTTCAGCGACGAGGGCACGCCGTCGCCGCAGCTGCGCGAACGCCTCGACCTGGGCGTGCTGCTGGGCATGGCCAACATCAACAAGCTCGGCCCGAAGAGCTGCACGTTGCTGGCGCAACACTTCCCCACGCTCGACCAACTGCTGGCTGGTGGGCCGACGCACTGGATCACTGCCGGCGTGCCGCAGGCGGCGGCCATCAGCCTGGAAAACCGTCTCGCCGACCCGACCGCCCTTGCCGGGCTGCGCGAGGCCGAGGCGGCGATGCAGCGCCTGCTTGCAGCCATCCCGCACATAGCGAAAGCAGCGACGGCACCGCTGGAAGGACAGACCTTCGTACTCACCGGCACACTGGCCTCGCTCAGCCGCGACGAGGCGAAGGATCGACTCGAAGCGCTGGGCGCCAAGGTCTCCGGCTCGGTATCGAAGAAAACCAGCGCGGTGATCGCCGGCGAAGCCGCTGGCTCCAAGCTGGACAAGGCACAGGAACTGGGCGTGCCGGTATGGGACGAGGCGCAGCTGCTGGCGCTGCTCGGCGAGCACGAGGCCGGTTGATGGGCGTCGAACCACTCGCCGCCCTGCAACTGCGCGCGCGCCTGTACGCGCTGGTGCGCGCGTACTTCGCCGAGCGCCAGGTGCTGGAGGTGGAGACGCCGATCCTGTCGGCGGCCGGCAACACCGAGCCGAACATCGAGAGCTTCCGCACGACGTTCAGCGGCCACGTGGATGCAGGCGCGCGCGAGCGCTGGCTGCGCACCTCGCCGGAGTACCCGCTGAAGCGGCTGCTCGCCGCCGGCGTCGGCGACTGCTACGAGCTGGGCCGGGTGTTCCGCAACGGCGAGGCGGGCGGCCGGCACAATCCCGAGTTCACCATGCTGGAGTGGTACCGGGTCGGCTGGGACCATCGCCAGCTGATGCAGGAAACCATTGCCTTGGTCGAGGCCGCGCTGGCGCTGGTGGAGCGGCGTGCGGAAGTGCTGCTGACGAGCTACCGGCAGCTGTTCCTGGACGAGTTGGGGATTGACCCGGCACATGCCGGTATCGACGAACTGCGCACGCCGCTGGCCGAGTTCGGCATCGACCCGGCGGGTCTCGGCCACGACGACTGGCTCGACCTGCTGATCACGCACAAGCTGCAGCCGGCGTTCCCGCGCGACCGCATCACGGTGATCCATGACTACCCGGCCAGCCAGTGCGCGCTGGCGAGACTCCGCCCCGGCGAGCCGCCGCTGGCCGAGCGTTTCGAGCTGTACCTGGGCCGCTATGAGCTGGCCAACGGCTACCACGAACTCAACGATGCAACCGAACAACGCGGGCGTTTCGAGCGCGACAACGCGCGGCGACGCGAGCGCGGCCTGCGCGACATCCCCCTCGACGAAAACCTGCTCGGCGTGCTCGACGCGCTGCCCGATTGCGCCGGCGTGGCACTGGGCATGGAGCGCCTGCTGATGTGCCTGGCCGGTACCGACGCGATCGCCGACGTGCTGGCGTTTCCGTTTTCCAACGCCTGAAAAAGCCATGGCCGCGCTGATTGGCGCGCGGTGGTGGTCTGCCGTGCCGGATGCCGTCGTTGCCGCCGGACACGGGGCAATCTGCGCTAAGGTGCGAGCCTTCCACCACCGGGACTGTCCGTTGATGAATACGTCGCCCGCAGCCGACCGCGAACGCTTGCGTCCACGCGACGTGAAAACCCTGCTGCTGTCCGCGTTGGGCGGTGCGCTGGAGTTCTACGACTTCGTGGTGTTCGTGTTCTTCGCGATCCCCTTGAGTCACCTGTTCTTTCCGCCCGGCACTGCGCCGTGGCTGGCCCAGCTGCAGGTGTTCGGCATCTTCGCGGCGGGTTACCTGGCACGCCCGCTGGGTGGCATCGTGATGGCGCACTACGGCGACAAGCTGGGGCGCAAGCGGATGTTCACGCTCAGCGTGTTCCTGATGGCGGTGCCGACCCTGGCCATCGGCCTGCTGCCGGTGTACGCGCAGGTCGGCATGCTGGCGCCGCTGCTGCTGCTGTTGCTGCGGGTGGTGCAGGGCATCGCGGTGGGTGGCGAGGTGCCCGGCGCATGGGTGTTCGTAGCCGAGCACGTGCCGCCGCAGCGGATCGGCTTTGCCTGCGCCAGCCTCACCTCGGGGCTCACCGTGGGCATCCTGATCGGCTCGCTGCTGGCCGCGGCGATCAACAGCCGGATGACCCCGGCCGAGGTGCTCGACCATGGCTGGCGGCTGCCGTTCCTGGCCGGCGGCGTGTTCGGCTTCTTCGCGGTGTGGCTGCGCCGCTGGCTCAGCGAGACGCCGGTGTTCGAGGCGATGCATGCGCGCAGGGAACTGGCCAGCGGCCTGCCACTGCGCCAGGTGTTCGAGCGGCATCTGCCGGGGGTACTGCTGTCGGTGCTGGTGACCTGGATGCTCACCGCGGCGATCCTGGTGATCATCCTGATGACGCCGTCGATCGTGCAGTTGGCATTTCATGTCACGCCGGCGCGGGCGTTCCTCGGCAGCAACCTGGCCTCGTTTGCGCTGGCGCTGGGCTGTCTGGGCTACGGCTGGCTGGCCGACCGGATCGGCTACGCCCGCGCGTTGCTGTTCGGTGCGCTCGGACTGCTGCTGTGCAGCTATGCGCTGTACCTCGACCTGCGCTCCGGTGCCGCGCACTTCCTGCTGCTATACCCGCTGGCCGGGCTGGCAGTCGGCGTGACCGGCGTGGTGCCGGCGCTGATGGTGACGGCGTTTCCGCCGGCGGTGCGTTTCTCCGGGTTGTCGTTCTCGTACAACGTCGCCTATGCGCTGTTCGGCGGATTGACGCCGCCGCTGATCAGCCTGCTGGTGAAGCGGTTCGGCGTGCTGGCGCCCGCGCATTACGTGGCATTTGCCGCGGTGATCGGGATGGCCGTTGCCACGCGCTCGCTGGCTGCACGCAGCCGGATTCATCCCGCTACTGCATCAGTTGCCTAGAACTCCAGCTCCTGCGCGGCGCACAGGTAGTCGACCAGCGGTGCGACGCGCCTGAACGTGGCGACCGTCCACGGCAGCAGTTCATCCGAGCAGGCCAGCTCTTCGCTGAGCGTGGTGGTGGCGACGAAGTCCTTGCGTTTGAGGTCGTCGATCAGCTCATGCGCGGGGTCGTAACCGCGCGGCGGGCGGACCAGCGACTCGCCGCCCAGCTGCAGCTGCTCGCGGAACGCCTTGCCCTGGGTGGCGCGCTTCCACGCGGCCGGGTTGTCGACCAGGAACTCGCGGATGTGCTTCAGCGCATCCGGCTCCGGGTGCCACATGCCGCCGCCGGCGAAGCACTCGCCGGGTTCGATGTGCAGGTAGAACCCGGGCGCCTGGATCTCGTGCCGGCGCTCGTGGAAGAAGCGCGAACCCTGCCACGACTTGTACGGCAGCTTGTTGTTGGAGTAGCGGGTGTCGCGGTAGATGCGGTACAGCGAACCACCGTTCTTGCGCGGGTCGGCACGGTAGTGCGCGCTGATCTTCGCCAGCGGCGCCTGCAGGTCGGCGATCAGCCGCAGGAACGGCTCGCGCACGTGGCGCTCGTAGTCGTCCTTGTGCGCGTGGAACCATTCGCGGTTGTTGTTGCGCCCGACGGCGCGCAGGAAGCGGAAGGTGGCGGGGGTGAAATAGCTCTGGGGCATGGCGGGTCTTGAGGGCGAGGCGGATGGGGATCAGAGAGGTTCGACACTGGCGGCGAGCTGTTCGCCCCAGGCCTGCAACTGGTCGAGCAGGGGCAGTTTGTCTTGTGCTTGCGGATCGTGGCGCAGTTCGTCGAGGCGGGCGAAGTAGTCGTCGAGGGTGAGCCCGGTCAGCGGTGTGTGCCGGGTCAGGCGCGCCTGACGGAAGCTTTCCCAGCGCGTGCGTTCGTCGGCATCCAGCGTCTCCGGCCAGTTGCGCGCGCGGTAGCGGAACAGCAGCTCCGGGTAGCGCGGGTCGCGGAACGGGAACGCGCGGGTGCCCAGCTCCTGCGGCGGCGTGGCGCGCACCTGGGCCAGCAGGCGCTTGTCGGCATCGGGCAGGAAACCGCCGCCGTACAAGGCCAGCTCGGGATCTTCCGGCGGCGGCAGTTCGGCGGCGCGCTGGAATACGCGGCGCAGTTTTTCCGCCAGCCCGTCGACGGCATGCAGCACGTCGCGATGGGCCTGGCAGCGGGCCAGGTCCAGCTGCAGGCGATCCAGGTCCACGCCCTGCAGTACCGACAGCGGCGCCAGCGCCGGCGCATGGTTCGCGCGCACGGTGCGCAACGGGATGCGTTCGATGCCCTCGGGCAGGTCGGCGCGCGCGGTGAAGATGCGGTCGGCGATCTCGTCCTCGTCCAGCGCCAGCCATGCGGCCGGATCGGTGGCCAGGTCGTACACGATCACCTCGCCGGGGCGGCTGGGGTGCGCTGCCAGCGGTGCGATCACGGCCATGCAATGGCGGCTGGCCGGGTAGCGCGAGGAGACGTGCACCAGCGGCGTCATGTTCACCACGTCGAGCAACTCGAACACCTTCTGCTTGCGGCGCAGGGCGTAGTACCAGTCCCACAATCGTGGCTGGCGCACGCGGATCAGCCGGGCCAGCTCGATCAGCGCATGGACGTCCGACAGCGCATCGTGGGCGCGTTCCTGGCTGAGCTGGTTGGCACGGGCCAGGTGCTCCAGCTTGAAGCTGGGCGTGCCATCCTCGCGGGTGGGCCAGCTGATGCCCTCGGGCCGCAGCGCCTGGCACATGCGCACCAGGTCGATCAGGTCCCAGCGCGAGTTGCCGTTCTCCCACTCGCGGCCGTACGGCTCGTGGAAGTTGCGGTACAGCATCTGCCGGGTGAATTCGTCGTCAAAGCGCAGCGAGTTGTAGCCGACGCCGCAGGTGCCCGGTGCGGCCAGTTGTTCGTGCACGCGGGCAGCGAATTCGGCCTCGCTGACGCCTTCGCGTTCGGCTTGTTGCGGGGTGATCCCGGTGATCAGACAGGCATCGGGGTGCGGCGGCATCTCCAGCGACGGCTTGCCGTAGAACATCACGGGCTCACCGATTATTTCCAGTTCCGGGCTGGTGCGGATGCCGGCGAACTGCAGCGGGCGGTCGCGTCGCGGGTCGGCGCCGGAGGTTTCGTAGTCGTGCCAGAAGAAAGTCTGCATGGCGCGGATCATCGCATGCGGGCAAGGCTGATAAACTCCGGCGCACAAGGAGAGCCCATGAGCCAAGCCCACGAAGACAACCTGATCTGGATCGATCTGGAGATGACCGGCCTCGACACCGACAACGATTCGATCCTGGAGATCGCCACGGTGGTCACCGACAAGGAGCTGAACGTGCTGGCCGACGGGCCGGTGTTCGCGATACGCCACGAGATCGATCGGCTGGAGTCCATGGACAACTGGAATTCCAACCAGCACCACAAGTCGGGCCTGTGGCGGCAGGTGCTGATCTCCGAAACCGACCATGCGATGGCCGAGCAGGCTACGGTGGATTTCCTGCGCGCGTGGGTGCCGCCGGGCAAGTCGCCGATGTGCGGCAACTCGATCTGCCAGGATCGCCGCTTCCTGCACCGGCAGATGCCGCGGCTGGAACGCTATTTCCACTACCGCAACCTGGATGTCTCCACGCTCAAGGAACTGGCCCGGCGCTGGGCGCCGGAGATTGCCAAGAGCGTCGGCAAGGAATCGGCGCACACGGCGCTGTCGGATATCCGCGACTCGATCGCCGAGCTGCGCCACTATCGCCGCTACATGGGCGAGCTGGGCGGCAAGGCCGAAGCCTGAGCGCCGCTTGCGGACATTGACGAGGCCATGAGCATGTCGAACGAGCTGTTTGCCACGGTGCTGGATTGTGCCGGGCGCCCGTTGCGGCTCGACCGCGCGCGGGTGGTCGGCATCCTCAACGTCACCCCCGATTCGTTCTCCGATGGCGGCACGCACGACAGCGTCGACGCGGCGGTGGCGCACGGCCTGGCGCTGGCGGAGGAGGGCGCCGACATGATCGACGTCGGCGGCGAATCGACCCGTCCCGGCGCGGCCGACGTGCCGGTCGAGGAAGAACTGCGCCGGGTGCTGCCGGTGATCGAGCAGCTGATTGCGCGCACCATGTTGCCGATCGCGATCGACACCTCCAAGCCGGAAGTGATGCGTGCGGCAGTGGCGGCCGGCGCCGGCATGATCAACGATGTGTACGCGCTGCGCCGCGATGGCGCGATGGCCGCGGCGGCCGAGCTGGGCGTACCGGTATGCCTGATGCACATGCAGGGCGAGCCGCGCAGCATGCAGGCCGAGCCGCATTACGACGACGTGGTCGGCGAGGTGCACCGCTTCCTCACCGACCGGCTGTTCGCCTGCGAACTGGCCGGGATCGACCGGCGCAAGGTGCTGGTCGATCCCGGCTTCGGCTTTGGCAAGACGCTGCAGCACAACCTGGCGCTGCTGTGCGCGCTGGAGCGTTTCGCCGATCTCGGCAGTGGTGCCTACATCGGCCTGTCGCGCAAGACGATGATCGGCGAAATGACCCGCCGCAGCGTGCCGGCGGAACGCGCCGCCGGTTCCGTGGCGGCGGCGCTGATCGCGGCGCAGCGCGGCGCACGCATGGTGCGCGTGCACGACGTGGCCGCCACCGTCGATGCGCTGGCGGTGTGGCAGGCGGTGCACGCGGTTGACACCGTGCCGCGGCGTGCCGACAAACCGGCCATGCCGCGCTGGCCGGACGACGACTGAGCTGCGCCTTCATCTTTCCTTCCCCCTCATCATCGCCATCAGGCAGCCCATGACCCAGCGCAAATATTTCGGCACCGACGGCATCCGCGGACTGGTCGGCCAATGGCCGATCAGCGCGGACTTCATGCTGAAGCTTGGGCGCGCCGTCGGCAGCGTGCTGGCGCGTGACGGCAGCAAGCGACCGAACGTGCTGATCGGCAAGGACACCCGCATCTCCGGCTACATGTTCGAGGCCGCGCTGGAGGCAGGCCTGGTCGCGGCCGGCGCCGACGTGGGCCTGCTCGGCCCGATGCCGACGCCGGCGGTGGCCTACCTGATCCGCTCGATGCGCGCGCAGACCGGCATCGTGATCAGCGCCTCGCACAACCCGCATCACGACAACGGCATCAAGTTCTTCTCCGCCGATGGCGAGAAGCTGTCCGACGAAGTGGAGCTGGCGATCGAGCGGGAGGTCGACGCCGCGTTCACCACGGTGCCATCCGAACGGCTCGGCAAGGCGCGCCGGATCGACGATGCGGTGGCCCGTTACACGGAATACTGCAAGTCCACCGTCGCCGAGGATTTCAGCCTGCACGGGCTTCGGCTGGTGCTGGACTGCGCCCATGGCGCGACCTACCAGGTGGCGCCGAAGGTGTTTGCCGAACTGGGTGCCGAGGTGGTGGCGATCGGCGACAAGCCGGACGGCTTCAACATCAACCGCGAGGCTGGCTCGACTCATCCGCAGGCCTTGCAGCGCTCCGTGCTGGCACATGACGCCGACCTCGGCATCGCGTTCGATGGCGACGGCGACCGCGTGCAACTGGTCGACCGGAACGGCGTGCTGGCCGACGGCGACGACATTCTGTACATACTGGCGCGCAGCTGGCATGCACAGGGGAAGCTGCAGGGGCCGGTGGTCGGCACCCTGATGAGCAACTACGGCCTGCAACTGGCGCTGGCCCGGTTCGACGTGCCGCTGATCCGCGCCAACGTGGGCGATCGTTACGTGCTGCAGCAGCTGAAGGAACATCGCGGCCTGCTCGGCGGCGAGACCTCCGGCCACATCCTGTGCCTGGACCGCGCCACCACCGGCGATGGCATCATCGCCGCGCTGGCCGTGCTGGAGGCGCTGGTGCGCTCCGGCGAAGACCTGGCCGTGGCACGGCAAGGCCTGCAGAAGATGCCCCAGGTGATGCTCAACGTGCGTGCCGCCGGTGCCCGTGAGGCATTGTCCAGCAGCGAGGTGAAGCAGGCGCTGGCCGAGGTGGAGCAGATCCTGCACGGTCGCGGCCGGGTGGTCTTGCGCGCCTCCGGCACCGAGCCACTGGTGCGCGTCACCATCGAGGGTGCCGACGAAACGGAAGTGCAGCAGTTGGCGGAGAAGCTGGCGGGGATTGTAAAATCCGCAGCCGAACGCTCGTGAACCTGTAGCAGTATTGGGTCGCCATGGACTGGCCCGACGTGCCCCGCCCTTGCGGTGGCGGATGAATCGACCGCACGCCCAACCAATGGACTACAGCCATGAAGAACGTTCCCACCCTGGACATCCGCCGCTACGACACCGACCGCGACGCCTTCGTCGCCGAGATCGGCGCGGCCTACCGTGAATTCGGCTTCTGCTGCATCAGCGGCCATGGCATCGCGCGCGAGCTGATCGACGGCTCGTACGACGTGTTCCAGCGCTTCTTCGCGCTGCCGACCGCAATCAAGATGAAGTACCACATGCCCGGCGCCGGCGGTGCGCGCGGCTATACGCCGTTCAAGGTGGAGACCGCCAAGGACAGCCAGTACGCCGACCTCAAGGAATTCTGGCATGTCGGTCGCGAGATCCCGCGCGATTCGAAGTTCGCCGACGTGATGCCGCCGAACATCTGGCCCGCCGAGGTGCCGGAATTCCGGCAGTACGGCTACGGCCTGTACGAGGCGCTGGACCAGCTCGGCACGCGCGTGCTGCGCGCGCTGGCCCTGCACATCGGCGAGCCGGAAAACTTTTTCGAGGACAAGACCGACGTCGGCAACTCGATCCTGCGTCCGATCCACTATCCGCCGATCACGGAAGAGAACATCCCCAACGTGCGCGCCGGCGCGCATGAGGACATCAACTTCATCACCCTGCTGGTTGGCGCCAGCGCGGAAGGGCTGGAAGTGCTCACCCGCGAAGGCGAGTGGTTGCCGATCACCACCGAGGGCGACGCGATCGTGGTGAATATCGGCGACATGCTGCAGCGGCTCTCCAACCACGTGTTTCCGTCCACCACGCACCGCGTGGTTAACCCGCAGAACGAGAATGCACGCAAGCCGCGCTACTCGGTGCCGTTCTTCCTGCACCCGAATCCGGACGTGGTGCTGGACCCGCTCGATTCGTGCGTCACGGCGGACAATCCGCGCCGCTACGACACCTCGATCACCTCGCACGAATACCTGCTGCAGCGTTTGCGCGAGATCAAGCTGATTTGAAGCCGGGATTCGGGGCGCCCAGTGGGCGCCCCGTTGTTTCCACCAGCAGTCAAACGCAGCGACTCCGGAGATAGGAGCAAGCGCTGTTCGCTGTGGCTGCCCTGTGGCGTCGTGCTGGTTCTACTGGTTTTCCAGCGCGTGGGTGTTCTGCAGGTTGCGGCGGATATCCTGTTCCAGGTAGTCGATCCAGCCGTTGTAGTTGCGGTGGATGTTGCGCCGACCACCGCTCTCGCGGTAGTTCAGGTTGGTGCTACGCACGTAGGTGAGGTGCACCGCGGCGGCGTCATAGGTGATGTGGATGGTGGCGGTATGTTCGCGGAGGTGCAGCGTGCTGAGGATGTCGCCGTCGGCAAGATTGTCCAGCGTCCAGCCGCGACCTTCGAGTGCATTGACGATGCTGGTCTTGACCTGGGCCTGGCTGACGCCGACCGGAATCGTGATCGGCGCAGCAGGTTTCAGCGGCACCGAAGTGCAGGCAACGAGCGCCAGCGCGGCCAGAAATACGAGTACCGTCCTTTTCAACAGTCGATCCATGAGAATTCCATTGGTGTGGTGTGAGTGCGCAGATATGGCGCCGCCGGATCATAGCTGACGAACGCAAGCGGTCGGCGGCAACCTGATTCCCGAGGGTGCTCACGCCATCCAGAAGAACACGGCGGTCATGCGCTTGGCCGCCATTTCCAGCCCCCAGTAGGCGCTGGCACTGTGGATCAGGTTGGCCTTGTAGACCAGCAGGCGGTTGTGGCGATGCGCCACGCGCATGTCCTCGACGAAGGCGTTCGGCTGCACGAAGCGGTTGCCCAGTGCCTCGGCCAGATTGCGGTGCGGCGGCAGCACGATATTGCCGCCAAGCCGACCGCCAGGCATGCGCTGGCGGAAGAAGCTGGTGCCGCATTGGTCCGGCACCGCGGGGTTGAGATACAGCACGGCGGCGTAGCGGCACAGATGCGAGGAGTCGGTGTGCGGCTTCACCGTACCCTCGACTGCGCCGACCACCTGCACGCAGTTGTGGTTGAGCCGGATGCCGGCTTCGGTCTGCTCGACCCACAGCTTCTTCGCGCCGGTGAGGCGGCATACCGTCGCCTCCAGTGCGGACAGCTCGTCATCCAGCAGGGCGGGCGTGGCGCGCATGCCCGGCCATACCTCGCCGGTATACGGATAACCCATTTCCCAGTCGGTCTTGGCCAGGCAGCGGGCGCGCACCTCGTCGGCATTCGGCAGCACGTCGTCCACCACCCAGTAGTCGCGGCCCTCGACGGGCTTGCGGTAGGGCAGCGGACGCATCTGGGTCGGAAACAGGGACATGCAGTTGGCAGCCGGTGGCGAAGTCGATGGCAACAGTAGCGGATGCGTCAGTGCCGTCTAGACCTCGGTGTTCCGGTAGCGCTTCGATTCCCGCGCGGAAAGCCACATGGCCAGCCGGTCCGGTAGCAGTTGCACCACCGTCTTGATGGTGCGGTTGACCCGGCCCGGGATGTACACGGCGTCGCCGCGCTCGACCGCCGCGATGCCCTGGCGCACCACTTCGTCCGCGCTCAGCCACATGAAGCCAGGCAGCTTGTTCATCTTGTCGCGGGTGCGCGTGACGTCGTGGAATTCCGACCAGGTGAAGCCCGGGCACAGCGCGCAGACGTTCACGCCGACCGCGCGGTTCTCCAGTGCCAGTGACTGCGAAAACTTGATCAGGTAGGCCTTGCTGGCGGCGTACAGGGTGTGCCCGGCCGGGCCAGGCACGTGCCCGGCCAGCGAGGCAACGTTGATCACGCGGCCGAGGCCGCGCTGGCGCATGCCGGGCAGCAGTCGCCAGGCCAGTTCGGTCGGCGCGGTCAGCAGCACCTGCAGGAAGTCCGCATGGGTTGCCCAGTCGTTCGCGACAAAGGTGCCGGGCACGCCGTAGCCGGCGTTGTTGATCAGCCAGTCCACTTGCAGGCCGCGCCGGTCCAGTTCGTCGCACAGTGCCCGCGGCGTGGCCGGGTCGGCCAAGTCGTGCGGCAACACGGTGACCTGGGCGGCATGCCGTTCACGGAGTTCGGCGGCGAGCGCTTCCAGCCGATCGGCGCGGCGCGCAGTCAGCACCAGGTCGTGGCCGAGCGCGGCGAGCTGCCGGGCAAACGCGGCACCAATGCCTGAGGAGGCGCCGGTGATCAGGCTGAGCGGGCGGGAAGCGGTCATGCGGTGTTCCTCGGCAGGAGTCGCCATTCTTGACCGCGCCAGTGAACCGACGCCAGTCGTCCGCGGGTTTGCTCATCCCGGAGGCCCTCGCTAAGCTTGCCGTTTGACCGCAACGGAAGCAGCCCATGCGCAAGAAATTCGTCGCCGGCAACTGGAAAATGCACGGCAGCCGTTCGATGGCCAAGGCCCTGGTGAGCGATATCGCCGCCGGCCTGCCGGACGATATCGATGTGGCGGTATTTCCCCCGTTTCCGTACGTGGCCGAGCTGGCCTGGCAGCAAGCCGATTCCGGCCTGGGCATCGGCGCGCAGGATGTCAGCGCGCACGAGGGGCAGGGTGCGTATACCGGCGAAGTTTCCGCCGCCATGCTGGCAGACGTTGGCGCACGTTGGGTGCTGGTCGGCCATTCCGAGCGCCGCCAGTACCATGGCGAGAGCGACGAACTGGTGGCGCGCAAGTTTGCCGCGGCCCGCGCCGGCGGCCTGACGCCGATCCTGTGCCTGGGCGAAACGCTGGAACAGCGCAAGGCCGGCGAGACCGAGGCGGTCGTCGCGCGGCAGTTGCGCGCGGTGCTGGCGCTCAACGGCGTGGCAAGTTTCGATACGGCAGTAATCGCCTACGAGCCGGTCTGGGCGATCGGCACCGGTCATACCGCCAGCCCGGAGCAGGCGCAGCAGGTGCATGCCTTCGTTCGTAGCCAACTGGAAAAAGAAGATGTTATGATTGCCCGTCTGACCCGACTGCTTTACGGCGGTAGCGTCAAGGCGGCCAATGCCGCTGAATTGTTCGCGCAGGCGGACGTGGATGGAGGGCTGATCGGCGGGGCCTCCCTGACTGCATCCGACTTCCTTGGAATCTGCGCCGCGGCGCATCAGGCGCCACAGGCTCAATAGAAACCTTATGTTCGTCATTTTCAGCGTGTTCTACATCCTGATTGCTGCGGCGATGATCGTGCTGATCCTGCTGCAGAACGGTGCTGGCGCCGATGCCGGCTCGGGCTTTGGCGGCGGCGCTTCGGCCACGGTGTTCGGCGCGCGCGGTTCGTCCACGTTCCTCACCCGCGCCACCGGCGTGCTTGCGGGCCTGTTCTTCCTGCTCAGCCTGGGCATGGGCATCTACCTGCATGGCAACGGCGCGCCGCATACCAATACGCAAGACCTGGGCGTGATGGCCACGCTGGCCGACAAGCCCGCTGCCGGCAAGGCAACTCCGGCTGCCCCGGCGGCTGGTTCGGAAGTCCCGTCGGCGGTTCCCGCTGCAACCAACAATGCCGTCCCGGCAGCACAGCCGGCGGCAGCAACTCCCGCCCCGACCCAGAAGGGCGAAGTACCGGCAGCCACCGAGCCGCCGGCCAAGCACTGAGCAACACACCTGCCCAGGTGGCGGAACTGGTAGACGCACTACCTTGAGGTGGTAGCGACGCAAGTCGTAGGGGTTCGAGTCCCCTCTTGGGCACCATTAAGATGGCTTCGGTGAATGTCGCCGAAGTCGCTGCAGACAAGAGAACCGCCGATCGGCGGTTTTTTTGTCTGCAGTGGTTGGTGTGCAGGAAGGACATGCAAGCCGACAGTGCGCCGGTCGCATGGTGGGCACCGGGTGGTCTGTGTGGACGTCGCAGCATGCTTCCCGTACAGCGTATGTAGGTGCCGGCCGACATATCGGGCGTTACTGCCATGACACATTGTGCCCAGACGATGAGGGTGGCGAATGACCGGCCGGTCGTGCCGCCGCCGGATTTCCTCATGGCACGGGGAGTGGCTGTCCATGGTGACGATTTCGCTGAAGCAGGCGACTACGGGCGATTGGTGTATCTGTCGTGGCCGGATCACGTTGTTCAGCAACCTGCAGCTGGGGGTGGCGATCAAGCTTGCACGGGAGATGGCTCGTGACGAGCATCAGCGCCTCGGGCGCCAGGTCCTAGTGGAAATGCCCGGGCCGACTTCCGCGGTTGTGTTGGCGCGTTATGTCAACGACAGCGATGAAAGCAGGGACGATCCTGCCGATACGCAGGCGGCCTGAGCATCACTCGACCCGACGTCGATATCACGTCGAAGTGGTTGCCTGCGACCGGCATCGGGCCAAGTGCCGAATCGCTTGCAATGGGGCACCGTGCGGCCTAATTTCATGCAGCCCAACCAAGGAGGGCGTCAAGTGATCAATGTGGTCCTGGTGGACGATCACGAGCTGGTTCGCACTGGCTTCCGAATGATCTTGCAGCAACAGCCGGACATCCGCGTCGGCGGCGAAGCGGGCAGCGCCGAAGAAGGCCTGCAGCTGATCCGGACACTGGCGCCGGACATTGCCCTGGTCGACGTGCACATGCCCGGCATGAGCGGGATCGAACTCACCGAGCGCGTGTGCCGCTCGAAACTGTCCACGCACGTCGTTATCGTGACGGTGGTCGATGACGCACGTTTCCCCAAGCGCCTGCTCGACGCCGGCGCGCTCGGCTACCTGACCAAGGGCTGCAGTGCCGACGAGCTGGTGTCCGCCGTACGCCAGGTGGCCGGTGGCCGCCGTTATCTTGCCCCGGCAGTCGCGCAGCAGCTTGCGCTGGCCACCCTGGACGGTAGTGCCTCGCCGTTCGACGTACTGTCCAGCCGCGAGCTCGAAGTGGCAATGATGCTGGTGCGTGGCAAGCCGCTGACGATCATCGGCGAGCAGCTCAACCTGAGTCCCAAGACCGTGTCCACCTACAAGCAGCGCCTGATGGAAAAGCTGCACGTGGACCACGTGCTCAGCCTGGCTCATCTGATGACGGTGCATGGCCTGATCGATACGCCGAATCATCATGTCGGCAACTGATGCCGTGGCTCGGGCTGCTGCGTGACTGGAGGCGATAAAAAAACCGGACCATGAGTCCGGTTTTTTTATCGAGTGGCACGCTGTTGCAACGGTTCAGTCGTGCGAGTCGCCCTTGTGTGCGTCGGGCGCAGCGGGCTCGTCGTGCGACAGCGGCGATGCCGGCTGCTGTTCTTCGGTGGCTGATGGCAGCAGCGTTGCCGGATGGATCGGCTGGGCCAGCAAATCACCTTGCTTGGGCAGCGGCAGCGTGGCTACGGGAGCGGCTGTCGCCGGTGTTTCAGGCGGCGTGTCGGTGGTGACCGCGGGCGCCTCCTGCTGGGCAAGCGGTGTTGCCGTCGTCGAGACCGATGCTGCAGTCGGCGCGGGAGTCATGTGAGCGACAACCGTCGGGCTTACCGGCGTCACCGCGGTTGGCACTGGCTGCTTCATCGACGGAGTCATGACGGCCGAGGGTGCCGCGTCGACAGCCGGTCGGCTGATCGTCGTCGGCGTCGCGATGGCCGTGGTGACGACCACCGGGGTGGCATCGGCCTTTGCGGCGTGGGTCTCCACATCGGCCACCGTGACCGCGGCCGTCTGCGGCTTCAGTGCTGGAGTGGCGGTGGGGGTGATCCTGACGATGTCCTGATCATCGGGAGTGGCTGCTGCGGATTTCACCTGGTCGGGGATCGGCGGCAGGGTGGGCAGGTTGAATGCCGTGGCGGCGGACACCGCGGCACTGACCGCTGCGGCAACGGAGGTGACGGCGGGCTTCTCGACCGGCTGGGCAGGCACCGGTTGGCGAACCGCCGGGATAGCCGGTCCGGCGCTGGCCTGGCCATCATCCGTGGCGGCGGACACCGGCGACGATTCACGCGACGACTGCTCGTTACGTGCTGCCGGGGCATCTGTTGCGGCAGCTGCAGCGGCTTCGTCGCGGTCCTCGTCATCGAGCGCCTGTGCCTGCGCGCTGTCGATCTCGGTGCCATTCACGGCAGCTTCGTCGTGACGACGCCGGCGGCGGCCGCCACGACGACCGCGGCGGCGGCGCGACTGGCTGCCATCGGCGTCGGCTTCGTCGTCGGTGGTCTCGGGAGCCGTCGATGTGGCCAGCGGCACCAGCAAACGCTCGGCTTCCTTCGCCGCATCATCCAGCGGTGCAGCGGCGGGGCGCTCGTCAGTGGTGACACGGGGCGAGCGTTCGACCTTCGGCTGCTGCTGCGGATTCGGCTTGCGCTCCGCACGTGCCTGGTTGTTCTCGGCTGAGGCCGGCCTGGGCTGGCGTTCCGCCTTGGCGGTCTGGGCCTGCGGTTGCTGCGCCTGGCGCGGTTGCGCCTCGTTGCCGCGCTGGCGGTTGCCGCGAGCCTGCTGCTGGGAGGCGGGTTTTGCCTGGCCTTGCTGGGCTGCCTCGCGTCGCGGTTGGCGCGACGATGGCGCGTTCGTGTTGGTGCCAGTGCGATTGCCACGCTCCTCGCGGCGGTTGCGGTTGCTGCCGTCGTTGCCGTTGTCGGTACGCTTCGGCGCTGCTGCCGGTGCTGCCGTCTCCGCGCTGCGGAACCAGCCCAGCAGGCGCGAGATGATGCCGCCGGCGGGTGCGGCGGCATGGGCGGTCGGGACAGCGGTTGGCTGACGGCGTGCGGCCGGCTGCGCCATAGCGGCCGGGGTGGCGATTTCCTCGCGCACCGGCGCCGGGCTGGCGGGCACGATACCGCTCACCGCGGGCTGCTCGCCGCTGCCCAGGGCCTGGCCCATCTTCGGCAACTCGGTGGTTTCCACCGTAGTGAGGCGTTCGTAGCTGGGCTTGCTGTGCTCGCCCATGTCCGCTTCACGGATGCGCTGGATCTCGATGTGCGGGGTTTCCAGCTTTTCGTCGGCGACGATCACCACATGCGCCTTGTGGCGCAGTTCGATCTCGACCACGCTGGCGCGCTTTTCGTTGAGCAGGAAGTTGGCGACGCTGGTGGGCGCCTGCACCAGCACCTGGCCGGTGTTGTCCTTCATTGCGTGTTCTTCGATCAGGCGCAGAGTGGACAGCGACAGCGATTCCACGCCGCGGATGTGGCCGTGGCCTTCGCAGCGCGGGCAGGTGATCTGGGTGGCTTCGCCGAGGCTCGGACGCAAGCGCTGACGTGACATCTCGAGCAGGCCGAAGCGCGAGATGCGGCCGATCTGCACGCGGGCGCGATCCAGCTTCAGCGCATCCTTCAGGCGATCTTCCACTTCACGCTGGTGCCTGGGGCTGTCCATGTCGATGAAGTCGATCACCAGCAGGCCGCCGGCATCGCGGATGCGCGCCTGGCGGGCGATTTCCACCGCGGCCTCGCAATTGGTGTTGAACGCGGTTTCCTCGATGTCGCTGCCCTTGGTCGCCTTGGACGAGTTGACGTCGATCGCGGTCAGCGCCTCGGTCTGGTCGATCACAATCGAACCGCCCGACGGCAGGCGTACCTGGCGGTCGAACGCGCTCTCGATCTGCGTCTCGATCTGGTAGCGGGTGAACAGCGGGGTGTCGTCGCGGTACAGCTTGAGCTTGCGCAGGGCGTTGGGCATCACCTGCTGCATGAAGTCGCGGGCGTCGTTGTACAGCGGCTCGTCGTCGATCAGGATCTCGCCGATGTCGCTGCGCAGGTAGTCGCGCAGGGCACGGATGAACAGCTTCGATTCCTGGTAGATCAGGAACGGCGCCTTCTGCTTGCTGGCCGCTTCGGAGATCGACTTCCACAGGGTCAGCAGGTAGTCCAGATCCCACTGCAGTTCTTCGGCGTCGCGGCCGAGGCCGGCGGTGCGCACGATCAGGCCGACATCGTCGGGCACCGTGACGTGGTCCAGCGCTTCCTTCAGTGCCTGCCGGTCCTCGCCCTCGATCCGTCGCGAGACGCCGCCGGCCTTCGGGTTGTTCGGCATCAGCACCATGTAGCGGCCGGCCAGGCTGATGAACGTGGTCAGGGCAGCGCCCTTGTTGCCGCGCTCCTCCTTTTCCACCTGCACGACGACTTCCTGGCCTTCTTTGACCAGTTCGCGGATGTTCGCCTTGTGCGGGTCCAGGCCCGGGGTGAAGTACTCGCGGGAGATTTCCTTCAGCGGCAGGAAGCCGTGGCGCTCGGCGCCATACTCGACGAAGCAGGCTTCGAGTGAAGCCTCGACCCGGGTGATTCGACCCTTGTAAATATTGGACTTTTTCTGTTCCCGCGAAGGGATTTCGATGTCCAGGTCGTAGAGGTTCTGGCCATCGACAATGGCCACGCGCAACTCTTCACGCTGAGTCGCGTTGATCAACATGCGTTTCATGGTGGTAATCCTCGGCTTGGCCGCGCGTCGCGTGCCACGGTGGCGCCACAATGGCGGCCTGCCGGGGATCGCGCCGCTGCGGTTAAGCGGCAATAAAACGGCACCGTTTCCGGCGTCGGGATGATTCGGTCAGCTGCGCCTGCCGCCCCGACACCGCAATGGCATCGGACAAACGACGGCCCAAACCGTTACGATGAAAGGGAGTCGCGACCGGCCGCCCGAAGGCAATCGGAGCAATCCTCGCCGACGTTACGGGCGGGCATCCGGCCCGGTCCGGACTTCGGCGGGCAGAATGTAGCGCCCGCCGAGTATCCTATTTAAGCAGGTTTTTTTCAATGCAAACGGCAACTTCCCATGACGCACCTCACGGTGTACGTCAAGTCGAGATCGGCCCCGAGCGCGACGGCCAGCGCATCGACAACGCGCTGGTGACCCTGCTCAAGGGCGTGCCCAAGAGCATGATTTACCGGCTTTTGCGCACCGGCCAGGTGCGCGTGAACGGCAAGCGGGCCAAGCCGGATACCCGTCTCGCTGACGGTGATACGCTGCGCATTCCGCCGGTCCGGCTGGCGGAGCGGCCGGAGCAGCCGGGGCCGTCGGGCGGGCAGGTAGCCGAGGTGGCCGACGCGATCATCTTCGAGGACAAGCACTTCCTGGTGATCGACAAGCCCGCCGGCGTGGCCAGCCACGGCGGCAGCGGGATCAGCCACGGTGCGATCGAACTGTTACGCGCCGCGCGGCCACAGGAACATCTGGAGCTGGTGCACCGGCTCGACCGTGACACCAGCGGCGTGCTGGTATTTGCCCGTACCCGGGCGGGGCTGACCGGCCTGCAGGCGGCGATCCGCGCCGGCGAGGTCACCAAGCAGTACCTGTGCCTGATGCTTGGCCACCCGTCCAAGGCGAAGTTCGACGTGAATGCACCGCTGCTCAAATCCGTGCTGCAGGGCGGCGAGCGGATGGTGCGGGTGGCGGACAACGGCAAGCCGTCACTGACCTTCTTCCGCGAAATGGAGCAGTACCCCAGTGCCCGCCTGATGCAGGCCACGCTGGGTACCGGCCGCACCCACCAGATTCGCGTGCATGCGGCGCACATCGGCCACCCGCTGGCCGGCGACCCGAAGTACGGCGATCGGGAGATGAACAAGCGTTACCGCGAGATGGGCCTGAACCGGATGTTCCTGCATGCCTCGCACATGAGCTTCGACCTGGATGGGCGCGCCTACAGCTTTTCCGCGCCATTGCCCGACGACCTCAAGGATTTCCTCGACGTGCTGGCGGTGAAGGGCAAGCGGCTGGTGTGGATGCAGGAAAAGTCGCGCACCGATTTCTGATCAGCGCGCCAGCAGGGCTTCGACCCGTGCGGCGCAGATGAAATCGTTCAGCGACAGGCCGCCCACGTCATGGGTCGACCACAGCACCTGGCAATGGCCGTAACCGGCTTCCAGGTCCGGGTGATGGTCTTCCTGGTTGGCCATGAAGCCCACCGCGTTGATGAAGCCCAGCGTGTGGTGGAAGTCGGCGAAACGGAAATCCTTGGCGATGGCCGTGTCGTCGCCACGCAGCTGCCAGCCCGGCAGTTGCTGCAGCAGCTCGGCCACCCGTGCGGCATCCAGTGCGTGTTCCTTGCCCTTGCGCGGTTGGCAATGCCGGCTGGCCAGGTCGTTGGCGTTCATTGTTGTCTCCGTCGAGGTCGAGAGCTTCGGGGATGCGAAGCGTCGAAGTTGCGCACACAAATGTCAAAGCACGCATCGAACTCGAAACAGGACTAAAATGGTGCTGTTTCGCCGGTGAGGCCCACCGGCAACCATCTGGCGACCCTGGAGCAGGCATGATCGACATCTCGGAACGCGCGCAGCAGCATTTCCTGCGGCTTCTTTCGCAGCAAGGCATCGACGGGCTGGGCATCCGCCTGCGGGTGACCTCGCCGGGCACGCCGGCGGCCAACTGCGAGCTGGAATTCTGCGAGCCGGTGGACCTGGTCGGCGGGGAGTGGACGATCGAGTGCGCCGGCTTCGACTTCCATATCGACGGCGACAGCGCCAGCTGGCTGGACCAGGCCAGCATCGACTTCGAGCCGAATGCCACCGGCGGCCAGCTCAACATCCGTGCGCCGAAGATCAAGGGTCACGTGCCTGGTGTGGAAGCTGGCCTGATCGAGCGCGTGCGCTACGTGCTGGAGGCGGAAATCAACCCGAAGCTGGCCTCGCACGGCGGCCGGGTCAGCCTGCTGGAGATCGATGCCGGCGGTGCGGTGCTGCTGCAGTTCGGCGGTGGTTGTCATGGTTGCGGCATGGTCGATGTGACGCTGAAGCAGGGCGTGGAAAAGACTCTGCGCGAGCGGGTGCCGGAAGTGACCTCGGTGCGTGATGCCACCGACCATGCCAGCGGCGAGAAGCCCTACTACGGCAAGGCCGGGGGCAAATCGGCGATTGCCTGAATGGCGGCGCGAGCGCAAAAGCAAAGGGCCCGCATTGGCGGGCCCTTTGCGTTCCACATGACGACGCAGGCTTACTTGCTGCCGCCGATATGGCCCTTCAGCGTATCGAGCTTGCTTGGCAGGCTGGAGAAATAGGTGGCGACATCCTCGATGTCCTGGTCGGACAAGGTGGCCACCATGCCCTTCATGATCGGGTTGTCACGCTCGCCGACCTTGTATTCGTGCAGTGCCTTCTGCAGATAAAGGTTGTACTGGCCGGCGAGGCGCGGGTACTGCGGATCGACCGCATTGCCGTCGGTACCATGGCAGGCGAAGCAGGTGACTGCCTTCTGCTTGCCGTTCTCGGCGTTGCCGGCGGCAAGCAACTGGGTGGAAGCGAACGCCAGGATGGCGCCGAATGAAAGCAGGGTAATTGCACGTTTCATGCGGGAAATCCTTGGCAACTTACTTGGCGAGGCTGGAAAGATAGGCGGCAATGTTCTGGATATCCGTGGCGGACAGGCTCTGCGCCTGCGCATCCATGGTCGGGTGCTTGCGACCACCGGTTTGGTAACCCTGCAGGGCATTGATGATGTACTGCTCGTTCTGGCCGGCGATCTTCGGCACTGGATACTGCGGGTAGGCGTTGGTATAGCCGGGCACGCCATGGCAGCCAGCGCAGGTGTAGATCAGTTTGCGGCCGGCAGCCTTGTCGCCTTCAGCATGTGCGCTGGTGGCGGCGAAGAGGGTTGCGGTCACGGCCAGGCCAAGCAATTGCAATCGAGTCATCGAGATCATTCCCACGAGTGCGACGGGTACTAAGGGCATGTAAGTCGCCAAGTATAGACGTTGCGTTAACGGCCTAACAACACTCGACCTGACGTTGGTCAATGTTTGCGCAGCGCGAATCCGCTAGGCGCGTGTTCATCGCATGGCATTGTTGTCGCGATCCGTGCCCCATATACTGGCGAGGTCAGATCGTTTTCCCCGGGGGTGTCCTGGCTTCGACGGGGGTAGTGAGATGACTTGGTGCATGCCGAGGGGGCAGCTTTCCTCGTTAATCCAGCAGCAAACTCATAGTTGCCAACGACGACAACTACGCTCTCGCCGCTTAAGGCGTAAGCCCCGAACCCACTTGTGCTCATGCTCGTCGGTGTAGGGTCATTATCATGAGATCGCCGAACGCTGCCGCCTGGCGGTTCTAGGCTAAATCAATCAGGCTGGTTCCGCGGTGCGTTTTGCCCACCGTACTTGTCGCGGAACGAGATCGAACGGCGAGCTAAGCATGTAGATCCGGGCATTTAACGCCTTCGGACGCGGGTTCGACTCCCGCCACCTCCACCATTACAAGCTCCAACGCAGTCCAACGAAGGCCGGTAACCCTAGCAACAGCAAAGGTTCCGGCCTTTTTTGTGCCTGATGCAGTCCAGTCTCATCCATTGCCATCCGGGGGTAACAGGGGGTAACTTCAGGGGTAACAGGCTTACCCCCGAAAGGTGTTACCCCCATGCCGCTGTCAGACACCGCCATCCGCAATGCCAAGCCCGCAGACAAGCCGCAGAAGCTCGCGGACGGCGGCGGCCTGTATCTGCTGCTGAATCCGAACGGTTCGCGCTGGTGGCGTTTGAAGTACCGCGCTGGGGGTAAGGAAAAGCTGCTGTCACTGGGGACTTACCCCGACACCGGCCTGAAGGATGCCCGCGAAAAACGCGACGCGGCTCGAAAGCTGCTCGCCGCTGGCGTCGATCCGAGCGAGCAGCGCAAGGCCACGAAAGCTGCTGGCGACGAACGCGCGGCAAACAGTTTTGAAGTGGTGGCGCGCGAGTGGCACGCGAAGCAATCAGCAACATGGGTGGAACTGCATGCCAGCCGGATCATGCTGCGGCTTGAGAATGACGTGTTCCCGTGGCTAGGCAAGAGCCCGATTGCCGACGTCACGGCAAAGGAGCTACTGGCGACCGTCAACCGCATTGTTGACCGTGGCGCTGTCGAGTCCGCGCATCGCGTATTGCAAAACTGCGGACAGGTGTTGCGCTATGCCATCGCCACCGGCCGCGCCGAACGCAACCCCGCTGCTGATCTGCGCGGAGCATTGCCGCCGGTCAAGCAATCGCACCTTGCCGCCATCATCGAACCGAACGCCATCGGCGGACTGCTGCGCGCGATGGATGCCTATAACGGTTCACTGGTGACCAAGTGCGCCTTGAGGCTGGCCCCGATGGTATTCGTGCGACCGGGTGAGCTGCGTCAAGCCGAGTGGGCCGAGTTTGATCTGGACGGGGCGCAATGGAATATCCCCGCCGAGAAAATGAAAATGCGCGAGCCGCATCTGGTGCCACTGTCACCGCAAGCCGTGGCGATCCTGCGCGAACTGCACCCCCTGACCGGGCGAGGGCGCTATGTGTTCCCCAGTGCGCGTAGTCCGCAGCGACCGATGAGCAACAACGCGGTGTTGTCGGCACTGCGCCGCATGGGCTACGCCACCAATGAAATGAGCGGCCACGGCTTCCGGGCGATGGCCCGCACGGTGCTGGATGAGGTGTTGCACTTCCGGCCTGACTACATCGAGCACCAGCTGGCGCACGCGGTGAAAGACCCCAACGGCCGCGCGTACAACCGCACCGCGCACCTTGCAGAGCGCCGCAAGATGATGGCCGCGTGGGCGGACTATCTGGACACGTTGAAGGTAGGCGGCAACGTCGTGCCGATGCAGCGTAAGGTGGGTTGACCCCCGCACAACAGGCACGCAAGGTACAACCACTCAAAACAGGGGAAGAACATGAAGCGGTTTGCAGGAATGTTGTTGGTAGCAGTAGGCGTCGCCGGCTGTGTGTCAAATCCCGGCGTGGTCAAGACGGGACCATCCACCTACATGGTGTCGAGACAGGGCAAGACGGGTTTTGCTGGCATCGCCGGACTTAGGGCAAAAGCGATGGGCGATGCCAACACGTTCTGCGCTCAGCAAGGCAAGCAAGCTCAGATGACCAATACATCTCAGTCCAGCGGCATGCCGATTCTTGGCAACTTTCCGCGCGCAGATATCGAGTTCACTTGTGTGGCTATGGGCGCCGAATGATATCGGCCTGATCTTTTCACCGCCGCGCCTAGGCTGATCCCCGAACGCCGGGCACCTTCCCCGGCTGGCGCGGCACCTACTGAAGGGCGCAGAAGGACGCGCAGAATGGCACCTATCCTCACGAGGCCGACCGGCACCGGTAGCAACAAATCAATCGAAGATCTATTACGGCGGAGGTTCGGTACTCTCGCACCACCGCCGGTTCCAACGCTTCAAAACCCGCGATCCGTCGCAGCTCAAGAACGAAGCCACGAGATCGCGGTCGCGCGCGCTGAGTACGAGGCCATGACACTGGCGCAGCTCCAAGACGAAATAGAAAAAGCACGGCAAGAAGATATTGAGGCTATGAAGGCTAAGGCCGTCGAAGAAGAACGGAGCTTGTTTTTCAATCAGCCTCATGCAGTTGCAGACCTTAGCTACTGGGGCAAGATGGCCCTCTGGACGTTGGAGGAGGCTATTGCGTTATCGCTTGGAAAAAGTCCGAACGTGGTGAATTGGAGTGCTGTCAACGGTGACGGCGATAGCCACATCCGTGTGTCACTGCGAGATTCACCATTCAGAAGGGAATATGCACGGCGCCGTCAGCTCACTAGCCGCGCGGCAGCCGCATATGAGTTGAGCGATCCAATCAAGCCGGAGGCGTTCCTTTCATGGTCATTAAACACGTTCGATTCCGTACCGGCTGAATTAATCGAGCAGGTTCGTGCGATGGGCAAGCGCATTGCCGATTTGCATGTTTTGACCGAGCGGGTAGCAGAGCTAGAGGCGCAATTGAGCGCCACTGGTGCGGTAACACGCGACAGATGGCCATGGGGCTCGCATGAAACTGAATTGCTGCGAAAGCTAGAAAGTGCTGCAACGCGCTTTTGGGTGCGCTACGACCCAACACAGCCCAGCTCGGCGAATACAAATGCCACGGTGACTGATTGGTTAAAGGGAGAAGGCGTTTCATCACGCGTTGCGGAAATCATGGCGCAAATTCTGCGCGCTGATGGGCTACCTACTGGGCCGAGGGCGTAGAGTTGTCCGCGCCCCTTGGAAACTAACAGGAGCAACGATTCCGGGCACATTCGCAGGGTTATCCGCGCCTAGTTGGCGCGGTGGACTGCGCCTATTTTGACGATGTTTTGGTGCATACCTTTCTGTCCATCGAGCCACTAACGGCCAGCGAAGGACAGCACCATGCACACCAGCTCAACACTCCCCGAAACCGGTTATCTGCGCTTGTCGCAGATTGTCGGCAAGCCCGCCACAGACAACTCGCCAGCTATTCCCGCCATCTATCCGGTCTGTAAATCGACATGGTGGGCAGGCGTCAAAGCTGGGCGCTATCCGCAGCCGGTCAAGCTGGGCACCCGCATTACTGCATGGCGGGTGGAGCAAATACGTGAACTGATAGAGCGGGGCGCGGCATGATCCCGCGCACTGTTTGGCGTCGATTGCATCGCCTCGCGGAACATCTGGACGCATGCGGGGAATGTGCCCTCGCGGTTCTCTTTGGGGTGTTGTTCCTGCTGATCGTGCTGGGGGCATTCAAATGAACATGCCCGTTACCACCATCACCGCATCACCTTCCGCCCTGCTGTTGCCGCGTCTGGAAGGCCTCATCAAAACTCGCAGGGGCTGGCGATCACGCTGTCCGGCCCACGATGGCAAGTCGGCCTCGCTGGCGATCACCGATGGCGACAACGGCACCCTGCTGCTGCATTGCTTCGCAGGTTGCCAAGTTCATGATGTGCTGGCGGCGGTGGGCTTGCAGGTCGGTGACTTATTCCCCGAACGCATCCGCGACACAACTCCCGAAGGTCGACGCGCGGCACTACAGGCGTTCAAGCAAACGGCATGGAGTGCGGCGCTTGGCGTTGTAAGTCGGGAGGCCAAAGTTATCAGCATCGCCGCGCATGACCTTGCCGCCGGCCTCGTGTTGAACGATACCGATGCTGATCGGCTGGCACTCGCTATTGATCGTATCGACACCGCGCGGGAGGTGCTGGTATGACGACCGCCGCCGAACGACTGCCCGCCAGCGTTCGCAGTCTGGACGAACGTGCCGACCGTGACCTAGACATGGTCGAGAGTGTGGCGAACTCGGCTTGGTGCATTGGTGCAAATCCTAAGAATGCACCAACGCACCAAGAGGAAAGGCCGCCGCGTAAGGTGGTGGCGGTTGACGCTGCCGGGTTGCTGTCCGCAAGTTTTCCGCCGCGCGACAAGCTGTTGAAACCTTGGCTTACTACGCAATCGCTCGCGATGATCTACGCACCGCGCGGCATCGGTAAAACGCACATGGCGCTAGGCGTGGCTTACGCGCTCGCATCGGGTGGCGAGTTCCTGGGCTGGCAGGCGACTGCGCAAACGCCTGTGCTGTATCTGGATGGCGAGATGCCGGGCGCGGATCTGAAAGCCCGTGTTGCCACGGTTATCGCCAGCAATGAACGCGAGGCAGCGGACGGATACCTGCGGTTTGTCACACCCGACCTGCAAGAGGATGGCGTGATGCCGAACCTGTATCGGCCGGAAGGTCGGGAAGCCGTCAACGCGGCGCTAGGTAATGCCCGCGTGATTATCGTGGACAACTTGAGCTGTCTTGTACGTGGCGGCAAAGAGAACGAGGGGGAGAGCTGGCAGCCGGTGCAGGAGTGGGCGTTACAAATGCGCTCGCAAGGTCTTAGCGTGGTTTTCGTTCACCACGCCGGCAAGGGAGGCCAGCAACGCGGCACGTCTAAGCGCGAAGACGTTTTGGACACCGTCATTGCGTTACGCAAGCCCGCTGATTACGAACCCGACCAAGGCGCACGGTTCGAGGTTCACTTTGAGAAAGCACGCGCACTGTATGGGCAAGATGTATCTCCTTTCGAGGCCGCGCTTACCACGCTGCCGGACGGGAACCAGACATGGGCGACGCGCGCGGTATCCGATGCCAGCGAGGAACAGATGATCGAGCTGGCCGGGCTGGGTCTGAGCATGCGTGAGATAGGCGGCGAGCTGGGTGTGAATCATTCGACCGTAGTGCGCGCACTGAATAAGGCAAAAGACGCGGGCCGCTACACCCCGAAGCCAAAGCGGAAAACAAAGCCCACGCCGAAGAAGGGGGATAGTCATGACGACTGACCCAAAAGGTGCTTGGTGCGCTGGTGCATCGCTAGGGAATGCACCAATGCACCAAAGCCCTAAAACATCGCTCAAAGTCTTGGCAGACAACGCTTTGCAGGGAAATGGCCGCGCACCAAAAGAAGCTGCGCTTGGTGTGGGTGCAAGTGCCGTTTCTGGTGCGCTTGGTGCAGGCGGTGCGCGTGGTGCAACTGGTGCACTGAAACCGTTAGACGCATGCCAGCTTGCCGCACTTGAGTTGATGCAGAGTGACACCGACGACCGCCACGCCGGACGTGTGCCGGCTGGTGACACGGCGCGAATGTGGTGCAAAGGTTGCGGCCCGGTCTGGATACATCCGGACGTTGCGGAGGTGCTGCCCGTGGTCGACGGCTGGCCCCGTGCGCTGGGCTGCCCGTGGTGTTTCGTGCGCAAGGCTGGCGGCAACCTTCCGCGCCCGTCCGTGGCTTGTGAGGGCTGCCGACACTTCACCCCGGACACGATCAATCCAGCGGCCGGCATGGGCACCTGCGGCGCTGGCAAGGGCATGCACTGGCCGATGGCGCGGCATATCTGCGGCAATCACTCGACAAGGAATCCCCATGACCAAGCCTAAGCCGGCAGCGACGGCATCGAAGCCGCATAGCCTGACCATCGCAGCGGAGCCGGATAAGACACGCGAGGCGCAGATAGCCGGGCTGGCAACGGCCGCCAACGTGCCCGCTGCGCTGGTCATTGCCGACTTTTCCAAAGCACTTTTTGGCACGTTGCCGCTAAGCGACTTGTTGGGATCGTTGAAGGAGCATGCGGGCACGATCAAGGCGGGCGACCTGTCCCGCGTCGAGGCGATGCTGTGCGGGCAGGCCGCCGCGTTGAACACGATGTTTGCCGAGCTGGCGCGACGCGGAGCAGTGAATATGGGCGAGTACATCGGCGCGGCAGAAACCTATCTGAAGCTGGCCCTGAAGGCGCAAAGCCAATGCCGCGCCACGCTGGAAACGTTGGCGGCGATCAAGCAGCCGCCGGTGGTGTTCGCCAAACAGGCCAACATTGCGCACGGGCACCAGCAAGTAAACAACGATTCCGCAGCCATCGCGCGCGCGGAGCAAATCGAAAACAAGCCAGACGAACTATTGGAATCTCAGAGTACTGTTTGCGCGATCAGTGGCAAGGCCACGAGCGCTCGAATACGACCAAGACGAACGGAAAAGAGGGCGTATTAGCTAGCGTGGGGTAATCGTCCAAGGCCTTTATCAGAACCTTCGCGGCTTGTTCAGTGGTCAGGCCAGACGGTAGACAAAAGAGCGGCTTACCGCCTCGCGGTTTCACCATCGACGAGCCGCTCATGAGCCCCGAAAGGTAGCCGTCGCAGTAGGCCGCAAGCATTCCAACGCTAACGGCGGTCGTCGCGTGGGTCGGATAGACAGATTGGCTGTAGTTGGAGTTGACCATTTCCTTACATGAGTCCACCAGCCCGTCTGCGTCGTGGGGGCTCAAGAGCCGATCCTGCCCGTGTGCCGCTAGCGGAATCATCATGAGCGCTAGCATCGCCACATTCTTTAACATAGCTGCCTCCTTGGTCCGCAGTAACTTCTGGCATAACTACGATAGTACGCGCAGCCCATTCGGGGTGGTGCCGCGCAGTGCATGAGTTATCAATTGGAAAAAGTTGAGTGAATCCTATGGGCAACGGCTGGACACCCGAACGGCGGCAACGGCAAGCGGCGGCAATCAGCCAATGGAAACCATGGGAGCGATCCACCGGCCCGCGCACGGTCGAGGGCAAGGCCGTCGCCGGCCGTAACGGATGGAAGGGCGGCATGCGACCCATGTTGCGCGAACTCGCAAAGGCGCTGCGCGGACAGGAACAACTATTGGACGACGTGAACAAATCAGCGCAAGATCATGCGGTGGCCATGAGGCATGCGGCTGCGAAGGGGGAAATATGAAACGACTCGCTTTGGCGGCTGCTGTGCTGGCTCTTTTTATTGCCGGCCCGGTTTTCGCTTGGGACGGCACAGACGAGAACGGAAACTCCGTAACCATTGAAAGTGGCAATTTAGTCCGCGTGGGTCAAAGCATCACCTACCACAACGATGCTGATGCTAACGATCACGAGGCGACCATTGATGCAATCAACACCAGTGGCGGCGAAGTAGAAATCGAACTTACCGACGATGACACTGGCTATAGCCACACACTCACCATGGAGAACACCTGATGAAAACTAAAGGAATAATCGTTGTTGCAGTATTGGCCGTAGCTATGTGCGCGCCATCCTTCGCTGGTAGCCACGCCAAGTCCTCTGGATACTCTGCGCCCAGCTCCACTCCCGTGCACGTCAGCGGCCATGTAACCAAGAATGGCACGTACGTCGCGCCCAGCTATCGCACGGCGCCGAACGCGACCAAGACCGACAACTGGTCTAGCAAGCCGAACGTGAACCCCTACACCGGCAAGGCTGGAACAAAAGATCCGTATGCGGCACCGGCCAACGGTCACTGACATTGCTGGCGCGGTAATCAGCCCCTCTTGGGAGCTAGGAAGTTTAGGGTTTCGGGTTGGGGAAGATCTTGGCCCGCTGCATCGGCGCGTTATAAACCAACAAATAGGGGAATGTTATGAAGCTCATACATGGAGCCATCTTTATCGTCGGGCTGGCCATTTGCCCCATAGCCAATTCTCAGCAAGCCCCCCAAGTTTTTGGTGCGCCGGGGCAGACCTATCAACAAGTCGGGACCACCACCTACGGTTCTGACGGCACCACCATTCAGCAAGTCGGCAATACCAGCTACTACAGCAATGGAAACACGGCGCAGCAGGTCGGAAACAGCACTTACTATTCCAATGGCGCCACGTCTCAACAGGTTGGAAACACGACTTACAATAGCGACGGCACCACTATTCAGCAGGTCGGCAACACCGCTTATGGATCAGACGGGACTACCTGCCAGACCATTGGTAATCAGGTCTATTGTAATTAGATAGTGCCCACTGCACGGCGGAAGCAGGGGCAAGGATTGAGCGGCATGCGTGCACGATGGCCCAAGTTTCCCAACGCCTCGCGCACGCGCGCGAACACTGCGGATTAAGGCATCCGGTAGCTTGTGGGGGTAACTTTGGGGGTAACTAAGAATCGTTTAATTTTGAAATCGTTGCATCGCAAGGCTTGCGACGCCTAATTAAATAGACGCCACCCCACCAACATCAAACCCCCGGCTTGCCGGGGGTTTTTCTTGTGCTTCAGGCGCCGGTTTCACGCCGAGCGGTTGTGCGAACGCATGGTGCGCTGTTTCTCGATCTGCCAGTCGCGCTGTTTTTCGGTGTCACGCTTGTCGTGTTCCTGCTTGCCGCGGGCAAGGCCGATCTCGACCTTCACCTTGTTGCCTTTCCAGTACATCGCGGTGGGCACCAGGGTGTAGCCCTTGCGCTCGACTGCACCGATCAGCTGATCGATCTCCTTGCGATGCAGCAGCAGCTTGCGGGTGCGTCGATCCTCGGCGATGACGTGAGTGGAGGCGCTGATCAGTGGCGGAATCGAGGCGCCGACCAGGAAGATCTCGTTCTTCAACACGACCGCGTAGCTGTCGCCGAAGTTGATCCGGCCCGCGCGCAGGGCCTTCAGCTCCCAACCCTGCAAGGCGACGCCGGCCTCGAAGCGCTGGTCGATGTGGTACTCGAAGCGTGCGCGCTTGTTGAGCGCGATGGTGCCGCCGCCCTTGTTGTCCTTGTCCTTGCTCTTGGCCATGTCCGTTAAACTTCGGGCCTCTGGGCGGCCGCATTGCCCGTTGCCCCATCGGAGCGACGCTTTTGTTGAGAGTGCGTCCTGGGAAGGACGCTCAGTTGATCTTCGCATTCATGGATGAATGCACAAGCCCAAGAGGTTGCCGTGATCGAAATTCGTCGCAGTGCACTGGTGAAGTATTCGCCGGCGCAGATGTTCGACCTGGTCAATGAGGTTGAAGCATACCCAAAGCGCTTCTCCTGGTGTGCCGGTGCCGAGATCCTCGAGCGCAACGGCGATGTGCTGGTGGCACGGCTGGATCTCAAGTTTGCCGGGTTCCACCAGAGCTTCACCACGCGCAATACGGTCGACCCGCCGCGACGCCTGCGGATGGATCTGGTCGATGGCCCGTTCCGCAGCCTCGAAGGCGTGTGGGATTTCATCGCGCTGGGCGATGCCGGCTGCAAGGTCGCGTTCGCACTGGATTTCGACTACGCCGGCCGGCTCGGTGGCGGTGCACTGAAGCTGGGTTTCCAGGGACTGGCCGGGCGCATGGTGGACGATTTTTGCCGCGAGGCCGAGCGGGTCTATGGTTGAACGCACGATCCACGTCGAGGTGGTTTACGCCGGGTCGGGGCAACCGGTCCGGCGCCGGGTCGCGCTGGCCGATGGCAGCACGGTGATGCAGGCGATCGCAGCCTCGGGCATTGTTGTCATGCTTCCGGGCGATGCGATCGACCCGGCCCGCCTTGGCATCTTCGCGCAGAAGGTGGCACCGGACCGGCTCGTGCAGGAAGGCGACCGGATCGAGATCTACCGGCCGCTGACGCTCGATCCGATGGAGGCCCGCCGCCGGCGTGCCCGCGGAGGGGCGAGCCGACGGGGTCAATGACCGTCGTTGCTGCCCTGGTTGCCGCCCTGGCCGAAGCCGCCGTCGTTCTTCCTGTCGTCCGGCGACGTGCTCTTGTCGCCCTGGGTCTCGTTGACCGGGTAGCCGGCGTTGTATTTCTTGCTGTCCTTGATCAACTGCTGGGCGTCCTGCGCGAAGAAGTCGCCCTCGGTGCGCACCAGCGTGTCGTTGTTGAAGGTCAGGGTGAACGTGCGCACTTTCATCGCGCCGCCACGGTGCGACAGGGTCGATACGTAATCCCAGCGGCTCTGGTCGAACGGCGTGCTCACCGAGGGCGTACCCATCAGTACCAGCACCTGGCGCTTGGTCATGCCGGGCTTGAGCTGATCCACGGTTTTCTTGTCGAGCAGGCTGCCTTGCTGCACGTCGGGTTTGTAGACGATGTGGCAGCCGGCGACGGAGAGCGCCAGCATGGCGAAAACCAGCAGGGTGATCAGCTTTTGCATGCGTGTTGCGTCCGGATCGTGAAGGTGTCGGATGATACACTACCGGCTTGGAAACGCCGTGTGCGGGGGTGAGTGATGGAACAGGAAACCAAAGAGCTGCGCAGGGTTGGCCTCAAGGTGACCCACCCGCGGATGCGCATCCTGCAAATCTTCGACGAGGAGGGTACCCAGCATCTCACCGCCGAAGATGTCTACAAGAAATTGCTTGCGCACCAGGAGGACATCGGCCTGGCCACGGTGTACCGCGTGCTGACCCAGTTCGAGGCGGCAGGCATCATCGTCAAGCACAATTTCGAAGGCGGCCAGGCTGTCTACGAACTCGATCGCGGCAAGCATCACGACCACATGATCGATGTGGACAGCGGGAAAGTGATCGAGTTCGTCAGCGAGGAGATCGAACGGCTGCAGCACGAGATAGCCGCCAAGCACGGTTACGTGATCGAAGACCATAGTCTGGTGCTGTACGTGCGGCCGAAGCAGCGCGCGCACAAAGGCTGAGAAATCGACCAAGCCGGAGCGGAAGGCGGGCAGGCAGCCGGGCATAAAAAAGCCGCGGGGAGGACTCCTGTCCACCCGCGGCTGCTCCCCTACCTGTCGGTTGGCGACGCGAATGGCTCGCTGTCGCCTTTTGACTCTCGCCAGGTAGCGGCGAAACGGCATCCTGCCGTTGTTTCAGAGCCCCCGTCCCCACGGTGACTCTGATCCACCATCTTGCGATGGTGGCTCCCCCACATCGATGGAACGATCCTAACGAGGCCTTCACGTTTCGGGTATCGGAAAAATTCCTAGTTTTGCCGGCTGTTTTCGGCAGAATTGCTGTTGCTTCGCAGCAAAATTCGCAGGTGAACGCCGGCCGGTGCGGGACGCAGGCGAAACTGTCCACCCAGCGAGGTGACCCGATCGCGCATGCCCTGCAGGCCGCGACCGCCCCGGGGCAAGCGGCTGGGCAGGCCGGCACCGTCATCGCGCAGGTCGAGCAGAGCCACCGCGATGCCCTGGCGCTCGCCGATGCGCAGGCGCAGCCGGAATTCGCTGGCCTTGGCATGCTTGACGGCATTGGTCGCGCTTTCCTGCACCAGCCGGTAGATCGCGGTGCGGGTATCGTCGTCCAGCAGGCGCGGATCGCCGTGCAGTTCGGTGTGATAAGTCATCCCGGCGGCGTTCAGCAGGTCGCGGATCGGACCTTCATCGAGGGCGCGCAGCAACCCGAATTCGTCCAGTACGGCTGGGCGCAGGTCATCCAGCAGGCGGTGCAAGGCGCGCCGCATATGCGCCAGAATGGCATTGATCGAGGTGCTGATGTCCTCCATGCCGGCCTGGTACAGGCGCGTCTGGGCCAGTTTCACGTGGGTCTGGATCGCGGTGATGTTCTGGCCCAGTTCGTCGTGCAGCTCGGCGGCCAGATGCCGGCGCTGGTTCTCGTCCGCCTGCAGGTTGCCGCGGGCCGCGTCGCGCAGTTGACGGGCCAACTGGTCCAGCCGGCGGTTGACTGCACCCAGGTAGACGTTCTGTTCGGCGACCCGCTCGCTGCTTCGCCGCAATGCATCGGTGGCCGAGCCCAGCATCAGCGCGCCGGTCCCGGCCACGGCCAGGAACAGGTAGGTCGCGGCGTTCGAAGGGGCATGCCCCAGGTGCTGGTCAACCAGGGTCATGCCAAGGCTGGTGATGAGCATGGCCAGGCTGGCGCCGCGCCAGCCGTGACGAAACGCGAAGAACAGCACCGGCGCCAGCGACAGCACGCGGGCGAATTGCGGCTGGGGGGCGGCCTGTTCGGACAGTACCAGCAGGATCGTCATGGAAGGCAGCATCACCAGCAGCCCGTCCATGAACAGGCTGGCCAGCGCGCGTTGCTCGATCCGGGTACGCAGCAGCATGATCATCAACGGCACGATCAGCAGGATGCCCAGGTAGTGGCTGAGCAGTTCCTCGCCGAGTACGCGGATGATCAGTTCCGGCGAGCCCGGCGTGTGGACCAGCGCCAGCAAGGCCGCATCGACGGCGGTGGTCGCGGTCACCACCAGCACCACCGACAGCAGCAGGCGGGTCACCTCCTGCGGACTGTGCAGGCTGGGGTGCAGGTTGAAGCGCCGCAGCAGCCACAGGCCGGCGGCCATCACCAGCGGCTCCGGCAGTTCGTCGATGGCAAAGCCGACCCAGCCCAGCGGCAGGCCATGGGCCAGGCTGATGCCGGCGGTGGCGGCCAGTTCGGCCCCCAGCAGCCAGCCCCAGTAGCGGACCGGGGTGAGCAGCAGGGCACCGAAACGCAGGCCATAGGGCAGCATCCAGTACGGTTGTACCGTCAGCCACAGCAGCAGCCACAGCATCAGGTAGCCGGCGGCGAGCAGGGGGCCGGAATCGGGCAGGCGTAAGGGTTTCAGGCGCATGCGTGGATGTTACATGTGCACTGCGTCGCGGTGGCCGGCCTGGCCGCCGGCAAGCCGGATGTACATAACAGTGAAATCACTGTGTAAAGTAGCGGGATGTACAGCATCGTTCTGGTCGATGACCATGCCATCGTTCGCGAGGGTTTCAAGCGGCTGATCGAGATGGAGTCCGATCTCGATGTGGTGGCCGAATGCCGCAGCGCCGACGATGCGGTCGAGGCGGTAGGCCACTGGCGCCCTGACTTGGTGGCGCTGGACCTGTCCCTGCCCGATGGCAGTGGCTTGCCGCTGATCGAACACCTGCTCAGCGTCCATGCGCAAACCCGCGTCGTGGTGTTGAGCATGCATGATGGCGAACCGTACGTGTCCGAGGCACTGCGCCGCGGCGCCAGCGGTTACGTCAGCAAGGGTGTGGCGCCGGAGGAACTGGTGGCCGGCCTGCGTGCGGTGATGCAGGGCGAGTGTTTTCTCAGCTCGGACCTGCGCCAGCGCCGGGCCGAGCAGCCGGATGCGGCGCTGGATCCGATCAACCGGCTGACCGCACGTGAACGCGATGTGTTCCTGCTGCTGGCCGGTGGTCGCGCGCCGAAACAGGTGGCGGCGGAACTGGGGATCGGCCAGAAGACGGTCTATATCCATCGCGCGAGCCTGATGGGCAAGCTGGGTGCCGGCTCGGAACTGGACCTGTACCGGATGGCGAGCGAACGCGGGATGCTGTCGCCGGCCGGGTGACCGGATCGCCCGCGCATCAGGCAGTCTGCGCCCGCTCCAGCATCTGCTTCGCGTGGGCCCGCGTCTCGCGGGTGATCTCGACGCCGCCGAGCATGCGCGCCAGTTCATCGCGGCGACCGGCGGCATCTAGCCTTTCGATCTGCGTATGCGTGGCCTCGCCGTCGCTGTGCTTGCTGACCTTGAGGTGCGCGTGGCCCTGGGCGGCCACTTGCGGCAGGTGGGTGACGCACAGCACCTGGCGCTGGGTGCCCAGCGCACGCAGTTTCTGCCCGACCACTTCGGCGACCGCGCCGCCGATGCCGGTGTCGACCTCGTCGAAGATCATGCTGCCGATGGTGTCCTTGCCCAGGGTGGCCACCTCGATCGCCAGGCTGATGCGCGCCAGCTCGCCACCGGAGGCAACCTTGCGCAGCGGCCGCGGTGGCTGACCGGGATTGGCGCTGACCAGCAACTCGCAGCGCTCCCCGCCTTGCGGGTCCGGCTCGTCGCCACCGACCGGCTCCAGTTCGACGCGCAACAAGCCGCCAGCCATGCCCAGTTCCGTCATCAGCACACTGACCTCGTCGCCGAGCCGGATGGCGGCCGTCGCGCGTGCCTCGCTGAGCCTGCCCGCCGCGTTGGTGTAATCATCCTGGAGGCGCTGGCGCTGTGCCGCCAGTTGCTCCAGTGCGTCGCCGGCCCCTTCGAGCTCGGCCAGTTCGGCCTGCTGGGTGGCAAGCCGGTCGTGCAGTTCGGCCACCGGCAGCCGATGCCGGCGCGACAGCTCGTGCAGGCGGGCCAGGTGATTGTCGACCTCGGTGAAGCGCTCCGGGTCAAGGTCGACGTCCTGCGCGTAGCGCGCCAGGCCGTCGGCGGCTTCGCCGAGCTGGATGCCGGCATTGTCGAGCAGTTCCAGCAGCGGGTTCAGCTTGTCGTCGAGGGCGGCCAGCTTGCCAAGCTCGGCGTGCGCCCGGCCGAGTGCGCGGCGCAACGCGAATTCGCCGTCGCCGTCGAGCAGCTCGACCACGCCGGCGCTACCTTCGGCCAGCCGACCGGCGTTGGCGAGGCGCTTGTGGTTCGCTTCCAGTTCGGCCAGTTCGGCGGCGGGCAGCACCCATTTTTCCAGCTCGCCGATTTCATGGCGCAGCAGTTCGATGCGCTGGTCGCGGTCGTCGCCACCGCTGAGCTTGCGCATGCGCGCGCCCAGCTCGCGCCATTGCACGGCGCTGTCGCGCACCTGCGCCAGCAGCTCGTCGTGACCGGCGTAGGCATCGAGCAGGGTCAGCTGGTGCGAGCGCGACAACAGCGCCTGATGCTCGTGCTGGCCGTGGATCTCGACCAGCAGCGCGGCCAGTTCACCGAGCTGGCGGGCGTTCGCGGGGCGGCCGTTGATCCAGGCCCTGGAGCTGCCCTCGGCGCGGATCACCCGACGCAGCTGGCAGCCGCCGTCCTCGTCCAGCTCTTCGCGCTGCAGCCAGTCGCGCGCGGCGGGCAGCTCGGCCAGGTCGAACTCGGCCGCCAGTTCGGCGCGATCGCTGCCGGCGCGTACCATGCCGCTGTCGGCACGGGCGCCGGCCAGCAGCATCAGCGCATCGACCAGCAGCGATTTACCGGCGCCGGTTTCGCCGCTGACCACGGTCAGGCCCGGGCCGAAGACAACCTCGGCGGCTTCGACGACGGCAAAGTGGCGGACGTAGAGCGAAGTGAGCATGGGCAGGCTGCTGATGGAGTGACGGGATTGTAGCGGCAGCCCGGTAGCGCAAGACATCATTCCACTTGCAAGCTGCGCGCGCAGACCTTATTTCTGTCGAGTCTCAAGGACCGCTACAGACGCATGATCAACCCGCATGGCCACGACCTCGACGCACGCGCACGCCGCCTGCTGCGCACGCTGATCGCCCAGTACCTGGTCGACGGTGAGCCAGTCGGCTCGCGCACGCTGTCGCGTTCGTCCGGCCTGGACGTGAGCCCGGCGACGATCCGCAACATCATGGCCGACCTCGAGGATGCCGGCCTGGTCGCTTCGCCGCACACCTCGGCGGGGCGGGTGCCCACGCCGCGTGGCCTGCGCCTGTTCGTCGACAGCCTGATCGAACTGCAGCCGCTGCCGCACGCGGACATGGCCCGCCTGCAGCGCGAGCTGCCGCCGGGCCCGACCACCACGCGTGACCTGCTCGGCAATGTCTCCACCCTGCTGTCGGCGATGACCCATTTCGCCGGCGTGGTCACGGTGCCGCGCCAGGCCGATTTCCCGCTGCGGCACATCGACTTCGTGGCGTTGCCGGGTGCGCGGGTGCTGGTGATCCTGGTGTTCAGCGACAACCAGGTGCAGAACCGCATCGTGCAACTGGCCCGGCCGCTCGACGGCCGCGAGCTGGAGCAGGCGGCGAACTATCTGAATAGCCACTTCGCCGGTCTGCGCGTGGACGATATCCGCGCGCACCTGCTGGCCGAAGTGCGCAAGGCCGGCAGCGAGTTGAACCAGTTGCTGGCCAGCACGGTGGAACTGGCCACCGCCTCGTTCGCGCCGCCGGCAAGTGGCCCGAGCGGTCCGGATGTGCTGGTCAGTGGCCAGACCAACCTGATGGGCTATTCCGAACTGGCCGACATGCAACGCCTGCGCGAGCTGTTCGAGGCATTCCAGCAGAAGAACGAGTTGCTGCAGCTGATGGAAGTCTGCGCCCGGGCGCCGGGCGTACGGCTGTTCATCGGCGAGGAGTCGGGCTTCACTGCCCTCGACGGCTGCAGCGTGGTGACCGCCAGCTACGGCGCGCAGGGACGCGTGCTGGGCGCGGTCGGCGTGATCGGCCCGACCCGGATGGCCTACGAGCGGGTGATCCCGGTGGTGCAGGCCACCGCCGGATTGCTCAGCGACGCCTTGAATCGCGCCGCCACGACCCTATAACCGCAGCGGGAGCGGGTTTCTCGCGAATTTTTCCAGGGCGGCCGGCATGCATGCTGGCCATGACAACTGTTTTTGGAGTGAGCATGCAGAACAACGATCCGCAGTCGCCTGGCGATACGCCAGTCCAGGGCCAGCCGGGTGAATCGTCGACCACGGAGCTGGAAACCCTGCAGGCGCGCGTGGCCGGGCTGGAGGCAAGCAACGCCGAGTTGCGCGAGACCGTGCTGCGCGAAAAGGCCGAACTCGAAAACCAGCGTCGTCGGCTGCATCGCGACCTGGAACAGGCCCGCCGTTTCGCCAACGAAAAACTGCTGAGCGAACTGCTGCCGGTCTACGACGGCCTGGAAAGCGGCCTGGCCGTGGAGGGCGGCGACGTCGCCTCGATGCGCGAAGGCCTCGGCCTGACCCTGAAGGCGCTGCTGAAAGTGGCCGAGAACCACGGCATGGCGCAGGTCGATCCGCTGGGCCAGCCGCTCGATCCGGAACGTCACCACGCGGTGAGCATGGTCGAGGCGCCAGGCCAGGCGCCAGGCACCGTGGTCAGCGTGCTACAGAAGGGCTATGTACTGAACGATCGCCTGCTGCGCCCCGCGCTGGTCGCGGTGGCAAAGGATTGAGTGGCACCGATGCCGGCGCCCGCCTGAACGGCGCGACGGCGAACAGCACGAAATCGCATCCGGGGCCTTGCCGGCATTGAATCGCCAAGGCAGACCCCCATCTGGAAACCATCGCGGCCGCGGGGGCCGCAAGCAAAATTCGGAGAGCAATCACATGGGCAAGATCATCGGCATCGACCTGGGCACGACCAACTCCTGCGTGTCCGTGATGGACGGCAGCACGACCAAGGTCATCGAGAACTCGGAAGGCGATCGCACCACGCCCTCCATCGTCGCCTTCACCAAGGACGGCGAGGTGCTGGTGGGTGCCTCGGCCAAGCGCCAGAGCGTGACCAACCCGAAGAACACCTTCTACGCGGTGAAGCGCCTGATCGGCCGCAAGTTCACCGACAAGGAAGTGCAGAAAGACCTGCACATCGTGCCCTACGGCATCATTGCGCATGACAACGGCGACGCCTGGGTGCAGACCTCCGACGGCAAGAAGATGGCGCCGCAGGAAATCGCCGCGAAAGTGCTGATGAAGATGAAGAAGACTGCCGAGGATTATCTCGGCGAGACGATCACCGAGGCGGTGATCACCGTGCCGGCGTACTTCAACGACAGCCAGCGCCAGGCGACCAAGGACGCCGGCAAGATCGCCGGCCTCGACGTGAAGCGCATCATCAACGAACCGACCGCGGCCGCGCTGGCCTATGGCCTGGACAAGAAGGGCGGCGATCGCAAGATCGCGGTGTACGACCTTGGCGGCGGCACCTTCGACGTGTCGATCATCGAGATCGCCGAGGTCGACGGCGAGAAGCAGTTCGAAGTGCTGGCCACCAACGGCGACACCTTCCTCGGCGGCGAAGACTTCGACATGCGCGTCATCGACTACCTGGTCGAGGAATTCCAGAAGGAGCAGGGCATCGACCTGCGCAAGGACCCGCTCGCGCTGCAGCGCCTGAAGGACGCCGCCGAGCGCGCCAAGATCGAGCTGTCCTCCAACCACCAGACCGACGTGAACCTGCCGTACGTGACGGCCGACGCGTCCGGCCCGAAGCATCTGAACATCAAGCTGACCCGGGCCAAGCTCGAGGCGCTGGTGGAAGACCTGGTCAAGCGCACCATCGAGCCGTGCCGCACCGCGCTGAACGACGCCGGCCTGCGCGTGGCCGACATCGACGACGTGATCCTGGTCGGCGGCCAGACCCGCATGCCGAAGGTGCAGGAAGCGGTGAAGGACTTCTTCGGCAAGGAACCGCGCAAGGACGTCAACCCGGACGAGGCCGTCGCCGTGGGCGCGGCGATCCAGGGCGGCGTGCTGGGGGGTTCGGTCAAGGACGTGCTGCTGCTCGACGTCACCCCGCTGTCGCTGGGCATCGAGACGATGGGTGGCGTGATGACCAAGCTGATCGAGAAGAACACCACGGTGCCGACCAAGGCGTCGCAGACCTTCTCCACCGCCGACGACAACCAGACCGCAGTGACCGTGCACGTGCTGCAGGGTGAGCGCGAGCGAGCCAGCGCGAACAAGTCGCTGGGCAAGTTCGACCTGCAGGGCATCGACCCTGCGCCGCGTGGCATGCCGCAGATTGAGGTCACCTTCGACATCGACGCGAACGGCATCCTGCACGTGTCGGCCAAGGACAAGAAGACTGGCAAGGAACAGAAGATCGAGATCAAGGCCGGTTCGGGCCTGTCCGAGGAAGAGATCGCGCGGATGGTCGCCGACGCCGAGGCGAACAAGGAAGAGGACAAGAAGTTCCACGAACTGGTCGCCACCCGCAACAAGGCGGACCAGCTGGTGCACGCCACCCGCAGCGCGCTGAAGGAGCACGGCGGCAAGGTGCCGGCCGACCAGCTCAGCAGCATCGAGGGCGCGTTGTCCGACCTGGAGAAGGTCAAGGACGGTGACGACAAGGCCGCGATCGAGGCCAAGGTCGAGAAGCTGGAGCAGGTGGCGCAGGCGCTGCACGCCGCTGCGCAGGGTGGTGGCGCGGCCGATGCCGGTGCACAATCCGCACCGGGCGGCTCGGCCCAGCCCGACGACGTGGTCGACGCCGAGTTCACCGAAGTGAAGGACGACAAGAAGTAATCGGCAAGCATTGTCGGCACGGCCGATGAACCAGCCCGTGCCGGGAAACCCCGGCACGGGCTGTCTGTTGATTGGGCATGTGGAACCTACGACTTTGCCGGCCGGTGATGACAGCAGTGTGGATGGATGAATGAGCAAGCGTGACTACTACGAGGTGCTGGGCGTCGAGCGCAGCGTCAGCGAAGCCGAACTGAAGAAGGCCTTCCGCCGACTGGCGATGAAATACCATCCGGACCGCTGCCCGGACGATCCTTCCGCGCAGGACAAGTTCAAGGAGGCCAAGGAGGCCTATGAAATCCTGTCCGACACTTCGAAGCGCGCGATGTATGACCAGCACGGCCACGCTGCCTTCGAAAACGGCATGGGCGGTCGCGGTGGCGCCGGGTTCGGCGACATGGGCGACATCTTCGGCGACATCTTCGGTGACATCTTCGGCCGCAACGGCGGCGGGCGTGGCCGCCCGCGCCGCGGCGCCGACCTGCGCTACATCATCGAGCTGAACCTGGAAGAGGCTGTGTTCGGCATCAGCCGGCAGATCGAAGTGCCGACCCAGGTCAACTGCCAGCATTGCAACGGCAGCGGCTCGGAGGACGGCAAGGTCAGCAAGTGCAAGACCTGCAACGGCCATGGCCAGGTGCGCATGCAGAACGGCATCTTCTCGATCCAGCAGGCCTGCCCGCACTGTGGCGGCAGCGGCCAGGCGATCGAGAAGCCGTGCAGGAAATGCCATGGCGAAGGCCGCCTGGAAGAAACCCGCACGCTGTCAGTGCAGATCCCCGAGGGCGTCGACAATGGCGATCGCATTCGCCTGAGCGGGCAGGGCGAAGCCGGCCCGGCCGGTGCGCCGGCCGGCGACCTGTATGTGGAGGTGCGCGTGCGCGAACACGACATTTTCCAGCGCGACGGCAACGACCTGTATTGCGAACTGCCGATCCGTTTCTCACAGGCGGCGCTGGGCGCCGAATTGCCGGTGCCCACGCTGGAAGGCGAAGTGCCGGTCAGCATCCCACCGGAAACCCAGACCGGTACCCAGTTCCGCCTGCGCGGACGTGGTGTCAAGTCGGTGCGCAGCAGCCGTCACGGCGACCTGATCTGCCGCGTGGTGGTGGAGACGCCGGTGCGATTGACCAAGCAGCAGCGCGAGTTGCTGGAATCACTGGAAGCCACTTTCGACGGCAGTGACGCGGGCAAGCACACACCACGCGCCAAGGGCTGGGTCGACGGCGTGAAGAAATTCTGGTCCAAGGTCACCGCGTAAATCCCGTCACACGGTTAGCATGTACGGCCCGATCCTTGGAGTGCGCTGCTGATGACCCGCCCCCTTCGTGTTGCCCTTAGCGGCGCTTCCGGCCGCATGGGGCGTGCGCTGCTCGACCTGCTCGGTGAGGACGCCCGTTTCGAACTGGTGCACGCGGTGGTGTCGCCCGGTTCGATCCATGACAGCCAGCCCGTGCCGGGTTTCGCGGCGGCTGCCTTGCGATATGCGCATGACTGGACGCAGGCGCCGCCGATCGACGTCATCATTGACTTCAGCAGTCCGGCCGCGCTGGCGCTGGCGCTCGATCACTGCCTGGCACACGGCACGGCACTGGTCAGCGGCACCACCGGCGTCGACGCTGCGCTCGAAGCACGTCTGGCCGATGCATCCCGGCGCATCGCGATCCTGCGCGCCGCCAACTTCAGTCTCGGCGTGGCGGTGTTGACGCGCCTGCTGCGCGAGGCGGCAGCGGCGCTGCCGGACTGGGATCTGGAAATCGTCGAGGCGCATCACGGCCGCAAGCAGGACGCGCCGTCCGGCACCGCACTGGCGCTCGGCCAGGCGGCAGCGGTGGCACGTCACACTACGCTGGACGCGGCAGCGGTCTACAGCCGGGAAGGTCGCACCGGCGAACGGATCGAAGGCAGCATCGGCTTTGCCGTGGTGCGCGGCGGCGACATCGTGGGCGAGCACACCGCCATGCTGATCGGGCAGGGCGAGCGACTGGAGCTGGCGCATCGCGCCACCGACCGCCTGATCTTCGCGCGCGGCGCCCTGCACGCGGCGCATCGGCTGGCGGACCGGCCAGCTGGCCAGTGGCAGCTGGACGACGTGATCGCCACGTTGCCTTGAGCCATCCCTGTCAGGTCGCGCGCCGGCAGCGGCGCGTGGCGTGCAGCCGGTCGACCGACAAGTCCGGGTGCGACGAGACGGATCGGCAGAGGCACGAAGCCGGCGCGGCCGGCTTCACCAGCGGTCCGTCGCTTCAGTCGGGGTGCGAGGCGTTGCGGTCGCGCCCGGCGCCAAGTTGGGTATCCAGGCGGCCGAACAGTTTCTTGAACGCGCGCGAGAACTTGCCGCGCTTCGTCTTGCGCCGCTTCTCTTCTTCGCTGGTCAGCCAGGCCACCTGGATCACCCGCCGCTCGCCCTCGTAGGGCAGGTGGCCGTGAAAGGAGTTTTCGCAGCGCTTGAACACGGCGAACTCGCCGTAGAGCGGCGCCAGTTCCGGCACCACGACACTGTCGATGTCGTCGATCCTGTGCAGGAAACGCAGGCAGCCGTCGCTGGTGTCCGGCCACTGCGGATTCAGGTAGATCAGAGCGGTGACCACCTTGGACTTGCTGTCGGTATGGATGGTGCCGTGGCGCTTGTTGAGCAGGCGGCACAGCGTCACCAGGGTCGGGTACTGGTCGAGATGGTCGATTCCCAGACGCTGGCCGACGGCGCGGGCAAACGCCGGTGCGGTCATGTTCTCGATCAGCGCATTGACGCTTGGGCCGCAGTCGGCCGGATCGTAGGGAAAGAAGCCGGCGCTGGCGTAGCGCGGAAAGTCCCGATCCAGGTCGCCGCGCAGCTCGTCCGGCAACTGGCCATGCGCCATCATGAACGGAAAAGGCTGGTGCTGAACCGTGGTATCCGGGCGATCAAGGCGGGCGGGATCGAGCAGAACGGCAGCACTCATGGGGCATCGGACTCCGGCAAAATGTGGCCTAGTGTAGCGCCGACCGATCGGCACAAAAGTGCGGAAAATCGCCGGATTCATGTTTCGTAAGGTGGACAGAAACGGCCTTGCCGCTTATCATTTCCACCCGCCCGATTTTCTTTCCTACCAAACTCCACAAGCCAGCAATCGTGCGGCTTGCGGACTTTGCTGCATCCAAAAGGCGGTTACCCTGATGCCTATTCCTGCCCTGCTGGCCCTCGAAGATGGCAGCGTGTTTCACGGTCACGCCGTTGGCGCCCTTGGCGAAACCGTTGGCGAGGTGGTTTTCAACACCGCGATGACGGGCTACCAGGAGATCCTCACCGATCCTTCCTACGCTCGCCAGATCGTGACGCTGACCTATCCGCACATCGGCAACACCGGCATCAATGCCGAAGACGTCGAATCCACTGCGGTGCATGCCGCTGGCCTGATCGTGCGCGACGTGCCGCGCCGGGCCAGCAGCTGGCGCAGCACCGAAAGCCTGTCGGATTACCTGAAGCGCCACGGCACCGTGGCGATCGCCGGCATCGACACCCGCCGGCTGACCCGCATCCTGCGCGACAAGGGCGCGCTGGCTGGCTGCATCGTGGCGGGTGAGCAGGTCGACGCCGGGGCGGCGCTGGCCAGCGCGCGCGCGTTCCCCGGCCTGAACGGGATGGATCTGGCCAAGGTGGTCAGCACCACCCGGTCGTATGTGTGGAACCAGGGTGTGTATGACCTCGACCGCACCACGTTCAATCAGCCCGCGATGCGTTTCAAGGTGGTTGCCTACGACTTCGGCACCAAGCTCAACATCCTGCGCCTGCTCGCCGAGCAGGGCTGCGAGGTCACCGTGGTGCCGGCGCAGACGCCCGCTGCCGAGGTACTGGCGATGAAACCCGATGGCGTGTTCCTGTCCAACGGCCCCGGCGATCCGGCGGCTTGCGATTACGCCATTGCGGCGACCGGCCAGTTCCTCGAGGCGAAGATCCCGCTGTTCGGCATCTGTCTCGGCCACCAGCTGATGGGCCTGGCGCTGGGCGGCAAGACGCTGAAGATGAAGTTCGGCCATCACGGCGCAAACCATCCGGTAAAGGATCTGGACGACGGCCGCGTGCTGATCACCTCGCAAAACCATGGTTTCGCGGTCGATCCGGCCACGCTGCCGGCCAACGTGCGCGTCACGCACACCTCGCTGTTCGACGGTTCATTGCAGGGTTTCGCGCTGACCGATCGCCCGGCGTTCTGCTTCCAGGGACATCCGGAGGCGAGCCCGGGTCCGCTCGACATCGGCTATCTGTTCAAACGTTTCGCTGCACTGATGCAGGAGGCCCGCTGAAATGGCCAAGCGTACCGATATCAAGAGCATCCTCATCATCGGCGCCGGCCCGATCGTGATCGGCCAGGCCTGCGAGTTCGACTACTCCGGCGCGCAGGCATGCAAGGCGCTGAAGGAGGAGGGCTACCGGGTGATCCTGGTGAACTCCAACCCCGCCACGATCATGACCGACCCGGATACCGCCGACGCGGTCTACATCGAGCCGATCAACTGGCAGACGGTGGAGCGCATCATCGCCAAGGAGCGCCCGGACGCGGTGCTGCCCACGATGGGTGGCCAGACTGGCCTCAACTGCGCGCTCGACCTGGCCGACCATGGCGTGCTGGAGAAATACAACGTCGAGCTGATCGGTGCGAAGCGCGAAGCCATCCGCATGGCCGAGGACCGCGAGCTGTTCCGCGTGGCCATGGCCGAGATCGGGCTGGAATGCCCGAAGGCCGCCATCGCGCGCACCTTCGAGCAGGCGCTGGAAACCCAGGCCAAGGTCGGTTTCCCCACCGTGATCCGGCCCAGCTTCACCCTGGGCGGCTCCGGCGGCGGCATTGCCTACAACCGCGAAGAATTCGAGGAAATTGTCAAGCGCGGCCTTGAGCTTTCGCCGACGAGCGAGGTGCTGGTCGAGGAATCCGTGCTGGGCTGGAAGGAATTCGAGATGGAAGTGGTCCGCGACACCGCGGACAACTGCATCATCGTCTGCTCGATCGAGAACCTCGATCCGATGGGCGTGCACACCGGCGACTCGATCACCGTGGCGCCGGCGCAGACGCTGACCGACAAGGAATACCAGCGCCTGCGCGATGCCTCCATCGCCGTGCTGCGCAAGATCGGCGTGGACACCGGCGGCTCCAACGTGCAGTTCGGCATCAATGCCGAGAACGGCCGCGTGGTCGTGATCGAGATGAACCCGCGTGTGTCGCGTTCGTCTGCTCTCGCCTCGAAAGCGACCGGCTTCCCGATCGCCAAGATCGCTGCCAAGCTGGCAGTGGGCTACACGCTGGACGAATTGAAGAACGACATCACCGGCGGCCTGACCCCGGCGTCGTTCGAGCCGTCGATCGATTACGTGGTCACCAAGATTCCACGTTTTGCCTTCGAGAAATTCCCGACGGCCGATGCGCGCCTGACCACGCAGATGAAGTCGGTTGGCGAAGTGATGGCGATCGGGCGCAGCTTCCACGAGTCGCTGCAGAAGGCCTTGCGCGGCCTGGAGATCGGCAAGACCGGCCTCAATCCGACTGGCCTGGATATCGGCACCGATGACGGGCTGGCCGTGCTCAAGCGGGAATTGCGCGAACCGCGGCCCGATCGCGTGTTCCATCTGGCTGATGCGTTCCGCGCCGGGCTGTCGCTGGAAGAAGTGTTCAACCTCAGCCGGGTCGACCCGTGGTTCCTCGCCGCGTTCGAGGACATCGTGCTGACCGAGGCGGAGGTCACCCGGCAGGGCATCACCGCGCTCGACGCACCGCGCCTGCGCGAACTCAAGCGGCTCGGCTTCGCCGACGCACGCATTGCCGAGCTGCTGAGCACCGACGAGGCCGCGATACGCCATCTGCGCCACACGCTCGGCGTGCGCCCGGTGTACAAGCGGGTGGATTCCTGCGCGGCCGAGTTCGCCACCAGCACCGCCTACATGTACTCGACCTACGAGGAAGAGTGCGAGGCGCTGCCCACCGGTCGCGACAAGATCATCGTGCTCGGCGGCGGACCGAACCGGATCGGTCAGGGCATCGAGTTCGACTACTGCTGCGTGCATGCCTCGCTGGCGCTGCGCGAGGATGGTTATGAAACCATCATGGTCAACTGCAATCCGGAGACCGTGTCGACCGACTATGACACCTCCGACCGCCTGTACTTCGAGCCGCTGACGCTGGAGGACGTGCTGGAAATCGTCCACGTCGAGAAGCCGAAGGGCGTGATCGTGCAGTACGGCGGACAGACTCCGCTGAAACTGGCGCGCGCGCTGGAAGCGGCCGGCGTGCCGATCATCGGCACCAGTCCGGATTCGATCGACCTGGCCGAGGATCGCGAGCGCTTCCAGCACATGATCGAGAAGATCGGCCTGAAGCAGCCACCGAACCGCACCGCGCGCAACGCCGACGAGGCGCTGGCGCTGGCCCGCGAGATCGGCTACCCGCTGGTGGTGCGGCCGAGCTACGTACTTGGCGGCCGTGCGATGGAAGTGGTGCATGACGACGCCGACCTTTCGCGCTACATCCGCGATGCGGTGAAGGTGTCGAACGATTCACCGGTGCTGCTGGACCGCTTCCTCGACCACGCGGTCGAGGTCGACGTGGACGTGATCGCCGATGCCGAAGGCACCGTGCTGATCGGCGGCATCATGGAACACATCGAGGAGGCAGGCGTGCATTCGGGCGATTCGTCCTGCTCGCTGCCGCCGTATTCGTTGAGCGCGGAAATCCAGGACGAAATGCGCCGCCAGGTCAGCGCGATGGCGAAGGAGCTGAAGGTCATCGGCCTGATGAATACGCAGTTCGCGATCCAGGGCGATACGGTATTCATCCTGGAAGTGAACCCGCGCGCCTCGCGCACGGTGCCGTTCGTGTCCAAGGCCACTGGCGTGCCGCTGGCCAAGATCGCCGCCCGCGTGATGGCCGGGCGTTCGCTGGTCAGTCTGGGTGCGACGCGCGAGGTGATCCCGGCGTACTACTCGGTGAAGGAGGCGATCTTCCCGTTCCTGAAATTCCAGAATGTCGACCCGATCCTCGGGCCGGAGATGCGCTCGACCGGTGAAGTGATGGGCGTGGGCCGCAGTTTCGGCGCGGCGTTCGCGCGCGGGCACGAAGCGGCCGGGATCAAGGCACCGACGGTCGGCAAGGCGTTCCTCTCGGTGCGCGACGGCGACAAGGACCGCCTGCTGCCGGTAGCCAGGGAAATCGTGGCGCGGGGCTTCAGCGTGGTGGCTACTGCCGGTACCGCCAGCTACCTGGCCGAACATGGCGTGGCTTGCGAGCGGATCAACAAGGTGCTCGAGGGCCGCCCGCACATCGTCGATCTGATCAAGAATGGCGAGATCGTCTATATCGTCAACACCACCGAGGGCAAGCAGGCGATCGCCGACTCGTTCTCGATCCGGCGCGAGGCGCTGCAGCATCGCGTCACCTATTCCACCACGGTGGCAGGTGCCCGCGCACTCGTGCATTCGCTGGATTTCCACAGCGACGGTGAAGTACACAGCCTGCAGGAACTGCACAAGGAACTCGGCGCATGAGTCGTCCCCCCATCACCAAAGCCGGTGCCGAGCGCCTGCGTGCCGAAATGGAGCGGCTGAAGTCAGTCGACCGCCCGCGCATCATCGCGGCGATTGCCGAGGCCCGTGCCCACGGCGATCTCAAGGAGAACGCGGAGTATCACGCCGCGCGCGAGCTGCAGAGCTTTACCGAGGGTCGCATCGCCCAGCTGGAGGCCTTGCTGTCGACCGCCGAGGTCATCGATATTGCCCGGCTGAATCCGGGCAACCGCGTGGTATTCGGCGCCACGGTGGATCTGGAAGACGAGGACTCCGGCGCTACGGTGACCTACCAGATCGTCGGTGACCTGGAGGCGGACATCAAGCAGCGCCTGATCGCGGTGTCCTCGCCGATCGCCCGCGCGCTGATCGGCAAGAGCGCCGGCGACAGCTTCGAATTCACCGCCCCAAACGGCGTCAAGCACTACGAGATCATCGACGTCCGCTACGAGTGACCGCAGTTCTCCCGGCGCCGGTGGCATCGCCGCCGGAAGCTGGAAGGACGCCCATGAAAAAGGCCGCTCGCGCGGCCTTTTTCATGGCATCGACAGACTGGATTCAGCGCTGGCGAGCCTTGAAACGGGGGTTGCTCTTGCAGATCACGAACACCTTGCCGCGACGACGCACAACCTTGCAGTCGCGATGCCGCGTCTTGGCGGACTTCAACGAGTTAAGCACCTTCACGGCCAGCTCCTGACACTAGACTAAAAAATGTAAGCACGCGAGTATAGCGAGCCGTACGCTTTGTCACAAGTCCGATGCGACGACCGTTTGCGCCACCGTGCTCAGGAATTGCTGCAGGGCGGGGGAGGGGTCGCCGGCCCTGCAGGCCACGGCCAACAGCAGAAAGGCATCAGGATCCTCCAGCGGCACGTAGCAAACCCCGGCCAGGCGCACGGTGCGCATGCTGGCCGGCACCAGGGCCAGCCCCAGGCCGGCCGCCACCAGGGCCAGCAGGCCGTTGATCTGCTGGGCGTGCTGGGTGATTGACGGCTGGAAACCGGCCCGCGTCGCCAGTTTCACCAACCGGTCGTAGAGCGTGGCGGCGAGTTCGCGCGGTTGCGACACGAACGCGTCGCCGGCCACTTCGGCCAGGCGCAGGCTGCTGCGGCCGGCCAGCGGATGCCCGGCGGGCAGCGCCAGCAGCAAGGGCTCGCGATCGATCACACTTATGCGCAGATCGCGGGCGTCCTGCGCATGTACCGGTTCGTCGCGGACAAAGCCGACATCGATCTGGCCGGCGAGCAGGGCGGCGAACTGCGGCTCGGTGTACATCTCGCTGAGCTGCAGGCGCACGTTGGGGGCGATCTGGCCAAAGCGCAGCAGGGCTTGCGGCATGGCTGGATGGAACGAGACCGAGACGGTATAGGCCAGCCGCAACTGGCCGCTGTAGCCCGCGGCGGCAGCCACCACCTGGCTGCGCGCCTCGTCGACCTTGGCCAGGATCTGCCGCGCCTGCTCCAGGAAGACCCGGCCCGGCTCGGTCAGTGCCACGCTGCGTTTGGTGCGCTCCAGCAGGCGCACGCCCAGGTCCTGTTCCAGCGACTGGATCTGCTGCGACAGTGGCGGCTGGGAAAGATGCAGGCGCAGCGCGGCGCGGGTGAAGCTGAGCTCCTCGGCGACGGCCACGAAATAGCGCAACTGGCGAAGGTCAAACATATAGCTATTTCAAATTAATGCGGCGCTAAATATATATTAGATACTTTATTGGGTCGATCATAAAATCACTCTCGTCCCGCCACTTCCCCTCCCCCCTAGTGGCGGCGGCCCTCGCCCCGCAGCGACGCTAAATACGACATCTGGTTCAACTCCCCCCCTGAACCCATGTCGATGCGTCTTCCCTGCGGGGCGCTTTTCTTTCCATGACCGACAGCGCTGCCAGAAGGCGGCGCTGTCGGTGCACCAGCATGCTTGAACCTAGATTTCGCTGGCCACGCGGGTGCCCTGGGCGATGGCGCGCTTGGCGTCCAGCTCGGTGGCCACGTCGGCGCCGCCGATCACGTGCACCTTCATGCCGGCGGCGATCAGTTCGTCGGCCAGCCGGCGGTTCGGTTCCTGGCCGGCACACACCACCACGTGATCGACCGGCAGAGTCTGCGGTTTTCCGTCGACGGTGACGTGCAGGCCATCGTCGTCGAAACGTTCGTAGCCGACTTTGCCCAGCATGGTTACCTGTTTCGCCTTGAGCGTGGCCCGATGCACCCAGCCGGTGGTCTTGTTGAGCCGCGCACCGGGACGACCCTCGCTGCGCTGGAGCAGCCAGACCTGCCGCGCCGGTGCCTCCGGTTGGGGCGGTTGCAGGCCGCTGCGCTGTCGCAACTGCATGTCCACGCCCCATTCGCGGGTCCAGCGGGCGACGTCGGTGGTGGGCGAGGGCGCGTGTTCGACCAGGAACTCGGCCACGTCGAAGCCGATGCCGCCGGCGCCGATGATCGCCACCCTGGCACCTACCGGCCGGTGCCGGGCCAGCACGTCGAGATAGCCCAGCACGCGCGGATCGTCGCTGCCGGGAAAGCTCACCGGGCGCGGCGTGATGCCGGTGGCGATCACCACCTCGTCATAGCCGCCGGCACGCAGCGAGGCGGCATCCGCAACCTGGCCGAGGCGGACCTCGACGCCCGTGTCGTCCAACTGGTGGCGGAAATAGCGCAACGTCTCGTGGAACTCCTCCTTGCCCGGAATCTGCTTGGCGTAGTTGAACTGGCCGCCGATCTCGCTGGCCTGGTCGATCAGGGTCACCGTATGGCCGCGCTCGCCCAGCGTGGCGGCGCAGGCCATGCCGGCCGGACCCGCGCCGACCACGGCGATGCGCTTGCGCACGCTGGCTGGCTCGACCTTCAGCTCGTTCTCGTGGCAGGCGCGCGGGTTGACCAGGCAGCTGGCGCGCTTGTTCTGGAACACGTGGTCGAGGCAGGCCTGGTTGCAGGCGATGCAGGTGTTGATGCGCTCGCTGCGCCCGGCCTTGGCCTTGTTCGCCCAGGCCGGGTCGGCCAGCAGCGGACGCGCCATCGAGACCATGTCGGCCTCGCCTTCGGCGAGGATGCGTTCGGCGACGTCCGGCATGTTGATCCGGTTAGTGGCGACCAGCGGAATCGATACCTCGCCCTTGAGCTTCTGCGTGACCCAGGCGAAGCCGGCGCGCGGCACACTGGTGACGATGGTTGGCACGCGCGCCTCGTGCCAGCCTATGCCGGTGTTGATGATGCTGGCGCCGGCCGCCTCGATCGCCCTGGCCAAGGTGGCGATCTCGCTCCAGTCCTGGCCGCCCTCAACCAGGTCGAGCATCGACAGCCGGTAGATGATGATGAAGTCGCGGCCCACCACCTCGCGCGTGCGGCGCACGATCTCGACCGGAAAACGCATGCGCCGCGCCGCGTCGCCGCCCCAGGCGTCGTTGCGCCGGTTGGTACGCGCGGCGATGAACTCGTTGATCAGATAGCCTTCCGAGCCCATCACCTCCACGCCGTCGTAGCCGGCGTCCTGCGCCAGCCGCGCGCAATGCACGAAGTCGCCGATGGTGCGCTCCACGCCGCGCGCGGACAGCGCCCGCGGCGTGAACGGGGTGATCGGCGACTTGATCCTCGACGGCGCCACCGACAACGGGTGATAGCCATAGCGGCCGGCGTGCAGGATCTGCAGGCAGATGCGCCCGCCCTCGGCGTGCACGGCATGGGTGAGCTTGCGATGGCGCGGCTTGTGCCAGGGCATCGTCAGGCGCCCGCCGAACGGTTTCAGCCAGCCCTCGATGCTGGGCGAGATGCCACCGGTGACCATCAGGCCCACGCCGCCGCGGGCGCGTTCGGCGAAATACGCGGCCAGCTTGTCGTAGTCGCGGGCCTTGTCTTCCAGCCCGGTGTGCATCGATCCCATCAGGATGCGGTTGGGCAGGGTGACGTGGCCCAGAGCGAGCGGGGCGAACAGGTTCGGATAATTCATGCGATCCCCACGAGACTCAAACGATCGTATGAATGTGCCGGTGTTCGGCGTTTGAAAGCAAGCGCTGCGTGAGTAGGGCGGCCCGGATCAGGCCAGCAACTGGTAAACCAGCGCAATGTAGCGGCGCATGGCTTCTTCTTCGGGGACGCCGTTCAGCTGCGCCCAGGCCTCGTGCTTGGCGGTACCGACGAAGTCGAAGAAACCCGGCTGGGTACGCTTGAGGTCACCCTCCGAGCCCTGCTTGTAGAGCGCGTAGAGCTTCAGCAAGGTGTCGTTGTCGGGGCGCCTGGCCAATCGCTGGATGTCCTTGGCAGCCTGGTCGAACTCGCGGCGAAGGTCGGTCATAAGGCAGATCGGGCATGGCTTGCAGGCAAGTAGACGGGCTAGATAGCACGCGTCCCCGGTGGGGTCAACGCGGTAAACTGGCTGCTTTCGCCATCATTGTCAGGATCTTTCCATGAGCCATGCCCCCGCTGTCCCCGTACTCACGATCGACGGGCCGTCGGGGTCGGGCAAGGGCACCATCAGCGCGCTGGTGGCCGAGCGGCTGGGCTGGCGGCTGCTGGATTCCGGGGCGCTGTATCGTGCCGTGGGCTACGCCGCCGGCATGGCCGGGCTGGACCTGTCGGACGTGGAGGCGATAACCCGCTGCGCACAGGGCACCAAGATCCATTTTCGCGCGGCCAGCGACGGTGGTGAGACCCGGGTGATCGTCAATGGGCACGACGCCACTGACGAATTGCGCACCGAGACCGCCGGTGCGGCGGCCTCGGCGATCGCCTCGATGCCGCCGGTGCGCGAGGCCCTGGTGGCGCTGCAGCTCGGCTTCCGCAAGGCGCCCGGGCTGGTCGCCGACGGGCGCGACATGGGCACGGTGATCTTCCCGGATGCGGCGTACAAGGTTTTCCTCACCGCGAGCGCCGCCGAGCGGGCGAAAAGGCGCTATAAGCAGTTGAAGGAAAAGGGACTCAGCGTTACACTTGCCGGCCTGCAGCGAGAAATTGAAGCGCGTGACAGCCGCGATGCATCACGCACGGTTGCACCGCTCAAGCCTGCTGAAGATGCCGTGCTGGTGGATACCACCGGGATGGGTATCGACGAGGTCGTCGCGAAAGTATTGGCCGTCGTGCGGTCCTGACTGGATCGCGCGGCGGTTTCTGTGCCCCTGCCGTGGCAGGGGGTTTTGACCAACGGTGCTGACGGTCGGTTCGGAAGGAACCACCCGAAACACCCCCAACCGGTGGACCGGCAAGTTTGTGCGCGCACCCAACCACGTGCATGGCCCAAGGTCTTTTCCCACTATGGAATCAACATGACTGAAAGTTTTGCCGAACTGTTTGAACAGAGCCAGCAGGCCATCTCCAAGCTGAAGCCCGGCGCCATCGTCACCGGCATCGTCGTGGAAATCCGCAACGACGTCGTCGTGATCAATGCAGGCCTGAAGAGCGAAGGCATCGTCCCGATCGAGCAGTTCAAGAGCGAGGACGGCGTGCTGGAGGTGCAGGTTGGCGACGAGGTGAAGGTAGCCCTCGAAGCCCTGGAAGACGGTTTCGGCGAGACCAAGCTGTCGCGCGAGAAAGCCAAGCGCTCGATGGTGTGGGACGACCTGGAGCAGGCGTTCGACAAGGAAGAGACCATCAAGGGCATGATCTCCGGCAAGGTCAAGGGCGGCTTCACCGTCGACATCAAGGATGTCCGCGCGTTTCTGCCGGGCTCGCTGGTCGACGTGCGCCCGGTGCGCGAGCCGACCTACCTCGAGGGCAAGGAACTCGAGTTCAAGATCATCAAGCTCGACCGCAAGCGCAACAACGTGGTGGTCAGCCGCCGTGCCGTCGTCGAGACCGAGTTCTCCGAGGAGCGCGAGAAGCTGCTGGAGCGCCTGACCGAGGGCGCGGTGGTCAAGGGTACGGTCAAGAACCTCACCGACTACGGCGCGTTCGTGGATCTGGGCGGCATCGACGGCCTGCTGCACATCACCGACATGGCGTGGAAGCGCGTGCGCCATCCGTCCGAAGTCGTCAACGTCGGCGACGAGCTGGACGTGCGCGTGCTGAAGTACGACAAGGAGCGCAACCGCGTTTCGCTGGGCCTGAAGCAGCTGGGCGACGACCCGTGGGTCGCCATCGCCCGCCGCTACCCGGTCGGCAGCCGCCTGTTCGGCAAGGTCTCCAACGTCACCGACTACGGCTGCTTCGTCGAGATCGAGCCGGGCGTGGAAGGCCTGGTGCACGTGTCCGAGATGGACTGGACCAACAAGAACGTCAACCCGGCCAAGGTAGTGCAGGTCGGCGACGAGACCGAAGTGATGGTGCTGGACGTGGATGAAGAGCGTCGCCGCATCTCGCTGGGCATCAAGCAGACGCGTTCCAACCCGTGGGAAGCGTTCGCCGCCATGCACAAGAAGGGCGACAAGGTTTCCGGCCAGATCAAGTCGATCACCGACTTCGGCGTGTTCATCGGCCTGGACGGCGGCATCGACGGCCTGGTGCACCTGTCCGATATCTCCTGGCAGATGTCCGGCGAAGACCTCGTGCGCAACTTCAAGAAGGGCGACGAGATCGAGGCCGTGGTGCTGGCGGTGGACCCGGAGCGCGAGCGCATCAGCCTCGGCATCAAGCAGATGGAGCAGGATCCGTTCGGCCAATTCATGGCGGCGAATCCGCGCGGCAGCATCGTCAACGGCACCGTCAAGGAAGTCGATGCGAAGGGCGCCGTGATCGACCTGGGCGAGGGCGTGGAGGGTTACCTGCGCGCCAACGACATCGCCAAGGAGCGCATCGACGACGCCACCCAGCACCTGAAGGTGGGCGACAAGGTCGAGGCCAAGTTCACCGGCATGGATCGCAAGGGTCGCCAGCTGGCGCTCTCGATCCGCGCCAAGGACGAGGAAGACGCGCCCGATACGTCGGTGGATTACTCGTCCGCGGCCAGCGGCACGACCAAGCTTGGTGCGCTGCTCAAGGAGCAGTTCAACAAGGCCGACTGATCGTCGATACCAGCCTGACGCGGGGCGGCGGCCAACGCCGTCGCCCCGTTGTTTCATGTCACGGACATTGGGGCCCATGACTAAATCCGAATTGATCGAGGCGCTCGCCAGGCGCCAGACCCATCTTGCATTCGCGGATGTCGAGATGGCCGTCAAGAGTGTCATCGAGCAGATGAGCCATGCCCTGGCTCACGGCGAACGCATCGAAGTACGTGGTTTTGGCAGCTTCGCGCTGCATTTCCGGCCGCCGCGCATGGGGCGCAACCCCAAGACGGGCGAAGCCGTGGCGCTGCCCGGCAAGCACGTTCCGCACTTCAAGCCGGGCAAGGAATTGCGCGAGCGCGTCAACCAGGATCTGGAGCAGGAGACTGCCTGATATCCCGGCCACCACGCAGGAAAACTGATCGAAGGCAGGCGACGCGAGTCGGTCCTGCCTTTTTGTTGCGCGCGATCCGCAGCGGCCGCGGGCCCGCCATGAATCGTCGCCGCATGCATGATCCATGCAGCCTGTGCCTGTCACGAGCAATCGGGTAAAGTCTCGGCCATGCGACTGCTCGCCATCATCATCCTCGTGATCTTCATCGCCGCCGGCGTCGTGCTGGGCGCGCTCAATGCCGACCTGGTCGGCTACGACTTCGCGTTCGTCCGGCTGCAACTGCCCAAGGGAGCCGCCCTGCTCGGCGCACTGGTGATCGGCTGGCTGCTGGGCGGGCTCACCGCGTGGCTGGGCGTGAGCATGCGCCAGCGCCGCCGGCAACCGCGCGCGGACAAGAAGCTGTCGGCCAGGCCATGAATCTCCTGTATGTGCTGGTTCCGCTGGTGCCGGCTGCATTCGTGCTGGGATGGTGGGCCTCCCGCCAGGCCGGTGCGCGCCGCTCCGGCGCCGAAGTCAGTGAGCTGTCCTCGGACTACTTCCGCGGTCTGAACTACCTGCTCAACGAGGAGCAGGACAAGGCGATCGAGGTCTTCCTCAAGCTGGCCGAATACAACCGCGACACGGTCGAGACCCACCTGGCACTGGGCAACCTGTTCCGTCGCCGCGGCGAGGTGGACCGGGCGATCCGGCTGCACCAGCATCTGGTCTCGCGACCGGGCCTGACCGACGCGATGAAAACGGTAGCCCTGCTGGAGCTGGGCGAGGATTACATGCGCGCCGGCCTGCTGGATCGCGCCGAGGCGCTGTTCTCCGACTTGGTGGCGATGGACGCGCACGCACCGTCGGCGCTGCGCCACCTTATCGCGATCTACCAGCACGAGCGCGACTGGCACAAGGCGATCGAGCACGCGCGGCGGCTGGAGGTGATGACCGGCGAGGACGAGGCGCCGATGATCGCCCAGTTCTACTGCGAGCTGGCCGACCGCTCGCGCCAGCATGGTGCCCGCGCCGAGGCGCGCGACTACCTGCGCCAGGCGTTCGAGTGCCAGCCCGAATGCGTGCGTGCCTTCATGTTGACCGGTCGCCTGCTGTCCGAGGATGGCCAGCATGCCGAAGCAGTGACGGCCTACGAGGCGGCGATCAAGGCCGACATCGCGTTCACCCCGGATATCCTGCCGCCGCTGCTCAACAGCTATGCCCGCTCGCAACAGATGGAGCGTGCCGAGAATTTCCTGCACGACATGCTCGGACGCTACCACGGCGTCTCGCCGGTGCTGGCGCTGACCCACCTGTACCGGCAGCGCGACGGCGAGCGGGCGGCGATCGACTTTCTCACCGCGCAACTGCGCCAGCGGCCGTCAGTGCGTGGGCTGATGGCCCTGATCGACGCCACCATGGACAAGATCCAGGGCGAGGCGCGCGAGAACTTCCTGATCCTGCGCGACCTGACCCGCAAGTTGCTGGAAGGCCAGGCGATGTATCGCTGCAGCCGCTGCGGTTTCGGCGCCAAGGCACATCATTGGCAATGCCCCAGCTGCAAGAGCTGGAGTACGATCCGTCCGATCCACGGTGTCGCCAGCGAGTGAGTGGAGCATGTACCTGACCACGGGATGGTTGCTGGCCAGCTTGTCGATCACCTTGCTGCTGGTGCGTGGCGCGATCGGCTATGCGCACCGGCGCGGCATGCTCGACCAGCCCGGGCAGCGCCGTTCACATCATTTGCCGACCCCGCGTGGCGGTGGCATCGGCATCGTCGTGGCGATGCTGGCCTGTCTGTCCGGCGTGCTGTGGAACCCGCCGGCGGACTGGCCCCCAAGCGTGATCGCCGGTCTTCTCGCCGCGCTCGTTCTGGTGGCGCTGGCCGGCTGGTGGGATGACCACCGCTCGTTGCCGGTTTTGCCGCGGCTGGGTGCCCAGTTGCTGGCAGTCGGCCTGTTTTCGCTGGGCCTGCTGGCCACCGGCCTGTCGTGGTGGTGGCTGCCGGTGTTGCTGCTCGGTGGCGCGTGGAGCATCAACCTGCACAATTTCATGGACGGCATCGATGGCCTGCTGGCGCAGCAGGCGATCTTCGTCGGCACAGGCCTGGCCGTGCTGGCATGGGCGGCGGCGCAGCCTGCGCTGGCCATGGCGACGGCGGCTCTTGCGGCGTCGGCGCTGGGTTTCTGGTACTTCAACCGGCCACCGGCTCGAATCTTCATGGGCGATGTCGGCAGCGGCAGCGTCGGCCTGCTGATCTTTGCCTTCAGCGCGATGTTGTGGCGCGTCGAGCCCGCGTTGCTGTGGCCGGCACTGATCCTGTCGTCCGCCTTCGTGGCGGATGCCAGCCTTACCTTGCTGACCCGCATGTGGCACGGGCGGCGCTGGTACACTGCCCATCGCGAACACCTTTACCAGTGGCTGGTGCGCCGGGGGGAAACGCATGCACGGGCGGGCATCGCCTATATGGGCTGGAACCTGCTGGTCGCGGCACCAGCGGCCTGGTTGGCCTGGAGTCATCTGCACATGGCGCTGCCGATTACCATAGCCGTCTATCTTGGAGCGGCAGCCGCGTGGCTGGCGCTGAAACGTCGCTGCCTGCGACGCCATCTGCCCAAGGCATCCCATGTCGCTGCGTAAACTCGTCGGCTTCATCCATCCGCGTATTGCCGTCGTGCTGCACGACCTGGCCATGGCCGCAATCGCCTGGTGGATCGCCAAGCTGCTGCGGTATGCGCTGAAACCCGACGAGATCGTCCATTTCAGCGCGTTCGGATTACCCATCGTGTTGCTGGTTCAGGGGCTGGTCTTCCGCTGGACCGGGTTGTACCGCAGCGTCTGGCGTTTCGCCAGCCTGCCGGATCTGTGGAATATCGTGCGCGCCGTGGTGATTGGCTCGTTGCTCATCGGCGTGTCGCTGTTCCTCTACAACCGGCTGGAGGGCGTGCCGCGCTCGGTGTTGTTGCTCTATCCGCTGGTGCTCGCCGTGCTGCTCGGCGGCCCACGGCTGGCCTATCGCTACTGGAAGGACAGTCGCAACGACCTGCTGCACAACCAGGCCGCGAAGCGGGTACTGATCGTCGGCGCGGATCGCGCCGGCGAGATGCTTTCGCGTGACCTGCAGCGTGACAACCGCTACGCCGTAGTCGGTTTCATCGACGACAGGCCCAGCCTGCGCGGCGCCAGCATCAACGGCCACCCGGTGTTGGGGCGCTTCGAGCAGTTGCCCGAGGTTGCCCGTGAAGTGGCAGTCGACATGCTGTTGATTGCGCTGCCGGGTGCATCGACGAGCGAGATGCGCCAGGTGGTTGCGCTGTGCGACGCCACCGACCTGCCATACCGGACGGTGCCGCGGCTGGAGGACGTGGTGGCCGGCCGCGCCCAGTTCAACCAGATCAAGGAAGTGGCGATCGAGGACCTGCTCGGCCGCGACACGGTGGAACTGGACTGGACCGCGATCCGCGAAACATTGAGCGGCAAGCGCGTGCTGATTACCGGCGGCGGCGGCTCGATCGGCTCGGAACTGTGCCGCCAGGTCGCCCGACTGGGCGCGCAGTCGCTCGCCGTGGTCGAGCAGAGCGAGTACAACCTGTACCGGATCAGCCAGGAACTGCGCGCGCATTTCCCTGAGCTGATCCTCGATGGCATCCTCGCCAACTGCGGCGACCCGGCTGCCATGCGGAAGGCGTTCGCGGAACTCCAGCCGCAGGTGGTGTTCCATGCCGCCGCCTACAAGCATGTCCCGATGCTGCAGGGGCAGCTTCGCGCAGCGTTCCGCAACAATGCACTGGGCACGCGCACGGTGGCTGATGCGGCCTGCGAAACCGGGGTCGAGTGCTTCGTGCTGATCTCCACCGACAAGGCGGTCAACCCGACCAGCGTGATGGGCGCCAGCAAGCGCATCGCCGAGATCTATTGCCAGAACCTCGATGCGCACGCCGATACCCGCTTCATGACGGTGCGCTTCGGCAACGTGCTGGATTCGGCCGGCTCGGTGGTGCCGCTGTTCCGCCGGCAGATCCGTGACGGCGGCCCGGTCACCGTGACACACCCGGAAATATCGCGCTACTTCATGACCATTCCCGAGGCCTGCCAGCTGATCCTGCAGACCGCGAGCATCGGCAAGGGTGGCGAGATCTTCGCGCTCGACATGGGCGAGCCGGTGAAGATCCGCGACCTGGCCGAGCAGATGATCCGCCTGGCTGGCAAGAAACCGGGCAGCGAGATCCCGATCGTGTACACCGGCCTGCGCGCAGGTGAAAAACTGTTCGAAGAACTGTTCCACCCGCTGGAAAACTACAGCGCCACCGCGCACGCCAAGATCTTCCTGGCGCAGCACCGCGAAGTGTCGTGGGAACTGCTGCAGGCGCTGCTGCACAAGGCTGCCGAAGCAGCGAGCGTTTTTGATGAGGAAGAACTTCGCCGCTGCGTATCCAGCCTGCTGCCTTCGTTCCGCTGGAGCGAAACGGTACAGCCGGACAACGTGGTGTCGATCCGTCGCGCCAACCCGGAGATCAATGAGTGAGCAAGCCCCTGCGCAAAGTGGTGTTTCCCGTCGCCGGCCTCGGCACGCGTTTCCTGCCGGCAACCAAGGTGGTCGCCAAGGAAATGCTGCCGGTGCTCGACAAGCCGCTGATCCAGTACGCCGTCGATGAGGCTGTCGATGCCGGTGCCGACACGCTGATCTTCGTCACCAACCGCTACAAGCACGCGATCGCCGACTATTTCGACAAGGCCTACGAGCTGGAATCGAAGCTGCAGGAGAAAGGCAAGGCCGAACTGCTGGCGCTGGTGCAGGGCACCTTGCCACGGCACGTGCGGGCGATCTTCGTGACCCAGCCTGAGGCGCTTGGCCTGGGCCATGCCGTGTTGTGCGCCAAACCCGTGGTCGGTGACGAACCGTTCGGCGTGATCCTGCCGGATGACCTGATCTGGAATGCCGCCGGCAAGGGCGCGCTGCGGCAGATGGCTGACCTCGCCGAGGCGCAGCAGGCCGGCGTGATCGCGGTGGAGGAAGTTCCGCACAGTGACACCGACAAGTACGGCATCGTCGACGCCACGCCGGTCGACGAACGCAGCGCTCTGATCCGCAGCATGGTCGAGAAACCCAAGCCGGCCGACGCGCCGTCGAACCTGGCCGTGGTCGGGCGTTACGTGCTGCCCGGCCGTATCTTCCAGCTGCTGGAACAGACCACGCCGGGTGCCGGCGGCGAGATCCAGCTCACCGACGCAATCGACGCGTTGCTGAAGGAGCAGGGCAAGGTGCTGGCCTATCGCTTCGAAGGCATCCGCTTCGACTGCGGCAACAAGGCAGGGCTGGTACGCGCGACCATGCACATGGCGCTGCAGGATCCGAAACTCGCGCCCACCGTGCGAGAGTTCCTCGGCCGGCTTTGAACCGCTGCTGCGCCAGCCACGTCCGGGGATGAGGGCTATGCTTGTCCGGTCACGTACGTCGGTGTCGGCCATCCACGCAGCATGAAACCCTCCTCCCCCACGTCCTACTACCGCGCCACGGCAACACCGTACACGGCATGGGCGCCGCTGTCGGGCAGCGCGCACGCGCGGGTCGCCGTGATCGGCGGCGGCTTCGCCGGTCTGAACACCGCACTGGGGCTGGCCGAGCGCGGCGTGCGCGACGTGGTGCTGCTGGAACGCGAGCAGGTCGGCTTCGGCGCCTCCGGCCGCAACGGCGGCTTCGTCTTCGCCGGCTACTCGCTGGGCGAACAGTCGCTGCTCGACCAGTTGGGCGAGGCGCGCGCGCAGGCGCTGTTCAGGCTCACCACCGAAGCAGTCGGGCGGATCCGCCAGCGCGTCGCCGGCTACGCGATCGCCTGCGATATGGTCGACGAGGGCGTGATCTGGGCCAACTGGTTCCGCGACCCCGCCGTGCTGCGCCAGCGCCAGCGGTTGCTGGCCGACCATTACGGCGTGCAATGGCAATGGCTGCCCGAGACCGAACTGCGCGCGCGCATCCGCAGCGAGCGCTATCACGATGGTCTGTACGAACGCGACGCGCTGCACCTGCACCCGCTCAACTACGCGATCGGCCTGGCCGCGGCGGCGGCCGGGCAGGGCGTGCGCATCCACGAGCACAGCGGCGTGCGCAGCCTCGCGCGCGAGGGCCTGCAGTGGCGCCTGCGTACGGCGCAAGGCGAACTGCTGGTCGATCAGGTCGTGCTGGCCTGCGGCGGCTACCTGGCCGGCCTGCAGAAGCCGATCGACCGGGCGATCCTGCCGATCGCCACCTACGTGATGGTGACCGAACCGCTCGGCGTCCGGCTGGACGACTGCCTGCATACCCGCGCGGCGATCTACGACAGCCGCTTCGCGTTCGACTACTATCGCGCGCTGCCGGATACGCGGCTGCTGTGGGGTGGACGCATCTCGATCCTGGATCGTTCGCCGCGTGCCGTACAGGGACTGCTGATGAAGGACCTGTTGCGGGTATTCCCGCAGCTGAAGGGCGTGCGCATCGACCACGCCTGGTCGGGCCTGATGAGCTATGCGCGCCACCAGATGCCGCAGATCGGCGGCAACGGCAACGGTCTGTGGTGGGCCCAGGCCTTCGGCGGGCACGGTCTGGCGCCGACCTGTGCCGCCGGCGAACTGCTGGCGGCGGCGATCGCCGCGGGCGACGACCGCTGGCAGCAGTTCGCCGACTACGGCCTGGGCAGCACGCACCGCCCGTTCGGTTATCTTGCAGCGCAGGCCAGCTACTGGTGGCAACAAAGCCGCGACTGTCTGAAAACGAGGCTGGAAGGATGAGTGCAACGAATCACGCCGAAATCAGCTGGGCCGATTTCGAGAAGGTCCTGATCGTCGCCGGCACGGTGACCAGGGTCGAACCGTTCCCCGAGGCGCGCAAGCCGGCATGGAAGGTATGGGTGGATTTCGGGCCCTACGGCGAGAAGAAGACCAGCGCGCAGATCGCCGCGCTGTACCAGGCCGGTGACCTGCTGGGCCGGCAGGTCGTGGGCGTGATCAACTTCCCCGAAAAGCAGATCGGCCCGTTCCGCTCGCAGTTCCTGCTCACCGGCTTTCCCACCGACGAGGGCGTGGTGCTCACCGCGATCGAGCGGCCGGTACCGAACGGTACGCGACTGACGTGAGTCGTCAGCGGTCCAGCCACACCACCAGCCCCTGCGCATTCAGCTCGATGTCCATGCCCAGCAGTTGGCGCAGCGCGCTGCGCCCCTGCTGCCAGCCATGGGCCTCGGCGCGGGCTGCGTAAAGGTCGGTGAGCGACTCCATCAGCGCGACATGCCGGTCAGGCTTGCCATGCGCGGCGAGGGCGAGATCCACCATCGCGTCGATCTGCGCATGCAGGTCGGCGGCCAACCGTTCGACGCCCTCCACCCGGCCGTAGTGGGTGAGGTACATCGCCTCGGGTTTCAGGGCGAGCAGCCGCTCGATCGACGCATGCAACGCCGGCGGATCGAACTGCACCGGCGAGGTGGTAGGCAGGATGAATGGGCCGTTCGCGGTGTCGAAATCGCGATATGACAGACCGAACACGTCGCCGGTGAAGCAGGCGTTGGCGTGCTCGTCGTACACGGTAAGGTGGTGCTTTGCGTGGCCAGGCGTGTCGATGCAGCGCAGCGGCCGGCCGCCCAGATCCACCACATGCCCGTCCGGCGCCTCGATGACGCGCTCGGCGGGGATCGGGCGCAGCCGGCCGTAAGTCTGTTCCATCACCGACTCGCCGTACACCGCGCTGGCGCCGGCCCACAGCACCGAGGGATCGATCATGTGCCGCGCGCCGCGCGGATGCACCACCAGCTTCGCGTTCGGCAGCCGTGCGATCAATTCGCCAGCACCGCCGGCATGGTCCAGATGCACGTGGGTGAGGATCAGCCAGTCCACCGCGGTCGCGGTGATCCCCACCTCGTCCAGCGCCGCCAGCATGCGTGGCACGGCGAAGTTGGTGCCGCAGTCGACGAAGGCGCCGCGGCCTTGTTCGACGACAAGGTAGGCCGCGTCGAACTGCGGCCGCACGAAGCCGGTATCGATGGTGTGGATGCCGTGGGTATGTGTCATGCCTGCCTCGCGAACCGGACGATCCAGGGAGGGTAGCAAGCTGCGGCGGGATGGGCACTTGCACCATGGTCGAGCGCGGGCCGGGGTGCGGGAACCTTTGGGCGTGCCGCCGCATCCGATCGGCAGCCACTCACTTCATCAACGTGCCACTCGGGGGGGAACGACATGCTGCTCTATGCGATTCTGATTTTTGCGATTGCCGCCATCGGCGGTCTGGTGCTGGCTTCCAGCGTGCTGCGCGGCAGGCTGGCGCCGTGGGCGATCTCGGTACTGCATGCGCTGCTCGGTGCCAGCGGTCTGATCTTGTTGATTCTCGTGGTGCTGCAGGGTGCGGCGCCGGGACGGCTCACCGCGGCGCTGGCCCTGCTGGTGCTGGCGGCGCTGGGCGGCTTCTTCCTCGCCTCGTTCCACCTGCGCAAGCAGGTCGCGCCAAAGGCCGTGGTATTCGTGCACGCCGGCGTGGCGGTGGTCGGCTTCCTGACCCTGCTCAGCCTGCTGCTGGCCTGAGCTGACGCCATGCGCCACCCACTGCATCCGGCCCTGGTGCATTTCCCGATCGCCTGCTGGTCGCTGGCCACCGCGGCAGATCTGGCCAGCCTGCTCATGGGCGAACCGGCGTGGCGCTTCGCCGGCATCGTGTTGCTGGCGGGGATCGGTTTCTCGATTCCTGCCATGCTGGCCGGCTTGCTCGAACTGGCCAGGCTCGACGGGGACAACCCGGCGATCAGGGACGTCAACCGGCACATGCTCATGGTGATGGCTGCGCTCTGCTGCTACGTGGCCAGCCTGTTCCTGCGCCTGCACGGCACGCACTTCGTCGCGCCTGGCCTGTTGGCGATCGGGCTGAGCGTGCTGGGCTTCCTGTGCCTGGGCGTGGCCGGCTGGCTGGGCGGCAAGCTGGTGTATGGACACCGGCTTGGCGTCAGCCCGCTGCCGCCCGCCTAGCCTTCGCCTTCGGCGGCCGCGGTACGCGCCATAGAAACCAGGCGGCAGCGGTGCGATGCGGGCTCCAAGCGGCGCCGGTCGCCGCCAGCGCCTTCGGTGCGGGCGCCGTTTCCAGCGACTTCAGCAGGCGGTAACCCTCGCGCACGCCGAAGTCGTCCGCCGGCAGGATGTCGGGCCGGTCGAGGCTGTAGATCAGGAACATCTCCACGGTCCAGCGGCCGATCCCTTTCAGCGCGCTGAGCCGGGCGATCAGTTCTTCGTCCGGCAACGCCAGGGCCGCGGACAGGTCCGGCACCACACCCTCCAGCGCGGCCGCGGCAATGCCGCGGATCGTCTCGACCTTGCGCGCCGAAAAACCGCAGGCGCGCATGGCGTCGAAGTCGGCATCGCGCAATTGCGTCGGCGACGGAAATGCCCGCTTCGGATGCAAGGCCAGCAGCCGCGCCAGGATCGCGTCACCGGCCTTCACATGCAGTTGCTGGTAGGCCACCGCACGCACCAGCGCTTCGTACGGCTCGCGCGCCGGTTTCGGTTCGTGGCCGCAGGGGCCGACCTGCGCAACCAGGCGTGCCCAGTCGACGTCTACCGCAGCCAGGAAAGCCGCGGCGTCAGCCGGCACGACGAAACGTCAGGTTGATGCGGACATCGCCCAGCGACTCGTGGTGATTCGGCTTCAGCGGCAGCACGCCGTGATAGCGCAGCCGCGCCGGGCCGCCCCATACCACCACGTCGCCGTGCGCCAGCGGCACGCGCTGCGCACGATCGCAGCGTTGCAATCCACCGAACAGGAACACCGCCGGGATGCCCAGCGAGACCGACACGATCGGTTCGCCCAGGTCGCGCTCGTCGCGGTCCTGGTGCAGGCTCAGCCGGGTGCCGGCTTCGTAGCGGTTGACCAGGCAGGCATCCGGCACGAAACCGGCAAAGCCGGCGTGCGCGGCGGCGGCATCGGCCAGTTGCAGGAAAGCCGGCGGCATCGGCGGCCAGGGCCGCCCGCTGTCCGGATCGATCGGATCGTAGCGATAACCGCGGCGATCGCTGACCCAGCCCAGCGGCCCCGCATTAGTCATCGCCACCGACATGCGAAAGCCACCGGGCGTGACCAGATGGCGGAACGGTGCCTGCGCCACGATCGCATCGAGCGCTTGCAGCAACGCCGCCTCGCTGGCCAGGGCAAACCCGCGCAACACCATCGCACCCTCGCACAGCGGCTGGTCCTGGCGAACAGGGGCGGGTGTAGCAGCGAACAGATCGGCAGTGATCATGTGGCGTCGTGAAAGATGATGCCAAGCGTATGGCGCTGGCCGCTGCGCACCCGGCTGACGCCGTGGCGCATGTTCACCCGGTAGCTGCCGCGCGTACCTTGCACTGGCCGCTGGTGCACCGCGAACACCACCGCATCGCCCTGGCGCAGCGGCACCACTTCGGCGCGCGACTGCATGCGCGGTCGCTGCTCGGTCAGCACGAATTCGCCGCCGTTGAAGTCGCGCCGTGGCTCGGACAGCAGGATCGCCAGCTGCAGCGGAAACACGTGCTCGCCGTACAGATCCTGGTGCAGGCAGTTGTAGTCGCCGGCGCCGTACTGCAGCAGCAACGGGGTAGGGCGCCGCTGGCCGGCGGCGTGGCAGCGTTCGACGAATTCGTCGTGCGTGGCGGGGTAGCGAACGGCGCTGTCCAGCGCCGCGTTCCAGCGGTTCGCAATCGGCACGAGCTCCCGATAGACCGCGCCGCGCAGCTCGGCCACGAGCTCAGGCAACGGGTAGTCGAAGTAGCGGTATTCGCCACGGCCGAAACCATGACGGCTCATCACCACGCGGCTGCGGAACCAGCCATCGTCCGCGTACAGGCCAGCCAGCGCTACGCACTCCTGCGGTGACAACAGGGCTTCCAGCATCGCGCAGCCGTGTGCGTCGAGTTCATCGGCGATGCCGGTCCAGTCGTATGCCCGCAGCCGCGCATCGACTTTGGGGACGGGGCGCAACTGCGCATTCATGCCTGCGCCTCGCGATCCAGCAGCGCGCGCTTGCGTGGCACGCCCCAGCGGTAGCCGGACAGGCCGCCGTCGTTGCGCACCACGCGATGGCACGGGATCGCCACCGCCAGCATGTTGCTGGCGCAGGCCTGCGCCACCGCCCGCGACGCCGTAGGCGAACCGATGCGCCGTGCGATCTCGCTGTAGCTGGCGGTACTGCCGGCGGGTATCTCGCGCAGCGCCTGCCACACGCGCTGCTGGAACGCGGTGCCGCGCACGTCCAGCGGCAGGTCCAGGCCGATCGCCGGCGCCTCGACGAAGCCGACCACCTGCGCCACCAGTTGCTCGTAGTCGTGGTCGCCGCCGATCAGCCTGGCCTTGGGAAAGCGATCCTGCAGGTCGCGCGCCAGCGCGTCCGGATCGTCGCCGAGCAGGATCGCGCACACGCCGCGTTCGCTCTGCGCCACCAGGATCGCACCCAACGAGCATTCGCCGATGGCGAAGCGGATGGCGCTGTCGGCGCCGCCGGCGCGATAGCTGGAGGGCGTCATGCCCAGCACCTGGTCGGCGGTTTCATAGAAACGGCTGCTGGCATTGTAGCCGGCGTCGAAGATCGCCTCGGTCACCGAGGCGCTGCGCCCCAGCTCGCTGCGCACGCGACGGCTGCGGTGCGCCGTGGCGTACTGCTTCGGGGTCACGCCGGTGACGGCCTTGAACACGCGGTGGAAGTGGAACGGGCTGAGCCCGGCCGGCTTCGCCAGTTGTTCGAGGGTGGGCATCAACTCGGCCTGCTCGATCGAGCGGCAGGCGGCGGTGACCATCACCGCATGCTGCTGCGCCAGCGATGGCTGGTCGGGTTTGCAGCGCCGGCACGGGCGAAAGCCGGCGCGTTCCGCCTCGGCGGCGGTGGCGTGGAACGTCACGTTCTCGGGCCGGGCCGGGCGCGCAGCGCAGGACGGGCGGCAGTACACGCCGGTGGTCCGCACCGAATAGAAGAAGCTGCCGTCGGCACGCGCGTCGCGCGCCTGCACCGCGGCCCAGCGCGGGTCGGCGACGATGGTGGCGGCAAGCGCGGTCTGTTTGTCGGAGGTTTTCATGGCTGTTCCTTGCGGAAGATTATCTCGTGCAGCCAATCTACGGATCGGTCGGCCCCGCCACACCCCGGGTCTTGCGCTCGAATTCGAACCGGCTCACCACGCCAGCACGAGCTTGCCGATATGCGCACGGCTTTCCATCAGCGCATGCGCCCGGGCCGCTTCGGCGGCGGGAAAGACCTGGTGGATCACCGGCCGCACCGTGCCGGCTTCGAGCAGCGGCCAGACCTTTTCGTATAGCTGAACGGCAAGCGCGGCCTTGAAGGCCACGTCGCGCGCGCGCAGGGTGGAGCCGGTGAGGGTCAGTCGCCGGCGCATGATCGTACCCGCGTCGATGGTGGCCTTGCTGCCACCCAGGGTGGCGATGAAGACCAGCCGACCGCCTGTGGCCAGCGCGTCGATCTCACGCGGGATGTAGTCGCCGGCGACCATGTCAAGGATCACGTCTACACCGTGGCCATCGGTAGCCTGCTTCACCACGGCGACAAAATCCTCGTCGCGATAGTTGATCGCGCGTTCCGCACCGAGCCGTTCGCACGCTGCACATTTCTCCGCGCTGCCGGCAGTGGCGAACACCCGATGGCCGAACGCATGCGCGAGCTGGATCGCGGTGACCCCGATGCCGCTGGAGCCACCCTGCACCAGCAGGGTTTCCCGTGTGCCGCCTTCGCCGCGGCCGAGCTGGCCACGTTCGAACACGTTGCTCCACACCGTGAAGAAATTCTCCGGCAGTGCCGCCGCCTCGACCATCGAGAACCCTGCCGGTACCGGCAGGCATTGCGGCAGTGGCGCCACGGCGTATTCAGCGTAGCCGCCGCCGGCGAGCAGGGCGCAAACAGGGTCGCCCGGCCTGAGACCGAACGGGTTGTTGCCGCTGAAATCGCCTTCGACCAGAATGCCCGCCACTTCGAGGCCGGGCAGGTCGGAGGCACCCGGTGGCGGCGCGTAGTTGCCCTGGCGCTGGAACACGTCCGGCCGGTTCACCCCAGCCGCGGCCACCTTGATCAGCACCTCGCCCGACCCCGGTTGCGGGATCGGGCGTTCGACCAGACGCAGCACGTCGGGATTGCCGGGGCGAGTTATTTCGATGGCTTGCATGTGCTGGAGCGCCCTGTGTGCGAATGCCTGCAAGGCGGGCCACGCCCGCCGTTCGCGCACAGGGTGCGCTCCTGCGGCAGAGGGCTCAAGCAGCCACGTCGACCAGCACGAGTTCCGCATCTTCCAGCGCGGTCACTTTCAGCGTTGCCTCGTCGCGGATCGCCGCGCCGTCGCGGGCGTCCAGCTTCACGCCGTTGAGATCCACCTTGCCGGTGGCCGGCACCAGGTAGGCGTAGCGGCCGCGGGCCAGCGGGTACTCGGTGCTTTCGCCAGCCTTGAGCGTCGCGCCCAGCACGCGCGCGTCGGTGCGCAGCGGCAGCGCCTCAGTGTCTTCCTTGAAACCACTGGCCAGCGCCACGAAGCGGCCCGAACGATCGCCCTTGGGGAACGGCCGCGCACCCCACGATGGCGACTTGCCGTTCTCGTCGGGGATGATCCAGATCTGGAAAATGCGCGTGGTCACGTTCTCCTTGTTGTACTCGGCGTGGGTGATGCCGCTGCCCGCGCTCATCACCTGCACGTCGCCGGCCTCGGTGCGGCCTGCATTGCCCAGGCTGTCCTGGTGGCTGATCGCGCCCTCGCGCACGTAGGTGATGATCTCCATGTCCGCATGCGGATGCGGCGGGAAGCCGGTCTGTGGCGCGATGGTGTCGTCGTTCCACACGCGCAGCGCGCCCCAGCCCATGCGCTTCGCGTCGTGGTAGCCGGCGAACGAAAAATGATGCTTGGCCTTGAGCCAGCCGTGGTCGGCTCCGCCGAGACTGTCGAAGGGTCTGCGTTCAATCATGGCGTTCTCCTGAAGTCGTTTCGCGCCGTACTGGCGCCGGCACGAAACATGAGGCTGCGCGCCGCGACTTGAAATGTGCGTGCAGGAAACGGACTGTCGCTGGATCGTGTCGCTCCGTCCGGCCTGGCTTGCCGGTCGCTGAAGCGAGGTCCCCTGGGAACCGGCCTGCACGTGCCAACGGTCATGCCACCGTGGGCGCTGATTCGTGACCTTTGACCCTTCGACGAATGCCGCACGCCGGCATAGGCTGCATGCGCCAGCCGGCATCTGTGACATCTGCCATTTGCCGGATGGCTGTGGACGGAAACATGAAGCCTCGTGCACGGGTTCGCTACGCGCATGGCAGGTCGATGAAGCCGTCCGCTACTCCCCATGAGCCGATTGCCGGAAATGATTTCTGCAGGCTCGTATCCCCATGGTCGTTACAAGAAATAAGGATGTCACATGAACAACAGCATGCACATCGAGCACCCTCGCTCCGTGCACCGTCGCGGTTTCCGGGCATGGAGCCTGGCGTTGGCGGTCGTCATCGGCGCCGGGTCCGTGGCGGTCAACGCGCAGTCCACTACAGGGCATGTCTTTGGCATGGCCCCGGCAGGCCAGACCATCACCGCGAAGAGCACCACGAACGGGCTCAATCGTCACGTCAAGGTGGATGACAAAGGCCGCTACACCCTCGGTGCACTGCCGGTTGGCGTGTATACGGTGACGCTGGAGAAGGACGGGCACGCCGTCGAGCAGCGGTCGAACGTCAAGCTGGTGGTGGGTCGCGGCATCAATATCGACTTCACCTGCCCGCAGGGCGGTTGCGCGCAATCCACAGGCAACGAGTAAGCGGCGAACAGGCCCGGAGTGGCGTCGGTTTTCCTGGATCCACAGGGGAACCACGCAAATCCGGCCTGGTTGCGATCCTGCAGGCTGAAGTTCACGTCCGTGACAGGATGCCCGGTGCCGAAAGCATCGGGCATCCTGCTGTGCGGTCCGGCCGTTTCGGCAACGGCCGGCCTCACCAATCCGTCGGCCGGTAATCCTTCAGGAACTGGCCCCACACGTGCTCGCCGGTGTTGATGCCGTGGATGATCGGGTCGACGATGCGCGCGGCGCCGTCAACGATGTCCAGCGGCGGGTGGAAGCGTTCCTGCAGCACCTTTTTCGCGGCCAGTTCGGCGGGGTCCTCGTCGGTCACCCAGCCGGTGTCGACGCTGTTCATGTGGATGCCGTCGTTGTGGTAATCGGTGGCCGAGGTGCGCGTCATCATGTTCAACGCGGCCTTGGCCATGTTGGTGTGCGGGTGGCGGGTGGTCTTGAAGCTGCGGTAGAACTGGCCTTCCATCGCCGACACGTTGACGATGTGCTTGTCGCGCTCGCCCGTGCGCAGCATCAGCGGCTTCAGCCGCGCGTTGATGATGAACGGCGCGATCGCGTTGACCAGCTGCACCTCCAGCAATTCCACCGACGGCACTTCGGCCATCAGCAGCCGCCACGAGTTGCGCTGGCGCAGGTCGACCTGCTGCAGGTCCTGGTCGAGCCGGCCTTCGGGGAACAGGTGGCTCTGCGCCAGCAGTTCCTCCGGCAGCAGCGGCAGCTGTGACAGCTCGGCGGCGCGGGTCAGACCCGGCAGGTTCGCCGCGGTGCCGGCCTCGGGCAGGATGTTCGTGCCGCGCAGGCCTTCGTAATGGCCGACCAGCCGGCGCACGTGCTCGGGCAGCTCGTGCAGCGCGGCGGTCTCGCCTTCCATCATGTGCGCGTAGAACTCCGGCGGCCGGCGCACGGTCTGGCAGGCGTTGTTGATGATGAAATCCAGCCGCGGCCGGGTGGCCACCAGTTCCTGGCAGAACGCCTCCACGCTGGGCGTATGGCGCAGGTCCAGGCCGTAGACCTGCAGGCGGTCGCCCCATTCGGCAAAGTCGGGTTCCTCGGCGTAGCGCGCCGCCGAGTCGCGCGGGAAGCGGGTGGTGACGATCAGCTCGGCACCGGCGCGCAGCAGCTTCAGCCCGGCCTGGTAGCCGATCTTCACGCGGCCGCCGGTGAGCAGCGCCACGCGACCGCGCAGGTCCGCCAGTTCGCCGCGCTTGGCGTAGTTGAACACGGCGCAATCCGGGCACAGCTGGTCATAGAAGAAATGGATGGCCGTGTACTTCTGCTTGCACACGTAGCAGTGCTTTGGTTCGACCGACTCGCGCGGCTGTGCGGCGTCGTCCTCGGGCGCGACGTCGCGCGGCAGGAACCCCTTCGGCACGAACACGTTCGGCGTGGTGAACACCGGCCTGCGCCGCAGCGTACGGATGCCGGTCTGGTTCAGCACCGTTTCCTCGGCTTCGACCTTGCTGGCATGGCGTGCCTTCTCGGCCGCCTTCAGCTTGATCCGCCGCGCCACCGGGTCGGGGTGGTAGACCTGCGCCACCGCCTGGTGCAGGCGCTGGCGGTCGCCTGCCGGCAACCGGTCCAGCAGCTGGCGGTCGGCCGCCACCGATTCCAGCAGCTCCGCCGCCGCACGCAGGCGTTCCAGCAGGGCGGCGTCCGCGTCGTCGGGCAGGGGCGTGGGGGCAGGCGTGGTGGTCAAGTGAGTCATCCGTAGTCGAGCAAGGAGCGGGCAGGCGTGTCGCCAACCGCCTATTTTGCCTGCTTTCCGGCCTGGCCCGGGAAATGTCGCCCGGATGTGCCTGGCGCGCGGCCCGCTCCAAGCAGACCCGGAGTTCGATTATTGCGCGGCAGCGCACACTTTCATGGCACGGGTGATGCAAAAGTGGCGCCGTGGCCGTCCAGGCGGGACGGTGTGAGCGGTATCCGGGCAGGGCGAGCGCCGGCAGAGTCGGGCGCCGCAACTGTCCTCAAGCGAGTGAAGGTTGTTTTGTGAGTGTGTCGATAGCCGCAAGCATGCAAGTGAAAGAAGCCGCCCCGGCCAAGTCTGTCGCTGTTCCTGCTCCATCAGCCGATGCCCTGCTGGGCGACCTGCCCACGGCCCATCGCGCGTTGCCGATCGGCCACCGGATCGCCGGGCAGGGCTGTCATGGCGCGAAAGCCGCCATCCGGCCCGGCAACGCCGGCCACAGGACCCGCATCCGTTTCGTCTACTTCCCGCGAGCCGAGTACGACCGTCAGGCCGCCTACCACCAGCACCTGGTCGTCGCTGAAATCCTGCTTGGCCGGGTGTTGGCCGCCCGCGCCGCCGGCCTGCGGGCCATGGCCCCTTCGCTCGATTACACCGCTGAGGCGCGCGTCACGCTGCGGCCATCGCGAAACATGTTCCATCCGGCCACGCTGGAATACCGCCGCTGGTATCGCGCGGACGGCACGGCGCGGGTGCAGCCGCTGACCCGCGAGGCGCTCTCGCTGCGGCTGGCCGCCGACGATAACCTGTCGATGAAGGAAGCGCGGGCCCGCGTCGCGCGTCGCTCGCACGCACTGCCGGCCATCGACCAGGCATGGCTGATCGACCGCCGCCACACCCCGCTGGCACGACGCCCGCTCAACCAGGTGGAATGCCGTGCCCTGGCCGATGCCCTCGACGGCATCTGGCAGGCATCGACCGGCGCCTCGCACGTGGAACACGCAAACCGCCGGATCGCGCTGCGCGTGGTTGCCACGCTGGGCGGCCTGCTGGACGAATACGTCGCGTCGCCGTTCAAGTCCGCAGCCTTGAGCGAGGCCTTCAACGAACACCACCTCGCCCACCTGCGCCAGACCATCGAGAACTCGCGCCAGGCGGAGTCCACCTCGGGCACCTTGCTGGCCGGCCCGAAAGCCTGGTTCGCCGCCAAGACCGCACGAATGCGGGCCGAGCACCAGATCGGCCTCGCCATGTCGCCGACGGCGCTCCCCGCGATGCGCCTGTCGGGACGCCCGATGATTGCCGTGGTCGGCGGCCGCCTGCACACCTTCGTGGACGGCCAGCGCCCCGGTGTCCGCAGCACGCCGACGGTACCGGGCGGCGTGTTGTTCGGCTGAGCGGCAAACCGCCCGGTTCTCCTGCGGCCTCAATGCACGTAGTTGATCGCCAGCGCCGGCGTGATCGTGGTCGCAGTGTTGTGCCCGCCGGTGATCACGCGGGTGCCAAACAGCACACCAAGCCTGGGACTCCAGCTGTATTCAACCGCCGGGGCGAAGCCGAACGCCTCGCTGGAACGGCCGTCCAGACGCAGCGGAGATGACTGCGCATCGTCCACGCCATAGCCGCGCACGCGGGCGCCGTGGCTGCGCCGGTAGGTGACGTCCAGCGCCAGCACCCAGCGCTGGCTCAGGCTGTATTCCCACGCCGCATCGACGTAGAACGAACGGCCCGGCCGGGCATGCCCGCGAAAGCCATCCTGGGTGCCATAGACGCTGATGTCCTCGACCCGCGCCCGCGTGGAGAATGACTGTGCCACGTTGAAGCGCATGCGCAGGATGCGGCCGTTGGCCAGCCAGAAATACGTTTGCGTGTTGACCTGCAGCGTGGTGGTGGTCGCGCCGCTGCCCAGGCCGTTGCCGGGGCGCCGGCCCAGCCGGTCGTACTTGCCGCTCGGCAGGGTTTCCTGCAGCTGCAGCGAGATCGTCGGCCGCGAACTGCCGGCGGGTACGTCGGTGAGTCGGTATTGCGCCTGCACGCTGACATCGCCCAGCCCGATGCCGCCGCCGGGGCCGTCCACGCGGTTGTAGCCCAGCACCGGCACCAGGCCAAGGGTCAGCCGGTCGGTGATGCCATAGAGCATGTAGGTGAGCGAACCGTAGCCATCCGCATGGGGCGAGGAGACGTCGTAGACATACGGCTCGATCAACACATGGCCACGCGGCAGGGTGGCAGCGGAATTCGCCAGCATCGGGCCAGTCCACCAGGCGTCGTCCTGCGACTGGCGCGGCGGCGGCGTCAAGGACAGCGGCACGATGGCGCGGGACGGGACGTCCTGCGCCCGTGCAGCGAGCGGCAACAGCGCAGCGCAGGACAGGCTCCATGCCAGCCGCCGGCGCAGGCAGCGCTGGCGTGGAGTCGGAGTGGCTGCCGGGGGCGTCGTCATGGGCGGTCTCGCGTCATCGTCTGATTACGGTTTGGCACCGGTCATCGTCCGTGTTTTCCGCGGAGTTGCCAGCCGGCTGCACATCACACGCCATGGTGCCTTCCGGCGCCTGTGCCGGAAGGCACCATGGCAACGTCGTGGGGTCATCACGATCGGCTTTCTGCACCGGTCGTGCACCCCGCTTTTTGCGCCTTGACGACCACAATCTGTACGCCGCCGGCCAGCCATTGCGCGCATGCATCAGGTTTCCCGTGGCACGATCCCGCGTTCACCTGCAGGACATCCTGCGGCTTCGACACTTCATGGTCTGAACGGCGGGAGCAGTAGTGCGATACGGCAAATCCGAAAACACCGCGCGCGGGAGCAGATCGCTTTCGCACACCGCATTTTGTGGCTTGTGGCTGCTGGCTTGCGCCAGCACGGTCGGCATGGCGCATGCCAATGACGCCACGGTGCGCAGCGACGGGGACACCGTCCCGCCGCGCATGGCCATCCAGGTCAAGGACGACCGCATGACGGTGGCGATAGCCGGGGCGCCGCAGGTCCACCTGTACGGCGTGATCGACGCCGACGCGCCGCAGCGGTTCGAGGCGTTGCTGAAGTCGGGGAAGATTCCGCCCGGGTCCGATATCTATCTGAATTCCTCGCAGGGCGAGCCGGCTGCCGGCATGGCGCTGGGGCGGCTGTTCCGCGCCGGCTCGATGACGACGCACCTTGGTACGCCGTTGCGCAAGCGCCGGGGTGGGTATCGTGGCGTGAAAGCGGCCGTCTGCAGCGGTGCCTGTGCCTATGCCTACTTCGGCGGCCTTTATCGGTGGGCCCCCACTGGCAGCGACCGCATCGGCCTGGTCCGCCCCCAATCCGCAGACAACGCGCCGAGCCAGCCGGCGGGTGGCGAGGCGGACGCGTACCTGAAGGACATGGGCATCGACCTCGATGCGCTCGCGCCGCTGCCGCCGTCACCCGCCGACGCGCCGATCTGGCTGACCGCGGATCAGATGACCCGCGCCGGCCTCGCCAACAATGGCCGGCTTCCCTTGACGACGAAAAGCTGGCTGCTGCCGCCGGCGCCTTTCCTGGAACTCCATCAGGAAAATCGCCGTGGCAACCATCGGCTGGTCCTGCAATGCCGGCCGGGCAGCGTGACGCTGACTGCGTACGATCTGGTGGGGGCGACCCGCGCCAGGCAGATCGTGGCGCACGAAACGCGATCGTATTTCGAGGTCGACCGCCAGGAAGTGCTGGCCGCGCCGCGTGGTGCCGCGCGCGTCGTCGATGATGCCGTGGTGATCAGCCGGCCCTGGCCGCCCACCGAGCTGGGGCGACTGCTTTCGTCCATGTCCATCGGCGCCTGGGTCGGCGGCCGGCGCAGCGCCTTCCGCTACGGCACCACCTTCATGCTCTATCCCGCCCGGCACGCCATCAAGGATTTCTACAACGCCTGCTGGCGCGCCGCGCCGTGGCCGGCGAGACCGGTGCCGCAGAAGAAAGGGTGAACCGGCGTACGCCGGCTGGTGAGTGATGGCCGGCCGCTGGAGGGCGTCGGGCCATTTCGCTATGGTCATCACGCGAATCAGGGTATGGTTCGCGCCCCGCACCGATCGCCACTCCCACGGCTGGCCCGCATGACTGAACGAACAACCGGATCCGGCACGCTGGCCTTTCTTCCCGATGGCTCCGAACTGGCCGGACTGATCCGCGCCTTCGACTGGCGCGGCACGGGGCTGGGCGAGTTGCAGCAGTGGCCGGAACACCTGCGCGCGGTGGTGGCGCTGATGCTGCGTTCGGCGGTGCCGATGACGCTGCAGTGGGGGCGGGAAGGCTGGATGATCTACAACGATGCCTACGCCGTGCTGGCCGGATCACGCCATCCACAGTTGCTGGGCAGGACCATTCGCGACAGCTGGTCGGAGTTGGCCGAGTTCCGCCAGCATGCAGTGCAGCAGGTGCTCGATGGCCACACGCTCGCCTACCGCAATGAGCATCTGGTGCTGTGGCAGGCTGGCCTGCCGCAGGATCGCTGGGTCGATATCGACTACAGCCCGGTGGTCGATGCGGCCGGCCTTCCGGTCGGCGTGCTGGCCATCGTCAAGGACACCACCGAACGGTTCCAGTCCGCGCAACGGCTGTCGATCGCCCAGGAGGCCGGCGGCGTGGGCATTTTCGAGTTGTATCCGCAGAGCGGCCGGTTCGAGGTTTCCGGCGCTTTCCGCCGCATCTGGGGGCTGGACGACGAGGTGCCGGTCACGGCTGCGCTGATGAACAGCCTGGTCCACCCGGACGACCGGCACAGCTCGATCGCCAGTGAAATGGAATCCACCCATCGGCTGGCCTACCGGGAATACCGGCGGGTGGATCCGCGCAGCGGGGAGATCCGCTGGATCGCCGTGCGCGGCAAGGCGGTCACCGTGGCCGGGTCGGCGCCGCGCTTCGTCGGTATCGCCGCGGACGTGACCGAGCGCCGGCACACCGAACAGGCGCTGGTGGAAAGCGAGCGTCGCTGGCGCCGGCTGGTCGAGCAGATGGACATCAAGCAGGTGCGCCACCGCAACGTGCGCCTGCTGGTGGCGCAACTGGGCGAGGAGGCCGAGCGCCAGGGCCGGCGTTCCGGCGGCATGGTGGTGCTGGCCGAGATGCTGGGCAAGTCGAGCTCGCAGGTCAGCCGCTTCGCCGCCGAAAAACCGGTTACGCCCATCGGCGACCGCATCGCGCGCGAGATCGAGCAGGTGTTCGAGAAGGAACACGGCTGGATGGATCACGTGCAGTGGCCGGCGGAGTAGGGCGACCGGCGTTTTCCGACGCGGTCGAGGTTGAAGCCTCCGCCGTCGCAAGTCTGAGCCGGCCTGCAACGCGCTGATTTCGCGGCTTTGCGCTGCGATGGTCACGCGCAGGACAAAAACTTCCATCCATGGTCGGCGCCTCAAGAGTCGCTCCCTACCACCTGCACTGCGCTTTCCATCGCGCTATGCTCTGCGAGCATATTCCGGGGGGAATGGATGACCATGCAGCGCTGGCTGATCGCCGCCGCCGTAACCTGCGTCGCCGCTACAGGCTGTAGCGAAGCGTCAGACGGGAAAACGGCACAAACTGCACGCCAGCCACAGCAGGCAGGCCCGACGAATCCACTCGTCACCGCCGGGCATCTCGCCGCCGTCGAAGTAGCGGACCTGACCGGCGACCAGCACGCCATGCAAGGCCATGTCGACACGATGCACAAGGACATGATGCGCTCCATGCATCTGCCCGACCCCTCGCGCCCGATCGACCACGAAGCCGCCCGCGCCGCCTTGCGCCCCTTGCAAGGCGTGAGCTCCAGCGTGTGGATCGACCGCAGCAACCTGCTGGTGATGGTCGGTGGCGGCCAGTACCGCAGCATGGGCACCATCGACCGCGTCTGCCTCGCGCTGGAACCGCTGGGCGACACGCTGGGCGTGGTGGTCAACGTGCAGGACGTGACGGCCACGACGTCGGAAGGCGCGGATACGTTGTCGCGGAATTGCCAGTTGGCAGAAGGTGAGCGGGGATTGTTGCAGTCGAAGCGGGAGGTGGATGTGCTGGACCCGGAGTTGAGGCGGGTATTCCGGGCGCAGCAGGAAGCACGTTGATCCGCATTTTTCGATGAACGTGAGGAAGTAGGTGGCATGCACCATGTGTTGATGTTGTTGCGGTTCTTTTCAATCAGGCCAAGACAGGGGACAGGAAACTAATGAAGACATTGCTTGGGTTAGCTGCAGCTTTGCTGCTGTGCGGATGTTCGATCAGACACGATGTAGCAAAGGACTACCCGCAGTACCTGATAAACAACCAAGGTACGTCGCAGCTTCCTTCGACCACAGCGGCATCGGAGTACACGGTTTCGCCGACAACCGCCGCGAACCACTACGAGTTCCGCTCGGCGTTGGCTGGTTATGCCCACGTATGGGTGGTGCAGTTTGGCGAAATGCTGGATGACACACTGCAATCGCGCGACGTGCAGGCAGCATTCGGCAAACTGACGAAATCCGACGGAGGTGCCACCAATGATGGTGTGCTCGTTTTCGATCTGCAGAGCTACACCTATGCAGAGTTTGGAGCACATGTCTCACTCAAGGTGACCTATCGCCGCGGCGGCCAGGACGTGTTCAGCAAGGTTTACCAGGCAGATGGCACGACGCAGGGCGGCAAGATGTTCTGGGGAGGCGCGTTCGCCATGAAGAATGCTGTTCAGCAGTCGAGCAAGCTGGCCATCGACAACATCCTGCGCCAACTCATTGCGGATCTGAACACGCGTACGGCTCACGGCTGATGCCATAACAGACAAAAGCCGGGGACGGAGGATTAACGTGCGATAACTACCTCCGTCGCCTTTAATTCGCCAGTTGGGGACAGGGGAATGGGCGATGCTGCGGCAGAATCCGTAGGTGAGGCGACTGTTTTAGGGTGACAGATTATGTAGGTGGACAACATTGAGATTTATGTCTTATTTTTTAAGCCATACTTCCTTGCGAACCGCGCTATGACAACTTTCGTTGAAAAATGCACTAACGACCTATGGTCCGACCTTTCGGAGGTCGATCTGTTTCCTTTTAGTCGCCCGATGCTTGCGCACTATACATCGGTCGAGACGCTAGCAAAAATAATGGCAAATGATGAATTGTGGCTTTCTCATCCATTGCTCATGAACGACGACCAAGAGATGAAATGGGGGCTGGTCGAGGGCCAAACCCAGTTTCGGAATCACTCAGGTCTTCGGCAAGCATGTAACTGCATGTCTGGGGGCTATGACGTACTAGCCCAAGCTTTTGAAAGCAAGTTTGATGAGTTCGCAACCACTCATGCTTATGACACATATGTAGCCTGCTTCTGCAAACACGAGCCAGGTGACACTGATGGTCTTCTGTCGATGTGGCGAGGCTATGGAGCAAATGGCGGTGGTGCAGCTATTGTATTAGACACCGGAAAACTTGTAGCAGCCGACGGCTCTCCACTGGTGTTGGCGCCAGTCACCTATGAATCTACCGTGCAGCGTCAAAATTGGGTTGCCACCAAACTTGATAAGTTAGCGATCTCTATTCAAAGTGAAAAACCGTCGCATGATGAGCTTCGGGCAATTGCTGGAGCATTTGTCGATCGACTTAAAATGTTCGCGCTGTTTACCAAGCACACGGGCTTTTCCGAAGAGAGAGAATGGCGCTTGGTTTATATGAGAGATCGCGATCCAAAAGGTTTGTATGAATCCATGTTGAGTTATACAATTTCGCCTACCGGAATCAGTCCTAAATTCAAGCTTCCGCTAAAGCGAAACATGGTGGAAGAGCTTTTGGACCTTTCGATCACGTCTTTGGTTAGTTCAATACTTATTGGGCCGACAGCTGGGGACGCTTTGTCAGTCATGTCTATCAAGCGAATGCTATGTCAGACGGGAAAGCCCGAACTTGTTGGTCGAGTGAAAACATCATCTACGCCATTTCGCAAATAATCTTGGATTGAATCGAAGTCGCAAACCACCGAGACCGGGACGGTGGAAGGACCGGTGAATTGATTGCGGCCGAGGCCAACCATTCAAAAAGCAACGGCGCCGTATTACGCGCTGTATGCATGTCTTGTAGATCGTGGCCGGATCGGTCCGCTCATGGTCCGGCGCGGTGCTCGTGGGCGGTCCGCCGGCTGCCTAAAGTGACGACTCCCCAACGATGGAGTCGCCCCATGTCCGATACCCCCGCCTTGCTGGTCATCGACGTACAACAATCGTTCCTGCATGCGCCGTACTGGCGCGAGGACGATGTGCCGGTGTTCCAGGAGAACCTGTCGAAGCTGATCGACGCCGCGGCCGCGCGTGGCTGGCCGGTCGTGCGCATCCTGCACGAGGACGGCGATGCGCACTTCACCGCGGCGTCTGGCTTGGTGACGCCGATGGCGTGGGTGCCGGCCGCGCACGACGTGGTGTTTCGCAAGCAGGTGCACAACGCGTTTACCGGCACCAGCCTGGAGGCGTGGCTGCGCGAGCGCAGCATCGGGCGGGTGATCGTCAGCGGCATCCGCACCGAGCAGTGCTGCGAGACCACCGCGCGGGTGGCCTCGGATCTCGGCTTTGCGGTGGACTATGTGACCGAGGCGACGCTGACGTTTCCGATGATCCACGCCGGCAGCGGAAGCCACTACGATGCGAAGGACATCAAGCAGCGCACGGAACTGGTTCTGGATGGACGCTTTGCCCGCATCCGCACCGTCGATGACGTCCTCGCCGATCACTGAGGTGTGCTTCGTGCTGCCACCGGCGCTGATCCTGCTGGATCTCGCCGGCGCCGCCGACGCGTTCCGCATCGCCGCCTCGATGGGCTTGCCGGTGCGCTTGCGCCTGCTGGCGCCGATCGCGGACGGCGAGGCTGCCACGACGGCGCTGGGCGTGGGGCTCGCCGGCATCGAGCCGTTGCCGGCGCAACTGGACGATCACGCGATGATCGTCGTCTGCGGCGCCACCGGCAGCGGCGAACAGGTGTTGTCCTCGCCCGCCAGCAAGGCCCTGGTCGCCTGGCTGCAACGGCACGGCGGCCACGGCCGGCGGCTCGCCTGCGTATGCTCGGGCGCGTTGCTGGCCGCCGCCGCGGGGTTGCTGGACAGCCGCCGCTGCACCACGCACCACAGCCTGCTCGACACGCTGCGCGAACTCGCGCCGACGGCCGAGGTGCTGGACAGCCGCGTGTTCGTCGAGGATGGCGAGGTGTACACCAGCGCCGGCATTACCGCGGGCATCGACCTGGCGTTGCATCTCATCGCGGGCCTGGGCTCGTCGCGGCTGGCCGCCGCGGTGGCGCGCGAGATGGCCGTCTATATGCGGCGCGCCTCGGGCGATCCGGCGCTGTCGCCCTGGCTGGAAGGGCGCAACCACATGAACACGGCGATCCACCACGTGCAGGATGCGCTGGCCAGGGCGCCGGACCAGGAATGGCCGCTGGCGCGGTTGGCCGACATCGGCCACCTGAGCGTGCGCAGCCTGACGCGGCATTTTCGCGAAGCCAGCGGCATGTCGATCAACACTTATCACGCCCGCCTGCGCCTTGCGCTCGCCCGTCAGGCGCTGGCCACCGGGGACAGCGTGGAACGCGCTGCCGAACGTGCCGGGCTGGGCTCCGCACGCCAGCTGCGCCGGTTGTGGTCGACCCATGCGAGCGACAGCCCGGCGTCGGCGCGACGGCGCTGAGGGTGCGCTGGCCGCCTTGGCCGGAAACAGAAACGGCGCCGTATCGCTACGGCGCCGTTCGTTTTTCGGTCAGGCGATCAGAGCGCTTCGAACACGCCCGCCGCGCCCATGCCGGTGCCGATGCACATGGTCACCATGCCGTACTTCTGCTTGCGCCGGCGCATGCCGTGCACCAGCGTGGCGATACGCACCGCGCCGGTGGCGCCGAGCGGATGGCCGAGCGCAATCGCGCCGCCGAGCGGATTGACCTTGCTCGGGTCGAGCTTGAGGTCGCCCATCACGGCTAGCGCCTGGGCGGCGAAGGCTTCGTTGAGTTCGATCCAGTCGAGCTGATCCTGACGGATGCCGGTTTGCGCGAGGGCTTTCGGAATCGCCTCCTTCGGGCCGATGCCCATCACCTCGGGCGGCACGCCGGCGACGGAGAAGCCGACGAAGCGGGCCAGCGGCTGCAGGTTGTATTGCTTGATGGCCTTTTCGCTGGCCAGCAGCACGGCGCCGGCGCCGTCGGACATCTGGCTGGAGTTGCCGGCGGTGACGGTGCCGCCGAACTGGCCGTTGCGGAACACGGTCTTGAGCTTGGCCAGCACTTCCAGCGTGGTGCCCGCGCGCGGGCCCTCGTCGTTGCCGATCAGGCGGCTGTCGGTGACGATGCCGCGGGTGGCAAGGTCGGGGTAGTGGTCGGCAAGCTGGAACGGGGTGATCTCGTCCTTGAATTCGCCGGCGGCCTGGGCGGCCAGCGCGCGACGGTGGCTTTCCACCGAGAACGCGTCCTGCTGCTCGCGGCTGACCTTCCACTTTTTCGCCACGTTCTCGGCGGTGATGCCCATGCCGTAGGCGATGCCGATGTGCTCGTTGTCGAAGATGGCCGGATTCATCGCCACCTTGTGGCCCATCATCGGCACCATGCTCATGCTCTCGGTGCCGCCGGCCAGCATCAGGTCATCCAGGCCCAGGCGGATGCGGTCGGCGGCCATCGCCACGGCCTGCAGGCCGGAGGAGCAGAAGCGGTTGACGGTGACGCCGGGCACGGTGTCGGGCAGGCCGGCCAGCAGCAGGCCGATGCGCGCCACGTTCATGCCTTGCTCGGCCTCCGGCATGGCGCAGCCGATGATGACGTCGCCGATCTGGTGCGGGTCGATGCCGGGCGCCTGCGCCATCACGGCGCGGATCACGTGGGCGAGCATGTCGTCCGGGCGGGTGTTGCGGAACACGCCGCGCGGCGCCTTGCCGACCGGGGTGCGGGTGGCGGCGACGATGTAGGCGTCTTGCACTTGCTTGGTCATTTTGTTCTCCGTTGCCCTTCGCGCGGTGCGCGGATGCGGGCTGATGGTTTGGTCGCGGAGTGGAGGACAACCATCCCCACCCCAACCCTCCCCTTGAAGGGGAGGGAGCAGCTTCTGGTCAGTTCCGCAGCGGCTTGCCGGTGGTCATGGTGTGGGCGATGCGGGCCTGGGTTTTCTCGGTCTTGGCCAGTTCCACGAAGTGCTTGCGCTCCAGCGCCAGCAGCCATTCCTCGTCCACCGCGGAGCCACGTTCGATCACGCCGCCGCACAGGGTGTCGGCGATGCGCCGGGCGATTTCCACGTCGTGTTCGGAGGCGAAATAGCCGGCCTGCAGGTTGGCCAGTGAGGCGCGGAAGGTGGCGGTGCCCACGTCGCCGGCTACCGGAATCGCGCGCTGGTACAGCGGCGGGCGGTAGCCGGATTCGGCCAGTGCGTTGGCGACCTGCTTGGCCACGTAGAGCAGCTCGTAGGCGTTGAACACCACCACATCGCTGTCACGCAGCAAGCCCAGGTTCTTCGCCTCGAACGCGCTGGCGGAGACCTTGGCCATCGCCACGGTCTCGAACACTTTCTTCAGTTCCTCGAATGGATCGGCCGGGTTGGTCTTTGCCGCGCGCACGGCCAGCTCGTGCAGGCCGCCACCGGCGGGCAGCAGGCCCACGCCGGCCTCGACCAGGCCGATGTAGCTTTCCAGCGCCGCGACGGTACGCGCGGAGTGCATCTGGAATTCACAACCGCCGCCGAGCGCCAGGCCGCGTACCGCCGAGACCACCGGTACCAGCGAGTGCTTGATGCGCATGCTGGTGCGCTGGAAGTTGGCGACCATCTTCTCGAAGTCGTCGAACTTGCCGCCCTGCAGCAGGCCCAGCGCGCCCTTCAAGTCGGCGCCGGCGGAGAACGGCTCGGCGTCTTGCCAGATCACCGCCGCCTTGAGCTTCTCCTCGGCGATGCCGATGGCGTGCTGGATGCCGTCGAGCACCTGGTCGTTGACCGTGTGCATCTTGGTCTTGAACGAGATGATGCCGATGCCGTCGTCGCCGAGCGTCCACAGGCGGACGCCGTCGTTCTCCCACACGGTGTTGCCGGTGTCGAACTTCTCGCCCAGGATCGGGTCGGGGAACAGCTGGCGCCGGTAGACCGGGTGCTGCGAGCGCGGCTTGTCGGCGTTGGCGCTGGCTGAATACGAGCCAGCCTTGCCGTGCACGCCGCTGCGGCCGTCGGTGACCCAGGCGGGCAGCGGCGCCTTGCTCATCGCCTTGCCGGCGGCGATGTCCTCGGCGATCCAGCCGGTGACCTGCTGCCAGCCGGCGGCCTGCCAGGTCTCGAACGGGCCGAGCTTCCAGCCGTAGCCCCAGCGGATCGCGAAGTCCACGTCGCGTGCGGTGTCGGCGATGTCGGCCAGGTGGTAGGCGGTGTAGTGGAACAGGTCGCGGAAGGTGGCCCACAGGAACTGCGCCTGCTTGTCGCTGCTGGCGCGCAGCTTGGCGAACTTCTCGGCCGGATTCTTGATGGCGAGGATGGCGGCCACTTCGTCCGAGGGCTTCTGCTCGGAAACGCGGTAATCCTGCCTGGCCACGTCGAGCACGACGATGTCCTTGCCGGCCTTGCGGTAGAAGCCCGCACCCGTCTTCTGGCCCAGCGCACCTTTTTCGATCAGGCCGGCCAGCCACACCGGCGCCTTGAAATACTGGTGCCACGGATCGTCGGGCAAGGTGTCGGCCATGGTCTTGATGACGTGGGCCATGGTGTCCAGGCCGACCACGTCGGCGGTGCGGTAGGTGGCACTCTTCGGGCGGCCCACCGCCGGGCCGGTGAGCGCGTCGACCACGTCGAAGCCCAGCCCGAACTGTTCGGTGTGGTGCATGGTGGCCAGCATCGAGAACACGCCGATGCGGTTGCCGATGAAGTTGGGCGTGTCACGCGCGATCACCACGCCCTTGCCGACGGTGGTGACGAGGAAGGCTTCGAGGCCGTCGATCACGCTCGGGTCGATGAGCCGGGTCGGGATCAGCTCGACCAGGTGCATGTAACGCGGCGGGTTGAAGAAGTGCACGCCGGAGAAGCGATGGCGCATTTCTTCCGGCAGCGCCTCAGCCAGCGTGTTGATCGACAGGCCGGAGGTGTTGGAGGCGATGATCGCGCTCTTCGACAGGTGGCCGGCGATCTTCTTGTAGAGGTCGAGCTTCCAGTCCATCCGCTCGGCGATCGCCTCGATCACCAGGTCGACATCCTTCAGATGGTCGAGGTCGTCGTCGTAGTTGGCGGGGATGATCGCGGCGGCCAGCGCCTTGTCGGCCAACGGAGCCGGCGACAGCTTGGCCAGGTTGGCGATGGCTTTCAACGCGATGCCGCTCTTGGGACCTTCCTTCGCGGGCAGGTCGAACAGCACGGTTTCGACGCCGGCGTTGGTCAGGTGCGCGGCGATCTGCGCGCCCATGACACCGGCGCCCAGCACGGCGGCCTTGCGGATGCGCAGCGCTGATGTGGGTGAGGATGCAGCGGTCATTGGCTTCTCCGAGGGTGCAAAAGGGGTGGGGCAGGTAGATCAGGGATGGCTGAGGCCGGCGATGGCGAAGCGGATCAGGTGCTGCGCGGTCTGCTCGCGATGGGTGTGCTCGCTGACGTCGCTCTTGCGCTGGATCATGCCGAAGCCGGACATCGCGTGGGTCAGTGCGCCGGTGACCAGGTCGATGCGCCAGTACAACTCCTCCTTGCTCAGCTGCGGCAGCAGCCGTGCGAATTCGGCGGTGAACTGGCGCATCACATGGCCGTAGTTCGCGGACAGGAACTGGCGCAGGGTGTCGTCATGCTCGGCGAAGGCGCGGGCCAGCACGCGCATGAACAAGGCGCCGCTGTCGTCGTGCGAAAGATCCAGGGCCGGGCGGATGAAGGCTTCCAGCACGTCCTCCAGCGTGGCTTCCGGGGCGCCGGCAATCCTGGCCAGGGCGGCCAGTCGGCGTTCGTTCAATGCGTCCAGCCGGCGCCGGAACACCTCTTCGACCAGTTTGTCCTTGGAACCGAAGTGGTAATTGACCGCCGCCAGGTTGACCCCGGCGGCGGTCGTCAACTGGCGCAACGAGGCGCCGTCGAAGCCGCGCTGGGCGAACAGGACCTCGGCGGCGCCGAGTATCCGTTCCTTGGTTGAGCCGGAGCTGTTCACGGGCGGAACCATCCATCGGCCACGGGCCGGTTCAAACGATCGTTTGAGCATACGCGGACAGCTCGGCGGCCGTCAAACGGTCGTTTGTTGCAATAGCCCGCCGACTTGCGTATGGGTTAGAATCTGTCACACTTTCGTGGGCTAAATCCGCAATCCCTGTCGGGTTTAACCGCTTGCCGGCGGGGCCGGCCACATCCTTTTTCTTACCCAATCCGTTTTCCCGGAGCAGACCCGTATGGCGCTGGAGCGCACTCTTTCCATCATCAAGCCCGATGCCGTCGCCAAGAACGTCATCGGTGAAATCTACGCACGTTTCGAAAAGGCCGGCCTCAAGATCGTCGCCGCCCGCATGAAGCAGCTGTCGCGTGCCGAAGCCGAAGGCTTCTATGCCGTGCACCGCGAGCGCCCGTTCTTCAAGGCGCTGGTCGAGTTCATGATCTCCGGCCCGGTGATGATCAGCGCGCTGGAAGGCGAGAACGCCGTGCTGGCCCACCGCGACCTGATGGGCGCCACCAATCCGAAGGAAGCGGCCAAGGGCACGATTCGCGCCGACTTTGCCGACTCGATCGACGCGAATGCCGTGCATGGCTCCGACGCGGTCGAAACCGCCAAGGTGGAGATTGCCTATTTCTTTGCCTCCACGGATATTTGTTAGTGCGTTCATCCCTGAACGCGAAGATCAAAAAGCGGCCATCCGTGGCCGCACTCTTCAGAAGAGCCACTCCTTGAAACAAGTTGTCGCCAGTTCCACCAAGGTCAACCTGCTCGACTTCGATCGCCAGGGGCTGCGTGATTTCTTCACGCAGATCGGCGAGAAGCCGTATCGCGCCGAGCAGGTGATGAAGTGGATCTACCACGACCTGGAAGACGACTTCGAGAACATGACCGACGTGGGCAAGGCGCTGCGCGCCAAGCTCACCGAGGCCTGCTACATCGGTGCGCCGAAGACGCTGCTGGACAAGGTCGCCACCGACGGCACGCACAAGTGGCTGCTTGGCATGGACTCGGGCAACGCGATCGAGACGGTGTACATCCCCGAGCCGACCCGCGGCACCTTGTGCGTGTCCTCGCAGATCGGCTGCGCGCTGAACTGCAGCTTCTGCTCCACCGGTGCGCAGGGCTTCAACCGCAACCTGTCCACCGCCGAGATCATCGGCCAGGTGTGGGTGGCGGCAAAGTACCTGGGCAACGTCACCCACCAGAACCGCCGCATCACCAACGTGGTGATGATGGGCATGGGTGAGCCGCTGGCCAATTTCGACAACGTGCTGAAGGCGATGAAGCTGATGCGCGACGACCTGGGCTTCGGCCTGGCGGCGAAACGCGTCACGCTGTCCACCGCCGGGCTGGTGCCGCTGATCGACCAGTTGTCGGATGCGATCGACGTGTCGCTGGCGGTGTCGCTGCATGCGGCCAACGACGAGCTGCGCACCGAGCTGATGCCGATCAACAAGCGCTATCCGATCGCCGAGCTGCTGGCGGCCTGCCAGCGCTGGGTCGCGCGCAAGCCGCGCACCTCGATCACGTTCGAGTACACCCTGATGAAGGGGATCAACGACCAGCCCGAGCACGCCCGCCAGCTGATCAAGCTGATGCGCAAGCTGCCGACCTGCAAGGTCAACCTGATCCCGTTCAATCCTTTCCCGGGCACCCAGTTCAAGCGTTCGAACCCGGACGACATCCACCAGTTCCAGACGCAGCTGCTGAATGCCGGCGTGCTGACCATGCTGCGGCGCACCCGTGGCGACGACATCGACGCCGCCTGTGGCCAGCTGGCCGGGCAGGTCACCGACCGCACCCGGCGCAGCGCCGACATCCGCAAACGGCAGGACGAGGGGGCAACGCATGCGATTTGACCGGGTACTGATTTTCAGCCTGCTGTTGCCGCTGGCCGGCTGCATCACCACGCACACCGACAGCAGTTCGCTGGGCAAGAGCATGCCGCAGTCGAGCAAGGCGGAGCAGGCCGAGGATGCCGCCCGGATCCATACCGAGCTGGGCCAGCGCTACATGGCCAGCGGCGACTTGCAGACGGCGCTGGAGAAACTGACCAAGGCGCTGCAGTTCGATCCCAATTACGCGCCGGCGCACACCGTGATCGCGGTGCTGTACGAGCGCATCAACAAGCTGCCCGAAGCCGAGCTGCATTACCGCAAGGCGGTGGCGCTGGAACCGGCCAAGGGCGCACCGAACAATAACCTCGGCGTATTTCTTTGCCATACCGGGAAAATCGCCGAGGCTAACCAGTATTTCCAGAAAGCCGTTGCCGATCCGTTCTACCAGACCCCCGACGTGGCGCTGACCAATGCCGGCGTCTGCCAGCTGCGCGGCAACGATATCGCCGGGGCCAAAGCGAGTTTTCGTGACGCCATCGCAAGAAATCCCAATAATGCGGAGGCACTCTTCCAGCTTGCGAATACGCTTTATCTGAACAAGGATGCATTTCGCGCCAGGGCTTTTCTCCAGCGGTACGATGCGCTGGGCAAGCCGACTGCCGCGTCGCTCAAGCTAGGCCACGATATTGAAACCCGTCTGGGCAACCCGGAAGGTGCCCTTACCTACAGCAAGCGATTGCTCAGCCAGTTCCCGGACTCGGAGCAGGCGCGCACCCTAGACACCACTGCCAGCCAATGACTTCCATGCAGCCTCAACCGACCAAGCAGGGTTCAAGCGAGCCTGGGCAGTTCGGCATCAATTTGCTCAACATGGATGTGCCCTCGGCAAACCCTCACACGGTAAGTTTCGGCAGTCGCCTGCATGCAGCGCGTGAAGCCCAAGGCCTGGATCTGGAAGCCTGCGCACATACACTGAAGTTGCCTGCCCGGGTGCTGCGCCAGATCGAGCGCGACCAGTACGACGGCATCGATTCCAAGATTTACCTGGCCAGCTATATCCGCAAGTATGGCCGTCACCTGGGTATCAACGAGGTGTCGATCCAGGTCGAGCTCGATCGCATCAAGCAGATCGAACAGCCGCTGGTGGCCACCGGCGGCATCTCGCATTCGCGCTTCCTGCTCGACCGCTACGCCACCGCCGCCACCTACGTCGTGCTGACCGCGGTGATCGTGGTGCCGATGATCTGGCTTGGCGTGCGTGGCACGCTGGATCGCGACATCAGCCACCTCGCGCCGCTGGATGCCGCCCCGGTCGCCCAACTGGAAACAGCGGCCACCCACGCTGCAGCAACCGACGCGCCTGTCGGCGCCCCGACTCCACAGGCACCGGCCAAGGCAACGCCAGCACAGGAGCAGCCGCTGCTGGCGTCGATGGCGCCGTTCCCGAACCTGGAAAGTGCCAGCCTGTCGCCGGCCAAGTCGGCCGCATCCACCGCGGGCAGCGATGCCGGTGGCCACAGCCTGAGCCTCAGTCTCTCCATGGCCAGCTGGGTCGAAGTGACCCAGGCCGATGGCACACGACTGGAGTACGGCCTGCTTGCGGCCGGCAGCAGCAAGACCTGGCACAGCGACCAGCCACTGGATGTGCGCATCGGCAACGCCAGCGGTGCGCAGATCAGCATCGACGGCAAGTCAGTCGGCCTGGATGATTTCCGGCGTGCCAACGTGGCTCGTTTCCGCGTGCAGATGCAGGACGGCAAGGCTTCCGCAGCCAGCCTCTGATCGCCATCCGGGCCGCTGCAGGCGGCCCATTTCGGTTATGCTTGCCCACTCGATCCGCTCGGCAGCGAGCGGGCGTGATCGGCTATTCCCCTTGGTTACCGCACCGGCCTGTGCACGCGTCTGCGGGCGCGCGGCCTTTTGAATGGTGATTGCATGGCATTTGAAGAATACGACAAGTACGAACAGAGCGAGCTGGTTCAGAAGTGGCTGCGCGACAATGGCGTGTCGATCATTGTCGGCATCGCGATCGGCCTGGTCGGCATCTTCGGTTGGCAGCAGTGGCGCAACCATCAGGCTCGGAACGAGGGCCAGGCCTCGCAGCTCTATCAGCAGGTACAGATTGCGCAGGCGTCCGGCAAGCCGGATGCCGCCACGCAGCTGACCGACCAGCTGATGAAGGATTACGCGAAGTCGCCGTTCACCGTATTTGCCGTCAGCGAGCGCGCCAGGCAGCAGATGCAGGCCGGCCAGCTGGACAAAGCCGAAGCCTCACTGGCGTGGGCCGAGAGTCATGCCAGCGCCGCCCCGCTGAAAGCACTGACGCTGCTGCGCATCGCGCAGGTGGAACTGGCCCGCGACAACGGCAAGCAGGCGCTGGCCACGCTGGACCGCATCCCGGCCGACAGTTACCAAGGGCTGGCGCAGGAACTCCGCGGTGATGTGCTGGTCAAGCTTGGACGCCCCGACGAAGCACGCAAGGCCTATCAGACGGCCCTGACGGCACTGGGCGAGGAAGCGCCGCAGCGCGGCGCCTTGCAGATGAAACTCGATGATTTGGCCGTGGCCGGGAAGCAGGGTGCATGAAACCTGAAATGATGAAACGCGTCTTGCTGATCACGCTGGCTTCATTCGTATCACTTGCCGGGTGCCATTCGTTCAAGAAGGAAAATGTCCAGCCGCCGACTCCGCTGGCCAAGGACTTCAAGCCGACGTTGCAGGTCACCCGCCTGTGGCGCACCAGCGTGGGCGACGGCGCCGGCACCAGCGGCGCGCGCCTGCGCCCGACCGTGGTCGACGGCGTGCTCTATGCCGCCAGCACGGACGGCAAGCTGGTCGCGCTTGATGCCGCCAGCGGCAAGAGCCTGTGGTCGAAGAGTTCGCGCACCCATGGCTGGTTCGGCTGGGGTGACAAGAAGCGCAAGGACGCCCAGTACGCCGGCGGGCCGGCGGTCAATGGCGACCTGCTCGCCGTGGGCACGCTGGACGGCCACGTTTACGCCGTGAACGCAAAAGACGGCAATCCGCGTTGGGATGTCGAGGTGAGCAGCGAAGTGCTGGCGTCGCCGGTAATCGTCGGCGACATGGTCGTGGTGCGCACCGGCGACGGCCGCATCTACGCGCTGGACGCCGCGAGCGGCCAGCGCCGCTGGGTCTACGACCAGGGCACCGTGCCGCTGCTCAGCCTGCGCGGCAACGGCTCGCTGCTGGCAGCCAACGGCGTGCTGTTCTTCGGCAGCGACGACGGCAAGCTCGTCGCCCTGCGCCAGGACAACGGTGCAAAGCTGTGGGAACAGAAGTTGGCCAGCGGCGAAGGTCGTACCGAGATCGACCGCCTGAACGACGCCGACGGCGCGATCCTGCTGGATGGCAGCACGCTCTACGGCACCGCTTATCACGGCAACCTGGCGGCGGTCGACGGCCCCAGCGGTCGGCCGCTGTGGACGCGCCCGTTCTCCAGCTTCGAATCACCGGCGATCAACGACCACGCGGTCTTCGGCGTCAACGACGAATCCGTGGTGTGGGCCTTCGACAAGAATGGCGGCGCCGACATGTGGAAGAACGACGCGCTGAAATACCGCTGGCTCTCCGGCCCGGCCGTGCAGGGCAATTACGTGGTGGTCGGCGACCTGGAAGGTTACGTGCACTGGCTGCAGACCGGCGACGGCGCGCTGGCCGCGCGCGAGCGGTTGTCGAAGAAGCCGATTCGCGCGCAGCCGCTGGTGGTGGGCGACACCGTTTACGTCGAGGACGTCGAGGGCCGCATCGGCGCCTACCGTCTGTCCTCGCACTGACCGCTGGAACGAAGTACTCCTCATGTTGCCCGTCGTCGCACTGGTTGGTCGTCCGAATGTCGGTAAATCGACCCTTTTCAATGTGCTGACGCGCAGCCGTGACGCCCTGGTGGCCGACATGCCGGGCGTTACCCGCGATCGTCACTACGGCGTCTGCCGCAGTGGCGATCGCCCGTTCGTGGTGGTCGATACCGGCGGCCTGTCCGGCACCGAAGACGCCATGGACGTGCTGACGGCGAAGCAGGTGCGCCTGGCGATTGCCGAAGCGGATGTACTGGTGTTCGTGGTCGATGCCCGCGACGGCCTGCTGCCGCAGGACTACGTGATACTTGGCGAGCTGCGCCGCAGCGGCAAGCCAATCGTGGCTGTGGTCAACAAGACCGACGGCCTCGACGAACAGGCCGTGCTGGCCGAGTTCTTCGCCTTCGGCATCGGCGCCACCTTGCCGCTGTCGGCGGCGCACAACCGTGGCACCGACGACCTGATCCGGGTGCTGCTGCCGCTGCTGCCGGCCGACCGGGAAGTTGCAACGGAAGTCGAGGGCGAGGACGGCAGCATCCGCGTGGCCATCGTCGGCCGCCCGAACGCCGGCAAGTCGACCCTGATCAACCGCCTGCTGGGCGAGGAGCGGCTGATCGTCTCCGACGTCGCCGGCACCACCCGCGACCCGATCCGGGTGTCGCTGGAACGCGACGGCAAGCGTTACACGCTGATCGACACCGCCGGCATCCGACGCAAGGCGCGAGTCGAGGAAGCCGTCGAGAAATTCAGCGTCATCAAGACGCTGCAGTCGATCGCCGCCGCCCAGGTCGTGGTGGTGATGATCGACGCCCGCGAAAACCTGGCCGACCAGGACCTCACCCTGATCGGTTACGCGATGGACGAGGGCAGGGCGCTGGTGATCGCGATCAACAAGTGGGACGACATGGATCAGTACCAGCGCGACGAATGCCGCCGCGCGCTGGATCGCCGGCTGGTGTTCGCCGATTGGGCCAAGCAGGTGCAGATCTCCGCGCTGCACGGTTCCGGCCTGCGCGAATTGATGCGCGCGGTGGTGCGTGCGCATGCGTCGGCGACCAGGGAGCTGGTCTCCTCCGACCTCACCAAGACACTGGAAAAGGCTTACGAGAGCTACCAGCCGCCGCTGGTGAACGGCCACGCGCCGAAGCTGCGCTTCGCGCATCCGGGCGGCACCAATCCGCCGACCATCGTGATCCACGGCACTCGCACCAAGCACATTGCGCCGGCGTACCAGCGTTACCTCGAAAATTTCTTCCGCAAGCGCTACAAGCTGGAAGGCACGCCGGTCCGCATCGTGTTCCGCGAGGGCGAGAACCCGTACGCCGGGCGCAAAAAGGTGCTGACCAAGGAACAGCAGCACAAGGCCCGGCGCAGGGTCAGCGACCTGATCAAGCGCACGCGCTGAGTCGCCGGATTTCCTGCCGGCCACGCCGCGCGGGTCAGCCCAGGTCTGGCGAAATCAGGGCATACACCGCCGCGTCGCATGCCTGCTCGCGCACCCACAGGCGATGACGGGCGATGGCCTCGAACCGTGCCCCCAGCTTTTCGGCCGTGCGTCGGCTCGGCCGGTTGTCAGGCAGCGCGACGATCTCGATGCGGATCAGCCCCAGCCACCCAAAACCGAAACGCGCGACCATGGCCGCCGCAGCCGGTGCGATACCTTGCCCGTGACGTGACTGGCGCACCCAGTAACCCAGGTTTGCGCTTTGATGAACCCGATTGCGCTGGCCCAGGCCGACGCCGCCGAGCAGGTCGCCCGCGGCGGCATCGAAAACCGCAAAGGCAAAGTGTTCGCCCGAGCGCCAGCCTGCCTGGCAATGCGCCACCCAGGCCATGGCAGCCTGCAGGTCGTAATCGGCGTGGCACCACGGCAGCCAGCGGCCAACGCTTTCCACAGACTCGCGCGCGGCCTCAGCCAGGGCCGTCGCGTCGCGGTCCTGCCATGGGCGCAAATTCAATCGACCGTCGGTCAGTTCCAGCGCGGCTGGCATCGTCTCGTCTGCACCCATGCAGCGTTCCGTTTGTGCGCATCAGGCCAAGCCCGGATAATGACCGACTTTACACCCGGGTATTCCCATGAACGCACGCATCCTCGACGGCAAACGCATCGCACAGGAATTGCTGGAGCGTGTCGGCCTGCGCGTCGCCGCCAGGGTGGAGCAGGGACTTCCCGCACCGGGACTGGCGGTGGTACTGGTGGGCAACGATGCAGCTTCGGCGGTCTACGTGCGCAACAAGCGCAAGGCCTGCCAGCAGGTGGGTTTCCGCTCGTTCGGCTACGACCTGCCGCCCGACACCACCCAGGAAGAACTGTTCGCCCTGATCGACCGGCTCAATGCCGACCCGGACGTGCACGGCATCCTGGTGCAGTCGCCGCTGCCGGCACATATCGACGAGGACGCATTGGTCGACCGCATCGACCCGAACAAGGATGTCGACGGTTTCCAGGCGATCAACGTGGGGCGACTGGCCCTGCGCCGTTTCGGCCTGCGCCCGTGCACGCCCAAGGGCGTCATGACCCTGCTCGGGCACACCGACCGCCCGGTGCGCGGCCAGCACGCGGTGGTGATCGGCGTGTCCAACCACGTGGGTCGCCCGCTGGTGCTGGAGCTGCTGATCGCCGGTTGCACCACCACCTGTTGCCACAAGTTCACCCGTGACCTGGAAAGCCATGTGCGCCAGGCCGACATCATGATCGTCGCGGCGGGCAAGCCGGGGCTGGTGAAGGGCGAGTGGATCAAGCCCGGCGCGGTGGTGATCGACGTGGGCATCAACCGGCTCGACGACGGCCGTCTGGTCGGCGACGTGGAGTTCGCCCCGGCCGCCGAACGCGCCAGCTGGATCACCCCGGTGCCCGGCGGTGTCGGCCCGATGACGGTGGCCACGCTGATGGAGAACACGCTGGAAGCGGCCGAGGCGCACACCGCACCGTACCGGGTCGCCTGACCCGTCGGTTGCCACTGCATTCAGCCGCACGTCTGGCGAGCATCCCGGCAGGGCGCGTATAATTCCCTCTTTGCAGCGGGACTTTTCGCATGCGCATCCTCGCCGAGGCCCTGACCTACGACGACGTCTACCTTGTTCCGGGCCATTCCATCGTGTTGCCGCGCGATGTGAACACGTCAACGCGGTTCACCCGCGACCTGCGCCTGAACATCCCGATCGTGTCCGCCGCGATGGACACCGTGACCGAAGCCCGGCTCGCCATCACCATGGCGCAGAACGGCGGCATCGGCATCATCCACAAGAACATGACGGCCGAGCAGCAGGCGGCTGAAGTGCGCCTGGTGAAGAAGTTCGAGGCCGGCGTGATCCGCAGCCCGATCACCGTGGGTCCGAACACTTCGATCCGCGAAGTGCTGCGGCTGACCCACGCGCACAACATCTCCGGCGTGCCGGTGGTCGACGGCGAGCAGTTGATCGGCATCGTCACCAGCCGCGACCTGCGCTTCGAGCGCAAGCACGACGATCCGGTGCGCAACATCATGACCCGCCAGGACAAGCTGGTGACGGTGAAAGAGGGCGCCAGCCAGGACGAGGTGCTGCAGCTGCTGCACAAGTACCGCATCGAAAAGGTGCTGGTGGTCAACGACGCGTTCCAGTTGCGCGGGCTGATCACCGTCAAGGACATCCAGAAGGCGCGCGACAACCCGCATGCCGCGAAGGACCACCACGAAGCGCTGCTGGTCGGCGCCGCGGTCGGCGTCGGCGGCGATACCGAGCAGCGCGTTGCCGCGCTGGTCGATGCCGGCGTCGACGTGCTGGTGGTGGACACTGCGCACGGCCATTCGCAGGGCGTGATCGAACGCGCCGGCTGGGTCAAGAAACACTATCCGCAGGTGCAGGTGATCGCCGGCAACATCGTTACCGGCGAAGCGGCGCGCGCGCTGCTCGACGTGGGCGTGGACGCGGTCAAGGTCGGCGTGGGTCCCGGTTCGATCTGCACCACCCGCGTCGTTGCCGGCGTCGGCGTGCCGCAGATCACTGCGATCGACCTGGTCGCCACCGCGCTGAAGGACGAGATCCCGCTGATCGCCGATGGCGGCATCCGCTATTCCGGCGACATCCCCAAGGCGCTGGCTGCCGGTGCGTCCACCGTGATGCTCGGCTCGATGTTCGCCGGCACCGAGGAATCGCCGGGCGAGGTCGAATTGTTCCAGGGCCGTTCCTACAAGAGCTACCGTGGCATGGGCTCGATTGGCGCGATGCAGCTCGGTTCGAAGGATCGCTACTTCCAGGACGAGGCCGACGCCGACAAGCTGGTGCCCGAAGGCATCGAAGGCCGGGTGCCGTACCGTGGCCCGCTGCGCAACATCATCCACCAGCTGATCGGTGGCCTGCGCGCGTCGATGGGTTACCTGGGCGCGGCCACCATCGACGACGTGCGGCACAAGGCGCAATTCGTCAAGGTGACTTCCGCCGGCGTCACCGAAGCGCACCCGCACGACATCCAGATCACCAAGGAAGCGCCGAATTACCGGCTGAATTCCTGATTGCCGGGAATGGAGAATCGGGAATGGGAAATCGTCTGAAGCAGATCCCCCGATCCTGCGCGTCCCGCATGTGTCGGGTGCGGCGAGAGCTGGCTCCTCCATTCCCGACTCCCCATTTCCGATTCCTGGCCATGCAATGACCAACATCCACTCCGACAAGATCCTGATACTCGACTTCGGTGCGCAGTACACCCAGTTGATCGCGCGGCGAGTGCGCGAACTGGGCGTGTACTGCGAAATCTGGGCGTGGGACCACGATCCCGCCGAGATCGCCGCCTTCGGCGCGAAGGGTGTCATTCTCTCCGGTGGCCCGGAATCCACCACGCTGGAAGGCGCGCCGAAGGCGCCGCAGCAGGTGTTCGACGCCGGCTTGCCGATCCTCGGCATCTGCTACGGCATGCAGACCCTGGCCGCCCAGCTGGGTGGTGCCACTGAAGCGGCGGACGCCCGCGAATTCGGCCACGCCAGCGTGGACATCGTGACGCCCAGCCGCCTGTTCGACGGCCTCACCGATCATCCGGGCGAGCACAAGCTGGATGTCTGGATGAGCCACGGCGACCACGTGTCGAAAGCGCCGCCGGGCTTCGTCGTCACCGGCAGCACCGACCGCATCCCGGTCGCGGTAATGGAGAACGAGGCCAAGCGCTGGTACGGCGTGCAGTTCCACCCGGAAGTGACGCACACGAAGCAGGGCGGGGCGCTGCTGAAGCGTTTCATCACCGAGATCTGCGGCTGCAAGACGCTGTGGACCGCGGCCAACATCATCGACGACCAGATCGCCCGCGTGCGCGCCCAGGTCGGCGACGACCACGTACTGCTGGGTCTGTCCGGTGGCGTCGATTCCTCGGTGGTCGCCGCCTTGCTGCACAAGGCGATCGGCGACCGGCTGACCTGCGTGTTCGTCGATACCGGCCTGCTGCGCTGGCAGGAAGGCGACCAGGTGATGGCCACCATGGCGCAGCACATGGGCGTCAAGGTCATCCGTGTCAACGCCGCGGACCGCTACTTCAAGGCACTTGAAGGCGTGGATGACCCGGAAGCCAAGCGCAAGATCATCGGCGGCCTGTTCGTGGAGATCTTCGACGAGGAGTCGAGCAGGATCACTGCCGATGGCAGCAAGGTGAAATGGCTGGCGCAAGGCACGATCTACCCCGACGTGATCGAGTCGGCCGGCAGCAAGACCGGCAAGGCCCACGTCATCAAGAGCCATCACAACGTCGGCGGCCTGCCGGCGCACATGAAGCTCAAGCTGGTCGAGCCGCTGCGCGAACTGTTCAAGGACGAGGTGCGCCGGATCGGCGTGGAACTCGGCCTGCCGCGGGCGATGGTCTATCGCCATCCGTTCCCCGGCCCGGGCCTGGGCGTGCGCATCCTGGGCGAAGTGAAGCGCGAATACGCCGAACTGCTGGCCCAGGCCGATGCGATCTTCATCGACGAGTTGCGCAAGGCCGACCTGTACGACCGGACCAGCCAGGCGTTCGCGGTGTTCCTGCCAGTGAAATCAGTCGGCGTGGTCGGCGACGCGCGTGCCTACGAATGGGTGATCGCGCTGCGCGCGGTGGAGACCATCGACTTCATGACCGCGCACTGGGCACACCTGCCATACGAGTTTCTTGGCAAGGTTTCAAACCGTATTATCAATGAGTTGCGCGGTGTTTCTCGCGTCGTCTATGACATCAGCGGCAAGCCACCGGCCACGATCGAGTGGGAGTAGGGCAATCAACCACTTGTGCACACATGCGAAGGCCGGCAACTTGCCGGCTTTCTCACGTTCAAGCCACAATATATTGAAATGACTGATGAAATAACCGAAAGCTCAGGTAAATTCTCAACTGCCGACATGCAGTACATGCAGCGTGCACTGCAGTTGGCGGCGCACGCCCGCGACGCCGAGCATGAGGTGCCAGTGGGAGCCGTGCTGGTGCAGGGCGGGGACATCGTCGGGCTGGGCTGGAACCGCAACATCACCCTGCATGACCCGACCGCCCACGCCGAGATCATGGCCATGCGTGCCGCCGGCGAGAAACTGGCCAACCACCGCCTGTCCGGAGCCACGCTGTACGTCACGCTGGAGCCGTGCTCGATGTGCGCGATGGCGATGATCCACGCCCGCCTTGGCCGGGTGGTCTACGCCGCCGCCGATCCCAAGACCGGTGCCGCCGGCAGCGTGTTCGACACCCTCATCGACACCCGCCACAACCATCGCATCGAGGTGGCCGGAGGCCTGCTGGCCGAGGAATCCGCCGGCATGCTGCGCGAATTCTTCCGCTCGCGCCGCTGAGCATCAGTCGCCGTCGGACTGGGCATCGATTGTGGCCAGCGTGCTCCCGGCAGGTGCATGACGATGGCTGCCGATCAATTGCAGACGAAGCCCCCAAGGTGCCACGAAATCCAGCACCATGCGGCCGGCCAGCGGGCCGGATGCCATTCGGTGCGGCGTGCCGGTGACGCTGGCGCCGTCGTGCTGCAGCCATTGCCCGGCATGCAGCACGTCGTCCGAAACAAACTGCAACGGCCGAACAGCCGGGCGCGACACGGAAGAGGGTGAGCTGCCGCGATTGTCGAACAGCTCGATGACCGAGCCCGCATCACAGGACATCAGGCGGGACGCCGGCACTCCACCTGGCGAGGCCAGGGCAGTTGCGGAATCCGGGCCGATCAGGCGGCAATCCAGGGCGTTCTGGAAAAAAGCCACGGCTTGCGCCAGATCCGGCACGCCGATCCGGGCATAGTCGCCGCCGTACAGCGTCGCCGCGCGGGTGCTCGCGGGCACGATCCCGACCAGGCCGAAAGCCAGAAGCAGCAGCATGAATAGTGATTTGCCCATGGATCCGTGCAGCCGGATATGCGTTGGGCAGCTACATGGTCATCGGCCATTCCCTGCAAAACCCCTGACTGATGACCTGTCAGTTTCCCTGGGCGAACGATCATCCGGCACCGACTTCGTTCCCGTGCGGAAACGGTGCGATCGCCCGCATGCTGTTTATCTGCCGCGCCGCAACCCCGATTCTGTGGTCGCGCAAACAGAGGTTCGGCCGGGATTCTGGAAATTTTCGCAAAATGAGCAATAAGTCCTTGAGGCTACAAGGTAAATTTAATGTCTTTGGCCATGGCGCTTTGGTATCGCTCAAAGTCCAGTGAGTAGTGGCCTAGCCGATTGATATGCTCTCGCCGGTATGGCGACAGCCGATTCAGCAGCTCTTCGCTGAGCGGAACGCCCTGCTCTTGAAGAACTTTCAGCGTCCGCGACATCGTATGGACGTTGTGCAGGATGACCATGTTGGCCACGAGGTGGTTGTATTTCACGACTTTTCGCTGCTCGTGGCGAATGTTTTCCGCAATGATTCCGTCATTCGCGAAGTGCAACCATTGGGCGAAGTCGTTGAACTGCTCGCTCTTGTTCGTCGACTGGTGGATCACGCGGCGCAGCTCAACATCATTGATGTAGTTCAGGAGGAACCGGGTTCGAATCGCCCGACCGAGTTCGCGGAACGCGAAATACAGCTTGTTCTTGCGGCTGGCCACACCCAAGCGCCGAAGGATCATTGAGGGAGTGATCCGCCCTGCCTTGATCGAGATGGCCACGCGCAGCATGTCCGGGTAGTGCCGCTCGATGAGCTCCCAGTTGATCGCTTCGGTGAATAAGCTGTTGATGTGATCGTATTTGGCCTTCCGGTCGGGCTTGTAGAACACCAGCTGTTTGATGCCACGGATACGCGGCATGAGACGGATGCCCAAGAGGTGCGACAAGCCGAACACGGGTGCACTCTGAGCCTGCGTGTCACCGTGGATCGTGTCCGGCTGCACATCAGATTCATTCTTGATCAGGCCGTCGAGGATATAAACCGCCTCATGCACGCCACACGGAATGAAGTTGCTGAAGAGCGCGATGTACATATCCGAGACATGGTAATAGCCGATGCCACCGTAACCGCCATAGCGAACGTGGTACTCCGATAGTAGGTTCTGCTCGTAGATGCTCCACTTCGTGCCGTCGGCCGAAACGTGTTTGCCGGTGCCCCAGAATTTGGGCAAGGCGAAGGTGTTGAAGGCGTTGATCACCCGTACGATCGCCTTGTCCAAACGTTCCTCGGTGATATGGCGAAGGTTGAGCCACGCGACCTGCTTGCGACTCAGCCCCTGCACCGAGCGCGCTGTCTGCGTGGGGCCCAGGTTGCAGCCGTAGCAAAACAAGGTGGTGATGAAGCGTTTTCGTGGGTCGTCGATCTTGGTTTCAAAGCCGGACAATGGTCCGAACAATCGATGTAGGTCGAGCCACTGCTCGGACTCGGTCAGCAGGTCCAGTATGTTGACGGGAGGCATATCCTCCTTGAGTCGTGCCTCCAACAGAGCCAACTCCGGTGGATCCTGCTTGCGGTCGAGCCGCTGGATGACCAGACCGTTGTCACCGATCCGTACGAACTCGTTCTCGGGAAAGCTGTCGTCCACCTGCTTGGCCAGCGTCGACATCTCAGCCTTGAGTTGTGCAACAAAACCCGCGCCATCCTTGGGCAGCGAGGTGATATCGCAGTAGCGGCTCAGTTCCCCGCCGTACTCATCCCAAGACACCAGATGTTCCCGGTAGTCATCGAAGTCGTTGCTGTGCGCCGAGTACAGATCGCCGGACTGCAGGTCTTTCATGATCGACATGCAGATGAACAGTTCGAGGTATTTTCGATGGATACGTGGTTCGTCTTCTGGCGACACCACTGCGATCAGGCGATACCAGGCGTCGGGCAGCCAACGCTTCAGATCGATGCCCTTGGGCAACACCGCTAGATCGAGGTGTTCGCGGCGTGCCGTGCGCCACTCTCGGATCCAGGCGATGGCTCGTACCAGCGTATCGTCTTGTGAGCTGGACTGAAGTTCGAGCACGTCCAGGCATTGATACAGCAACGCACGTTTGTTCCCGTAGGGTTTCAACATGAAGGGAAGATAGTTGTTCCCCGCGAAGGCGGCGTGCTCATCGCATTGGATGATCCATTGTTCCGGATCATCGCCCAGCACCCGTTCCATATTTGCCACGCGCTTCTTGGCCGACTCGCCCTCTTGCATGGCGGCCAGCACCTCGCGAAATTGGCCAATCAGACGATCGGTTTGCTCGGCATGGTCCAAGCGATACTGGCGCAGCCGCTCCTCGGCCTGGTTGTCGATGCCATGCATGATCTTGATGAAAATGTTCGCTACGTCGTCAGTGGCTTTCTCCAACTGCGACTGGATCAGCAGCACGGCCAGGGTATGACGTTTGATCAGCTTGACGGTTCGGATGTCCTTCGCATCCAACGCCCGAGCTTCCAACATCAACTGATGGCGCTTGGTCACCGCCATCTCGCGGGTATCGGGTAATCCATGACCCAGGCTTTTGAGCCAGCGGATATGCTCAAGAAATTTTGCCACTTCACGCACGGCGGGCCTTTTCGGTTCACGCTTGAGCTGATCCCATAGGGTGACCCCACGCCGCTGCAGGATCAGGTCGTCCAGCATCTGGCGCTGTTCGGCCGACAACTGCTCCGTGACCGATTTGAAGATTGCGGTGTTGACAGCGTTACGCGCCGCCCGCGCGGCACGCACAAGCTGAGTGAACCCGGGTAGTTCGAATTTCTGCCGAACGAGTTCTTCAATGAGGACATTGATGATGTCCTCCAATTCCTGTTTGGTCGAGGCCGCCTCGCGGGCAACTTGATCCAGCCAGGACCAATCGGTTTCCACAAACCGCTGCACACCGATAAAGTCACGGATCTTCTGCAGATGTCGCGAGCGGCTTCCCGACGCGTCGTAAGCCTTCAATTCGCGCATGGTGGGAACACGCATCTGGGCACTGCTACATACGTGATCGACAATCACACGCGGCAACGTCGACAGCAACTCGAAGTAACCCAAGCGCTGAAGGATTTTTAGCTGGATCAACAGCAATGCCTGGGTGGGCTTACGTGCGGAAACTCCCATGGCAAACGCGCACTCATCGGCCGTGGGCGTGTATATGACCGCCAGTTCACGGGCGCTGAGATCCTTCTTCAATTGGGGATAGGCAGTGTCCTGAATCGTGCTCATGCGAATCCACGGTGCGACATGCTTGCCGCCGCCAAAAAAAGAAGAAGCTAAAGCAATTTGATCCCGAAGGGCTTGACGGCCAGCGCAAAAATGCCAAAGCACACCACCGTAATGACTGCGCTCAGTGCCAATGCAGGCCAGAAACCGAAGCGTGCAAACAGACGCGGAAAGATCAGGAACATCGGCAGCGTCGGCACGACATACCAGAACGTATACCAGGCGTGATTCGCGATCTTCTCCGCGGGCTGCTTGTCCAGATAGAGCCAGGTCAGCGCGAGCAGCGTCACCAGCGGAAGTGATGCAAGCAAGGCGCCTAACCGATCGCTGCGTTTGGCCAGTTCGGAGACGGCTACTACGACAGCTGCGGTGATGAGGTATTTGGTGATGCTCCACGGCATGGTGGTGGCTCGACAGGATGGTGTAGGAAGAAGTTTTCGCTAAGCGGCGAGGGCTGGAACGCGGTGTTTCCGCAGTGCAGTCGGCGCGCCGTTACACCTTGGCCAGGCGATCCTTGAAATCAGCGACCGCCCTTCAGCTTGTGAGCCCGTCGCGCAAGATCCGCCAAGATCTCCCGCCGCCGATAATCGGTGAGCTTCCGCCACTGACGAATCTCCGTTGTCGTGCGGAAGCAGCCAACGCACACGTCGGCTTTTCGATTGAACCGACAGACGTCGCCGCAAGGTGACGCAAGCGCCATGTCAGTGATGCTCTGCAACTAGCCGTACGGCACCGGGTTTCTCTTTGGACTCAACGGCCGGCAGCAATCGGGCCGAATTAAGGATGAAGGTCATCTCCGAAGCGACATGGATAAAAGCGGCAAGCAAAGGATTCAGCAAGCCGGCGGCGGCCAGCGCGATGCCGACGAGATCCACCGCCACCGTGCCGACGAAGTTGGCCCAGATGATGCGTCGCGTACGTCGTGCCAGCTGCAGTGTCTGCACGAACTTGACCAGATCGTTACCCAGCAGCACTACGTCCGCGCTCTCGCGGGCGACATCGGTGCCCGAGCCCATCGCCACGCCGACATGCGCCTTCATCAGGGCGGGCGCATCGTTGATGCCGTCGCCGACCATGGCCACCACGGCCTTGCCGGCGGTCAGCTGTTCGATGTAGGCGAGTTTGGCGTCCGGCAGCACGTCGGCCACGATGGTGTCGATACCCAGCTCGGCGCCCACGGCTTGGGCGACGGCCTTGGTATCGCCAGTCAACAGCACGGTGCGAAGACCCATGGCGTGCATTGCCTGCAGCGCGCTTCGCGATTCGCTGCGGATGGTATCGGCGACGATGGCCATGCCCAGCCACGCATCGCCACGGGCCAGCCATACCTTGGCGGCGGCCGGCTGCTGCGTCAGCAGCTCCTCGGGCAGCGCGATGCCACACTTGCGCAACAGCGCTTCATTGCCCACCAGGATGCGCTCGCCGTTGACGGTGGCGGAAATGCCGAGGCCCGGCGTGTACTGAAAAGCCTCCGGCTCGACGGGTGTCACGCCCTGCGCACGCACATAACGCACCAGCGTCTTGCCCAATGGGTGCTCCGAACGCAGCTCAGCGGATGCCATCAGCCGTAGGACATCGTCGACGACGGCACCAGGGGCGACCACCAGTGACTGCACTTCCGGCTCGCCATAAGTCAGCGTGCCGGTCTTGTCCAGCACAACGGTATCCACCCGGCCGAGCTGCTCCAGATACAGGCCGCCCTTGATGATGGCGCCGCCACGCGCCGCGCGACCAATGGCACCCAGGATCGCCAGCGGCGTACCGGCGGCGATGCCGCAGGCCCCGGCGACGATGATCACGGAAATGGTGGCGCGAATGTCCCGCGTGATCAGGTAGGTCAGCAGCGCTGCGGCCAGCGCGAAATAGACCAGGTAGCCGGCCATTCTGTCGGCTAGCCCTTGCACCGGAGCGCGCGAACGCTCCGCCTCTTCCACGGCATCGATGATCTTGCCGTAGCTGGTGTCGCGGCCGATCCGTTGCGCCAGAATTTCCAGCGCGCCGGATTGATTGATGGAGCCGGCATATACCTCGGTGCCGGCAGTCTTTTCCACCGGCATGGATTCGCCGGTAATCCGCGCCTGGTCGACAAACGAATGCCCATCGACGACGCGGCCGTCGACGGGAATGCGGCCGCCTGGATTGACCAGCACGGTATCGCCCACGGCGAGTGAGCCGCTGTCGACTTCGCGGATCGCGCCATCACGTCGAACCGAGACCTCGCGCGGCAGGAAATCCAGCAGATCGCGAATGGCGCGTCGCCCGCGCGATACCGTCATGCCCTCCAGCACCTCGGCCACCAGCACGAACACGGTGATCATCAGCGCGGTGAAGAATTCCGAGATGGCGGCCGCCGCAACGATCGCGATAGTCATCGACAATTCCATTGTCATGCGCCGCGCGAGCAGGTTCTCTATCGCCTCCTTGAAGATCGGCCAACCGCCGATCAGCAATCCAGCCACGCCGATCACGCTGAATCGGGGCCACGGTTCCCACCAGTGAAACCACACGGCGATCGCCGCCAGCGCCACGGCACCGATGCGCAGCGCCTCCGGGATGTCGAAAGCGTGTTCGTGATCATGCGGCTCGGCCGCCGGCGCGATCGTGCGCTGCTCTGCCTGCGCCGATAGATCCGTGTCAGCACGCGGCTGGGGGTCGGTCATGAGGAACTCCTGATTGCTGCAGACTGGGTTGCGGCGAAACTTGATTACTTCAGATACGTGCGGATCACGTCGATCAGTTCTTGCGCGCCTTGCTTGCGTTCCGCGGGATCGGTGATGTCCGGATGGGCCACGTGCATCTCGATATGGTCCTCGACGACCTTGGCCATCAGTCCATTGATCGCGCCGCGGATCGCGGCGATTTGTCGCAGGATCTCGGCACAGTCCTTTTCGCTGTTCAGTGCCCGTTCGACGCCTTCGATCTGGCCCTTGATACGGCGCACGCGGCCAAGCAACTTGCTGTTGTCCTTCGCCAGATGTCCCATGAACTTCTCCTTGCCGGCAACCGTCGTGATCGTAGACGGGCTATAATATACCCCCCTATGGTATTATAGCCATCGCCACCCGCTGCAATTTCTCGTGATGGCTTGCCTGTTTCGTCCGTACCCCGCATGCTGAGTTCCCATGTCTGCCCTTCGAACCATCCGCCGATTGCATCGACGCCATCTCACGATGGTGCGGTGGATGCTGTTGCTGGTGTTGGCCATCGTGATGTTGTCGACGATGCCGCGGTGGGTGGTCCATGCTCACGACGGCAACCAGGCGTCCGGGTTCCTGCTTACGGCTGATCAGACCCTCGAGCACCATGTGGCCAATGCCGATGTCGCTGACATGACGCCATCCGATGTTTCGCATACCCATGTGCATTACCTTGCCGGTGCAGCCTTCACGCTGCCCGCGCTGTTCGGCCAGCTTCATCAGCTCAACCCGGCGGGCAATCACTGCCCGCCGTGGCGCAATGCGCTGACGCCGCAAGGCTTGCTCGCCACGCTGCACCGCCCTCCTATCGCCTGATCGCCACGTTGACCGGCCGATAACGGCCTTTCGTTGACCCGATCCGATCGGAGCACGCTGGTGTCTTCTTTGCGTTGTCCTCGCCGGCTGCCGTGCGCAGCTGGGTCGGGCTTGTCCGTGGCTGCGGGCAACCCGATGGGATTTTTTCTTCCTCTTCCCCTGCTGGCGTCCGGGCTTTTGGCTCGATGCAAGGCCTCTCTGTGCCGCTTTCTTGCGGCACAAGCGCGCCTGATTCATTCCCTCTCTGGAGTCCTGTCCCATGAGTTATCGACTGTGGCGAACTGGCGCGCGCAGCGCGCTGGTTGGTGCCTTGCTTTTCCCGGTGGCTGCTGTCGCCGTCAACAACACGTTTCCGGTATCCGCCGCACAGATGCGCGCCCTGGGCATTACCGTGCAACGGCTGGACAAACCCGCCGCGATCCGTGGCCTGAGTTATCCGGCGCGGGTGATTCTGCCGCCCCAGCAGGATGTGGTGATCAGCGCGCCGGTCGCCGGTGTCGTCGAGCAATTGCTGGTGACCGAACATCAACGATTGACGATCGGCCAACCGTTGTTGCGATTGGCCAGCCCGGAATTCGGTGAGCTGCAGTTGGCCGCGCTGGAAGCGGCCAACAAGAACCGCCTGGCGCAGCAGACCTTGCAGCGCGAGAAGCAGCTGTTCGCCGAAGGCATCGTGCCGCAACGTCGCTTGCTCGAAGCCGAGGCCGCAGCCAGCGATGGCAAGGCAGGCTTGCGCCAGACCAGCGCCGCGCTGCGCCTGGCGGGCCTGGACGCGCCGGCCGTTGCTCGCCTGATCGGCTCCGGTGCCTTGCAGGAATCATTGACGCTGAAGGCGCGTAGCGCGGGGCTCGTGGTCGATCTGCAGGCCAAACCGGGCCAGCGGGTCGCTGCCGCCGACCCGCTGCTGCGCATTGCCGATCCCAGCCAACTGTGGCTGGACATCCAGATTCCGGCCAAGCGCGCCGATGCCTGGGCGAAGGACGGCGACATCACCGTCGTGGGACGCCCCGTCACGGCCCGACCGATGCAGGCTGGAGCCGTGGTGGGCGAAGGCCAGACCGTGAGCCTGCGTGCGCGAATCAGCGCCGGGGTCGATCGCGTACGACCGGGCGAGGCCGTGCAGGTGCAGGTGCCATTTGCCGATCGCGCGAATGCGTGGTCGCTGCCGTTGGCAGCCGTCGCCCGCCAGGGTGAGCAGGCCTACGTGTTTGTCCGGACCGCTCAGGGTTTCGACGCGCGCAAGGTCAACGTGGTCGCCAGCGCTGGGCAATCGGTAAGCGTGCTAGGCCCTCTCAAGAGCGCCGACCAGGTCGCCGTCAGCAGCGTGATCGCGCTGAAGGCCGCCTGGCTCGGCGAGAGCGGGGGCGAATGAGATGCTCAATCGCCTGATTCAATTCGCGCTCGCCCAACGGTTGTTCGTGCTGTTGGCTGCCGCCTTGCTGGCCGCCGCCGGCTGGTTCGCCTTCCAGCACCTGCCGATCGATGCCTTCCCCGACGTCTCCAGCACCCAGGTCAAGGTGATCATGAAAGCGCCGGGTATGACCCCGGAAGAGATCGAGACCCGGATTGCGATTCCGATCGAAGTGGAGATGCTGGGCATCCCCGATCAGCGCATGCTGCGTTCGGTGTCCAAGTACGGCCTGGTCGACGTGACCATCGACTTTCAGGATGGCACCGACATCTACTGGGCGCGTCAGCAGGTGGCCGAACGCTTGAACGGCATCCTCGCCGATTTGCCCGAAGGCATCAGCGGCGGTATGGCGCCGATCACCACGCCGCTGGGCGAGATGTTCATGTTCACCGTGGAAGCGGAAAACATGTCGATCACCGAACGTCGAAGCCTGCTTGATTGGGTGATCCGGCCGGCGCTGCGCGCCGTGCCGGGCGTAGCCGACGTCAACGCGCTCGGTGGCTTGGTGCGCAGTTACGAGGTGGTGCCCGACCCGGTGAAGCTGGCCGCGGTGGGTCTTTCGACCAACGACTTGCAAGCGGCGATCGGTGCCAACAACCGCAACGACGGCGCCGGCCGGCTCAGCGAGGGTGACGAGGTGCTGCTGGTTCGCACCGAGGGCAACATCCGCCATCTGGACGATCTGCGCGCCATCGTCGTCACCCGCAAGGATGGCGTGCCGGTGCGCATGGGTGATGTCGCCGAAGTGCGCATCGGTGCGCTGACGCGCTATGGCGTCGTCACCAAGGACGGTCGCGGCGAAGCCGTCGAAGGCCTGGTGCTCGGCCTGGCCGGCGCCAACGCCCGCGACGTGGTGAGCGGCGTGGAGAAAAAGCTCGCGGAGCTGGCACCGAGCCTTCCCGCGGGCGTGAAGCTGCAGGTGTTCTACAACCGCGCCGACCTGGTCAACAAGGCCGTGGGCACGGTCACGAAGGCGCTGATCGAAGGCACGCTGTTGGTGCTCGTGCTGTTGGGTGCGTTCCTGGGCAACGTACGGGCGGCGATCACGGTCGCCGTGGTCTTGCCACTGGCGGCGCTGGCCACCTTCATCCTGATGCGCGTGGGCGGGATGTCGGCCAACCTGATGAGCCTCGGCGGTCTGGCAATCGCCATCGGCATGCTGGTCGATGCGGCGGTCGTGGTGGTGGAAAACATCGTGCAGCACCTGGCCCATGACAAGGCCGGTGGCAAACTGCCGCGTCTGCACATCATCTTTCGCGCCGTACGCGAAGTGGCGGTGCCGGTCACGGCCGGCATCCTGATCATCATAACGGTGTTCCTGCCGCTGCTGACCTTGCAGGATCTGGAAGGCAAGATGTTCGTGCCGGTGGCATTGACCATCGCGTTTGCGCTGGCCAGCTCGCTGGTGCTGTCGCTGACGGTGATTCCGGTGCTGGCGTCGTTCCTGCTCAGGAAGGTTCCACGCGACGATCCGTGGCTGCCGCGCAAACTGCTGGCCGCCTACCGCCCGGCGCTGGCGTGGGCCATGCGGCGTCAACGCGTGGTGTTCATTGCCGCGGGCGTGATGTTGGCGGTCACGATCGGTGTCTACGTGATGGTCGGCAAGACGTTCATGCCGACCATGAATGAGGGCGACCTGATCGTCGGTATCGAGAAACTGCCCAGCGTGAGCCTGGAGGAAAGCGCCGCGCTCGATCTGAAGATCCAGCAGGCACTGATGTCGAAGGTCCCCGAGATCATCGGCGTGGTGGCCCGCGCCGGCTCTGACGAGATCGGCCTGGACCCGATGGGATTGAACCAGACCGACACGTTTCTGGTACTCAAGCCCACCAACGAATGGCAGGCCAAAGACAAAGGCGCGTTGATCACCAAAATTCGCGGCGTACTCGATGAACTGCCAGGCATCAAATACAGCTTCACCCAGCCGATCGACATGCGCGTGCAGGAAATGATCATCGGCGTGCGCGGCGACTTGGCGATCAAGGTGTTTGGCCCCGACCTCGCGATATTGGACGAGCTCGCGAGCCAGATCGAAGCGCAGGTGAAAACCGTTCCTGGAAACCAGGACGTCTACACCGTGCAGAACGACGGCGTGCAATACCTGCGGGTGATCGTGGATCGGCTGGCGGCCGGTCAGTTTGGTCTGTCGGTAGAAGACGTGCAGGACGCGCTGCGCGCCCAGATCGAAGGACAGCGCGCCGGCTTGGTGATCGAAGGCAACCAGCGCGTGCCGATCGTGCTGCGCGGACCGGAGCGCGTGAAGCTGTCGCCAGCGGAGTTCGCGATGCTGCGCATCACGGCCGCCGATGGCACCAGCGTGCCGTTGGAAAGCGTGGCCAGGCTGGTGCGCGATGGCGGCCCGGTGAAGATCGATCGCGAGATGGGCAGCCGCTACAGCGTGGTCATCGCCAACGTCAGCGGCCGCGATCTGGTGGGCTTCGTGGAAGAGGCCAAGGCAAAGATCGCCAAGGCGGTGAGCTTGCCGACCGGTTACCGGATCAGCTGGGGCGGACAGTTCGAGAACCAGCAGCGGGCGGCGGCGCGGCTGACACTGGTGGTGCCGCTCGCGCTCGGCGTGATCTTCCTGATCCTGTTCTCCACCTTCGGATCCGTACGCCAATCGCTGCTGGTGCTGAGCAATATCCCGTTCGCGCTGATGGGCGGCGTCATCGCCTTGTGGGTGACGGGGGAATACCTCTCGGTACCGGCATCGGTCGGCTTTATCGCGCTGCTCGGTATCGCAGTGCTCAACGGCGTGGTGCTGGTCAGCTACTTCAATCAGCTGCACGCCGAAGGATTGAGTCGACTGCAATGCGTCGTCGTCGGTGCCGAGCGCCGTCTGCGTCCGGTGATGATGACCGCCTCGATCACCGCCTTCGGCCTGATCCCGCTGCTGTTCGCCAGCGGTCCGGGCTCCGAAGTGCAGCGACCGCTGGCGATCGTGGTCATCGGTGGCCTGGTCACCGCCACTGCGCTGACCCTGATCCTGCTTCCCATCCTTTACCTGCGGTTCGCCCATGCAACCGCGGAGGTATGTCATGGATAAGTCCACGTTCGATAAATGCAGTTTTTCCCTGGTTTGTGCGACGGACATCGAAGAAAAACTCCTCGACACGTTGCTGCTCAATTTTGGCGACGAGGTCTTCTTCAGCCTGCCCACCTTCAGTCATGGAACCGCCGGCGGCCTGTTGAATCCGCTGGAACAAGTGCTCGGGCGCAGTCGCTCGGTCTACGTGCAAATTCTGCTGACCAAGGCCGAAAGCGAATCCCTGCAGCAGCTGCTGCACGCGGATTTCGCCGGTACCGGTATTCGTTATTGGGTGTCGCCGATTTCGCTGGAAGGAGAACTCGCATGAAGCGCTGGTGGAGTTTGCTTTTACTGGGCATGGCGTCCTGTTCGATCTCGGCGATGGACGTCGACATGCCCACGCCCACCGATCTGCCCTCCACCGAATCAGCGCAGGTTTGGCTGCGGCAGGACCCCGCGGTGCAGGAAGCGTTGGCGGACATGGCCGGTGCTGGTCACGTGGCCGGCATGTTGCGTGCTTCGCCGCATGAATGGACGGTCAAGGCGACCTCGCAACAACGTCGTTACGAAGCGGGTCCCACATCTCGTGAATGGGCAGCGCAACTGGAGCGCACGATCCGCTTGCCCGGCAAGAAGGCGATGGATCGCCAGCTGGGCGACGTGGAAGTCGACCTGGCACAGGCGCGTCTGGGTGAGGCGATCCATGAGGCGGCACGCAGCCTGCTGGATCTGTGGATGGCTTGGGCGCAAACCGAGCACGCGAAGAAGTTGATAGCCGAACAAACCACGTTTGCGCAGTCCAACCTGCAGGCGGCCAAGACGCGGCAGCGTGCGGGGGATGCATCGCGCCTGGAGGTGAATGTCGCCGCCGGCGATCTGGTTGAAATTCAGCAACGATTTGCGCAAGCCAGCGCCGAGGCGGCCAAGGCGCAAGCACGGCTGCGAATCCGTTTCCCGGACGTGCCGTCGGGTCTGCCTACGCTCAGCGAACCGCAACCCGTCGCCATGCCGGAACAGGCATGGCATGAGCTGGTGATGGCCAGCAGCGACCCGTTGCGCATTGCCGAGCTGGAAATGCGCAAAGCGGAACAGCAAGCTGACCGCGCGCGCGCCGACCGATTGCCTGATCCGACGGTCGGCGTATTCACCGCCTCCGAAGCGTTCAGTCGCGAACGCATCATCGGTGTCAGTGTGTCGATCCCGTTGCCGGGTGGCTATCGCCGTGAACGCCTCGGCCAGGCTCTGACCGCCGTGGACGCGGCGACCGCCGCCCGCGATCGCCAGCAAAGGGTCGTCGAGACCGAAATCGCCGAGGCCTATGCCGATGCCAGCGGCAACCACGCGCGCTGGCAACTGGCTACGAAAGGCGCGCGCCATGCGGCCGATACCGCGCGGCTGACCCAGCGCGCCTATACGCTGGGGGAAGCCGACGTGCAGACCTTGCTGCTGGCTCGCCGGCAATCGCTGCAAGCCTCGGAAGCGGCTCTTGACGCGCGCGTTACCGCCCTGCGTGCGTACTATCGCCTGCTCATCGACGCCCACCGAATCTGGGGGCTGGCCCACGAGTAAGCTGCACGACGGACCGATCCGGCGAATGAAGTTCCATCGGGTCGGCGGTTTTTGCTTGGCGAATTCCGACGGCGCCAAGCTTCCTTATCCACTGGAGCCATGCATGCTGTTTGAAGTCCTTACCGATCGCGTCTATCGGCACCTGTTTGCGGCACAGGCCACCTCGCTGATCGGCACCGGTTTGATGACCGTAGCGTTGGGTCTGCTGGCTTATGACCTCGCCGGTGACCGCGCCTCGGTGGTGCTCGGCACGGCGCTGGGCATCAAGATGGCGGTCTATGTGCTGGTCGCGCCGCTGGCCACCGCATACACCGCGCGGTGGCCGCGCAAACCCTTTCTGGTCAGCATGGATCTGATCCGGGCGGTTCTGGTCTTGTGCCTGCCATGGGTCACTGCTGTGTGGCAGATCTATGTGCTGGTCGCCGTCTTGCAGACTTGCTCGGCGGCCTTCACCCCGACCTTCCAGGCCACCATCCCCGAAGTGCTGACCGATGAGGCGCAGTACACCCGCGCGCTGTCGCTGTCGCGCCTGGCCTACGATCTGGAAAACCTGCTCAGCCCGCTGCTGGCGGCACTGCTGCTGGGGGTGATCAGTTTCCGTGGATTGTTCGGCTTCACCTTGCTCGGCTTCGTCAGTTCCGCGGCCTTGGTGGCGACCATTCCACTCCCGCGTCGGCTCGCGCTGGCGGCGGTACGGCCCAAAGTGTTGGCCGGCATGCGCCGCTACCTCGCCACGCCAAGGTTGCGCGGCATGCTGTGCCTGAGTTTCGCCGAGGCGGCCGCCGGTTCACTGGTCATCGTCAACACCGTCATCTATGTGCGCGACTGGCTGGGCGGCAACAATCGCGACGTGGCGTTGACCACCGCGGTATTCGGCGGCTTCTCGATGGTGGCGGCGCTCAGCCTGCCACGCTTGCTCAAACGCTGGCCCGATCGGAGCGTGATGCTGAGTGGTGCCGTGCTGGCCGGCTTGGGTCTGGTGCTCTTCGCGGCGCTCGCTTCACTGGTTCCGGTGGCGGAACGTCGATGGTTGATCGCCGCCGCATGGGGGCTGATCGGCGCTGGCTACGCCGCCATACTCACTCCGGGCGGCCGTTTGCTGAAGCGTTCGGGTAACGCCGAGGATCGACCGGCCTTGTTTGCCGCGCAATTTTCCCTGTCCCACGCCTGCTGGCTGTTGATGTATCCCCTGGCAGGCTGGCTGGGCACCTTGTCATCGCCAGCGTGGGGCGCCGCATCGATGGCAGTCATCGTGGTCATGGCGGTGGTCGCGGGTTTCCTGCTATGGCCGTCGCGCGATCCCGAGGTGCTCATCCATCATCACGACGATCTGCCGCTCGATCATTCCCACCTGACCTCAGGCGAAGTGGCCTCCGGGCATGTGCATGCCCATCCATATGTCATCGACGACATGCATCCGCATTGGCCCTCACCGAAATGAAGAAAGCGCCGCCAACAGGGAGAATGACCGCAAATGCCCTTGCAGAGTTCTGACAAACATCGAATCGGCCGCAGCGGGTGGCTGCGCGCGGCTGTCCTGGGTGCGGATGATGGAATTCTTTCGACCGCAAGCCTCGTGCTGGGTGTTGCCTCGGCACAAGCCACTCACACAGCGATCCTAGTTGCCGGTATGGCGGGATTGGTGGCCGGCTCGATGTCCATGGCCGCCGGTGAATACGTCTCCGTTCACTCACAAGCCGATACGGAAAAGGCTGAATTGAACCGCGAACGTCAACATTTGCGTAATGACGATGATGGTGAGCACAGGGAGCTGGCCGCGATCTATGCCAAGCGTGGACTTGATCCCAACTTGGCCAGCCAAGTCGCAGCTCAATTGATGAGTCACAACGCGTTGGATGCCCATGCGCGCGACGAGTTGGGTATCACCGAGACGCTCAAGGCACGCCCATTGCAAGCCGCGTTGGCCTCGGGGCTCAGCTTCTTTGCGGGCGCTGCATTGCCGTTGCTGGTGGTCGCCCTCGCGCCCACGGAAATGTTGATCGTACTGGTGGCGGCCACTTCGCTGATCTTGCTTACGCTACTAGGCGGTTTGGCAGCGTATGCCGGTGGGGCGAATATGGTCCGGGGTGCATGGCGCATTAGTTTTTGGGGGATGCTTGCGATGGGCGTTACCGCTGGCGTCGGCAAAATCGTCGGCTCGGTGTTCGGGGTTGGCGGATAACTGAAGCCAAGCGTACGCGCTGTCTCGGTACTGACGGTCGCATCACCTCGTTGGGTGAATACATCGCCGAGGAGTGTGCTGATCGCGATATCGTCTTCCACAATGACAAGACGCATCGCTCCATAGCGGCGCTCCCTCGGGTCTATCAGGCAAAGGCTGCGGAGCCCGTCAGCTGATATCGCCCCATCCAACATCAGCTTGCTTCCATGGTCATGTGTGACAGTGCCCGCAGCACGATTCGGAGGTCGACGGAGCCTGACTGCTGATCTCAGACGTTGCGTGATAGCCCGCCGCTTCCATCGCCGCGACGGCGGCCGCCGAAGTAAAACGACCTTCTGTCTGAACCCTTCCGCTCAGCAGATCAACATCGACCTTGGCGTGGGCATCGAGGTCTTGCAAGGCGGCGGTGATGGCTCGGACACAGTGTCCGCAGGTCATGTTGTCGACTGAAAATTGCATGGTGATCTCTCCATCGTCAGGCAGGCTGCCAGTGGGGAAAAGAATGAGGCTTGCCATGGTGGGAAGGTCAAGCCTCAGCGCTTTCAGCCGGCATGCTTGACCTTCCCATGATGGGAGACATCATGATGGCGCTCCCTCTCGGGAGTTCCTCCTCATGAACACTCACGCCACACCACTTTCCTCTCCAGACACGCCATCCATTGTCCGCTTCGGTATTGTCGGAATGACGTGCGCCTCTTGCGTCGGGCGCGTCGAGCGGGCCCTGAAGGCGGTGGCCGGGACGATCGATGCGACGGTGAACCTCTCCACCGAGCAGGCGACGGTGCGGACATCCACGCCGCAGGCGTTGCCGGCCCTCCACGCTGCCGTGGCAGCCGCCGGTTACGAGGCTGCCATCGACTCGGTGGCGCTGCGGATTGAAGGCATGACCTGCGCGTCCTGTGTGGGACGCGTCGAACGCGCCCTGCGTGCAGTGCCGGGGGTCATCGCGAGCAGCGTCAACCTGGCCACCGAACGGGCTGCCGTCATGATCAACGCGGGGACCGATGCCGCCTTGTTGATCAAGGCGATCGTGGACGCCGGTTACCAGGCCAACATCGCGGATGCGGAGTCATCTTCCGTACCGACTCCGACGAAGTCCGCCGGTGCCGCCAAAGAGCGTCGTCACCTGATCTGGGCCACGATGCTATCGCTGCCATTGATGGCACCGATGCTGGCCATGCCATTAGGTATTCACCTGATGCTGCCCGGCTGGCTGGAGTGGCTGTTGGCCACGCCCGTGCAATTTTGGTTGGGTGCCCGGTTTTACCGGGCGGCGTACAAGGCAGTGCGGGCACGCACTGGCAACATGGACCTGCTGGTGGCCATGGGCACGTCGGCTGCCTACGGTCTTAGCGTCTTTCATTTGCTACGCGATGGTATCGGCGTCAATCACGCGCCGCTGTATTTCGAGGCCTCCGCCGTACTGATTACCCTGATCCTGCTGGGCAAATGGCTGGAGGCGCGAGCCAAGCGACAGACCACCGAAGCGATTCGCGCCCTGCAGTCCTTGCGCCCCGAGCAGGCGCGTCGGCGCGAAGGCGATCAGGAAATCTGGGTACCGTTGGAGATGATTCGCGTGGACGATGTGGTCGTCGTGCTTCCCGGTGAACGCATTCCGGTCGACGGTCTTGTGCTCGAAGGCATCTCACAAGTCGACGAGTCACTCATTACCGGGGAAAGCATGCCGGTGGCCAAACACACGGGCGATGCCGTCATTGGTGGTGCGATCAACGGTGAAGGCCGGCTCGTGCTGGCTACGGAGGCAGTCGGCGCCCAGAGCCGACTGGCGCGGATCATTCGTGCCGTGGAGGACGCCCAGGCCAAGAAGGCGCCGATCCAGCGCATCGTGGATCGTGTGAGCGCAGTCTTCGTACCTGTCGTCATCGTCTTGGCACTCATCACCCTGCTCGCATGGGGTGTGAGTACCGGCGATTGGAGTCGCGCGATCCTCAATGCGGTGGCCGTGCTGGTCATCGCCTGTCCCTGTGCCTTGGGTCTGGCCACGCCCACCGCGATCATGACCGGTACCGGGGTGGCTGCTCGCGCAGGCATCCTGATCAAGGACGCCGAGGTGCTTGAGGTCGCGCGGTCGGTCACCGTGGTCGCCTTCGACAAGACCGGCACTCTGACCGAAGGTCGCCCGACGTTGGTGCAACGCCTCGCGATCCGTGGCGACGACAACGCGCTGTTGGACGATGCCGCCAGTCTGCAGGCCGGCAGCGAGCATCCGCTGTCAAAGGCCGTGCTGCAGGCAGCGACGGACGGTCAGCGCCGCATCGTGCCAGCGACGAAGGTGGCGGCCGTGGTCGGTCGTGGTGTGCGTGGTGACGTGGCAGGGCGCGAACTCGTTCTGGGTAGCGAACGCTGGATGGACGAGTTGGGTGTGGATCGCAGCGTGATGGAACGCATCGGCCTTGGGCTAGACGCCAGCGCGCAAACTACCGCGTGGCTGGCCGAGCGCAGTGCGACAGGCACCGTGGTGCGCGGCGTTCTCACCTTTCGCGATGCGCCGCGCACGACAGCGCGCGAGGCCGTCGACCAGCTGCATGCACTCGGCTTGCGCACGGTCATGATCTCCGGTGACCGCCGCGCCGCCGCCGAGGCCATCGCCACCGAACTGGGTATCGACACTGTGATTGCCGATACGCTGCCCGAACAGAAGGCGCAGGCTGTCACAGCGCTTACCGATGCCGGCGACCATGTCGCGATGGTCGGTGATGGCATCAACGATGCGCCGGCGCTTGCCGCAGCCGCCGTCGGCTTTGCGATGGGGTCCGGCACCGATGTGGCGATGGAAACCGCCGGGGTGACCCTGATGCGCAGCGACCCGCGCCTGATTGCTGATGCAATCGAGATTTCGAGGCGTACCACGCGCAAGATCCGTCAGAATCTATTCTGGGCCTTCATCTACAACGCAATCGGCATACCTTTGGCTGCCCTGGGCATGCTCAATCCGATGATCGCTGGGGCCGCGATGGCGCTGTCCAGCGTCAGTGTGGTGGGCAACACCTTGTTGCTGCGCCGCTGGCGTCCCCATACCCACGAGGAATGACTGGAGACACCGATGCCACGTCCTGCGCTACGCCCCGAAGCCGCCGATGCACGTGCTCTGGGACTGCACACCATTGGCGAAGCCGCGCTCGCCAGCGCGGTCACCGCCAAGATGATTCGTCACTACGAGTCGATCGGACTCATGCCGACCGCAGGTCGCACGTTCGCCGGCTATCGCCTGTACGCCGAGAGCGATCTGCATCGCCTGCGCTTCATCAAACGTGCGCGAACCTTGGGGTTCTCGATCAAGGAAATCGAGCAACTGCTAAGTCTGTGGGACGATCGACAACGGGCGAGCAGCGAGGTGAAGCAATTGGCGCTGCAACACGCCAGGGCACTGGAACAGAAGATCCGCGAAATGGAATCCATGCGCGCCACGCTCACGGATCTGGCCCGGCGCTGCCATGGCGATAATCATCCGGATTGTCCAATTCTGGAAGATTTGGCGGGGACGAGCCGGAAAGCAACGAATTAACCGTCAGGGTTGAGTTCGTTGCGACGCGAGGGGCACGTTTGGTAACGAGAACATTGTCTGGCGAGCAACTGCTGACGAACGATCGAAGGGCGAGTACCATGCATTAATGATAACGACTCTTATTCGCAGTGCCTTGCGCAAACTGTCCATAGCGGCGCTACTCCTGTGCGGTGTGACGACCTTTACGGTGATGGCTCAGGATGCCACTACGACCGTTCCACAAACGTGGCAGATGCTGGATTACCTGGCGACCGACTACGCTGGTGCGGTGAAGGATGGCGCGGTGATCAGCGCGTCCGAGTACGCCGAGATGCGGGAATTCACGGCGACGACTCGATCGCGCATCGACGCGTTGCCACCGACCGCGACCACGCCCGCACTCATGAAGCAGGCCGATACATTGGTGGCCTCGGTCGATGCCAAGGCGGCGCCAGCCCAAGTGGCGACGCAAGCGCACGCGCTGGCCGATGCGTTGCTGCAAGCGTATCCGGTGCCGACCGCTCCAGAACACGCCCCCGATCTGGCGCGTGGGGCGACGCTCTATCAGAACCGGTGCGCCGCCTGTCATGGAGCGACCGGCCATGGCGATGGTCCGGCCGGCCTGCAACTGTCGCCCCACCCGGTGAACTTCACCGACCAGACGCGGGCGGATCAGCGCAGCGCGTTGTCGTTGTACGAGGTGATCAGCCAAGGTGTGGAAGGCACGCCGATGGCGAGCTACGCGCAGCAGCTGTCGTCCGACGACCGCTGGGCACTGGCTTACTACGTGGGTTCGCTGGCTTACACCCAGGAATCCGCCACTGGCGCTGATACCTGGCAACACGACACCGCCGCCCGTGCACAGATCGCCGACTTGAAGGAATTGTCGCGTGTGCGCGTCGCGCAGCTGACACCTACCCTCGGTGCGGAGCGTGCCCGGGCGATCGTGGGCTATTTGCGGGCACACCCCGACGTCATTCATCAGCAGGCGTTGGCGGGCATCCCGTTGGCGCGCGCGCGACTGGCGGCGAGCCTGACGGCTTATCGTGCCGGAGCGAAGACGCAAGCCACCCAACTGGCACTGTCCGCCTACCTCGATGGCGTGGAGCCGGTCGAACCGCAACTCAACGCACGGGACGGCGCGCTGCGCGCTCAGCTTGAAACGGCGATGGGTGCCTATCGCACCGCACTGACGAGCAGCACCTCGGTGGCATCGGTGGCGAAACAGTCCGATGAGGTCGATGGCCTGCTGCTGCGTGCGCAAGAAGTCACTAGCGATGCTGCTGGCGATGCCGCCGCCACTTTCCTGGGGGCTTTCACCATCTTGGTACGAGAGGGTCTGGAAGCCCTGCTGGTCGTGGTCGCGTTACTCGCCTTCCTGCGCAAGGCTGCGCGACCCGAAGCACGGCGCTACGTGCATGCCGGCTGGAGCCTTGCGTTGGTCGCCGGCGGCGTTACCTGGGCCATTGCCAGCTATGCCATTTCCATCAGTGGCGCTGGCCGTGAGTTGACCGAGGGGCTGTCGTCGCTGTTTGCGGCGTTCGTGCTCCTTGGGGTCGGTCTGTGGATGCACCAGAAAAGTATCGGCGGTCGCTGGCAGGCGTATCTGAAGGAAAAGATGGCTGCCGCGCTCAACCGACGTTCCGCCTGGTTCTTGTTCGGGCTGGCCTTCATCTCGGTGTATCGCGAGGTGTTCGAGAGCATCCTGTTCTATGCCGCCCTTTGGAATGACGGCCAGGAAGTGTGGCTGCTCGGCGGTATCGCCGCCGGTGCGGCGGCGCTGGGGTTGATCGCCTGGGTGCTGTTGCGCACCAGTCATCGGCTGCCGATCGGTACGTTCTTCTCCGCCAGTTCCGTGCTGATCGCTGTGCTTGCTGTCGTACTGACCGGCAAGGGCGTCGCCGCCCTGCAGGAGGCCGGCTGGGTGGCGGTGAGCGTCGCCCCGGTGCCGCATATCGAACTGCTGGGCATCTATCCGACCTGGCAATCCTTGCTGGCCCAGTTGGCAATTCTGGTGCTACTGGCTGTCGGGTTCGTGTTCAACATCCGTCGTGGCCGCCAGCCCTTGCCGTCACCCCAGGGAGCCCAGGAAGTGGTTCCCGATGCAAAATGAAGGCGATAGGACATGAGTGAATGTGGTTGCCATGCTGAAGGCAGCAACGAAGCGGAGCGACGCATCCTGCGCTTCGCGCTGGTTCTCAACGCCACGATGTTTGTGGTCGGTGTGATCGCCGGTCTGATCGCGCAATCGATGGGGCTGGTCGCCGATTCGCTGGACATGCTCGCCGACGCGAGTGCGTACGGCATCGCGCTCGTCGCTTGGCAGCGCACCGCAAGCTTCAAGGCATCGGCCGCCACTCTGAGTGGCACGTTGCTGCTGATCCTGGGCGCGGGTGTCCTCGCCGGCGTAGTGTGGCGACTCGTCGCGGGCAGTCATCCCGAGGGTGGCTGGATGATGGGTATTGCCTTCATCGCCTTGATCGTGAATGCCACCGTGCTACGGTTGTTGGAGCGGTTCCGTCACGGCGAAGTGCATCTGCGCGCCACGTGGCTGTTCACGCGAGTCGACGTCATCGCCAACCTGGCGGTGATCGTCTCCGGTGTGCTGGTGCTGCTTCTACACAGTGCGGTCCCCGATCTGGTCATCGGTGCGGCCATCGCCTGCTATGTGCTGAAGGAGGCGTTCGGCATCCTGCGCGAAGCGAAGGAAGCACGGGCCGCTGCCCTTGCACCGATCGGCAAACCATGACATCGCCGATCTCGGGGTTCGGCACCTTGGCGTACGCCGTTGACCTGCGACTGTTCCACGCCATCCATCCGTCTACACCGCCATCGTCCGCGATGCTGCAGGTGGCGCGCGGCTTGGCCGATGGGCCATTGATCCTGACCGCCGCTTTTCTTGGGACGATGCTGATGGTTCCTCGGTGGTCGATGCGCTCTACCGCCCTGAAAGCATCGGTTGCCGCCGCAGCGACATTGCTCGCGAATCTGATCATTGGCTTGATTTGGGATCGCGCACGCCCCTTCGTGGCCGGTGCCGGTCAGGCGTGGGTATCTCATGCGGCGACCGGCAGTTTTCCCAGTGATCATCTGACCGCGCAGTGGGTCATCGCCGGCATGCTGTTGCTGGATCGACGTACCCGAGCCTGGAGCCTCGCGATTGCGCTGCTCGGCCTGCCCATGGCATGGGCACGCATCTACTTGGGAGTGCATTATCCCGGCGACATGCTCGGCGCTCTGGCGATGGGGGCTCTGGCTATGTGGATTGGCTGGGGGTGGCTTCGCCGCCCTGCGACGACGCCTGCCATCGTGTCCTCATCGTCACCGACGTGAGGTGCCGTTCATCGCCAGCACAGCGACGCCCTTAGTGCGCCCCGCCAGTTGAGGCAAAGCTGCAACCTGCGGCGCTGGCCGATTCGTCGGTGGCTCCATGATCGGTTTGCAATGTCGTGTGCGTGATCTTGAAACGATCGTGCAGCATCGCTTCGACCGCCCGGCGCACGTCGTGGCAGTCGATGTCGTGGTTCACATAGATGTGCCCCGACAGTGCCGGCATGCCCGAGGTCACTTCCCATACGTGCAGGTCGTCCAGTCGGGTCACGGCGGGCAAAGCACGGATCGCCTCGGCAATCGTGACTGGATCGAGGCCGCGCGGTGCTGCCTCCAGAAAGATACGTCCCGATTCGCGCACCAGCCCGATGCCGGCTTTCAGCATCAATCCGGCCACGACCAGCGCGGCGATCGAATCCACGCGATTCCAGCCGGTCCACCAAATGATGCCACCGGCAATCGCGGTAGCAATAAAGGCATACAGATCGGTGAGGATGTGCTGAAAGCTGCCTTCCACGTTGAGGCTCTGTCGGTTGGCCTTGCTCATCGCCCACACGGCGAGCAGGTTGACACCGATGCCGATCACCGCAATTACCGTGACCAGCAAGCCTTCCACCACCGGCGGATCGATCAGGCGACGAATCGCCTCGACGATGAACCACACCGACAGCAACAACAACGTCAGCCCGTTCGCCTGCGCACTCAGGATTTCCACGCGCTTGAGCCCGAACGTGTAGCTACCGCTGGCCGGTCGTTTGGCCAGGCGCATCGCCACCAGGGCGAGCCCGATCGAGCCGACGTCGGTAAGCATGTGGCCGGCGTCGGAAATCAAGGCCAGCGACTTGGCCAGCATGCCGACCACCACCTCGACCGCCATGAAACCGAGCAGCAACAGCAGCGCGATGGTCAGGTATTTCTTGTTCGCATCCGGTGCCACGCCGTGGCTGTGGTCGTGGTGATGATCGTGATCGTGTTTGTGTGGCTCTGACGTGCTCATCGAAGTCTCCCGTGCGGCGGTCACCTTACGCGACCGCTGCAGCGTTATGTAATGACACCCGGAAGGATGGGCGGGCGTAACCCGCCCATCGCCTTCAGTCCACGGCACCGTCGATGGGCCATGCCCGATCCACCGTGCTCTGATAGACCCAACCGGCCACGCTCTGACCGGTGCGTCCGTGCAGGCGAATCAGTTGTACCGCGCGATCAGCCTGATCGTCCTCGCAGAACACTTCGAGCTTGATCTGCCGGGTAACCCGTTCGCCCAGCTCCATTGAATAGATCTGTTCCTGGGCGCTGAGCGCGGTGAGCAGACCTTTGACGTCGCTGACGGACAGGTAACGAAATCCACCGTCCTCCAAGGCGTGGATGACGTCGACCACGCGACCGCGGTGGATGAATGCCTTCACTTCTTTCATGGGGTGTTTTCCTTGGCCAGGCGCCTTGCGGCGCGTTCTTCGATCCAGTCGTAGAGCACCGGCAGCAGTACCAGCGTCAGCAACGTCGAGGTGATCAGGCCGCCGACCACCACGGTAGCGAGCGGACGCTGGGTTTCCGCACCGACGCCGCTGGAGAGCAGCATCGGCACCAGGCCCAGGATCGCCACGCTGGCGGTCATCATCACCGGCCGCATGCGCAGCGCGGTGCCGCGGATCACCGCCTCCCGCACGGGCAAGCCTTTCTCACGTTGCTCGTTCAAAAAACTCACCAGCACGATGCCGTTCAACATCGCCACGCCGAACACCGCGATGAAGCCGATCGCCGAGGGCACCGACAGGTATTGCCCGGTGATCGCCAACCCGACGATGCCGCCAATAGTGGCGAACGGCACGTTGGCCAGGATCAGCGTGGCGTGCTTTACCGAGTTGAACGCGGTGTAGAGCAAGACGAAGATGAAGAAGATCGTCGCCGGCACGATCAGCGACAACCGCTTCAACGCCCGCTGCTGGTTCTCGAACGCGCCGCCCCACTCGCTGTAATAGCCAGTCGGCAGCCTCACCTGTTGCGCGATGGCCGCGTTGGCATCCTTGACGAAGCCGTCGATGTCACGACCGCGCACGTCCATCTGGATCACCGCATAGCGTTGCAACTGCTCGCGACGGATGAACGAATAGCCTTCCGCATCACTGACCTCGGCCACCTGCGACAGCTGCACCAGCGCACCGCTGGCGGTGCGGATCGGTATGCGCTGGATCGCCGGCAGGGACGCCTTGTCGGCATCGTCCAGCCGTACCGCGATGTCGAAGCGCTTCACGCCATCGAGCAGCGTCGTCACGGGTTCGCCGCCGATGCCGTTCTTCACCACGGTCAGCACGTCGTCGGCGTTGAGGCCGTAACGGGCCAGCGCATCGCGATCCACCTTGATGCGGATCTGCGGCTTGCCGATGTTCGCCTCCAGCGCGAGATCGGCCACGCCCGGCACGCCGGCCAGCACATTCTTGATGCGGCCGCTGAGACGATCGAGCTCGCCCAGATCATCGCCGTAAATCTTCAACGCCAACGTGGCCCGCACGCCGGAGATCAGTTCCTCGATGCGCATCTGGATCGGCTGGGTATAGCTCACCACGGCGGTGGGCAAGGCGGCCGACAACTCCTTCTGCATTGCCTCCTCGATGCTTTCCAGCGTCTCGCCCTTGCGCCATTGGTCCTTGGGCTTGAGCGGTGTGTAGACCTCCATGTAGTTCACGTCGGCGGTCTCGCCTTTTTCAGCGCGGCCAATCATCGCCAGGGTAGTGTCCACCTCCGGAAACTTCTGCTTGATCAGCGCCGACACCTGTCTGGAGATGTTGATCGATTCATCCAGCGAGGCCGACGGAATCGACGTGATGCGCCACATGATGGCACCCTCTTTCAGGTTGGGCATGAACTCCTTGCCCAGGAACGGGAACAACGCCAGGCTGCCGATCAAGGCACCGGCAGCGATGCCCAGCACCAGCTTGCGCCGCGCCAGCGCCCAGGCGAGCACCGTGGCGTAATGGCGTTTCAGGAACGCGACCAGCCAGGTGTCTTTCTCTTCCTTGGGCTTCAACACCAATGCGGCCAGCACCGGAATCAGCGTCAGCGCGAGGATCAGCGAGCCGGCCATCGCGAAGCTGATGTTGAACGCCATCGGCTTGAACATCTTGCCTTCCAGCCCCTGCAGGCTGAACAGCGGCAGGAACACCACGATGATGATCAGGATCGCGAACGCCATCGGGTTAGCCACCTCGCGGGCGGCTGCCAACACGGCAGCGGTACGATCCACCGGACCGCCGTGCGCCTTGCGTTCGGCCATGATGCGATAGGCGTTCTCCACCATCACCACCGCGCCATCCACCATCATGCCGATACCGATAGCCAGCCCCGCCAGCGACATCAAGTTGGCCGACAGCCCCACCTGGTTCATGCAGATGAAGGCGATCAGCATCGCCAACGGCAACGCCACAACCACCACCAACGCGCTGCGGAACTCGCCCAGGAACAGGAACAGCACCAGCGCCACCAGGATCGAACCTTCCACCAGCGCGCGCACGGCAGTACCCACCGCCGCGTTGACCAGTTCGGTACGCTCGTACACCGGTTTCACGACCACGCCCGGCGGCAAGGATTGCTTCACCGTATCGAGCTTGGCTTTGACCGCATCGACCACGCTCTTGGCGTTCTCACCAATACGCGCCAGCGCCATGCCCAGCACGACTTCCTTGCCGTCGCGCGTCACCGCCCCGGTGCGCGGTGCCCCGGCCTCGGTAATGGTGGCCACGTCCCGCACGTAGACCGGCGTGCCGTCTTCGGTCTTGAGCACGATGTTGCCCAGATCCTTGGCGTTCTGGATCAAGCCCAGTCCGCGCACGAGATACTGCTCGCGCCCCACGTCGACGAAGTTGCCGCCGACTTGCGCGTTGTTCGCCTGCAGCGCCTCAATCACGTTCTTGAAGCCGAGTTTGTGCGCGATCAATTTCATGGGATCGATGCGCACCTGGAACTGTTTTTCCTGCCCGCCCCATGAGCTGACGTCATCGACGCCCGGCGCGGTGCGCAGGATCAAACGGATGGTCCAGTCCTGCAGTGTGCGCAGATCCATGTCGTTCGGTGCCGTACCGGCTGTGGTGCCTCTCAGCGTGTCGTCGGCGCGTTCGACCGTGTACCAGAACACCTGGCCGAGACCGGAGGTGTTCGGTCCCATTTCCGGTTTGCCATAACCCGCCGGCAAACGATCGCCGACCTGTTGCAGCCGCTCGTTGACCAGCTGACGGGCGAAGTAGATGTCCATGCTGTCGTCGAAGTACACCGACACATACGACAAGCCGAACAGGCTCACCGAGCGGATCTGTTCCACCTTGGGCAAGCCGGCGAGTGCCGACTCCACCGGAGTGGTGAGCAATTGCTCCACATCCTCCGCTGCGAGTCCCGAGGCTTCGGTGTAGACGTTGACCTGTACCGGCGTCACGTCCGGGAAGGCATCGATGGGTAGCTGACGCACGGCCTGAAAGCCGAGAAAACCGATCACCACGAAGATGATCAGTACCAGCACCTTGTAGCGCAGAGAGAATTCAACCAGACGTTCCAGCATCATTCTTCTCCCAGCTGCGAGCGCAGCAAGCGGGCCTTTAAGGCGAACGCGCCCTTGCGCACGTAGGTGTCGCCGGATTTCAGGCCCTGCGTGATCACCGTCCAGCCATCACGCGTATCGCCAACCATGACTGATGCCGGCTCGAACGGGCCATTGCCTTTGGCGAGGAACACGGTCGGCTGGTTCTGCAGCAATACGATTGCTTCAGCCGGCACCGCGAGCTTCTGCACGGCGCTACCGGCGGCGATGCGCGCTTCGACCAGCTCACCCGGGTGCAACAGATCCTTGCGGTTGTCGACTTCGATGCGCACCGGCACCGTGCGGGTGCGCTCATCGGTCTGATGCGAGCGCTGGACGACCTTGCCGGGTATCTCGGTGTCATGCACGAGGATGCGGGCATCGGCATCGGGCTTGACCCGTTCGGCATCGGCCGGTGCCATCTGCGCGACGACCCAGACCGAATCTTCCTTGACCAGGGTGAACAAGGTGCGGCCGGGTTCCACCCGCTCACCGACCAAAAATTCATCGGTGGTGACGCGACCGGCGGCGGGCGCAAGCAGCTCGAAGCTGCCATCCGCACCGGCCGATCCCTTGCGCAGCAACCCACCGATCTGACCGTCGGACAAGCCGTAGGCGCGCAACTTGGCGCGTGCCTGGTCGCGTTGCACTTTCGCCTCGTTGTAGCGCCGGGCCGACACCGCCTGGGGCCCGAGCGACGCGATCCGTTGCCAGTCCTGTTCGGCTACGATCAACGCACCTTGCGTGGTGGCCACCTCGACGCTGGAGAGCACGACCAGCGCATCGCCGGCCTTCACGACGTCACCCAGCTTGGCTTTGCGGGCGAGCACCTGCGATTCCACGCGCGGCGACACCAGTACGGTGGAGTACGCGTCGGCTTTCACTTCACCAGGGGCTTTGAGTTCATCCGTCAGTGCACGGGGAGCAGCCTTGTCGAGGACAATACCGGCGTCCTTGATCGCCTTGGCGTCCAGTGCGAGCGGATTGGCGGGCGCCGGTTCCTGTGCCAGGACGGGGCCGGCCAGCGCAGCGAGCAGCGCCAATCCCAGCAGGCTGCGTTTCAAAAGAGAAATAGTCATCGGGTCATGTCCTGATTGTGGCCGTCCTGAGTACGGCCATCGAGCCAGTCGGTTAGACGGCCCGCAGCGGTGAGGTAGTCGAACCAGGTCTGCCAGGTTTGGCTTTCCAGTTCCTGGCCGGACAACGCGGTATCCAGGCTTTGCTTGAGTTGCACGAGGTAATCGGAGGTGCTGATTTCACCAGCACGCCAGAGCTTTTCCAGTAGCGTGGTGCGATCCTCGAACGCCGCGGCACGGCCGCTGCGGAACGCTTCAGTCGCACCGCGCAGAGCGGCGTAACGGGCTTGCGCTTCCTGTAATCCCGCGCGCAATACAAACTGGCGCGAACGCACGCCGGCCGCGGCTGCGTCGGCTTCCGCCCGGGCGGCATCCACTTCGGCGCGTCCGGTGTTGAGCACCGGCAACGGAATGGACACACTCACGCCGATCACCTGATCGGTGCGTGGCCCACTGCGCACCTGGCCACCGGTCAGGCTGAGTGTCGGATCGGGAATGCGCGCGCGACGTGCGACCTGCACGCCCGCCTCGGCGCTTGCTTGCTGAGCGCGGGCCTGACGCAGTTCAGGCAACTCGTCGACGGGCAATGGCATCACACTGTCCGTCGCTGGTGACAGCCCGTTGGGCAGTGGTGGCAGGGCCATGGGTTGATCGCCACTGATGGCCAGCAATGCCGCACGGGCTGCCGCTTCGTTACCGGCGAGCGTGGCTTGTTGCACCTGCGCCTCGCCGAGTGCCAGACCGGCCAGATCGCGTTCGGGGCTGCTGATGTCACCGACCTTGAGTCGCTGGGCGGCCAAATCGTCGAAGCGCTGCATCAACGCGAGACGACGGCGACCCAGTTCACTTTGTCGAGCCGCGAGCACCGCTGTCGACCACGCCGTCAACCAGCGGGCGGCGACGTCACGACGCCGCACGTTGTAGCTCGCCTCGGCGGCGAGCAGGTCGGCCTCACCCTGGCTGGTGCGAGCGCGACGCTTGCCGGACAGATCCAGTGGCAGACTGATGCCGGCCGTGCGCCGATTGACATCGGCGTTCTCCGCATCGAGCGACAGCGAGGGGTTGTACAGCGGTTGCGCGGCGGCACGCGCACGGGCCCGGGCGGCGTCGAGATCCGCACGAGCCGCCTGCACCTCGGGGCTGGCTTGCCAAATGCGGCGCATCGCCTCTTGCAGCGAGGACGATGCCAACGATGGCGCGGGGGCCACTACCGGTGGGGAAGGATGGGTTACGGGGGTGGCACTGAGTATTGCCGCGTACAGCAGACACACGGCGCCAAAGGGCACCGAACGTAAAACAGACATGAAGCTATCTCCTCAAAACGATCACGAAGCGAGGAACCGCACAGGCGGTTTCATCGCAGAACGGGATTGTTCTCAGGCGATGGGAGGGCGCAGCAGCGAGCCGGTCATGGCCGGCGTGAATCCCGAATGGATGGTGAGCGGCGCGAAGCGCGGCTCCATTCTGGCGATGGACATCGGCGCAGTGGCCGGCAACGTCACCGAGTGCGCACAGGCACAATGGCAACCGGCACCTTCACCCAGAAGACAGGTGTTCACATCGTCAGCCGATACCGTGCTGACGGCGGTATCCGCCAATAAGGTGGCCGGAGCAGCAGCAGTCGCCAAAACGAATTGCGCCCGCGGTCCATCGGCAACGCAGATTGATCCGCTGACCAGCTTGATCAGCAATACAGCCACAGCCAACACCCATAGGCCGCGATGGCGGCGCAGGTGACTCAGCAGTGATGATCGGGCGCATGGCATCTAGCCATGTTACCCAGCCTCGTAGGTGTTAGACAATTTCATTTGCTCTCCGAACGGTTTGACGACTCACGCAAAAACATCAACGCGGGTCAGCATCCGGGAAGATCGCCAAGGGCTCGCGGCCTACGACAACTTCCCCATCTTCCTTGGTGAACGGTTGGAGGTTTGGCGGAAGGATGTTCAGTACGACTTCGGAGGGACGACACAGACGTGTGCCACGTGGTGTCACCACAAAGGGGCGATTGATGAGGATCGGATGCTGCAACATGGCGTCGATGATGACGTCGTCGGTGATGCCGGCCTCGTCCAACCCCAGCTCGGCGAAGGGCGTTCCCTTTTCACGCAACGCCTCACGGGGCTTGAGCATGGCTTCGTCGATAAGCTTGGTTAGCTGTTTACGACTGGGCGGCGTTCTGAGATATTCGATCACCGTGGGCTCGATGCCAGCGTGGCGAATCAAGGCCAACGTATTGCGCGAGGTTCCGCAGTCCGGGTTGTGATAGATCGTGGCGGTCATCGGTGTCGTCGTATTCATCGTCAGCAGGCTCCACTGAAACAACAGCTGGTCTTGGCCGGTTCCACCACGACCGGAGCCGGCGCCGCTTCTTCGGTCACGCCGGCAGCCACCAACAAGGCATGTGCCTCAGCCGCACCTTTGCGCTCGCTATAGCGGTCCACCAGATAGTCGCTGCGATCGCGCACCATCAGGGTGAACTTGAACAGTTCCTCCATGACGTCCACAACGCGATCGTAGAACGGTGATGGCTTCATCCGACCCGCATCGTCGAACTCCTGCCAAGCCTTGGCGACCGATGATTGATTCGGTATGACCACCATGCGCATCCAGCGGCCCAGCACGCGCAGTGCATTGACGACGTTGAACGATTGCGAGCCACCGCTGACCTGCATGACCGCCAGGGTGCGCCCTTGGGTCGGTCGCACGCTGCCCTCTTCCAGTGGCAACCAGTCGATCTGATTCTTGAAGACGGCTGTCACCGAACCGTGGCGCTCGGGGCTGACCCAGACCTGGCCTTCCGACCACAAGGACAGCGCCCGCAACTCCTGCACTTTGGGATGCGTGTTGGGCACGCTGTCCAGAATGGGCAACTCATGTGGATCGAACACGCGGGTCTCGGCGCCGAACTGGCGCAAGATGCGCTCGGCTTCCAGGGCCAACTTGCGACTGAACGACTGCGGACGCAGTGATCCATAAAGGATCAGGATGCGCGGCGGATGGCTAGAGTCCGCCGGCAGCGCCAGTTTGGCCAGGGTTGGGGTATCCAGCACATCGGCGGCAATGTGGGGCAGATCCGGCATCGTCATGGGTATGTTTCCTGTTGCTTTGACTAAATGATTCTATCATTATGGAAATATAGAAGCCAATTCGAGACCGTCATGCATCCGTGCCGCGTTCTATTCATCTGCACGGGCAATTCCGCCCGCAGCATCCTGTCCGAAGCGACCCTCAACCATTTGGGCAAAGGCCGCTTCGAAGCCTTCAGCGCGGGCAGCCAGCCGACCGGCCGCGTCAACCCCTATGCGATCGGCGAGCTCAAGGCCCTCGGCATACCCACCGAAGGACTCAGCAGCAAGTCCTGGGATCGCTTCACGGGGGAGGGTGCGCCGCCGCTGGATATCGTCATCACGGTCTGCGACAACGCAGCGAATGAGACGTGCCCGGTGCTGTTCGGCGATTTTGTGAAAACCCACTGGGGTCAGCCCGATCCGGCGGCAGCCCACGGTGAAGGTGCCGTGATCGAAGCCTTCCGGCTTGCCCACACGCTCGTGCTTTATCGAGTCAACGCGTTGCTGAACCTGCCGGTGGAAACGATGAGCCGGGACGAGTTGAAGTTGGCCCTTGATCACATCGGCACCATCACCGACGCCGATGAGGAACACGCATGAACCAGTTGTCAGCTGAAGTGGTCGACGCCGATCCGGATACGGCCAGTGGCAGCCGCATCGGCTTCTTCGAGCGCTACCTCACAGTCTGGGTCTTGCTGTGTATCGTGGTGGGCACGCTTCTGGGTCACTGGCTGCCGGACACTTTTGAGGCCTTGGGGGGCATGCAGGTCGCGCAAGTCAATCTGCCAGTGGCCGTGCTCATCTGGTTGATGATCATCCCGATGCTGTTGAAGATTGATTTCAGCGCGCTTGGTGGCGTGCGCCGTCAGTGGAAAGGCATTGGCGTCACGCTTTTCATCAATTGGGCGGTGAAGCCGTTTTCGATGGCGCTGCTGGGTTGGATATTCATCCGCCACGTCTTCGCCGGCTACCTTCCTGCTGACCAGCTCGACTCCTACATTGCCGGCCTGATCCTGCTGGCCGCGGCACCGTGCACGGCGATGGTGTTCGTGTGGAGCAATCTCTGCCACGGCGAGCCGAACTTCACGCTGAGCCAGGTCGCCTTGAACGACACGATCATGGTCGTGGCGTTTGCGCCCATCGTGGCGCTGCTGCTGGGCATCTCTTCGATCACGGTGCCCTGGAACACGTTGCTGTTGTCGGTGCTGCTCTACATCGTTGTGCCGGTGGCTATCAGCGTGGTGCTTCGTCGTTGGGTGCTCTCGCGAGGCGGCGAGCCACAGCTGCAGAAACTGCTACAGCGCCTGGGACCGGCGTCCTTGTTCGCGCTGCTGGCCACCCTCGTGCTGCTGTTCGGTTTTCAGGGGCAGCAGATCCTGGCCCAGCCGGCGGTAATCGCGATGCTGGCCGTGCCGATCCTGATCCAGGTGTATTTCAACTCCGGACTGGCCTACGTGCTCAACCGTCGGTTCGGGGTGCCCCATTGCGTGGCCGGGCCCTCGGCGCTGATCGGGGCCAGCAACTTTTTCGAGCTAGCCGTCGCCACCGCGGTGGGTCTGTTCGGCGTGCACTCCGGCGCCGCGCTGGCCACCGTGGTTGGCGTGTTGATTGAAGTGCCGGTGATGTTGTCGGTGGTTCGCATCGTCAACGGCAGCAAGCGTTGGTACGAATTAAAGCAGGCTTGAGCGGAGCATCGTCATGCAGGGTCACTACAACGTGTTGTTCGTCTGCACCGGCAACTCGGCGCGTAGCATTTTGGCCGAAGCGACCGTGCATCACTTTGGCCGCGATCGTTTTCATGGCTACAGCGCCGGAAGCCAGCCCAAAGGTTTCATCTACCCCCAGACGCTGGAGGTGCTCAAGGCCGTGGATCTTCCCATCGATGGGCTTCGCAGCAAGAGCTGGGCGGAGTTCATGGCACCGGAAGCGCCGGTGATGGATTTCGTGATCACCGTGTGTGACCAGGTGGCCGGCGAGGTTTGCCCCGCGTGGCCCGGTGCGCCTATCACCGCGCACTGGGACATCCCTGATCCAGCGAAGGCGCAAGGCGATCAGGCCAGCGTTTACAAAGCCTTCGTGCTGGCCAGGAACCTTCTGCAGCAACGGATCAGCTTGCTGCTCAATTTAAACTTGACGGCCTTGGATCGGCTCGCGCTGTCCAGTCGGCTTGATACCATCGGTAAAGCGCCCAGTAACGGCGCAGCCGGTTGATCCGGTGGTGAGCGCAAGCACTACACTGCAAAAGCGGACAATACGCAGCGTTCTGAGACGGCTATTCGCACTATGCAGACCAAACAAGTCCTCACGATCCTTTCCGCGCTCGCTCAGGAGTCGCGGTTGGCGGTCTATCGGCTGTTGATCGAGCACGCGCCGGACGGTCTTGCCGCCAGTGCGATTGCCGAGAAGCTGGGACTGGCCAACGCCACGCTTTCGTTTCATTTGAAAGAGCTGTCGCACGCCGGCCTTGTGACCAGCCAGCAAAGTGGACGTTTCATCTATTACGCCCCCGTGATCGAGGCCATGAACGACCTCATCGGCTACCTCACAGATCATTGCTGCAGTCAGTCCGACGGCAGTTGCCAAGTTGGCGAGACTTCGTGCAAGCCGTCAACGGATAAATTGCGAAGCAAAATCCGAACAGCCTGATGAGTGAAATTCAGCGACCGCTTTCGCAGCACGGCTTCTGCTGCTGGATCGGCGGACACGGCACGCTGCCGTACGAGCAGAACACGCAGCAGTCGCCCGCCTTGGGCCGGAGCAATTCGCCGCACCCCTTGCAGTCGTAGAAGAACTGGCAGGCATCGGTCGGCATGGTCTCGTTGGCCTGGTGGCCGCAATGCGGACAGGTCAACGTGCTCTGCAAGATGGGCTCAACCGCCATGGGCTTTCGCCGTAGCCGGGAAACCGGCATCGGTGACCGTACGCGCCAACACCGGCACCGTGGTGCGATCCGCATCGAAAATCACCGTGACTGTCTCGGCTTTCAGATCGACCTTCGTGCTCGTCACCCCGGGTACGCGACTCAATGCCTTCTCGATCGTTACGTTGCAGGCGGGACAGGTCATGTTCGCGGCATGCAACACCGTTGTGGTGGGCGTCGCCGCATGTGCCAGGCCGAGCCAAAGGGTCGCCACCATTCCAGCTGTCTTGATGCACATCAATCAACTCCTACAGAAACCAGCCCACGACATAGGGAAACAGCAACAAAAGCATGATCAATGCCGTAGCCAGCCATAACCAGCGCCGGCGCCGGCGCAAGACCGGCGGATCAACGCAAACACCTTCCGTACGGCAGCGTGACGAGGGCCCATACAGCGTCCAGAACGCGAGCGCCAGGCAAAGCAAGGTGGCCGCGATGAACCACGGCCGCCAGGGATCGAGTGCGGTGAGATGGGCGATCCACGCGCCGCTGACGCCCAACAACACCAGCACCAGCGGCACCACGCAGCACACCGACGCGCCGATCGCCGCGAGCAACGCAACGATCACGGCGGGCAAGGACGACTTGGCAGGTATCGAGCTCATGCGTGCATACTAACTTCCGTACCCCACTACGGAGTCAAGCATGAATTCTGCTCTCACTATCGGTCGGTTGGCTTTGGCCGCTGACGTGCACGTCGAAACTGTGCGCTACTACCAGCGTGTGGGCCTGTTGCATGAGCCCGAGCGGCCCCTAGGCGGCGTGCGCCGCTATGAACATCATGATCTGGCGCGCCTGCAATTCATCCGCCGCGCCAAGACCATGGGCTTCACGCTGGAGGAGATCGCCGGACTGCTGCAGCTCAAAGGTAAACGGGCCTGTGCGCAGACACGCCGACTGATCGAGCACAAGCTTTTCGATGTGCGCCGCAAGTTGGAGGAACTGCGACGACTGGAGGCGGAACTCGTACAACTCGCCGGTGACTGCGCACAGACACCTCGTGACGGTCACTGTCCGACACTGGATTTCCTTCGGCAGGCATAGTCGCGCGTCTGCTCGCACAGGCACACGTGCATCCACTTACGGGCAGCACCGGCGTGTTCGCCATCACTGGGCCGGCCATCTCGGCCGCGGGGAGAACTGCACCTTGGCGTCGACTTTCACGTCCTTCAGCAACTCGGGCGACGCCACCTTGCATGGTCATGGACGGTCGGCCGGTCGCGGCAATCGCTTCATGCTGCAACGTAAGGGTCCCTTGGTCGCATCCATCGCCCATCTGTTGGGTGGTGATTGAAGTAGCGATCGGTGAGCCGGCTTCCGCATGTGCACGAAGATGACGCTGCGACAGAGCGGCAGCCAGTCGACCATGCCGTGCTTGGGCGGTGCAATGGATACGCGGGTCATCACACGAAGCGATCCCAGCTTCCGTAGTGGTCGTGGCTGCGCGTACCGCGTGGCAAGCTGAGGCCGATCACCAGCAGGCCGACCAGCACACCCAGCCAGGAAGCGAGCATGCTGCTACCGGCAATCCACCACGGCGCAGCGATCAGCCATAAGCCAAAAATGATATTGACGAAGCGCAACGCCCGGGCCACTTCGGCCATCGCAATCACCGCGACGGTGACGATCAACGCGCCCATCAGGTGATCGCTGTCGGCCAGTGGCGGATGTGTTCCCAGGCTCAACCGAGTGAACATCAGCCACAGACCCAGGGCGGCGCTGGCCAGCAAAGTCCACGGCATGCCGACGCCGCGCATGGCTGACCTCGTGGCCGCGGTCAGCGGTGCATCGAAACCGGGATGATGGTCGCAGGCACCATCGGGTTGTGCGCCGCCGCGGAAGAACGTGCGCCAGAACTTGCCGCCGCGCCGATGGTCCTGCACCAGGAACTGCCCGGTCGCGACGAGCTCGTCGAGGCTGTACGGAATCATCACCAGCATCGCCAGTCCGGCCAGCAGGCACAGGCTGCACCAGGTGCCGATGACGATCGGCTGGATGATGATGAAGTAGATGCTCACCACGCCTAGCGGCACCACCACGATGCCGAACATCGCCACCATCCACGGCATCGTGCGCCAACGCCGGCGGTCGCCCATCACGCCCATCAGGATCTCGGCCATGTAGCTGACCGCGCCCAGGCCGCCGTCGGCGATCGGCCACGCCTTGGACACCGTCGAGGTGATGATCGTTTCGGTGCCGTTGAGACCATGGCTGCCAGAGAAGAACGGCTCGATTGCCGTCGGAATGTGGCCCAGCTGGTACGCCGCCAGATGGCGCGAAATCAGCAGGCCCACCACGGCCAGCGCCACTATCGGCAGACGCTGCAGGTAGGTGGACGGACAATAGGTCCAGCCTGGCGGCAGGTCGGAGTTGTCCATCATGCCGGCCATGCTCATGCCTGGCATCATCGGCACCAGGATTGCGAACGCGATCACCAGTGCGCCGACCAGCGTGTCGTTGGCGTAAGCCGCCGCGCTGGTCGCCCAGAACACCAGCGGCGCGAGCAGCAGCCACGCGCCGGTCACCGCATTCGCCCATTGCGCCCAGGCAAATCGCGGCGACAACGACAGCGCGCCGAACAGCATCACCAGCAAGCCGCTGACCACGTCGCTGTAACCCAACATCGCGCTGCGCAGTGCCGGATCGGGCAAGCCGCGCGCGGCGGTGACGCGCATGACCGCATCGCTGAAGCCGGTGCTCTCGAAACTGCCGAACACGAAGGGCGAGAACGCCAGCCACGCGCCCAGCATCATCGCCACATAGTGCACCCACAGCATGTCGAAATGCATCGCGCGCATGTCCTCGACATGCTTGCGCATCATCGCGGCATGCTGCGCCATGTCGTCGTTGGTTGGCGGCGGCGCGGGCGGCGCGGGCTTCACCGCGAGCGTGGCGACCCGTGCGGCGTCCAGCTTGTTGCTGCGATACCAGCCGACAGGATCGGCTTTGAGCTTCGCGACGATACTCGGCAACGCATCGCGTAGTGCATGGCCCGGTCGCCAATCGAGCCAGTGCCGGGCGCGCGCCGTGTCGATCTCGTAATGGTCGTCGGCGCTATCGATCATCCAGTCGCGCACGAAGGTGTGCTCGTCCAGCACGTCGTTCTGCAACCAGGCGCCAGCCTTGGCCACCGGCTTGGGAATCTGGCGCGTCACCCAGTCCTCGCCGTGAAGCAGCCGGCCCAGGGTTTGCTGCATGTCGCCGGTGCCGATCGCCTCGGGTTCGGCCAGCAGCAGGGTCAGCTGGCCGGGCAGCTCCGCGCGACGCAACACGATCGCCAGCAGCGCGGCCACCAGATCGGCCAGGTGCAGGAACGGCTGTCCGGTTTCGAGCGCACCGGGATAGACGTGGCCGACTAGCTGCCGCTCGTAGATGCGCGCGATCTGCTGGGCGAGAAACGCCGAATGGCCGCCGTCGTCGTACACGCCGCCCGGGCGCACGATCACCACGGGCATGCCGTCGTGCTGTTCGCGGATCAACTGCTCGGTGCGGATCTTCGATTCGCGATACGGCAGCGGCTGCAGATCCAGCGGCGAGTCTTCATTAATTGGGTGCCCCGGTTGCGTGGGCGCATGCACCAGCATCGTGCTGAGAAACACGAACTGCTCGACCTCGAACGCCTGCAACGCGTGCAACAAGCGCGCGGTTCCCTGCACCGTGATCGCTTCGTATCGCGGATCGGGCTTGCCGGTCAGGTCGAAATAGGCGGCCAGATGGATGACCGAGGCAATGCGCGCGCCGTGCGCATGCCGCACGCGCTGGAGCGCGGTCGCCACGCTCTCATCCGAGGTCAGGTCGACGCACACGCATTCGGCATCGATAGGAGGATGCGGCGAGGTTTCGCGATCGAGCCCGACCAGATCGAAGTGCTCAGCGAAGGCACGCACTACCGCCGAGCCGATGTAGCCGCTGCTGCCGGTCACGATGACCATGGGTTTGGATGTTTCCATGACGTTGTCCTCGACCGTTTCCGACCCTCCGACGTACGTGACCGCCGCGCCGATCCTTCATCTTTTCGCATGGCGTGTCGAGTTCGCGTGTGTGCTGCTGTGCATTCAGTATCCGAGCGTCAGGTGCAGTCGTTTCGATCGCCGCCCGAGCGCGGGCGGGCTGCGCGGAAGCGCGAGACGGCGCGTCGGCATAGCCGTTCCACTCGGTCACGAACTTCCGACAGGCTATCGCCTACCTTGTTGCCGTTTCCTACGGAGATCCCCGATGAAGAATTCCTACGTGCGCTTCCTCGCCATGATTGCCACCGCCACGGTGGTCATGTTCGGCGTGATGTACCTCAACACTTACCGGCTGGATCACGTGTTCTGGAGCCAGACCCGCGCCTGGATGGCGCTGGTGATGGGCGCGACCATGGCGGTGATCATGCTTGGCTTCATGCTGCACATGTACGGCAGCCGCACGATGAACCTCGCCATCGTTGGCGGCGCCGTGGTGGTGTTTGCCGCGGCGCTCTATCTCGTGCGCAGCCAGGCCACCGTGGGCGATGTTTCCTACATGAAAGCGATGATTCCGCATCACTCGATCGCCATTCTCACCAGCGAACGCGCCCACATTTCGGATCCGCGTGTGCGCAAGCTCGCCGATGAAATTATCACGTCGCAAAAGCGCGAGATCGGCGAGATGAAGGGACTGATCAAGGATCTGGAATCGAAGCAGGCGCAGCCCTAAGAACCCGTTTGGCGGCCGTCACTGTGACGGCCGCTGGCTTATGGCGACAGATGCACGCGATCCGCTTACGGTTGCGCCGGCGCGATCGCCGTGACCGTGCTCGCGATGCCGGCCGGATGCAAGCTGAAACGCACTTTGTCGCCGACCTTGACGCCCTTGAGCAGATCCGGTGACGCCAGCTTGAAGGTCATCGTCATGGCCGGCCAGCCGATCGCGGCAATCGCCTCATGCTGCAGCGTGATGGTGCCCTTGGCGGTGTCGACCGCCTTGACCACGCCCACGCCCTGCACATCGGCAGGTGTGGCTTCGTGCATCCCGGCCATGCCCGGCATGTTGGGATCCATCTGCTGAGGGTTGGCAAACGCCGGAGCGGTGAACAGCGCAGCGGTAATTGCGAGGGTGATGCATGGCTTTTTCATGGGTCAGTTTCCTTGTGGGTTGGGATGAAGTGTGGCGTTTGCCTTGCTGGCTTTACGCAGCCGATGACGAACCAGCAGGCGGTACGCCGCGGGTATGACAAGCATGGATAGCAAGGGCGCAGTGACCATGCCGCCGATCATCGGGGCGGCGATACGTTGCATCACTTCCGAGCCAGCACCATGGCCGAGCAGGATCGGAAACAGACCGGCGAGAATGACCGCCACGGTCATCGCCTTCGGGCGCACGCGCTGCACGGCACCTTCGCGAATGGCTTCATCCAGTGCGTTGAGACCGGCCTGCGGATCGCGCACGAGCTGCCGGTCCCAGGCTTGGCGCAGATACAGCAGCATCACCACCCCGAACTCGGCGGCGACACCGGCCAGCGCGATGAAGCCGATGATCGTGGCGACCGATACCGCATGACCGAGCAGCCAGATCAGCCACAGCCCACCGACCAGGGCCAGCGGCACGCTGGCCATGATCAGTGCCGCTTCGCTCATGCGTCGGAACACGGCGTAAATCAGAAGGAAGATGATCACCAGCGCAATCGGCACTACCACCTTGAGTCTTTCCATGGCACTGGCTAGGTATTCGAACTGACCGGACCACGCCACGGTCGTACCCGGCGGCAAGGTGACCTGCTGCGCCACTGCGCGTTGCAGGTTGGCCACCACCGTGCCCAAATCGCTGCCGGCCGTATCGACGTAGACATACGTGGCCAACTGGCCGCCCTCGCTTTTCAGCATGGACGGTCCTGCAACCACGGCAATATCGGCCACCTGACTCAGCGCGAGTTGGGCGCCGTTGGCGGCGACGATCGGTAGCCGTCGCAAGGCCTCGACCGAGTCACGCTCAGCGCGCGGATAGCGCACCACGATGGGATAGCGTTCGCGCCCTTCGACGGTCTGACCGATCGGGTCGCCGCCGACCACGGTCGCAATCAGTTGCTGCACGCGCTCCTGGGTCAGCCCGTAACGTGCGGCGGCATCACGGCGGATGGCCACATCGACGTAGCGGCCACTGGTTGGACGCTCGGCAATCGCCGAACTGACACCGGGTACGGTCTTCGCCACCGTCTCGATCCGATCGGCCACGGTCTGCAGCGCGGCCAGATCGGTGCCCAGCACCTTGATGCCGATCGGGCTCTTGATGCCGGTGGAGAGCATGTCGATGCGATTGCGGATCGGCGGCACGAACAAGTTCGTCAGTCCCGGCACGTGCACGGCCTTGTCCAGCTCCGCCTTGATCTTGTCCATGGTCATGCCCGGCCGCCACTGGTCCTTCGGCTTGAAGGTGATCGTGGTCTCGAACATCTCCAGCGGCGCCGGATCGGTGGCCGTGTCGGCGCGCCCCGCCTTGCCGAACACATGATCGACCTCGGGCACGGTCTTGATCATGCGATCGGTCAATTGCAGCAACTGCGAGGCCTTGCCGGCGGACAGTCCCGGCAATGCGGTGGGCATGTACAACAACGTGCCTTCGTCCATCGCGGGCATGAACTCGCTGCCGAGCCTGGTCATCGGAATGATCGCGGTGAGCAGCAACACACCGGCCAGCACCAGGGTCGCTTTCGGATGGCGCAGCACGGCTTCGAGGAGGGGCCGATAGCCGCGGATCAATCCGCGGTTGAGCGGATTGTCGCGCTCGGCACGGATGCGCCCGCGGATCAGATAGCCCATCAGCACCGGCACCAGCGTCACCGCCAGCCCGGCCGCCGCCGCCATCGCGTAGGTCTTGGTGAAAGCCAGCGGCTTGAACAGTTTGCCTTCCTGGCCCTGCAGCGCAAACACCGGCACGAACGACAGCGCGATGATCAACAGGCTCACAAACAGTGCGGGCCCCACCTCGGCGGCGGCATCGGCGATCAACGACCATCGCTGCGCGCCTTGCGGTTCACGTCCGTCGTTCGCACTACGCCAATGTTCCAGATGCTTGTGCGTGTTCTCGATCATCACGATCGCCGCGTCGACCATCGCGCCGATCGCGATCGCGATGCCGCCCAGCGACATCAGATTCGCCGATACCCCTTGCAGATTCATCACGATAAACGCGGTCAGCACGCCCAGCGGCAAGGTGATCACCGCAACCAGCGCCGAGCGCAGATGGCCGAGAAACAGCACACAGACCAGCGCCACGATCAGGAACTCTTCCAGCAACTTGCCCCACAGGTTCTCCACCGCGGCGTCGATCAGCCGCGAGCGGTCATAGGTAGGCACGATCTCGACGCCGGCCGGCAGACTGCGCTGCAGTTCCGCCAATCGCGATTTCACGGCGGCGATGGTGGCCTTGGCGTTCTTGCCCGTGCGCATCACGATGATGCCGCCGACCACTTCGCCCTGGCCATCCAGCTCGGCGAGGCCGCGGCGGAACGTCGGACCCCGCCGCACCGTCGCCACATCGTGCAATAGCACCGGTACGCCGCCGGCGTTGGTCGTGATGGGGACGTTTTCGAAGTCCGTGCGGCTCTTCAGGTAGCCTTCGCTGCGCACCATCAGTTCCGCTTCGCCCTGTTCGATCACCGAGCCGCCGTTGGCACCGTTCGCGCTGCGCACCGCATCGACCAGCTGCGCCACCGTGATCCCGCGCGCCGCCAGCGCTTGCGGATCGGGCACGATCTGCCACGCGCGCTCCATGCCACCCAGGGTGGCCACCTCGGCGACATTCGGCACGGTCTTGAGCTGATAGCGCAGAAACCAATCCTGCAGCGCGCGTAGCTGGCCGAGGTCGTGCTGGCCGGTGCGGTCGATCAGGGCGTATTCGTAGATCCAGCCCAGTCCCGTGGCATCGGGGCCGAGGGCGGGCGTAACGCCCGCCGGCAGGCGATCGCGTGCCTGGCTCAGGTACTCCAGTACCCGTGAGCGCGCCCAGTACAGGTCGGTGCTGTCATCGAACAGCACGTCGACGTAGGAGTCACCGAAAAACGAAAACGCACGTACGGTCGTCGCGCCCGGCACCGACAGCATGGTGGTGGCCAGCGGATAGGTGACTTGATCCTCGACTACCTGCGGCGACTGCCCCGGATAGCTGGTGCGAATAATCACCTGGGTGTCGGACAGATCGGGCAATGCGTCGATCGAGGTGTGCAACGCGGAAAACACGCCGACCGCTGCCAGGGCCAGCGCGGCCAGCAATACGAACACGCGATGCGCGATGGCAGCACGGATCAGGGCGGCGATCATGGTTTGCCTCCCATCGGCATGCCCGGCATTGGCGCACTCGCCGCCGGTGCCGGAGGCGCCGAGGCGTCATTCAGGCGTTCCAGCGCACCGGACAGGCTTGCCTCCGAATCGATCAGGAACTGGCCGGAGACCACTACCTTCTCGCCACCGCTGAGGCCATCGAGAATTTCCGTATAGCCGCCGGCTGCGCGTCCCGTACGCACCGACACGGCACGGAAGTGGCCATCCCCCTCGGCGAGAATGACGCGTGTGTGGGTCCCCGTCGCGATCAGCGCGTCGTCCGGCACCACCGGCACCGCCGCGTCGGGAGTCGGGTCGAGTTGCACGGTGGCGAACATGCCCGGACTCAAGGCCTCGCCGGGATTGGCGAGTACGACGCGGGCGCGCTGGGTGCGCGTCATGGCATCGACGTCCGGCAACAAGGTTTCGACGATGCCGTGGAACGATCGACCTGGGAGTGCATCGACCGTGACGGTGACGGGCGTGCCGCTGTGCACTGCACCTGCCGCCGCCTGCGGCAGGGCGGCCTCGATCCACACGGTGGACAGGCCGTTCACGGTCATCAGGGTCTGGCCCGCACTGACGCGCTGACCTTCACGCACATCCAGTGTCGTGACGACGCCCGCCTGCGGGGCGTGCAGCGTGATCGCGGCCCCCGAACCATGACGAGCCGCCCGGATATCCTCGGGGGTCAGGCCCAACACCTGCAGGCGTTCCCGCGAAGCCGCGCGAAGGCCTTTTGCGTCGGCCGAGTGCGCCTGTTGAAGCGCAGCATATTCGGCCAGTGCGCTGCTCCATTGCGGCGCCAACAACTCCGCCAGCGGTTCGCCGGCTTTGACCGCGGTGTAGGGTGCGCGCACGTCCAGCTTGCTCACCACCGCATCGGTGCGTGCGCTGATGGTGGTGGCTTGGCGCAGATCCCAGGTGATGGTGCCCGGCACCCGGATCGCCGATGCCAGCACACGACGCTCGACCGAAGCGGTGCGCACACCCAAATTCTGCACCGTCGCCGGGTCGATCCTGACGACATCCTTGGCCACGCCTTCGTCGGCATACTTGGGCACCATCTGCATGCCCATCGGCGACAGGCCCGGCTTGTCGAAATGCTGCTGCGGCACCATCGTGTCGTACCAGTACAGGATTTTTTTGTCGCCGCCGTGGGCAGCAGGCATAGCGGACCCTGTCTGAGCGGACGACGCTGGCGGATGCCGACGACCGCCGAAGTACCCCACCAAAAGCAAAAGGGCTGCCAGCAAAACACTGGCTAGGATTATCGGTGCACGCTTCATGGCGTCGTCTCCGAGGTAGGCAACAGATAAGCCAGCGAGGCCCATAACCGGGCGCGGGCGGCAAGCGCATCGGCATAATTCAGACGCAACTCAATCTCGGCGCGACGGGCATCCAGCCACGGCTGCAACGAGCCGCCGCCGCGATAGCCGGCCAGCGCGGTTTGCGCGCGGTCACGCGCCAGCAGCAGCAGGGTGTCCTGATAGCGCTGGACTTGCTGATTCCATCCCTGCCACGTCGCTACGGCGCGTGTGACTGCCTCGCGCTGGGCGCGCCGCGCGTCCTCGTGATCGGCCTGCACCGCATCCCATTGCGCCTGCCGGGCGCTGATGCCGCGGTCCTGCCGGTTGCGCGTGAACAGCGGCAGGCTGACGCCCACCTCCAGCATCACCATGTCCGACAGGCCCGGGGCGCGCCGACCATAGCTGGCAGTCACGCTCCAGTCCGGGTGCTTGGCCGCACGCGCCTGCTCGAGCGCCGCCTGCGCAACTTGCTCGCGTGCCTGCCACGCCTGCATCGGCGCCTGTTGGTCGATGCGCTGCTCCAAGTGATCTGCGGTGACCGGCAGTCGACCAAAATCCGGGGCCTCGGCCAGATCGAAAACGCCCGGACCAAGCCAGCGCTGCAGGCCGGCTTGGGCGGCGACGAGATCCGCGCCAATCGCTTCCAGACGGTTATCCAGCGTGGCAGCCTCGGCTCGGACGGCCAGCACATCCGTCGCGTTGCCTTCGCCGCCGCGCAAGCGTGCCTGCGCTATCCGCACAGCCAACCCCGCCTCATCATGCAAGGCAGCCAGCAATGATCGCTGCTGCTCGGTCACCCATACGTCGATCCAGGCATCGGCGATGCGCTCGCGCACACTCTGCACGGTGGCCACGCGATCGGCCTGGGCCGCATCGATCCGGGCGCTGGCCAAGGCGCGCTCCGCGCGACGCGCCGTGCGTGATGGGATAGCCTGCATCACGCCGACGGTGCGCGCCGTCATCCCCTCCGAACGCAAGCTGAAAGCGCCCGGGCTGGTGACGGGAAAATTGGAAAGCCCGAACGTCAGGGTGGGATCCGGCAACTGCCCGGCCCGCGCGGCTTCCTCGCGGGCTGCCACCGTGTCGGCGGTACGCGCATCGAGTTGCGGCGCCCGCGCCAGGCCGTGCTGCACGGCCGCTTCCAGCGTCAGCGGCGGTTCGGCGGCCTGCGCCGCCGCAGCCACGGCCCCACACAGGAGCGTGGCCAAGCCCGCCACCATCAGGTGCCGAGCGAAATGAATGGACAACATGGATGAATACTCCGTCGATCTGCGGTTTGCGGCGCGCCACGCAGACGCGACGCCACGTACGTCAATGCCTCGACGTGTCAGATCAGATCAGGAGTGAGCAGAACAACAATATGGGCGGAGGTGGTGGCGCGCGCAAATGCCCGATCCGTTGGAGCGCGCGATTCGATGGCAGCGTAACGGCCGCGACCGATATCAGCATCGGCGGCATGGCCGGCAATGGGCTCAGCGGCACCGACGCCGTGTGCGCCTCAACCTGCGTGGCGTGCTCGGGCACGCAATGTTTCTGGCACAACGGGCTGGCGGGGGTATCCTGATGCTGCACACAGCCGTCGTCCATGCCCGGCATCGAGTTTACCAACGCGGTCGCCGTCGCCGCTTCGGGCACAGTCGGACAGATATAAGCAGCCAGTGCCGTCTGCTGCCAAAGCATCAGCAGCGTCACCAGCCAGAACAGGCGGCGACGTGTGGTGCGATGCATGCGGAAAGGACGGGCCATGGACACCACTTTATCTCGGATAATATCAAGGTTTCCTTGACTTGAATCAACTACGGATTGTCCGTCGACCGGCGAAGGCATTGCGCCGGGTTCGCTCCGCTCGCCGGCGTTGGTCATTTCAGCCATGCCGCTTTCGGCCCAGCCGCAATGCGTTGGCAACCACCGACACGGAGCTCAAACTCATCGCCAAAGCGGCGATCATGGGGCTGAGCAGCAGGCCAGTCAGGGGGTAGAGCACGCCGGCCGCGACCGGTACACCCAATGCGTTGTAGAGAAATGCGAAGCCCAGGTTTTGCTTCATGTTGGCGACGGTGTCGTTGGAAATCGACCGTGCCCGCACGATGCCACGCAAATCGCCTTTCACCAGTGTCACCTGCGCGCTCGACATCGCCACATCGGTACCGGTGCCCATCGCGATGCCGACATCGGCGCCGGCAAGCGCGGGTGCGTCGTTGATCCCGTCGCCCGCCATCGCGACCCGATGGCCCTTGGCTTGCAGCTGCTGCACGAGGTCGATCTTGTCCTTTGGGCGAACCTCGCCATGGACTTCGTCGATGCCCAAGGTGCGTGCAACCGCATGGGCCGTGGTGGCGCCGTCGCCGGTGGCCATCACGATTTTCAGGCCTGCATCGTGCAGCGATGCAATGGCATCAGCGGTGGTCGCCTTGATCGGGTCGGCGACCGCGAGCAGGCCAGCCAGGACACCATCGACCGCCAAATACATCACGCTGGCACCGGCTCTGCGCAGCTTCTCGGCCGGAACGGAAAGAACGGTGGCATCGACTCCGACCTCGTCCATCAGCGCGGTGTTGCCGATCGCCAGCGTGGCGCCTCCCACCTTGCCGCGCACCCCGATGCCGGTGGACGACTCGAAGCTCTCCGGCGTCTCCAGTGCCAGGCCACGATGGCGGGCTTCCGCGACGATCGCGTCGGCCAGCGGGTGCTCGCTGCCCTGGTCGAGGCTGGCCGCAAGGCGCAGCACCTCATGCTCAGTGAACCCTTTGGCCGCGAGTGCGGTATGGAATGCCGGACGTCCCTCGGTCAGGGTTCCGGTCTTGTCCACGATCAGGGTATCGATCTTGCGCAGGTTCTCGATCGCCTCGGCATCGCGGAACAACACGCCTTCCCCGGCGGCACGGCCGGTCGCCACCATGATCGACATCGGTGTGGCCAGTCCCAGCGCGCAGGGACAGGCGATGATCAAGACCGAGATCGCGTTGAGCACCGCGAACGTCCACGACGGTTCCGGTCCAAACAGCCCCCACACGACAAAGGTGGCGACGGCAATCGCCAGGACCGCCAGCACGAACCAGAAAGCCACCTTGTCAGCCATGCGCTGCATCGGTGCGCGTGAGCGTTGCGCCTGGGCGACCAGTTGCACGATTTGCGACAGCACCGTCGCCGAACCGACCTTCTCCGCCCGGATCACCAGGCTGCCAGTGCCGTTGAGGGTCGCGCCGATCACGCTGGAGCCGATGGACTTCTCGACCGGGACGGGTTCGCCGGTCAGCATCGACTCGTCGACAAGGGAGCGTCCCTCGATCACTTCGCCGTCCACCGGCACCTTTTCGCCCGGGCGTACCCGCAGGCGATCGCCGACGTGAACGTTGCCGAGTTCGACATCCTCCTCGCCGCCGTCGTCGCGCAGGCGGCGCGCAGTCTTTGGCGCCAGCCCCAGCAGGGCTTTCAGGGCAGTCGAGGTCTTGGAGCGGGCACGCAGTTCGAGCAACTGCCCAAGCAGAGTCAGCGAAACGATCACCGCGGCGGCTTCGAAATAGACACCCACGCGGCCATGTTCGTGAAACGACTCCGGGAACACGTCCGGTGCGAGGGTGGCAACGATGCTGTAGCCGAACGCCGCGCCAACGCCGATGCCGATCAGGGTCCACATGTTGGGGCTCAGGTTGCGGACCGACTGCACGCAGCGAACGAAGAACGGCCAGCCTGCCCACAACACGACTGGCATGGTCAGTACCAGTTCGATCCAGGTTCGGGTGTTCACCGGCAACCGGGGTAAGTAATGGCCGAACATCGCCAGCACGAGCACCACCAGCGTCGCCGGCAAGGTCCACCAGAAGCGACGGCTGAAATCACGCAGTTCGGGTTGGTCCTCGTCGTCCAGCCCCGGCATTTCCGGCTCCAGCGCCATGCCGCAAATGGGGCAAATGCCGGGATCTTCCTGGCGTACCTGCGGATGCATGGGGCAGATGTACATCGTTCCCGCCGGTGCCTCCGCGGAGGCGTCATCGGGCTGCCCGGACAGATATTTGGCCGGATCAGCCACGAAGCGCTCCCGGCAGCGCGCCGAACAAAAGTGGCGCGTTACTCCTTGATACTCGGCGTGGTAAGCCGTTTGATTCGGATCGACTCGCATGCCGCAGACCGGATCAAGCGCGGTTGTCGCCGAGCCGGGATGGGCGCCGTGTCCGTGTTTGTTGGCGCCCGTGTGGTGATGGCGAGTGTTCATGTAGCCTCCCATGACGATGGCAATGGATTGACGTCGATTGATGTGCAAGCACGTGTAAGCGGCGAGGTGGATGTGGTGTCAATCGTGGGCGGCTCGACGACATGGGGCGGAACGCGGTCACAGGCGGCGCCATTCCCGAGGGATGCGGCCGGCAGGCCCGGAACGAGGATCTCGTGCCTTCGGGCGTCACGGCCAAAAGTCGCTCTTACTGTGGCGGCATTGGCAACGAATGTCCGTTGGCGTCGAGCACATCGAGCACCATCATCAAGCCGCCGCCGCCTTGCTGCTCCTGGTTGTTGTTGGTCGTATGGTGCGGGATATGGCAGTGCACCAGCCAGCGTCCCGGTTTGCGCGCGGTCCAGATCACGTCGTAACGCTGTCCGGGGCCGACATTCACGGTGTCCGCCTGGAACTGCGCATCCTTGGGTAGGTCAACGCCATCGCGTGCGACCACGGTGAACGGCCCGCCGTGGATATGCATGGGATGCACGAAATTGGTGTTGCTGCCGATGAAGCGGATCTTGATCGTTTCGCCCACGCGCATTTTTACCGTATCGGTCGACGGGTAGGCCTTGCCGTTGATGGTGAAGTAGTTGGGTAGACCGCCTTCCATGTTCATCGCCGGATAGGTGATGCCGTCACGAGCCAGCCATTCCTGCAGCAGGAGGGTGTACTCGTGGTCGGCTTTCACTTCTTTCGCCGGATCGGCCGCCGCCGTTACCTCTTCCGGCGGCAGGTGCAGCGCCGCGAGGCGCTTGAGGTTCTCCAAGTTGTGCGTGGGACGCACGATGAGTGCGCCGTAGAGGCCCAGGCTTTGCTGGCGATCCGGATGATCGTGTGAGTGATAGAAGTAGGTGCCGACCTGTGGCACCACATAGTCGTAAGTGAACGTGGCGCCGGGCGCGATAGGCTTCTGCGTGACCATGGCCGGGCCGTCCATCGCGTTGGGCACGATCAATCCATGCCAATGTAGCGTGGTTGATTCCGGCAGATGGTTGGTGACCACGAAGCGCACGTGATCGCCTTGCTCCAGCTCGATGCGTGGGCCGGGCACCTGGCGATTGACCGCATAAGCGTTCACCGGTCGATCGGCGAGGATGCTCCACTGGATCACTTCGAGGTTGAAGTGAAACACCTTCACCCCCTCGACGATCTGCGGCTGCAGCAGTTGATCGCCTTGGGCAGCGACCGGTGCGGTGTACACGCTGGTACGCGGATCGATACCTGCCATGTCGCGCATGGTCGCGGCCGGGGTTTCCTGGGTGGTGATCATGCCCGGCGGCATGATCAGCTTGCCGACCTCGTGCGCGGACAACCGCATGTTGACGAAGGCGGAGGGTAGCGTCATGCCGGCGATCAGCATCAGGCTGGTGAAGGCAGTGACCGCGATGAGCTGCGCGCGGGTCGGCGTCTTGCCGCCGCCGTGCATGCCGTGGCCGGAGGACGCGTCGTGCATTCCATGCTTGCCGTCATCCTTTCCCGTGACCGCCGACATTACGTGATCGGCGGGCATCGACGCCATCGCGCCATGATCGTGCGACGCGCTCGTCGATGCCTGCGGCCGTTCATCGTGCTGGGGAGGGGCATCGTCGCGCACCGTCATCAGTCCGTGCTTCATGCCGCGCGACACCAGCCACACGTTGACTGGATAGGTCACCGCATAGCCGGCCGTAACGCCCAGCGACATCACGAACCAGAACAGCGGCTCACCCGGCCACATCGCGCGCATGTCGCGCCCCATCATCAACAGCACCATGACCGGCGCCATACCGGCCATCATCGCGTTCATCGAGATGAATTCGGGCATGAACGACTTGCGTACATTTTCCAGATACGACCCGCCCATCATCTTGCGCATGAACAGCGACTGGAAAATCAGCAGGCCAAACAGGAAGCCGGCGGCGTATTCGACGATCAGATCGGCCCACATCGGTAGGCCAATCAGCGAAACCACCACCGCGGCGAGAATGATGCCGGTCGCATCACCAGCGACACAGTGCACGGCCGAGCCTGCGCCCTGTTTCCACAGCGGCTGTACAAACGCTTCATGCGTACCCGGTGTCGGCTCCTTGTCCGCCATCACGTAGAGCAACAAGCCGATCGGCCCCATGTACAGCGTGATCAGTACGAAGCCCCACTTCATGACCGTGGGTTCGGGATTGCCGCGGAACTGATCCCACGCCACATAGATCGCCGAGAGCACCGCAATGGCAAGCCACGCGTAGACAAAAATATCGATCGGCTGCAGGAGCATCGTCACTCTCCGAACCGTACAGAGAGGTCAGGAATCGGTATGGCGCGATCGTGGCCGGCACACGAACGGGCGGTTCGTCCACCGGCCACGGCGATCACGCTTTCGGACCGTGGGTGGCAAAGACGCGGGACGATCCATCCCGGCCGATCAACACCACGTCATAGCGTTCCGGCGCACCCATCTCCATGCCAGGCGAGCCCATCGGCATACCCGGTGCCGCCAGGCCCCGGGCGTCAGGGCGCTCGGCGAGCAGGCGCTGAACATCTTCCACCGGCACGTGACCCTCGATCACATAACCATCGATCAGCGCGGTGTGACAGGAGACGACATCGGCCGGCACACCAAGCCGTGCCTTTACGCTCGCCATCGGCTGGTCCTGGTGCACGGTGACGGTGTAGCCCTGCGCGCGCATGTAATCGACCCACGCGTCGCAGCAGCCGCAGGACGGGTCGCTGTACACGTCCAACGCGTTCGCGGCCATCGCCGCCGGCGCGAACAGCACGGCAAACAGCAAACTGATGCCCATGCGGGAAAACCATCGCTTCATCGTCATTCTCCTGCTACCGGGGTGGTTTGCCACTGGATGGACACGATCTTCCAGCTGTCGCCATCTTTTCTGAGGTTGAGCATCTCGCGGCTGCGCAGCGTGGTCGATTTGCCCTTGACCGTGGCCTGGATGTCGCTCTCGCTACCGACCATGGCGGTGTCGCCCATCGGCATTGAACCCAGCGAGACCGGGGTGATCTTGGCACTATTCAGGAACGCGATGTCCTCGCCCAAGTGACCAGCCGCGTAGGCGTCACGCGTCTGGACATGGCCGCCTTCGCTGATGGTGACATTGGGAGCCAGCAAAGCGAGTACGGCCGCCCGATCGCCGTGCTGCAAGGCCGCCTGGAACGCCTGTGCCACGGCCTCGGCCTCGGGTGCCGCCTTCGGCTTCATGCCCTCCAGCGAAAGCGGGGCTTCAGCCGCGGGCGCGGCGGCCGCCGCATGACCGTGGTCATCTCCCGCAGCCGCGCCATGGCTGTGACCGGCCTCACCGGACATGTCCATGCCTTCCATGTCGGCAGCACCGTGGGCGTCCTCATCGGCGGCCTCACCGTGGCCATGGCCACCGTCCTCTCCCATATGCATGTCCTCATCCGGCGGGGCCTTGGCAACCATGGCTTTGTATTGCGCGGGCGTCATGCCCGGCAGTTTTTCGATGAACGCGACCATGCTCCAGATAGTGGGGTCGTCGTGACCGGGCACCATGCCCCAAGCCGGCATCCCGCTCATCTTGATGCCGTGCTTGATGATCCAGAACGCATCCTTCGGATCGACCCTTACCTGCGACAGGTTTGGCGGTAGCGGGTACAGGCCTTGGCGAAGCTCCGAGTCCTTCATCCCAGGCTTGAGATGACACTGGGTGCACATCGCCGCGTACAGGCCGGCCCCTTTCAAGATCAACTGCTCGTCATTGAGGTCGGGTACCACGATGTCTTTCGAGCGGGCATGGATGGATTGCTCTCGCAGGGTCTGCATTACCGCGAACACCGGCTTGGTGTGGTGGTCGTCAGCACCGATGTTGTAGAGGCCGGAATACACAAACGCACCGGCGCCGAGGGCAAGAACGCCCAGGACAACGGCAACGGTAATGCTGTGATGCTTGATGTGCTGTTTCATGGTATTTCCCCTTAGAACCAGAGTCGGACGCCGGCCACGATCTGCCGGTCGAGAATGGGTTGATGATCCTGGCGTGCGTAGTCGGCCGTGGTGCCGATGCGGCGCACCCAGTTCACCCCGATGTAGGGCGCGAACTGCCGGCGAATCTCATAGCGCAGCCGCAAGCCGAACTGGACGTCGGACACGCCGCTACCGATCCGGCGCTGCGGATCGTTCTTGCCGTAGAGGTTGATTTCCGCTTCCGGCTGCAGGATCAGGCGCTGGGTGAAGAGCATTTCGTAGTCGGCACGCAAGCGTGCCGCCGTGCGACCGGAAGCCCCGACGTAGCCCGTCGCCTCCACCTCGAACCAGTACGGTGCCAGGCCCTGTACGCCGAAGGCCGCCCACGTGCGTTTGGGGCCTTCACCCAGATCCTGCCTGGCACCCAGCTGGGTGCTCCAGTAGGTAGCGATGTTGTGGTTCCAGAACGCTTCAAGGTCGCCGTCTTCCAGCTTGCCGCGGCTACGCTCGCCTTCGGTACGTACCCACAACTTATTCTCGTCGTTGCCATACCAGCCTTCGGCTTCCCAGCTCTGGCCATTGGCATCGCGACCGTGGAACGCTTCGAGCTGATCGATCAACAGCATGCCCAACGACGCGTTGTCAGCCATGTCCATGCCCTTCATGGAACCGTAGCCGACGCCATCGGAGTAATCGGGGCTCCGTGCGTTAGGCGGCGGACTGCCGCCCTGCATGGGGCCCATCGTCATGCCAGGCATCGCGGCCATGCCAGTCATGTCGCCTTGTCCCTTTGGGGGCGTCGCGCTGTGATCCATCCCTTGCATCGCTCCCGGACTCATGCCGGGCATCGATGAATGATCCATCCCGGGCATGTCGCCGACGGGGGCTGCCGATGCGGCGGGCTTGGCCGGCATCGGCATGTCCGACATCGTGCTGTGGTCCATGTTTGGCATGGTGCTGTGATCCATGCCCTTCATGCCGTCCATAGCGTGGGAAGCCGGTGTCGGGGCAGCAGAGACGGGTTTCTTCTTGGCTTTCTTGGCGGGCGCTTTCGTGGCCGGTTTCGCGGCGCTACTGGCGGGAGCCGGCATCGTCATACCGGCCATGCTGCCGTGATCCATGCCCGGCATCGAACTCATGTCCATCGACGAGGTGCTGCTGGACGCGGGCGCGCTCTGCGCCGTAGCAGCCAGCGGCAACGCCAGCAGCACTGCAGCCAGCCATACCGAGCGGTGCGGAGCGGTTGAGGTGTTTCGACGATTCACTTTCATGACACCACCACCTCGCGGAACATGCCAGCTTCCATGTGGTACAGCAGGTGGCAGTGGTAGGCCCAGCGGCCGGGATTGTCCGCCGACACGGCATAGGTGATGCGCTGCGCCGGCTGCACGTTGATGGTGTGTTTGCGTACCTGGAACTGGCCTTGCGGATTTTCCATCTCGCTCCACATGCCATGGAGGTGTATCGGGTGGTTCATCATGGTGTCGTTGACCAGCACGATGCGCAGCCGCTCGCCGCTGTTGAAATGCACCGGCTTGGCATCGGAGAACTTCACGCCGTCGAACGACCAGATGAAGCGCTCCATGTTGCCGGTCAGGTGCAACTCGATCTCGCGAGTGGGCTCGCGTGCATCGATCGGGCCGCCGATCGTGTGCAGGTCGGCGTAGGTCAGCACCCGGCGACCGTTATCGCGCAGGCCGATGCCCGGATCGTCGAGGTTGGTCCGCGGCATATCCACGTGCATGTCGACACCGGGGCCGTATTCCGTGCGGGCGTGCCGCACCACGGGAGGCGCAGGGTCGGTCATGCCTGGCATCGCACCATGATCCATGCCGGCCATGCCCTGCATGCCACTCATGCCCGACATGCCTTGCATGCTGCCGTGACCGGAACCACCCATCGCCATCGCGCCCATCATGTCATCCATGGCGAGCCACTGAATGGGATCGGGCTTGGGCACCTCCGCTTCCATGCCAGCGCGTGGTGCCAGGGTGCCGCGGGCGTAGCCCGAGCGGTCGATTGACTGGGCGAACAGCGTATAGGCGCGTTCCTCCTGCGGCTCGACGATAACGTCATAGGTTTCGGCCACCGAGATGCGGAATTCGTCGACCGACACCGGCTCGATGTCCTGGCCGTCGGCCGAGATCACCGTCATTTTCAGGCCCGGAATGCGCACGTCGAAGATCGTCTGCGCCGAGCCGTTGATGAAACGCAGCCGAAGCTTCTCGCCGGGTTTGAAGATACCGGTCCAGTTGCCGGCCGGTGCCGCACCGTTCATCAGATAGGTGTAGGTGTAGCCGGAAACGTCGCCAAAATCGGTCGGATTCATGCGCATCTCGTTCCACATCTTGCGCATGGCCAGGGCTTGACTCAGGCCTTTCTCGCGCACATCGCGGAAGAAATCCGGCACGGTGGGCTGGGCGAAGTTGTAGTAGTCGCTCTGTTTCTTAAGCTTGGCGAAAATCCGTTCGGGATTTTCGTCGGTCCAGTCGTTGAGCATCACCACATAATCGCGATCGGTGGGATGGCGATCGGGGCCGGCGGGTTCAATCACCAGCGGGCCGTACAGACCCGTCTGTTCCTGGAAACCCGAATGCGAGTGATACCAGTAGGTGCCGGACTGACGCACCTTGAACTGATAGAGGAAGGTTTCGCCGGGCGCAATGCCATCGAAACTGATGCCGGGCACGCCATCTTCCTGAAACGGCAGGATGATGCCGTGCCAGTGGATCGAAGTCGGCACGCGCAGTCGGTTGGTCACGCGCAGGTTCACCGTGGTGCCTTCCTTCCAGCGCAGGATCGGGCCAGGGATGCCGCCATTGACCGTGGTGGCCAGACGCGTGGCACCGGTGTAGTTGACCGGTGTTTCGGCGATATCCAGCGCGAAGTCGGTGCCGCTCAGCACCGTGGGGTGACCGGGGTTGGTCAATGCCCAGACGTTCGAGGGACGCAGCAGGCCCAAACCGGCCACAGCGCCGCCGATGGCGACACCCTGGACGAAACGTCGCCGCGACAAATCTGCAGGGGGCGGGGAAAACAGGTTCATGGACTCTCTCCAGGGCAGGCGGTACCGATCATGCCGATACCGATCACAGCCGATTGCTGGCAATCATCGACACACGACGATCGCCAGCAAAGCTCATCAGAAACGAGGGAGAGTCAGACCGCCGGTGGTCGCAACGGAGGGGCGGTATTCAACGAGGGCGCGCTACGGGGCAGCGGCATGGCGTAACGGGCGGTGATCGCGGCCGAGACCAAAGCCACAGCCGGCTCGGGTGGCATGGTGGTGCTGCACATCGCTGCACAATTACAGGTGTGACCGGTCATGCCGCCGCAGCAACCTGCCTGATCGTCGCAACAGGGTCGGGCTGCCTTGTTGGCGGCTACGTGGTGATGACAGTGTTCACTGACCGCCGCAACCGTTGTGTGCATGGGATGGGAATGAGGCATTCCCGTCATGCCCATCGGTGCAGCGGCCAATGAGTTGATGACCAGCATCAGCCACGCCAGCATGCCCATCGCCCGGAGGCGACGTGAACGGGCGAGCTGACGCAGCGAGAAGGTCATATGGCGAGCATACCCGTGCGACCTGGCACCCTCAACTCTGGAGGTGGGTTCAGATGATTCACGGCTTGCTGAAGCCCATATGCAACGTGATCTTGTCTCCGGCTTTCAGGCTGGCCATGGCGGACGGTGGGAAATGCACCTTCAAAGCCATACCTTCGGTCGTCACATCGACCACACCGGTCTTTGCATCCGCCGCCGTCACGGTCGCTGGCATCTTGTGCATACCCATCATGTTGCCGTGCATACCCTTCATGTCCGAGTGCATGGCCCCCATTTTGTCCATGCCGCTTGCGGGCGTGCTGTCCTGAGCCACGGCGACACCACTTAGGGCCAAAGCGAGCACCAGAGAGCCAAACGTCGAAAGTAATGATTTGCGTGAAATAGTCATATCGCTGTCCCAACGATGAGTTGCCAGACGCAACGGTGAGATCGTGTGCCCATTCGTGTTAACGGAAGTTGAAATTCCTGGCGATAGTTCACTCTGCTTCGGGCCATCTGCTTACACCTTCAAATAATCCTCACAGGCCACGATGAGTTCGCGTACCTCGGGTGCGGCGGCATCAGGGCGGCTCAGAAGTATGGCGCGCAGCTGCGAAATCTGATCGTTATTAGGGATCAACTCCGACGGACTTTCCCACATCCAGTCGACCACGATGGGTAGAAGTTTGGCGGCAGAAAGAGTGGCTACTTCATGCCGGGACGGGACATACATACCTGCACGGAAAACCGGGCTATTCAAGCCATGGCTTTCCCGGGCGGACTTGAACGCACTGTCGGGCATGCCAAAGCGATCGTCGGGGTCAGTCATGGCACGTCTCCTGGGGGAGCGGATGTCTCGCTGCGTGTTTTCGTGGTGCTGGCATGCCGTGCATCTTCTTCCGCATGAATGTAGATCGACGTCGTGCCAATAGAGCTGTGGCGCAGGTTCTGTTGGATGTGGTGAATCGGTGTGCCGTCCTCGGCTTGGTGCGTGGCGGCTGTATGCCGCAGCCAGTGTGTTGATGCCCGCCGCAGACGCGTGGCTTTGGCACAATCCTCCTTTTGCAACGTATCGGCCACGCGTCGGAAGGCGTCCTTGACGATCTGGTAGACCGCGGTAGACGTCAACGGAGACGGCCTTCCGGCGATACCGAGAATGGCCGGTATCTTGCCCTCCATCGCAGGTATTGGTGGCAATCCATAAAAGCGTCGATAGCGTGCGAAATCCACCATGAGACCATCGCTCAGCGGAATCGTGCCCTCAACGCCGCCTTTGCCCACGGTGTGTAGCCACCACCGCCCACGGAGTTGTTGGAAATCACTTTCGCCGGTGGCCGCCGCTTCGGCGGCCCGCAGTGCGGTTTCATAGAGGAAACGAAGGATCCACCGAACGCGTTCGTAGCGTTGCCGCTCCCTCGAAGTGTCTTGCGGCCAGCCATCGACGATCCGCAGTACGTCCTCCCAGAGAGCGCGGTCCAGATAGCGCTCGATGGTGCGCCGGGTTCCGCGGCGCGCCCGTCGTCGCTGCAGCACAAACGGACTGCCAGCGAGATAGCCGGCGCGTACGAGATAATTAAACAGTCCCGCCAGAATGCCCAACGCTTGGCGGCGGCTGCGCTCGGCCAACGGACCGACGAAGAGTCGCCGATGCTCACCGCGACGCGCCAGGCCGTCGTCGCACCAGGTAGCAGGCGGATGCGCGAGGAAGGCTTCGTAGGCGATCACGTCCTCGCGGGTGAGGCTCGACACCGGCTTGCCCCGTACTTGCGTGGCCCAGAGCAACAGCCGCTCGGCTTCTTTGTGGTAACTGCGGAAGGTATGTGGCGAGTCGTGATATTCCGCCAACCACAAGCCGATCGCGGCCACGTCGTCGTTGGCCGCAATCTGCCGCGCCACGCTGGCCGGTGCGCGATTGGTGCCGACGCAACCGGACAGGGCGGGCGGCAAGGCTTGGGGCAACGCCAAAAGACTCACTATCAGCTCAGTCATGCTTTCCAATGTCCCACGCCACGGAATATGCAGGGTATCGTCAAAAGACTTTCGATTATAGGAGTTATCGTAAATTTCTAGGATTAATCGTTATATATATAATGTAATACTGTGATATACATCTATCGTCACTTCAAAAATTGACCCTCCGAGCGACTGGAAATGCCATGAGCCGCATCAGTGACACCCGCCAACGTACCCGCGAAGCCGCTGCGCAGCTCGTTGCCGACGGGAAGCGGCCCCACGAAATCACCGTCGATCAAATCTACGCCGCCATCCAGCAAGGCAGCCGTACGACGATCAATGACGAGCTAAAACTGTGGAAAGGCGATCGCACGAAGGTTGACGCCCTCGGTGCTGATCTCCCGGCCGCCGTGGCCGATGCCATGGAGGCTCTGTGGGTAGCCGCTGTCGAGCAGGGCCAAGCGGTGTTTGCCGAACAGAGTGGCGCCTTGGAAACTGCCTTGGCGGAGGCCGACCAGCAACGGAATGCAGCCGCGCAAGAGCGCAACATAGCACTGGCGACGGTGGCAGCACTGAGTGAACAATGTGAAACACTCCGGCATCAAGTCGCCGCGCAGCAAGCGCGAGCAGAGACTGAGATTGGCGCGAAGAACCAAGCTCTCCAGGATGGGCAGGAACTACAACAAAGACTCATGGCTTTGCAGGCTGAAACCGCTGAACAAATCGAACGTATCCGGCGAGCTCAAACCGAGCAGGCTGAGGAGTTCCAAGCCTTGATAGCGAGTCGGGATGCGGCTTTTCAGGCCGAACGCGATATAGCGAGCGGACGGCTGGAAGTCGCCCAAGCCCGAATGCTGCAGGAGATCGATGCAGCTCGCGAAGGTCAGCGCCGCGCAGAACAGCAGGCCGGCAAAACGCGAGAGCGGCTGGAGCAACAGCAGGCCAGTTTGGCGGAGCTGCGCTTGGAAGCAGGACATCACCGTCGTGAACTGGCCGAACGTGATACCCGCTTAGAGGCATTGGCCGCTACTGTCGCGGATCGCGATCGGATGGCGGTCGAACTGGCCGCGGCTCGCGGGCAATTGGATGGACTGGGAACGGCGATGCGATCGCTGGAAACTCGGGCGACCACGGCCGAATCGCGTATCAGTGCGCTACTGGCAGAACGGATGTCGCCAGCAATGCCTCGGAAAAAACAGGGCAAGCAGCGCGACGCGTAGGCCTCGTTTGAGGCCTACGCGTCGATTTTACCCATTTCCGGGCACGGTCCCTTCGTGAGCTGCAGCAAGTTCGATCAGCAAAAAGCCACTTCGACTGCGCGGCCGGAGCGGCCTCGGATCACTCCGTGTTGGGGCTCGCTTCAAATTAATGTCGCTGGCCGGATGCCGGCCGGCTGAGGATTAATCGTTGCCGTTGTCGATGGAGTTTTCCAAAATCTTGCCGTCTTTGGCGTCTACCCCGATCTCGTGAGTAACACCGGCTGCGGTGATGTCGAAGGAATAGCGCAGGCCGCTTCCGCCCGACTCTTTTTCAAGTTCTTCCTTGACAATCTTTCCGGGAGAAGCTTTCAGGGCGATGCTACGCGCCTCGGCCATCTTGACGTGGGCCTGTGCCGCCAGATCTGCAGGAGTAGCGGCGGCGATGGTTGAAAACGCCATGGCACACAGTGCAAGGGACGAGCTGACGAGCAGGGACTTGCGCATAATTGGTTCTCCAGAATTGAGGTTGTTGGTACCGAAACAGCTCCTCGCGAAGTGTTTGGCAGGCTCAGATTGCTTGTTTGCTCTTAGCTGAGCCTTACCTAGTTAGACGCCCCGTGAGATTTCGTTCAGGTGCATGCACGCTCCGGGAGTTGTTCAGCGTAAGCCGCCGGTTCCGTAACCCACATCGCCATGCTGATCGGGTGACAGCATGTTCGGCGTTTTCGATGTGCAGCCGCGATTCGCAGCAATTCTTCGATGTTGCTAATTTTAGCTGAGTTGAGCTAATTCAATGGAACAGAACCTTAGACGCTACAGTTACTTAGATGTGTTTCTGCGAAAATTTCCAGAATCCCGGCCATACCTCAGCCACGCCCTCCGGGAAGATCTGGTCCAACAGCGGGATCGCTTGCAGGCGATGGCTGATCGGCAAACGGGCGAGATCGAGGCCCTTCAGGCCGATAAGGCCGCTCGCCTCATCGCCGCGGATCAAGAACGGGAGCGCACCGCGGCGCACATTCGAACCGTCGAGGATCGCGCGCATCAGGAAGTCGACCGCGCCCGGCAAGAGGCCAAGCAGTGGCAGCAGCGCCTCGAAGCAGCCGAGCGAAGCTATCGCGAGGCGCTTCAAGGGCTTGAGGCACGATGCGAAGCGTCGCAGCAACAGTCGCAGAAGGCCGAGAAGGAAGTCGCGCGTCTCTTGGGGCAAGTCTCGGCACTCGAAACTTCCCTAGCCAAGGCCACCGCCAGCCTGAAGACGAAGCGAGCTCCTCGATCGGCCAAGTCTTCGAAGGCCGCCAAGGCCCAAACGAAGTAAGGGGATCAACCGAGGAAGCCCGCCGAGTAGGAGTTGAGGTACGCGAGGACGTCGTCTGTCCGGCCCGCTTCGATCAATTCCCACGCGGTCTTCTGGCGGAACACCGACAGCGGCTCGTTGAGGAGCCACGCGATGGGAAACTCGGCCTCGCCGAAGGCCTCCTTGGCGGCATTCAAGACGTCGACAGTGTCACGCAGAAGAGCCTGCACGCGCGGCGATTGCGGGTGCGCGGTGAGGAAGCTCCGGTGGACGCCTGCGGCAGATGCCAAGTCATCGAGCGAGAGCCCCAGTAATTGAGCGACTTTGCTTGGGGACACAATATGACTGCCGGGCGTGTCTTGGAAGTGGAAATCGGTCAGGGAGATCACCCTCAGGATTTGGTCAATAGCCTGTTGACCAATTGTGCAACAGCTTGTTGCACATTTTCCGTGGAGCTACTTGGTGGCGGTTTGTTGGCCCAAATATGCGGCAGCTTGTTGGTGGACCCATACTGGCTTTTGAAATACGGGCCGGCGAATTCGCGGCGGTTTGTCAGCGCGGACGGCAAGAATGAGGCACATCGTTGGTCGGTCAGCGACTATGCGGCAGCTAGTTGGCTGCTGGGAGGCGGTTTCTTAGTTGCTGTTCTGGGCAATAAAAGATCAATAACGGAAGTCATTGTTTTAATAGATGCTAAGCGTGATCTTTCTGCGAAGATCTTTCTTGGCCAGAACAACAAAGGTTTGGCAGCCAAGCAGGGCAGGCATATAAACTTCGGCAGCAAGGAAAGCCAGACATAGAAAGTTTCACAGTGGAAAATGCTGGGAAGAAAATCCTCTGCATTGAGGAATGTTGAGCACTAAAACCTACACAGCGGGGGACGTCGCCTGCTAGACGGGGCGTGTGGCTTTCGCCCAGATGACTCGTATTTCAGCCAGTCGTTTGTCTCTTGTCCGGATCAGGAGCCAGGGCTCTGTTAAATGAGGCCGATTCCTTGTCGAGTCGAATAGAGCGGAAACGTAGCGCGAAAGGATATTACGCACTCCTTCGGCGTAGGCGCGCTTAAGGATCTCGCCAGCCGCGAGCAAAAAGAGTCGTTGGCTCTCTTCGTCAGAGTTGCCGCCAAAGGGCTCAGTCTCATGTAGATGAGAGATGATGAGACGCGCGATCGTTCCCGTAGCCTGGGGGCTTAGCGAGCTGAGATGAACGATACGGCGTTCGCCCACCAGTAAGGGCGGGAGAAATTTAACGTCTGATAGCGGGGCCCGTTTTGCGGGCCTAAACGAGCGATCCGGTTGACGTTCGAGTCCATCGAAGAAAAGGTGAATCTCTGAATCAGTGAGGCTTTCGGGTGGGAGTTCCTCCGCAAGATCGCAGGCTATCTTTACAAAGCCTGACACGTAGGCTCTCGGCAGTTCTATCCCCAGAACCCTTTTCTGAAGCGCGGAGACCTTTGCGAACGAAGAGGGTACATCGGAAAGGTCCCCGGGTCTTTGGGGGCAGGTCATGAATGTTCTACTGCGAGCCACAATCGCATTTTCGGAATGCGTCCCGCAGCATTCACGCCATGATGGTGGCAGCTTGATGGCCGAAGCCAATGCCTGCACATTGGTGGTGCGTGCCTCAGGTGGTAGGAGTTTCCACTGAAGCTTCTCTTCCGCAGCCCAATCGAGATAGTGCTCCAGGAATACCGAAGCCATGCCGTCAGGGCAAAAAGTATTAATGCAAGTAGAAATTTCATCGAAATGGTCATGCCCATTTCGGCACACCAGCAAGGGCTTGTCCGACCCGCTGGTCAGCGAAAGAGGGGCATCGCAAATACTGCACGTCGTTCGAAGCCTGCACCGATGCCAAGGACATCGCGTTACCCACGGGAGCTGTTGAAGGTAAGAATGAAATCCGTGACGTAAACAAACCGGACAGAAGCGAAATGACCAATCCTGCTCAAAGACGTTCTCATCGCATTCGAACGGTAACCAATCCGAGAAGCGCAGCGAGGCCCCCGTGTTGACCCCGATAGATGTTGCGACAGAACGGCGACAGGAGCCAAACGTTAGTCGGAATGACAAATCAACGGCATGCCGATTTCGCAGCGAGAGTCCGGAAAAGAACCCCGATGACGGAATATGGTTAAGACGAACAATGCGAGCGAACGCACCAAATAGCGATATTCCAGGCACGTCTCGCATGTCTCCGCCGACCAAGTCAGTGCAACCCAAGTTGGTTGTGATCATGATTAACGCACCGGATAATAGGATTGTAGAAGTTCGAGTAATCCGCTCCAGACAAGAGCCGCCAGCACTTGTTCTTTGGTGAACTCTCGAAAGCCTAGATCTTGGCCAGCAATGCGCGCAAAGAGGTAGTACACAAATCTGTCAAAGGCCTGCATCGGCCATGGCTCATCAATTGGTAAAGCATGCTGGGTCAGAAGTTCTTCATGTACTTCTCGAATAAGACCTACCTGAGAAGTTACACGGTAGCCGCGTGCCCAAGCACTGGAGGCGAAATGCGCCAGGCACGGGCAGGCTGCTGTCTCGGGGACGAAGTTTCCATGCTGGTACTCATCCAAGGCCATTGTGACATCGCAGCTTTCGAAATCAGGTGCCATATTTTCTTTTGGCCCCCAGTGAAGCCCTGTGAAACCGTGCGCGGCGGAATAAAATCGGCCAACGTGTTGCGATCGAAGCCGATCTTCGATCGACTGTCCTTCCTTGGTTATGGCGTCACTTTGATAATTAAGGATGCAAAAGAGCCTTTTTCCTGCCCGTTCGACCTGATTGTCGATGGTCACCAGATGATCCAATTCGTCAGTCGTGAAACGATTGGCCTCATTAATCACGAACGCAACGATGATTTCCTTTCCGTGCTTGGTACGCTCCAGCAGCAAGTTTCCTGCACGCGCCATGCCCTCCACGCCAGTGGCTGCATGAATGATTCTTTGAGAGTCAGCGCTAAGAACAGAGGCAGAGAAGTAGGTTTCGGTGGCGTTGCCAGGTGTGCCGTAGTCCATTGTAAAGAAGGCCATGGGAAATGGTCGCCAGTCCTTAAGCGCGGCAAGGCAATTTAAAGCCCAGGTCTTTCCAGATCGACCAAGACCGTAGATGGGAAGTCCGCGATCTCCGCGCTCAACGGCATTTTTGCTGTCCTTGGCTATACGATTAATGGGCTCTGTCACGATCATGGGCCTGATTTCCCGCAGCAGGGGATGCCTATTGCTGTCACTCATGTGAGATTTCTCCACGATGTATATCTACCACTCAGGGAGAGGGCCATATACCGCGTCTTGCCCGTTCGGCCGCAACCATAAATATTAAAGGTTCCGTCACCGGATACGCTGGCAGTTCCAATGGCTTCTAATACGGGATAAGCCGTTGAATGGTTTGGCGCTAATTCGTTGGTCATAAGGATTTCCTGCGTGGTCTGAGGTCGACAACTCCCCCGAGGGGCTTCAAGTCGGCCAGACTGGTGAGATGCGAAAACGGAGTCGGCTTGACGGAAGGTGCAGCAGCGTGTGTTCCATGGAGGTTGTTACGCACATAGGCATCCGTCGCCCATTGGAGCTCAGCGGCTTTGGCGCGCACGTAGTCGTGATAGGCGAGCACAGCATTGTCTGTGCCCTCAATCGTAAGGAGGCCGTTTCGGACGCACTTGCAGATTTCCACACGCTGCTTCAAGGTGTGCGGCGTACGCCAAGGCCTCAGCCCGTGAAGGAGAACGAAAAGGTTTCCGTTCGTATCCCAAAGATGCATGTGATGCGCTTCGTCGGCGTAGATGGTTGCCGTGAAGGTTTTGCCAAGGAGGTCATAGCGCTTATTGAGGCTTTTGGCGCGATACTTGCCATAGTCCGACTTCACATACGGCAGAACCCCTTTGTCCTTATTGCCGCGGATGGTCACCTTCATATGGATGGCGAGGATCTCTCTCGCGTGCGCTTCTGTATGTGCCGATTGAGTCGTCCATAGGCCTGCTTTGAGATGGGCCTCAAAAACATCTTTCGGCGTCCTGTTCTGAAGCGAGGGATGAGGAGTGATGTTGTAAGCCGCAGTTTCCACATCGACGAGATCCCGCAATGCGTCAATGAATACGGGATAGTCGCCTCCTGATTTGTCGGAAACCTGAACCTTCTCGCCGCCTCGACTGTTTGCAGGCTTAGATCCCCCGGCAATGAAGTCCAGCACCGCACGTTTGATACGCTTGAAGTACGCTTCGATATTCGGCCGCCCTTCAGGCACACCCGGATAGCCAAGATTGACGACACCAAGCAAATGCTCGCCGAAATTTTTCGTGGTGATCTTCGCGTTGTGAGAAAAGGCATTATCGACTGCGAGGCCCGCCAACCGGAGTATTTTGTCGTAAGTGCCGACCATCGTCGGCATCCATGCGCCGGAAGGATATTTCAAATTTGGCACGATGAGGTCGCGCTTTTCCCAAGGCTTCAAGAGATTCGACAACGCCTCGAGTACGTCCACGAAATCGTAGGATTTGGAAACAATGACATGCGGCGGGAACGCGCATAGGGAGCTGACGTCAAGAGATGCCAGAATCCATATGGCGCTGAGCTTCTTAGCGAGCCATGTACCATCCGGAGTCGGGACGTATCCGTACGAATCGTTATCGATTTTGTGTCCATCAAACTCGACCCGATCCAGCGGAAGAAGCAAGAAGACCTGGTCGAGCCGGCTGATGGTGAAAGTGCCATCCTCATTGATAACCATTTCGCTGTCTTTGAGGGCTTTGCGATAGCGCTTTAACCAGTTGAGGAGAGCTCGCCGCCCTTCGTCTGGCGAATTCAAGGGATAGAAGAGCGCCAGATCTTTCTTTTTGAGATATTTCTTGAATTCTCGAAAGAGATTTTCAAATTTCGGGCTTGGCTCATTGTGAGTGGGAAGCCGCCCTACGTATTTGATGATCAGTGCGGACAATTCCGGGAGCGTTGCTAAGAGATGGTTGAATGCATTAGCTCGTGCGGAGGCTGGCATGGTATTCGTGTCGTGCTGAGGTTTTTGGACGCGAAGGTACGGAATGCACACGCGATATCCATACGGCTTTCCGTCAGGCGCTATCTGTGCTGCGATTTGTACCATCCTCGTGAGCGTGGTGCGATCCACCTCAAAATGCTCTGAAGTTTCTTGAATGCTTGCTCCACTGAAGACGGCGGCTAGTGCGAGCTCTCTTTTCTTGTACTTGGGGCGAATGCCCTCGGGTACGGACGCTTCCTGGAGCCTTTGATATGTTGAGGTCTCGCTGATAGGTGGCACGTTGGTAGTCATGACGGCACTACCTCGCAAATGGCGTTCCAAGAGAAAACCACCTGCTTGGAAATCCTGAGCGAACCGGCATGGATCAAATCGCCGATCACGCAGCCGACATCACCTTGCGGGTAACCTTCCAGTGCGCTGGCGATCTGAGAGGCGCGTACGCGGCCTAGACTCTTTGCGACGTCCATAACCCGTCGTCGCAGTTCGAAGCGGTGCGGCATCCGGACGGCAAGTTGAACGGACGGGAGTAGCCGGTGCCATGACGCCAATTCCGTAGCGCGTTGAAGGAGCTCCGTTTCAAATTCAAATTTTAAGGGTAGGTGCGCTTGTTCGGCGGCCGCTAGAAGGTTTTCCGCTTGGCGATGCCGTCGATGACCCAACGGGGCAGGGCCGATGGCACTGTTGGGGACGAGAAGCGGTAGGTATTCCCTTCCGGAGCGCTCGCGATACCAAAACGCGAACTCGTAGATATCGCCACCGCACTTCAGGATGCGCGGGCGCTCTACATAGCATTCGACGTTAGGATCAAACTCCAGAACCAGCGCGAGCATATAGGTGGCGATATACGCTACCCGAACCCGGCGCATAGCGTGTTTTGGCGAATGAAAGGTATAGACATCCTCGTCTCTAACCTCGCGGTAAGAGAGTTCGCGCGCGGTGTAGGGGTGCAGGGCCGGCGAAGTCACGTCAGCTCCCTTGCTTGTTTGGGAACAGGAACGCGTACACGTCCTTCCACTTCAATTCGGTGCGAGAAAACGCGCGTAGACAGTAAGAGACCAGGGGGGCGGATCGAGCGAGAGCGTCCGTATATCGATCTTCGCTAGAGCGTGATGTGTTCATGCGGGAATCTCCAGGCAAAGGGCGGCCTTGCTCTTTGCCTTCAGAGGCAAAAAGCACTTGACGCCGCCTGCGAACCGTGATTCCCTACATGCGCTTAGCCGCCAAACTAAGATGCAGTTGAGAGCCCCTGTTCGCAGGGGCTTTTATTTGGGCCCCGCTTGTGCATGCAAGCAGAAACCCGCACTTCTCAGCGTGTTTTTGCGGAGTCGATGTCCTCCTCGGGCGTCCGAATTCGTTGCTCGTCCTCGTCGACATGGCATCGGCTGTGTTCAAGCGCGCACAAAAGTTCTGCCACGGCTTCGGTGGTCGCAAACCATCCGCGCCGTGGCGGCATTTGTACGAGCGCCACGGGCAGCTGTCCGCGCTCCCTGGCTTTCCGGACCGCGCCGACCGACGGATACCTCAGGACGGCGGCAAGGTCGGACAGCGTCAGCACATCACCGAATCGCTTGCGGAGGTCCGTCTCGCGTTCTGCTTTCGTCACCATATGATTGGGATGTCTTCGAGTGTCGCCGCTTGTCGCGCGGTTTCGAAGGACGCTAACTCGTTCGAACGGCCCGCGGTAGGGCAATGATTCGCGCTGTGCCATGCACATTGAAACATTTTCTTGCTTAAAGTGCGTCAATGTGGTAGTGACGCAAAATCTATGCGAACCGCTGTACGCATTCTCGGAACCAGACTCTGGTATCGCCACGCATTGAACGTGTCGAGGGCGGTCACGCGGAACGAATTCATCCGCAAATTCGAATGCTTTGCATCACCCGATACGGGATATGGTTTGAATCCGAGCCTCATGCGCGCCTGGGAAACAGGAAAACGCTACGTTTCCGAAGGTATCGTCCACCGGGTCGACAGCCAGATCGCAGGGACAGGATACATATTCGCTATAGCGGCTCTGCTGGGACCAAAGACCATGAGCGCGCCTGCCGCCGGACGGGCAGTGCGGAGCCTCTACATCGCGCAACCGGACGGAGGGCGACTTTGGGTGCTCCCTCGTCTAAGTGGATCCGCGACGTCTAGAGGCGAGGCGATCTCGTATTCTTGGGACGATTCGGCGTCACTCGCATCGCGTGGAGATTTTCTTGGCTTGTTGGCGATCCTGACCTTGCTAAGGGAATCAGCGGCCAGTTCTGACTTTCATCGTGTCGGCCAGTACGCGCTTGATCTTTACGCGACGTTACCATCCGTATCCAGTCTTGGATGGGTGCGGCCTGATGTTGACCTGCTGCTGCAGTGCATCGAAGACATGATGGTCGGTATACGCTGGATTCTCGCCCATGTTTCGGTTGACTGGGACGCATTTCGTGCGCAAATGTCGAATCCTAGGCTTTGGCAAGGTACGCCACCTTGGATCATCGGCCGTTCTTTCAGCTCAGTTGAAAGAAGTTCCTGCCGGCCTTCTGCGCGTCCCGTGCCGCTGTTAGAAGACGTAGAACCCCTGTGGCCGTACATTCGCCAACCTGCGAAGGTTGGGGGAACAACACACCGGTCACACCCATTCCAGAGGATGCCGCCGCTACGTGTGCTTGGGAGTGTCGGGCCTCCTTGCAACCCTAAATCATAAGCATGCTAGCGGCGTGCGATCACCTTCGACCGAAGGCGTGGGCTCGGTCACGGCCATGCTTCGCGCTGTCAACAGCAATTAATTTTGTTTGCTTGAACAGCGCGTTTGGAATGCTGGAAGGTGATACTTGATGAAGTCCGACATGGAGCCACGGAACGCGTTGGCTTCCGTCGGAATATCGATTTCCAAGACCTTGCTGATTCGTGCCGCCTGCTGATGGACGTGGACTAACTGCGAGTCCATCCCCATGACAACGGTAACAACGCCGCAACTCCAGACATTACTGCAGGCCGCAAGGTCGCCGGCCAATCCGGGAGACGGGAAGCGCGTCGAAGAAGCCTTCTTCAAGGCACTCCTAGCCTGCACCATGTATGCGCATGTCCCGGCTGGCCCCGTGCCGGCGGATCGTATCCGGTTCATCCAGTTCGTCCGGCCCGACAACAGCCAGACAGTGCTGCCGTTTTTTAGTGATCGCGAACAGGCGGAAATGGCTTCGGCAGGGAAGGTGGGCATCGTGGCGATGAGTGGCCGTCGCCTCTTTGAGCTGACCCAGGGCGCTACTCTGATGCTGAATCCGAATGTCGATCAAGTGGCGCTCTATCCGCCCGAGATCAAAGCGCTCTTGGAATGGCGCCCCTTGGGATTCTTTACTCAGGACGCGTTGCAACAAGGTGAGCCGGTAGGTGTGTGTCCGCCTACCGTTCCAACGGATGCGCTGGTCTTGGCTCTGCGTGAACTGTTCATGCGTGAGCCGGCGGTACGCGCCGGTTATCTGCTCGAGGTACACCGCGGAACCGATGATGCAGACGTTTTCCTGTTGCTGACCTTGGTAGTGACGTCGGGAAACGAAGAACGCCTGGTGCAACTGACGACATTGGAGTTGAACTCCACAGTGCCGCCCGCAGCGCTTCCGGTCACCTTGACCTGTGTGCCTCCCGATGCCCCGCTGCCCGAGATCTGCCATCACGGCATTCAGTTCTACGGAACCTGAGAATGGGACTGCGCTGCTCCCGCCAGCGCGTCGGACACTTAAAGGGCGCGACCTCGCTGAGGGAGGCGCGTGGCGCCATCGCCTGCGTACCGAATAGGTCAGCAAACTGCTGACCTATTGACCCGATCATGCAGTGATACCGATTTTTTGCAACAGGTTGTTGCAAAATTTCGCTAGGGCCAAAGCCATCGTCAAAAGAGAGGCTCTTCTCAGGCCAACCGATCGATCAGCCGCCAGTCATGGTGATCGCTTCGCAGCAGGATTCTCCGCCAGTAGTCATCTCCAAACCGAACGTTGTAGACCGGACTGGATCGCACCATCCGCGTCATGACAACACCGATGCCAAAACTCTCGTGCCAGATGCTTTTGCCAAATAACGGATCTGAATTCTGATCTGGAACAGCTGTCACTGAAACGATGTGCGGAGTCGGGAAAAAGGGAGATGGAGCCGGCTGGGACACGAGCGACGAAATAGGGTCTGCCCGGCTCTTCGGCGGTTCGCAAATGGTCAGCCACCCCCGTCGATTCGGAGCTCGCGTCAGCACACCGCAACGCATCATCTTGCCCACGAACTCGTCGATGGGTTCGAAGAAATTGGGGATACGGTTGTTCTCCTCACGATTGAAAAACCACGCCCACGGCAGGCGCATGCGATGGCCCCGCTTCAGGGCCTCGTCCCGTGCAACCCACTGCGCGCGGAAAAGCGACCACAACGATTCGTCTGCACCGTAGGTGGCTCTGACCCAACGGCCGAGCACCGCTTGTTCAAATGTTTGACCCGGCAGCTTCCCCTCAATGAAGCGTAAGTATGCGCCGGCCTGCCAGAGGTATGGATGCGCGTCGTACACCCAACCCAAATCCGGTACGACATGTAGATACGACCGGGCTGCATCTTCGGTGACTAGACTGACAGCCACGTCAGCACTGGACCGGTCACGCCTCAGCAGTTCTAGGTACTTCGCCTCGATCACGCTCTTCGAGGTTTTCTTTTCCAATGTCGCCAGAGCTGCCAGGTGAGGCTGGCGACACTCTTGGCGATACCGCTCCTTGCGAGTAGTCATGGCTTGTCTTTGCGCATCATTTTCTTCGCGAAGCCTTTGGCGAGAGGCCCGGTCAACCGCGATGACCTTATTCTTGGCACCGATCATCGCTTTGAGCTCGTCGCGGGAGCGTCGCCATGCCTCCGAAGCCTGCGGATGGGAAATCCAGATTCGGTTGCTGGCCGTGTTCAGCACAAGGCGCTCAAATAGATCAGGATCTTCTGCCTGATCGGCTGTGATCCTCGATAGGTCAATTTCCACCATACGGTGACCATCGGACTGGACGTTACGGGTCTTCTGATCGCCGACGGCGTGCGTGACTCGTATCTCAATCAGCAGATCGCCTTCGGAATCCCTCGCCACGACATCGGGACGATAGCGCGGACTCCAGGAACTCTTTATATATGTATCGAACCGTGGCGACTTCGTCTTCGGGACCTGGCACGAGTACCACGCGATCGGTCTGCAGGCTCTTCTTTTCCCCGAGCCGAAGGTGCCCCTTTGGCATCCGGTTTTCATCCAGCAACATGCGCCGAAGACCATAACCCGCGGTGCCGCCCTGGCGAAAACCCAATTCGATCAGGCGGCATTGTCCCTGGAAGACCTTGTTCGACAATTCACGGCTGTACTCGCCCGCCATGGCGCGCTTGACGCTCTTCATGATGGTCGCCATCGGGCTGCCATCGTTCTCGAAGGGCTCAGCACAATAGAACACCTGGATGCCGGCGCGCCGGCACAGATACTCGTAGTAGGCGCTCTCGTCCGCGTCCTGGAAGCGTCCCCAGCGGCTGATGTCGTAGACGAGGATGCCACCAAATCCGGGGGAGCCGGATTCGACATCGTCGATCAGCTGCTTCAGCGCATTGCGCCCCTCCAGGCTCAGCCCGCTCTTACCCTCGTCGGCATAGGTCCGGACAATAGCCATCCCGTGCTGGGTCGCGTATTTGCTGATGGTGTCGCGCTGGTTCTCGGTGGAGTAGCGCTGATGATCTGTGGACATGCGGACGTACTGGGCGACCTGAGTGGGTCGCTCGTTGTCACCATGGTGCGATGCGTGTCCCCGCCAGCCCATATTCGCGCCTGGGACGAGTCCCAATGCCGTGGAGAATGGCAATCATTAGGCAAAATGTTGGATAAAGTCAAGAAATTCCAACACATGAGAAGAAAACTACTCTGTCATGGCTGTTTACGACGGGCGGGGCGGGCGACCGCCTCTGTATCTGTATTCAAGAACGCCAGCAGTCCATTTTTTTGAGTACTCGTTAGGCCGCGAAACCGCTCCAGCAGGCGTATCTCTGCGGGGGCTAGGGGTTCTGGCAGATCCTCGGCGACTAGCTCCCATGGATGGCAAGTGAGTGCTTTCGAAAGGCGAACCAACCAGTCTACCGTCAGCCGGCGCTTGCCACTTTCAAGAAGACTGATCTGCTGGTTTGTCGTCCCAGCTTCTATAGCCAGCGCTTCAAGTGATAGGCCCCGCGCTTGGCGGAGTACTCCAATACGGTTGGCCACGCTTCGAGGGAATCCTGATGATGTCTGCACTTGCTTACATAAGGTAGCAGAGGTGCGGAGCACGTCTATTTAGCGATTTGTCGATCATAGCTTATACGCTATGATCTGGAGGTCGACAGGAGGAATGCCTTGGGGGAATCCCGACTCAATACCGATGCGGGTTTGCGCGTCGTGGAGCTGTTGCTGCTCTGGGAGGGGCGGGTGCGCAATGCCCGGCTTCGCGCCATGTTGGGCATTCACTTCACCACCGCCAGCCGGCTGGTCGCCGCCTATCGGGAACTCAACCCCGGGGCGACCGAGTATGAGGCGTCCACGAAGAGCTATTTGGCCACGCCTTCCATCAAAGCTGTCCTCACAGATGGCACGGTAGAGGAGTACCTCGCCCTCGTTGATCGCACCCGTGCCGGCACCGAGCCCGTCGTCCGTGTGCATATGGATCTCGGTGACATCGAGTCGGCGCTGTTCTCGCTGCTGCACCGAGCGTGTGAGGACAACAGTGGCGTGAACATCACACATGGCTCCATGCGCAAACCCGGTCGAAACAGTCGCGAAATTTGGCCACATGCATTGGTACAAGCCGGTCGCCGCTGGCACGTGCGCGCCTGGTGCGCACAAGTTTTGGCGTTTCGAGATTTCAGTCTAGGTCGCATTCATGACGTGCGCCCGTTGGATGCGGAGAGGCCAGCACAAGCTGATCCCGCGCTGGATATCGCTTGGCAAACTTTCGTGGATCTTCGACTTGTCGCGCATCCTGAACTATCCAGGGAGCAGCAACGCCTCGTGCAGGATGAGTATTTCAAGGGAGCTTCCACGCGCGGTATTACCGAACGTGGAGCCTTGCTGCCTTACCTGATTCACGATTTGCGCGCGTCCCTGGATGTCTCCAAAGAGCAGCCACCATCATTTCAGCTGGCCGTAGCCGATCCATCAGCTTTGGCCCAATGGCTGTTGCCCGTCGAGCAGGCCTGCTGAAACCATGTTGATTGACTCATCCCATCCACAAACGCTCCCAATCGATTCTCACTGGACGCACGTTTTGAAGCAGTATCAAGCCGATTTATCCGCCGGATCATTGATGCTCCCTGAGAGCAGGGTCATCGCTGGGCTATTACTTCAACATCCCGACGATTCCGCCTGGGAGCAAGCGCTGCGCGTGGACAACGTGCTGCAGAAGTCATCGCCGGCCACTGCGATACGACAGGCAAGACTGATCCGTTTTCGATTGGAGTCCATCGACTCGTCCGTATGGAAGTCGATCAAAGATGGCGACAAGGAAATCGCCACCCAGCTGTTGTTCGCCGCCGCAGTCAAGCACAGCGAACTACTCAAGGACTTCCTGCGCGAGGTCGTGGCCGATCACGTCCGACGGTTGGAGCGTTCCCTTTCGGTCAACGCGTGGGAACCCTTCCTGCACGATTGCGCGGCGCGCGATCCCGCCGTTGGCACGTGGAGTACCTCGACACGAAAGAAGCTGTTGCAGGTAATCATTCGCATCCTGGCCGAGGCCAGGTATCTGGAAAGCACCCGGTCGCTTCGGCTGCTGCCTCCGCATATTCATCCCGATGTCCGGCAGGCCCTGGCGGCGGTTGGAGAAGGGCGGCTTGTGCAGATAATGGAGCTGTACGCATGAGCGACCATTTCCGCGAACGCCTCAATCGCATCCTGCCGAAGATCAGCTCGGCGGACTTCCTCACCAACAAGGGGCTGGGCAATGAGATCGGGTTCTGGGTCTTCGACTACCCAGCAGAGCAGGAAATGGTGGTGCGAGGCTTCATTGCCGACATCCTGATTCCCGGCCTCGCCAGGCAGCAACCGGTACTACGCCCCGCGGTTGTCAACCTCTTCGACCTTATCGTCGACCTGCTGGAAGACCGAAAGCTCTATGACCGCGTCCTGTCGATCCAGAACGACAAAGGCAATGACGCGGCCTTGGCCGCGCTTCGCCCGGTGCTGAAGGAAGACAAGCTCGCCCAACGCATCGCCAGTCAGATCGACTTTCAACAGGTGGAAATGCTGCTGCTGACCGGGGTAGGAGCGGCCTATCCGATGCTGCGCTCGCACACCTTGCTGACGGCCTTGCAGCCGATCATGAACCACACGCCCGTGGTGATGTTCTATCCCGGGCGCTACGACGGCTTCTCGCTGCGTCTGTTCAACACATTGGCCGATGACCACTACTACCGCGCCTTCCGGCTGGCGGAATGATTCACAGGGGATGACTGAAGACATGAAAATCAGGGAGCTTTTCCGCAAGCCGATTGACCGCCCAATCAATGGCGTGATCAAGGCTGACCAGCGCGATGCCGAAAGCATCTGGCAGGAACTGGACGAATACGTGGTCACCAAGCAGTTGGCCGACTACTTTCGCCGCTTCTTCGACGCCTATCTGGCGGCCGGTGACAATCCGACCAACTCGGTCATCACCGACCGCATGGGCGTGTGGGTGTCCGGCTTCTTCGGCTCCGGTAAATCGCACTTCATCAAAATCCTGTCGTACCTGCTCGAAAACCAGGAAGCGGTCGACCCGGTCTCCGGCAACACCAAGCGTGCGGCCGAGTTCTTCGACGAAACCAAGATCAAGGATCCGCTGTTGCTGGCGGACATCCAGCGTGCAACCCGCGGCAGCGCCGACGTCATCCTGTTCAATATCGATGCCAAGGCGGATAGCAAGTCCGATCGCGATGTGGTCTTGCAGGTGTTCCTGCGTGTGTTCAACGAAAAACTCGGTTTCTCAGGCGATGCGCCGCACATCGCCGAGATGGAGCGCCACCTCGTCAGCAAGGGCGCCTACGACACATTCCAGCAGGAGTTCGCGCGCATCCATGGCGGCTCGTGGACGGCGGAACGCGATGCGTTCGACTTCCTTCGCGACGAAATCGCCCAGGCTTTGGCGGTGGCGTTGAAGATGTCAGTGGAATCCGCCCAGCGCTGGTTCGACGAATCCCGCGACAGCTACAAGATCAACATCGAGAACTTCGCCAAGCTCTTGCGCGAGTACCTCGATACCAAGGGCAAGGACCATCGCATCATCTTCCTGGTCGATGAGGTCGGCCAGTTCATCGGCAACAACACCCAGCTGATGCTCAATCTGCAAACCATCGCCGAGCAGCTCGGCACCCAATGCAAGGGGCGCGCCTGGGTCATCGTCACCAGTCAGGAAGATATAGAGGCGGCCATCGGCGAAGCCAACAAGGCGCGCTCACAGGATTTCTCAAAAATCCAGGGCCGCTTCCACACCCGCCTGTCGTTGGCCAGTTCCAATACCGACGAAGTAATCGGCACACGCCTGCTGGCCAAGACCGAAGCCGCGCATGAGGCGCTGCGTAACGTGTTCGAGCAGCAGGGCGACATCATCAACAACCAGATATCGTTCAACGGCAACGCCGTGACCATGCGCGGCTACCTCGATTCTGTCAGCTACGTGGCCAACTATCCGTTCGCGCCATACCAGTTCGAGCTGCTGCAAAAAATCTTCGAGGCCATCCGAAAGGTCGGCGCCACCGGTCAGCACCTTTCACGCGGCGAGCGTTCCCTGCTGGATGCGTTCCAGTCCGCCGCCAAGATCAATGCCGATCGCAGCATCCAGTCGCTGGTGCCGCTGTACGACTTCTATCCCTCGATCGAGAGCTTCCTCGATACGACCGTAAAGCGCGCCATCGACCAGGCCGAACAAAACCCATCCCTCGAAAAGCAGGACATTCGCCTGCTGAAGGCGCTGTTCCTGATTCGCCATATCGCCGAGGTGATCAAGCCGTCCATCGACAACTTGGCGGCACTGTGCCTTGATCAGATCGATGCCGACAAGCTGCAGCTCAAGCGGCAGATCCAGCAGAGTCTGGAGCGGCTGGAGCAGCAGCGCTTGGTCAACCGTAACGGCGACCTGTGGTTCTTCCTCACCAATGAAGAGCGCGACATTGCTCGCGAGATCGGCCATGTCGACGTATCCGCCGCGGAGAAGTCCAAGCTGCTGGCGGAGATCGTCTTCGACGAAATCCTCGGCGGGCAAACCAAGGTGCGCCACCGCGATACCAAGGCTGACTACGAATTCAACCGGCTGCTTGATGGCGCGCCGTACCGCCAAGCCAATCATGCGCTGAGCCTGGATATCCGCTCGCCGCTGGGTGACGACTACGAAAGCCTCAAGCCGGATCGCTGCATCATGCTCAGTGCCGAAGGCAACGGCAAAGCGCTGATCCGCATGGGCGAGGGAACCCGTCTGGATATCGAGCTGACCCTCTATCGGCAGATCGAGAAGTACGTCGACAGCCCCAAGGCCAGCGCGGCACCGCCGTCCTTGCGCAAGATTCTGCTTGAGCGCAAAGACGAAAATCGCGAACGCCGGCAGCGCCTGGTCGCCCAGATCGGCGAGCTGATCGTGCAGGGTGACTGCTACGCCAAGGGTCAGCAGGTGCGCTCCAAGGCCGCCACGGCACCCACGCTGCTGGATGAGCTGATCAATTACCTGATCACCAATACCTACAACAAACTGCCGTACCTGAAGATCCGCAAGCCCGATCCCATTGCCGAGATTCGCGCGCTGCTCAGCGCCGACAATGTCGGACAGCAAGAGCTGGCGCTCGGCGGCGAGGACGGCAACCCACAGGCCATCGACGAGGTGCGCCAATACCTGCAGCTCGCCGCCTCGCAGAATCGCGTGTTGCTGTCCGACGTGGTCGATCGCTTCACCGACATTCCCTATGGCTGGAAGCCGGAGTGGGAAGTGGTGCTGCTGATCACCCGCCTGTTCATGGCGGGCGAAATAAAGCTCACCATGGGCGGCTCCGATCTGGATCCGCGTAGCGCGTTCGATCCTTTGACCAAGGCGGTGCAGCACAAACAGATCTCGATCCTCAAGCGCAAGACAGCCGATGCCGGCAGCATCGCGCGCGCGTCAGATCTGTATCGAAAGCTGCTTTTGGGGCAGCCCAGCAAAGAGGAAAGCGGCTTGGTCGCCGACTTCCGAGAGAAATTTAGTGACTGGAAAAGAGACCTGACACGCTGGCAGCTCACTGCCGGACAACCGCATTACCCCGGCAAAGATGTCATCGACGCCTTGCTGGCACGCTGCGAGCGGCAGCTTGCCATCCGCGATCCATTCGAGTTCATCGAGGCGCTCAACAAGTCACGCGACGAATGGCTGGATGCCGGTGAGGATCTCAACGACGTCCGCGGCTTCTACACCAACCAGTTGCCGACCTGGCAGCGCTTTCTGGCCACACTCAATCGTTTCGAGCCCAACCGGGATGTGCTGGCCACCGACCCCAAGGCCAGCGTCGCGCTGAAGGATCTGCAGCATATCCGCGAAGAGCCGGCGCCCTACGCCAGCATCAGCCGGATCGAGCCACTGCTGGCCACCCTGGAAGCCAGCAACCAGGCCTTGGTGCAGGCCCAGCGCGAAGCAGCGCTGCGCACCGTCGAGCAGCGGATCGATGAGGCCAACAAGGCCCTGGCGCAGGCATCAGCGACTGCCGATCTCAGCAATGCTGCGCTGCATCCGCTGCAACAGACGAAGCTGAAAATTGCCGACGCGGTCAGCATCCCGGAGATCCAGTTTCTGGCCAACGGTGCCGGCGACAAGCTCGAAGAGGCGATGGATCTGATCCGCGACACCTTGCTCAAGGCACACACCGTCGCGCAGGCTGCCAGCAAAGCGGCCACAGCTAGCGGTGCGGCCCAAGCGTCGACGAGTTCCGCCTCGGCTTCCGCATCGGCCGCTGCCGCAGCGGCCCCGAAAATCTCCCAGACCATCCGGCCGGCTGCACTAGCCACCAGCACCTATCTGGAAACCGAGGCCGAGGTCGACACCTACCTCGCCTATCTCAAAAACCACTTCACCGCCGTGCTCAAGTCCGGCAAACGCATTCGGATCCAGTAAGCAATGAACACAGGGAATCTCAAGAGCTACGCCCCGCAAGCGCGCAAGGACTTTATCGCGGCGGTGACGGCGCGTGCGAACCTGCTGGGCCTCAGCGAAGACAAGGGCGTGCTGCAGGTAGCCGAGGCCGAGGTCAAGAACGACATTGTGATGATCGCCGGCCGCCCGTGGCCGGTGAAGGTCAACGAGCAGCGCAACAAGCTGATCGCACGAATGAAGCTGCAGGGCTTCGGCCACACCGTCGAGGCCGTAGCCTACGCCTGGTTCAACCGGTTGGCCGCGCTGCGCTATATGGAGGTGCACGACTACCTCGGCCACGGCCGACGCATATTGTCGAATCCGCAGGGCGGCTTGCCCGAAGTGCTGGCGCACGCGCTGGATCTGGCCGAATCGAACGCGTTGCCGGGCTTGTCCGCCGACACCGTGCGCGAACTGAAACTCGCCAATCAGGATCCCGAGCTGTACCGCCTGATCCTGATAGCCCAGTGCAATGCGCTGCATCAGGCCATGCCGTTCCTGTTCGAGCAGTTGGGCGATGAGACCGAGCTGCTGTTGCCGGAGAACCTGCTGCTCACCGATTCGGTGGTAGCCAAGCTGGTGCAGTCCATCCCCGAGGAGGACTGGCAGCAGATCGAGATCATCGGCTGGCTCTATCAGTTCTACATCTCGGAGAAGAAAGACCAGGTTATCGGCAAGGTGGTGAAGTCGGAAGACATTCCGGCAGCCACCCAGCTGTTCACGCCGAACTGGATCGTGAAGTACATGGTGCAGAACTCGCTAGGCGCGCAGTGGCTGGCGACCTATCCGGACTCGCCGCTCAAGGCGCAGATGGAGTACTACATCGAGCCGGCTGAGCAGACCGATGAGGTCAACGCGCAGCTGGCGGCGACTACGCCGAGTTTGCTCAACCCCGAAGAGCTGACGCTGATCGATCCGGCGAGTGGCTCCGGGCACATCCTGGTCGAGGCGTACGACCTGTTCAAGGCAATCTACCTGGAACGAGGCTACCGTCAGCGAGATGTCGCAAAGCTGATCCTGGAGAAGAACCTTTTTGGTCTGGATATCGACGAGCGGGCGGCTCAGTTGACGGGTCTTGCGCTGATGATGAAGGGGCGCGCGGATGACCGGGGCCTATTTGAGCGAGGTGTGAAGCTCAATGTGATGGCGTTGATAGATAGCGCGGGGTTTGATGCGGAGCGGTTGGCCCAGGGCGTAAAGCTTGCGGACTACGGGCTGAGCCTCGGTGAACTTACGGAACTGAAAGATTTGTTCGAGTACGCGACGACGTTTGGTTCGCTGATTCAAGTGCCGGAGGAACTAGCCAAAAAACTGCCCTTGCTGAAGGAGTTGAGCGAGGCAACTAGTCACGACATATTCGTGTCGGAGGCGCTCAAGCGCTTGAGGCCGTGGGTTCAGCAAGCAGAGTTACTGGCGACGCAGTATGACGCAGTGGTGGCGAATCCGCCGTATATCGGTAGCAAGTACCACAGCCTCGCTCTCAAAAACTTCTTGAAGGACCATTACCGAGGCTACGAGAAGGACGTTTTCTCAGCGTTTATTGATCGTGATCTGGCGTTCAGTAAGGCGCATGGTCGTTCGGGATTCATGTCGCCATTTGTTTGGATGTTCATCTCTAGCTACGAACCGCTTCGTACACGCCTAATCACCAAAGAGACGATCGCGTCCTTGATCCAGCTTGAGTACTCGGGTTTCGAGGGAGCGACGGTACCTATCTGCACCTTTACGATTCGAAAGGGTCATCTGGACGAGCACAAGGGGTGCTACGTCCGGCTCTCAGATTTCCGCGGCTCGGAGAACCAAGGACCGAGGACTCTAGAGGCTATCCGGAATCGCAGCTGTGGTTGGTTCTTTGAATCTGACCAAGACAATTTCAATAAGGCTCCGGGCAAACCAATTGCCTATTGGGTGAGTGCTACGTTTCTCGCGATGTTTGAGAGCGACGGGAAGCTCTCGGATCGATTCGATTCAGGTGGTCGGTGCAAAACCCATAACGATGAGCGCTACGTGCGTTTTGTCTGGGAGGTTGACTGTGAGAAGCGTGATGGTAAATGGAAGGAGCTCTCTCATGGGGGCGAGTTTCGGAAGTGGTATGGCAATCGGTATCGAGTATTTGATTGGTCCGAAGGAGCCCTTGAGTTTTATAGATCGAAAGGTGGCTTGAGCAATCCGAAGTACTGGAAGCGCGAAGGCGTAACTTGTTCAAAAATTACTTCGGCATTGAACGCGTTTCGCATCAAGTCCTGTTACGAGGAGTTTAGTTCGCTTGCGCCGACGATCATCAATGCGGAGGACAGCCAGAGTGGGACTCGACTCGCGCTTCTTTTCTTGAACTCCAACGTGGTGGCTAGAGCTTTAAAGCTCGTCAATCCCACGTTGACGCTAAACGTGGGAGATTTTCTCTCATTCCCACTTCCATCGCTTCCTGTCGAACGGCCGGTTGGCCAAATTGTTGATGGCCTATTGGCTGTTGCTCGAAATGACTGGGACGCCTACGAGCGGTCATGGGACTTCCAGTCTCCGCCACTACTTACAGCTTCCACCGACTGCCCGCGTACCATCGAATCCACTTACGCCGCCTGGACCACCCAAAACCGCGAAACCATCGCCGAAATGAAGCGCCTCGAAGAGGAGAATAACCGCCTCTTCATCGACGCCTACGGCTTACAAGGCGAACTCACTCCCGACGTTCCCATAGAACAGATTACCCTCACGGTGAATCCCGCCTACCGCTACGGCGGCAAGCTCACCGAAGAGGAGCAGTGGACCCGTTTCCTTCAGGACACCATGGCGGAGCTCGTCTCCTACGCCATCGGCTGCATGATGGGCCGCTACAGCCTGGACGCACCGGGCCTGATCTACGCCAACAGCGGCAACGTCGGCTTCGACGCCTCGCGCTACACGAAGTTTCCCGCCGACGCCGACGGCATCGTGCCGGTCACCGATGAGCTGTGGTTCGAGGATGATGCCGCGTTGCGCGTGCGCGAATATCTGCTCGCCGTGTGGGGCAAGGATTCGCTGGAACAGAACCTGGCTTTCCTAGCGGACAACCTGGGCCGCAAGGCCAGCGAATCGCCGGAGCAGGCGATCCGCCGCTACCTAGCGGACAAGTTCTTTAAGGATCATCTGCAGACTTACAAGAAGCGACCGATCTATTGGCTGTTCTCCAGCGGCAAGCAGGGCGCGTTTCAGGCCTTGGTCTATCTGCACCGCTACAACGCGGGCACGCTGTCCCGCCTGCGCGCCGAATACGTGGTGCCGCTGACCGGCAAGATGCAGGCCAAGCTCGAAGAGCTGCAGCAGGATGTCGCCGCGTCTAGCTCGACCGCGCAACGCAACAAGCTCACCAAGCAGCTCGAAAAGCTGCGCAAGCAGCACCTGGAGCTGCTCGCCTACGACGAGCAGTTGCGCCACTACGCCGACCAGCGCATCACGCTGGATCTGGATGACGGGGTGAAGGTGAACTACGGCAAGTTCGGCGAGTTGCTGGCCGAGGTCAAGGCAGTGACCGGCGGGAAGGGCGATGACGAATAATCGGCGCCGCGCTTACTCCTACCATTGCGTGCTGGTTCAACGCGACGCAAGCGGAGGTGACGCATGGATGTAAATGAACGCCGCGTGGTCGAATCGCTGCGCGCCCTGTTTACGACTGAGCGCGTGGTGTTCTGGCACGACACGGATTCGCAGTTCGCCATCACGCTCGAATCGCTGGAGCTTGGCGACGACATCGAGATCGTGCGGCTGGATCAAACACCGGTGCTGGCGGTCAAACGGCAATTGGAGCGTCAGCCGGCTTCACAGTTCTTGTTGTACAGCAACAAGGTGGAGCCCGATCCCGCCGCTGATTGGCTGCTGGATGTGCGGCTGCGTTCCAAATCGTTCCGTGCCGACCTCACCACGCTGCTGATCGAGGACCTTGGCCTGACCTCGCTGACGCTGGTGCCATACATTAAATCGCGAGCCAAGTTTCTGTCGGCCGATTCGCGGCGCGCCGAAGCAAGACGCGCCAAACTGAAGCAGCTGGTCCAATCCGGTGACGGCGAGGCCGAGCTCGACCGCAAGATGATGGCCGTGCTGTTGCGCAGCGACGAGTCCGAGCCGCTGTCGATTGCGCACCAGCTGTTGCTGGGGCTCTGGGTAGAAGGTGAGTCCCGGATCGGTGAGCCGGCGAAGGCGTGGACTGAGTTGCAGGGTTACGGTCTGGAGCCTTCGTTCTGGGCGCTGATGCAGCGCACCTTTGGCTATCAAAGTGACGAGCCGACCCTCGCCGATTTGTGGCTGCGCATTCTGGTCACTGACTTCACCCGCACGATCAGTGCCGAGGTGCCGCAAGCCTTGCGCCATCTGCTGTTGGAGAATCCGCAGCTGGCCAACAACGCGACGATTCTTGCCGCGCGCTGGCGCAACGATCTGCACAGCCATGCTGCCTATGCGGATATGTCCGCGGCCGTGGCGCAGATGCTCAAGCTGGGCGAGCTGATTTCCGGCTGGCACGCGGAGGATCTGCTGGAGTGCATGACCTTCGCCGTGGTGGAGCGCCAGATCATCCATGACTTGAAGACCCGGGTGATGCAGCTGGGCGGTGCGGCGCTGGGTGACGTGCAAGCGATCACCGCCCGCCGTCGCGATGGTCATTGGAGCAATGCGCTGATCAGCGATGCCAGCGATGAGATCCGCGCCTTGTCTGCCTGCTACGACGCGATCGAGGCGGCGGCCGAGTTCCTGGCGCTGAAGGAACGCCACGCGGCCGGCTTCAGCTTTGCCGACGCGGCGACGGCCGTGCAGGCGTATCGAGGCGAGCTGTATCGCTTCGACCAGTGGTATCGCTGCTTCCATTTTGCCGCCGACAAGGTGGACCCGACGGGTTGGACCTTGTTGCACGAACTGCGCGGCGCGATCGAAGACGCGTACTCCGGTTGGTTCATTCCTGGCCTGTCATCGGCCTGGGCCGGGGTGTTGGCCGGCGAGCATGGCTTGCTCGCTACTTGGCGCGTGCCGGGTACAACACCGCAGCAGGATTTCTTCGACAATCATGTCGCCGCGGCACTCAGTGCGGGCACGACCAAGCGCGTGTTCGTGCTGATCTCCGATGCATTCCGTTACGAAGCCGGCGAGGCCCTGGTTCGCGAGATCAACGCCAAGAACCGCTTCACGGCCAAGCTCGATGCGATGCTGAGCGTGCTGCCCAGCTACACGGCGCTGGGCATGGCGGCGTTGCTGCCGCACCAGAGCATCGCCTACAAGGCAGGCGACAGCCTGGATGTGCTGGTCGACGGCCAATCGACCGCGACGCTAGAGAGTCGTAACGCGCAGCTGGGCCGCTATGACGGTATCGCGGTGAAGGCCGATGACTTGCTGGGTTTGGGCAAGACCAAGGGACGCGAGCTGGTCGGTCAGCACAAGGTGGTCTACCTCTATCACGATCTGATCGACATGCTGGGTGACAAGCAGGGTTCCGAGGGCCAGACATTCGACGCCGTGGCCAGGACGCTGAAAGAATTGAGCGGCGTCATTTCGCACATCATCAACAACCTCAACGGCTCGATGGTGCTGGTGACGGCCGATCACGGCTTTCTGTATCAAGATTCGGCCTTGGACGACGCGAGCCGATCACCACTGCCTGACAAGCCCGTGGGCACGCTCAAGGCCAAGAAGCGCTATTTGATCGGGCGTGATCTGCCGACCAACGACAAGATATGGCAGGGCAACACCGCACTGACGGCGGGAACCACGCCGGGGACTGGCAGCGTGGACTTCTGGCTGCCCAAGGGCGCCATGCGCTTCCACTTTGCCGGTGGCGCCCGCTTCGTGCACGGTTCGGCGATGCCGCAGGAGGTGATCGTTCCGCTGATCACCGTGCGTGAGTCCGAATCGGACAAGGCGCGCACCCGTCCGGTGGAGATCACTCTGATTGGTACCTCCAACAAAGTGGTGACCAATACCCAGCGCTTCGAGCTGATTCAGACCGAGCCCACCTCCAACCGCGTACTGCCGCGCACTGTGCGGATTTCGCTGCGCGATGGCGAGACGCCGGTGAGCGACGAGCAGGTGCTGACCTTCGACAGCACTTCCAGCGTGTTGGGAGAGCGCGTGAAGTCGATCATTCTGACGATCCGCTCCGGCAGCTACGATCGGCAGAAGGACTATTTCTTTATCGCGCGTGACGCGCAGACCAAGGTCGAGGTGCTGCGTATTCCCCTGAAGATCGATCTGGCGTTCTCCAATGACTTCTGACTCATCCGATAAGACCCCGCCCAACGCCGCCGAAACCGCCGCGCCGGATCTCGACCAGCTGCTCAACCGCCACTTCAGCGGCAAGGTGGTGCGCAAGGATCTGACCAAGCTGATCAAGGAAGGCGCGAACGTGCCGGTCTACGTGCTGGAGTACCTGCTCGGCATGTACTGCGCCTCGGACGACGAGGCGACGATCCAGGCGGGCCTTACCACGGTCAAGCGCATCCTGGCCGAGAACTACGTGCGGCCGGACGAGGCGGAGAAGGTCAAATCGAAAATCCGCGAAAGCGGCACCTACAAAGTCATCGACAAGCTGACCGTCAAGCTCAACGAGAAGCGCGATCAATACGAAGCGTTGCTCTCGAACCTCGGCGTCAAGAACGCCGAGATCTCCGACGCGATCGTGCGCCAGTACGAGAAGCTGCTGGCCGGTGGCATCTGGTGCATCGTGACGCTGAGGTACGTGTACGAGGAAGGCCAGAAGAGCTCGCCCTTCATCGTCGAAGATCTGAAGCCGATCCAGATGCCCAACATGGACATGCAGGCCTTGTTCGAAGGTCGCCGCGCGTTCACTGATGAGCAGTGGCTCGACGTGCTTCTGCGCTCCACCGGCATGGAGCCCACCGTGTTCGAGAAGCGCGCCAAGTGGCATCTGCTGGCGCGCATGATTCCGCTGGTCGAGAACAACTACAACTACTGTGAGCTGGGCCCGCGCAATACTGGCAAGAGCCATATCTTCAAAGAGATCAGTCCGAACAGCATCCTGGTCTCCGGCGGCCAGACCACCGTGGCCAACCTGTTCTACAACATGAGCGCCCGCAAGGTCGGCTTGGTGGGCTTGTGGGACGTGGTCGCCTTCGACGAAGTGGCCGGCATTACCTTCAAGGATCACGACGGCGTCCAGATCATGAAGGACTACATGGCCTCCGGCTCCTTCAGCCGCGGCCGCGAGGCGATCAACGCCAACGCCTCGATGGTGTTCATCGGTAACATCAACCAGAGCGTCGAGTCGTTGGTGAAGACCTCGCATCTGCTCGCGCCATTCCCCGAAGTGATGATCGACTCGGCGTTCTTCGATCGCTTCCACGCCTATGTGCCGGGCTGGGAGATCCCGAAGATGCGACCGGAGTTCTTCACCAACCAGTTCGGTCTCATCGTGGACTACTTGGCCGAGTACCTGCGCGAGATGCGCAAGTACAGCTTCTCCGACGCGATCGATCGCCATTTCAAGCTTGGCAACAACCTCAATCAGCGCGACGTCATCGCGGTGCGCCGCACTACGTCTGGTCTGCTGAAGCTGCTATGTCCGCATGGCGAGTACGACAAGGAGCAGGTGCGGCAATGCCTTGAGTACGCGCTGGAGACTCGTCGCCGGGTCAAGGAACAACTCAAGAAGATCGGCGGCATGGAGTTCTACGACGTCCACTTCTCCTACATCGACCTCGAGAATAGTGACGAGCGCTTCATCACCGTGCCGGAGCAGGGCGGTGGCGGCCTGATCCCCGAAGGCCGCATGGCGCCTGGCACGCTTTACACCATCGCCATGGGCCCAGGCAGCATGCCGGGCGTCTACCGTCTGGAAATCCAGACCATGGCCGGCAACGGAAAGCTCACCACCTCAGGCTCCGGTTCGCGCGAGTCTGTGCGAGTTGCCTTCGATTACTTCAAGGCCAACGCCAGCCGTGTTAGCGCCGGCATCAAGACAGCAGTGCAGGACTTCCACCTCCACTTGGTCGAACTCCAGCACAACGGCAGCCCCGAGACACTCACCTTGTCCAGCTTCGTCGCATTGTGCTCTGCCGCGCTAGGTCGCCCCATGCAAAGCCAGATGGTCGTGATGGGCGACATGTCCCTCGGCGGTACCACCACCCCCGCCCGCAACCTCGCCGAATCCCTGCAAGTCGCCTTCGACGCCGGTGCCAAACGCATCCTACTGCCCATGTGCAGCGTCACCGACATCCCCACCGTCCCTGGCGAACTCTTCGCGAAGTTCCAGACGAGCTTCTACTCGGATCCTGTTGATGCAGTGTTTAAGGCGTTGGGGGTGGATTGATGCCTGCCCAGCTGGGTCACTTAATGCCAGGAGAGAGTCGCAATCGACGAGACTCCCACAGTTCACCTTGTCGAGGCGACAAATGGTCGCTGATTTGAGGGGAGCGTCATGGTCAAGAGTGTCTTTGCTTTCATTGGTCTATGGGTGGTGGTGGACGCGGCTCAAGGATTTCTTCGAGTCGCTGTTCAAACGGCAGGCCATTCGTGCCTGAGAATGGGAAGAGTCCTGTGACTTTCGCACTCGATAGCTGCTGCGCTTTCGCAGCTGAAATGTTGAACTCAGCGAGGGGTTCACATGGCTGATCCAAGAATTCGTGCCGCGCTGCTTGACGTGCTAGAACAGAACCGCCCGCGACCGGGAAGCGAAGGAAACCTTCAGTCAAACCAGGTCTTGAGTGAGACCGCCAAAGCGCTGGGCATTCGTCGAGATCACCAGGCGGAACAGGCGCTTTTGACAGAGTGGAACGAGCTCTTCCGGACAGGCTATTTGGCTTGGGGCCATGACCTCAATAATCCCAATCCGCCCTTTTGCCATTTCACGGAGCGTGGGGTGGCGGTTCTCGAACACGCGCAGCGAGATCCGGCTAACCCACAGGGTTATCTCGCACACCTTGCACGGGTTGCGGAGATCAGTCCGATTGCCATGTCCTATCTGACCGAAGCTCTGGACTGCTACGTAGCTGGCCTTCACAAGGCCGGTGCAGTGCTCCTCGGCGGAGCGGCTGAACGACTTGCTGCCGATGTCAGAGACGCCGTCGTGCATAGAGCGCAACGCTTGAATGAAAAAGCACCAGAGGCGTTAAACGATTGGCGCATCAAGCGGGTGCTCGATGCTTTGAAGGCATTCTTCGATCAGCAGAAGCAACTGTTCGCGGGCGAGCTCAAAGAGCGCTACGAGGCCTACTGGCCTGCGTTTACTCAGCACATCCGGGCCATCCGCAATGATGCTGGTCACCCTTCCAGCATTGAGCCCATCACGGCGGATGCTGTGCACGCAGCTTTCTTGGTCTTCCCAGAGGTTGCCAATGTGGCAGGGGCATTGGTCAGGTGGGCGCGTGCCGTTGAGGACTGACCAATTGCTGCTTGGAGCGAGAGCTATTGCAGGCGTCCAGCATGCATTCGCGTTGCCCTGACAATTCGGGTAGTTTCGACGTAAAGCATCAGCAGATCGCCGTTGGTAATGTTCATCGGGCGCGCATGCATCGTATCCACGCGAAGGGGTAGGGCAGGGGCGTCACGGTGTTCGTGCTCGACGCTGCAAAGCGGTCGTCCTCAAAAGGTTCTTCCAGCGGCCTGCGATGGATATCGCCTACTTTTAGAGATGGTTTGAGAAACCGGCCAAGTCGTCCCGTGCGGAACGATCAAGCACTGGGTCCCACGCTGGAAGATGTTGTGCGAGCCCGGCTTCAAGCGCCTGACGTAGCAGGGGAGCACCGACTCCAAGACCCTGCGCACGCGCCGGCACAACAGCTTTGCGCGAGTAGCCGGCCTGGTGACCTTGCGCCAGCGCCCGCAGACGGCCAGTGGCGTCACGTTCCTGACAATGGAAGACGAGCACGGGCTGGTCAACGTTATCGTGTGGCGCGATGTGGCCGATCGACAACGCCGGGTGTTGCTTGAAGCCAAGCTGCTCGGTGTCGATGGCAAGTGGGAAATGCTTGATGGTGTGCAGCATCTGGTGGCCGCGCGACTGCTGGACATGACGTCCATGCTCGGCGAGCTGGACGTGCGATCGAGGGATTTTTACCGACGCCGCCGGGCACGCTCAGGCTCAATCAGCGGGTGAGCCTCACCGGCGTCGATCCACGGAAAAGACGTCGGCCGACGGCAATTGCACGCCGTCCGGCGAATATCAGCGCTTTCTCGCTGATCACAACATACTCAGCAGCATGAGTGTCGTCGGTCACTTCGCTGATAACGCGGCGGCCGAGGGCTTCTTTGGCATGATCAAACGCGAACGTGTCCGTCACCGCCGTTACCTGGAAACGTCATCGCATTCCTGCGGCAGGTCGATCATTGATGCAGGGACTGAGACGGCCTTTAGAAGCAGCCGTACCGCCCTTCTGACACTTGGGCGCGACTCAGCGCTACCAGCATATCGAGTAGTTGCGGAAGGCGTTTTTTCCAAGGACCGCGGGCAGTGAAGCGGGTGGCAATGTCCTCCACTCCCAGCGGCGTGGGGCTGGCGGCGAGGGTGTCGGCCACGGCGCGCACCTGGGCCACGGTGTCCTTGGGCCAAGGCTGCGGTTTGCTGGCGGCGGTCGCGACCATTACCGTGCCGCCGTCCGTGTCGGTGTCGAAGTCGGTGTGTTCCGGCAACACCTGCGCCGAAGGGTTCTGCGGGCAGGGTAGGCCGCACGCACCCCTTGTGGCACTGGCTGCGCGACTCCTGCAAAGCCGGCGAGGCAGAGATCGACTGGTTCGCCGAGAATCCCCGTCCGCCTGACCTCATCGGCGTCAACCACTACGTCACCAGCGATCGGTTTCTTGACGACAATCTCGAGAAATATCCCCCCGATCACCATGGCGGAAACGGTCAGCATGGCTACGTCGATCTCGAGGCCGCGCGAACCATCTCCGAACCGGTTGGCGACATTGCGCCCCTGCTGGGCGAGGTCTGGCAGCGCTACGGCTTGCCGATCGCGGTAACGGAAGCGCATATCGACGCCAAGCGTGAAGACCAGATGCGTCGGCTGGCCGCACTCTGGTGCGGTGCGCAGGAAGCCCGCCGTGCCGGGGCGGACGTCCGCGCCCTCACCGTCTGGGGAATGCTCGGATCCTATGACTGGAACTGCCTGCTCACCGAATGTCACGGGTACTACGAGGCGGGCGCTTTCGACGTAGGCGGCGGACAGGCACGGGCAACGGCGCTGACCGTGCTGATACGGAGCTTCGCCCGTGGTGCGCGAGCGGACCATCCGGCCCTCTGCGGCGCCGGCTGGTGGCAACGGCCGCAACGCTTCGAGGGTTCGCCAGTCGTCACACTGGAACGGCGCGTTCCCCCGCTCCGGACATCCTTGGCGACAATACCGCACCGATCCTGATCGTCGGCGCGACCGGTACGTTGGGCCGCTCTTTCGCACGCATCTGCGCCGAGCGCGATCTCAACCACCGCCTGTTGCACCGTGCCGAACTGGACATTGCCGATGGCGACTCGGTGCGTAGAGCCCTGGACAGTTTCGCCCCGTGGGCGGTGTCGAGCGCCCGCGGGCTACTTTTTCAGCTCGCGCTCAACGTCATCCGCCATCACGCCGACCTTGGCGACGGCATCACGGACGCGTTGCTCGGACACGCCCCACTTCTTCGCCCAATCGCGAAGCTCGTAGTCCTCGTTGACGTTGACTCGTTTGCGGTCGGGGCCACCGGTCTTCGATTTGTCGTCGCTCATGAGGCTTCTCCTAGTTGGAGCGGCCAGACTTAGCAGCGTGGCGGTGAAACACCCGTCAACCGCGTCCAGTTCTTTCGACCTGTCGCGATAGGGCGGAACATTTGGTCCGCGAGGCGGCAAGTCACCAGAACTTGCCGCGGTGGCCGTAGCTTGTTCCTTGCCCATAAAGGTCGCCATGGTTTACGTGCTTCGCAAGCTTGGCGTGGCCGCACCGGTCGTAATGCAGTACCGGGAACGCTTTGCCCCCGACTGACGATGACGGCCGATAACTTCGCCTCGTGGGTATGGGTCAGGGAGTAGTCGCATTAAGCGAGTGGGTGCAGGGGTCGGTGATTAGATGGGGTTATCGGGGGTAGAGTCCGGCACCTTCCCCTTATGTCGAGGCTCTTTGCTTCTAGTTTTTTTTCGGAGTGCGACCCATTCATTTCAGTCCTGACATAGGGCTTCTCCTACAGATTTTGGTAGTCTCTGGGCTCAAACTGTCCGAGCCCATGATTCTTTAACGAGTAGGGCAGCGACAACGAGTAGGGCAGCGACCGACTGCCAGCATGGGCGACACAACATCCTCGGGGGGGAGGACCGGATGGCGACGTTCACCATTTACCTGTTGCGCGAGAGCGTGGTGACCGCAGAGGATGCGGTCGTCACCGGGGCCAAGCCGTACATCATCGCCGATGGACCTTCCGACTACGGAAAGTTGTTCGTCAAGCCGACGCACCCCAAGCCGCCCAAGTGGGCCGACCTCTTTGAAAGTTATGTGGATAAGACGCTGCTGGGTACCGTCCAGTCGTCCGCAGCCGCATTTATTGTCCCTGTAAACGACCGCCTGTTCGCCCTCACCTTTGGGCAAGGGCGCTTCTTGCTTCATCCTGACGCCTATGAGGAACGGTTCGGCTTGGTCGTGACGCTGAACTCCATTGGTTCGGATGCTCTCCGCAGCATTGACAAAAGAACCTTTGTGGACGATCAGAACAGCCGCGTTCAAACCAGTCAGGCCTCGTCCGCGTTGAGCTTCGGTGTGGATATTGAACGCGACCTCATTCGCGGGATTGTGGGGCGGCCACTCAGCGAAAAGTTGGGGCGTCGCCTTGCCGGCGCAGATGCGTTGACGGTCACCATAGATGCTGCCGTGCCCGATCTCCGCCGGCTGTTGCGGCGCTATCTGAAAAAATTTCAGTCAAAGGATTATCAGGCGAACTTCCCATGGGTGGATCAGGTTTGCCAGTTAAATCCCAAAGGCCAGAAAGCCACACGACTGGATGCGCTTCTCGTTGAGAAGCTTAAAGATGCCTGGACCAAGAACGGCTTGATTGACGGTTGTTGGCTCGCCGTCCCGGACATTGTTGATTGGTCGCTCGTGGATGGCTTCAAGTTCACCCAATCGGCCGGGGAGGGGGTCTCCAATGACTTGCACCTTCCGGGGCTCGTGCAGGCTTTTCCAAATGAAGAACCGACTTTGGGGTTTCTTCGGAAGCGCTATGCAATGCCGGTGGACGACGAGGAAAAGGTGCTGGACCGGTGGCCCATCTACCGTTGCATCCATTGCGAGATCGATGAGGGCGACAAGTCCTTCATCCTCTCCGCAGGGCGCTGGTTCGAAATCGACAAAGACTTCGTGACCAACGTTGACACTGCGTTCAAGAGCATCCCCCGATACACCAAGCCGCTGCCCATCTATGAGCAGGCCCACACCGATGAGGATGGCTACAACAAGGCCGCGGTGACGGGAAGCCAAGGTCAGTGGTGTTTGATGGACAAAAAGTTGCTCCCCGTTGGCGGTGTCTACGACAAGGTTGAGTTCTGTGACATCTACGGTGGCGGGGAACTCATCCACATCAAGCACTATGGAAGTTCCAGTGTCCTGGGACACCTGTTCAATCAGGGATTAGTCTCAGGAGAGCTTCTGAAGTCCCACGCGGGCTATGTGGACCTGGCCAACGGGAAACTCACCCCGGCCCATCAGCTCACTCCCGACATCAAGGGTGCCAAGATGCCCCGCAATGTGTATGGATACATCATCGTCTTCGGCATCATCAGCCAATCGGATAAGCCGGATATCCATCTGCCATTCTTCGCCAAGGTGGTTTTAAAGAGCGTCTACACTAGGCTCTCCGAGCTTGGTTATGGAAGCATCATGCTCGCCAAAATCTCATGCGACCCGATGGTCAAACTAATGAAGTCCATTAAGCCCAAGAAGCAGAGAAAGAAGCGAACTAAGAAGTAGTGCTGGATGGCTTGTCTTGGCATAGATCGGATTTTGATAATACGTACTCAGCCACATAGGAGTCCCGCAGAGCGATTAGTCGGTGTTGGCAGCAAGGAGAATTATCAGCATATGAGACAGAAGCGCGGTTCACTTGGCTTCAAATCACGGAGTATCTACCCATGATCGACGGCATCTATCACGTTACCTTCTCATCCAATTCCAATGACTTTGGCGAGGGCATTGCGGTCTTTAAGGGCAATTCGGTGAACGGCGGCGATCATGGCTACCTATACAGCGGAACCATGAGCGGACAAGGCGACAACTTCAATTCCGCCCTGACAATCAAACAGTGGAATCCTTCAGTTCAGTCGATCTTCGGCCCCGCAAAGGAATTTGTTCTAGAACTCAGCGGAAGCTCCTCTGCCGATAACAGCTTCCTCGCTCATGGTCACGTGGCTGGGCAACCCCAAGCAAAGATCAGTATTCGCGGGCGACACCTATCAGATGCGGCTTAACACCTCATCCAAGCGGACGCGCGAACCGCGCGCTGCACAGCTCGAGCGTGAGGCCTCATGAAGCGAATTCTGCTCGTATTTGCGGCGGGCATTGCACTATTCGTTGCGGCTAGTGCGGCCTTCTATGCATATGTTGGCCATGGACATTCCCTGTCACACAATGCAACGGATTGCTAGCGCTCGGCGATAGCCGAGAGCGGGCACCCGTTAGTTCGGCAGGACGCGGTGGCCTGCTGCCTGTTTTTTGGTGGAAACCGGCCGGCCGCTTTCGCGACCAGATAAGATAGGCGGAAACCTCTAAGCGGCGCCGCTGGTGCAAATGTTCGCCTTGAGCCAATGTTCGTGATTTGATCGAGTGCCTATGATGATCGGAAGGGGGTGGCGTGGCAGCGGTTTTCATACACTTGTCGGACATCCACTTCGGCCAAGAGAAGGACGGTGGGCGCTTCACGATAAATAGTGACGCGAAGGAGCGGCTGCTTGAAGACGCCGCCGCTGAAATCGAAAAGCTCGGGACGAGTGCATCTGGCATAATTGTGACCGGAGACATCGCCTATGCTGCGAAGTATGAGGAGTATGCGAAGGCTGGCGAATGGCTGGACCGGTTGGCGGAGCATATCGGCTGCAGCCGCCTCGACATTCAGATGGTCCCCGGTAACCACGACATCGATCGCGACGCCATAACCCCGGTCACGAAGTTCCATCTCGACTCCGTCCGCGAGCATGGAGACAAGATGCTGGACATGCTCCTCGACGACGAGGTCCAGCGTGAGGTGCTCTACGAGCGTTTCGCCGCCTACCGGGACTTTTCTAGCGGCTACGGATGCGATCTAGACGTCGGCGGCGCGTACTCGGCCGACGTGGTTGTCACCGTGGCACCGGAGCGGACTGTCCGTTTCGTCCACCTGAACTCCGCGCTGATCTGCTCGCTAAAGGATGACGAGGGCAAGCTGATACTGGGCGCGCGGCAGCGCGTGTTCACGCCGATCGATGGCGAGGAAATGGTGGTGCTTGTCCACCACCCGCTCAACTGGCTCCAGGATTCGGACGAGGCGGCCCGCTATTTCAAGTCACGCGCCCGCGTCATCATTTCGGGGCACGAGCACTTCCCGTCGCTGGATATCACACCTGTCGAGGAGGAGTGCGATTTCCTGATGCTCGCCGCTGGCGCGACCGCGCCCGACGACATCGGCGAGAAGTACACGTATAAGTACAACATCCTGACGTTCGATTGGGACGACGGGTCCGACGCGCTGGCGGTGACCATCAATCCGCGGACTTGGAACTTCGAGATGAAGCGCATCGAGCGGGATACTCCCTTCCTCGAAGGCAGGTCAGAGCGCAATGTCCTCGGATCTCCCTACTTCCGTAGGGGAATTCCACCGGTCGCGCGGGTACAGGGCGTGGTGGACGAGCAGCCTCAGGCGCAGCCAGTCGCAAACCCAGTCACGGGGTCGAAGGAGGTGGACTTTTCGATGACCGAAGACGTTCGCTTGGTCCGTCTGCGTTTCTTCCGGGATCTGCCGGAGGACCGCCGCCGACGTATCCTTGTCGAGCTCAACGTGATACCCGCCGATCTGACGGACCGTCTCGATCACACGATCGAGCAGCGCTTTTTCGCGAAGCTGGTCGCGCAAGGGCGTATGGGCGAATTGTCGGCTGCGATAGACGCGGCAATACTGAAACCGAAATCGGGGAACGATGAATGAGCGTGATGGCGAAGTACGTCAGGATCTTCTGGCCTAACCCCAAGGACGAGGACGTCAGTCGTCGCAACGCAGCCGTCACGACGGTCCAGTCCTGGATCACGGCGTTCGACGATTCCTGGTCGGCGATCCAACTGGCCTCGGCGCTGGCCGATGGCGTTACCGACGGGAAGGCGCGCGACGAGTTCGCCTCGGAGGTTGAGCAGGCAATCGTCGACGCCGGAAGCGCCGCGTTCGTGCGCAAAGACCACGATCTCGAGATCATTATCGTGGCGCTCGTTTCGGCCCTCGACCTAGTCAAGCGCGAACCGGACGCTTCCGGCTGGACGCCGGTGGACGCCCTTGCGGTGGGCCTTTGGTCGGCGCTCTCGTTCCAGTCCTCCGTTTCGGAGGAACCCATCGAACTTCTCCGTCAGGAGGTGCTCGTCGCTTCGCGGACCAGAACGATGCTGATCGCCGAGCGGTCGCGCAAGCGGGCGCCGGTTCCGGAGATCGGACCACTCGCGTTGCCTGAGGCCCAGCCGACGGGCACGAAGGCGAACGCCGCCTACCGGAAGGCGACCGAACCGCTGGTCAAGGCCCTGCGGGAGAATGCGGAGCTAGACCGCGAGGAGCTCGAGTTCCTGTGGTGGACAATCGAGGACTGGAGCGAGGTACTGGACGGTCGCCGCGCGGACGCTGATCCGCTCGTCCGCGCGGTGGTCGCTGGCATCGATGGCGCCTCGAAGCTGCGCCGCCTGCCAGCGTCGGGCCACCGCAATGTGGTGTTGCGCGGCGTGCCGGCCGGAAGCTCCGCCACTTTGACTGCCCTGTTGGCAGCGCTCGGAGACCATCGCGCGATGCTGGCCAAGTCGATAGATTCGGATCGCATCCGCGAATCGGCCACGAGCTTTCCACTGCTCGCGGCAATTGCGAGCGGTGACGTCGACCGTGCCGGCGCGGGCATCGAGCGCGACGCACGCGAATGGGGCGCGCGGGCTCTTCTCGAGGGCGGCATCCTACAGGTCGCAACGCTGCGGGGCGGTTGATTATGATTGATGGCTCATGCCGGCTGAGCGAGTGCACGTTCAACGTGACGGGAGCCTGCGTGCTGAACCGTCCGGTTGAAACATGCTCGAACCGGAGGGATCAGGGAGAGGCAGCGGACGGCGTCGAGGAGAATGACGAAGCGGACGGCGGCGTCCGCGCGTCGGGTCCTTCGACCGAAGGACGGCCCTCCGTCGATCTGGGCGGCGTAGTGCTGGCGAGCCCGGTCGAGACTCCGAGACTACCTTCGAGCCTGACAATGGGTCTTGAGGAGGCGACGTCACATATGACGCGGCGCCACACGACGATGGTCGGCATCCTGGGTCTGCCCGATTCCGGTAAGACGGCATGCCTTGTAAGCGCCTACCTGCTCCTCGCAAAGGGCGGGTTCGAGGGATACGATTTCGCCAACAGCGCCACTCTGATGGCGTTCGAGCAGATCTCGCGCGGCAGTCGCTACTGGACAAAGGGCGACGAGCCAGGGCAGCTCACGATCCACACCGAGATGGCCGACGACCGGCAGGCCGGTTTCCTGCATTTCAGGCTGCGCCGCCAAGAGGACGGCCGCTTCTTTGACATGCTGATGCCAGATCTTCCGGGCGAATGGTCGAAGGCGCTGATCGACAAGACCGACTGCGACCGCTTCGCGTTCCTCGGATCAGCGTCGGTGATCTGGCTGATGGTCGACGGTCGCGCGTTCGCGGAGCCGAAGACGAAAAGGTATGCGACGTACCGGGCCGAGATGCTGGTCGAGCGCCTATCCACGATCCTGCCAACGCCCAGGCCACGGGTGATCCTCGTCCCCAGCTGGCGGGACATCGGCGAGTTCCCTGCGGATGCCTACGAGAACATATGCGAAGCGGGCCGCGGGCATGGGATGGAGATAGCTCTCGCGCCGATTGCCTCCTTCTCCTTCGGAGATGATGTCGCGCCCGGGTCGGGCATCGCGCCGCTGATCGACATGACGCTGAACCACGACCGGGCCGTGCCGGAATTCTGGCCGGACGACCAAAGCCCCGGTGCAAGGACGTTCAGCTGCTTCAGGAGTGCCGCATGACTCGGAGATCGATCGTGCTCTTGGGTGGCCCTGATTCGGGCAAGACCAATTACGTCGGCCGGCTCTGGCCGTCGTTCAAGAAGCGCAAGGGCGTGCTGCGGGCCGAGCGGCTGCCGGACAACATCGCTTATGTCGACGGGGCCGTCGAGCATCTTATGCAGGGCAACTTCGCGCCTCGCTCCGATAGGAACCTTGAGGTCGGCCGCGCGGACTTCTCGATCAGCGTCCGGGGCGCGAACGGCGAAGGCGCGCTGACCGAGCTGATGGTGCCGGACATCTCGGGCGAACTGTGGACGCGCACAGTGGCGACGTCCGAGATCTCCCAAGAGTGGCTTGATGTCCTGAACGAGGCGGCGGGCGCCGTCGTCTTCGTGCGGGCGCTCTCCGATCAGAATGTTAAGCCGCTCGACTGGGTCACCGCACGCAACATCCTTCGTCTGGATGATGACGACGCTGGGGCCGGTGCCGGTGACGATGCTGTGACGGAGCCCGTTGAACCCGAACACCCGCTTCCGGCCGAAGCAGCTCAGGACACCATCTCGCTGCCGTCCGAGCCGGACCTGCCGACGCAGGTGCTTCTGTGCGAGCTGCTCCGATATCTCGATCTGTGTCTGGCGGACCGTGCCGACGGTGGCCGCCCGCACGTCGCCGTCGTCGTAGCCGCCTATGACCTGCTCGATCCCCAGATCCGCGCCGGTGGGCCGATGGTCTATCTCAGAAGGGAATTCCCGTTGTTCGCCGGACGTCTGGCGGACACGGGCCGGCTGGACGTGAAGCTCTTTGGGCTGTCTGTGGTCGGCGGCGACCTAGAGGATGACGATGAGTTCCGGAGCCAGTTCCTCGAGCGTGACATCACGGAGCAGGGCTGGGTCGTTGTCGAAGATGGAGACCGCTTGAGGACCGACGAGGACGTGATGCTGCCCATCGCTTGGGCGCTGGGGGACTAGGGTGGCCGGATTCGATCAGCAACTGCATGGCTATCGGCAGGGGCATCAGCTCCTTTCGAGCACCATCCGGCTGCAGAAGCCCGATCAGGATTTGATCGATAGGCTGTCCGACGTCGCCGGTCCGCTTTCACCGGGCGAGCGCTTCGCGCCCTATCTGACCCTGTACCCGCTGCCGAGCGAGTCGCACTACGTCGTCGCCAGGACTTGGCAAGACTTCGAGGCGACGCGGGCGGGCTGCGTCCGCACCCGCAGCGTCCTGGTGCCGATGGCCGAATGGCAGGAGATGCAGGACGTGGCTGCCGTCGTCGCCGTTGCCACAGAGGCCGGAGCGGACCAGCCGGCCGAGCGCAGGTCGACCGCCGCCGTCCCGATCCTGCTTCCACCGGTCGATCCGCTTCAGGGCACGGAGCTCATCGAGGCGATGTTCCTCGAGGAGCGGGCCCCGATCGTCGTGTTCGACGCGGAGAAGCCGGAGCCGCTTGCGCTCCGATTGACGACCGCGCTCTGGCCGGGTTTTCGTCGCACCTTCAGTATGTCGACCTTCGCCCGCTCTCCCCGGACCATCGGCCGTCGCAGCTTCGATCTCGTGTTCGCTTCGAATGAATCCCGGTCCCGGTTCGGCGAATGGAAGGGACGCCGCATCGACGGGCGCAAGCGGGGGCTAGCCCGCCATCCATGGTCCGAGCCCATCATCGCTCGGGTGCTCAGCTCTCCTGTGCCGTCGCTCAAGAACCTCGATGTCCTCGGCGAGATGTCATCGGACGGCGTAGGCAGTGAGTCGGCTCTGCGCGTCTCGCTCCTTTGGGACGATCTTCGTCGCAAGCTGCCCAGTTCCCCCACCGCGGCGTTGGGCATGCTCGACATCGCCAACACGCGTAAGGTCAGACAAGTCGACCTGATCCGCGAGCTGGAGCCGGCGCTGGCCCGGTCGGCGGCGTTGGCGGCAACCACCATGCAGGCGGAGGACGCCTGGAGATACCTGGGCGCCCTTATCCAGAAGCTGGAAGGCCTTCGCCCATCGATGTCAGTGGCGAAATCCATACGGACTGCAGCCGTGGACTTGGCGGCCCGCCATCCGGCCGAGACTGTGGAAGTGCTCTCGTCGCTGAATGTCGAGCCTCAGAGGGAGCTGCTGGTGAGCGCGGCGGCCGACGGGCTCGCGCGATCGCTCGATCTCGACGTTGCGGAGCTGCTGAGCCGCCTCGATGGCGAGGATCTTCTCGACCTGCTGTTCGCCAGCGCAAAGCTGGCGGAAGGGACGGTCGGCAGGTTCCCGGTTTTTTCGTCCGCGCTGGCGACCGCGCTCCGTACCGCCGACGATGGGGTGCGAGCGGAGGCGAGACGCCGGCTGCTCGGCCTCCTAGTCGACGATCGCCACGTCGATCCCGCCCGACTGCTCATCGACGACCTCGACGTCGACGACCTGGTCAAGGAGGCCGCGCACGTTCATGCCGTCAACGGGCTGAGCTCGCCCGGGATCCGGAGCGTCCTCGTCGAACGGGCGCGGGTGCTTCAAGCCGAGGCCGTCCTCCGCGACGCGGTGAGCGGGATGAGCGCGAGCGCAGGACGCGACGCGCTCGTCGAGGCCACGTTGGGTCAAACCCCAGCGGATATGGACTGGCTGCTCACTAGCCCCGCGCTGAAGCAGGGCCGGCGGATCGAATTAATCCGGTCGCTACTTGCCGCGGCGAACTCGCTGCAGCTGCGAGGCATGCTCGCTGACCAAGGCACGCTGACCCGGGCCATCGCCTCACTGGACGCGGCGGACGGATCGGACGCCGAGCTGCTGTCCCGTATCGCCTACAACGTGACGATGCCGCATCACGATCACGTCGCCCTCGTACTCGCGCTGCTTCCAAACCTGAAGGAAGGCATCGGCACGGAGCTGGTCGGCAAGGCGATTGAACTCGCATTGCCCCAGGAACCAAACAAGGTCTCGTCTGCCGCACTCGATCGACTCCTGTCGGCGGCAGGATCCAAGCTAAATGGCGGCAGGGCGATGCGCGTGGGGTTGCAGCGGGGTGTGTCCCCGGCGGCAGCGTCCCGGAACCTCGTGGCATTCGGCCGCGCCCCCGTCGCCGCCCGCGGCTCCCTTCTCGCCGGCATTGAGGAGATGGCGGGGGCCATGACGGGGCGGCGTCAGCTGGACATGTCCACCGAGGCGGTCGAGGCCGCCGCGAAGATGCTGTGGGAATCCGGATCAGTGACTGCGAATGGTTTTGTCCGGGCTTCAGCCATACTTCTGCCGTTCGCGCTCGGCGATCGGCGCGAGGCCGCGTCGCCCCTGATCGCGGCGGCGTTTCCGCCTGTGTACCGGGAACTCGCCAAGGACAGCGCGATCGACCTGCTGAGCTACGTCTTCGTCTTCCTCGACTGGGACAAGTGCAAAAGCGCACGGCGGCGCCTGACCGACGCCTTCGTCCATTCAGAATGGCGGATCTCCGACATAGCTATCGCTGCTGTGCGGGCCGGTGATCCGGTCCGCATCCTAGGAAGGATCGCCCGGCAACGCGGCGGAGAAAAGGTGCTTCAGGGTCTGAGCGCCGACCTGAAGCAGGTCCCGGCGGAAGTGCGCAAGCCCATCCGGGCAGCCCTGAAGGAGCTTGGGCTGAGCTGAAGTCGATAGTTTTCCGGGCGCGATGGCGATGGTGCGGTTCTGCGTATTGCTAAGTACGCGCCGAGAACTACTTCAGTAACCGCGCCGCAGGATTGTCCTCGGCCGCGCCCGATTGAAAATACCCAATGACACTCGCCACCGAACGATGCTCGGTCATCGCCATGACGGCCGGCAGCGACACGCCTTGTTTGCCGGCCTCCGTCACGAACCCCGACCGCAGACTGTGCGCTCCGAAGTTTCCCTCAAGGCCAGCCAGCGCTGCCCGACGCTTCACGATCGTCGCGACCGAACCGGGCAACAGGGCCGGGCCGATGCGATCCTTCCAGATCCGACGAAAGATCGCCCCCTCGCGAATGCCTGACGCTTCGAGCCACGCCGCGAGCGCTTGGGCGCTAATCCCTAAGACCGGTTTGTCCGGCGTCGAGTCCACCGTCACCCCCGCCTGCTGCGTCTTCGAATACTCCAGCCGGTAGATGTAGCTCTCGTCACCGGTCTTCCGGAGATCGTGCAGGTCCGCCGCCGCAATCTCGCTGCGCCGGCGGCCGCCACTGGCGAAGCCGAAGCAGAGCAGGGCGCGATCACGCCGGCCTTCCAGTGTGTCATCGCAAGTCGCCAGCATGGCTTCCAGCTCCGGGCGTGTGATCGCGGTTTTCTTGGTCGGCCGCTCGCCGCGTTTGACCGCCGCGCGCCGGGCGCGACTGAGCAGGGTGCGGACGCTGGCCGACTCACACGGATTGGCGAGTCGCTTGAGCTTGTGCGCCGTCGACAGCACGGCCACGCGCTGGGTCACGGTCGACAGCTTGAGCGGTCCGAACTTCGTCTTGAGACCAGCGGCCACCAGCGCCTGGTCGACGGTCGGCGGCAGTTCACTGACCAGGCCGGTCTGGTTCTTGCGCTGAATGTGATCGACCAGAAACTGGATCACCACGGCCTCGCTCACCGGCAGCGTGAACTCAATCCCAACGCGGGCCTGGTGCCAGCCGGCCCAGTAGCGCAGGGCGGCGGCGTAGCTGCGCGTGGTGTTCGCCGCGGCCGCTTCGGCCAGCAGTTCGCGCACGGCGTCGGCCGCTTGCTGGGCCAACTGTTCCGGCAGCACCAAGCCGGCAGCGGGTGTGGTGAGGGCTGGTAAGGTGTGTTTATGCTTCATACTATGTAATGTACATTACGAAATGGGGCACGTACTAGCGATAATCATCACTTATCACCAGTACGTCAACCAGCGGGCAGGGCGCCGACAAGGGAGACCCCAGCGATGGCCAGAGGCATCACCCAAGAACAGGTCAACGCCGCGGCCGACGCGCTGGTGACCGCCGGCGAGCGGCCGACGGTCGAGAAGATCCGAGCACAGCTCGGTACGGGTTCGCCCAACACCGTGATCCGCATGTTGGACACCTGGCGCGGCGCGCTGGCCACGCGGCTGAGCCAGGTGCTCGCGTTGCCCGAGGTGCCGGCTGACGTGGGGCAAGCGTTTATCGAGGTCTGGCGTCTCGCCATGACCCATGCGACGTCCGTTGCTAATGCAGCACTCGCTCACGAACAGAACGCCCTCCTAGCCGCCCAAACGTCACTTACCCAAGAACGCAAGCTCTGGGAGATCGCAATCGCCGAAGCCCGAGCGCAAGCGCAGAGCGCGGGTCAAGCCGGAGAGATCGCCGAAACGCGGCTGGCGGACGTCCAACGTCTCGTGGAGCAACAGGCCAGCCAAGTGGCTGAGCTCCTGCAACAACGCGATGGATGGAAACGACGTGCGGAGCAACTGGATGAAACGTTCGAAGCGCATAAAAGCAGCGTGGCTGCCGAGCGTGACGCACAATCGCTGCATCTCCGAATCGTCGAAGATCGAGCGCACGCCGAAGTCGACCGAGCTCGGGAAGAAACCAAAAAGCTCCAAGCGGTGTTGCGCCAGAAGGAACGGGAGACCTCCGCTATCACCTCGCAACTGGAAGCGGCCATGGCGTCGGCGCGCGCCGCAGAGAACCTAGCCACCGAACACGGGGCTCGTGCCAAAACCCTCGAGCAGCAACTAGCCCGTATGGATGGACTTCCGGCGGCACTGCTGGCGGCTCAGCACGCGCTGCACGCGGCTACTCAGCGTGAAGTGGCGTTACGCGCCAAATTGGGTGACGCTCCTTCGGACGCGAAGATCAAACGTGCGGCCGGAAAAAGAAGGCCGCGAGGTGTGTCGGGGCTCAGTTAGGTTTCACGACCTGACAGAGACGCTATGGCTAGTGTCTGATCGGCCGCAGCTCTGGCTGCGGCTTGTATGCATGGTTATGGTTAGCAGCGTACGCCGTTTGCATGAAGAGGAAGTCAGGATGATTAGTGCCCGATGGCCATCTAACTGGAATTATCACGATTTCGATCTGCTTGCTAATTTTAGCAAGCTTCAGCTATGTCTTTAGATACAATCATTTGCGATGCGAGGGCGGTGGCCATGAAGAAGTTGGAATCGCTGATGAGCAACCCAAAGCAAACGAAAGTGCCCCGTAAACTTGGCACCCAAGCGCGTGTTCCCGAAGCGGTTCGTTCAGAGGACACATTAGGTCGAACCATTCGCCTCAGGGGCGTCAACGTTCTCCTGGACAAATATGCCGACAGCAAGACCGGCAATGTCGTTGTCGAACGGCTGATCGTCGGCACAGGGTTCACCAAGAAGAATCTAGCGGGCACGCTCGGCATCAGCATAGACACCTTGTACCGCCCAGATCGTGTCAACTCGCGCGCTACGCAGGCGCGTATACGAGAGATGCTCGAAATCCTTGGACTAATCACACAGTGGGCCGGCGGCGAGCCGCAGGCCATGGCTTGGTACCGCGGTCAGCCGATCCCGGCCTTCGGCGGTCGTACGGCAGAGTCCTTGGTCAAGAGCAATCAGGCCGGGCCGCTGCACGAATATCTCAATCACATGGCTGTGGGAGGTTTCGCCTAGGGATTTGGAAGACTGAGTGCGTTGAATTCAGCACTATGGATGTCTCTTGGGAGACGTCCATCACCACAGAGCTTTGTGGGCGAAGATTGCGAAAGGTTTCTGCGGTGGCTGCCTAGGTTTCAATGCGCTGAACATTTGCGCGTGTGCAGGCCATCGTTCGTTACGTACAACATCATCTACGCGCGCTCGGTAGCACTGGTGACCCCATCGGAATGACGAAGATTCCTCGATGCTCAGGTTTTGCTGTCTGCGTTCCTGGCTGTGCACGTTAGCATGCGCCAATTGCAGAGGATTTCTGCCGTGAGCGCTGAGGTTTCGCTGTGGAGAACAGTTGCTGCGGGGGCAGTTCGTCGTTGTTAGACAGCGGATCCACGGGTAATACGCAGTCGAACTGATCTTGCTGGAGTATCGATACCACCATCTATAATTTCGCATAATGTATATTATGTAAAATTACAAATAGATTGTGAAAGCGCCCAAATACAACCCCGTATGTCTCTGGTAAATCCCTCAGAGTGTCGCACGACTGTTATGGCGGCAGCATCGTCGCGATCTCGGCACGTTGCCGGATGAATGGCCGGCTGGACGAGCAATCGCCTGGGCCACGCCCTAGCCAGTCGAGCCTGCCGCTCACGCAACATGCGCTTGTGGTGACAAGGCTGCAAGCAGGCACGTCTGTCCTGCGCGAGGCGTACGACTGAGGATCCGCTGAGCTACCCTGCTCTACGTGCGTGCGGCGCCGGGCTTGATATCGACGCGGCGACAGCCATCTTCATCGCACTGGAAACGAACCGGAGGAGGCCCGCCATGCCACGCTACAGCAGGAATCCCGATGCATTGTCGCAGCTCAGCCCCGAGCAGTACCGGGTGACCCAGCAAAGCGGCACGGAGCGTCCCGGCACCGGCGAATACCTGCACAACCGGGAGCCGGGCATCTATGTGGATGTCGTGTCCGGTGAGCCGTTGTTCGCTTCGTCCGACAAATTCGAATCGGGCTGCGGCTGGCCGAGTTTCACCCGGCCGATCGAGCCTGCCCACGTCAACGAACTGCGCGACGCCTCGCACGGCATGATCCGCACCGAGGTGCGCTCGGTGCATGGCGACAGCCACCTCGGCCACGTTTTCCCCGATGGCCCGGCCGATCGCGGCGGCCTGCGCTACTGCATCAACTCGGCCTCGCTGCGCTTCGTCCATCGCGACGACATGGCAGCCGAAGGCTACGGCGATTACCTGGACCAGCTGGAGGACGTGCGATGAGTACCGAACGCGCGATCCTGGCCGGCGGCTGCTTCTGGGGCATGCAGGACCTGATCCGCCGCCAGGACGGCGTCGTCTCGACCCGGGTCGGCTACAGCGGCGGCGACGTGCCGAACGCCACCTATCGCAACCATGGCAGCCATGCCGAGGCGCTCGAAATCGTGTTCGATCCGGCACGGATCAGCTATCGCACGCTGCTGGAATTCTTCTTCCAGATCCACGACCCGTCCACGCCGAACCGCCAGGGCAACGACCGCGGCAGCTCGTACCGCTCGGCGATCTTCTACACGTCGGAGGAGCAGAAGCGGATCGCGGAGGACGCCATCGCTGACGTGGATGCCTCGGGCCTTTGGCCAGGCAAGGTGGTAACGGAGGTGGCGCCGGCCGGCGATTTCTGGGAAGCCGAGCCCGAGCATCAGGACTACCTGGAGCGCTATCCCGACGGCTATACCTGCCATTTCATCCGGCCGGGCTGGAAACTGCCGCGCCGCCACGCGGCTGGCTGACCCCGGATATCAACGCCCGAAGATGATTTCCTTGCCTTCGTGGTCGCGGTCCCAGCCGCGCAGCTGGTCGCGGATATGGGCGATGCGCTGGCGCCCGAGCGCGTTGCGCTCTTCGTCCAGCACCTGACCATCCAGCAACTCGGCCAGGCGCTGCGCGGTGGGCAGCATCGCGTCCCAGGCATCCAGCGCGGGCAGCGGCGCCGGCAGGGTCATGAAGAAGCTCACCCCGAGCGTGTGCAAGGTATCCAGCCGCGCCAGGTCGAAATTGCCCGGCTTGAGCATGTTGGCGACGCTGAAGATCGGCCCCAGCTCGCGCTTGCCGTCGACCAGGCGGTGGTAGATGCCCATGTCGCCGAATTCCAGGCCGGCCTTCTCGGCGGCCACGACCAGATCCGGGCCATGGAAGCGCGCTCCGTCGCGGGCCACCACGAACAGCGTGACGATGCGCTCCACCGGCAACTGGGGCGGACGCCGGCCAAGATCCGAGCGCGGTGGCGTAGCAGTGGTTGCAGCCGTCGCCGACATTGCCGGCGCAGGAATTTCCTCCGCAGCGGGCGGCACGTCCGGTGCTGTCGGCTCGCTGGAACTGGGCGCGCGCAAGGCGTCGATGATCGAGGCGACATGATCGGCCAGCTTGGGCTGCTGCCTGGGCTTGGCCCTGGGTGCAGCGGGCATGGAAGTCTTGGTACGTTCGCCGGACAACGTGGCACCGAGCCGTTCGAGTTCCTCGCGCAGGCCAACCTCCAGTTCGCCCTGCTGCGGGCCGGCATCACCGCCAATGAAGAGATCGTTCGAGACGGGATCGCCGCCCGGCTCGCCCAAGGTCGGTTCACGACGCTCGCCGGCATGCTGATCCGGCACGACCCGGCGCCTGCCCTGCTCCTTCTTCGGCTGGCCGAACAGCCAGATCAGCGCCAGCACGATCACCCCGACGATCAGCAGCGGAATGCCGACGGCGGGGTTCCAGGCAAAGGCAAGCACGGGTTGCAGCGTCATCATGGGTTCCTCAGGCAGCGCCTGCCAGTTTAGCCGCTTCGGCCAGGTCCACCTGCACCAGCCGCGACACGCCCGGCTCGCGCATGGTCACGCCGCACAGCTGGGTGGCTGCTTCCATGGTGGCCTTGTTGTGGCTGATGAAGATGAACTGCACCTTTTCGCTCATCTCGCGCACCATGTTCGAGAAGCGCCCCACGTTCGCCTCGTCCAGCGGCGCGTCCACCTCGTCGAGCAGGCAGAACGGCGCGGGATTGAGGCTGAAGATCGCGAACACCAGCGAGACCGCGGTCAGCGCCTTCTCGCCGCCGGACAGCAGGGTGATGTTGGACACGCGCTTGCCCGGCGGCCGCGCCATGATCGACACGCCGGTGTTGAGCAGGTCGTCGCCTGTCAGTTCCAGGTAGGCATGGCCGCCGCCGAACAGGCGCGGGAACAGTTCCTGCACGCCGGCGTTGACCTTGTCGAAGGTTTCCTTGAAGCGCTGGCGGGTCTCGCGGTCGATCTTCTTGATCGCGCCTTCCAGCGTCTCCATCGCACTGACCAGGTCGGCCAGCTGGTTGTCCAGGTAGGTCTTGCGCTCGCTCTGCTCGGCGTGTTCCTGGATCGCCGCCAGGTTCACCGGCTCCAGCCGCGCGATCTTCTGGCCGATGTCGTTGAGCTGTGACCGCCACTGGTTCGCGTCGATATCCTCGGCCAGTTCGGCCAGCAGGGTTTCCAGTGCCAGGCCGGACGCGGCGATCGCCGCCGCCAGTTGCTCGGCGCGCAGCTGCAGCGCCTGGGCGGCGAGGCGCTTCTCGGACAGGCTTTCGCGCAAGCTGGCCAGGCCCTGCTCCGCCAGATGCCGCTGCTGTTCGAGCTTGCGGAATTCGACGTCGCAGTCTTCCAGCGCGCGGCGCGCCTCGACCAGTTGCCTGTCGACCAGCAGGCGCTGATCCAGACAGGCCTGCCGTTCGGCCTCGAGTTCGGCGATCGGGTCGGAGCCGGCGGCGAGCTGTTCGGCGATTTCGTTGCGGCGTGCCTCGATCTGGCGCAACTGGACGTCCATGCGGCCAAGTGCCTGTTCCAGCGAGCTCAGCGAAGAGCGCTTTGACTCCAGCGCCAGGGCGAGCGAGTGCGACTGCTCGGCGGCCTCGCGTGCATTCATGCGCGCTTCTTCGCGTGCTTCAAGTAGCGCACGGCGCTCGTTTTCCAGCTCGCGACGCTGGTCTTCCTGGTCGCCCATCAGGCCGACCGACTCGTCCAGTCGGGCACGCGCCTCGCGGGTCTGCTTCTGCAGCTCGTCGATCTGCGTGGCCAGGTCGACCAGCTCGCCGCTGACCTTTTCGGCGCGGGCGCGGGCGGTTTCCAGCTTGCCGCGATGGCTCTGCAACTGGCCGGCCAGCTCCGACTGGCGACGATGCGCGTTGTACAGCTCGCGCTGCGCGTCGTCGCGCGCGCGCTCGGTCTCGAACTTGCTGGTGCGCAGCGCGTCGAGCCGTTCGCTGGCTTCCTCCAATTGCGCTTCCAGCGTGGCGACCTGCTCGATGAGCAGGCGCAGCTCGCGCTCGCGCGCCAGCACGCCGACCTGGCTGCCCTGCGCGCGGCGCACGCGCGCCCAGCCCGGGCCCAGCCATTCGCCGCTGCGGGTGATCACCGACTGGTACGGCGCCAGCGCGGACAGTGACGCCACGCGCTGATGCGCGTCGTCCAGCGATTCGGCGGTCAACACGTGGCCGAGGATCGCCAGCGCCGCGGCGGGCCCGCGCACATGGGCGGCCAGCGTGCCGGCGGTGTTGGCGCCGCCGTCGGCGGCGTCGAGCAGCGCCACATCGGCGTTTTCGAGGGCATTGAATTCGACGGCGAGTGCATGCGAGCCATCCACCAGCACGCTGTCGAGGAAACCGCTGAGCGCGGTTTCCACCGGGGTTTCCCAGCCCGCCTCGACCTGCAGCGATTCGCCGAGGCGACGCGAGCGGTCCAGACCCAACCGCGCCAGCCAGCCGCTGGCAGCGCTTTCTTCCTGGCCCAGTGCGGCGTGCTGCAATGCTTCCAGCGAAGCGTGCCGGCCGCGCGCCGCCTGCAGTTGCTGGCGCGCCTCGTTCAGCGCCGACTGCACCTGGCGCTCTTCCTCCAGTACTTTCTCGTGGCTGGACTTGTGCTGGTCGAGCAGGCTGCCGAGCGTTTCGACGCGCTCGCGCTGGGTGTCGTGTTCATCGACCAGCTGCTGGCCGGCGGCGTCCAGCGCGGCCACGTCGGTGGCCTTCTGTTCGGCTTCCAGCGCCTCGCGTCGGCGCGCCAGGTCGATCGCCTGGCGGTCGAGGTAGTTGAGCTTGGTGCGTTCCACCTCGGCTGCGCGGTTGGATTCGCCGGCGTTGCGGGTGTGGCTGTCCCAGCGCTGCTGCCAGTCGGCCAGCTTCGCCTCGGTGCTGCGCTGGGCCTCGGCGGTGTCGTCCTGCAACTGCTGGAGGGCTTCGAGTTTCGGTTCGCCTTCGGCCAGCGCCAGGCGCAGCGCCTCGCCCTGTTCCCGGTCGGTGGCGATGTGCGCGGCCAGTTCGGCATGCTCGCGCTCGGCGTCGCCGTGGGCGCGCTGCAGGCGGTCGGCGGTTTCCTTGTTGTAGCGAACCTGCTGCTCGACCCGGGCGATCTCGGCGCCGACCTTGTACACCTCGGCCTGCACGGCATTCAGGTGCTCGCTGGCGTCGGTGTGGCGCTCGCGCACGCTCTCCAGCTGCGCCTCGATCTGGCGCTGGCCGGCCAACTGCTTCTCGATCTCGATCTCGGCGGCGGACAGGCCTTCACCCTCGCCGTCGTGCTGGCTCTTCAGGCCGCGGTATTCCAGCGCGCGCAGTTCGGCTTCCTTGCGCGTCTGCTCTTCCTTCAATGCCTTCCAGCGCTCGGCCGCGCGGGCCTGGCGGTTCAGGTGTTCGAGCTGCTTGTCCACCTCGTCGCGCACGTCGCGTACGCGATCGAGGTTCTCGCGGGTGGCCTTGATGCGGCTCTCGGTTTCCTTGCGGCGCTCCTTGTACTTGGAGATGCCGGCAGCCTCTTCCAGGTGCGTGCGCAGCTCTTCCGGGTGCGCCTCGATGATCTGGCTGATCATGCCCTGCTCGATGATCGAGTAGCTGCGCGGGCCCAGGCCGGTGCCGAGGAACAGGTCAGTGATGTCGCGGCGGCGGCAGCGCGCGCCATTGAGGAAGTAGGCGGACTGGCCGTCGCGGGTGACCTGGCGCTTCACCGAGATTTCGGCGTACTGGCCGTACTCGCCCTGGATGGAACCGTCGGCGTTGTCGAAGATCAGCTCGACCGTGGCCTGCCCCACCGGCTTGCGCGTGTTGGAGCCGGAAAAGATCACGTCGGTCAGCGAATCGCCGCGCAGGCGGCTGGCCGCGCTCTCGCCCATCACCCAGCGGATCGCGTCGATGATGTTGGATTTGCCGCAACCGTTCGGACCGACCACGCCGATCATGTTGCTCGGCAGGTGCAGGGTGGTCGGGTCCACGAAGGACTTGAAACCGGCGAGTTTGATCGTGGTCAGGCGCATGCGGTCATCAATGGGTCATCGGTAGTGCCCGCACCGTCCGGGCGGCAAGTCACTGTGCCAAACGCGGGACGGCGCTGCAATGCGTTTCCGCACAAAGTAACGGTTGAAGAATTCGATATAACTTATTGTTTAAAATCTATTTGTTTTTTGCGTCGATCGACAATGCATGGATTCCGTTGTCCATCAGCCCGTCCAGCGCCGCATAAACCAGGCGGTGGCGGCGGATCGGCAACAACCCGGCAAACGCGGGGCTGACGATGCGCACATGGAAATGGCCCTTGCCCTCGCCGGCGTGCCCGGCATGCAGGTGGCCTTCGTCGACGATTTCCAGCTCGGTGGGTGCCAGGGCCTGGGTCAGGCGCTGGCGGATTTGTTCGATCATCGCCTCGCTCACGCCGGCAAGGCCTTGCGGAACGGCTTGATCTGCACCTCGGCGTAGACGCCGGCTGCCACATAGGGGTCGGCATCGGCCCAGGCGCGGGCCTCGGCCAGCGACGGGAACTCGGCCAGGATCAGGCTGCCGCTGAAACCGGCCGGACCCGGGTCTTCCGATTCGATCGCCGGGAACGCGCCGGCCACGAACAGCCGCCCCTCGTCCAGCAGCGCCTGCAAGCGCGCGATATGCGCCGGGCGCACGCCCTTGCGCTTCTCCAGCGAGTCGGCAACGTCCGTTCCGATGATGGCAAACCACATGATGCGGACTCCAGGCTTCGGCGAAACCGCAAGTTTAACCCACGCCGACGCTCAGGCGTTCCGCGCAGCCGCGGCCAGCTGCGCCGTGTCGACGCGCACGAAGACCGAATCGCCCAGCGCGGTGAGCACCTCGCCGGCATAAACCTCGCACAGCACGCGGGTCTTGCGCCCGACCTCGCCCTCGACGCGCGCCTTCAGCGTCAGCGGCACATCCATCGGCGTGGGCTTGAGGAACTTGATGCCGAGGCTGCCGGTGACGCAGTCGATGCGCGGCTTGCTGTCCGGCGCGCGATGCTCGGCGCGGTAGTGGCAGGCCATCGCCGTCCAGTTGGAATGGCAATCCACCAGCATCGCGATCAGGCCGCCGTAGACCAGCCCCGGCCAACCGTGGAAATCCGCCCCCGGCAGGTGTGTGCTGACCACGTGCACGCCGTCCTCGTGCCAGTGGCTCTTGATGTGCAGTCCGTGCGGATGGGCGCTGCCGCAGCCGTAACAGACGCCGTCGGGTGCGGCCAGGTCCTGCAGCGCGGGCGCGTCGAGGCTCACGCCTCCGGCCGCATGTACGGGAACAACAGCACGTCGCGAATCGAGGCCGAGCCGGTCAGCAGCATCACCAGGCGGTCGATGCCGATGCCGAGACCGCCGGTGGGCGGCAGGCCCACTTCCAGCGCGCGGATGTAGTCGGCATCGAAATGCATCGCCTCGTCGTCACCGGCGTCCTTGGCGTCGACCTGGGCCTGGAAACGTGCGGCCTGGTCTTCCGGATCGTTCAATTCGGAAAAACCATTCGCCAGTTCCCTGCCGTTGACGAACAGCTCGAAGCGGTCGGTGATGCCCTTGTTGGTATCGCTCTCGCGCGCCAGCGGCGACACCTCGACCGGATGGTCGGTGATGAAGGTGGGCTGGATCAGGGTGTGTTCGACGGTCTTCTCGAAGATCTCCAGCAGCAGCTTGCCCCAGCCGTAGCCGTCCTTGACCTGCACGCCGAGGCGCGTCGCGTGCGCGGCCAGCGCCTCGCGATTACGCAGTTCTTCGCGCTTGATCTCGGGGTTGTGTTCCAGCACCGCGTCTTCCATGCGCCAGCGGCGGAACGCCGGTCCGACGTCGATCGCGGCGCCGTCCCACTCCAGTTGTGTGGTGCCCAGCACGGCCTGCGCGGTATCGCGGATCACCGCCTCGGTGAGGTCCATGATCTCGTGGTAGGTGGCGTAGGCCTGGTACAGCTCCAGCATGGTGAATTCGGGGTTGTGCCGGGTCGACACGCCCTCGTTGCGGAAGTTGCGGTTGATCTCGTAGACGCGGTCGAAGCCACCCACCACCAGACGCTTGAGATAAAGCTCCGGCGCCACGCGCAGGTACAGGTCCAGGTCCAGCGCGTTGTGATGGGTGACGAACGGCTTGGCGGTGGCGCCACCGGGGATCACATGCATCATCGGCGTCTCCACTTCCATGAAGCGGCGCGACGGCGCCTCCAGCCACTGGCGCATGTAGCCGATGATCTTCGAGCGCAGCATGAAGGTGCGCCGTGCCTCCTCGGTCACGATCAGGTCGACGTAGCGCTGGCGGTAGCGCTGTTCCACGTCGGCCATGCCGTGGTGCTTGTCGGGCAGCGGACGCAGGCTCTTGGTCAGCAGGCGCAGCTGATCCACGCGCACCGAAAGCTCGCCGGTCTTGGTGCGCATCAGCACGCCTTCGGCGCCCACGATGTCGCCCATGTCCCAGCCCTTGAACGCCTCGTATACCTCGCCGAGCGTGCCCTGGTGAATGAACAGCTGGATGCGCCCGCTGAAATCCTGCAACTGCACGAAGCTGACCTTGCCCTGCACGCGCTTGAGCACGATGCGCCCGGCCATCTTCACCCGCCGCGCGGCCGCTTCGACGGCTTCGGCCGTATGCACGTCCTTGTCGGCGAATTCGGCCTGCAGGTCGCCGGCGAAGCTGTCGACCTTGAAGTCGTTCGGGAACGCGATGCCCTGCCCGCGCAGTGCCGTCAGTTTTTCGCGACGCTCGGCGATGAGTCGGTTTTCGTCCTGCGTCGGTTCGGAGGATGCTTCGGCGGGCGTGGAGTGGTCGCTGGTCATGCGTGTTCCGGAAACTGGCTTGCGTGGGTAGTTGCCGTCATTCCCGTTGGTGCGGGGATGACGCTATTGAAATGAAGAATGGGCGCTGCCCGTCAATCGTCCTTGCCGAACACGTGCTTGACGGCATGCTTGGTGGCGTCCCAGCCCTCACGTGCACCATGACCGACGGCGATGCCGGCCTTCTTTGCGCCGTGGCCGATGCCGGTGCCGGCTTCCTTCGCACCGTGGCCGACCTTCTTGGCGACATGCTTGGTGGCGTGACCGACATCGCGGGCACCGTCGGCGACGCCGTGGCCAACGGCCTTGGCATCCTGCTTGATACCCTGTCCGGCGCTGCCTTGCTGTGACTGCGCTGCGGCGCCGAATGCTGCCAGTGCGGCTGAAGCGATCAGGATTGCGCAGATCTTCTTGCTGTTCATGCGGGCCACCTCGTCAGTGAGCGGAAGGAATCAAGCGTTACGCATCGACGCGCTTGGCACCGGCCTCGAGGCCGGATTTCAGGCTCGCCTCGATGAACTCGTCGAGATCGCCGTCCAGCACCTTCTGGGTGTCCGAACGCTCGATGCCGGTGCGCAAGTCCTTGATGCGGCTCTGGTCCAGCACGTAATTGCGGATCTGGCTGCCCCAGCCGATGTCGGACTTGGTCGCTTCCAGCGCGTCCTTCTCCGCATTGCGCTTCTGGATTTCGAGTTCGTACAGCTTGGCGGCCAGCATCTTCATCGCGGTGTCGCGGTTCTGGTGCTGGCTGCGGCCGGTCTGGCAGGCCACCACGGTATTGGTCGGGATATGCGTGATGCGCACCGCCGACTCGGTCTTGTTGACGTGCTGGCCGCCGGCGCCGGATGAACGGTACACATCGGTGCGCAGGTCGGCCGGGTTGATGTCGATCTCGATGTCGTCATCGACTTCGGGCGACACGAACACCGAGGTGAAGCTGGTGTGGCGGCGGTTGTCCGAATCGAACGGGCTCTTGCGCACCAGCCGGTGCACGCCGATCTCGGTCTTCAGCCAGCCGTAGGCGTAGTCGCCTTCCACGCGGAAGGTGGCGGACTTGATGCCGGCCACGTCGCCGCCGGAGACCTCCATCAATTCGGTCTTCCAGCCGCGGTTCTCGCACCAGCGCAGGTACATGCGCAGCAGCATCTCGGCCCAGTCCTGCGCCTCGGTGCCGCCGGCGCCGGCCTGGATGTCGACGAACGCGTTCATCGCGTCCATCTTGCCGGAGAACATGCGCTGGAACTCCAGCTTGCCGACCTGCGATTCCAGCTTGGCCAGGTCGTCGGTCACCGATTGCGCGGTGTCGTCGTCGCCGTCGGCGATCGCCATTTCCAGCAGGTCGCCGGCGTCATTCAGCCCGGCGGTCAGCGTGTCGATGCCGTGGACGATGGTATGCAGGCGGGCGCGCTCGCGGCCCAGTTCCTGCGCGCGTGCCGGGTCGTCCCACACGGTGGGGCTCTCCAGCTCGCGGGTTACTTCTTCCAGACGTTCGCTCTTGGTAGCGTAGTCAAAGATACCCCCGAAGCGACTCGACCCGGCCACGAAGGTCGGCGATCTGCGCATGGATGGGATTGGTCTCGATCATGGTGATATCAGCGATGGATGCAAGCGCCATAGAATAACAGACGCACTGCAGCAAACGCCCCCGCTCTCGCAGGGTGGGCACCGCCCGCCAGCTTTTGGCCGCTTGCGGCGAAGAGTGGCGGGCCATGCCCGCCCCACGATCCATCGGATACGCGCATTCAGGCGAGCGCCTGGGCGTGGACGCCTCTCACGGCGCGTCCGGACGGGTCGGCCGCGTTCGCGAAGGCCGGGTCCCACGCCAGCGCAGCCGGCGAGGAACAGGCGATCGACTTGCCGCCGGGCACGGTCGCGGCACAGGCCTCACCGGGGAAGTGCTGCTCGAAGATGCGCCGGTAGAAGTACGCTTCCTTGGTCGCCGGCGTGTTGAACGGATAGCGCGCCGCCGCCGCGGCGAACTCGCGGTCGCTGACCGCCTGCTCCGCGTGCGCCTTCAGCCCGTCGATCCAGCCGTAACCCACGCCGTCGCTGAACTGCTCTTTCTGTCGCCACAGGATTTCCTTCGGCAAGGCGCCGTCGAACGCCTCGCGCAACACGTGCTTCTCGATCTTGCCGTGGCCGGCCATCTTGCGCGCGGCGTCCAGTCCCATCGCCACGTCGATGAATTCCAGATCGAGGAACGGCACGCGCGCCTCCACGCCCCAGGCCATCATCGCCTTGTTCGCGCGCAGGCAGTCGTAGCTGTGCAGCGCGTCGAGCTTGCGCACGGTCTCCTCGTGGAAAGCCTCCGCCGACGGCGCCTTGTGGAAATACAGGTAGCCACCGAAGATCTCGTCCGAGCCCTCGCCCGACAGCACCATCTTCACCCCCATCGCCTTGATCCGCCGTGCCAGCAGGTACATCGGCGTGGCGGCGCGGATGGTGGTGACGTCGTAGGTCTCGATGTGGCGGATCACCTCCGGCAGCGCATCCAGGCCCTCCCAGAAGGTGTAGACGAAGCCGTGGTGCACAGTGCCCAGCGCATCGGCGGCGACCTGGGCGGCGGCCAGGTCGGGCGAACCGTCCAGTCCGATCGCGAACGAATGCAGGCGCGGCCACCAGGCCTCGCTGCGGTCGTCGTCCTCGACCCGCTCGCGCGCGAACTGTGCGGCGCAGGCGGCGACCAGAGACGAATCCAGTCCGCCGGACAGCAGCACGCCATACGGCACATCGGTCATCAGCTGGCGATGCACGGCCTGTTCGAACGCCTGGCGCAAGGCCGGCGCCGCCACGTCATGGCCGCGGGTCGCTTCATAGTCGCGCCATGGCCTGGCGTAGTAACTGCGCAGTTCACCGCTGGCGCTGTCATACACGTGGCCGGGCGGGAACGGCGCCACGTCGGCGCACACGCCGATCAGCGCCTTCATCTCCGAGGCCACGCACAGGCGCCCTTGCGCATCGTGGCCCCAGTACAGCGGGCAGACACCGATCGGGTCGCGGGCGATCAGATAGCGCTGCGCCGCGCCGTCCCACAATGCGAACGCGAAGATGCCGTTGAGCCGGCCCACGAAGTCGCTGCCCTGCTCGCGATACAGCGCGTTGATCACCTCGCAGTCCGAGCCGGTGGTGAATTCGTAATCGCTGGCCGTGCGCAGCTCGCGGTGGTTGTAGATCTCGCCGTTCACCGCCAGCGCCAGTGCGCCGTCGCGCGAGCGCAGCGGCTGCGCGCCACTGGCCGGATCGACGATGGCCAGCCGCTCGTGCACCAGGATCACCCCGGCATCGACAAACACCCCACTCCAGTCCGGCCCGCGATGACGCTGCCGCTGCGACAACTCCAGCGCCTGCCGGCGCAACGCCGCCAGGTCGTCGCCCGGCTGCAGGTCGAATATTCCGAAAATCGAGCACATGGTGGAAGTTTCCTCGTTGCTTGTTGTGGACACCGCTCTTCTGAAAAGTCGGCCACGGATGGCCGGGTTTGCCTTGCGCGGATGGATCCGCGCAAAAGTGAATGCACAGCCATCGATGGCCGGGTTTGCTCCGCGCGGATGGACCCGCGCAAAAATCAAACACACAAAACGAAGAAGGCCCGCACTGGGCGGGCCTTCTTCGCGTATTCGATGAAACTTGCAGCTACGCGAGGGCCCGCCAACGGTTGGCGTTATTGTTCGCGCGATTATTGGTGTTGCCGGCAAGCACGAAGCCACGCGCGGAAGGCGCGGTGGAGTTCGGGTGGCTGGTGGCGAAGGAATGCATGGATCAACTTGAACAGATCGTCCGGCGCTTGGCAAGTGCTGGCACAGCAGTGACGCCAGCCGCCACTTGCCGCTACATTGCCACCAATGAGCCCTGACGCAGCACGGATGTCTGCCCGCTCCCGCACCGACCCGGCACCGATGCCCGCCGGAGGGCGGTCGCTGCGCTGGTGGATTCCACTGCTGGCCGGGTTGCTGCGCGGGTTCTATTTCGGCCGCATCCGCATTGTCGGTGCCCATCAGCAACCCGTGCCGCGACGCGGCGGCCGGCTGATCGTCAGCAGCCATCGCAACGGGGCGATCGACGGCTACACCGTGTTGCGGGTGTTCCCTGGGGTGCAGGGACTGGTCTCGGTCCAGTTGCTGCGGCATCCGCTGCTGCGCTGGATGTTCGACGGCATCACGGTGGTGCGCGACAAGGATCACGAACGCTACGGCACCCGGCGCGCTGCGTTCGCCCATCCCGTCGACGCCGGCTGCGCCCAATTGCGTACGGGCGGCGATCTGGTGATCTTTCCCGAAGGCAGCAGCGAATGGGGCTGGCGGCCACTGCCCTACCAGCGCGGCGCGGCGCGCATCGCGCGCACCTTGCTGGATGAGGGTGTGTCACTGGAGGTGGTGCCGCTGGGCCTGCACTACCAGGCGCCGGACCGCTTCCGTTCACGCGTCGAGGCGCTGGTCGGCGTACCGGTGGCCTTGCCCGCACGCGACGCCGATGAATCCGATCGCGACTGGGAACGGCGCATCCATCAGTCGATCGCCGCCGCGCTCGACGCGGTCTCGGTGAACTGTCCGAACCTGGAGGCCTTTGCGGCGGCGGAAGCCTGGGCGACGGTGCGGGCCGCAGCTGGCGAGTCCTACGCGCTGGCATTGATCGACGCCCAGCAACATCCGCAGGCGCCACCGCCACCACAACCTCGCACTCGTTCATGGCCCTGGGACTGGCTGGTGGTGGCTGGCTTCATACTGCTGGCGGCGCCGGTGCTGCTGGCCGGTCGGTTCGCGGGTGGCAAGGCGGATGCGCGCAATACGGTGAGTTTTTTCCGCATCGTGGGCGGACTGCTGGTAGCCGTGGTCTGGCTGCCCTGTCTGCTGCTGATGACCTGGTTCTGGCCGTGGCCACTGCTGTCACTGTGGCTGCTGGCCGCACTCGGCTGGTGGCGCTGGCCGCGCGTGATGCATCGGGGAAATCCATGAACACGTCGCGCATCGGGCGCTGGATCGGCCACGCCTTCGCCGCCGAACTACTGCTGATCCTGCTGCTCGGCAGCATCGGCGCGTGGCGGTTGGACGACGGTGACCTGCACGCCGCCAGTGTGCTTGGCGGCATCGCCTGGCTGCTGTTGCTGGCCGCCACGTGGGCTGCGCCCGGCAGTGGCTGGGCAAGCTGGAAAGGCACGCTGCAGTTCGTCGCCTGCTGGCTGATCTTTCCGCTGTTCAAGGCGATCCGCGAGGTGTTCATCCAGCACACCGCCGACGCGGCGTTGCTGGCGCTGGATCGTCACCTGTGGGGTGGCCGCAGCCTGCCGGAACACCTGCTGGGCTGGGAGCGGCCGTGGCTGTCGGAGCTGCTCAGCAGCGGCTATTTCCTGTTCTATTTCGTGGTGCTGCTGCCGGCGATGGTGTTCAGCGTGCGCCGCCGCAGCCCCAAGGCGAAGGCCTTCTTCCTCGGCCTGACCCTGATGTACCTGATCGGCTTTGCCGGCTATCTGCTGGTGCCCGCCGGCGGACCGTACATGGCGTTTCCCGAGGTGTTTCCCTATCCCGTGCACGGCGGCGCGATGACCGCCCTGCTGGCCGGCGTGGTCAAGGCCGGCATCACCGGCATGGATGTGTTCCCCAGCCTGCACAGCGGCATCGGCGTGTACGTGCTGGGCTTCTTCGCGCTGGGTGGTTATCGGCACATCGCGCTGCTGCTGGCGCCGATCATCCTCGCGCTGGTGCTGGCCACGTTGTACCTGCGCTATCACTACGGCATCGATGTGCTGTGCGGGATCGCCCTCGCCGCCGCGGTGCTTACCTTCGTCCAGCGTTACCGCAAGGAAAACCTCGCATGACCCAGCTCTTCGCGTTCACCGATCCGCAGGCCGCCGAGCATGCCGTCAGCGGCGGCAAGGGCGCCAACCTGGCGCGCGCCGCGCAGCACCTGCCGGTGCCGCCGGGCATCGTGATCGGCAGCGAGGTCTATCGCGAGTTCGTGGTGCTACTGCATGAGGCGATCCGCCACGTGCTGGACGATGCCGCGCTCGACCACGCCGCGCGCAGCGAGCACATCCAGGCGCTGCTGCTGGCGCAGCCGTTGCCGTCGTCGCTGCGCGGCGAATTGGTCGCGAAGATGGAAGCATTCGGACTGGTCGATACGCCGGTAGCGGTGCGTTCTTCCGGCACGCTGGAGGATCTGCCCGGCGCCGCGTTCGCCGGCCAGCACGACACCTTGCTGGGCATCCGCGGCACCGATGCCGTGCTCGACGCGATCCGCCGCTGCTATGCCTCACTGTGGAATGCCCACGTGCTGCCCTACCGGGAGCGGATGGGGCTGAACCATCTGGACGCGGCGATGGCCGTGGTGGTGCAGAAGATGGTGCAGGTGAACGAGCGCGAGGCCGCCGGCGTGGCGTTCTCGATCGACCCGGTGCGCGGCGCGCTGGACCAGGTGCTGATCAACGCCGCGTTCGGCCTCGGCGAAACCGTGGTCGGCGGCGAGGAGCCAGTCGACGAGTACCGGCTGCAACGCGCTGATCTTGGCGAAGTGGAGGCGGTGATCGCGGAGAAGCCGCAGGCGCTGGTGACGGATGCTGCGAGCGGCACGCGTCGGCTGGCCCTGTCCACCGAGCAGGCCAACGCCCCTGCCCTCGATCCCGGCCAGCGCCGCGCCGTGGCGCAGCTGGCGCTGGCCGCCGAACAGCACTTCGGTTTCCCGCAGGACATCGAATGGGCGTGGCAGGACGGCATGCTGTACCTGCTGCAGTCGCGCGCGGTGACCCGCATCCCGGCACGCTGGACCCGCGATGAATCGGCCGAGCGCTTTCCCACCCCGGTCACGCCGCTGACTTGGGACCTGTGCGAAGCCGGTTTCCACGCCTCGCTAAACCACAGCTTCAAGCTGATGGGCCTGCCGCCGTTCGGCGACAAGTGGTTCGCGATGCGCGACTACTACATCTACGGCAACCAGAACGCGGTTGAGCTGTACAGCGGGCGCACGCCGGCGAAGATGCTCAAGGACGTGGAAAGCATCCGCGCCGCGCTGCCGCAGATCGCCGCGCAGTTTGCCTGGGTACAGGAGCTGCCGGTGCGCTGGATGCGCGACCTGGACACTTACCTGATCGGCATCGGCGCGCTGATGCGCGAGCCGCTGGACGGTCGTTCGCTGGGTGAACTATGGGATTACGTGCTGCGCATCAACGCGCTGGGCGCCAGCTATTTCCTGCCGAACATCGCGATCTCGCTGACCCAGCGCACGCTGTACGTGGGCCTGCAGCAAATGCTGCAACTGGCGCTGCCGGCCGAGCAGGCGCAGCAGGTGTTCGACCAGTTGCTGGCGGTGACCGACACCAAGACCAGCCAGGTCAACGCCGAACTGTGGTCACTGTCGCGACTCCTGCGACTCGACCCCGCGCTGCACGCAAGGCTGCGCAGCGAGGCGAGCCTCGACCTGCTGGCATCGCTGCCGCAGCACCCCGCCTTCCACATCGAATTCCAGCGCTTCCTGGCCCGTCATGGCCATCGCGAACTGGATTTCGACGCCTACCATCCCACCTGGGTCGAGGCGCCGCAGATCGTGCTGGACCAGCTGAAGATGCTGGTCGATCGCCCCGACGAAGATCGTGCTTCCGCCGAGCGGCAGCAGAAGGCCGCACAGGCGATGATGGAGCACACCGTACTCGATCACGCGCCGGAGGAACTGCGCTACCTGGTGCATGAGGTGATCCGGCTGGCCCGTACCTACACCGCACTGGACGACCTGGAGCACTACCAGACCACCCGCCTGCATCTGCCGTTCCGCCGCGGGTTGAAGGCGATCGGCATGCAACTGGTCGAGCGCGGTGTGCTGACCGATCCGATGGACGTCTATTTCGTGCCGCTGGCGATCCTGGACAACGCACTGCGCAGCGACGAACTGGCCCCGATCACGCTCGCCGCGACCCGACACAAGGCCGGTTACCTGGCCGCCTGCGCGCGCACGCCGGACTGGATCTTCGGCGAGGCGGAACCGGTCGTGGTCGACGGCAGCAGCGTGCTCAAGGGCCTCGGCGGCAGCCCCGGCATCGTCGAAGGCGAAGTGTTCGTGGTGCGCGGCTCGGAAGACTTTCCGCACTTTCCGAAAGACGCAATCCTGGTCGCGCGCACCACCAACCCGGCATGGACGCCGCTGTTCTACCAGGCACGCGGGGTGATCACCGAAAGCGGCGGCCCGCTGTCGCACGGCGCGGTGACCGCACGCGAACTGGGCCTGCCGGCCGTGATGAGCGTGCGCCATGTGATGCGCCTGCTCGGCAACGGCCAGCGCGTGCGCATCGATGGTCGAAATGGCACCGTGGAGATCCTCAGCTGGCCGTGATCCAGCGTGTGGCTTCCTCGATGTCCACACCGTGGAACAGGCGGAACTGCGCCGGGATGGCGAAGCTGAAGGCGATGGCGGTGCCTCGCAGCCAGACCACGTCGGTGACCAGCGCCACGCGGTCCCAGCCGCTGAAGTGGCGCATGCCCAGCTTGGCGTCGTCCCACATCGCGCCGGGGTCGAAACCGGTGAAGTCGTCGGCGGTGACATACAACAGGCGCAGCTTGCGGTTCAGTGCGAACGCCGCCTCGATGTCCGGCACGATGATGCTTTCATAATCCGCCGCCGTGACCTGCCCGTGGGCGCGGAAGCCCAGTGTGCCGGGCGGCAATCCTTCGATCTGTGCGATCACGGGCGTTCTCCGTGGGTGGGGAAGGCCAGTCTGGATCCCGACACGTGAAAAGCGCGCAAGTCGGCGGCGACGGTACGACTTTTTTGCAGGGAACGTCGCTCATGCCGGCACCGCCACTCTCGCCTGATGTCGTCACCCCCGCGGCGTCATCATCCCGCCGTGTCGTCGTCCCGGCGAAGGCCGGAATCGCGCTTGGCCGTGGCGAAATCCGATGACTGACGAGTTCACCGGCTTGATGCGATTCCGGCCTTCGCCGGAATGACAAAGGGAGCGTGCGCCCGCGACTCCGGCATTGCTCAGGCCGCCGGCTCGATATGGCGCAGCAACAGACGCGGACTTTCGCGGCCCTGCCAGTCGTTGATGGTCAGCTCGTAAGCGGCGCGCAGCCGCGACGGTGGCGGCTGGCCGTGGTACACGTTGAACATCACCGCGTCGTGCACGGCGCCGTCGCGCGGGTCGCGCAGTTGCAGGCGCAGGTGGCATTCGCCCATCGGCTTCCAGCTGGCGCACTCGAACAGGTTGTCGAACAGCGGTTCGGGGAAGGCCTGGCCCCACGGGCCCGCTTCACGCAGTTGCCGCGCCAGTGCCAGCGTGGCGGTGCCGGGCGGCAGTTCGCCGTCGGTGTAGAGCACCGCCTGCAGGCGCTCGGGCTCGATCAGTTCGCGCGCCACCGCATCGAAGGCGGCGGCAAAACGTGGATAGTCGCTGGCTTTCAGGCTCAGCCCCGCCGCCATCGCATGACCGCCGAAACGCTCGATCAGGCCGGGCTGGCGCGCGTCGATCGCCGCCAGCGCGTCGCGGATGTGGAAGCCGGGAATCGAGCGCGCCGAGCCACGCAGGTGGTTGCTGTCGTCCTCGCTGGCGGGGGCGAACGCGATCACCGGGCGGTGCAGGCGTTCCTTCAGTTTCGAGGCGACCAGGCCGACCACCCCGGCGTGCCAGGATGGCTCGAACAGCGCCACGCCCACCGCATCGACATGCCCCAGGCCAGCCACCATCACCTCGGCCTCGGCCACCATCGACGCCTGCAGGTCGCGCCGTTCGCGGTTGATCGCGTCGAGCTGTCCGGCATAACGGTGCGCCTGCGCCACGTCGTCGGTGAGCAGGCAGGCCACGCCCAGGCGCATGTCTTCCAGCCGCCCCGCTGCATTCAGCCGCGGGCCGACGACGAAGCCGAGATCGCTGGCGCACAGCGTGGCCAGACTGCGCTTGCCGGCCTCGATCAGCGCGGTGATGCCGGCGCAGGCACGGCCGCTGCGCATGCGCTGCAGGCCGGCCTCGACCAGCACGCGATTGTTGAAATCCAGTGGCACCAGGTCGGCCACCGTGCCCAGCGCGACCAGGTCGAGCAACGGCGACAGGTCCGGCTTCGTCTCGCCGAACACGCCTTCTTCGTGCAACCGCGCGCGCAAGGCCAGTAGCAGGTAGAACATCACGCCCACGCCGGCCAGCACCTTGCTGGGGAACGGGTCGCCGGCCAGGTTCGGATTCACCATCGCGTCGCAGGCCGGCAACTGCTCGCCGGGCAGGTGGTGGTCGGTGACGATCACACGGATGCCGCGTGCCTTCGCCGCCGCCACGCCCGCCACGCTGGCCACGCCGTTGTCGACGGTGACGATCAGTTGCGGCGTCGGCTGCAGCGAGGCGACGAAGGCCGGACTCAGGCCGTAGCCGTGGGCGAAGCGGTTCGGGATCGCGTAATCGACCCGCTTTGCGCCGAGCAGGCGCAGCCCGCGCACCGCCACCGCGGTGCCGGTGGCGCCATCGCAGTCGTAGTCGCCGGCGATCAGGATCGACCAGTCGTCGCGGATTGCCTCGACCAGCAGCTCGACGGCCTGCGCCATGCCGCCCAGCAACTGCGGCGACAGCATCCGCGCCAGCCGGTGTTCGGCCTGGCCGGGTTCCAGCACGCCACGCGCGGCGTAGACCTGCTGCAGCACCGGATGCACCGAATCCGGCCAGCCGGTCGGAGCACCCCGGCTTTCGCGCCGGCGCAATTGCAGCGCGCTCAACGCCCTGCCCCGCGCCAGTAGCGCCAGCGATGCCAGGGCTTGCGCTGCCAGCGTTCGCCGCTGGCGAAATGCAGCCGTACGGCGCGGCGTTCGAGCAACGGCTGCAGCAGCGGCCACCAGCGCAAGGCCAGCTCGTGCGCCGGCAGATCCTGCAGGTCGATCAGCCAGCCAGCCGCGCCGGCGGCGATGGCCTCGGCTGTGCGCGACTGCCAGGCGACGCCGGCCCGCGCGGCCAGCGCGTGCAGCAGCAGGTCGTCGCTGACCACGCCGGCCAGTTCGCTCATCGATGGCGGCGGCAGGCGCCCGCCGCCCCACAGCCACAGGCTGTTGACTGGCGATTGTCCGTGTGCCCGCCGCCGGGTATTCAGCGGATGCTGGTGCAGCAGCACCTGGACATCGTTGAGCAGCACGCGCCAGCGGCGCCCTTGTGCACCCTGCGGCAGGTGCTGCGCCAGGTCTTCGCCCAGCGCCTGCTCGGGCGCGGCGAAATCCGGCAACGGCGTATCGGGCGGCAGGCGCAGGTGCCAGTGATCCGGGGTAGCGATTTCCAACTGCATGCCGGCCTCGTCGAACACCGGCCGCAGCGGTTCGGCCAGCGCCTGCGCCGCGTCCATGTCCAGGCCCATCCGGCCGCAGGCGAGCAGGCGCACGCCGTTCATGTCCGGCTCCACCCAGGCCGGGTCGGCCAACAGCCAGAGCTGGTCAGCCGCATCGCCGGCGAGGAGCTGGCGGGTGATCGCCGCCGCCGGCACGCCGGCGTCGACGCCGCGAAAATAATCGCCCAGACCGCCCAGGTAACCGGTGCTGCCATCCGGCAGGCGGTCGGCCCGGGCCAGCCATGCGCGCAGCGGATGCGCGGGTTCGAAATGTGCCAGCGCGGGCAGCCACAGTTGCAATGACGGATCCGGCACGGGCATCGCTACGCCTCCAGTTGTTCGGCCAGCTCCAGCCACTCGGTTTCGAGTGCTTCCTTCTCACGCTGCAGCTCGGTCTGGCGCTGACCCAGCCGCATCATCTCGCTAGTCGGACCGTTGTAGGTCGCCGGATCGGCCAGTCGGGTTTCCAGCGCGGCCAGCTCGGTGTCGATGGTGGCGGTGCGGGCCTCGATCTTCTTTACCCGCTGGCGCGCGGCTTTCTCGTCGTCGCGCTGGACCGCGGCCTGACGGCGGCGCTGCTCCGGCGAGACTTCCACCACCTTCACCACCGGTTTCGCTGCCGCGCCGGCCTTCGCGGCCTTCTTGCTGGCGGCGCCCCGATTTTTCAGCCAGCGGGCGTAATCGTCCAGGTCGCCGTCGAAGCTTTCCACCACACCGTCGGCGACGCGCCAGAAGCTGTCGCAGACCATGCCGAGCAGGTGGCGGTCGTGCGAGACCAGTACCAGGGCGCCGTCGAAATCGGCCAGCGCGTCGGCCAGCGCCTCGCGCATGTCCAGGTCGAGATGGTTGGTCGGCTCGTCGAGCAGCAGCAGGTTCGGCTTGTCCCAGGCGATCAGCGCCAGCGCGAGGCGTGCGCGCTCGCCACCGGAGAAACCATCGACGGATTCGAATGCGCGGTCGCCGGCGAAATTCCAGGTGCCGAGGAAATCGCGCATGATCTGGGTGGCCACGCCCGGCGCCTTGTCCAGCAGGTGGTCGAGCGGGCTCGCCCCTTCGCGCAGGCTTTCCACCGTGTGCTGGGCGAAGTAGCCGATCTTCAGGTCCTTGTGCACCTTGCGCTCGCCGCCGAACGGTTCGAGTTCCCCGACCAGGGTCTTCACCAGGGTGGACTTGCCGGCGCCGTTCGGGCCGAGCAGGCCGATCCGCTCGCCCGCTTCGATGCTGAAGCGCACGTCGGCCAGCACGATGTGCGCCGCCTCGCCGCTTCCTGCAGCCGGGTCAGCCATATAGCCCGCCGTGATGTCCTCCAGCTGCAGCATCGAATCGGGCAGCCGCCCCGGCGCCGGGAACTGGAAGCTGAAGGGGCGTTCGGCGCGCACCGCCTCGGTGCCGGCCAGCTTTTCCAGCCGCTTCATGCGCGACTGCGCCTGCTTGGCCTTGGTCGCCTTGGCCTTGAAGCGGTCAATGAAGGACTGCAGATGCGCCCGCTCAGCCTGCTCGCGCTCGTGCGAGATCTGCTGCTGGCGCAACTGCTCGGCGCGCAGACGCTCGAATGCGCTGTAGTTGCCGGTGTACAGCCTGGCCTTGCCGTCGTTGAGGTGCAGCGTGTGGGTGATCACGCCATCGAGGAATTCGCGGTCGTGCGAGATGATCAGCAAGGTGCCCTGGTAGCGGCGCAGCCATTCCTCCAGCCACAGCACGGCATCGAGGTCGAGATGGTTGGTTGGTTCGTCCAGCAGCAGCAGGTCGGATGGGCACATCAGCGCGCGCGCCAGGTTCAGCCGCCCGCGCCAGCCGCCGGAGAATTCCTGCACCGCGCGCTCGTGCGTTTCCGGCGGGAAACCCAGGCCATGCAGCAGACGGCCGGCACGGGCACGGCCGTCGTAGCCGTTCAGTTCCTCGATGCGGTGGTGCGCCTTCGCCATCGCCTCCATGTCGCCGCGATCGCCGGCCTCGGCCTCGGCGAGCATCGCGGCGGCCAGTTCCTCGTCGCCACCCAGCACGTAGTCGATCGCCGCGTCCGGCAGCGCCGGGGTTTCCTGTGCCACCGATGCCAGCCGCAGCTTGCCCGACATCTCCAGCTCGCCGGCGTCGCCCTCCAGCGTGCCCTGCAGCGCGGCGAACAGGCTGGACTTGCCGCAGCCGTTACGGCCGATCACGCCCAGGCGCCAGCCGCCCTGGATCACCAGGTCGATGTCGGAAAGCAGCAGACGGCTGCCGCGGCGCAAGGCGAAATGTCGGAAGGAAATCATGGAAAACCTGGATCGGAACCGGGTGGGTCGTTGCCCGCAGCCGCCCATGATAGCGGCGATGGCGCTATTCTCGACGCGTCGGCTGGTGCCGCCGTGCACAGGCGAATGCCGAACCCATCGCAATCGACGGCCATCGGCATGGCGCAGCACCGGCGGTTCTGCTACAACGACGCCGCATACAGCCTTGTATGGAGAGGGGAACCATGGTCAAGTTCACGAGCAGTTTGCCGATCGTCATCATGCTGGCCGCTGCCGCCGGCCTGGCTGTATCGCAGCCGGCCAGTGCGGCCCAGTCGCGCGGACACGGCGACAGCCTGCTGATCCACCGCGTGCAGCAGGAAAAGGACATGAACCTGCCCAAGCGTGGGCTGAGCATGGCCCAGGTCGAGAAGACCTGGGGCGCGCCGCAGCGCAAGCTCTCGCCGCGCGGCGGCGACAGCAAGAAGCACCCGCAGATCAACCGCTGGGAATACGCGAACTTCATCGTGTACTTCGAACACAGCCACGTGATCCACGCGGTGCTCAACACGCCGGCCGGCAACAATACCAACCCGGCGGACGTCAACTGAATCAATGACACGAACGACGCGGCCCGTGGTGACACGGGCCGCGTTCTCATGTGTGCGGTTCCCGCGTCGTACAATGTGCGGCCCTTCCCCGCATGAGGCCGCCAGCATGACCGACCACTCCCTGCGCCTGCCGGCGGAATGGGAACCGCAGGCCGCGGTGCTGATCGCGTGGCCGCACACCGGTACCGACTGGGCTGAACGGCTGGTCGCGGTGGAAACCACCTACGTGGCGCTGGCCGTCGCGGTGACCCGGTTCCAGCCGCTGATCATCGTGGTCGCGGATGTTGCACTGCGCGCGCACGTGCAGTCGCAATTGCGCGACGCCCGCGTGGATCTCGCCAGGATCCGCTTCGTCGAGCTGCCCTACGACGACACCTGGCTGCGCGACTCCGGCCCGATCACGCTGCGAGGTGGGGCAGAAGGCTTTCAGCTCACCGACTTCCGCTTCACCGGCTGGGGTGGCAAGTTCGGCGCCGCGCAGGACGACGCGCTGGTCGCCGGGCTGGTGCAGGCCGGCGTGTTCGGCCATGCCGCGCACAGGCGCATCGACTGGGCGCTGGAAGGCGGTGGCATCGAGAGCGACGGCAGCGGCACCATCCTCACCACCTGGCGCTGCCTGGTGCAGCGTCACCCGGAGCAGTCGCGCGAGGAAATGAGCGCGATCCTGCGCGACGGCCTGCACGCCGACCGCGTGCTGTGGCTAGACTACGGCTACCTCGAAGGCGACGACACCGACGCGCACATCGACACCCTCGCCCGCTTCGCCCCCGGCGAGCGCATCGTGTTCCAGGCCTGCGACGATCCCGGCGACCCGCACCACGACGAGCTGCAGCGCATGGCGGCCGAGCTGGCGGCGCTGCGCACAGCCGACGGCCGTCCGTACCAGTTGTATCCGCTGCCGTGGGCGCAGCCAATCGTCGACGAGGGCCGCCGGCTCGCCGCGTCCTACGCGAACTACCTGATCGTCAACGGCGCCGTGCTGGTGCCCGCCTATGGCGACGAGGCCGACGATGACGCCGCGCGCATCATCGGCGCCGCGCACCCGGGCCGGGTCGTGGTGCAGGTGCCATGCCGCCCGCTGATCTGGCAGAACGGCAGCCTGCACTGCATCACCATGCAGCTGCCGGCGGGTATCGCCTGAATCGCATCGGCTAGACTATCGGGCCTGGCCTGTGCCGAGGATTCACCCCGATGACCCGCAAGACCCTCAAGGTCGCGCTGCTGCAGGAAACCGACCGCGGCAGCCGCGACGCCAACCTCGACGCGATCGAGGCCGGCCTGCGCGAAGCCGCCGCGGCCGGTGCCGAACTGGTGTTGCTGCAGGAACTGCACAACGGCCCGTACTTCTGCCAGCACGAGTCGGTGGAGATCTTCGACCAGGCCGAGAGCATTCCCGGCCCGGGCACCTCGCGCATCGGCAAGCTGGCCGAGGAGTTGAAGCTGGTCGTGGTCGCCTCTCTGTTCGAGCGTCGCGCCGCCGGCCTGTACCACAACACCGCGGTGGTGTTCGACCGCTCGGCGGCGATCGCCGGCACCTATCGCAAGATGCACATCCCGGACGATCCGGCGTTCTACGAAAAGTTCTACTTCACCCCCGGCGACCTCGGTTTTGAACCGATCGACACCTCGGTCGGTCGCCTCGGCGTGCTGGTGTGCTGGGACCAGTGGTATCCGGAAGCGGCGCGCCTGATGGCGCTGGCCGGCGCCGAACTGCTGCTCTACCCCACCGCGATCGGCTGGGACCCGAACGACGTGCAGGCCGAGAAGGATCGCCAGCGCGACGCCTGGATCACCGTGCAGCGCGGCCACGCGGTAGCCAACGGCCTGCCGCTGCTGTCGTGCAACCGCACCGGCTTCGAGGCCGACCCGTCGGGCGTCGGCGCCGGCATCCAGTTCTGGGGTTCCAGCTTCGTCGCCGGCCCGCAGGGCGAGTTGCTGGCCCAGGCCGGCACCGACCAGCGCCAGCTGCTGCTGGCCGAGGTCGATCTGGCGCGCAGCGAGCACGTGCGGCGAATCTGGCCGTTCCTGCGCGACCGGCGCATCGACGCGTATGCCGACCTGCTCAAGCGCTTCCGTGACTGAAGCCCCGCCCCGTTGCTTGTTCTGCATGGCCGTCGTCCCCATGCTTGGACTCTCCACGACGACTGACCTGCTGATCGCATGAGTGTTCCCGAAACCGAAACCACCACGCTGCCTGCCGCCCTGCAGGGTCAGCCGATCGAGCGCGTGCAGCGCGACGGCGTGGAATACGTGGTGCTGGGTACTGCGCACGTCTCGCGCAGCAGCATGGAAGCGGTCGACGCCTTGCTGGCCAGCGAACACTTCGACGCCGTGGCGGTGGAGCTTTGCGACAGCCGCGCGCAGAGCATGCGCGACCCGGAAGCGTTCAAGCAGATGGACCTGTTCAAGGTGATCCGCCAGGGCAAGGCCGGCATGGTCGCCGCCAGCCTGGTGCTGTCCACGTTCCAGAAACGCCTGGCCGACCAGTCCGGCATCCAGCCCGGCGCCGAGATGAAGGCGGCGATGGACGGTGCCGAACAGCGTGGCCTGCCACTGTGGCTGATCGACCGCGAAGTCGGCACCACGCTCAAGCGCGCCTGGCGCAGCGTGGGTTTCTGGCAGCGCTTCGGCCTGCTCGGCGGGCTGCTGGCCAGCGTGTTCGACCGCGAGGACATCGAACAGGGCGAGATCGAGAAACTGAAACAGGGCGACCTGCTGGAAAGCGCGTTCAGCGAGTTCGCCAGCAGCTCGAAGCCGCTCTACGACAGCCTGATCGGCGAGCGTGATGCGTTCATGGCCGCGCGCCTGCGCGAGGAAGCCGCTCGCTCCGCTGGTGCGGAAAACCGCCGCGTACTGGTGGTGATCGGCGCCGGCCACCTCAAGGGCCTGTGCACCTTGCTGCGCGAACAGCAGGACGATCCTGCCGCCAAGGTCGCCGAGCTTGCCGTCTCGCCGCCGAAGGCACACTGGCCAAAATGGGTGGCCGCCGGGCTGGTACTGCTGGTGTTCGCCGCGATCGCCTGGGCGTTCCATCGCAATGCATCGCTGGGCACGCAGGCGCTGATGGCCTGGGTGTTGTTCACCGGCGGTTTCGCCGCACTGGGCGCACTGGTCGCCGGCGGCCATCCGCTAAGCGTCGTCGCTGCCTTCATTGCCGCACCGATCAAGCCGTTCCGCCCCGGCATCCCCGCCGGCGGCATCAGCGCGATGGCCGAAGCCTGGGCGCGCCGCCCGCGGGTGGTCGACTTCGACACCTTGCGCGACGACATCGTGCACTGGAGCGGCTGGTGGAAGAACCGCGTGGCGCGCACCCTGCTCAACTTCTTCCTGGTCAGCGTGGGCACCATCATCGGCGAGTACAGCGCCGGCATCCACATCTTCAAGAGCCTGTTCTGACCCGGCCACCGAGGCGGCGCATGCTACGATGCGCCCGCCCGCAGCTTGCCGCGGGCACTGCGCCCGGATGGCGAAACTGGTAGACGCAAGGGACTTAAAATCCCTCACCCTCACGGGTATCCCGGTTCGATCCCGGGTCCGGGCACGCCACCTCATCCATCAGATTGCGTCGCCCACAAAAAAAGTGCGGCGGACAAGCCGCCGCACCTTCGATAACGGGTGCCGGTGAACCGACGATATCAGGCCGCCGCGTCCTTCAGCTTCTTCAGCGGGCGGATCTTGACCTTGACCGACGCCGGCTTGGCCGCGAACCACTGCTCTTCCTTGGTGAACGGGTTGATACCCTTGCGCTTCGGCTTGGCCGGCACGCTCACCGCGGTGATCTTCAGCAGGCCAGGCAGCTGGAACGAGCCGGCGCCCTTCTTGTGCACCGAACCGGCCACCGCGCCTTCCAGCGCTGCCAGCACGGCACGCACGTCCTTGGCCACCACACCGCTGGCATCGGCGATGTGCGCCACCAGGCTGGACTTGTTCAGGACTTCCTTGATCGGCTTGGGTGCGGCGGGTGCGGCCTTGGATGCCGGCTTGCTTTTTGCAGCTGCTTTCTGCGTCTTTGCCATGGGTTTCCCCTCGTGGATATATGGTGATTGGTTCGTATGCCTCGCGGCACGCTGAATGTAGGGGAATTCGGCGATGACGCCAACGGGTCGAACGCCAAAAACCGCAAAAAAAGCGCTGCAGCGACGCGATCGACGGTCCAGCTGCCTGCCGCAAGTGCGAAATGGCCGCGCCGCCACGGCAAGTTGCCGCGAGCAGCGTTTGTCCACGAAGCACGGGCAAACGAAAACCCACCGTTCGTGGCGCCTGTCTTGCGGCACAAAAAAACCCGCCGAGGGCGGGTTTCCAGCGGTTGCATGACAACCGGTTGCGCAATGGAGGCCAAGGTCGGAATCGAACCGGCGTACGCGGATTTGCAGTCCGCTGCATGACCACTCTGCCACCTGGCCATTGCTTGGTGCATCGCGACCATGATGATCGCAGGTTGCCTCTAAAAAACAAAACCCCGGTGAGCCGAGGTTCTGCTTGAAAACTGGAGCGGGAAACGAGACTCGAACTCGCGACCCCGACCTTGGCAAGGTCGTGCTCTACCAACTGAGCTATTCCCGCATCGGAGCCGCGAATCATAGCAGAACGGAGTTGCTTGTGAATAGCCTCGACAGCGGTTTTCGGTACGGAATGCGGGAGAAGCGCCGATACGACGAAGCCCCGGACGGGCCGGGGCTTCGTGTGCAAACTGGAGCGGGAAACGAGACTCGAACTCGCGACCCCGACCTTGGCAAGGTCGTGCTCTACCAACTGAGCTATTCCCGCATTGGAGCCGCGCATTCTAATACGTGAATGCGGATCGTCAAGCCTACGTCGCCTCGTCGTGGCCACGCGCTCAGCTATGGCTTTTGCCCGATACCACGTCGGCGCTCAGGATCGGCCACGCCGCGCGCAGGTAATGCAGGCCCGACCAGATCGTGAGTACGCCGGCGATCACCAGCAACGCCTCGCCGATGTGGTACAGCCGCAGCGCCTCGGCGGCCTTCTCGTGCTGCACGATCAGCACCACCAGCGCGACCATCTGCATCACCGTCTTCAGCTTGCCGATGAAGGCCACCTTGACGGTGGCGCGCATGCCGATCTCGGCCATCCACTCACGCAGCGCCGACACGCTGATCTCGCGCCCCACGATCACTGCCGCGGTCACCGCCATCAGGATGCCCGGCCAGCCGCCGCGATGCGATTCGACCAGCAGGAACAGCGTCACCGCGACCATCAGCTTGTCGGCGACCGGGTCGAGGAACGCGCCGAAGGCCGAGGTGAGATTCATCCGCCGCGCCAGATAACCGTCGAGCCAGTCGGTGACCGCCGCCAGCACGAACACGATCGCCGCGGTGATGTTGTGCCCCGGGAACGGCAGGTAGAAAACCACCACCATGACCGGCAACAGCGCAACGCGAAAGAGGGTCAGCCAGGTCGGCAGGTTGATGTGCATGATTCGCCCCGATGATTTGTTGCAGTTTCGCATGCCCGCGCGCTACTGCCGAGTGAAGGCGTGCGCCGATGTTCAGCCATGCAGGCTGGCGTAGATGCGCTCGGCCAGGCCGCGATCGATGCCTTTCACCTGCATCAGTTCCTCGACACCGGCGCGTTCCAGGCCCTGCATGCCGCCGAACGCCTTCAGCAGGGCGGAACGCCGACGTGCGCCGATGCCCGGCACATCCTCCAGCACACTGCGTTCGCGCGCCTTCTCGCGCCGCTTGCGATGGCCGCTGATGGCGAAGCGGTGCGCCTCGTCACGCACCGCCGCGACCAGGTGCAAGGCCGGCGACGATGAGCCCGGGTGCAACTCGCGCCCGGGATGTCCTGCCTCGATCCGCGCCAGCACCAGGGTTTCCTCGCCGGCGCGCCGGCCCGGGCCTTTCGCCACGCCCACCACCTCGATGCCGTCGACGCCAAGTTCCCGCAGCACCTCCAGCGCCTGCGCCACCTGCCCGCCGCCGCCATCGATCAGCAGCACGTCCGGGCGTGCGCCCTCGCCTTCGGCGACCTTGCGGAAGCGCCGGGTCAGCGCCTGATGCATCGCCGCGTAGTCGTCGCCGGGGGTGATGCCGGTGATGTTGAAGCGGCGGTAGTGCGATTTCTCCGGCCCTTCCGGGCCGAACACCACGCACGAGGCCACGGTCAGTTCGCCCATGGTGTGGCTGATGTCGAAGCACTCGATGCGACGGGGCGACTCGTCCAGCCCCAGCACCTTCTGCAGGTCGTCGAAACGCGTGCCCAGGGTCTGCCGGCTGGCCAGTCGCGCGGTCAGCGAGGCCTGCGCATTGCGTTCGGCCATCTGCAGGAACTGCGCACGCTCGCCGCGCACACTGGATTTCAGCTCCACCGCGTGGCCGGCCTGCTGGGCCAGCAGTTCGGCCAGGATCTGCTGGTCGGCCAACGTCTCGCCCAGGATCAGCTCGCGCGGCACCGGCCGATCCAGGTAGTACTGCGCGATGAACTGCGCCAGCACATCGGCCGGCTCGGCATCCAGCGGCAGGCGCGGGAAGAAGTCGCGCGTGCCCAGGCTGATGCCGTCGCGGAAGAACAGCACGCTGACGCAGGCCATGCCCGCCTCGATGCGGCAGGCGAGCACGTCCATGTCGGCACTGGCCCCCTGCACGTGGTGCTGCGCCTGCAGCTGGCGCAGCGCGGCCACCTGGTCGCGCAGCTTCGCCGCGCGCTCGAATTGCAGTGACTTGCTGGCCTGTTCCATCGCCTCGGCCAGCTCGTCGATCACCGCGTTGCTGCGCCCTTCCAGGAACATCTCGGCATGGCGCACGTCGTTGCGGTAGTCCTCCACGCTGATCAGCCCCACGCACGGCGCGCTGCAGCGGCCGATCTGGTACAGCAGGCACGGCCGCGTGCGGTTGCGGAAGTAGCTGTCCTCGCACTGGCGCACCTTGAACAGCTTCTGCATCAGGTTGAGGCTCTCGCGCACCGCGTAGACGCTCGGGTACGGCCCGAAGTAGCGCCCGGGCAGGTTCTTCGCACCGCGGTGGAAGGCCAGCCGCGGGTAGTCTTCGCCGGTGGAAAGATAGATGTACGGGTAGCTCTTGTCGTCGCGCAGCAGGATGTTGTAGCGCGGCTTCAGCGACTTGATCAGCTGCGATTCCAGCAGCAGCGCCTCGCCCTCGGTGCGCGTCACGGTGATCTCGACGCGGGCGATCTGCGCCACCATCGCGGCGATGCGCGGCTCCATCCGCGGTTTCAGGAAATAGCTGCCGACGCGCTTTTTGAGGTTGCCCGCCTTGCCCACGTAGAGCAGCTCGCCGGCCGCGTCGAAATGGCGGTAGACGCCGGGCGAGGTGGTAAGCGTGCGGACGAAGGCCTTGCCGTCAAAGGGGAGCGGTTGCGTGGACTGCATGGGGTCATTCTAGCGGCGATGACCCATACAAATGGTGGCTCAGTGCTGCGTGCGCAACCACTGTTCCGCGCGCAGCAGGTCCGCTTCGGTGTCGATGCCAGGCGGGAACGGCTCCGGGGTCAGCCGCACCGCGATCGCATGGCCGTGCTCCAGCACGCGCAGTTGTTCCAGCGATTCGGTCTGCTCCAGCGGCGTGCGCGGCAGGCGGCTGTAGCGGTCGAGGAAACCGGCGCGGTAGGCGTAGATGCCGATATGCCGCAGGAACGGCGAGCCGGACGGCAGCGCGTGGCGGTCGATGGCGAACGCATCGCGCGCCCACGGCAGCGGCGCGCGGCTGAAGTACAGCGCGCGGCCATTGGCAGCGCGCACCAGCTTCACCACGTTCGGGTCGAACAGTTCCTCGGCGTCGATGATCGGCGTGGCCAGGGTCGCCATCGGCGCGTCGTCGCCGGCCAGCGCCTGCGCCACCGCACGGATGCCGGCGGCCGGCGCGAACGGTTCGTCGCCCTGCAGGTTCACCACGATGCTGTCGTCGGCCCAGCGATAGTGCCGTGCGCACTCGGCCAGGCGGTCGCTGCCCGAGGCGTGGTCGCTGCGGGTCATGCAGATGTCCACGCCGCGCTGGCCGGCCAGCGCGGCGGCAATGCGTTCATCGTCGACCGCCACCACCACCTGGCTGGCGCCGGCCTGCAGTGCACGTTGTGCCACCCGCACCACCATTGGCACGCCGTCGATCTCGCGCAGCGGCTTGGCCGGAAGCCGGGTCGAGCCGTAGCGGGCGGGAATGGCGACGATGAATGGAGGCACGATGTCGGACATGGTAGTCCCGGTCAGTGAGTGGGATGTCAGGCCACGGCCTGCAAGGCGAAACCGCAGCCGTTGGCCAGCTCCAGAAAGCCGGGGAAGGACGTGGCGACATGGCTGCAGTCATCGATGCGCACCGGTCCGGCAGCGACCAGGCCAGCCACCGCGAAACTCATCGCGATGCGATGGTCCAGATGGCTCTCCACCGTGCCGCCACCCAGCCGGCCACCGTGGATGATCGCACCGTCCGGCGTTTCCTCGATCGCCGCGCCGAGTACGCGCAGGCCAGTGGCCATGCTGGCGATGCGATCGGATTCCTTCACCCGCAACTCGGCCGCGCCGCGGATGACCGTGGTGCCGCTGGCCACCGCGGCGGCGATGAACAGCGCGGGAAATTCGTCGATCATGTCCGGCACCAGCGCCTCGGGCAGCTCGACGCCATGCAACGGCGCGTGGCGCACCACCAGGTCGCCGACCGGCTCGCCGCCGGCCTCGCGCTCCTGTTCGATCGTGATGTCCGCACCCATCAGACGCAACGCCTGCAACAGGCCGGTGCGGCGCGGATTGAGGCCCACCGCCGGCAGGTGCAGTTGCGAACCCGGCACGATGCTGGCGGCGACCAAGAAGAACGCCGCCGAGGAAAAGTCGGCCGGCACCTCGACGTCGGTGGCACGCAGCGCGTGATGGCCCGACAGTTTCGCCCGGCCCGGCGCGAACGCGATCGGCCAGCCGAACGCGGCCAGCATGCGCTCGGTGTAGTCGCGGGTCGGATGCGGCTCGATGATCTCGGTGTCGCCCGCCGCATACAGGCCAGCCAGCAGCAGCGCGGACTTCACCTGCGCGCTGGCCACCGGCAGTTGGTAGCGAATACCCTGCAACGGCTGGCCGCCGTGCACGTGCAACGGCGGCAGGCCATCATGTGTGTCGATATGCGCACCCATCAGCGCCAGCGGCCCGGTCACCCGGCGCATCGGCCGCTTCGACAGCGAGGCGTCGCCGACCAGGGTGCTGTCGAACGCCTGCCCGGCCAGCAAGCCGGTCAGCAGGCGCATGCCGGTACCGGCGTTGCCGCAATCCAGCGCTTGCGTCGTGCCGCGCAGGCCGTGCAGACCCGTGCCGTGCACCACGCGTTCGCCGGGCGACGGCGTGTCGATGCGCACGCCGAGCTGCGCCAGCACGGCGGCGGTGGCGCGGGTGTCCTCGCCTTCGAGGAAGCCGCGGATGCGCGAGTCGCCGTCGGCGATCGCCGCCAGCATCAGCGCGCGGTGCGACACCGACTTGTCACCGGGCACGCGCACGTTGCCATGCAGCGGGCCGTTCGACCGGCTGCTCCAGTCCAGGCGACCGCTCAAGGCAGGGCCACCGGGTAGGAACCGAGCACACGGACGGTCGCCGCCGATGCGCCGATGTCCTGCACCGCCGCCTGCAGCGCGGGGTCGTCGATGTGGCCGGAAACGTCGATGAAGAACGCGTACTGCCACTTGCCGGTATGCGCCGGCCGCGACTCGATGCGATTCAGGCTGATGCCGTGCCTGGCGAACGGACTGAGCACGTCGTACAGCGCGCCGGGCTTGTCGTTCACCGTGACCAGCAACGAGGTGCGGTCGTTGCCCGAGGGCGGGAACAGCGTGCGGCCGATCACCAGGAAGCGCGTGGTGTTGTCGGCGCGGTCCTCGATGCCCTGGGCCACGGTCTTCAGCCGGTAGACCTTGCCTGCGCTCTCGCCTGCGATCGCCGCGACATCGTCGGTATGCAGCGCCAGCCGTGCGGCCTCGGCATTGCTCGACACCGCGATGCATTCGACTTCGGGAAGGTTGATGCGCAGCCAGGTCTTGCACTGCTGCAGCGACTGCGCGTGAGCGTAGATGCGGCGCACGTCTTCCAGCCTGCCGCTGCGCGAATGCAGGCACTGGTGCACGCGCAACTCGACTTCGCCGCAGATGGTGGCCTCGGAGGTGAGGAACATGTCCAGGGTGACCTGGATCATGCCCTGGCCGGAATTCTCCACCGGCACCACGCCGAAATCGGCATGCCCGGCGGCGACCTCCTGGAACACCTCCTCGATGCTGCCCAGCGGCAGCCCGTAGGCGGCATGACCGAAATGCTTGCGCACGGCCTGTTCGCTGAAGGTGCCTTCCGGCCCCAGGAAGCCGATCTTCAACGGATCCTCCTGGGCGAGGCAGGACGACATGATCTCGCGAAACAGGCGCACCATCTCGACATCGGACAATGGCCCCTGGTTGCGGTCCACCACCATGCGCAGCACGTGAGCCTCGCGCTCGGGGCGGTAATAGTCGATCGCGGAGAGCCCCTCCCCTTTCACCTTCGCCACCGTTCGCGCATGGTTGGCGCGCTCGGAAATTAGCTGCTGGATCTTCCGGTCGATGCTGTCGATGCGTTCGCGCATCTCGCTCAACGGGGTCTTGGGGTCGGTCATGCGTTCAGCCGCCTGGATGGATGGAAGTCCAAATGATGAAGCGGCATCTTGCCTGAAAATTCCGCTTTGGTGCGCTCAACCATGACGCTGCATGAAATCCCGCATGAATGCGTTGAGCACCTCGACCGCCTCCAGCGGCACCGCGTTGTACAGCGAGGCGCGCATGCCGCCGAGCGCCTTGTGGCCCTTCAGCGCAAGCAGGCCGGCCGCCTCGGATTCCTGCAGGAAGGCTGCATCCAGCGCAGCGTCGTGCAGGGTGAAACGCACGTTCATGCGCGAGCGCGCGGACGGCTCGATCGGGTTGCGGTAGTAGCCGCCGGAGCCGTCGATGGCCCGGTACAGCAGTTCGGCCTTGGCCCGGTTGCACGCGGCCATCACGCCCAGCCCGCCCTGTTCCTTGAGCCACTGGAAGGTCAGCCCGGCCACGTACCAGCCCCAGGTGTTCGGCGTGTTGAGCATCGAATCGGCGGCGGCGTGCTCGGCGTAGCGGAAGATCCGTGCCATCGGTCGACCGACCCGCTGCAGCAGGTCACGGCGGATGATCATCAGCACCAGGCCGGACGGGCCGATGTTCTTCTGCGCGCCGGCATAGATCAGCCCGAAGCGGCTCACCTCCAGCGGTTCGGACAGGATGTTCGAGGACAGGTCCGCCACCAGCGGCACCGTGCCGCCGACGTCGGGAATGGCGTGGAACTCGACGCCATGGATGGTCTCGTTCGGCGTGTAATGCACGTAGGCGGCGTTCGGGTCGAGCTGCCAGCTGTCGCGCGGCGGCAGCTTCAGGTAATCGTCTGCTTCGCCGCTGGCCGCCACGTTCACCCGCACGTAGGGTTTGGCCTCGCTGACTGCCTTCGCACTCCAGTGGCCACTGACGACGTAGTCGGCGCTGTCGCCCTCGCCAGCCAGGTTCATCGGGATTTGCGCGAAGTGCTGGGTGGCGCCGCCCTGCAGGAACAGCACGGCGTAGTCGGCCGGGATCTGCATCAACTCGCGCAGGTCGGCCTCGGCCTGGGCGGCCATCGCGATGAAGCGCTTGCCGCGGTGGGACTGCTCCATCACCGAAGCGCCGCTGCCGTTCCAGTCCAGCATCTCGCGCTGGGCGCGTTCGAGTACCGCCAGCGGCAGCGCCGCCGGGCCGGCGCTGAAATTCCAGACTCTGCTCACGTGCGCCTGCGTCCTGTCGGGGGTGTCCCGCGCATTATGGCGCGGCGCAGCATGGCGCGGTCAACCCTCAGAACCGGATCAGCAGCACCAGTGCGATGCCCAGTGCCAGCACGGCCGCGGTGACGATCAGCCACCACACCTCGCCGCTCGGGCCGGCAGTGTCTTCCGGCAGCTGTTGCGGCAGCGGCTCGGCCATCACGATTTCCGGCTCCGGCTCCATCCCCGGGCCGTCGACCACGTAGCGGTGCATCGCCACGCCGATCTGGTCGCCAGGCTGCAATGCCAGCTTCTGCACCGCCACGCCGTTGACCCGCAGCGGGTGGCGTTCGCACGACTGGGTGGTTTCCAGCCACAGCTGGCCACCCTCCCAGAAGATCCGCAGCGCCACGATGTCGCCCTGCGGCAGTTCCAGCGGGCAGTCGCCGTGCGGGCCGAACGTCAGGCTGTCCTGCAACGGCAGTACCCGTCCGGACAGCGGGCCGGCCACGGCACGCAAGGCTACCGTGCAGCGACCCTGCTCGGGTACGTTCAGCGGCGGGCGCCGGGCCAGGTCCTCGTCGGCACGCAGCAACAAGCGGCAGTCGCCCACGCTGACCACGTCGCCGGCACGCAGCAAGGCACGTTCGCGCACCGGCCGCGCGTTGACGTGGATGCGCTCGGCCGACGGCAGCACCTGCAGCACCCAGCCACGGCGATCCTGCTGAATGCGCAGGTGCTGCGCCCCTGCCTGGTCGGCAGCCAGCACGAGGTCATTGTCGGACGCGCTGCCGATGCGCAACTGCGCCTGCGTCCAATGGAAATCCTCACGGGCCGCATGGGGGAATTCGATACGCATGGATCAACCGGTTGATGGACCACGAAACTCTAGCATGCGGCCGCAAGGCATTAAGATGCTGCCTTTGGCCTGGAACCCGTCATGCCCAGAATCGATATCCGTCGCCCGCATCAATTGTCGATCGCCGAGGCCCGCGCCGTGGTCGACCAGGTGGCCGCCCGCATGCACGAGAAATTCGGCATGGATGGACGCTGGCAGGACGACACCCTGCTGTTTTCCCGGTCCGGCGTCAGCGGCTCGATCGCCGTGGGTGGCGACGCGATCCAGGTCAAGGCCGAGCTGGGTCTGCTGCTGGCGCCGCTGAAGGGCATGATCGAACAGGAGATCCGGCGCAAACTGGACGAGCATTTCGCCTGATTCCCGCCGGCCCGGGCTGGCGTTGATGATTCTTTAACCATGCACGCATCCGTGGCATAATCGATGGCTTACGCAGCCATGACGGCTGTGCGTGAACCCCGGAACACATGGCCAAAGACGACGTCATCGAAATGGAAGGCACGGTCCAGGAGACCCTGCCGAACACCATGTTTCGTGTGCAATTGGAGAACGGGCACGTGATCATCGCCCACATTTCCGGCCGCATGCGCAAGCACTACATCCGCATCCTTACCGGCGACAAGGTCAAGATCGAAATGACCCCGTACGACCTGAGCAAGGGACGCATCACGTACCGTATGAAGTAAGCGCGGCGGCGGCGGCTTCCACTCCCACGCGGCGACGGTGCCAGACATGACAAAGGCGGCGCAATGCGCCGCCTTTGCTTTGCCCGGCGTTTGGCTTATTCGACCACGGCTGGCAGCTTCTCAGCCGCCTTGCAGTCGACCTTCAGCTGGCCATCGGCCACGCTCAGGTGAACCACGCCGCCCTCGGCCAGCTTGCCGAACAACAGTTCGTCGGCCAGCGCGCGCTTCACTTTTTCCTGGATCACCCGCGCCATCGGCCGTGCACCCATCTGCGGGTCGAAGCCGTGCTCGGCCAGCCAGCGGCGGGCATCCGCGTCCACGTCCAGGCTCACCCGCTTCTCGGTCAGCTGGCTTTCCAGCTCGATCAGGAACTTGTCGACCACGCGCAGGATGTGCTCGAAGTCGAGCGCGGCGAACTGGATGACCGCGTCCAGCCGGTTGCGGAACTCCGGCGTGAAGATGCGGCGGATCACTTCCATAGCGTCCGACTCGTGCTTCTGCTCGACGAAGCCCATGCTGCGCCGTGCGGCGATCGCCGCGCCCGCGTTGGTAGTCATCACCACCACCACATTCTTGAAGTTCGCCTCGCGGCCGTTGGTGTCGGTCAGTACGCCGCGGTCCATCACCTGCAGCAGGATATTGAACACGTCCGGGTGCGCCTTCTCGATCTCGTCCAGCAGCAGCACCGCATGCGGATGCTTGGTCACCGCCTCGGTCAGCAGGCCGCCCTGGTCGAAACCGACGTAGCCCGGGGGCGCACCGACCAGCCGCGACACGGAATGGCCTTCCATGTATTCGGACATGTCGAAGCGGATCATCTCGATGCCCAGCTGCATCGCCAGCTGCTTGGTCACTTCGGTCTTGCCCACGCCAGTGGGCCCGGCCAGCAGGAAGCAGCCGATCGGCTTGGACGGGTCAGCCAGACCCGAGCGGGCCATCTTGATCGACGCGGCCAGCGCCTCGATCGCCGGGTCCTGCCCGAACACCACCATCTTCAGGTTGCGCTCGAGGTTGCGCAGCACGTCGCGATCGGACGCGGACACCTGCTTGGCCGGGATGCGCGCCATCTTCGCCACGATGTACTCGACCTCGCCCACGTCGACCTTGCCGGTGCGCTGGTCCTCCGGCAGCAGTCGCTGGCGGGCGCCGGCCTCGTCGATCACGTCAATCGCCTTGTCCGGCAGCAGCCGGTCGGGAATGTGCTTGACCGACAGATCCACCGCCGCCTTCAGCGCTTCGTTGGTGTACGCCACGTGGTGGTGTTCCTCGAAGCGCGAGCGCAGGCCCTTGAGGATCTCGATGCTGTCGGCCACGGTCGGCTCGACCACGTCGATCTTCTGGAAGCGGCGCGCCAGCGCGCGGTCCTTCTCGAACACACCGCGGTATTCCTGGAACGTGGTCGAACCGATGCAGCGCAGCTCGCCGGAAGCGAGCATCGGCTTGATCAGGTTCGACGCGTCCATGGTGCCGCCCGACGCCGAACCGGCACCGATGATGGTGTGGATCTCGTCGATGAACAGGATCGCGCCGGGCTGCTTCTTCAGCTGCGCGATCACGCCCTTCAGGCGCTTCTCGAAGTCGCCACGGTACTTGGTGCCGGCCACCAGCGCACCCAGGTCGAGCGACCAGATGGTGGCGTCCTCCAGCACCTCGGGCACCTCGCCGTCGACGATGCGCTTGGCCAGGCCCTCGGCCAGCGCGGTCTTGCCCACGCCGGCCTCGCCCACGTACAGCGGGTTGTTCTTGCGTCGGCGGCACAGCACCTGGATGGTGCGCTCGATCTCGTCAGCGCGACCGATCAGCGGGTCGATCTTGCCTTCCAGCGCCAGCTCGTTGAGGTTGCTGGCGAACTCGTGCAGCGGGTTGCCCTTCGGCTCGCCGCCCTCCTCGCCCTCGCGCTCACCGCCGGACACGCCCGCGGCCGGCTCGTCGCCGATCTTGGCGATGCCGTGCGAGATGTAATTGACCACGTCGAGCCGGGTGATTTCCTGCTGGTGCATGAAATACACCGCGTGCGAATCCTTCTCGCCGAAGATCGCCACCAGCACGTTCGCCCCGGTGACCTCCTTGCGGCCGGAAGATTGCACGTGGTACACGGCGCGCTGCAGCACGCGTTGGAAACCCAGCGTGGGTTGTGTGTCGCGTTCGTCACCGGGCGGCAGCACCGGCACGGTCTCGTTGATGATGCGTTCCAGGTCGGTCGACAGCCGCGGCAGGTCCACCCCGCAGGCACGCAGGGCGCCCAGCGCCGACTGGTTCTCGGTCAGCGCCAGCAGCAGGTGCTCCACCGTCATGAATTCATGGCGCTGTTCGCGGGCCCGCTTGTAGCAATGGCCGATGGTGACTTCCAGATCCTTGCTGAACATTCGGATCGTCTCCGCTTTGCGTGGTGAGCGGCCTTCAACGCCGCAATGAGCACAAAATGGGGTCGCTCAAAGCTTTTCCATAGTGCACAGCAACGGGTGCTGATGGGAACGTGAATATTCGTTGACGTGGGTTACCTTGGTTTCGGCCACTTCGCGGGTAAATACACCGCACACGCCCCGCCCGCGCGTGTGGACGTGCAGCATCACCTGTACCGCCTGCTCCTGGTCCAGGTTGAAGAAAGTGCGCAGTACCTCGACCACGAAGTCCATCGGGGTGAAGTCGTCGTTCAGCAGCAGCACCTGGAACAACGGGGGCCGCGCCACTTCGGGCTTCGCGGTTTCCAGCGCCAGGCCGCGGCCGCTGTCGTGCTCATGTTCGGGTTCGTGGGCCATGGTTGCTTGGGTGTGATCTCTGGTTCGAAGTATACGCCGCAGTGCCGATTCCACCCCTGCGGCGGTGCGACAACGGAGGTGATGGCACAATGGCCGCTTTTCCAGTCCCCGCCCACCATGGCTGATTCCATCACCCCTGCCGAGATCTGGCGCCCGCACGTCACCGTCGCCTGCGTGGTGGCCGACGGCGAGCGCTACCTGATGGTCGAGGAAGAGGTTCACGGCCAGCTTGCCTGGAATCAGCCGGCCGGCCACCTGGAAGACGGTGAGAACCTCGTCGCGGCGGCCTTGCGCGAGACGCTGGAGGAAACCGGCTGGACGGTCGAGCTGCAGCACCTGATCGGCGTGCACCAGTGGCGCAGCACCGAGCACGGCGACGCCGTGATCCGCTTCAGCTTCGCCGCCCGCGCAGTGAGCCATGACCCGCAGCGTCCGCTGGACGCCGACATCTGCCGCGCCACGTGGCTGACCCGGGCCGAGATCGCCGCGCTGGGCGAGCGCCTGCGCAGTCCGATGATCCTGCACAGCATCGACCTGTGGCTGTCTGGCCAGCGGCTGCCGCTGGATGTGCTGAGCCACTTCCCCGAAGGTGGCGCGCCGTGAAGGTGATGCTGGGCATCTCCGGCGGCGTCGACTCCTCGGTGGCGGCGCTGCTGCTGCAACAGGCCGGCTACGAGGTCGAAGGCCTGTTCATGCAGAACTGGGAGGAGGACGACCGCAGCGGCCCCTGCACCACCGACGCCGACCGCAAGGACGCGGTGGCCGTATGCGGCCGGCTCGGCATCCCGTTCCACGCGCGCAACTTCGCGGCCGAGTACTGGGACGGCGTGTTCGAGCATTTCCTCGCCGAATACCGCGCCGGACGTACGCCGAACCCCGACGTGCTGTGCAATCGCGAGATCAAGTTCAAGACCTTCCTGGACGAAGCCCGTGCGCTCGGCGCCGGCAAGATCGCCACCGGCCACTACGCGCGCGTCGACTGCCGGGACGGCCGCTACCGGCTGTTGCGCGCGGCGGACGCGGCCAAGGACCAGACCTACTTCCTGCACGCGCTGGGCCAGCAGCAGCTGGCCGCCACGCTGTTCCCGCTGGGCGGGATCGAGAAGTCGCGCGTACGCGAGATGGCCCGCGCGGCGGCGCTGCCAACCCATGCGAAGAAGGACTCCACCGGCATCTGCTTCATCGGCGAACGCGATTTTCGCGGTTTCCTGTCGCAGTACATCCCGGCGCGCCCCGGCGAGATGCGCACTCCCGACGGCGAACGGGTTGGCGAACACCAGGGCGTGATGTACTACACCCTGGGCCAGCGCAACGGGCTGGGCATCGGCGGCCGCCACGGCGCCAGCGGCGAGGCATGGTACGTGGTCGGCAAGGACGTGGCGGCGAACGTGCTGTATGTCGCCCAGGGCGGTGAGAACCACTGGCTGTACTCGCAGCGGCTGCAATCGGAGACGCCCACCTGGGTCGACGGTGCCGCGCCCGCCGCGCAGTTCCGCTGCACCGCGCGCACCCGTTACCGCCAGGCCGACCAGGCCTGCACGGTCAGCGTGACCGACAGCGGCCTTGAGGTACGCTTCGACGAGCCCCAGCGCGCCGTCACCCCCGGACAGTCGGTGGTCCTCTACGATGGCGAAGTCTGTCTCGGCGGCGCAGTGATCGCCGCCACCGATGCACCTTACGGCGGCCTGCTGCCGGCATTCACTCCATCCTCCACATTCCCCGCAAGAGAATCGGCATCCCGTGTTTGAAACTTTTTCCATGACCGAAGAACGCGTGCTCGCCCTCGCCGGGCTGTTCCAGGCCTGCGCACTCGCCCAGCAGCTGGCCAACGAGGGGCGCTGCGACGAGGCCGCGATGGAAGCCAGCGTGGCCAGCGTGTTCCGCATCGATGCGCCTTCGGTGGTCGGCGTGTACGGCAATGTCTCGAACGTGCGGCTGGGCCTGCGCACGCTGATCGGACAGCTGGATGAAAGCACCCCGGACATGGCGGTAACGCGCATGACGGTGACCGTGATGCGGCTGGAACGCAGCCTGTCGGCGCGCGCGGACCTGCTCGACAAGCTGCAGCAGGGGATCATCGCCGCGCAGCGGCAGGTCGAGCACTTCGGCCAGGATTCCAGCCAGGTCAACAGCCGGCTGGCCGAGGTCTACGCCTCCACCTTGTCGATCCTCAAGCCGCGCGTGATGGTCAGCGGCAATCCACAACAATTGCAGCAGACCGCCGTGGTGGAGAAGGTGCGCACCAACCTGCTCGCCGCAGTGCGCTCGGCGGTGCTGTGGCGACAGATCGGTGGCCGTCAGTGGCAATTGCTGCTGTACCGGCGCCAGTGCAGCATGCTGGCGCGCGGCATGTTGACCGGGGCCACGCTGGACCACCACTGACGGCGGATTATCCGGCTGCAGAAAAGCAAACGGCGGGCAATGCCCGCCGTTTTCCGTCCATGGGTGGAACTCCCTTGCGATAGACCGTCGGTCATTCATCCCGTGCAGGCAGCATGCCGCCTGCACGTTGCATCAGAATGACACTTCGCCGAACACACCGATCTCGTTGGTCTTGGTGTTCTGCACGTGCGGCGGCACCGGGGTGGTGACCGACTTGTCGGCCTTCTCGTGCTTCCACACACCGGCCAGCTTGAAGCCCTTGGTCACCTGGAATTCGACGCCAGCGTTGTAGTAGACATCCTTGTTGGCGCTGTCCAGCGTCTTGCTGAGCTTGGCGTTGTCGTAACGGGCAAACAGGTTCACGCCATCGGCCACGGCCACGCTGCCCCACAGCGAGTAACCATCGGCCTTGTCCGTCGCTGTGGTGAGCACGTTGTTCCAGTTCTTCGCGGTGAAGTACTCGGCGCCGAGGCGGAAGTCCTTGCTGGCATAGGCCACCATGAAATCGCCACGCTGGGCGGTATTCGGTGCGTTGATGTTCTCGGTCTCCTGACCGCGATGGCCGCTGTAGCCGCCCACCGCCACGATCATGTTCTCGAACGGCACGAAGCCGACGCGGCCCTCGACATCCACGCCCTTGCTGCGGCCCGGGTTCTTGTAGCCGTTGCCGTTGACGACCGACACCGCGTAGTTGAGCGACTTGCTGGCACCGATGTCGCCGCCCAGGTGCAGGCCCCAGTCGGCCGAGTTGCCGTACTTCAGGCGGTCGGTCAGGGTGTTCTCGACGTAGCGGAAGCCGTAGTACTTCTCGGCAAACGGGATCCACGGCATGTCGGCCGAACCGACACGGAACACCGCAGCGTCGTCGAACTTGCCCTGCACATAGGCTTTCTTGACGAACAGGTTGGTCTGGCCATCGTTGCTGACATAGTTGAAATCGGTGGTCAGGTTGGCCGACCAGATGTCGTTGAACTTGTGGTCGATACCGAGGTAGAAGCGCTTCACGTCCAGGCCGAAGCCGGACTTGTCGCTCTTGCCCTTGTCGCTGTTCTTGTCGTTGATGTTGGTGAAGTCGAAGAACATCTTGCCGGACAGCGTGGTGTTGTTGATCGCCTTCTCCAGCGCGGCCAGCTTCTTGTCGCTGGTTGCGGTCACGTTGGTGGCCTTCTCCACTGCCTGGCCGGTGCTGACGTTGATGTCGGACTGGGCGTCGGTGCGCTGTTCCAGTTCATCCACCTTGGCCTGCAGCGTGGCGAGCTGTGCCTTCAGGAGCTCGACTTCGCTGTTGCTGACCACAGCCGTCTTCTGCGGCAGCTTCGCCGCGGCAGCCGCGAAGCTGCTGACGCCCAGGCCGGCAGCAATTGCTACCACAATCAGTTTGGAACGCATGTCTTTACTCCGAAAGTTGGTGGAAAACATCTCAATCGCCCCCTCGATTTGATGGCCGGCTAGCGATTCATTAACAAGTCTGCCCATGGATTTTTACGGTTGGATGCCGCTTTCATGACACATTCAAGACATTCGCGCGGCAAGCCCCCCCAAGCGCCACCCGATGCCACGCGCGGCGACTGATATGCTTCGCTGATGGATATTCTCAGCAATAGCGCCGCGCCACGCATGGCCGAGCGATTCCGCGGCTTCCTGCCGGTGGTGGTCGACGTGGAAACCGGCGGTTTCGACGCCGAACATGACGCCCTGCTGGAAATCGCCGCGGTGCCGCTGGTGATGGACGAAGCCGGCTACCTGCAGTTGCAGCCTGCCGTATCCACGCACGTGGAACCGTTCCCCGGGGCGAACCTGGACCCGCGTTCGCTGGAAATCACCGGCATCGACCCGACCAACCCGCTGCGCGGCGCACTGGCCGAGCGTCAGGCGCTGGACCATATCTTTCATGCGGTGCGCGAGGCGGTGCGCGAGGCCGGCTGCCAGCGGGCGATCCTGGTCGGCCACAATGCCGCGTTCGACCTCGGCTTTCTTAACCAGGCAGTGCGCCGTTGCGGCCACAAGCGCAATCCCTTCCATCCATTCAGCTGCTTCGATACGGTCAGCCTCGGTGGCCTCGCCTACGGCCAGACCGTGCTGAGCAAGGCGGTGCTGGCAGCCGGCCACGCGTTCGACAGCCGCGAGGCGCACTCGGCGGTTTATGACGCCGAACGTACCGCCGAGCTGTTCTGCAGCGTGGTCAACCGCTGGCGCCAGCTGGAGCTGCTGGAGCAGGCCCACAGCGGCCTGAGCGCGGCCTGATCCTGCGCCACGGGCGGGCCGGAACCGTCCGCCACGAAACGTCATGTGACAGATTGTCATACGACTGCAACATTCATTTCATTCAATGGCAACACGAAAAGCCTGAAATGGAGAGGTCGCATCCGACTTCCCTCAAAGGAGCTACCGTGTTGACCATCAGCAAATCCCCGCTTCGCTTCGCCGCCGTCGCCGCGCTTGCCGTGGCCTCGACCTTCGGCGTGGCCGCGCAGGCCACCGACATCACCGGCGCCGGCTCCAGCTTCGTCTACCCGGTCATGTCCAAGTGGTCGGCCGCGTACGCCGAAAAGACCGGCAACCACCTCAACTACCAGTCGGTCGGCTCCGGTGCCGGCATCGCGCAGATCAAGGAAGGCACCATCGACTTCGGCGCCTCCGACGCGCCGATGAAGGCCGAGGACCTGCAGAAGTTCGGCCTGGGTCAGTTCCCGATCGTGGTCGGCGGCATCGTGCCGGTGGTCAACATCACCGGCGTGCAGGCCGACCAGATCAAGCTGGACGGCGCCACCCTGGCCGACATCTTCCTGGGTAAGATCAAGAACTGGAACGACCCGAAGATCGCCGCGCTGAACGCCGGCCTGGCCCTGCCGGCCGGCAAGATCACCGTGGTGCATCGCTCGGACGGCTCGGGCACCTCGTTCAACTTCACCAACTACCTGTCCAAGGTCAGCCCGGAGTGGGCCAGCCAGGTCAAGTTCGGCACCGCCGTGGAATGGCCGACCGGCGTGGGTGGCAAGGGCAATGAAGGCGTGTCGCAGTATGTGCGCCAGATCAAGGGCTCGATCGGTTACGTCGAATACGCCTATGCGGTGAAAAACAAGCTCGCCTGGGTCGACCTGAAGAACGCCAGCGGCAACTTCATGAAGCCGAGCGCCGAAGCCTTCGCCGCCGCCGCCGCCACCGCCGACTGGGCCAGCGCCAAGGACTTCAACCTGATCATGACCAATGCACCGGGCAAGCAGGCGTGGCCGATCACCGCCACCACCTGGATGATCATGTACAAGTCGCCGAAGAACGCCGGCAACAGCAAGGTCGCCTTCGACTTCTTCAAGTCCGCCCTGGAACACGGCCAGCAGGCCGCCAGCGAACTGGATTACGTGCCGCTGCCGGCCTCGCTGGTCAGCCAGATCGAGGCGTACTGGGCGTCCGAGTTCAAGCACTGAGTTTGATGCTGTAAAAGGAAATCCTCCGTCGATCCTGTCGGCGGGGGATTTCGAGTTTCCATCCTGCACCACTGGACCACCATGCCAGCGACCGACACGGCCATCCAGGCCACCGACATCCTGGAACAGCGCAGCCGCCGCGATGCCCGCCACGAGCGGCTGTTCCGCTGGCTGTTGAAGGGCTGTGCGCTGATCGTGCTGGCCTCCCTGCTCGGTGCCGCCGGCGCCACGCTGTGGGGCGGCCGCGACGCGTTCGGTGCATTCGGCTGGCACTTCCTGGTCAGCTCGGAGTGGGATCCGGGCAACGACGTCTATGGCGCCATGGTGCCGGTCTACGGCACGGTCGTTACCTCGTTCATCGCCCTGCTGATCGCGGTGCCGATCAGCTTCGGCATCGCGGTCTACCTTTCCGAAGTCGCGCCGGCCTGGTTGCGCACGCCAGTCGCCTCGGCGATCGAACTGCTGGCCGGCATCCCTTCGATCATCTACGGCATGTGGGGCTTGTTCATCTTCGCCCCATTCTTTGCCGACCACATCAAGCCGTGGCTGACCAGCAACCTCGGCAACAAGCCCGACGACGGCAAGCTGTCGTGGGTGGCCGAACACGTGCCGTTCGTCGGCAAGCTGTTCGGCAGCGATTACCCGTTCGGCGCCAGCATCCTGGTCGCCGGCATCGTACTGGCGATAATGGTCATCCCGTTCATTTCCTCGGTGATGCGCGAGGTGTTCCAGACCGTGCCGACCCGGCTGAAGGAGTCGGCCTATGCGCTGGGCTCCAGTACCTGGGAGGTGTCGTGGGACATCGTGCTGCCGTATACCCGCTCGGCGGTGATCGGCGGCATCTTCCTGGGGCTCGGCCGCGCGCTGGGCGAGACCATGGCGGTGACCTTCGTGCTCGGCAACGCGATGCACCTGTCGGCCTCGCTGCTCGACCCGGGCGCCTCGATCGCCTCCACCATCGCCAACCAGTTCAGCGAGGCGGTGGGTCTGCAGAAATCCGCGCTGATGGCACTGGCCTTCCTGCTGTTCGTGGTCACCTTCATCGTGTTGCTGATCGCGCGGCTGATGCTGCGCCGGTTGGCCAGCAAGGAGGGCCGCTGATGAATTCGCCCTACCTGCGCCGCCGCCTCACCAACGCGCTGGCGATGGTGCTGAGCACGCTGGCCACCCTGGTTGGCCTGGCGTTCCTGGCCTGGATCCTGTGGGAAACCCTGCGCCAGGGCATCGGTGCGCTGGACCTGAAGCTGTTCACCAAGGTCACCGCCTACGGCGAGGATGGTGGCCTGCTGAACTCCATGGTCGGCAGCCTGATCATCAACTTCATCGGCATCGGCATCGCCACGCCGATCGGCGTGCTGGCCGGCACCTGGCTGGCCGAATACGCGAACCGCACCCGGCTGGGCGAGTCGATCCGCTTCCTCAACGACATCCTGCTGTCGGCGCCGTCGATCGTGATGGGCCTGTTCGTCTACACCATCATCGTGCTGCCGAGCACCGCCCTCACCCACGGTTCGACCACGTTCTCCGGTTTCGCCGGCGGCGTGGCACTGGCGCTGATCGCGCTGCCGGTGATCGTGCGCACCACCGACGAGATGCTGCGGCTGGTGCCGTCCACCCTGCGCGAGGCGGCGCTGTCGCTGGGCGTGCCGCAGTGGAAGCTGACCCTGCAGATCCTGATCCGCGCGGCGCGCTCGGGCATCATCACCGGCGTGCTGCTGGCGCTGGCGCGCATCAGCGGCGAGACCGCGCCGCTGCTGTTCACCGCGTTCGGCAACAACTACATGGCAGTCAACCCGATGGACAAGATGTCCAGCCTGCCGCAGATCATCTACCAGTACGCCAACGATCCGGGCGACGCGATGCATGCCCTGGCCTGGGCCGGCGCGTTCGTGGTCACCATGTTCGTGCTGCTGCTGAGCCTGGCCTCACGCCTGATCCTTTCCCGCAACAAGGTGTCCCATGACTGATTCCGCCCTCGCCACGAACCCGGCACCGGTGGCGGCAGCGGCGGCTGCCGCGCCCAAGCTCGTCGTGCGCGACCTGCACTTCTACTACAACGGCTTCCAGGCGCTGAAAGGCATCAGCATGGATATCCCGGAGAAGCAGGTCACCGCGATCATCGGCCCGTCCGGCTGCGGCAAGTCGACACTGCTGCGCATCTTCAACCGCATCTACGCGATCTACCCGAAGCTCGAGGCGAAGGGCTCGATCGAACTGGACGGCGACAACATCCTGGACCCCGGCTACTCGCTGAACCGCCTGCGCAGCAAGGTCGGCATGGTGTTCCAGAAGCCGGTACCGTTCCCGATGACGATCTTCGAGAACGTCGCCTACGGCATCCGCCACCACGAGAAGCTGTCGAAGGCGGACATGGAAGGCCGCGTGGAGCAGGCCCTGCGCAGCGCCGCGCTGTGGGACGAAGTGAAGGACAAGCTCAAGCAGAACGCGCTTGGCCTCTCCGGCGGCCAGCAGCAGCGCCTGTGCATCGCCCGCGCGATCGCGCTGAAACCCGAGGTGCTGCTGCTGGACGAACCGACCTCGGCACTCGACCCGATCGCCACCGGCCGCATCGAGCAGTTGGTCGAGGAGTTGAAAAGCCAGTTCACCATCGTCATCGTCACCCACAACATGCAGCAGGCGGCGCGTGTCTCCGACCTCACCGCCTTCATGTACCTGGGCGAGTTGATCGAGTTCGACCAGACCGAAAAGATCTTCACCAAGCCGGGTAAGAAGCAGACCGAGGATTACATCACCGGGCGCTTCGGCTGATCACACAGGACCCCACCATGAACACCGGCACCGACCACATCATCAAGAGTTATGACAGCGAACTGGCCCGGCTCACCGGCGAAATCGTGCGCATGGGCGAGCTGGCGGTGACCCAGCTGGAAGCCGCCATCGACGTGCTCGAACGCCGCGACGAGCGCGCCGCCCAGCGCGTGGTCGGCAACGACGACGCGATCGACCAGCTGGAACAGGAAATCGGCCACGACGTGGTGCGCCTGCTGGCGCTGCGCGCGCCGATGGCCAGCGACCTGCGCAACGTGTATGCCGCGCTGCGCATCGCCTCGGACATCGAACGCATCGGCGACTACGCCGCCAACGTGGCGAAGCGCTCGATCCCGCTGTCGATGGTGGCGCCGGTAGCGCCGGTCGGCGGTCTGCACCAGCTGGCCACGCTCGCCGCCGGCGAAGTGCGCGAAGTACTGGCAGCCTACCGCGACCGCGACGCCGAGCGTGCCTACCAGGTGTGGAAGGACGACGTGGTGCTGGACGAAGCCTATACCGGCTACTTCCGCCAGCTGCTCACCTACATGATGGAAGACCCGCGCAACATCACGCCGTGCACCCACCTGCTGTTCATGGCCAAAAACATCGAGCGCATCGGCGACCACGCGACTAACATCGCCGAAAACGTGTGGTTCCAGGTCACCGGCGAGCCGCTGGACAAGCAACGCAGCAAGCGCGACCTCACCTCGAGCCCGGAAACCACCAAGCTCGGCGAGTAACCCAAGCGTACGCCGCTCCGCAGGGCGGGCACCGCTTACCGGCTTTTGCAGTGGAATGATTTTCGCGAGAGCGGCGGGCGGTGCCCGCCCTGCTGTTCTTCTGCTAGCCGGCGGTGAGCTTGAGGCCGACGATGCCGACCAGGATCAGCGCGACGCACAGCAGCCGCGGCAGCGTGGCCGGATCGCCGAACAGCACGATGCCCAACGCGACCGCGCCGACCGCGCCGATGCCGGTCCAGATCGCATAGGCGGTGCCGATCGGCAGCGTTTTCACCGCCATCGCCAACAGCACGATGCTGACCGCCATCGCCGCCAGCGTGCCCACCGTGGGCCACGGCCGGGTAAAACCCTCGGTGTATTTCAGGCCGATCGCCCAGACCACTTCGAACAGGCCGGCCAGCAACAGATAGATCCACGCCATGGGGTGTTCCTCTGTGTGTGGCAGGGCCGTCCCCGCGATGGAAAAGTGCGCAGGGTCGTCCCTGCGCACGCCGCCGTTACGGCAGCCCGCGCGTCTCGCGGCGGCGCTTGATGCCGCGCACGATGCCGTAGCTGCCGATCAGCAGCCAGGCCACCTGCATGATGAACGCCGACAGGTTGAAGCTGCCGAAAGCCAGCGACAGCATCACCCCGATCGCGCCGAGAATGTTCATCAACTGGTACACCAGCCCGCTGCCCTGCAGCTTGCGCTCCTGCAGCAGGAAAAACGCCAGCAGCACCAGCGCCACGCCGAGGTAACCGGCCCAGTCGTACCAGAAGAAATTCATCGTTTTGCTCCGCGCTGACGCAACGCCTCGAACAGCACCACGCCGGTGGCGACGGAGACGTTGAGGCTCTCCATCGTGCCCGGCATCGGGATCTTCGCCACGAAATCGCACAGCTCGCGGGTGAGCCGGCGAATGCCTTCGCCCTCACCGCCCAGCACCAGCGCCACCGGCCCCTTGAAGTCGACGCCGTAGATGGTGGTATCGGTGTCGCCGGCCAGGCCGGTGATCCACACACCGGCGTCCTTCAGCTCGCGCAGCGTGCGTGCCAGGTTGGTCACCGCGATCAGCGGCACCCGATCGGCGCCGCCGGCCGAGGCGCGGCGCACCACCGGCGTGAGCCCCACCGCGCGGTCCTTCGGCACGATCACCGCGGTGACTTTCGCCGCCGCCGCGCTGCGCAGGCAGGCACCGAGGTTGTGCGGGTCGGTGACGCCGTCGAGCACCAGCACCAGCGCGTCGCCGCCATCGCGCTCCAGCAGGCCGGCCAGGTCGCTTTCGTGCGCCGCCGGGGCCGCTTCGTAACGCGCCACCACGCCCTGGTGGCGCGCTTCGCCGGCGAGCTTGTCCAGCTCGTCGCGCGGGCGGTGCTGCACCGGGATCTTCAGTTTCTTCGCGCGCTCGGCCAGCTCCAGCACGCGGGCATTGCGCTGGCCGTGCTCGACCAGCACTTCGCGCACGCGCTCAGCATCGTTGCTCAACGCACCTTCGACCGGGTTGATCCCGACGATCCAGCTCTCGCTCATGACTTGCCTTTCGGTTTCGGTTTGCGGCCGCCGTGCTTCTTCGGCGCCGACGGAGCGGCGGCGGGAGCCGGCCCGCGTTTGGCGGAACCGCCCTTGCGTGGACGACGGTCGGACGACGGCTCGGCCCTGCGGCCCTGCTGCTGCCCGCCACCAGCATGCTGGCGCGTCGCCGCCGCTGCACGCGGCGGCGGATTATTGCTCACCACCGCCTTGCGCGGTGCCGGCACCGGTGCCGGCGGCACGGCGACCTCGACCTCCTTGCGGCCGAATGCGCGGCCGATCGCCTTGGCGGCGCGGCCGAACATGCCCGGTGCCTTGCTCGTGGCGGCAGCCTTTTTCGGCAACGAATAACGCTCGCCCGCGGCGGCATAGTCATACGCCTTGCCGCTGCCCGTCGGCGCCGGGGCCGGCGTGCGCGGGGAAACCAGACGGAAGTCGATCTTGCGATCCTCCAGGCTTGCACGCAGCACCTGGATGCGCACATGGTCGCCGAGGCGGAACTGCGCGCCGGTGCGCTCGCCCTTCAGCAATTTCCGGGTGGCGTCGAAGTGGTAGTAGTCGTTCATCAGCTGGCTGATGTGCACCAGGCCGGACACCTTCGACTCGTCCAGTTCCACGAACAGGCCGAACGAGGTGACGCCGGTGACCACACCGTCGAATTCGCTGCCGATGTGCTTTTCCATCCATGCACACTTGAAGCGCTCATCCACGTCGCGCTCGGCTTCCTCGGCACGGCGCTCGCGCTGCGAGCAGTGGATCGCCATCGCCGCCATCTCGGCGGGCGTGTAGGCGTAGTCGGTCGGCTTGCGGCCAGTCAACGCAAAGCGGATCGCGCGGTGCACCAGCAGGTCGGGGTAGCGGCGGATCGGCGAGGTGAAGTGTGCGTAAGCCTGCAGGGCGAGGCCGAAATGGCCGCGGTTGTCCGGCTGGTACGCCGCCATGCTCTGCGAGCGCAGCAACACGTTCTGGATCAGTTCGCGCTCGGGGCGGTCCTTGACCATGCGCAGGATCTCGGAGAAATCCCCTGGCGTCACCTCATCCACCGGCGGCATGCGCAGCTTGAACTCGCGCAGGAACTGCTGCAGGTCCTCGTACTTCTCCGCCGGCGGCGGCTCGTGCGCGCGAAACAACGCGGGAATCTTCTTCTTCTCCAGGAACAGCGCCGCCTGTACGTTGGCGGCGATCATGCATTCCTCGATCAGCTTGTGCGCATCGTTGCGCTCGGTGGCGCCCATCGATTCGACCCCGCCGGTCTGGTCGAGGCGGAACTTCACCTCCGGCGTCTCGAAGTCGATCGCGCCGCGGCGCTTGCGCTGCGCCGCCATCGCCTGGTACAGCGCGTGCAGGTTCTCCAGCTGCGGCAGCACGTCAGCCACTTCGTGCCGTGCATCCTTCTCGCGCAGGCCCACCGCCTGCCACACCTTGTCGTAGGTGAGCCGCGCATGCGACAGCATCACCGCGTCGTAGAACTTCGACTTGGTGACGTTACCTTCGGCATCGACCAGCATGTCGCAAACCATGCACAGCCGCTCGACCTTCGGGTTCAGCGAGCAGATGCCGTTGGACAAGGTCTCCGGCAGCATCGGCACCACGAAACCGGGGAAGTAGGTCGAGGTGCTGCGCTCGTAGGCCTCGCGATCCAGCGCGTTGCCGACCTGCACGTAGTGCGAGACGTCGGCGATCGCCACGATCAGGCGCCAGCCGCCGCCACGCTTGGGTTCGGCATACACCGCATCGTCGAAGTCGCGCGCGTCGGCGCCGTCGATGGTCACCAGCGGCAGCTGGCGGATATCGGTGCGGCCCTCGCGCTCGGCGGCGGTCACCACCGACTCCACCTGCGCCGCGTCGCGCAGCACCTCCGGCGGCCACTCGTGCGGCAGGTCGTGGCTGGCGATCGCCATCTCCACCACCAGCGACGGCTGCAGGCGTTCGCCCAGCACCGCGCGGATCTCGCCGATCGGGCCACGCTGCAAGCTCGGCGGGTCGGTGATCTCGGCCACCACGATCTGGCCGGAACGTGCGCCCAGCTCGCGGCCGGGCTTGATCATCACGTCCTGGTTCAGGCGGCGGTCGTCCGGCGTCACCAGGGTCACGCCATCGTTGATCACCACCCGGCCGACCAGTCGCGGCGAACGACGCTGCAGCACTTCGGCGATCGCGCCCTGCCGGCGGCCGCGACGGTCGATGCCGACCACGCTGGCCAGCACGCGGTCGCCGTGCATCACCGCGCGCATCTGCTGCGGCGACAGGTACAGGTCGTCGCCGCCCTCGTCCGGGCGCAGGAAGCCGTAGCCTTCGGCATTGGCCAGCACCACGCCGGCGATCAGGTCGAGCTTCTGCGTCGGCGCGTAGCCACCGCGCCGGCCCAGCAGCAGCTGGCCATCGCGCACCATCGCGGCGAGCCGCTTGCGCAGCGCCTCGAGGTCGGTTTCATCGTGGATATCCAGCGCCTCGGCGATGCGCGCCTCGGTCAGTAATTCGCCACGCTGTTCGAGCAAAGCGAGGATCGCCTCGCGACTGGGGATCGGGCGCGCATAACGCTGCGCCTCGCGATCGGCATGGGGATCGCGCACGGCGCCTGCGGCAGCCTTGTTGCGCTTGTCGGGTGCAGTGGCGGCTCGCGGCGCCCGTTGGGCGGGCTTCTTTGCGGAACGCGAGTCCTGGGGATTGCCGGAATGGGGGGGAGTTTTTCTGGTCACTCAAGGTCCTTGTGATGTTTGCGCCGCGGAGAATGCCACGTCGCAGCGAATGGATGTGAAAAGTGTTGACAAGCCGCCGGCAGATGCCTAAATTACGCGGCTCACGCAGCTCACCGAGCGACGTGACACCTGCCCAGGTGGCGGAATTGGTAGACGCACTAGCTTCAGGTGCTAGCGGGGGCAACTCCGTGGAGGTTCGAGTCCTCTCCTGGGCACCAATTGTAAACGAAGCCCGCAGAAATGCGGGCTTTCGTCTTTTCAGGGGGTCGTTCGAGCGCCTGGTACACGCTTGGTACACAAGTTGGCCATCTTCAGCGCGCGCCACGCACCGGCAGGATGGCCCAGGCTCCAAGCGCAACGAGGGCCGCTGCCATGGCGAACAGAACCGTATAACTCCCGCCGCTCGCCAAAAGGATGCCCGGTGCAATTGCCGGCATCAGCGACTGCGGCATGACGTTGGCGATGTTGAAGATGCCGAGGTTCCTGGCTGCATGTGTTTCCCGTTCTGGCAACACATCGGTCACCAGCGCCAGATCCGCGGCCAGGTATCCCCCCTGCGCGATGCCGGTGATCGCCATGGCTACGAGGAAATAGGTGTACGAAGTGGCAAAGGCGATCATCAACAAGGCCAGCGCATAGATCAGTGCCGTACCGCAGACGAAAGCCTTGCGCCGCCCGCGGGCATCCGACAGCCCGCCGCCCACGACACTGGAGACTGCTACCGCACCGGATTGCACCAGGGTCGACAGAAAGATCCACCGCGGCACAGCAGCCGGGGCGCAGCCCAACTGATGGATCAGATAGAACTCCTGGTAGGTCATCAGCAGCGCGACACCGGCATAGAGCAGGAAACGGCTGCCCCACGCCCAGGCGAAATCCGGAAAGCGCAGCGGGTTGATCCAGAAGCTGCCCAGGAATTCGCGCCACCCGTAACGCGGTCGCGGCATTGCAACCAGACGATGATCGGGCAATACCCAAGCCAGGAGGAATGCGCCGGCCAAGGCAATCACCGCTGGCACCAGAAAGATGGCCAGCGTGGAATACGCAAGGAGCTCCACCAGATAGGTGCCTCCCACCATACCCACCGGCAGGCTGACACCCACGATGCCGGATACCATGCCGCGCTGTGACGCTGGAATCTGATCGGCAAGGATTGCAGTCAGTGCGGCCAATTGCGCGTTGTAGGCAAGCTGCGTGATGCACCAGCCCAGCAGCAGTTGCGGAACCGTCACGGCCATCGCGACGACCGCCAACCCGACCACTCCACCCGCGGCGCCGGCAATCAGCCAGGGCCGTCGCATGCCGAAGCGCGAGGTCGTGCGATCCGAGAGGCTGCCGAAGAACGGGTTGCCGAACAGCGCAATCAGCGCCCCCACGCCCACCACCAGCGACAGGCTGCCCGTAGCGTGCGCCGGGGCAATCTCGCTCACACGCATTGCCAGGCCCACCAGGATGGGCGGCAGCAACGCCATCCACAGGCCCATGTAGGCCATGCCGTAGATCGCGATGAACGGCCAGCCGACGCGGTGCACCGGTAGCGCTGCATCCGCGCATGCACCGACGGGCATGGGTAGCCCGCGCATCGCCACTCCGGCCTCGTCGTCGATCACCGCCCCTCCGCTCCGTTGGTCCGCGCGCCAGGCCCCCTGCGCCGGTGCTGGACGGATATTACGGTTTCCGGGGCGCGGCCGTGGATGCGCGCAAGTGCACCTCGTAGGGCACCCGCGCCTGCTGGGGGGCGGAGGCGTCGCGGATCGACTGCAGTACGCTTTGCACGGCAAGGCAGCCGAGCTCGCGGCATGGCTGGTGCACCGTGGTCAGGCCGGGCGAGATCAGCTGCGATACCGGCGTACCATCGAAGCCGCATACCGACAGGTCGTCGGGAATCGCCAGCCCGCGTTCGTAGGCCTCGCGCATCACGCCGCAGGCCATGTCGTCGTTCGCCGCGAAGATCGCCGTGGGCGGGCGCCGCTGGTCGAGCAGCGCCCGCGCGCCCGCCGCCCCCGACGCGAAGGCGAAATCCCCGTCCACCACCAGCGACTCGTCGAAAGCGATGTCGGCCCGGCGCAGCGCGTCGCGATAACCGGCGAGCCGCCAGCTGCGGGCGCCGTGCCCCTGCAGCCCGGCGACGTGGCCGATGCGCTGGTGCCCGAGCGAAATCAGGTGCTCGACGATCTCGGCCGCCGCCCTGCGCTCGTCGAAACCGACGTCGATGCGCGATTGGTGCAGCCTGGAGGAGATCGTCGCGTAGGGAATGTCCAGCTCGTCGAGGCGTTGCAGCAACTTGGCGTTGTTCGCGTGCGGCGGCACCAGCACCAGCGCGTCCGGCCGGTGCGTGGCCACGAAGCCGTCGATCCGCGCGGCCAGGTCATCCGCTGCGTCGAACGGATGCAGCACCGCGTTGTACGGTGTCCCCTTGCACGCTTGCAGCACGCCCACGATCAGCTCCATGGTGTAACTGGAACCGGCCATCGGGTTGTCGTACAGCAAGGCGACCAGGTACGAGCGGTTCCCCGCCAGGCTGCGCGCCGACGCATTCGGCACGTAGTTGAGTGCACTGATCGAGGCCTCGATCCGCGTGCGCAACCTGGCACGCACGCTCGGATTGCCGTTCAGCACGCGGGATACCGTCTTGGTGGATACGCCGGCATGCGCAGCGACGTCTTCGATTCTCGCAGGCATCTGCAGATCCCGCCCCCGTATGGTTTGCAGCGTTCCATGCTACCCCAAGTGGAACGCGCACAACCATCCGGATTTCAGCAATTACGCACGAAAGTACCAGCGCTAGTATTTTCTATTGACAGCGCTGGTACATTTGATTAGCTTGCGACGGGTGCAGGAGTTCGTCGTGCGGGGGCGCAACGCAGGGAGGGAGGGGAAGTCCGTCGACTGTGGTTCGCGAAGCGCCCTGCGGCGGCTCCGCCGCCAGCCGTCCATGCGACTGCAACTTCCACCCGCCGGCTGCGAAGGCATGCGGGGTTGCACCTGGCCGACGACGGCGGGCGATGGTCTGGGGTCTGGACGGCTGGCGGAACAAACCGAGGTCGAGGGGCGGAACTGCGTTGGTCGAGCATTCACTGAAAACCGGGGAGATATCGAAGTGAAGAAGCAATCCGTGCATCCGCTTGCAGGCGGCGCCAGTCAGCTGCGCCTGCTGCCCATCGCGATCGCGATGACGCTGTTCGTGGCCGGCCCGTCGCATGCGCAACCTGCACCGCAGGATGCGGACCAGACCGCGCAGGCTGCACCCGCGGCGAAGAAGGATTCGAAGGTCGTCGCAAAAAAGAAGAACGCTGCCACGACGGCGAACGAGAAGGAGGCGAAGCAGCTCACCGGCATGACCGTCAACGGCTACTCGTCCAGCCTGAACCGTGCGCAGAACATCAAGCGCTACGCCGACACCGTGGTCGACGCGATCTCGGCGCAGGACGCCGGCTCGCTGCCCGACCTGTCGGTGACCGAGGCCCTGCAACGCGTGCCAGGCGTGGCGGTCAGCGCCTTCGGCGTCGCCGCCGACCCGGACCATTTCTCGATCCAGGGTTCGGACATCAGCCTGCAGGGCCTGCCCTACACCAGCACGCTGTTCAACGGCCGCGAGGTGTTCTCCGCCGGCGGCGGCCAGGGACTCAACTTCTCGACGGTGTCGCCCGAGCTGATCGGCTCGGTGGTGGTAAGCAAGAACCAGACGGCGGACATGATCGAAGGCGGCATCGCCGGCTCGATCAACCTGAACACGCGCATGCCCTTCGACAGCAACAAGGATACCCAGGCCTCCGTCACCCTCGGCGACTACTGGGGTGACCTGGCCAAGAAGGGCACGCCGCAGATCGCCGGCCTGTTCAGCCACAACTGGAATACCGGGATCGGCCGCTTCGGTTTCCTCGCCAACGTGGCCTACGACCGCATCGACCAGACCGACAATGCGATTTCCGTGGTCGATTACCAGCGGCGCTGCAATGGCTGCAACCTGCCGGGCGGCAGAACCGACGCCTTTCCCGGCCTTGCGCCGGGCGAATATCGCTATGTGCCGGTCGGCGGCGATCTTCGCCACCAGGACGAGACCAGCACGCGCTTTGGCCATGCACTGGCCCTGCAATGGGAAAGCCCGGACAAGACCTGGCAGGCCGCGCTGACCTGGAATCGGGCATCGGATTCCGAAACTACCTTCGAGCACACCCTGCAGGCATCGACGGACGGTTGCAACGGCCAGACGCTGGCCGGTTGTGCCGTGCCGCTGGCGGGCACCACGCCGGTGTACGACGCCAACGGCGTATTCCAGTCCGGCACCATCTCGGGCGACCCGGCCGCATCGACCTTCCTGCCGTTCACCTATGGCGGCGTGCCGACGCAGCTCGATACCGCCGCTTTCAAGCGGCGTTATGTGACCAACGACTACGCCTTCAACCTGAAGTGGAACGTCAATGATCGGCTGCACCTCAGCCTGGACGCGCAGGACACCCACTCCGATTACTCGGATTCCTACTACTACATCCGCCAGATGACCCAGGCGAACTGGTACGTCGCCACGCACGGCGACAACGTACCCACGATCAGACTGTTGTCGCCCGATCCCAACGAAACGACGGCCCAGTATTTCGCCAACCCCAACAATACCTATTGGTCAGCGGCACAGGATCACCAGGAGAAATCCTGGGGCAACCAGCGCGCCTTCCGCCTGGACGGCAGCTTCGACGTGGACAAGGGCCCGCTGGACAACATCCAGTTCGGCTTCCGGCACAGCGACCAGAAAGAAACGCTGTATTCCTCGCCATACAGCTACTTCTGGGACATCAGCACGCCCTACGCTGGCGGGAACGGTCTGGCGGTCACGGCCGCAAACACACCCGCCTACGTTTCCCCGTACCACGTCAACCTGCCGGCCTTCGGCAACGGCGATTTCGGCGTGGTCGCGCCCTTCTTCAACCTGAATCCGCAGTCGCAATTCTGGCAATCCGTCGCCGCGATGAAGCAGATCAACCAGCAGTCGCTGGCCATCAATCCGGGCTGGAGCTGGTGGAGTCCCTATTACACCAACTACGAACGCGACCAGTACGGCTATACCTTCGTGCCGGGCACGCATTACCTGCCGCAGGAAATCTCCTCCAACGGGGAGAAGACCAACGCCACCTATCTCCGCCTGAACTTCAGCAACGGCAACCTGGATTTCCTGAGCGGCCTGCAAATCAGCGGCAACATCGGCGTGCGCTACGTGCATACCCAGGACGATGCCGCGGGCTACATGCTGCTGCCGGACATGAAGCAGGCTCTCGGCAACGCCACCGTCGCGCAGTATTGCCAGGGCGTAACGAAGAACGGCACCCAACCGGCCTCGCCGGGCACGTTCTGCGCGCTCACCTCGGCGCAGCAGCAGCAATACGTGACCTTTGCCAACGGCGGGTATAGCCCGATAAAGGCCAGCAACGGCTACGGCAACTGGCTGCCCAGCTTCAATCTGTCGATCGGCTGGACGGACGACCTCATCACCCGCTTCGCATTCTCCGAGTCGATCTTCCGGCCGGCGCTCAACCAGCTGGAGGCCGGCCAGTCGATCAGCGGACTGCTGCCTTACGGCACCAATGGCAGCACCGAGCCGACGGTGGGCAACGGCTACAACGGCACGAACCCGTACCTCAAGCCCATCACGGCGCACAATTTCGACCTGACCCAGGAGTGGTATTTCGGCAACGCCGGTTCGCTGACCGGCATGCTGTTCTGGAAGCAGTTGAACCACACCATCCAGTACATCACCAACGTGGTGGACACCACGGTGACGAACAACGGCGTGACCTATCCGGAGCAATACACGGCGGGCCTGGCCAACCTCGACCAGAAGGGCAGCGTGGGCGGGGCGGAACTGGCCTACCAGCAGAAATTCGATTTCCTTCCTGGCTGGCTGTCCGGCTTCGGCGTGCAGACCAACTACACCTATATCAAGCCGCATGGACTGGCCTTCGGCGTGGTCAACTACTGCCCCGCCACGTATCTGCCGGCCACGCAGTGCGTCAACCAGCTCAAGCTGCCGCCCGGCGAATTGTCCCGCGATACCTTCAACTTCACCGCGTATTACGAAAAGGGCCCGCTGTCGGCACGACTGGCGTGGAACTGGCGCTCGCAGTTCCTGATCACGGGCCAGGAGGCGGATTATCCGTTCCTGCCGGTCATGGCCGAGTCCCAAGGCAAACTGGACGGATCGCTGATCTATGCGATCAACCCGCACGTCAAGGTGGCACTGCAGGTATCCAACCTGCTGAACTCGACGTTCAAGAGCCGCGAGATCATCGACACCAACGGCACCACCGTGCCCAAGGGCTTCTTCCGCGACGACACCCGCTACAACCTCAGCCTGCGCGCAGACTTCTGACCGGGCCCGTGCAACAGGCTCCCGCCATGGCGCATGCCGGACCACGTGCCATGGCGGGATGGCGACACAACATGGCGAGTTCCCCAGTTGCCGCCATTCCCGCGAAAGCGGGAGTGGCGGCCTTGTTCGCCTGCCTGCTGCTCACCGCGTCCACGGCAACGCCGGCGCACGTGGCAACCACGATGCCCGCGACGTCCGGGATTGCAGCGCTCGAGCGTGCAGGCTGCGACGCCATCGCCGTGCGTGTCGATGCGCTGCCGGGCAACACTCCGGTACTACTACGCAGCTACGACAGCAGGCGCGGGCAAGACGCGCCCGCCCTGCTGCCACTGCATTCGGCGGCGTTTACTTACGACAACGCGCTCGCCGTCATCGCCCTGCTCGCCTGCGGCAGGCGGCCACAGGCGGAACGCATCGGCGAAGCGCTGCGCCTCGCGGCCATGCATGACACGCGCCTGCGCGATGCGTATCGCGCGGGTGCCGTCGCAGGCGACAAGCCCTTGCCGAACGGCTGGCAGGATGCGCGGCGCAAGCAATGGGTCGATGCCGCGCACCAGTACTCCGGCGCATACCAGGACGGCAGCTCCTGCGGGAACGTCGCGTGGACCGCGCTGGCGTTGCTGGCGCTGCACGACGCCACCGGCGAGACGCGCTGGCGCGATGCCGCCGTGCATCTCGCCGACTGGGTCGTCGCCCACGCGTCGGACGCGCACGGCGCGGCCGGCTTCCACGGCGGCATAGAGTCCTACCTGCAGGTGCCACGCAAGGCATCGTGGAAATCGACCGAGCACAACATCGACCTGGCCGCGATGTTCGCGTGGCTGGCCCGGATCTCCGCACCCGGCGACGACTGGAACGCGCAGGCGAAGCGCGCCCGTGATTTCGTCGCGCAGCAATGGGATGCCGCGAGCGGGCATTTCTGGACGGGCACCGAAGGCGACGGCGTGACGCCGCTGCGCTCGCCGTCCGCCCTCGATGTGCAGCTCTGGGCACAACTCCTGCCGGACACGCCGAAGGCATGGCGGCGCGCGCTGGGCTGGGTCGAACGCAGGCATGCGGTCAACGGCGGCTACGCTTTCACCGATGCCCGCGACGGGATGTGGACGGAAGGCACCGCGCAGGCCGCGCTCGCCTGGCGATGGGTCGGCGACGAAGCCAGGGCGGACACGCTGTTCAACGCGATCGCGCAGCAAGCCTCGCCGGGCGGCTTCCTCTACGCCACGCCCGAGCCACGCATCGTGGCGCTGTATGCCTGGTACTACCACCGGCCATGCCTTGCCGCGACGGCATGGGCCGTGATCGCCGCATCGAATCGCAACCCGTACCTGCCGAGTCACGCGTTTGCCACCCGGCACCCGCGATGAGCATGCATCCAATCTGTTCCGGAAAAACGAAGGGGACGTCATGGCACTTCACAAGACCCGCATTGCTTCCTTGATCGGCATCGCCCTGCTGGCCTTCGGCGGGACATGCGCCGCCGCGAACGCGAGCGGCGGCGCGCGCCCGTGGATGAACGCCGAACTGACGTCCGACCAGCGCGCCGACCTCGTGCTGAAGGCGATGACGCAGGACGAGAAATTCCGCCTGATCCGCGTCGACTTCGGCGACACCGAGAACGGCCACGTGATGGCGCCGGGCGCGCTGGGTTCGGCCGGCTACGGCCCTGCGATCGCGCGGCTGGGCCTGCCGGCCATCCAGGAAAGCGACGCCGGCCTCGGCGTGGCCAAGCCGCACAAGCTCGGCGCCACCGCCATGCCCTCGGGCCTGGCCACCGCAGCCAGCTTCGATCCGGCGATCGCCCGCGAAGGCGGCGCGATGATAGGTGGCGAGGCGCACCGCCGCGGCTTCAACGTGATGCTGGCCGGCGGCGTGGACCTGGTGCGTGACCCGCGCAACGGCCGCAATTTCGAATACGCGGGCGAGGACCCGCTGCTGGCCGGCGTGATCGCCGGCAACGCCATCGCCGGCATCCAGAGCCAGCACCTCGTCTCCACCATCAAGCACTACGCGCTCAACGACCTGGAAACCGACCGCACCACGCTGAGCGCGAACATCGACCGCGCCGCCGCGCGCGAGTCGGACCTGCTCGCCTTCGAGATCGCCATCGCGATCGGCCACCCGGGCTCGGTGATGTGCTCCTACAACCGCATCAACGCGGTCTACGCCTGCGAAGACGGCTGGCTGCTCAACGACGTGCTGAAGCACGACTGGCACTACCCCGGCTTCGTGATGTCGGACTGGGGTGCGGTGCACAGCGGCGCGAAATCCGCGCTGGCCGGACTGGACCAGGAATCGGCCGGCGAGACCTTCGACAAGGAGGTGTACTTCGACCAGCCGCTGCGTGCCGCGGTGGCTTCCGGCCAGGTGCCGCAGTCGCGCATCGACGACATGGCCCGGCGCATCCTGCGCAGCCTGTTCGCAGCCGGCGTGATCGATCATCTCGCCAAGCAATCGCCCATCGACTTCGCCGCCGACCGCAAGGTGGCGCAGCGCGCCGAGGAAGCCGGCGCGGTGCTGCTGCGCAACCAGGACGCGTTGCTGCCGCTGTCCACCGTGCAGTCCGTGGCCGTGATCGGCGGTCATGCCGACAAGGGCGTGCTGACCGGCGGCGGTTCCTCCGCAGTGCAGTCGCCGCAAGGCAATGCGGTGCCGGGCCTGCCACCATCCGAATGGCCGGGCCCGCGCATCTACCAGCCGTCAGCACCGCTGGCCGCGATCAGGCAACGTGCGCACGGCACGGTGAGCTATGCCAGCGGCGAGGACATCGCCGCCGCCGCGAAGCTGGCGGCACAATCGAAAGTGGCCGTGGTGTTCGTGGAGCAGTGGGCGGCGGAAAGCTTCGACACGCCGCACCTCGCCCTGCCGGGCAACCAGGATGCGCTGGTGGCCGCGGTGGCGAAGGCCAACCCGCACACCATCGTGGTGCTGGAAAACAACGGCCCGGTGGCGATGCCGTGGCTGGACAAGGTCGGCGCCGTGCTGGAAGCGTGGTACCCCGGCGCGGCTGGCGGCGAGGCGATCGCGCGGCTGCTGTACGGCGAGGTCGATCCCTCCGGCCGCCTGCCGCTGACCTGGCCGCGCGACGAATCGCAACTGCCGCGCCCGGCCATCCCAGGCGCCGGCCTGGCGTCGATCGGCCTGCCGTCGCAGGGCCGACCGGCGCAGGACGTGGACTACAACATCGAAGGCGCCGACGTGGGCTACCGCTGGTACCAGCGCCAGCACCTCGAACCCCTGTTCCCGTTCGGCTACGGCCTCACTTACACGCACTTCGACTACAGCGACTTCAAGCCGCATGTGGAAAACGGCAAGCTCACCGCCTCGTTCATCGTCACCAATCGCGGCGCACGAACCGGCGTGGACGTGCCGCAGCTCTACGTGACCCTGCCCGGTTCGAACAATGCGCGGCGACTGGCCGCCTGGTGCCGCGTCACCCTGAAGCCCGGCCAGTCCGCGCATCTCACGGCCACCACCGACCCACGCCTGCTGGCGAAGTTCGACGGCAAGAGCCAGCACTGGCAGCAGCCCGCCGGCGACTACCAGCTGCAACTGGGCCATTCAGCGACCTCGTTCCAGGGCGAAGGCAAGGCGACGCTCACTGCAGTCTCCTGGGGCGCCGACGCATCGCCCCCGGGTGCACCTCAACCCTGTGTGACGGATAACCGCTGAGCCGGCACACCATATCGGGATGTCAAACGAGAGCACGTTTCGCCAACTTGGGTAACTCTGCCCTACCCCAATAACACAGGCTATCCGTGTTGCACTTGTTGAGCCCGGGCTTACGCGCACATCGTTCGAAGAAAACCTGACGCGCGCGGACCAACCTCTTCCGGCGTATGCCAACGAACGGTTGCGCAGCGAAAGCCTAATGCGCAAGGGGGTCGAAGCAGGCGATCCGCCGCGGGTCGTCGCCGACACGGTGGTCAAGGCTGCGACCGTCCGGCAACCGAAGCTGCGCTATTCCGCAGCCAAGCAATCGCGCCAAGTCCGGTCCCTTCGCCGTTTCATGCCGGAACGTTTGGTCGACAGCATCCTCCGCAAGTGCAACGGACTTCCAGCGTAGTCACGCGAAGTCACTGTCAGTCGGAAGCGCGGTGTGACGACTCAACTAGCCAACCCGGCCAGGTTGGCATTCCCGTTGACCGCTACCAACCGCTGGGCCTTCTCGATCAAGCCCGATTGCTCGCCGCATAACGCGCGGGGGTATCGGCGCGAGGGTGCGTCTTCGCTTATCGAACGTCGCGCCGACCTGTCGAAGCTATGGTGTCGGATTCAGTCGGTCGATGTAACGCCGTTTTTGCTTCGCGCCACCTGCGACGCACGCGGGCCATGCGTCGATCACGGCACCGCACGCAAAAAACGGATAACCATGGTCAAATCAGTCACATGGTATCGATCAGTGAAAGGCCGGCCGAAGCGGATGACCGGGCTGTGCCAGGCCATTGGGAGGGTGACCTACTGTTCGGCGGCAGGAATACCCAGATCGCCGCACTGGTGGAACGCCAGACGCGCTACGTGATGCTAGTGAAGGTGTCGGGCAAGGACACCGAGACTGTCGTCGGTGCTGATCAAGCATACCCACCATCTACCGCGGGAACTCTATCGGTCGCTCACCTGGGATCGAGGCAAGGAATTGGCCGACCATCGCCGTTTCACATTGGCCACGGACATCCAGGTTTACTTCTGTGACCCGCAAAGCCCTTGGCAGCGCGGATCGAACGAGAACACCAACGGTCTCTTGAGGCAGTATTTCCCCAAGGGGCGGACCTGTCGGGACACAAGCAGGCTCAGCTCAACGCCGCAGCAAGGCGTTTGAACGAGTGGCCAAGGAAAACCCTAGACTACGAAACACCGGCGGAGCGATTTCATCGACTCGTTGCATCGGCCGGCTGAATCCGTAGTCGAAAGCAGACGCTGGCCCTACCCCGATAACTTCCCCTAATCACCCACTCTTCCGCCCATAAAAGAATTCGGGTTACGCAACATTCTGTACACGCTCGTCGCTCGCAGGCAGTTCGAACACCACACGCAAGCCCCCACCCTCTGCGCGCGGCTCCGCATAGATGCGCCCGTTGTGCAGCTGGATGATGCTGCGACAGATGGCCAGGCCCAAGCCGCTACCACGATCTTCCTCGCTGCTCTGGTGGAAGCGCACGAAGCGTTCGAAGGCACGCTCGCACTGATCACGGGTCAGGCCCGGCCCCTCATCCTCAATGCTGACGCGCCAGTAACGAGGTACAAATTCCGACCGCAGTGTGATCAAGCCGCCTGGCGGCGAGGCCCGCAGGGCGTTGGTAAGAATGTTGAGGACGACCTGCCGCAGCCAGCGTTCCTCGAACGCGACCCAACCTTCGCCGCGACACGTGCAGCGCAGGCGTCGTCCCTGGTGCTCAGCCAAGGCGCAGACATCCTGTTCGAAGCTCTGCAGAAAGCGGTGCGGATTCTGCACGACAAGATTCATGTGGATACCCTGAGCCTCGGCGCGCGAGAGAAACAGCAACTCATCCACCATCTGGTTGATGCGCGCCAGCTCTTCCAGCTGCACCTGCACGGCATCCTCCTGCGCCGAACTCAGGTTGCCGTCGACCAGCAGTTTTTCGGCATGCAGTCGCACCAGTGACAGGGGCGTCTTGAGCTCGTGGGACACCTCGGCGCTGAACTGGCGAACTTGATTGAAGGAGGACTCGAGCCGGTCGAACATCTGGTTCAACAGCCGGGCTAGATCGGAAATCTCATCGTCGATACCGGTGACGCTGATGCGTTCGGTAAGGTTGTCGGAGCGTATGCGGTTGGCTGTCTCGCCGATCAGTCGAACCGGACGCAGCATCATGCGGGAAAGTCCCAGTCCGATCACCATGCTGGCCAGGATCATGCCTAATAGCAGCGCCAGGCTGACTTCGGTATAGGCCACCATGGCGCGCTGCATCTGGCCCACCGGTGTACCGATGCTGACGTCGAACGGCGGCAGCAAGAACTCTGCGATGCGCAATTCGCCGACACCGGGCATCTTGCCATTGAAGACCCGTTTGTCCTTCACGTCAGGCAACGGGTTGCCGGCCAGGTTCTTGGAACGGAAAAGGTTGCCATGCCCTGGCGCATCAATGCTGATGTAGAAGAGCACCGATGCGTATTCCGTGGTCTGGCGGATCCGCTCGTCGATAGTCGCCGGGTTCAACGTCGCGTAGTCCGGCCCCAGACGTGCCTTTATCTGCCGGAATTCAGTGGCGTTCAGCAGATCCAGGTCATGAATCATGTAGCCCTGAAGCAGGTGATAGCCGGCAGTGAACAGGCAGGCCAGCGTGAGCGTGACGCTCAGCACGAACCAGAACGTGATGCGCGCCCCGATCGATTTCATACCAGCTGATAGCCGACGCCTCGCAGTGTCTTGAACAGCGGCTCGCCCAGGCCGGCTTCCAGCTTGTTGCGCAGCCGGCTCATGTAGACATCCAGCAAGTTGGTGTCGGCCAACCCGGGCCAGATACGCTCGGAAATGTACGAACGCGTAAGCGTGCGTCCCGCGTTCTGCATGAAGATCTCCAGCAGAGCGAATTCGCGACTGGTCAGATCCACCGGCTGCTCTTTCAGCTTGACGGTGTGGCCGAGCAGGTCGATTCGCACGCAACGGTGGGTGATGACCGTTTGCTTGACCGTCGACTGGCGGCGCAACAGGGAACGCACGTGGGCCAGCAGCTCATCGAAGCTGAAAGGCTTGGGCAAGTAATCGTCGGCGCCGATGTCCAGACCCTTGATACGGTCCTCCACCGTGTCGCGCGCGCTGAGGATCAGCACCGCTTCGTTGAAGCCCGAACGGCGCCACTCGGCGAGCAGATGCAGGCCATCGCCGTCAGGCAGGCTCAGGTCGAGGATGATCACGTCGTAGTTGGTATCGGCCAGCGCATCACGGGCCTCCCTGCAGGTGCCGACCCAGCACACCGTGTAGGCGCATTCGCTGAGCCCCTGCTTGAGAAACTGGCCAAGGCGCTGCTGGTCTTCGACGATGAGAATTTTCATGGCGCACCTGTCTGCCGACATCGCGCGATGAGTGTATGCCAGCCTTGAACGCAACTGGTGACGCGACGCACAAAGCATATGCGCGCCGGAGCGTCGCTCCATGCTCCAGAGCGCGAGGGGAATCCATGCCTATGTCGCGCCGCGGCGCGACAGGCGCTGCCTCTATGCTGATCTGAAAGAATTTTAAGAATCGTTACAGGTATCCGTCAGGTGGCTGCCCTAGTGTCCATGCCACGCAGCTCCGGGTCGTGCGGAAGGGGAAAAAGGGGCAATCGGTGGTGCTGCGTCCGTTGCTATCCACCCCGCCAGCGCCATCCCGTACGGCACGTCGACACCCGCTTCATTTCGCATCCATCGTCGAGGACGGAATCCATGGTTCGTTACGCAATGCTCCTGGCCACTACCCTGCTGGCGCCGCCGCTGCTGGCGCAGACGACCGCACCGAATTACGCCCAGCACCTGGTGGACGAAACGCTCGCCGCGCACCCGGACATCGCCATCATGGCGATGCACGTGACGCCGCCCAAGCAGACCGTCAACGTCATCATCGCCTCCAACATCGGCCGCATCGGCAAGCCGGCCGATTCCGACGACATGGGCGTGGTCAACACCGGCAAGCCGGTGCTGGAGGTGAACAAGGAGGGCGACCACTTCGAGGTCGAGGTGCCGCTGAAGGACGTCACCGATGACACGGTGGGCGCGCTGAGCATCGTCTATCCCTACGCCGCCGGCGACGACAAGGCCGCGCTGGCGAAGAAGGCCGAGGTGGTGCGCGATCAGCTGCGACGCCGCATCTCCAACGTCGCCAACCTGACTCAGCCCTACGCGTTCGACTCCAGCGTGCCTACCCACACCTATGCGCAACAACTGGTCGACCAGACCATGGCCGCGCATCCGAAGCTGCTGATCCTGATGCTGCACATCGTGCCGCCGGGCAAGAGCGTCAACATGGTGGTGGGTTCGAGCATCGGCCGCATCGGCAAGCAGGCCGACGACGACGACATGCGCGCCATCAACACCGGCATCCCCAACCTGGAGGTCAACGGCCACCGCTTCGAGGTGGAGGCGCGCCTGCTCGACGCCAGCGGCAAGACCATCGGTGCGATAGGCATCGTGTTCCCGTACAAGCCGGGCGACGACAAGGATGCGCTGAAGCGCGAAGGGTTCGCGATCCGCGACGAACTGCGCAAGAAGATTCCCTCGCTTGCCGGGCTGATGCAGCCGGTGCCGGCGGCCAAGGTGGCCGACCTCCACCCCACTGCCACGCTGATCGGGCGCAGCACCGGCTGGAAGCCCGGCTACTCGGGCGACTTCGACCACTTCGGCTATGACCTGAAGGGCAACCGCCTGTGGCTGGCGGCGGAGGACCACGGCACGCTGGAGCTGCTCAACCTGCGCACCGGCCGGCATGAGCGCACCCTCACCGGCGTCGAGACGCCGCACGCGATCATCTACCTGCCCAAGGCCAACCGCCTGATCGTCACCGACAGCGGCAAGGGCATGACCAAGGTGTTCGACGCCACCACCTACAAGGTGGTCAGCCACATCGCCCTGGAGCCGGGTGCGGATTCGGCCGAGCTCGATCCTTCCACCGGCCATCTGTACATCGTCACTGGCGGCAAGGACGTGGGCATGAAGGACTGCTTCCTCAACGAGGTCGATCCGCTCACCGGGCATGTGTACAACAAGCTGCGCTTCGACTCCGATCACACCGAGGCGGTGAAGGCCGAGCAGCACGGCAACCGCCTGTTCGTGAATGTCGCCGACCACGACGAAGTGGACGTGGTGGACAAGAAGACCTTCAAGGTGATCGCACGCTGGCCGCTGAGCGGCGCGAAGACCAACCTGAGCATGGCGCTGGACGAGGCCGACCACCGCCTGTTCGTGGGCACCCGCAGCCCCAGCAAGCTGTTCGTGCTGAACACCGATACGGGCGCCACCGTAGCGACGCTCGATGCCCCGGCAACCTCGGACGGACTGTTCTGGGACAGCGTCAGGAGGCGCGTGTATCTGCCCGGCGGCGACGGCGACCTTGGCGTGTACCAGCAGGTGACGCCGGACCTTTATGCCACGCGGCCGCGCATTCCCAGCGCCGTCGGTGCGAAGTCCGGCATCGTGGTGCCGGAGCTGAACCGCCTCTACCTGGCCGCCTCGCCCGGCGAGCACGGCAAGGGCGGCGAAGTGCTCTGGTTCGCGCTGGGCAAGTAGGGGCCGGCCGATGCCTTCGTCCACCCAGTTCAGCCGCCCACGACAGCGTGGACTCCAGGCTATGGCGACCGCGCTGCTGTGCCTGGCGGTGCTGCCGGTATCCGGCCACGCCGCCAGCTTCTATCGGCTGCAATCGGCCGTGACCTTGCCGGGCAAGGCCCCGGCGTGGGACTACCTCAGCTATGACGCCGCGCGCTCGTACCTGTTCATCGGCCGCCGCCACGACGGCGTCACCGTGTTCGACGTGGCGACGCACAAGGTGGTGGCCGCCATCGCCGACTCCGCCGGTGCAAACAAGGCGATCCTGGTGCCGTCGCTGGGGCTGGGCTACACCGTCAACGGTGACGGCTCGACCACCGAGTTCGAGCTCAAGTCGCTGAAGACGATGCGGCGCATCCACTTCGGCAACGACGCCGATGCCGGCAGTTTCGAGCCGGTGACCGGGCAGTTGATATTCACCATGGGCGACAGCGGGAAAGTCGCCTTCATGGACGCCCGCAGCGGCAAGCCGGTGGCGACGCTGCCGATGTCCAGCCATCACATTGAGGCATCGGCGCCAGACGGCCACGGCAACCTGTTCGTGGCCGAGCGCGATCGCGATGCGGTGGTGCGCATCGACGCCCGCACGCACGCGGTCACCGCCACCTGGCCGACCGCGCCGTGCCACCAGCCCACCGGACTGGACTACGACCCGGCGAGCCGGCGCATCTTTGTCGGCTGCCGCAGCGACCAGCCGCTGCTGGCCGTGCTGAACGCGGAAAGCGGCGCCGTGGTGGCCAGCCTGCCGATCGGCCGCGGCAACGACGGCGTGGCGTTCGATCCGGCCACGCACCGCATATACGCCGCCAACGGGCTGGACGCCGACCTGATGGTGATCGACCAGCAGAGCCCCGACCGCTACCGCCTGGAGCAGGCCGTAACCACCCGTCCGATGGCGCGCACGCTGGCGCTCGATCCGCAGCGCGGCCGCGTCTACCTGGTCGCCGCCGAGGGGGGCGTCGATCCGGCAAGGAAGGTAGATACCGCGGTGGCGCCGTTCTATCCGAACTTCTATTTCGACAATAGCTTCACCGTACTGACCTACCGAGAGAACTGAAACAGACATCGAATGGCAGTTGCCGCGTAGCGCCCGGGGGATGGAGATCAATGAATGAGGAATGGGGCTCGCTGCGCGAATTGCCGGGGACTGGACACGACATCACTGTTGGGGGAGACATCACATGCACGACTATCCACGCAAGGCGCTGTTCGGCGCGCTGATCATCGGCCTCGGCCTGACCGGCCACGCCATGGCCGCGACGCCCCAAAGCGCAGACGCGGGCACGCTTACCAAGCAAAAGCAGGCGACCACCACGGCCACCAAATCGCCCAAGGTCGCCAATCTGAACCAGGTCACAGTGACCGGCACCTTGCTGCCGATCGATCCGAACGCCGCGGCCGTTCCAGTTACGACGCTCGATGCCGGCGATCTTCGCCAGACCGGTGTCTCGACCAACATGCTCGACGCCTTGCGCAAGGCCATTCCCGCCTTCGCCGGCCGCAGCAACGCGGGCGCGAGCAACGCGCAGAACCGCAACCAGTTCACCGCCGGCGGCTCGCAGGTCGAACTGCGCAACCTGCCGACGCTGGTGCTGGTCAACGGCCGGCGTATGGCGCTGGATGGGGTCGCCGGCCTGAGCGGCAGCAAGAACTTCGTCGACATCAGCCAGATCCCGGCCGCCGCGCTGGAGCGGGTCGACGTGCTCACCGACGGCGCTTCCTCGCTCTACGGTGCCGACGCCGTCGGCGGCGTGGTGAACTTCATCCTCAAGCGCGACTACCACGGCGTGACGGTCGGCGCGCATTACGGCGCGGCGGACGGTGGCTACAAGGATCGCTCGGCCTACGTGACGTTCGGCGGCGACATCGGTCCGGTGAACATCACGGCCACCGTCAGCGATGCGAGGACCAGCCCACTTTTCCAGAGTGCACGCTCGTTCACCAGCCCGATGTACGGCGTCGTTCCAGGCACGGGCCTGCCGGGCGTCGTCGCTGGCGGCAACTACGTGCTGGCGCCCGGGCTGCTCACGCCGCCCGTGCCGACCGGCGCCGCCGCGACCGCCGGCAGCTACGCGGCCCTGTCGCCGAGCGTCTACACAACCACCAGCGCGGCACAGCTATCCAAGGGATTCGACTATTCCAAATACGCCATGCTCCTGCAGCGGCAGGAGCACAAGAACCTCGTCGTGAACATGACCTCGCAGCCTTTCACCGAGGACCAGATCGAGGCCTCCGGCGACCTGTTGATCTCGCAGAACAAGGTCCAATCAACCGCCTGGGCGGCTGCGGGCCAACCCTTCTCCCATGTCACGCTGACCGTTCCGGCCGGCACGCCCTACAACCCGCTGACCACCGCCGCGACGGGCGTGACCTTCGCCGACATGTCGCGACCCAAGCAGGTGTTCGACACCACCGATGCCTATCGCTTCTCCTTCGGACTCAAGGGCAACCTGCCCTACTCCTGGACCTGGCATACCAGCGTCGATTACAGCGAGAGCAAGCTGACGGAGCGCGACACCAACCTGATTTTTACGCCCAATCTGGCGCGGGCCGTCGCCGGCGGATACGACTCCAACGGCAACGCGGTGGCAGACGGCGCCTACGGCATGGTCTACGGCGGCTATTCGATCGACAACCCGCTCGTGCTGCAGCCGGCGCTCAATCCGTTCGCGGTGACCGGCAACCCGGCGGCCGCGCTGGCCAACGTGCTCGGCACGGAGATGCTGCACGGCGACAGCAAGCTCTACTCCTGGGATGCGCACGCCGTCGGCAAACTGTTCGAGCTGCCTGCGGGGCAGGTAAACCTCGCCGTCGGTGTCAGCTGGCGGCGTGAAGAGGTTTCCGGCCATGCCGACCCGAATGGTCGCGTCACCGATCCTGTCAGCGGCTCCACCGCCGGCAACGACCAGAACTGGAGCGGCGGCCTGTTCACCGATCCCTTCAGTCACGGCCGCAACGTGAGCGCGGTGTACGCCGAGACGTTGATCCCGATCACCTCGAGCAGCATGGGCATCCCCGGCCTGCACCAATTCGACCTCACCGCCGCCAGTCGCTTCGAGCACTACAGTGACGCCGGCAGCAAGAACTCGCCGAAGCTCGGCTTCCGCTGGGAGCCCTTCGACAACCAGCTCGTGCTTCATGGCACCTTTACGAAGTCCTTCGCCGCGCCACCGCTTTATCAGGCCTACGGGCCATTCGACACCCGCCCGGTGACCGACCGCCTCATCGGCATCGTGTTCGGGTCGCAATACGCCGTCGGAAACACCTTCAACGGCGAAGACGGCGTCAACCCGTCGCTCAAGCCATCCACCTCGATGTCGCGCTCCATCGGTTTCGAATTCCATCCGAACTTCATCAAGGGCCTGACGCTCACCGCGGACTATTCTTCGATCACCGTGCGCGGTTTCCCGGGTGGCGCGGACTTCACCACCATCATGCAATCGGTCAACGCGTTGGGTTCGGCGTCGCGCTACTTCGACAGCGTCAGCACGGGCAACTTCACCAACCTCGGCGGTACCGATCCCTTCGGGACCCCGGGCTCGCTGAAGGCGTTCCTCACCAATCCGGCCACCGGCCTGCCCGATCCGAGCAAGTATTCACAGCTCTACGTCATCGACAAATTCCGCAACCAGAGCGTGTTGATCGAGCACTCCTGGATGCTGGGACTGGATTACGATCTTCCCACGGCGCATTACGGAACCTGGGAGTTCTCCAGCAAGGGGATGCTGTTCAACTCGTACAAGTTCCAGCGCTTCGCAGGCAGCTCATACCAGCAGTACGCCAGCAACGCCAGCAACATCGGCGTGTTCGCCGGGACGCTGCCGAAGGCAAGCTTCTACTCGACGCTCGACTGGTCCTACGGAAACCTGGACCTCATGCTGGCGAATACCTACATCTCCTACGTCAATGACGCGGGCGCCGCCGGCACCCTCCCGGGTATCCGGGTGCCGAGCTATACCGTGTGGGATCTGCACGGTTCGTACACTTGGACGCCCGAGGGCTTGGCGAGCGACAAGAGCATCACGCTGTCGCTTGGCGTGAACAACCTCGACAACAAAATGCCACCGATCTTCCCGCGCGCCTTCACCAACCAGTTCACCACCAGCGATATCGGCACGTACTCGCCCATCGGCCGGCTGATCTATGGAGACGTGAAGGTGACCTTCTGAGGATGGCAGGCGACCCGGACGCTGCGTCCGCCCGGGTTCCATTCCGCCTCTCGCTCCGGTCGAATCCTGATGTCGAACTCCCCCGCGATCTCGCCGGTGCCGTGCACTGCCCGACCGGGATCAATCCCACCGCTGACAGGTGAACAACGTGTCTGAAATTGCCTCCGCCAGGATCGCCGCCCGCCTCGACCGGCTGCCGCCATCGCGCACGATATGGAAGATCGTTCTGTGGATCTCGCTGGGCGGCGTGTTCGAGTTCTACGACCTGTTCTTCACCGCCTACGTTGCTCCGGGCATGATGAAATCGGGTCTCTTCACATCGCAATCGTTGGGCTTTTTCGCAAGCCTGGACTCGATCAAGATCGCCGGTTTCGGAACCTTCGTCTTCAGCACCTTCGCGGGCCTGTGGGTGGGCGTGGTGCTGTTCGGCCATATGGCGGACCGCTACGGCCGGCGGCCGGTGTTCACCTGGTCGCTGGTGTGGTACGTGGCCTGCACCGCGATCATGGCGTTTCAGCACAGCGGCGAAATGCTGAACGTCTGGCGCTTCATCGCCGGCGTGGGTTTCGCGGTACAGCTGGTCACCATCGACACCTATATCTCCGAACTGATCCCCGGTGCGGAGCGTGGCCGCGCGTTCTCCGTCAACCAGTTCATCACGTTCGCCGTGGTGCCGCTGGTGGCGCTGCTGGCCTGGCTGCTGGTGCCCCTCAGCCCGCTGGGCATCGACGGCTGGCGCTGGGTGGTGCTGATCGGCTCGATGGGCGCCGTGCTGGTATGGCTGCTGGTGCAGGGGATTCCGGAGAGCCCGCGCTGGCTGGCCCTGCAGGGTCGCACCGACGAGGCGGAAGCCATCATGGCGGCGATCGAGCAGCGGGTGGTCGCGGAGACGGGCAAGCCGCTGCCGCCGCCTGCGCTGGCGCATGCTGAGGAGACCGGCCGCGGGCACTTCGGCGAGATCTTCTCGCCGCAATACCGCAAGCGCACTCTGATGCTGTCGGTATTCAACATGGCCCAAGTCATCGGCTTCTATGGCTTCGCGGCATGGGTACCGACCCTGCTGATAGCGCGCGGCATCACCATCACGCACAGCCTCGAATACTCCTTCATCATCGCCATCGCCAATCCCCTGGGGCCGCTACTCGGCGTGCTCTTTGCCGACCGCATCGAGCGCAAGCTGCAGATCATGCTGGGCCTGATGTTGATGGGCCTGAGCATGCTGGCCTTCGCCATGGCGGACAACCCGGTCGCGCTGATCGCGCTCGGTGTGGTGTTCACGCTGGCGGCCAACGTGATGTCGTATGCGTACCACAACTACCAGGCAGAGCTTTATCCGACTCGCATACGCTCCAGAGCGGTGGGCTTCGTCTATTCGTGGAGCCGCATTGCGGCCGCATTTGCCGGCTTGGCCGTCGGGTATCTGCTCCATGCAGGTGGCGTGCTGGCAGTGGCGATGTTCATCGCAATCGCCATGGTGGTCGGCATTGCAATGATCGGCATTTTTGGCCCGCAGACCAAGGGTGTGGCACTGGAAGAAATCAGCCACTGAAGTTTTAAGACTTTCCTGGGGAAGACGTCGGAGATGCACGCCTACGTACGGCGAGCCTAATGGAAGATGGGAAACCCGAAAACCTTCCCTCAACCCAACACATGGAAATGAGAAATCCCCGACTGGTGCCTTTCTTCGTGCCGATGGCTCGGCGGCCCTGCATAGGTAGCAGCTGTTCCTGAACAGGTTCGATCGAAAGCGCGACTGCCCTACCCCGATAACACAGGCTAATCGCCCTCCGCCACCCTTGTTGGTGCCGGCCTGTCAAAGATCATTTGCGAGTCTTGACGGCTACTTCCAGGCTGGTAGAACCACTCAAAAGCGGGGGAACATCGCAGGGAGTAGCGGGCCTGAAGTGCGCCGCGTCGTGGAATTCGGAGCGCGTGGGTTTCACGCGCTTTCGGTCGGGGCGATGAAGCAGCCTAGAGCCGGGGTTGCGTGATTCGCAGCCTGGATTTGCCCAGCATAGGCTTCAACGGGAAATAGGCCTGGTGCGTGCTGCCGTCCACGGCGACGACGTGGGCATTCGGGCCCAGCACCGCGGTAGCGATCGGTCGAACGGCCTGCCCAGTGACCTTGAAGATCGACACCTCGCCGGATTCACCGGCCACGTAGAGCCAGCCGAGCGAAGCATCGAAGGCCAGGACATCCGGATCATCGGCAACGTCGAAGCTGGCCCGCACCTTTCGACTGGTCAGATCCAGCACCAGCAACTTGCTGTTGTCCTCACAGGCGATGAAGGCCAGACGTGAGGCGCCATCGATGTAGAGGCCGTGATTGCCGACGGCACCGGGAAGGCTGATCCGGCTGATCACCTTGTCGGTAGCCGGATCGATTTCCACCAGCTGCCTGCGGGTCTGCACGTTCGCGAAAATGTGCCGGGTGACCGGATCGTACTGGGTGTTGCCCACCTCGCCGCCCAGCGGGATCGTGGCCACCCGGGCGTTCGACCGCACGTCGATCACGGTGTCGGTGCCACCGTGTTCATCGGAGACATACAGCTTGTGCACGTCCGGGGCATAGGCCATGCCGTCCGGATAATCCCCCGCGGGGGCGCGTGCGATGATCTTGAAGGTTTTCGCGTCGATCGCGACCACTTCATCGGCGCCGGTCGCCGACGCATACACCCGATCCAGCTCTGGCACGTACAGCACGCCGTGGACGGAGCTGACGTCGGGAATGGTCGCCACCACCTTGCGCTGGGCGGTGTCGAACACGACGACGGCGCTGTCGCCCAGGTGCGCCAGGAAAAGAAGATGGCTTCGTTGGTCGAGGCTGGCGTAGTCCCAGCGCGTGGCTCTGCCGGGCAACGGCACCTCCGCGAGCGTGGTCAGCGGCAACCGGCTGCCTGGGCCGCCCGGACCAGCCGCGCTACTGCATGCGGGGGTGGCCACGAACAAGACCGCAAAGGCCATCAGGGACGTCAAGCCCGGGCGGAGGGTGCGATCTGTCTCGATGTTCATGCGCCGGCACTCGTGTCCAAAGCACCCATGCTACGCGCCAGGTGCGTTGCCATGGGAACCACCGGTCACGCCTCCGCGACTGCCGTCGCGCCAGCGCGCCGTTCTGCTGCAGCCCTGTCCGCCGTTGCAAGCGAGCCTCCTAACGTTTTAGGAAAATCCCGCCTTCAGCTCGATCATGTTGCCCTGCGGGTCGTACAGGTAGATCGACGGGCCTTCGCCTCTCGCACCATAGCGCGAACCCAGCTCGCCGATGCGCACGCCATGCGCCTGCAGGTGCGCCACGATCGCCGCCTCGTCGTAATCCTCCACGCGCAGGCACAGGTGATCCATGTTGTGGCCTTCCCTGCCTGGCGCGGCGCCACCATGGCGGCCGAGCTTGCCGTCGATGGACACCAGGTCGATCAGCGAGGCGCCGGCGCGCAGCTGCACCAGGCCGATCTCGTCCTGCCGGCGTTCCTCGCGGCAGCCGAGTACCTCGCAGTAGAAGCGTTGCATGGCCGCGATGTCGATGGCGCGCAACACCACGTGGTCGATTTCGCCGATACGGATCATGGGAGCTCCGGTGGGCCGGGGAATGGGGCATCCGAGCATAACGCGGGAGCGTTCCTGAACCGCATCCAGGCAGGCAGCAACACGCGCCGCCCGCCTGTATAATCGCCGCGGTAAACGCATGGTGGGAGAAGCAGGCGGCCCCAGACCGGGGACGCCCGCTGCCGAAGACGCAACGCCCGTAATCGCTCAGGCTCCCATACCACCACGCGCAAACACTCTGGAGAGACCGGTTGAATCCGGCGCCGAAGGGGCACGAAGCGCAGCCAGCGCGCTTCCAAACTCTCAGGCAAAAGGACAGAGGGGCGCCCCGCGTGCGGCACGGCACGCGAGTCTTCGGATGCCCACTCATGAGCCACAACCCCACTCCTTCCCTGCGCGACCTCGAACACCACGGCGCGTTCATCGAACGCCACATCGGCCCGGACGACGCCGAGATCGCGCAGATGCTGCGCGTCATCGGCCACGATTCGCTGGAGTCGATGACCGACGCCATCGTCCCCGGCTCGATCAAGTCCGCCGCCCCGCTGGCGTTGCCGCAGGCGGTCACCGAAGAGGAGGCGCTGGCGAAGATCCGCGCCATCGCCGACCGGAACGAGGTGTTCCGCAGCTTCATCGGCCAGGGCTACTACGGCACCCTCACGCCGAACGTCATCCTGCGCAACATCCTGGAGAACCCGGCCTGGTACACCGCGTACACGCCGTACCAGGCGGAGATTTCGCAGGGCCGCATGGAGGCGCTGATCAACTTCCAGACGATGTGCGCCGACCTCACCGGGATGGAGATCGCCAACGCCTCGCTGCTGGACGAAGCCACTGCCGCGGCCGAGGCGATGACCCTGGCCAAGCGCTCGTGCAAGTCGAAGTCGAACGTGTTCTTCGTGTCGAACGGCGTGCACCCGCAGACGCTGGAAGTGGTGCGCACGCGCGCCGAACCGCTGGGCATCGAGCTGGTGGTCGGCGCCGATAGCGATGCGGCCGGCACCGAGGCGTTCGGCGTGCTGCTGCAGTACCCGGACACCTTCGGCAGCATCAACGATTATCGGGCGATTGCCGACGCCGTGCATGCGCGTGGCGGCCTGGTCGCGGTGGCCACCGACCTGCTGGCGTTGACCCTGATCGCGGCCCCCGGTGAATGGGGCGCGGACATCGTGGTCGGCAACTCGCAGCGCTTCGGCGTGCCGTTCGGCAACGGCGGCCCGCATGCCGCCTTCATGGCCTGCCGCGATGCGTACAAGCGCTCGATGCCGGGCCGCCTGATCGGCGTGTCGATCGACGCCGAAGGCAAGGCCGCCTACCGCCTCACCCTGCAGACCCGCGAGCAGCACATCCGTCGCGAGAAGGCCACTTCCAACATCTGCACCGCGCAGGTGCTGCTGGCAGTGATGGCCAGCATGTACGCGGTCTACCACGGCCCGGAAGGGCTGACCCGCATCGCCCGCCGCACGCATCGTCTCAGCGCGATCCTCGCGGCATCGCTGCGCCAGGCCGGCGTCAAGGTGGGCGCAAACTTCTTCGACACCCTGCACATCACCGACGTCGATGCCGACGCCGTGCACGCACGTGCCGAAACGCTGCATATCAACTTGCGCCAGATCCACGGTACCTGCATCGGCATCAGCCTCGACGAGACCACCACCCGTGCCGAAGTGATCGCACTGGCTGGCCTGTTCGGTGCCGAGATCGACAATATCGACGAGCTGGACGCTGCCACGGCCGACGCCCTGCCCGCCGCGCTGCTGCGTCAGACTGACTTCCTCACCCATCCGGTGTTCAACACGCACCACAGCGAGCACGAGTTGCTGCGCTACATGCGCGCGCTGGCCGACAAGGACCTGGCGATGGATCGCACGATGATCCCGCTGGGTTCGTGCACCATGAAGCTCAACGCCACCGCCGAGATGATCCCGATCACCTGGCCGGAGTTCGGCAACATCCACCCGCTGGCGCCGACCTCGCAGACCACCGGCTACAAGGAACTGATCGACGGCCTTGAGGCGATGCTGGTCGAATGCACCGGCTACGACGCAGTAAGCCTGCAGCCGAACTCCGGCGCACAGGGTGAGTACGCCGGCCTGCTGGCGATCCGTGCGTATCACCGTTCGCGCAACGAAGCCCATCGCGACATCTGCCTGATCCCCGAGTCCGCCCACGGCACCAACCCGGCTTCCGCCCACCTGTGCGGCATGAGCGTGGTGGTGACCAAGTGCGATGCCAATGGCAACGTCGACGTCGAGGACATCCGCCGCGCCGCGGAGAAATATTCCGACCGCCTCGCCGCGCTGATGATCACCTACCCGTCCACGCATGGCGTGTTCGAGGAAGATATCGTGGCGATCTGCGACATCGTCCACCAGCACGGCGGCCAGGTGTACACCGACGGCGCCAACATGAACGCGCTGGTCGGCGTGGCCAAGCCCGGCAAGTGGGGCTCGGACGTGTCGCACCTGAACCTGCACAAGACGTTCTGCATCCCGCACGGCGGCGGCGGCCCGGGCGTGGGTCCGTGCGCGGTGAAGTCGCATCTCGCGCCGTTCCTGCCGAGGAAGCTCGGTGAAGAAAGCGCAGTCGGCATGGTGAGCGCGGCCAGCTTCGGCTCGGCCAGCATCCTGCCGATCAGCTGGATGTACATCACCATGATGGGCCAGCAGGGCCTGCGCAAGGCGACCCAGGTCGCCCTGCTCAACGCCAACTACATCGCGAAGCGGCTGGCAGCGCACTACCCCACCCTGTACACCGGCCGCAACGGGCTGGTGGCGCATGAATGCATCCTCGACCTGCGTCCGCTCAAGGACGCCACCGGCATCGGTGCGGAGGACGTGGCGAAGCGGCTGATCGACTTCGGCTTCCACGCGCCGACGCTGAGCTTCCCGGTGTCCGGCACCTTGATGGTGGAACCGACCGAGAGCGAATCGCAGATCGAGCTGGACCGTTTCATCGACGCGATGATCCAGATCCGCGACGAGATCCGCGCGATCGAGGAAGGCAAGCTGGACCGCGAGGACAACCCGCTGAAGAACGCCCCGCACACCGCAACCATGGTCAGCGCCAGCGAGTGGACCCACGCCTACCCGCGCGAACTGGCCGCCTTCCCGCTGGCCAGCCTGAAGCTGCAGAAGTACTGGTCGCCGGTGGCTCGCGTCGACAACGTCTACGGCGACAAGAACATCATGTGCGCCTGCATCCCGGTGGATGCGTACAAGGAAGAAGCCGAGGCATAAGCCGCTTCGGCGGCTCGCCCAGGCAGGACGGAAAAGGCCCCGCATGCGGGGCCTTTTTATGTACGGGCGGCAACGCCGCGGCGACATCAATCCGGGGGCGACATGCTCATCTCGAACGAGGTGTAGAACGGCGCGTGCGGTGGAGCGAACAACGAGAGCACGCGCAGCCGCTTCTCGAAACAGACGGCAAAATCGGAGTCGCCCTCCCGCCATGTCGCGACCACCTTGCCGGCTGCGTCCAGTTCCACGACGACGACAAACGGAGGCATGCCCGCCGGTCCCATGGCCCGTGCACACGCCGGGGCGATCCGGTCGATGGCTGCACCCTGCGATTCGAGAAGGGCGTCCGACTGGGTTTTCGACACCGAAGCCTCGTCGCGATCGGCAAGCGCCTTGGCCTCGGCGTAGGACTGGGCCGCTGCAAAAACCGGGAACGCCGAAACGGCGAGCGCCGCGAAAAGAAGGATTCTGCGCACGTCGACCTCCACGCTTCCATCAAATACCGAGGCCGCCCGGCTACCCTGCCACGATGCGGTTGCGCCCCTGCTGCTTGGCCTGGTACAGCCGCTTGTCCACCGTGTCGATGAACGGCCGCAACTCGTCGTCGTGGCCCGGGATCATGGTGCACACACCAACGCTGATCGTCAGCAGCGAGTCGATCGGCGATGACTCGTGCGGGATCTGCTCGGCCAGGAGCAGCTCGCGGCAGCGTTCGGCCAGCTTGCCGGCAGAGGCCTCGTCGGTTTCAGGCAGCACCAGCACGAATTCCTCGCCGCCGAAGCGGGCCAGCAAATCGCGCGCACGCGTGCCCGCCGAATTCAGCACCCGTGCCACGTGCTTCAGGCAGGTGTCGCCTTCCAGGTGGCCGTAGCGGTCGTTGTACTGCTTGAAATAGTCGATGTCGATCATCAGCAGCGACAGCGGCTGGCGGTTGCGCCGCGCGTTGCTCCATTCGAGCTCGATGATCGCGTCGAAGCGCCGGCGATTGGCAACACCGGTCAGGCCATCGCGGAAGGAAAGCTCTTCCATCTCTTTCTGCAGGCTGATCAGCTGCTGCTCGGTGCGCTTGCGCTCGCTGATGTCGAACATGAAGCCGATCAGCGAGTCGACCGTGCCGTCGGGGTTGCGCACCACGTGCACCACGTCGCGGATCCACACGTAGTGGCCATCGCGGGTCAGCGCGCGGTAGTCGGCCTCGTGGTCCACCCCCGCCTGCGACTGCGCCACGCAGAAATCCACCACCCAGTCGCGGTCCTCCGGATGCATGCGGCTGGCCCAGTCAGCCACGCCCACCCAGCTCGACGGCGCCCAACCCAGCAACACCTCGATCTGCGGCCCGATATAGGCGAACTGCTTGCTGTCCCAGTCGATCTTCCACGGGATCGCCCGGGTCGATTCCAGCAGCGTCTTGTAGACGGCACTGCCGGGTCCTGCCTTGCTTTCAAAATCGACCATTGCCTTCGGACTCGAGCAGAACGGAAATATGCCGGGAGATGCCTGGGCCGCCTATCCATAACGCAGGCGCAAAATGCATTGTCCAGCCGCCGCAGCGTCAACCACCCGCCAAATATACCTCCCTGGCGACAGGGAAGAACCCCGGCATGCGAATGCCGAGTCCTCCTGCCCGGGCAGGCCGCGATCAGCCGCCGTTCTTCGCCAGCCACGCATCGATCGCCGGCAGGCGATCCTTGCGCACCATCTGGCGATACTCGATGTCGGCAATGACGGTGTCGGCAGCGCGACGCGAGCTGCTGGCGATGTGCGCGTCGGCATAGGCCTTGATCTTGCCGATCATCGCCGGGTCATTCGAGCTGGCGCCGATGCCCGGGTAATAGCGGCTGCTGGAGGTGGAGTCGACCAGCTTGTCGATCTGCGCACGGTGCGCCATGGCGAACGTCCAGGCCATATCCGGATGCTGATAACCGGCCGCGCGGATCATGCCGGCGCTGTTGGTCGCGCCCGGCTCGTCGGTCAGTGCCAGATCCAGCGCGCGCTGGGCCAGTGCGTCGTCCTCGGCGATCGACAGCAGCAGGTACAGGCGATCCTTGATCAGCGGCGTGGTCTCGGCCTTGGCCATCGCGTGCAGCTTGTCCCAGGTTGCGGCGTCCGCCTTGCGCGCCACCACCGCATAGATGGTCTTGCGCAGGGCCGCCGGTACCGCCTTCGGATCGGTCGCCTGCGCGGCGTAGCGACGCTGCACTTCGGTGACCACGTCGGTGTCGCCCAGGTCGGCCAGCACGCCGATCAGCTGCGTGCGCAGGATCGTGGTCGGGTCGCCCTCGTCCGCCTTCGCCTCCCAGCCCACACGGGCAAACACCGGCTTCAGCTGCCTGATCGCAAACGCGTCGAAACGTGCCTGCCGTGCCTTGTCGCCGCGGTAGTACTGGTGCAGGCCCGAGAAACTGCCGGCGATGTCGCCCCAGATCTGCGGGTCGGCATCGGCCGGGGTCGCCTGGGCCAGGTCGAGGTAGCTGGAGGCCGGCTGCAGGCCGGCCATGCCCAGTGCCCAGGTGTCGCCCATCAGGCCCATCTGGTCGATCGGCGCCAGCTTGGTGAAATCGGCCTTGATCGCTGCGAACTCGGCCGGCGTGTACAGCGTGCGGTAGTAGCCGCTCTGCCCCGCATTCACCAGCACCGGGCCGCAACCGGATACGTCCAGCGTGGCCTTGCCGTCCACCACCGTGCGCGCGGCCTCGGTGCCACCGATGGCCTGGGCGATCACGGGCACATGCCACTTCAACGCGGTCTTGTTCGGGCGGTCCTTGGTGAACTCGCCCTGGCTCAGGGTCAGCGTGGTCTTGCCGTAGCTGCACGCGGACGACGCCACGCGGATCAGCGGGATGCCCGGCTGCAGCGTGAAGTCGTGCGCGATCTGCGTCACCGGCTTGCCAGCCACGCCCTGCACCGCCTTCCACAGATCATCCGACACCGTGTTGCCGTAGGCGTGCGCCTTGATGTAGTTGCGCACGCCATTGCGCCAGGCATCGGGGCCGACATAAGCCTCCAGCATGTTGATCACCGCCTCGCCCTTCGAATAGGTGATCGAATCGAACGCCTGGCTGGCCTGCTCCACCGTTTCCACGTGCTGCACCACCGGGTGCGTGGTGGCCACGGCATCGCGCGACATCGCGCCCTCGCGGGTGCCGACGGCGTCGAGGTTGGTGTGCCATTCCGGGTGCAGCTTCTCGGTGGTGCGCGCGGCCATCCACGAGGCGAAGCCCTCGTTCAGCCACAGGTCGTCCCACCAGCGCATGGTCACCAGGTCGCCGAACCACTGGTGCGCCATTTCGTGCGCGGCGGTGTTGAACACGTTCTGCTTGTCCGACTGGGTCGAGAAGCTCGGGTCCAGCAGCAAGGCGTATTCGAAGGTGTAGATTGCGCCCCAGTTTTCCATCGCCGAGAAGAACTGGCTGCTGCCGGGCGAAGCGATGTTGTCCAGCTTGGGCAGCGGATACTTCACGCCGAAATAATCGTTGTATTCGCGCAGCACGTCGCTGGCCGACTTCAGCGTGAAACCGGCCTGCGACTTCTTGCCCATCTGCGTGATCACGCCGATCTCGGTGCCGTCGGCCATGGTGGTGGCGCGCTCGAACTCGCCCAGGCCGAAGAACAGCAGGTAGGTCGACATCTTCGGCGACTGCTGGAACGTCACCCGCGTCATGCCATTGCCCAGGTCCTTTTTTGACGCAACTGGCATGTTGCTCACTGCCATTTCGTTGCTCGGCACGGTCACTGCCAGATTGAACGTGGCCTTGTACGCCGGTTCGTCCCACGACGGGATGAAGCGGCGCGCGTCGGAGTTCTCGAACTGCGTGTACAGCGCGCGCTTCTTGCCGGCCTTGGTCGCGTAGTCGATCGCGAACAGGCCGTTGGCCTGGGTGCCGATCTTGCCGGTGTAGGCCATCGCCAGCTTGTATTCGCCGGCCGGGATCGGCTGGGCAAACGTGAAGGTGGCGGTCTGCGCCTTGGCATCCACCACCACCTTCGGTGCCGCGATCGCCAACATGCCCTTCAGCGGCTTCAGGCTCACCGATGAGAACGTCATGTCGATCGCATTGAGCGTGATGCTGCGGGTCGGCTGCAGCACGTCGACCGTCACCACCACCGCGCCGTCGAAACTCAGCTTGTCGGCATGCGGCACCACCGCCACGTCGTAGTGGCTGGGCCGCACCGTGCGCGGCAACTGGGTGGTGGCGAGGTCCGCCGTGGACGCGTGGACCGGCGTGGCCGCCATGCCCGTCATCGAAACGCCAGCGAGCGCCAGGGTGATCGCGGAAACCAGCAGGGTGCTACGCATGAGAATCTTCCATGTGGTGGGGCGGTTGGGGAGAGCCGCAGCGTGCCGGCGAAACCGGCGTGGCGCGGCTTGATCCACGTGATGGTCACCCGCCGCGCCTGTCGGCGGAAACCGCCGGAAGTCATGGGCTCCGCCACCACGTCGAGGGCAGTCAACGCCCCGTCGGGAGCAGCGTTCTCGTTGCGGCATGCCGCCGCTCGATCGGCACGGCATGGCACCACCAAAGGCGTCGCCGACGGCACCCTCACCGCCAGGCAGGCGACCAACGACGAGCGCCGCGACGCCAATATCATCCTGCGCGAAAGCACCGACGAGGCGAAGCACAACGGCCACCTGACGAGGGCTGAAACCCGCCGCCTCAACCACGCCGAGAACCGCAACAGCTGCGCGATCCACCGCCAGCGTCACTGATCGGCAGCAGCAGAAAGGCCCCGCTGCCGGGGCCTTTCTGCTGCGCCATCCAGTTCACGGCAGTCGCCACTCAGGCCTCGTCCTCCGGCTTCAGCTTTTCCTGCACCTCTTCCAGATCAGCGATCGCCTGTTCCAGCGCCTCGTGCAGCTGCGCCTGGCGATCCATCAGGCCGGCGATCTTTTCCGCCTGCTTCAGCTTCGACAGCTCGCCGTCAAACAGCAGCCACGCCGTGGTCAGCGCTTCCACGTTGTTCTTCGAGTAGTGCCGCATCTCCTTGAGCTGCACCAGCGTGTCGCCGACATGGTCGGCTGGCGTCTTGACATGTTCATCGGACATGAGACGGTTCCTCCTGGCGAGATGTGGCCCGGTTATCGGCAGGCGTAGCCCCGGTGCACCAAGGCCGTTTCACCCTGACGGTAGCGACGCGGATGCGAAGTGCGGGTCAACGTCCTGCTCAGGACTCGTTGTCCGTCGCGGCAGCAGGGCGACGCGTGACGATATGCCGCGCACTAACGCCAGCCGGCGTCGCGCGCCGCGCGCTCCTGCCGTGCATCGAAGACATTGCCGCGCAGACGCGCGTCGACTGCGGCCTGCACCGCGGGTGGCAACGCGCTCGCCGCCTGGCGCAGTTCACCGCCTTCCGGGGGAGCTGCCGCACCAAGCACGGGCAGCGCCCAGCCGGTGTCGCCGTGGCAGGCAAGGCCGGCCCGCGCCGGCGCAGGGCGCAACACGAAGGTGCGGCAGATGCGCCCGTCGGTACTGCGGAAACTCAGGCCGATCGCCACCGGGGCATTCGGCTCCGGTTCGCTCGCCAGCGCATGATCGAGCGCGCGCTCCAGCGCGCCCGCGGCAAACGACTGGCCGCCGTGCATGCGCACCAGCTCGTCACTGGCTCGCCATGACCACAACGCCACGGCGAGCAGCGCCACCGACGCGGCCAGCGCGGCACCCGGCACGAACCAGCGACGCGGTACACGGTGGCGCGTGGCAGCCGTGCGTTGCCCGCCCGCAGGTAGCGTGACCGGTATCGCGGCCCGCGCGGACGGCGGCTGCAGCAAGGCGGACAGCCGCGTCGGTACCGGTTCGTCGAGCACCGGATCGAACGCGGCGTGCAGCTGCGCACGCACGTCACGCGCCTGCCGCACGCGGCGGGCGAGCACGGCGTCGTGCGCCAGCGCGGCGTCGATACGCGCCGTGGCGGACGCGTCGAGTTCGCCATCCACGTAAGCCTGCAAGGTATCGTCGTCGATCGGGTTCATGCGTCTTTCCCAAGATGGGCCTGCAAGGTGGCGCGGGCGCGGGCCAGGCGACTGGTGACGGTACCCACCGGCACCTCCAGCAGTTCGGCGGCTTCGCCGTAGGACATGCCCTCGACCAGCACCAGGGCTACCACTTCACGATGATCCGGCGGCAACGCCGCCAGCGCCATCGCCAGTTCCAGCTGCTGCGCGGGCTGCGCGCTGGCGCGGTCGGCGGCCATCTCACCGGCCTCCTCGGGCGCGAACAAATGTTGCACACGGCCACGCGCACGCAGCTCGTCGCGCCAGGCGTTGCGCGCGATCGCGAACACCCACTTGTCCAGTGCGGCGTCCGGCCGCCACTGCGCGGCACGGGACAACGCACGTTCCAGCACGATCTGCACCAGGTCGTCGGCGTCGGCGACCTGCCCTGCCAGCGCCCGCGCCAGGCGGCGCAGGCGCGGCAACAGCGGGATCAGTCCTTCGCGCACGGCGTCGCTCGAATTCACGCATCACCTACCATTACGTCCGGAGGGGAGGATTCCTTCCCTCGTACGCGTCGGCGCAGTTCGAGGGCGTAAAGCAGGCCCATGCTAGCATCCGGCCCCGTCGCTCCCGAGGCCCCGGCCATGCCGCTGCACCGCCCGTTCGCCATGCTCGCCCCGTTGCTGGCCATCGCGCTTTCCCTGGTCGGCGCGACGCCTGCACGCGCGCAGGTACTCGGGCCGGTGCAGGGCCTGCCGAATATGCAGGTACCCGTGCGCCTGCCCGATATTGCTCCCGTCTCGCCCTTGCACAGTGTGGACGACCTGCTGCGCGGTCCGCTGGCCCTCACACGAAAATTGCAGATCGACGCACTTCGCCGCAGCGAGCCCCGGCGCGTCGACGTCGATCCTCACGGTGCGCCGATCCTGCGCGGCGAATTCCTCGCCACGGGCCTCTCGTCTGCGCAACGCGATGCGCTGCAGGCGCTGGGTTTCGCGGTGGATCGCGAGACGCCGGCGGACGCGACGCTGGGGTTGGACTTCGTGGTGCTGCACGACACCCGCGGACGCCGCACGGCCAGCGCCATGCGCGCCCTGCAACAGGCTGCGCCGGACGCGGCATTCACCTACCAGCACCTCTACCTGCCCGCGGGCAACGATGACGTTGCCGGTGCGACGACCTCGGCGGCCCCGTCGTCCAGCGCACCGTCGCAACGCGTGGGGCTGATCGATGGCGGTGTCGATGCGGCCGACCCCGCGCTGGTACGCGCGAGCATCGAGCGGCACGGTTGCAGCACGGCGAATCCGTCGAAGCACGGCACTGCGGTCGCCGCCCGCCTCGTCGCCGGCGACCCGGACACGCTCTATGCCGCCGACCTGTGGTGCGGCGATGCGGTCGGCGGCGCCACCTCGAATCTGGTGGACGCGCTGGCGTGGATGGCGCGCGAGCGCGTGGCAGTGATCAACATCAGCCTGGTCGGGCCCGACAACCCGGTGCTTGCGCGCGCGGTGCAGGCGATGATCGCGCGCGGCCACGTGCTAGTCAGCGCAGTCGGCAACGATGGGCCGGCAGCACCGCCGCTGTATCCCGCGGCGTACCCGAACGTGATCGGCGTCGGCGGCGTCGACGCGCGTGACCGTGTGCTGCCCGAATCCGGCAGCGGCGACCAGGTGGACTTCTGCGCGTCCGGCGTGGTCGGCAGCGGCCGCAACGCATTGCGCGGCACCTCGTTCGCGGCGCCAATCGTGGCGCGGAAAGCCAGCCAGTTGCTGGGCGCCCCCCGCGCTGGAGCCGCAGCACAAGTGCAGCAGCATCTGATCGGCGAAGCCCGGCGCCCCGGCGGCACGGGCCGCGACCCGCGCTGCGGCTACGGCCTGCTGTCACCCTGAATCTGAACAGCGCCCAACCGCAGCCCGTCGACAGGGAAGGATCGTTCCGGCACGAACGTACAGGACCTCGGAAGCCGCGGATCGGCCGCAGGCAGGAGGTCCTTCACATGCGCAACACGACTCTCAACCACAAGACCCTCAACAGCGCCCTGCTCGCCGGTGCGCTCGCCCTGGCCGCGATGGCCACGGCACACGCCCAGGTGCTGGGCGGTGGCGGACTCGCGGGCGGCATCGCCGGCGGGCTGCGCGGCCCTGTCAATGTCCCGATGGACCAGGTGGGCGGCCGGCTCGACGGTTCCGCCCGTGGCGCGGGCAACATCAACACTCCCGATCTCAACCGGCGGGCGGCCGAGCGACGTGCCGAGCGCCTGCGCCAGCGTGCCGCTGCAACCACCAGCTCGGCCACGGATAGCGCCACGCAAGCCGCCCGCCAGGTGAACGGCCAGGCCGTTGCCGGCGCTGCCGGCGGCCTCACCGGCGCGGCTGCCGCCAACGCCGGCAACGGCAACGGCAACAACGCCGCGCTGGATGGCGCAGGGGAACTGGGTTCGTCTGCGACCGGCGCCGTCGATACTTCGGCTACGCGCGATGCCATGGCTGGCACCGCAGGTCAGGCCGCCAGCCATGCGCGTTCAGCCGTCTCGACGGCCAAACGCGGAACCCGCAATGCAGTAAGCCGCGTGCAGGACGCACCCGCGAATGCCGAGGCTTCGGCCGCTGCCGGCCTGACCACGGCTGAGCAGGCGATCGCCAATGGTGCGCAGTCGTCACGCGCTGCCGGCTCGCTCGGCACGGATGCCGCCGGCAACGCGTCGCAGGCAAGCTCGGCCAGCGCGGGCACCCAGTCGGGCAACACCACCGTCGCGAAGCCCGGCCTGCTGTCGCACGCCTCCAACGCCGCGCGCAATGCCGGGGACAAATCGGTCGACGTATCCGGCTCGGGTGCAGCCCATGGCAACAGTGATGCAAACGCCGGTTCAGCCGCAGGCACCAGCGGCTCGGCCAACGCCAGCGGCCACGCCAGCGCGCACGGCTCGGCTCGCCGCGGTGTGTCCGCCTCGACGCAGACCGACGGCAACGCCAGTGCCAGCGCGAATGCGCAGCACTGAGTCAACCACAGCGTAGAACCAGGAGCCCCCGCTTGCGGGGGCTCCTTTCATCTGCCGGCCAGACCGTCGGCTATGGCGCAGTCGTCCCACCCTGCGACCTGGCCCGCAACGCTTCGTACAGCTGTGCCGGCCCCAGCAAAATATCCTTCAACCCGGTGCGCACGCGCTCGGAGCCCAGTGCCTGCGTACTCATGTTCGAATGCGCTTCCAGCGCATCCATGATCGCGTGCATCAGCGCATCCTTCAGGTCGGGCGAGTTGGCGAACTGTTCCTTGCTATTGTTGCCGGCCTGCTGCACCAGGGTTTCGTTTTCCAGCAGTTTGCCCTTGAGCACGCCGTTGACGTAGACCAGTTGGTCATCGTCGGTCAGCTGCCCTTCGAACAGGCCATTGACCTTCTCGATGATCTCGGCCAGATACGCCTGCTGCTTTTCCTGTACCGAGCCGCTACCCACTGCGTCCATTGGCGGTAGCTTGTAGCCACCGTCGCCGTTGAGGCCTAGCGGCTGACGGCCAGCACTGCGCAAGGTGTGATGCGTCAGCACCACCCTGGACAAGTCCACCGTGTCGCGCTCGCGACCGAACTCCAGCAACGGGATCAGCCGTTTGTAGAAGATGAAGCGCTTTTCGATATCCGTGTTGGCGTAGTCGAACACTTGCGACAGGAACGCATACAGGCGCACGTAGCCACCCATGTCGTTCTTGAACAGCAGCAAGGCATCCAGCAGGTCCTTGCTGGTTTCGGCCAGCTTGTCGTCGCCGTCTGCCAGCGCCGTTGCCCGAGTCTGCTGCGCCGCCTTATAGCGTTTGAGCAGGCGGTCGGCGACCGGAGCGATGGCACTGCTCAACTGCGCCTGGGTGCCGCGCGGATCGGTCTCCACCCTGGCCACGCGATCCACCTCGAAGTCATCGTAGTGACCGCTGGCATCGAGCTTGGCGCGCAGGTCGAACACCAGGTGTGGATCGGTCCTGGCCTCCAGCTCGGCCGTGGCGTAGTAGGTCTTGAACGTCTTGAGGATATCCACCGGCTCGTTGACGAAATCGAGGATGTAGGTGATGTCCTTGCCGGGGTACGCACGGTTCAGGCGCGACAGCGTCTGCACCGCCTGGATGCCGCCCAGCATCTTGTCCACGTACATGCCGCACAGCAACGGCTGGTCGAAGCCGGTCTGGAACTTGTTGGCGACCAGCAGCAACTGGTATTCCGGCTGGGCAAACGCATCGCGGGTGTCGCGACCCTTCAGGCCCGGATTCAGATCCGTGCTGGTCTCGCTTACCGGCGCGGGGAAACTCTCCGGGTCGTTCACCTCGCCCGAGAACGCCACCAGCACGCCGAGCGCGTAGTTCTGCCGCTGGATGTAGCCGCGGATCGCCTTCTGCCAGCGCACCGCTTCCTTGCGGCTGCCGACCACCACCATCGCCTTGGCCTTGCCGCCCAGCAGCGGCTGCACGTTCTCGCGGTAATGCTCCACCACGATCTGCACCTTCTGCGCGATGTTGTACGGATGCAGGCGCACCCACTGCATGATCCCCTTCATCGCCGCGCTGCGTTCCACCTGCGACTGGTCGTACTCCCTGCCCTCGTGAGCCAGCCTGAAGGCGAGCTTGTACGGCGTGTAGTTCTTCAACACGTCGAGGATGAAATCCTCCTCGATCGCCTGGCGCATCGAATACACATGGAACGGCTGCGGCAGGCCGTCTGCGCCGGGGCGACCGAACAGCTCCAGCGTCTTCTGCTTCGGCGTGGCGGTGAACGCCACGTAGGTCAGGCCCTTGCTGCCGCCAGCTCGCGCGGCCATGCCGGCAGCCAGCAGCGTCTCGGTATCGATCCCGCCACCGTCCTCCAGTTCGGCGCGTTCCTCGGCGCTCAGCAACTGCTTGAGCTTGGCCGCCGCCTCGCCGGTCTGCGAGCTGTGCGCCTCGTCGGCGATCACCGCAAAGCACTTGCCCTCGGTCGCCGCCAGTTCCTGCACCGCCTCCAGCGCAAACGGAAAAGTCTGGATGGTGCAGACGATGATCTTCTTGCCATCCTTCAGCGCCTGGCCCAACTGCGCGCTCTTGCTGCCATGCTCGCTGGTGATGGTTTCCACCACGCCGGTGGTGCGCTCGAAATCGAAGATCGCCTCCTGCAACTGTGCGTCCAGCACGTTGCGGTCGGACACCACCAGCACGCTGTCGAACAGCTTCCGGTTTTCGGTGTCGTGCAGGTCAGCCAGGAAATGCGCGCTCCAGGCAATCGAGTTCGTCTTGCCCGAGCCGGCCGAATGCTGGATCAGATAACGCTGGCCCGCGCCCTGCGCCAGCACGTCGGCAACCAGCTTGCGGGTGGCATCGAGCTGGTGGTAACGCGGGAAAATCACACCCACCAGTTTCTTCTTGTCGTCGCGCTTGCCGATCAAGTAGCGACCCAGGATCTCCAGCCAGCTGTCGCGCGCCCACACCTCTTCCCACAAATACGCGGTCGCAAAACCGTCCGGGTTCGGCGCATTGCCCGCCGCGCCGTGGTTGCCCCGGTTGAACGGCAGGAAGCCCGTCGCCGGCCCGGCCAGGCGCGTGGTCATCATCACCTCGGCCTGGCTCACTGCGAAATGCACCAGCGCGCCGCCAGGGAAACCGAGTATCGGCTCGGCCAGGCCACCCCTCGGCTGCGGGTGCCGATCGAAGCGGTACTGGTCCACCGCATCGCCCACGCTCTGGGTGAAGTCGGACTTCAGCTCCGCCGTGGCCACCGCAATGCCGTTGACGAACAGCACCAGGTCCAGCGCATCGTGCGGCTGGTTCGGCGAATGCCGCACCTGCCGCACGATGCGCAAGCGGTTCGCCGCGTAGCGCTGCTGGATCGCCGGATTGATCGCCAGCGCCGGCTTGAACTGCAGCAGCGACAGCGGCTCCTTCAACCCCAGCATCTCCACGCCCCGGCGCAACACTTCCAGCGTGCCGCGTTCGTCGAGGTTCTTGCGCACGCGCTCGGCGATGCGCTCGGCCGCCGCAGGGCCGTGGGTCTTGCCCAGCCGCTGCCAGCTGTCCGGCTGGGTTGCCTCGATCCATGCCAGCAGGTCGGGCAGATACAAGGCGTGCTTGCGATCGTAATTCGCGGCATCGCCTTCGGCGTACAGCCAGCCGTGGGCGGCGAGGTATTCGCAGATCGCCGCCTCGAAATGGATTTCCCTATGCAGATTCATGCGTTCCCCTGAGTACGTATCCGCACCGTCACCGCGGTGACGTCGTGCCGGCGTTTCCGCTCACTGCCCACGCAGCCATGCCCCGCAAGCGCTCCTGCACGATACCGGCGCGCTCGGCCTCGGCGATCAGTCCGGGCAGTACATTGGTGAAATCCGGATGCGCAAGCAGCGTCGCGAAGGCGGCTCCCACGGTTTGCTTCAACAGCGACGGCGCACGCGCCAGTTCGCCCGCCAGCTCCTCACGACCGTCAACGATATTCAGCACATCTTCCAGGTCATGGCTGGCTAGCATGTCGCCCGCGCCGCGATCGGCGAACGCCTCCAGCTTCGTCGCTACGAACCCCACGGCGCTGGCAAGGCGAATCGCAATGCCACCGCCCAGCTCGATCCGCTCGGAGGTATCCACCGTGTAGCGGTACCAGCGATTGGAGAAGCCCAGCACGCCTGCATCGACCGGCATCAGGTCGAACAGCACGCCGGATTCGCGATGAATCCAGCGACAGATCACCGGGCTGTCCATGTCGCGCGAAAAGCCACGTGCCGCAACCTGTTCCTCGATGCGATGGAAATTCGCCCGCGCCGCCTCGATCACGGCATCCACATCCCGGGTGGCACGCACGCCCTCGGCCATCGGGTCGGTAACGAGCAGCCCGGCGACCGCGCCACCCACAAACACCACCTGCTCGCACAAATCACCGAGCGCCTCGGCCACCAGGCGCAGATACGGCAGGTTGGGATCATCACGGCGCATCCGCCGCCCCCAGCTCCTTCGGCAATAGTTGCGCAGCCAACGCCCGCTCGCGGGCGCGACCGGAGCGCAGCGCATCCTGCAAGGCAAGCAGGCGGTGGAGTGCGGGGTCAGCCAGCGCCGCCAGCGGCGCCGTGCGATAGATCGGCGACAGGCTGGGCCCTTTGGCGCTGCCGCCGGCATGTGCCCATACCGGCGCCTCACCCGGCGCCGCGGTGATCTTGCCCGCCAGCGGCTCGGCACCAAACCCGGTCGGCACGCCCCGCTTGACCGGCCCGGGCATGGCCGGCCACACATAGCGCACGCCATGCAACGCAAACTCCACCAGCGCCGGCCGCACCGGCGACCAGTCGCCGCGACCGCGCACCACGGCAAGGCCAGCCGCAACCGCCCGCTTCACGCTGGCGTGCACTTCCGACGCGCTCATCGACAAGGCTTCGCCCAGCGCCGCATACGTCCAGCGCTGCTGCGGATGCGCCGCAACCTTGAACAACACAAGCAGATCCTGAGGCTTCAGTTCCATGGCGGGACTCGATATTCGCTATTCGCGAATTGCGAATATCGCGAGTATCGGGCGAAAAAGCAAGTTGAGAAATGACAGCTAAGAGGTCTTCCCGCTTGGAGCCGAAACATTGGGCCAACCTGACAGGAAGCGCTCAAATTTCCAGCTTCTGGATAGGCTCCCGTAATGCCGTGTCCAGCCGCGTAATGGCATCAATCAGCTTGTCCTGAAGTTGTGGCCACTGACCTTCCGGCAACCTCCAGCCACCTGGCATATCCGTGCAGATCCTTGATCCCGAGCGACCTGGCAACGACTGCCACTCCAATGCCCCACCGAAAGCGCCATCGATAGCGGCGCGTTGAGCCTGGAGTGCCTCAAATGCATGCAACGAGCGTTCGTCATCATTGGTGAAGCGGATATAGCATTCAGCGCGACTACGAACCTGAGTAACACTCACGCACAAGGAGAATCCGGCACGACCAATCCCGAGACTCATCCAATGGTCAGTCGTAGTGTTTCTATTGGCGAAAAGCTGGGTGTGCGCCAGCGAGCGTTCTATCAACTGTTTCCAAAATCGACGAAAAAGCTCCTGCCTGGCCCCGACCGGCCTTTGGCCATCGTCATCTGCCGATGAATCCATCCCTGCCGGCGTTCCCTCATCCCATTCCGCATAGGTCTGCCCGGTAGCTTTGAGCACCCAGCTTGTCCGTCCATTGTCGGGGCGACCGAAGATCACAGCAGACGCCGAGCTTGGACTGTTAAACGGCACGTCCTGTGGAAACTCGAAATTACCGCCCTGCGCCAGCCCCAAGCTACCCGCGTCAATCAGTTCCTGTCTTAACGCCTGATAGCCGTGAGGCTGACCGACCCACTCCAACCTCGCCGTTGATCCAGCCAGCACAATAAATTTCCCATCGACCTCTCGTGCGCGCGCGTGCAGATTCTGTTTCTCGCTGACGATCTCGAAAACCGGTGAGTCACCAGATGCTGCCTGCGCAGCGGCACTCGCCATCGCGCGCGATTGCGGGCTCTGACGATCCTGCAGCCGCCAGTGCGCTTCGAGAACAGCCAGCAACTGCGACTCACGCTCTTCCAGGACAGCGAGCGTCCATTTGCCATGCTGCAACACTTGGGTAGTCAGCACGAATGGTGATACGCCACCCTTGGTGAAGTACGCAGCCTTCTTCTTGTCGAAGTCATAATTGTTCGCTGCGCTGTTTTTCTTGCGCGTAAGCAACGCCAAGTTGCCCAGTCGATGCACCCACTGCAAACGATCCTTGGCGTCGGGCACCCATTCCATCCAGCAACTGTCTGGTCGCGGCTGTTGCGGCATCACATGCTCTACCGTGATGGTGTCGTATTCATAAGTTGCCCCGCCACCCGATACCAAGCCATCCAGTCGCAGCAAGATGACCGCCAGAGCGCGAGAGGAAAACACCTCATAGAGCGGCCCGGACAGTGCCTGGTACATGGCGTACTGCTCCACGCGGGATAGCTGCAACGGTGAATCAAGCGCAAACAGATCTGTCCCGGTCTCCACCGCCTTGGTCAATGAGGCAAAGCGGTCGATACGCTCGTTGACGCCTGAACGACGGATCAGCATCGAATACGCCAATCGCTCAAGATCAAGAAAGAAGCCAAGCATCGCTGTGGGATCGTTCCGATGCCGCGAGAAGAAGGCCAGCGCCGGCGGCAGCCAGTCCTTGAACTCGATGCGGTTCAACCAGCGCAGCGTCTGGTTGATGCTTTCCGCGTGTTTCTGGCTCGAATAGTCTGCATCCGTGATTTCGCGGAAGGCCTGCGCCATCGGCTCAAGCACCTGGTCGATGAAGGCGACCGGGTCGCTCGGTCCCACATGGTCACGAAACTCCTTGAGCAAGGTTCCTTTGGGCTTGGCCTTCCGGTACACCATGCGAATGTGACTGAACAAGTCGCCAAATGCATCGCGCCCGAGGTCCTCCTCCAGATCCTCCCACTTCACTGTGTAGGCATCCCGCTTGGCGATGGCGATACTGCCAACGATTTCCGCCTTCAGAATGTCCGTGGCACTCAAGTCCAGCCCGCGACTGTTGAGTACACCGAAGATACGGTAGGCCGAATCGAGATCCGGCGTGGCCACCGTCACCAGATAGCAACGGGTCACGATGAACTGCACCAGCCGTATCAAGGTTTCCTGGTCCAGCTTGGCCAGGGCCAACATGTACAGCTGCGCATTCTCCCGTAGCCGTTCCTGTGCATCGGGCAACTTGTCGTTGAGTCCGACCAGCTTCTCGATGCCGTCAGCGTGCTGCACGTATTGCCGGAAAAAGTCGCGGTCACGCTCGCGCAGGGAGAGGCGATAGCGGGCCTCGGTACCGAATACCACACTGCCCTGCTCGTAGATGCACTTGGTAATACCAGCGCGCACGTCGTCATCGGAGACGTTGGCGCGGATCGCCGACAGCAGCAGAGTCAGCGTCGTCAGACGTTGCTGCCCATCGACCACTGTCGTGTCGGAGACCGCCTCCCGCTTGATCAGCACAATGCTGCCGAGGAAGTAAGGTGACATCTCGTCAAGCTTGCCGCCAGCGGCTTTCATGTAGTCGAGCAAGTCCTCCAGAAGCTCGCGCGCTTGCTCGGCACCCCAGGAATAGGGTCGCTGGTAGCTGGGGATGGTGAATACATAGTCGTCGCTGAAGATCCTCGAAAGCGACTGTTCCTTCGCCGAAAGCGTGCTAGTCATCATCATCCCCTGTTGATCAGATCCAGCAGCGCTGAATCATCCGTTATTCAAACCCCAATGACCTTGCTGATCAAATTCACCAACACGCCTTGCCCCATGGATACAGCGCGTTTTCCCGCTCTGATCAACGGATGCGGCGGCTCACGCAGCTGCGGCAAATACACATCACAACCCGTCTTGAAGTGAAAGTGGCGGGCCATGAACCACAACTCGCCGGCGCTGGCTTCCTCGTCGTAGCCAGCGCCGTGCAAGCGGACGTAGCGTTCAAGAGCGACAGTAGCGAGCATGTCTCCGCGTGTTTCCTGCTCCCGGCTCGGGTCGCCTTGCCACTGCACGCGCACCCAGCCCTGCTCGTCATCACTGTCGGATTCATCGATCGGGAGAATCCGTGTGCCGTCGGTCAGCGAGCGAGCGCACCACAGGCCTTCGTAGCGCTCGCCATCGTAGAGCGGCAGCAGGTTGGCGATGAAGCCGACTACAGCCTCGCTTTTTCCGCTCATGCGGCACGCCTCACATCGATCTTGCCGGTCACGGCGGCGGCGATCAGGGCGCTGCGGCGTTCTTTGAGCAAGGTAATTGCACTCTCGACGGTACCAGCCAGCCTATTGAAGGCTGCGATTTCACTGGTAACGGCAGAAAGGATTTCGTCCTGCTCTGCCACCTGAGGTAAGGCGATACGAAGATTCTTGAATTCTTCCCAATACAGGCGAAGACGGAATTCCGTGATGCCACGTGAATAGCGACGAACTTGCTCGATTGCCTGCGGCGTACGCAACAACTGCTCGACAAACATTGTGCGAACGTCGCCAAGAGGCCTGGCAACTACATACGCTGGACTTACCTGCCCATGAACGATCACGGTTCCAAAGCCTCCCTGCCAAGCTCGCATCATGTTGTAGGTCAGATCGTTTGGCGCAACGCGCTTGTACTTTGATCTGTCGTCGCTTCGCGTCACCTTCCGATCCATTTCGGCATCATCCAACTCCTTGTCGGAAACGCCGTCATGGATAGAAACACTGAGGATAGGAAGCTCATCATTTCCAAGCTCAGCAACCTCTTTGTAAACCGATCCCAACCGCACAACGTCCCAGCGCTCAGGCACTTCGCCCAGCCATGGCACGCCGGAATCTTTCATCGGGGCGTTGGGGTTGAGACCGCGGGTGACGGCGTGGGAGATGGTGGCCTGGCGCTTTTCGGCCAGTAGGGTCAGCAGCTTTTCCTGCTCGGCAATCAGCGCATCGATCTTGCCGGTCTCGCGGTCGAGGAAGGCGGCGATGGCGGATTGCTGGCGTGGAGGTGGCACGGGGATCATGAAAGCTGACAGGTCGGACATGTTCAGAACCCGCTGTGCACTCCCCACGCAAACAAGATCAACATACCTATTGAAGACGTCGGAGCGCAAAACCCAAGCCAAATAGAAGCGGTCAATGCGGGGCGCCACTTGAAGTCTGGCAATTGCTCTCGAAATGTTGACGCCAGCGAGGCTCTCATCGACCAGAACAACCTCGCCGATGGTCCCAACGACCGAGAGCAAAACATCTCCAGCTTGGACGATGGTTCTGCGGTACTGGTTCGAAAGCTCTTCAGAAATAGTGACAAGATCTGCTCTCGCCACGATGCCATTCTGAATGTCGGTAATTCGCATCATGGGGACACCATCCACCTGAAAATCGGGGACGAGTACGCCGTAGCAAGGAGGCTCTAACAGGCTGAGTCTCACCTTCATCGAAGCCCATTCGTCAGGCAGCTTGCCCAACCACTCCACGCCGCTCTCCTTGTAGCAGGCATACCCCGGCAAACTCATTCTGCCAACTCCCCCAGCATCGCCATGATCCGCCCCGACACCGCCTTCAACTCCTCGTCGATCTCGTGCAGCTCGCGCGGCGGCTCGAACACGTAGAAGTGGCGGTTGAACGGAATCTCGTAGCCGACCTTGCTCTTGGCCTCGTCGATCCAGGCATCCGGCGCATGCGGCAGCACTTCGCGTTCGAAGTAGGCCTGGATGTCTTCGCCCAGCGGCACGTTCTCGGTGTCGCGCAGGCTGCTGTCGGCTTGCGGCAGGCCTTTCTGCTTGCCTTTCTGGCCGAGCACGATCCGGCCCTGCTCGTCGCGCAGCGGACGCTCGACGGTGATGGTGGTGTAGCCGAAGTCTTCGTTCCTGAACACGCGCGCCAGCGGCGCGACTTTCACCTTGCCGCCGGCGGGCGGCGCGGGCGCGAACTCGGCGGCGGCGATGACCTGGCGGCCGGCTTCCTTGCCGTCGGCGTCGAATACGGTGGCCAGTTCGGCTTCGGCGAATTCGCCGAACAGGCGGGTGACGGTGGCGATGTGTTCGTCGCTCATTTCCTTGCGCTTGCTGCCCAGACTCTTGCGCATCTTCTGCCAGAAGCTGCCGGCGTCGATCAGCTGCACGTAGCCCTTGCGGTCGTCGGGCTTCTTGTTGGAGATGATCCACACGTAGGTGGCGATGCCGGTGTTGTAGAACATGTCGGTGGGCAGGCCGATGATGGCCTCCACCAGGTCGTTCTCCAACACGTAGCGGCGGATCTCGCTCTCGCCACTGCCTGCCCCGCCGGTGAACAGCGGCGAGCCGTTGAGTACGATGCCGAAACGGCTGCCGCCGTCGACGGCCGGACGCATCTTGGACACCAGGTGCAGCAGGAACAGCATGGAACCGTCGGACACGCGCGGCAGGCCGGGGCCGAAGCGACCATCGAAGCCTTTCTGTTCGTGTTCGCTGCGGATCGCCTTCTCGACCTTCTTCCACTCCACGCCAAACGGCGGATTGGACAGCATGTAGTCGAACTTGCGCCCGGCATGGCCATCCTCGCTGAGCGTGTTGCCGGCGACGACGTTGCTGACGTCCTGGCCGCGGATCAGCATGTCGGCCTTGCAGATGGCGTAGGACTCGTCGTTCAACTCCTGACCGAACAGGGTGAGCCGCGCGTCGGGGTTGTGTTGCAGCAAGTGCTCGGCGGCCACTGAAAGCATGCCGCCGGTGCCTGCCGTCGGATCGTAGATGGTGCGCACGGCATGGCCGGCGCCGAGCGCTTCGTCATCCTCGATGAAGATCAGATTGACCATCAGGCGGATCACTTCGCGCGGGGTGAAGTGCTCGCCGGCCGTTTCGTTGGACAGTTCGGCGAACTTGCGGATCAGTTCCTCGAACACCAGGCCCATCTGCGCGTTGTCGACTTCATCCGGATGCAGGTTGAAATTGGCGAACTTCTCGGTGACCAGGTACAGCAGGTCCGCCTTGGCCAGCCGCTCGACCTGCGCATGAAAATCGAAGCGCTCGAAGATGTCGCGCGCCGCCGGCGAGAAGCACTGGATGTAGCTGTAGATGTTCTGGCGGATATGGTCCTGGTCGCCCAGCAGCGTGGGCAGATCCAGTTCGGAGGTGTTGTAGAACTTCGCATCGCCGACCAGCCGCAGCAGGAACGGATCGGGGTTGACGCCCGCGGCGCTTTTCTTGTGGTACTCAGCCAGCACCTTTTGCTTGGTGGGCGCCAACACGCAATCCAGACGCCGCAGCACGGTGAACGGCAGGATCACCCGGCCGTATTCGGATTGCTTGTAGTCGCCACGCAGCAGGTCGGCGACGGACCAGATGAGGGCGGAAAGCGAGGTTTGGTTCATGCGGAGTGGAAATCCATGTCTGTTGCATTGGCCCTGCCGCGCGGCTGGCCGTCGACCCGATGAAGGCTCATGCCCGCCGGATGGCGGTATACGCAGCAAGATCAACACCAAGTATCGCCACTCGCGCCTCAAAGGGCGAGAGTTGTCGCCGCGCGATCCCGCGCGAGCGGGATCGCGCCTGAATGCGCGGGGGTTCCGCAGCGACTGCCTGCAAGCACGCCGATGCCGGCGACGCGTCGCATACGATCCGCCTTCTTTTAGTCGGCCTGCAGCGCCATGCGCGAACCAGCGCCCGCCAGCTCGTGCATCCAGTCCACCGTGCTGTCGAGCACCCGGGCCACCTTGACGCCGCGTGCCGAGAAGATTTCCGCCAGCGCCTGGTAGTAGCCGAGCGTGCCGTCGCGGCCGCCGGTGAAGCGTTCAAACACGTGGGTGCCGGTTTCGGGGTCTTCGAGGTCCTGCACGATGGCACGGGCGTTATGCAGTTTGTCGCAGGCGGAAACCAGCAGGGTCGCGTCCGGTGCTTGGCGCAGGTGCGCGAGGTAGCCGAGCTTGCGTTCGATCCAGTCGCGGCGTTTGGCTTCGGGGTCGGTGTGGCTGGTCTTGCCTTCGGCGGTGCCGTCGGTGCAGTCCATGACGATGTTGGCGACGGCGTCGCCGAATTGCGCGCGTATCGCCACCTCGTGCGCAGCACCGCCGTCCTCGACGGCGTCGTGCAGCAGGCCGGCGATGGCCTGGTCCTCGTTGCCGCCGAACTCGATCACCAGGCTGGCCACGCCGAGCAGGTGGTAGAGGTACGGGATGTTCGAGCCCTTGCGCACCTGCGTGGCGTGGGCGATGCGGGCGTAGTCGACGGCGCGGCTGAAGCGCTCGGTAAGTGCGGTCATGGCGTTTCCCCTGGCTGGTTCCATCGCGCGATGGTGACAGCGGTGGGTCGCAGGGGGCGAGATCGGGGCTGGAGAGTAGAAGCTTTACCCCTCACCTGAAGGACTCCGTGCGGTCGCTGGCCTCACCCTGCACGCAGGGAGAGGAGCAGAGCATTCACGCGTCGACGTAACTGCGCGGTACGCGCTTCAGCCCGCACAGCAGCTGGTATGCGCTGCTTTCGCTGTGCCGCGCCAGTTCGCTGACCGGCACCTGCCTGCCCCACAGTTCGATGCGGCTGCCGAGGCCGGCGGCGGGGTGGTCGGTGAGGTCGACGGTGAGCATGTCCATCGACACGCGGCCGACCAGTTCGCCGGGGTGGCCGTCGATGGTGACCGGGGTGCCGTTGGGGGCGAACTGGGGGTAGCCGTCGGCGTAACCCATCGCGACGACGCCGATGCGGCTGGGGCGCTGGGTGACGAAGCGGGCGCCGTAGCCGATCGGTTCGCCTGCCGCCAATTCGCGCACGCCGATCACCTTCGACTCCACCATCATCACCGGGCGCAGGCGAGCGGCGACGGGGTGCGTGCCGGCGAACGGCGTGGCGCCGTACAGCATCAGGCCCGGCCGCGCCCACTCGCCCTGCGTCTCGGGCCAGCCGAGCAGCGCGGGGGAATTGCCGAGGCTGGTGGGCAGCTGCAGCTCGTCGCACACCTGGTGGAACAGCGCCTGCTGCTCGGTGGTGCGTTCGCAATCCAGCTCGTCGGCGCGGGCGAAGTGGGTCATCGCCACCACTTCGCGCACCTGCGGCATAGCCTGCAGGCGCTGCAGGCTGGCGCGGTAGTCCGCGGCGGCCAGGCCAAGCCGGTGCATGCCCGAATCGAGCTTCAGCCAGATCGTGAACGGCCTGGTCGGGCGCGAGCGCTCGATCGCGTCGATCTGCCACCCGGCCTGCACCACGCACCACAGGTCGTGGGCGTCGATCAACGCCAGCTCGTCGACCTCGAAGAAGCCTTCCAGCAGCAGGATCGGGGCGCGGATGCCGGCCTCGCGCAGTTCCAGTGCCTCCTCGATGCAGGCGACGCCGAAACCGTCGGCCTCGGCCTCCAGCGCCTGCGCACAGCGCACGGCGCCGTGACCATAAGCGTCGGCCTTGACCACGGCCAGCGCTTTGCGCCCGCCCAGCTCGCGCGCCAGGCGGTAGTTGTGGCGCAAGGCGGCCAGGTCGATCAGGGCACGTGCCGGACGCATCAGGCAGGGACTCCCGCGGAGGGGCGGCTACTGTAGCGCGAGATGTCCAGGCCCTCGCTGCTGATCTGCGGCTTGCGCCCCGCGATCAGATCGGCCAGGTAACGGCCGGAACCGCAGGCCATGGTCCAGCCCAGGGTGCCGTGGCCGGTGTTGAGGTAGAGGTTGTCCAGCCGGGTGGCGCCGACCACCGGCGTGCCGTCGGGAGTGGCCGGGCGCAGGCCGGTCCAGAACGTGGACTGGCTCAGGTCGCCGCCGTGCGGGTACAGGTCGCCGACCACTTTTTCCAGGGTGGCGCGGCGGCGCGGCGACAGCGACAGGTCGAAACCGGATACCTCGGCCATGCCGCCGACGCGGATGCGCTGGTCGAAGCGGGTCACCGCCACCTTGTAGGTTTCATCGAGGATGGTCGAAGTGGGCGCCATCGCTGGATCGGTGATCGGCAGGGTCAGCGAGTAACCCTTCAGCGGGTACACCGGCAGGCGGATGCCCAGCGGCGCCAGCAGTTGCGGCGTATAGCTGCCCAGCGCCAGCACGTAGCGGTCGGCGCGTTCGAGCTTGCCGTCGATGCGCACGCCAGTGAGGCGGCCGCCGTCGTGTTCGAGCTTTTCCACGGTGGCGCCGAAGCGGAACTCGACGCCGGCTGCCTGCGCCCGCTCGGCGAGCAGACGGGTGAACAGCTCGCAGTCGCCGGTCTGGTCGTTCGGCAGGCGCAGTGCGCCGCTGAGCTGGTCGACCACCCCGGCCAGCGCCGGCTCCACTCGCACGATGCCGGCGCGGTCGAGCAGTTCGTACGGCACGCCGTACTGCTTGAGCACGGCGATGTCCTTGGCCGCGTCGTCCAACTGCGCCTGGGTGCGGAACAGCTGCACGGTGCCGAGCTGGCGGCCCTCGTAGTCGAGCCCGGTCTCGGCGCGCAGTTCATCCATGCAGTCGCGGCTGTATTCGGACAGGCGCACCATGCGCGCCTTGTTGATGGCGTAGCGGCTCGCGGTGCAGTTGCGCAGCATCTGCAGCAGCCACAGGTATTGCTGCGGGTCGAGGCCGGGGCGGATCGCCAGCGGCGCGTGGCGCATGAACAGCCACTTCAAGGCCTTCAGCGGCACGCCGGGGGCAGCCCATGGTGAGGCGTAGCCGGGCGAGATCTGGCCGGCGTTGGCGAAACTGGTTTCGCGCGCCGGCGCGCTTTCGCGGTCGACCACAGTCACCTCGAAACCGGCGCGCGCCAGGTACCACGCGCTGCACGTTCCGATCACGCCACTACCCAGAATCAGTACCCGCATTACGTTCCCCCTTCCGACGATGGCCTGCGGGACGGCCGCAGGAGTGACAACCAGCGAGTATAGAAACGATCCATCAGACTTGTTTTCTGTCTTTTGCCATTATCGCAGTTAATATCACTGCCAAATTGGCAATCCATGGTGGACATATGGCAGCGAAGCGGCAGGAATTCGACAAAATCGACCGGAAAATCCTCCGCGTGCTGCAGGACGAGGGGCGCATCTCGTTCACCGAGCTGGGCGAGCGGGTCGGCCTGTCCACCACGCCGTGCACCGAGCGCGTGCGTCGGCTGGAGCGCGACGGCGTGATCACCGGCTACCACGCGCGACTCGACCCGCACCTGGTCGGCGCCGGCCTGCTGGTGTTCGTGGAGATCAGCCTGGCCTACAAGTCGGGCGACATCTTCGAGGAGTTCCGCAACGCCGCGCTGCGCCTGCCCAACGTGCTGGAGTGCCACCTCGTCTCGGGTGCGTTCGACTACCTGATCAAGGCGCGCATCTCGGGCATGGCCTCGTACCGCAAGCTGCTCGGCAATACCCTGCTCACCCTGCCAAACGTGCGCGATTCGAAAAGCTACATCGTGATGGAAGAGATCAAGGAAACGCTGAGCCTGCCGGTGGGCGAGCGTGGCGGGCGCAGCGAAGGCGACGCCGCGGGGTGAACCGTGCCGACGACGGAAACGAAAAAGCCCCGCATGGCGGGGCCTTTCGCGTGATGCGGTGGAGCGGTGGCGATCAGGCGAACGGATCGTCGAGGCTGATGGTGTCGTCGCGGTCGGCGCCGGTGGCGACCAGGGCCAGCTTGCAGCCGGACAGTTCCTCGACCGCGCGCAGGTAGGCGCGGGCGGCGGGCGGCAACTGGTTCCAGTCGCGGATTCCGGCGGTGGATTCCTGCCAGCCGGGGAATTCCAGGTAGACCGGCTTGCACTCGTCCCAGCCGTCCGCGTCGAGCGGCGCCAGTTCGCGGCGCTTGCCCCGGTATTCGTAGGCGATGCAGACCTTGACCGTGTCCAGGCCATCGAGCACGTCGAGCTTGGTGATGGCCAGACCGTTGATGCCGTTGATCTGGGTGGCGCGCTTCAGCGCGACCAGATCGATCCAGCCGCAGCGACGCGGGCGGCCGGTGCTGGCGCCGAATTCGTTGCCCTTCTTGCGCAGCAGCTCGCCCATCTCGTCGTGCAGCTCGGTCGGGAACGGGCCGCTGCCGACGCGGGTGGCGTAGGCCTTGCAGATGCCCAGCACATAGTCGATGTCGCCCACGCCCACGCCGGTACCGGCAAGCGCGCCGCCGATGGTGGTGTTGGACGAGGTGACGTACGGATAGGTGCCGTGGTCGATGTCGAGCAGCGCGCCCTGCGCACCTTCGTACAGGATGTTGCCGCCTTCCTTGCGCACGTCGTGCAGGATGGTGGCGACGTCGTCGACCAGCGGGCGGATGTACTCGCCCCAGGCCAGCGCGTCCTTCAGCACGGCGTCGTAATCGACCGGCTCGGCCTTCAGCCACTGGGTGAGGATGAAGTTGTGGTATTCGACGGCGGTCTTCAGCAGCGCCGGCAGCTCGTGCGGATACATCAGGTCGGCCACGCGGATGGAGCGACGGGCGACCTTGTCCTCGTAGGCTGGGCCGATGCCGCGGCCGGTGGTGCCGATGGCCTTGCCGCCGGCGGCGATCTCGCGCGCTTTGTCCACCGCGATGTGGTACGGCATGATCAGTGGCGTGGCCGGGCTGATCTTCACGCGCGAACGCACCTCGACGCCGTTCGCCTCGAGCTCGGCGATCTCGGTCATCAGCGCGGCCGGCGACAGCACCACGCCGTTGCCGATCAGGCACAGCGCATCATCGCGCAGGATGCCTGAGGGGATCAGGTGCAGCACGGTCTTCTTGCCCTTGATCACCAGCGTGTGGCCGGCGTTGTGGCCGCCCTGGAAGCGCGCCACCGCGCTGACCCGCTCGGTCAGCAGGTCGACGATCTTGCCCTTGCCCTCGTCGCCCCACTGCGCACCCAGAATGACTACTGACTTGCCCATGCTGCATTACTCCGAGATGTTCTCGATCAGGTTGGTGGCTTCCCGTCGACGGGAGCACACGTGAATCAATGGAAAAACTGCAACAGCATCAGCCCGGCCGCCATCGCACCGGCGCCGAACAGCCGCAAGGTGCGCGGCGGCAGTTTCAGCGCCTCGCGCACCATCGCCTGCCAGCCTTGCGGCGCCGCGAACAACAGCAGACCCTCGATCACCAGCATCAGGCACAACGCGACAGCCAGCTGGTGCATCGGGGCGACTCAGCGCTTCTGCGCGGGCTGGCCGAAGTAGCGCAGGAACTCGTCGTCGGGCTTCAGGATCAGCACGCCCTTGCCGTCCTCGAACGAGGTACGGTACGCGGCGAGGCTGCGATAGAACGTGAAGAACTCCGGGTCCTGGGTGTACGCCTGCGCGTAGATGGCGGCCGCTTCCGCGTCGCCCTCGCCCTTCACCTTGGCCGCGTCGCGCTGGGCGTCGGCGCGCAGCACCTGGCCCTGGCGATCGGCGTCGGCCTGGATCTTCTCGGCCGCTTCCTGGCCGGTGAAGCGCAGCTCGTTGGCCAGCTGCAGGCGCTCGGCGCGCATGCGCTTGTACACCGACTCGCTGACCTCGTTCGGCAGGTCGATGCGCTTGATGCGCACGTCGACCACGGCGATGCCGAGGTTCTTGCGCGCCGAGGCGTCGGTCTGCGCACGCACCCGTTCGGTGATGTCCTTGCGCCCGCCGGAGATCAGGTCGGGCAAGGTGCGCGCGTTGAACTCGAAGCGCAGCGCGTCCTTCACGATCGGGGTGAGCCGCTGCGCGGCCTGCAGCTGGTCGCCGCCGGTGGCGCGGTAGTACGCGGCGTTGTCGGCCACGCGCCACTTCACGTAGAAGTCGACGTTGACGCTCTTCTTCTCGGAGGTGAAGTAGCGCTCCGGCGGCGCGTCCAGCGACAGGATGCGCTTGTCGAAGTGCATCACCTGCTGGATCACCGGCAGCTTGAAGTGCAGGCCCGGCTGGTAGTCGGTACGCACGATGCGGCCGAACTGCAGCAGCAGCGCGCTGTGCCCTTCGCTGACCACGAACATGCTGTTCAGGCCAAGCAGGACGAGCAGGACCGCGATGATGATGGAACCGACCTTCATCATGGCTGCGTCCCCTTGCCGGCCGTGCTGCCGGTCGGCGGCGACACCACCGCACCGGTCGTGCCCGCGTCAGGCTGCGCCGCGGTCGGTGCGCCCTGCAGCGCCGGCAGGTTGATGATGTTGCGGCCGTTGGAGCCGTCGATCACCTTGGGGTTCTTCGCCATCACCTGTTCCATCGTTTCCAGCCACAGCCGCTTGCGGGTCACTTCCGGCGCGGCCTTGTACTGCTTCAGCAGCAGCTCGAAGCGGGCGGCGTCACCGGTGGCCCGGGCCACGCGCTCGGCCTTGTAGCCAGCGGCCTCGGCGGCGATGCGCGCGGCATCGCCGCGTGCTACCGGCACCACCTTGCTGGAATAGGCCAGGGCGGCGTTCTCGATGCTCTGCTTGTCCTCGCGGGCGTTGTTGACGTCATCGAACGCGTCCTTCACCTCGTTCGGCGGCGCCACGTTCTGGAAGCTGACCTCGGTGACGCGCAGGCCGGAGTCGTAGGTGTCCAGGGTTTTCTGCAGGGTTTCCTGCGCCTGGGTGACCAGGCTGGCGCCGGCGGCGGACAGGATCTGGTCCATGTCGCTGCTGCCGATCACCGAGCGCACCGCGGCTTCGGCGGCGGCGCCGATGGTCCCGTCCGGGTCGTTCAGCGAGAACAGGTACTTGCGCGAATCGTCCACCTGGTACTGCACGGTGAAGTCGATCGTGATGATGTTCTCGTCCTTGGTCAGCATCGCCACCTTGTCGGTGACCGAGCGGATGCGCGTGGCCTCGACCTTGGTGACCGACTCGATCGGCTGCGGCAGCTTCAGGTGGAAGCCCGGCGGCAAGGTGCGCGAGTACTCGCCGAAGCGCAGCACCACGCCGGCCTGGCGCGCGCCGATGATGGTGTAGCTGCTGAACAGCAGGCCGACGACGAGCACCACCACCACGCCGGTGAGCAGGCTGCCGGGCCCCTGCCCCAGTTTGCCCAGGCGCTTCCTGGCGTTGTTGAGCAGGTCGTCCAGCGGCGACTTGCCACCCTGGCGATTCCTGTTCCACGGATCACGTTGCCCGTTGTTGCCGGGTTCATTCCATGCCACGAGTCAGTCTCCTAGGGGCCGTCGGGAGGCCGGCAACCACGGCCGGAACACGCGCTGCACCGGGTTACACATGAGATTCAGCCAAAGCTGTCGGAGTACCGCGCCGGCCACCTTTCGGGACCGCGCAAACAGCGGGGATTCTAGCAGAGCGCGGCTCGCGCCGCGCGTGGTGCGCTGGCGTCATTCCGCCACGGCCAGCAACTGGCGCAGCAGCCGGGTCTCGGTGGGATCGCCGCCGCTGAGCGGGGCGATCACGCTGCGCGGCGCATCGATGCGCAGCTGCCAGCCGTGCTCGTCCACCGTCTCGCCGGTGATCGCACCGGCCGCCTTCAGCCGCGCATGCAGGCGCCCGGCCGACAGCGGCAGCTGCAACGCCGACTGCACGCGTTCGCCGCCGAGCAACTCACCCAGCGCCTGGCGCAACAGGTCCAGCCCGGCGCCGGTGGCGGCGGACAACCAGACCCGCACCGGCTTGCCGGTACCGTCACGCTCGAGCCGCGGCTCGGCGCCGGCCAGGTCGATCTTGTTCATCACATGCAACTGCGGTACGTCGCCGGCGTCGATCTCCTCCAGCACGTTGTCGACCACGCGGTGCAGGCGCTCGCGCTCCTCGTCGGCGGCGTCGCTGACGTGCAGCAGCAGGTCGGCGTCGCGCGCCTCGGCCAGGGTGGCGCGGAACGCGGCGACCAGGTCGTGCGGCAGCTCGCGGATGAAGCCGACGGTATCGGCCAGCACCGCCGGGCCGCAGCTGAGGTCCTCCAGCTTGCGCACGGTGGGATCCAGCGTGGCGAACAACTGGTCGGCGGCGTAGACGTCGCCGGTGGTCAGCGCATTGAACAGGGTCGACTTGCCGGCGTTGGTGTAACCGACCAGGGCGACGCGCGGCACCGTGTTGCGCAGCCGCGCGCGGCGTTGCTGGCCGCGCTGGGTCTGCACCTTTTCCAGCCGTTTGGTGAGCATCTTGACCCGCTCGCCGAGCAGGCGGCGGTCGGTTTCCAGCTGGGTTTCGCCGGGACCGCGGTTGCCGATGGCGCCGCCGCGCTGGGCATCCAGATGGGTCCAGCCGCGTACCAGCCGGGTGGCCAGATGCTTCAACTGGGCCAGCTCCACCTCCAGCTTGCCTTCGTGCGAACGGGCGCGCTGGGCGAAGATGTCCAGGATCAGGCCGGCACGATCGACCACGCGGATACCCAGGTGTTTTTCCAGGTTGCGTTCCTGCACCGGGGTCAGCAGGTGGTCGACCAGCACCAGGTCCGCCTCCAGTGCGCGCGCCGCCTCGGCCACTTCATTCGCCTTGCCACTGCCGATGTAATAGCGCGGGTTGGGATCTTCGACGCGCGCGCTGATCACGCCCAGCACCTCGGCCCCGGCGGATTTCACCAGTTCGGCGAATTCCGCCGCGCGCCGCACCGCGTCGCCTTCGCCGCGGGAATGCGGCAGGACCAGGACGGCGCGATCGCCTTTCTTTTGTCTATCGAACACTAGTGGGTGTGATCCTTCAGGAGCAGACCCACTTCATGCGGGCGGGCCGCCCCTCTATCAAGCGTCCGCGTCGGCGGACGTGGCCGGCGCGTCGGACGGATGGTCGTGGCCGTCATGGCCGTCGTGACCATTGCCGATACGTACGTTGCGGCTCGGCACCACGGTGGAGATGGCGTGCTTGTAGACCATCTGGCTCACCTGGTTGCGCAACAACACCACAAACTGGTCGAACGACTCGACCGTCCCCTGCAACTTGATGCCATTGACCAGATAGATGGCCACCGGCACGCGTTCGCGCCGCAACGCATTCAGAAACGGATCCTGCAACGACTGCCCCTTGGACATTTCTTGTTCTCCCCTTGCCACGGACAGACCGGAGAAAAAACGCCGATGGCGCCCCGGTCCAACATGACCGGGATGTTAACTGCTTTCAAATACTTGATGAAAGAAGATTTTTGCGCGGCGCAAGTGCACTGGGTCACGCTGGCGGCGCTGACCCGCCCGGCCCACCCAGAAACAGCTGTACGGCGGTGACGGCGCGGGCAGCCAGCCCAGGCTGGTCCGGGTCGAACAGGCGGGCGCCAAAGTCGCTGCGCAGCCAGGTGATCTGCCGCTTGGCCAGCTGGCGGGTGGCGTAGATGGCTCGGTCGCGGAATTCGGCCGGGTCGGTCAGGCCGTCCAGGTGTTCCCATGCCTGCCGGTAGCCGACCGCACGGATCGCCGGCAGGTCGGCATGCAGGTCGCCGCGGGCACGCAGCACGCGCACCTCGTCCAGGAAACCCTCCGCCAGCATCGCATCGAAACGCCGGGCGATGCGTTCGTGCAAAACCTGCCGGTCGACCGGCAGCAGTGCCAGCTTCAGCACGCGCCACGGGAAGCGCGCCGCCGCACCGCCACGCTGCAGTTCGGACAATGGCCGGCCGGTCAGTTCGATCACTTCCAGTGCGCGCTGCAGGCGCTGCACGTCGTTGCAGCCGATCCGGCTGGCGGCAGTCGGGTCGAGGCTGGCCAGCCGCGCATGCATGGCTGGCCAGCCCAGTTGCCGCGCCTCGGCGGCCAGTCGCGCGCGGGTCGCCGGGTCGGCTTCCGGCAAGTCGGACAGCCCCTGCTGCAACGCGCGGAAGTACAGCCCGGTGCCGCCGACCAGCAGCGGCACCCTGCCCTGTGCACTGATCCGCTGCATCACCGGCAGCGCATCAGCGCAAAAATCCGCCGCCGAATACGGCTGGGCCGGATCGCGGATATCGACCAGCGCATGCGGATGGCGCGCCAGCGTCGCCGGGTCGGGTTTCGCCGTGCCGATGTCCATGCCGCGGTAGACCAGCGCCGAATCGACGCTGACCAGATCCAGCGGAAACCGCTCGCTCAGCCCGCACGCCAGCGCGGTCTTGCCGGAGGCGGTGGGGCCCATCAGGAAGATGGCGAGGGGACGGGTGTCGATCGGCATCGCGCTAGTTTAGAGGCTGCCACAACGCAAGAGGCCCGCGTCGACGACGCGGGCCCCGGGACTTGCGCGAACGGACGGCTTACTTCGCCGGCACGCCCATTTCCTTCAGCAGGTTGTCGGCGTGGTCGAGGTGGTGCATCACCCACAGCATGTAGCGCACGTCGACCTGGATCGAACGGTTGAGCTGCGGGTTGAACAGCCAGTCGCCACTGACCGACTCCCAGTTGCCGTCGAACGCCAGGCCGACCAGCTGGCCGTTCGCGTCCATCGCCGGCGAGCCGGAGTTGCCGCCGGTGATGTCGAGGTCGGCGAGGAAGTTGACCGGCAGCGTGCCCAGCTTCGGCGAGGCATAACCGTCGAAGGCCTTCGCCTTGATCGCGGCCAGCTCGGCCTTGGGCGAGTTGAACGGCTCGATGCCAGTGTCCTTCTCAACGATGCCCTGCGCGGTGGTGAACGGCGCGTAGCTGACGCCGTCGCGCGGCGCCACGCCCTGCACGTTGCCGAAGGTGACGCGCAGCGAGCTGTTCGCATCAGGATAGACCGGTAGCTTCTGCGAGTCCTTCCAGGCGATCATCGCCTGCATGTAGCGTGGGCGCAGCTTGCTCAGCTCGCCGTCGCGGGCGTCGGCCTGGTCTTCCAGCGTCTTCAGCTGCGGCTGCACCGCACGGGCCAGCTTGAGCATGCTGTCCTGACTGGCGTCTATCGCCTTGCTGTCGGCGCCGAACCACTTCATGCGCTCGTCGACGTTGCCGAGTTTGCTGCCGGCATACAGCGAGGCAACCTTCGCCTTGATCGCGGCCTCGGTGTTCGCGCCACCCAACCATGCATCCAATGCGGGCAGGCGCTGCGCCTGCGGCAAGGCCACGTAGCGCTTGAGGCCATAGACCATGAACTGCTGGTCGACGCCCGGGTCGTAGCGGCGATCCATCTGCTTCAGGCCGCCTTCGATGCGCACCCAGTCGCGCTGCTGGTAGCCGGCATCGCGGTCGAGGTCGGCCTTGGGCCGTTCCTTGGCCAGGTGAGTCAGGCGGACCGCGGTGCTGAACAGCTGGGCGCGGCTGACCAGACTGATGGCCAGGTTGCGCTCGCGGTTGGCCTGGTCGGCGGCGATCTGCTGGCGCAGCTTGCCGATGTCGGCGGCCAGGGCGGCGTTTTCTGCCCCGCCCTGCTGCTTCAGCCAGCCCTCGAGTGCCGCTTCCTGTTCCCGCTTCACCGTGACCGCATCGGCGCGATGCAGGCCTTCGAGCTGGCCGCCGAAGTTCTTCAGGTAGTTGTTGAGGCCGGCGACCATGCTGGCGTACTTCACTGCCACCTTGGGGTCGGCCTTGCCGGCGGTGTTGATGATGTTGAGCGTGTCCTCGTACACCTTGATCTGGGTCGGATAGACCCAGTCGATCGAGCTCTGCACCTCGTCGGCGAGGCGGTAGCGGTTGGTGCGGCCCGGGTAGCCCACCACCATCACGTAGTCGCCCTGCTCCACGCCGTGCGGATTCACCTTGAGCACGTGCTTCGGCTGGTACGGCACGTTGTCCTTGGAGAACGCCGCGGACTTGCCGTCCTTCGAGACGTAGGCTCGCAGGTAACCGAAGTCGCCGGTGTGGCGCGGCCACATCCAGTTGTCGATGTCGCCGCCGAACTTGCCAATCGATTCCGGCGGTGCGTAGACCAGGCGCACGTCCTTGATCTCCAGCTGCCTGATCAGCTGGTAGCTGTAGCCGCCGTGGAAGGTGTAGACGTCGCAGCGGTAGCCTTCGCTCTCGCAGGCCTTGACCTGCTCCTTGATCGCCAGTTCGATCGCCTTGTAGCGCTCGGCGCCGCTCATGTCATTGGTGAGTTTCGCGGTGATCGCCTTGGTGACGTCGCGGATTTCCTCGGTGACGAAGATGCGCGAGGACGGGCCGGCGGAGAGTTCATCCGCCTGGGTCTTCGCCAGGAAGCCCTGCTCGATCAGGTTGTTCTCCGGCGTGGAGTTCAGCTGCAGCGCGCCGTAGACGCAGTGGTGGTTGCTCACCACCAGGCCCTCCGGCGAGACGAACGAGGCGGTGCAGCCGCCCAGGCTCACGATCGCGCCCATCGGATAGGCGGTGAGGTCGGTCAGCGTCTTCGGATCCAGCTTCAGGCCATGCTGTTGCAACGTGGCGGCGATGCCCGGCAACTGGGCGGGCTGCCACATGCCTTCGACGGCGTGGGCGGACGAGATGAGGCCGATGGATACGGCGGCAGCGAGCAATAGACGACGCACGGAAATCTCCTGATGAAAATCTGCCCGCGAAAGCGGGCAAAAGGGTGACGCAATAACTTACGACTTATGCCCGACCCGGACGGCCGTGGCATATGCCGCAAGTCATGCCTGCGACATTCAGCGCGCCGGCACGCCCAATTCCTTCAGCAGCTGCGGCGCCGGGTAGACCTTGTCCATCAACCAGCGCATGTAGCGCATGTCGACGTGGATCGCACGCTTGTAGCGCGGGTCGAACATCCAGCTGGCACTGACCGCCTCCCAGTTGCTGTCGAAGTTGAGTCCGACCAGTTCGCCCTTCGCGTTCAACACCGGTGAGCCGGAGTTGCCGCCGGTGGTGTCGAGGTTGCTGAGGAAGTTCACCGGCATGACGCCCGACTTCGGGTCCAGGTAGCCGGCGTAGTCCGCTTTGGCGATCGCGTCGAGCAGCGGCTTGGGTGCATCGAACGGCGCCACGCCGGTGTTCTTCTCGACGATACCGGCGGTGCTGGTCAGCGGTTCGTAGCCCACCGCGTCACGCGCCTTCAGCGGGGTGACCTTGCCGTAGCTCACGCGCAGGGTGGAGTTCGCATCCGGATAGACCGCGCGGCCCTGCTGTTCGCGATAGGCGATCAGCGCCTGCATGTAGGCCGGACGCAGGCGCAGCAGCTCGCCCTCACGCGCCTTGCGCTCGTCGTCGATGTGCAGCAGCGCCGGCTGCAGTTTCGCAGCCAGTTGCAGCAGGCTGTCGTCAGTCGCGGCCAGCATTGTCGCATTGGCATCCATCCAGCGCAGGCGCTGCGCTTCGTCGCCGAGTTTGGTGGTGGCGTAGACGCGATCCAGCGTGGTCGCCAGCTCGGCAGGAGTACGACCGAACGCGGTATCGAACTCGGCCACGTGCTGCGCAGCAGGCAGTTGCTGATAGCGGATCAGCAGCGCCGTCAGCAGGCGCTTCTCGACGGTCGGATCGTAGCGGCGCTGGACCTGGCGCAGGCCGCCGGCAATCAGTTCCTCGTCACGCTGCTGGTAGCCGTTCTCGCGCTCGGCATCGGGCTTGCCGCGCTCGTGCGCCAGCCGTTGCAGGCGCAGCGCCGAGCGCATCAGCTGGGTCTGCGACTGGAGCAGGCCGAGCAGAAGGTCGCGCTCGCGGGTGGCGTTGCCGTCGGCGATCGCCGCCATCGCGGCGTCGATCTGCGGGCGCAGCGCCTTCGCCGTGCCCTGCTTGTCCAGCCAGGCCAGCATCGCCGCTTCGTCCTGCTGCCGCACGGCGACCGCATCGCTGCGCTGCAGGCCTTCCAGCTCGCCGCTGTAGCGCTTGATGCCGTTCTTCAGCGACTGCAGTTGCGAGGCGTAGCGGATCTTCGCCTGCGCGTCCGCCGCGCCGGCGTCTTCGATCACCGTCTGCAGCTGCTTCATCGCCGCCACCGACGCAGGCAGGCGCCACTGCACCTGGTCGGCGAACTCGGCGGCGCTGCGGTGGCGGTAGGTGGTACCGGGGTAACCGGCCAGCATCACGTAGTCGCCAGCGTTGACGCCTTCGCGGGCGATCTGCAGGTGCGCGGGCGGCGTGTAGGGCTTGTTGTCCTTCGCATAATCCGCCGGCTTGCCATCCGGCCCGACGTAGGCGCGCAGCACGGTGAAATCGCCGCTGTGGCGCGGCCACATGAAGTTGTCCACTTCGTCGCCGTAGTTGCCGATCGCGCGCGGCGGCGTGTAGACCAGCCGCAGGTCGCGCAGCTCCAGCTGCTTCACCAGATAGAAGTCGCGGCCGTAGAACATGTTGGCGACGCTGCAACGCATGCCGGCCTCGCGTTCGCATGCGGCGACCAGCGCCTTGCTCGCCGCATCCACCGCGTCGTAGTAGGCGCGACCGGTCTTGCCGCGGGCGTTGGCCAGCACCTGCTCGGTAACCTGGTCGAAGCCGACCGTGACGCGCAGGCGGAAGTCCGGGTTGGCTGGCAGCTCCTCGCCGCGGCTGGCCGCCACGTAGCCCTCTTCGATCAGGTTGCGTTGCGCATTGCTGTTGTACTGGATCACGCCGAACGCAACGTGGTGGTTGGTCAGCACCAGGCCCTGGTCGCTGACGAAGGCGCCGGTGGCGCCGCCGACCTTGACCACCGCGCTGAGCGGCGGCCGGGTCAGGTCGGCCAGCGCGGCGGGGTCGCCCCGATAGCCGGCGGCCTTCAGCTGCTGGCCGATCGACGGCAGTTGCGACGGCATCCACATGCCCTCGTCCGCCTGCGCCAGCGGACTCAGCGACATCGCCACCGCGGTGGACCACAACATCCTCTTCAATCGCATCGAACCGGCCTCGTGAGCAATCGCATAAACTTGCGACCATAGTTTGCCGCGCAGCTCCCGGCAAGATGCCGGCCCGAAAGCCGCCGCCGGCGACCGCGCTCTATAATTGCCGTTTCCCCGCCCGCTCCGCGGGCCAACCGATGGATTCCCCATGCCGCAGACGATGAAAGCCCTGGTCAAGCGCAAGCCCGAACAGGGCATCTGGATGGAAGAAGTGCCGCTGCCGCAGGTCGGCCCGAACGAGGTGCTGATCAAGATCGAGAAGACCGCGATCTGCGGCACCGACCTGCACATCTACAAGTGGGACGAGTGGAGCCAGCGCACGATCAAGCCGGGCCTGACCATCGGCCACGAGTTCGTCGGGCGCATCGTGGAGATCGGCCCCGGCGTCACCGGCTACAAGGTCGGCGACCGCGTCTCGGCCGAGGGCCACATCGTCTGCGGACACTGCCGCAACTGCCGCGCGGGCCGCCAGCACCTGTGCCCGAACACGATCGGCATCGGCGTGAACCGCAACGGCGCGTTCGCCGAGTACATGGCCATGCCCGCTTCGAACCTGTGGCCGATCCCGGACCAGATCCCGTCCGAGCTGGCCGCGTTCTTCGACCCGTACGGCAACGCCGCGCACTGCGCTCTGGAATTCGACATGATCGGCGAGGACGTGCTGATCACCGGCGCCGGCCCCATCGGCATCATCGCCGCCGGCATCGCCAAGCACGTGGGCGCGCGCAACGTGGTGGTCACCGACGTCAACGACTATCGCCTGAAGCTGGCCGCCGACATGGGCGCCACCCGGGTGGTCAACGTGGCCAACCAGTCGCTCAAGGACGTGATGAAGGACCTGCACATGGAAGGCTTCGACGTGGGCCTGGAGATGAGCGGCAACCCGCGCGCGTTCAACGACATGCTCGACTGCATGTACCACGGCGGCAAGATCGCCCTGCTCGGCATCCAGCCCAAGGGCGCCGGCATCGACTGGGACAAGGTGATCTTCAAGGGCCTCACTCTGCAGGGCATCTACGGCCGGCGCATGTACGAGACCTGGTACAAGATGACCCAGATGGTGCTGACAGGCTTCCCGCTGCAGAAGGTGCTCACCCACCAGATCCACATCGACGACTTCCAGAAGGGCTTCGACCTGATGGACGCCGGCAAGTGCGGCAAGGTGGTCTGCTCCTGGAGCTGAACGAGGGAGGACGACAGTCGCCGTCTGTCATCGCCGGTTTCACGGCATCTGCGTAAACTTCCTGCGGCCGGTTGCTGCCGGCTGCAGGAAGTGCCCGGCGGGTGCCGCCGGCCCATGACGCCACCGGAAAGTCCGCATGAATGCCCTTCATCCCACGGCAGCCGCCCACCTGGCGGCGGCCCGCGACAAGGCCCGGCAGCTGTATCACTCACACCGCGCGCGCAAGTCCGCGCTGACCATCGCCATCGTGCTGGTGGTGTTCGGCCTGCTCGGCTTCTTCGCTGCACCACCGATCATCCGCAGCCAGATCGAGAAGCGCGCCAGCGCCGCCCTGTCGCGGCCGGTGACGCTGGGCGCGGCGCACTTCAATCCCTACACCCTGCGCCTGCAGCTGGACCGCCTGCACATCGCCGACCGCGACGGGCGCTCGCCGTTCGTGGACATCGACCAGGCGGTGATTAACGCTTCGTGGACCTCGCTGCTGCGCCGGGCGCCGGTACTGGACGAACTGCGCCTGCAGCACCCGCAGATCCGCATCGTGCGCAGCGCGGACGGGCGTTTCAACTTCAGCGACCTGCTGGAACGCTACGATTCGAAGCCCGCGGACCCGAAGGCGCCGCCGGCGCGTTTCTCGCTGTCCAACATCGCCGTGCACGCCGGCGACATCCAGTTCGACGACCAGCTGGGCAAGGCCAGCCACCACGTCGAGCAACTGGAACTGGGCATCCCGTTCATCGCCAACCTGCCCAGCGACACCGACGTGTTCGTGCAGCCGCTGCTGGCCATGAAGGTGGACGGCAGCCCGCTGCGCATCGACGGCCAGACCAGGCCGTTCACCGATACCCGCGAGGCGGTCGTGCATTTCCAGTTCGAGCAGCTGGACCTGCCGCGCTACCTGGCCTACGCCCCCACACCGTTGCCGCTGGCCATCACCAAGGGGCGGCTCGGCGGGAACCTGGACCTGCACTTCGTGCAGACCCGACCCACGCCGCAATTGCAGCTGACCGGCCACCTGCAACTGGACAACTTCGCGCTTGCCAGCAACCACGGCGAGCCCATCCTCGAAATCAGCCACGGCAGCGCCGAGCTGGCCGACGTGCAACCGCTGCTCTCGCGCTACCGGCTGGGCGCGCTGCAACTGGACCAGGCGCAGCTCCACTACACCCAGGGCGCAGGTGGCCACAGCAATTTCGACAGCCTGACAGCCGGCCCCGCACCGGCTGCGCCCGCCACCACGACGACACCGACCGACCTGCGCATCGCCTCGCTGGCACTGACCGGCAGCGCCATCCACTACACCGACGCCAGCCAGCACAGGCTGGACCTCACCGGTCTGCATGGCGCGCTGCAAGGCCTTAGCCTGCAGCCGGCGCCCGTCGGGCGAATGGACCTGACCGCCCAGCTGGGCGGCGGCATGTTGTCGGTCAAGGGCACGCTGGACCTGGCTGCCAGCCGGCTGTCGACCCATCTCGGCCTCCGCCAGGTGGATGTGGCCCCGCTGCAGGCGGCGGCGCCGATGGCCGCGCGAGTGACCCAGGGCAAGCTCGATGCCGACGGCCAGCTGCAGCTCGACTGGGGCAAGGCCGTCAACGTGCACCTCGCCGACGCGCATGCCTCGGTGAGCAACTTCGCACTCGCAGCGCCGTCCAGGGAACACGGCACCCCGCTGGCCTGGGGCAAGCTGCAGGCGGAGATCCGCCTGATCGACCTGGCCAGCCGCCAGGCGCAGCTGGGCACGGTCACCGCCAGCAAGCTCAACCTGCACCTGCAGCGCCAGCGCAACGGCACCCTCAGCCTGCTGGAACTGCTGGCACCACCAGGCAATCAGCGCAAGGCCGCAGCGGACCACAGCCCACCCTGGCGCTGGAGCATCGCCCACCTCGGCCTCGATGACGGTACACTCGACTTCACCGACCTGGCCGCCGGCGCCAGGCCCGTCAGCCTCCAGCTGAAATCGCTCAAGGGCAGCATCGACAACCTGGACGACAAACTGGACGCGGCGCGTCCGTTCAAGCTGGCTGGTGCCATCGACCGGGGTACGTTCGCTGCCTCCGGCAGACTGCGGCCCTCACCGCTGGGCGCCGACCTGCAACTGGAAACGAAGCAGCTGGACATCGCCCGCTTCGAGCCGTACATCAGCGTGCCGCTGAACGTCACCGTGGCCGGCGCCAGGCTCACCAGCAACGGCAAGCTGCACTACGATGGCCGCGGCAGCGTGCCGAAACTGCGCTACCGGGGCAACGTCGCACTCGAGCGCGTGCGCGTGCAGGACAAGCTCAGCGGCGACGATTTCCTGCGCTGGCGCACGCTCAGCGCCTCGAACCTCGATGCCGATGTCGGTCCGGGCACGCCGCGTGTACGCATCGGCGCGCTGACGCTGACCTCGTTCTACGCCCGCATGATCATCAACGCGGACGGCAAGCTGAACCTGTCCGACGTGGTCGCTTCGCCGGAAGCCGCACCGGTGTCGGTGACCCGCGCGGCCGGCACGCTGGCCACGCCGCCACCGAAGCCGGCAACGCCCGCACCGGCGGCGACCACCAGCACGTCGGTCGCGGCAGCCGCGACACCGGCGGCGCCCCCGGCCGACATCCATATCGGCGGCATCACCCTGGTCAACGGCCAGCTCAACTACACCGACAACTTCATCAAGCCCAACTACACCGCCAACCTCACCAAACTCACCGGCAGGATCGGCGCGTTCGGCACCACCCCGGGCGATCCACCGGCCGCGCTGTCAGTGCAGGCGGCACTGGACGACGATTCGCCGGTGGACATCGACGGCAGCATCAACCCGCTGCAGCCGGTGGCGTTCCTGGACATCAAGGGCAAGGCCAGCGAGGTGGAGCTCACCCGCCTCGCCGCCTACTCCACCAAGTACACCGGCTACCCGATCACCGCCGGCAAGCTCAACGTGGACGTCCACTACATGCTGGACCAGCGCAAGCTCAACGCGGACAACCACATCTTCATCACCCAGCTCACTTTCGGCGCACGCAACGAGAGTCCCGGCATCAGGCACCTGCCGGTGAAGCTGGCGGTGGCGCTGCTCAAGGACACCCAGGGCAACATCGACGTGAACGTGCCGGTGTCCGGCTCGCTGGACGATCCGCAGTTCAGCATGGGCGGCCTGATCTGGCGCGCCATCGGCAACCTGATCGCCAAGGCCGCCACCGCGCCGTTCCGCCTGCTGGCCGGCGCCTTCGGCGGCAGCCACGAGGATCTGGGCTACATCGAGTTCGCGCCGGGCTCGGTAGTGCTCGACGCCAAGGCGCAGGAACGCCTGGGCAAGATCGTGACCCTGCTGCAGCAGAAGCCATCGCTGAAGCTCGGCATCATCGGCCGGGTCGACCCGGGCAAGGACCAGGATGGCCTGCGCAAGGTCACGGTGGAGAACCTGGTGCGCCGCGAGAAGGTGCTGGACACCGAAGGCAAGGCCGCCGACACCTCGGATGCGGCACTGGCCGCGGTCAACGTCACCCCGGATGAATACGAAAAATACCTCAAGCGTGCCTACCGCCACGATGACCTCCAGGACAAGCCACGCAACTTCCTCGGCCTGAAGAAATCGCTCGAACCCGACGAGATGCGCAGCCTGATGGAGACCGGCGTGGCGGTCGACGCCAAGGCCATGCGCGCGCTGGCCGAGCGCCGCGCCGCAGCGGTGCAGGCGTGGCTGAAGGGCAAGCTGGACGCTGCACGCGTCGCGCTGCAGGAGCCGAAGCTCGACGCCCAGGGCATCGACGACAAGGGCAAGACCACGCGCGTGGATTTCGACCTGAAGCAGTAGCGCCGCGAATGCGATGCCCGAGCTTCCTTCCCAGCATCGCGCCAAGCGGTCAAAATAGAGCTTTGTCCACAGGCCGGAATTCCCCATGAGCTACTCAGCCAAGGCACGCTACGCCAGCGAACTCGACGCCATCCGCGAGCAGGGCCTGTTCAAGGCCGAGCGCATCATCACCTCGCCGCAGTCGGCCGAGATCGAGCTGGAAGGCGGCCGCAGGGTGCTGAACTTCTGCGCCAACAACTATCTGGGCCTGGCCGACCATCCCGCGGTGATCCAGGCCGCCAAGGATGCGCTGGATACGCACGGCTTCGGCATGGCCAGCGTGCGCTTCATCTGCGGCACGCAGGACCTGCACAAGCAGCTGGAAGCGAAGATTGCCGCGTTCTTCGGCACCGAGGACACCATCCTCTACGCTGCCTGCTTCGACGCCAACGGCGGTCTGTTCGAACCGCTGCTGGGCGAGGAAGACGCGGTGATCTCCGACGCGTTGAACCACGCCTCGATCATCGACGGCATCCGCCTGTGCAAGGCCAAGCGCTTCCGCTACGCCAACAGCGACATGGCCGACCTGGAGAAACAGCTGCAGGCAGCCGATGCGGCCGGCGCACGCACCAAGCTGATCAGCAGCGACGGTGCGTTCTCGATGGACGGCTTCATCGCCAAACTCGACCAGATCACCGCACTGGCGGCGAAATACGACGCGATGGTGCACATCGATGAGTGCCACTGCACCGGCTTCCTCGGCGACAGCGGCCGCGGCTCGGCCGAAGTCAACGGCGTGATGGACAAGATCGACATCTTCACCGGCACGCTGGGCAAGGCGCTCGGCGGTGCGCTCGGCGGGTTCACCACCGGCCGCAAGGAAGTGATCGAGCTGTTGCGTCAGCGTTCGCGCCCCTACCTGTTCTCCAACTCGCTGCCGCCGCACGTGGTCGCCGCCGCGATCAAGGTATTCGACATGCTGGCCAGCGCCGGCGACCTGCGCGACAAGCTCAAGGAAAACACGCGCTACTTCCGCGAGCGGATGACCGCCGCCGGCTTCGACATCAAGCCGGGCGTGCACCCGATCGTGCCGGTGATGATCTACGACGCGCCGAAGGCGCAGGCGATGGCTTCCGCCCTGCTGGAGGAAGGTATCTACGTCACCGGCTTCTTCTATCCCGTGGTGCCACAGGGCCAGGCGCGCATCCGCACGCAGATGAGCGCGGCGCATACCCGTGAGCATCTCGACCGGGCCATTGCCGCATTCACCAAGGTGGGCCGGAAGCTGGGCGTGATCGGCGACTGAAGGCACTCAGCCTTTGCGGGTGTCGAGCGCTTCCACTTCATACGCACTCAACTGTCGCCACTGCCCTTTCGCCAGTTCGCCCAGTGCAAGCGGTCCGATTGCCACCCGGATCAGCCGCAGCACGTCGAAACCCAGGGCCGCCAGCAACCGGCGGATATGCCGGTTGCGCCCCTCGTCCAGTACCACCTCAAGCCAGGCATTTTTCTCGCCCGCACGCAGCAGCATGGCGCGACGCGCCTTCAGCAGGTCGCCAGCATCATGGATACCCGTCAGCATCGCGGCCAGCACTGCGGCATCCGGCTGACCGGCTACCTGCACGTGATAGGTCTTCTCCAGATGCGTGGCCGGGTCGGTGATGCCGGCTGCCCAGACAGTGTCGTTGCTGAGCAGCAACAGGCCTTCGCTTGCTTTGTCCAGCCGCCCGACCGGCCCCAGCCACGGCAGGCCGGCGGCCGCCAGCGCGTCGTAGACGGTGGCGCGACCATGCTCGTCGGCGGCGCTGACCACGAGCCCGCGTGGTTTATTGAAGACCACATAGACACCTTCGGCCGGCTTCACCGGCCGGCCATCGACGGCGACCTGCTGCCGGTCGATCAAGGTCGGGTGATACGGATCGCGCACCACGCGCCCGTCCAGGCTGACGCGGCCGGCACGAACCCACTGCTCGGCCTGGCTGCGCGAGCAGGCGCCCAGCTTGGACAACACCCGGGCCAACCCGTGCCGCGGTGACTGCGCGGATACGACGGGGCGCGGGGGACGAGAACCAGGCGGGCGAGACATCACGCTAGCGTATCGGCCATGACCGCAGCACGACAAGGACACGCCACGGGCATCAGTGGCTGATGGGCGAAAAAAAACCCGGCCGAAGCCGGGTTTTTTTCATTGCCGTGTTGCTGCGGTGCGATTACTGCTGAACCTGCAGCTCCGTGCGACGGTTCTGCGCGCGACCGGCGTCGGTGGCGTTGTCACCGATCGGGTTGCTCTCGCCGTGGCCGATCGGGCCTTCCAGACGGCTGGCACTGATGCCATGGCTGGTCAGGTAGTTGTAGACGATCGAGGCGCGACGCTCGGACAGCGACTGGTTGTACGCGTCGGTGCCCTTCGAGTCGGTGTAACCGGCAACCGTCACCTTCACCTGCGGGTAACGCTGCAGGGTATCGATGGCCTGGTTCAGCACGGCGATCGAATCGGCGCTCGGCTCGGCCAGCGACTTCGAGATGTCGGTCTCGCCCTTCTTCGGGCGGTCGTACTTGAAGTTCACGCCGCGCAGGTCGATCACGACCTTCTGCGGGCAGCCGTCCGGACCGACGATCGTGCCGGCAGCCGTGCCCGGGCACTTGTCTTCGCAGTCGTTGACGCCATCGCCATCGCTGTCCTTCGTCGAGCAATCAGCCGGAGGCGGGGTAGCCGCAACCGGAGCCGGAGCGGCAGCCGGAGCGCCGAAGCGCGACACGATGCTGAAGCCCAGGAACCAGTCGCCATAACCGTCCTGCGCCGGCTGGGTCTTGTTGTCCCAGTCGTAACGGTAGCCGGCTTCGATGCGCACATCGGAGCTGTCGGTGACCGTCTTGGACAGGCCGCCGCCCAGCTCGGCCGCCGGCGACCAGCCGTGGTCGCCGTGCGACTGGTGGTTGCTGCCCATCACGCCGGCCAGCAGATACGGACGCCAGGCGTTCCAGTCACCTGCATAGAAACGCACCGCGGCACCGACAGTGTTATTGGACCACTTGCCACCTGCGTCAACTTTGCGCTTGGTACGATCCACGAACAGGTCGATCGATGCGTTCGACGAAATGAAACGACCCACGCCCAGGCCGTAATAGAACTGGCGGCTGTTGGTATTGCGATCGGTGTCGTTGTAATAACCACCCACGGTCGGCGCGATATACCAGCGACCGTCATAGGATGAGGCAGCCGACTCGGTGGTGGCGGGAGCAGCCGTGTCCTGCGCATGAACGGCACCTACGCCGCCCAGGGCCAGCGCAATCAGAAAATACAAGCCCTTACGTTTCATCAGGTGTCTCCTCATTTATTAGGTTTCGCGTCCGTTCAACCCCAACCGGAAGTCGCGTGTCAGAACTGAACTACGTCACTCAGAGCTTTTGATAGCCCCTGCTTGGCGTTTATGCGACAAGCGGCGGGGATTGTAGCAAAATCGTTAAGCAGGGGATGCTGCAACTACTAATGAAGTCATTTGCTGGTGAGGCTTCGTTCAGGAAAGTTCACACGGGTTTGCACACGCTTGAATCCTGTGAAATCCGTGCCGACCCAGTGTAGCTGCCTTCACGCCTGCTCCTCGGTTGAATGGCAAGCGACTGGCAGGGGCGTAACCTCCAAGTGGACTCCGCCCTTGCCTTAATCTTCCACTCACGTCGTCTTTACAATGTGAAGAGCCCCAGGAAGTGATGCAGCGGCATCGCATCCAGCCGTGCCGGATTCTCCGCAGCCGCCATGATCGCCTTGACCTGATGTGCCGGCAAATGGCCACGCATGGCTGCCTCGAACTTCCGCAGCAATACCGGAATGCCTTCGGCGCGACGCTTGCGATGGCCGATCGGATAATCGATCGAGACTTTTTCCGTGCTGCTGCCGTCCTTGAAGAACACCTGCACCGAATTGCCGATATAGCGCCTGGTGGGGTCGAAGTAGTCACGCGTGAATTGCGGATTCTCGATAACCGTCATCTTGTCGCGCAGTGCATCGATGCGGGGATCGGCAGCCACTTCGTCGTTGTAGTCGCTGGCCACCAGCCGGCCGAAGATCAGCGGCACCGCCACCATGTACTGGATGCAGTGGTCGCGGTCGGCGTAATTCGCCAGAGGGCCGGTCTTGTCGATGATGCGGCAGCCGGCTTCCTGCGTCTCGATGACGATCTTCTCGACCTGGTCGAGCCTGCCCGCCACTTCTCCGTGCAGCTTCATCGCGCACTCCACCGCGGTCTGCGCGTGGAACTCGGCCGGGTAGCTGATCTTGAACAGCACGTTCTCCATCACGTAGCTGCCGAACGGACGCTCGAATTCGAACGGCTTGCCCTTGAACGCCACGTCGTAGAAGCCCCAGGTCTTCGCCGACAGTGCCGAGGGATAACCGACCACGCCGCGGTACACCGCATTGATGGCATGGGTCACTGCGCGGCGGCAGGCATCGCCGGCGGCCCAGCTCTTGCGCGGGCCGGTGTTCGGCGCGTGGCGGTAGGTGCGCAGGGCGCCGTTGTCGATCCAGCTGTGCGACACCGCGGTGGTGATCTGCTCCTTGTCGCCGCCGAGCATCGCGGTGGCCACCGCGGTGGAGGCCAGCCGCACCAGGATCACGTGATCCTGGCCGACCCGGTTGAAGCTGTTCAGCAGCGCGTAGCAGCCCTGGATCTCGTGCGCCTTGATGGCGTAGCCGAGCACGTCGCGCACGGTCAGTGGCTGGCCGCCCTCGCGTTCCGCCTTGCGGCTGAGGTAGTCGCCCACCGCCAGGATGCTGCCGAGGTTGTCCGACGGGTGGCCCCACTCGGCCGCCAGCCAGGTGTCGTTGAAGTCGAGCCAGCGGATCTGCGTGCCGATGGCGAACGCGGCCTGCACCGGGTCCAGCTCGTGGCTGGTACCCGGCACGCGCGCACCGCCCGGCAGCGTGGCGCCCGGCACCAGCGGGCCGAGGTGCTTCACGCACTCGGGGAACTTCATCGCCAGCATCGCGGTGCCCAGCGAGTCCAGCAGCATGTAGCGCGCGGTGTCGTAGGCCTCCTTCGAGTCGATCTGGTAGTCGACCACGTAATCGGCGATGTCGACCAGCGGCTGGTCGGGATCGGGGCGGACGGCGGAGCGGATGTCGTGCGCACTCATGATGGAATCTCGCGGCAGGGAAAACCGTCATTTTAGCCGACTACGGAGGCGAGGATGTTCCGTGCGTCGCTTGACCGCGACCATGCCGCACCTCGACAATCCCCGCACACCCAGAAGGGAGTAGTTCCCGTGACGGTTCGTTTGTCACGGTGTGGTGATCGTCAACACGAGCGAAGCATCGCTCCGGTCACCCGGCAGTCGTCCTGCGAACGAGACTTTTGCGGTGGCTACGGGCCGCGCGTGTCCGTGCCCACTGCATCGTCCAACGCGCATGGAAACATCCATGGATTTTGCCGCCCACGACTTCTTCTCCGGCCTGCTGGCCATCATCCTGCTCGACCTCGTGCTGGCTGGCGACAACGCCATCGTCATCGCCATGGCCGCCAGCCGCCTGCCCAAGGACTTGCAGAAGAAGGCCGTGTTCTGGGGCACGTTCGGTGCCGTCGCGGTCCGTTTCGCACTTACCGCCGTCGTCGTCTACCTGCTGAAACTGCCGGGATTGATGCTGGCCGGTGGCGTGCTGCTGCTGCCGATTGCCTGGAAGCTGCTTAACCACGGCGACGACGAGGGCCCCAACATCAAGGCCGGCAACACGTTCTGGAGCGCGCTGCGCACGATCATCGCCGCCGACGCACTGATGGGCCTGGACAACGTGCTGGCGATCGCCGGCGCCTCGAAGGGACATCTGCTGCTGGTCATCCTGGGCCTGCTGATCAGCGTGCCGCTGGTGGTCTGGGGCTCCACCCTGATCCTGAAGCTGATCGACCGTTTCCCTTTCATCATGTACATCGGCGCCGCCGCGATCGCGATCACTGCCGGGCGCATGATCGCCCATGACCAGTTGCTCAGCGGCTGGTTCGACGCGCACGCCTGGGCGAGGTACGCCCTGGACGCACTGGCCGTGATCGCCATCTGCGGCGGCGGCTGGTTGCTGCAGCGGCGACGGCTGCGGCTGAAGTCGTCCACCGGCTGAAGCCTGCACGGCGGGCACACAGGCAACCGGCTCGACGCCGGTGCAACAAAAGAAAGGAGCCTTTCGGCTCCTTTCGTTCGGCCTGGAACATACGCTCAGCGCTTGTCGATCGGCACGTAGGCCTGGTCTTCCGGGCCGGTGTAGTTCGCGCTGGGGCGGATGATCTTGCCGTCCTGGCGCTGTTCGATCACGTGGGCGCTCCAGCCGGAGGTGCGCGCGATCACGAACAGCGGCGTGAACATCGCGGTGGGCACGCCCATCATGTGGTACGCGCTGGCCGAGAACCAGTCGAGGTTCGGGAACATCTTCTTGACCTCGCCCATCACCTTCTCGATCCGCTCGGAAACGTCGAACAGGGTCGGGTTGCCGCCGTCGGTGCACAGCTTGCGCGAGACTTCCTTGATGATCTCGTTGCGCGGATCGGACACCGTGTAGACCGGGTGGCCGAAGCCGATGATGATCTCCTTGCGCTCGACGCGGGCACGGATGTCGGCTTCCGCATCGTTCGCGCTGCGGTAGCGCGCGATGATCTCCATCGCCACCTCGTTCGCGCCGCCGTGCTTCGGGCCGCGCAGCGCGCCGATCGCGCCGGTGATCGCCGAGTACAGGTCCGAACCGGTGCCGGCGATGACGCGGGCAGCGAAGGTCGAGGCGTTGAACTCGTGCTCGGCGTACAGCACCAGCGACTTGTCCAGCGCCTGCGCGTGCAGGTCGCTGGGCTTCCTGCCATGCAGCAGGTGCAGGAAGTGGGCGGCGATCGAGTCGTCGTCGGTCTCGGTTTCGATGCGCTTGCCGTTGTGGCTGAAGTGGTACCAGTACAGCAGCATGGAGCCGAAGCTCGCCATCAGGCGGTCGGCGATGTCGCGCGCACCGGTGACGTTGTGGTCGTCCTTCTCCGGCAAGACGGTGCCCAGCACCGAGCAGCCGGTACGCAGCACGTCCATCGGATGAGTGGCGGCCGGCAGCAGTTCCATCGCCGCCTTGACCGGCGCCGGCAGGCCGCGCAGACGCTTCAGCCGCGCACGGTAGTTGTTCAGTTCGGTCCAGTTCGGCAGCACGCCATGCACCAGCAGGTAGGCCACTTCCTCGAAGCAGCCCTTGGCGGCCAGATCGTGGATGTCGTAACCGCGGTAATGCAGGTCGTTGCCGCTGCGGCCGACCGTGCACAGCGCGGTGTTGCCCGCGGCCACGCCGGACAAGGCGACGGATTTCTTGGCCTTGGGAAGGACTTGCTCGCTCATCGGAAATCTCCAGGGTGCAGGTTGGTGCTTTTCGGCGGAGGCCCGCCACGGGCCTCCCTACGGCAAGGGTCAGCTTTGCTTCGAGAACAGCGTGTCGAGCTTGTCCTCGTAGGCGTGGTAGCCGAGGAAGTCGTACAGCTCCTCGCGCGTCTGCAAAGTGTCGATGATGTTCTTCTGCGTGCCTTCGCGGCGCACGGTCTCGTAGAAATTCAGCGCCGCCTTGTTCATCGCGCGGTAGGCGCCGCAGCAGTACAGCGCGATGTCCACGCCGGCGTCGCGCAATTCGTCGGTGGTGAAGAACGGGGTGGAACCGAACTCGGTGAGGTTGGCCAGGATCGGTACTTTCACCGCGGCCTTGAACTTGCGGTAGTCGTCCAGCGTCTTCATCGCCTCGGGGAAGATCATGTCGGCGCCGGCTTCGACATAGGCGCAGGCGCGCTCGATCGCCGCATCGATGCCTTCGACGGCCGCCGCATCGGTGCGCGCCATGAGCACGAAGCCGGGGTCAGTGCGCGCGTCGACCGCCGCCTTCACCCGGTCGACCATCTCGTCCTTCGACACCACTTCCTTGCCGGGGCGGTGGCCGCAACGCTTCTGCCCCACCTGGTCTTCCATGTGCACCGCCGCCACGCCGATGCGCTCGAACGAGCGGATCGTGCGCGCGATGTTGAAGGCCCCGCCCCAGCCGGTGTCGATGTCCACCAGCAGCGGCAGACCGGTGGCGTCGACGATGCGGCGCGCGTCGGTGAGCACATCTTCCATCGTGCTGATGCCCAGGTCCGGCATGCCCAGCGAATTGGCAGCCACGCCGCCGCCGGACAGGTACAGCGCCTTGTAGCCGACGCGTTTGGCCATCAGGCCGGCGTAGGCAGTGATCGCGCCCATGACCTGCAGGGGCTGCTCGGCGGCGAGTGCGGCGCGAAAACGTGCGCCCGGGGATGCTGGCTGCGTCATGTGGCCTCCGTCAAAGCGGCCATTTTAGCCCATGCCCGTCCGCAACCGGGATTGGACTTTCCGCCACACCTGCGTGCCGCCAGGGCGTCGGCGTGGCCGGGGCCGCGGGCAGCGAAAATTCCTGCGTGACGAATCCGCCATGGCCCCGTACATTCAACCGGATGAGCACATCGACTCCTCTCGCAAAACGCATCCTCTGGGGCCTCGTGATCGGCGTGGTCGCCGCCGTGGCCACGCTGGGCATCGGCCAGTGGCATCCGCCCACGCTGGCGCTGATGCAGAAGATCTCCGCCGCGGTGTTCGACCCGTTCGGACAGATCTTCCTGCGCATGTTGTTCTTCGTGGTGATCCCGCTGGTATTCACCTCGCTGGCCTCCGGCGTGGCCCAGCTCGGCCGGCTCGACCGGCTCGGCCCGCTGGCCGGCCGTACCTTCCTGTTGTTCTTCCTCAACATGGGCATCGCCGTGGCGATCGGCCTGGTGATGATGAACACGGTGCAGCCGGGCCACCACCTGGACGAACAGGCGCGCAGCCAGCTGATGCAGGAATACGGCAGCAGCGCGCAGCAGTCGATCGAGCGGAAAGCAGCCCAGCCCGGCATGAGTTTCGGCACGCTGGTGGAGATGTTCATGCCGCGCAACCTGCTCGGCGCCGTGGCCGGCCCCAGCCGCGATGCGCTGGGCGACGTGCTGCCGCTGATCCTGTTCGCGATCCTGGTCGGCGCGGCGGCCACCCAGCTGCGCGAGAAGGAGCGCAAGCGGGTGCAGATGGCGCTGGACACGATCACCGACCTGATGACGAAGATCGTCGGCTTCGCGCTGGAACTGGCCCCCTATGCGGTGCCGGCGATGATCTACAGCGTGATCGTCAAGGTCGGCGTGGACGTGTTGCTGGCGCTGTCGGTGTTCGTGGTCGGCTGCAGCGTGGCACTGGCGCTGCACCTGTTCGGCACCATGTCGTTGTGGTTGCGCTTCCTGGCCGGACGCTCGCCGCTGGCCTATTTCCGACAGATCCGGCCGCTGCTGATCACCGCATTCTCGACCAGCTCCAGCAACGCCTGCCTGCCCGCCTCGCTGGCGGTGGCGCACGACGAGTTGAAGCTCGCGCCCAGCACGGCCGGCTTTGTGCTACCGCTGGGCGCCACCATGAACATGAGCGGCACCGCCCTGTTCGAGGGCTGCGTGGTGCTGTTCGTGGCGCAGGCGTTCGGCGTCGAGCTCACCCTGAGCCACCAGGCCATCCTGATGCTGCTGTCGGTGCTCAGCGCGGTGGCCGTGGCCGGCATTCCGGGCGGCTCGCTGCCGATGATCGCCGGCCTGCTGGCCACGTTCGGCATCCCGCCCGAGGGCATCGGCATCGTCATCGGCGTCGATCGCATCCTCGACATGATGCGCACCACGGTAAACGTGGGCAGCGACATCGTCACCGCCACGGTGGTCGACCACCAGTTGCGCGACCGCCTGATCGCAGCGCCGTAAGCTTCCGCGAGTGAGGTGATTGGCTGAGCCGGAGCTTGAAGCCGTCCCATCCGGCCTCACCTCTGGATCACCATGCGATAGTCAGAAGCAATCGAACCCATGTCAACAATCAATTAGATTTATTGAATTGCAGGCCGTAACATCTCTTCATTCTTCAACCACCACGGGAAGCAAGCAACGATGTCCCTGATCAATACCGAAGTGAAACCGTTCAAGGCCCAGGCCCTCAAGGCCGGCAACTTCATCGAAGTCACCGACGCCAACCTGAAGGGCAAATGGTCGGTGGTATTCTTCTACCCGGCCGACTTCACCTTCGTCTGCCCGACCGAACTCGAGGACCTGGCCGACAACTATGCCGAGTTCCAGAAGCTGGGCGTGGAGATCTACTCGGTGTCCACCGACACCCACTTCGCCCACAAGGCCTGGCACGACACCTCCGACGCGGTGAAGAAGATCCAGTACACCATGGTCGGCGATCCGACCCATCAGATCTCGAAGAATTTCGAAGTGCTGATCGAAGATGCCGGCATCGCCGATCGCGGCACCTTCGTGATCGATCCGGCGGGCAAGATCCAGATCGTCGAGATCACTGCCGGCGGCATCGGCCGTGACGCCAAGGAACTGCTGCGCAAGGTCAAGGCCGCGCAGTACGTCGCCAGCCACCCGGGCGAAGTCTGCCCGGCCAAGTGGAAGGAAGGCGAGAAGACCCTGGCGCCGTCGCTGGACCTGGTCGGCAAGATCTGATCATCCCGATCGGATCATCCCGATCCGATCCACCCTGCGCGAAAGCGCCACGGACCCGGAGTTCTTCCGGGTCCGGATTTCCGAAACAGGCTTGAAGCGACGCCCGGGTCCGCCCGGGTGCTCGCCGCACTCACCCTGAAGAAACCCACGGAGTTGCCATGTTGGATGCCAATCTCTCTACCCAGTTGAAGGCCTATCTGGAAAAGGTCACGCAGCCGATCGAGATCGTCGCGTCCCTTGACGACAGCGCCAAGTCCACCGAACTGAACGAGCTGCTCGAGCAGATCGCCTCGCTGTCCGACCGGATCAGTCTGGTGCGTCGCGACGACGATGCGCGCAAGCCCTCGTTTGCGATCAACCGCGTCGGCAGCGACATCGGCGTGCGTTTCGCCGGCATTCCGCTGGGCCATGAATTCACCTCGCTCGTGCTCGCCCTGCTGCAGGTCGGCGGACATCCGTCCAGGACCGCTGCGGACGTCATCGAGCAGGTACGCAATCTCGACGGCGATTACAAGTTCGAGACCTATTTCTCGCTGTCCTGCCAGAACTGCCCCGACGTGGTGCAGGCGCTGAACCTGATGAGCGTGCTCAACCCGAAGATCCAGCACGTGGCCATCGACGGCGCGCTGTACCAGGATGAGGTCGAGGCGCGCCAGGTGATGTCGGTGCCCACCGTCTACCTCAACGGCGAAGTGTTCGACCAGGGCCGCATGAGCCTGGAGCAGATCCTGGCCAAGCTCGACACCGGTGCCGCGCAGCGCGAGGCCGAGAAGATCAAGGCCAAGGACGCGTTCGACGTGCTCGTGGTCGGCGGCGGCCCGGCCGGCGCAGCCGCAGCCATCTACGCCGCACGCAAGGGCATCCGCACCGGCGTGGCGGCCGAGCGTTTCGGCGGCCAGGTGCTGGACACCATGGCGATCGAGAACTTCGTCTCGGTCTCCGCCACCGACGGACCGAAGATGGGCGCGGCGCTGGAACAGCACGTCAGGGAATACGACGTCGACATCATGAACCTGCAGCGCGCCGAGAAACTGCTGCCGGCCAGCGAACCGGGCGGGTTGATCGAGATCGGATTGGCCAATGGCGCCACGCTGAAGTCGAAAACCGTGATCCTGTCCACCGGCGCGCGCTGGCGGCAGATGGGCGTGCCCGGCGAAGACGAGTACCGCAACAAGGGCGTGGCCTATTGCCCGCACTGCGACGGCCCGCTGTTCAAGGGCAAGCGTGTGGCAGTGATCGGCGGCGGCAACTCCGGCGTGGAGGCGGCAATCGACCTGGCCGGCATCGTCAGCCACGTCACCCTGATCGAGTTCGACGGCAAGCTGCGTGCGGACGAAGTGCTGCAGCGCAAGCTGCGCAGCCTGCCCAATGTCGACGTCGTCGTCAGCGCGCAGAGCACCGAAGTGCTGGGCGACGGGCAGAGGGTCACCGGTCTGGTCTACAAGGACCGCACCGACGGCGTGATGCACAGCCTTGCACTGGAAGGCATCTTCGTGCAGATCGGCCTGCTGCCGAACACCGAATGGCTGAAGGGCACGCTGGAACTCAGCCCGCGCGGCGAGATCGTGATCGACGCACGCGGCCAGACCTCGCTGCCCGGCGTGTTCGCCGCCGGCGACGCCACCACCGTGCCGTACAAGCAGATCGTGATCGCGATGGGCGCCGGTTCCACCGCCGCGCTGAGCGCGTTCGACCACCTGATCCGCAGCCCGGTGGCGGCAGTGGAAAAGAAAGCGGTAGCGGCGTGAGCGCCGCTTTATACGAGGGCACTACCCACCGCTCTTGATCCACTGCCAATCACGGCACAAAGCAAACCGGCGGGCAGTGCCCGCCTGCGTCATCAACCCTGGTCGGGTCCACGTTCCAGCGCACGACGGATATCGTCGAGCGCGCCCGGGTCGTCCAGCGTGGACAAATCCCCCGGGTCGCGCTGCTCCGCCAGCGCCTGCAGCGAGCGGCGCAGCAGCTTGCCGGATCGCGTTTTCGGCAAGGCATTCACCACATACACGCGTGACGGTTTCGCCACGCCGCCGAGCTGGTCGACCACGCGCTGCTGCATCGCCTGCGCCACTGCATGGGCGCCGTCGCCGGCATCCTGCTTCAGCGTGGCGAACACGATCGGCACCTGCCCTTTCAATTCGTCCTTCACGCCGATCACCGCCGCCTCGGCCACCGCCGGATGGCTGGCCACCGACTCCTCGATCTCGCGCGTGCCCAGGCGGTGCCCGGCCACGTTGATCACGTCGTCGGTGCGGCCGAGCACGAAGGTGTAGCCGTCCTCGTCGCGAACCGCCCAGTCCAGCGAGCTGTACAACAGCTCCTTGAAGTGGCTGAAGTAACTGTGCACGTAGCGGTCGTCGTCGCGCCACACGGTGGTCAGGCAGCCCGGCGGCAACGGCAGCTGGAACACCAGCACACCCTTGCTGCCGGCCGGCACTTCCTTGCCGGTATTCTCGTCGATCACCTTCATCCGGTAGCCCGGCGCCGGCAGGCCGGGCGAGCCGAATTTCACCGTCTTCAGCTCCAGCCCCGGCATCAGGGTGATCGCCGGCCAGCCGGTCTCGGTCTGCCAGTAGTTGTCGATCACCGGCACGCCGAGCGCGTCGGTGATCCACTGCGCGGTCGGCTCGTCCAGCGGCTCGCCGGCGAGGAACAGCCACTTCAGCTTCGACAGGTCGTACTTCTTCAGCCAGCTCTCGTCCTGCTTCTTCAGCACGCGGATTGCGGTCGGCGAGGAGAACATGGTGCGCACGTTGTAGCGCTCGCACAGCTGCCACCAGATGCCGGCATCCGGTCTCGTCGGAAGGCCCTCGTACAGCAGCGAGGTGGCGCCGCCGATCAGCGGACCGTAGACGTTGTAGGAATGCCCCACCGCCCAGCCCACGTCCGAGGTGGCGAACATCACCTGCCCCGGCGCGATGTCGAACACGGTGCGGATCGACAGCGCCATCGCCACCGCGTAGCCGCCCACGTCGCGCTGCACGCCCTTCGGCTTGCCGGTGGTGCCGGAGGTGTACAGCAGGTAGCTCGGCTCGTTCGATTCCAGCCACACCACCGGCACCTCGGCATCCTCGTAGTGCGCGTGCAGCTCGGCGTAGTCGAGGTCGCGCCCGGCCACCCGGGTCATCTGCGGGTCCAGCTTGCGATCGACGATCAGCACGTGCGGCGGCGGCGCCGAGGCCTCGTCGAGCGCCGCGTCGACCAGCGGCTTGTACGGAATCACCTTGCCCGCGCGCATGCCGGCGTCGGCGCAGACCAGCAGCTTCGGCTGCGCGTCGTCGATGCGCAGCGCCAGGTTGTGTGCGGCAAAACCACCGAACACCACCGAATGGATCGCGCCGATGCGCGCGCAGGCCAGCATCGCGAACACCGCCTCGGCGATGTTCGGCAGGTAGATCACCACGCGGTCGCCCTTGCCCACGCCCAGCGACTGCAGCACCGCGGCAAACGTGTTCACCTCGCGATACAGCTGACGGTAGGTGAACTCGCGGGTGATCCCGGTTTCGCTGGAGACCGCCACCAGCGCCAGCTGTTCCGGCCGCTCGGCCAGGTGCCGGTCGATCGCGTTGTAGCAGAGGTTGGTGGTGCCGCCGACGAACCAGCGCCGGAACGGCGGATTCGACTGGTCAAGGATCTGTCGCGGCGGCGTATCCCAGTGGATCAGCCGCGCCTGCTCGGCCCAGAACTGCTCCGGCTGGTCGATCGACTGCCGGTAAAAATCCTCGTAACGCATGGGCGGCCTCCGGAGCTTGGTTGCCGCAAGCCTAGACCAGCCCGGCGGCTGCATCATCGCGACGATGGTCGTAGTCGCCGGCGACCAGGAGCAACCCAGGCAGAAACCAGGAGGGCGGCCCATGGCCGCCCTCCTTCGTCTGCGATGAACCTGCAAGCTCGCTTATTTCGCGAACAGGTGCTCGACGCCGGCGCGCTCCTCGCGCAGTTCCTTGTCGGTGGCGTCCATGCGGGTACGCGAGAAATCGCTGACTGCCAAGCCCTGCACGATTTCATACTTGCCGTTCTTCACAGTGACCGGGTAGCCGTAGATCACGCCCGGCTTGATGCCATACGAGCCGTCGGACGGGATGCCCATCGAAACCCAGTCACCCTCGGCCGTGCCCAGTGCCCAGCTGCGCATGTGGTCGATCGCGGCCGAAGCGGCGGAGGCCGCGGACGAGGCACCGCGCGCCTTGATGATCGCCGCGCCGCGCTGCTGCACGGTGGGGATGAAGTCGCTCTCGTACCAGGCCTGGTCGACCAGGCTTAGCGCCGGCTTGCCGTCGACGGTGGTCTGCGACAGGTCCGGATACTGGGTGGAGCTGTGGTTGCCCCAGATCGTCATCTTCTTCACGTCGGTGTTGTGCTTGCCGGTCTTCTCGGCCAGCTGCGCCTTGGCACGGTTGTGGTCCAGGCGGACCATCGCGGTGAAGCACTTCGGGTCCAGGTCCGGGGCGTTCTGCTGGGCGATCAGCGCATTGGTGTTGGCCGGGTTACCCACTACCAGCACCCGCACGTCGCGCTTGGCATGCGCGTTCAGCGCCTTGCCCTGCGGACCGAAGATCGCGCCGTTCGCCTCCAGCAGGTCCTTGCGCTCCATGCCAGGGCCGCGCGGGCGGGCACCGACCAGCAGCGCGTAGTCGACATCCTTGAACGCCACGTTCGCGTCATCGGTGGCGACCACGCCGGCCAGGGTCGGGAACGCGCAATCGTTCAATTCCATCACCACACCCTGCAGCGACGGCAGCGCGGGGGTGATTTCCAGCAGGTGCAGGATCACCGGCTGGTCGGGGCCAAGCATGTCGCCGGCAGCGATGCGGAACAGCAAGGCATAGCCGATCTGGCCAGCGGCGCCGGTGACGGCAACTCGAACGGGGGCTTTCATCATCTGATCTCCGTGAAGGGCGAATCGGGAAGGTGGAATCGGAAGAGCCGCATGGGGTGATTTCCCATGCCCGACTCCCGATCCATGTTTTTCAGGTCAGTTCGGCGAAGAACTGCTGGATGCGTTGCAAGCCCGACTGCAACTGTGCGATCGGGCAGGTGTACGAAATGCGCATCGCGCGCGGTTCACCAAAGGCGGAACCGGGCACGCAGGCCACGCCCTTGGCTTCCAGCAGTGCGGCGCAGAACTCCACATCGTTGCTGATCGCGACGCCGTTGTGGCGCTTGCCGAACGCCACCGAAATATCCGGGAACGCATAGAACGCACCCTGCGGCTGCGGGCAGACCACGCCGGGAATGGCGCCGAGTGCGGCGAACACTGTGTCGCGCCGGCCGGCGAACTCCTTGCACTTGGCTTGCGGAACGTCCTGCGGGCCGCTCAGTGCCGCCACGGCTGCCGCAGTGATCACTTCCGGCAGGCTGGTGATGTGGTTGGAGTTGAGCGTGGTGATCGCCTTGGCCACCGACTCCGGCCCGGCCAGCAGGCCCACGCGCCAACCCGGCATGCCGTAGGTCTTGGAGACCGAGTCGACGAAGACCACTCGCTCGCGCAATTCGGGCCTGGCGAACACGAAGTTGTGGTAGCCGATGCCGTCGAACACCATCGCGTTGTAGATGTCGTCGGTGATCACCCAGGTGTCCGGGTGCTTCACCAGCACCTCGGCCAGCGCGGCGATTTCCGTGTCGGTGTAGACCATGCCGGTGGGGTTTGACGGGTTGTTGAACAGGAAGACCTTCGGCTTGCGCGCCAGGGCGGCGTCGAGCTGTGCCGGGGTGAGCTTGTAGTTCTGCTCCGGCCCGCAATGCATCACGTTGATCTTCGCGCCCACGATATCGGCGATGTCGCGGTAACTGGTCCAGTAGGGTGCGGCGAAGCAGATCTCGTCGCCTTCGTTCAACAGCGCCTCGGCCAGGTTGTACAGCACCTGCTTGGCACCGATGCCGATCGACAGGTTCATCCGCGTATAGCCAGTGAAACCCAGCGCCTCGATGTGCTTCAGGAACGCATCCAGCAATGCGTCGGCGCCGCGGTTGCTGCCGTACTGGCCGGAATCGTGCGACAGCGACTCGCGCGCGGCGGCGTACACGTGCTCGCCCGGCAGGAAATTCGGTACGCCGATGGAGAAGCTGATGATGTCGCGGCCGGCAGCCTTGAGCTGCTTCGCCTTCTCGGCAATCACCATGATCGCGCTGGGTTTGGCGCGACCGACGCGCTGGGCGAGCTGGGGCATGGGTTCCTCGACGTCAGTGGATGAGGTCTGCAAACCGGGGAATTTTAGCATGCGGCACTGCGCCATCCAGCGATCCGCAAAATCGTGCGGGATCAGGCGCCTATGGTGCAATTCGGGCAACTCCATGCATGATGCGGACGCCGCCGCACCATCGTGCACACGGTCGCTGGTGGAATTGGTCGAATCAACAACAACCCGGGAGGTAGATGTCCATGCTCCACCTTATATGGTCCATCATCGTCGGCTTCTTCGTCGGTCTGATCGGCAAGTTTCTCCTCGTTCACATCTTCCATGCCGACATCCACCTCGGCTTCTGGCTGACGGCCATCGTCGGCATCGTGGGTTCGGTCATCGGTGGCCTGATCGGCAGGATGATCAGCGCGCCGCCGCCCGACTCCAAGTTCCATACCGCCGGCTTCCTGATGTCGATCGTGGGCGCCGTCATCCTGCTGCTGGTCGTGCACTTCGTGATGCACTGAGCTTCATCGGCGAACGGGGCGCAAGCGTCCGCCCCGGTTGGCTGCGCAAAAAGAAAAACGGCGGGAGTCATCCCGCCGTTTTTTTCTTTGGCGAACCACTCCGGTTTCAGGCCAGCCGCTTCAGGCCTTGCTGCCGAGCAGCTTGCCGGCGAGGCCTTCAAGCATGCCGAGGTCAAAACCACCGCCCTGCTGGCCGGCAGCCGGAGCCTGGCCGTCCGGCGTCAGGTGATCGACCGCATGCGGCAGCAACTGCGACAAACCATTGAGCACCACACTGGGATCAACGCCGAGTTTGCCGGCAGCTTCCTGCACCACCGAGCTCATGCCACCGCTCTGCAGCGCCTGGCCAAGCTGCTCGCCGGACACCGGCTGGTTGGCGCCGGTGCCGATCCACGACTGCACGGCATCGCCCAGCCCATGCTGCTGCAACATGCTGGCCAGGCCCTGCACCCCGCCGGCCTGCTGCAGCAACTGGCCGGCCACGCCGACCAGTGAAGCCGTACCGCCGGCCTGTTGCCCCTGTCCTCCGAGCAAACTGTCGAGAAATGACATGGTCGTTCTCCCTCTTCAAGTGAATGGATGCATAGCCAGCCGATCATAGGCACGCGAAACCGTATTTGTCATGACGTTTGCGCACAAAAAGAAACCGCCGGCTGGAACCGGCGGCTTCCTGCACATCCGTGACAAAAACTCAGCCGCGCCGGTCGAGCACCGCATTCCACTCCGCCACGCGCTCGGCCTGCGCCGCCAGCAACGCGTCGACGTCGCCCTCGACGGTGACCTTCTCGATCGTGTCGCCCTGCCGGATCGTGTTGACCACGTCCATGTCGGCCGCGTCGACCACCTCGCCGAACACGCTGTGCTTGCCGTCCAGCCACGGCGTCGGACCGTGGGTGATGAAGAACTGGCTGCCGTTGGTGCGCGGACCGGCGTTCGCCATCGACAGCACGCCCGGCTTGTCGTGGCGCAGCGAGGCATTGAACTCGTCCTCGAACTTGTAGCCGGGACCGCCGCGACCGCTGCCCTCGGGGCAACCGCCCTGGACCATGAAGTCGGCGATCACGCGATGGAACGACAAGCCGTCGTAATAGCCGCGGCGGGCCAGGTTGACGAAGCTGGCGACCGTGACCGGCGCCTTGTCTTCATGCAGGCGCAGGTGGATCGGGCCGCGGTTGGTGGTGAAGGTGACGTTGATGGTCATCGCAAATCCTTGGGTTCGAAAGCTGCACCGCGCGACGGCACGGGCACGAGGTTGCCAAGAATAACCCAGCGCTGCCGCTGGCGCTGGCAAAACCGTCGACCCGGGCCACCACATCCGGCTACGGCAGACCCAGCGTGCTGCGTGTCAGAGCACCGTTGCCACGCGGTCTCGCTGCCGGCGTCGGCAAGTCGTCCGGCCACGCCGCCCCCTCGTACAGATGCGCCCACAATCGGTCCAGCGCCGCGTAGCCGTAAGGCAGCAGCGGCACGTGCTGCTCGCCGAAGCCGGGCAAGGCCAGGAACGCGTCGAAGTGCTGCGCGTGCGGCACCTTCCAGTAGATCGGGCGGCGTCCTTCGTCGCGCAGCCATGCCACGTACGGCTCGGAAGTGAACGCGGTGGGCAGCAGGCCGTCGCTGGCGCCGTGCAGTACCCACAGCGGAAGATCGCTGCGCGGCAACTTCGCTGCGGTAGCCGCGACCGAGGCATGCAACGCCTGCGCCTCATGGCCGTCGCCGGTCCACAGTGCGCGCAGGCATTCGCTGCCGATCAGGGTGGGATCGGCCGAGACACTCACCCCACCAAACAGGCCGATGCCGTTGCCCGGCGGGATGCCCGCGCCGTCCGCCCACCAGCTGGCCCGCGCCACCGGATCGGCCACGCCCGGCAGCCCGCCTGCCCCGATCGCTGCGTAATGAAAGCCACACGGCATATCCGTGGCACCGCGGCGCAGGTAGGCCGAGGCGTAGCCCGCGGCAATCACCCGCCACAGGTCGAAGGCGGTCGTGCTGGCCGCCGTCTGCATCGCCTCGTCGGTCCAGCCGCGTGCACGCAGGTACTGTCGCGCCTGTTCCGCCTGCGCCATCACGGTGTTGCCGCCGAGCTTGCCCTGCGCGCGCAGGCTGGCGCAGCGGATCGGCCATGCCGGCAACGTCACGCCGCGCGGCCCGCGCGCCAGCGGCACCGCGGCAAAATCCTCCGCGCTCAGTGCGCACGGCAGCCAGATCGCCGCCTCGGTGGCGTAGTCGTACAGCGCGCGGCCGCGGTCCTGCACGTGCACGTTCGGTTCCAGCGCCACCACGCCGGCGAAAAAATGTTCCTGGTCCAGTCCCGCCGCCTGCAGCACGGCGCCACCGCCGTTGGAGATGCCGGTGGCGATGATCTTCGTGTTCTGCGGCGTGAACGGCGCCTCGGCGGGGAACGCGCGATCGAGCATGGCCAGGCCGAACTGCGCCGCCTGGATCACGTGGCGGCCCCAGTCGCCTTCCGGGTTGTCGCCCGAATGCACGTGCTTGATCGCGATGCCGGCAGTGCGTGCGGCCGGCGGCGGCTGGAACTCCAGTTCGGCCTCGCCGCGTTTCGCGCGACGGCCGTCCAGCGCCACGCCGCTGTCGTCGGCGTAATCGAAGTAGCCCGCGCCGGTGCCCTTGTCGGTGTACGCCACCGCGCAACCATGCGGCAGGCCCCAGGCGCCGGCCAGCGCAATCGCACCGTAGATGCCGCGCGAACCGGATGAAGCAGTGACCACCAGGCAGCGTTTGTGCCGGTCGAAATTGTCCGGCAGCTGCAGCAGCACGCGATGCGGCGAACGGGCGCCGGGAATCCGCGCGAACGCCTGGTATTCGCGCCCCGGCACGTCGGGCACGCCGCCGTAGACACTGCCGTAACCGCCCAACGGGCCGAGATCGGCGATGCCTTTCCAACTGGTCTGGATCGCCCGGCGACGCAATTCTTCCGCCGTTGGCTGCAATGGATCGATGAATGCCGTGGGCAACCCGGCCAGCCCGGCCAGGCCCAGGCCCGCGCTCAACAGATCGTCGTGGCTGCGATGTTCGGTCACCCGCACCTGGCTGTCATCGACTTCACGCATGGCGGATTCCTTCCTCGTTCCGTGGCTGGCGCAAGCCGACAGCATGACGGATGCCAGCGCAGACAAGAACAGCAGCGGCGAAATGCGGGAATATTTCTTCATGCAGTCACCATAACAAGCCCGGCGACCGCCGCCATCGTACGAAAGTCCGTGTGACAAACTCGACGCGGCCGGCACGTCCCGCTAACTTGAACCCCATGACGAACCTGCTGATTGCCGACGACCACCCGCTGTTCCGTGCCGCACTGCGGCTGGCGGCAAGCGAGAACCTCGATGGTTGCCGCGTGCAGGAAGCCGCCGACCTGTCCGGCGTGCTGGCCGCACTGGCCGCCGAGCCGGATATCGACCTGGTCCTGCTCGATCTGCACATGCCCGGCAGCCGTGGCCTGTCCGGGCTGGCCGCCCTGCGCGGCCAGCACCCCGGCGTGGCGGTGCTGGTGGTGTCCGCCCACGACGAACCACGCATCGTGCGCCGCGTGCTCGACCATGGCGCCGCCGGCTTCATCCCCAAGAGCGCCAGCCCGGCCGAGATCGGCGCGGCGATCCGCAGCGTGCTCGACTGCGGCAACTGGCTGCCGCCCGATCTGGCCGAGGCCGTCGCGGCCCTGCCCGCCGATCCGGCCGATGCCGACCTCGCCGGCCGCCTGGCCCGTCTCACCGAGCAGCAGTCCCGCGTACTCGCCCTGCTCGCCGAGGGGCTGCTCAACAAGCAGATCGCCGACCGGCTGGGCATCCAGGAACGCACCGTGAAGGCGCATGTCACGGCGATCTTCGAGAAGCTGCGGGTGAGGAACCGCACGCAGGCCGGGATGCTGCTGAAGTCGCTGGAGCTGGGCGAGCCGGCGCGGGCACTGTAGGCAGCTCCATCGACCGCAGACCCCGTCCTTCATCAACACGCTACGAGTGCGTCACGCCGGCCGCCACCCGCTGCAGCACCTGGCGCAGCGCCAGTGGCTTCAACGGCTTGTACAGAACGCCGATTCCCGCTTCCAGCAGGCGCTGGCGCAGCTCGCCGTCACGGTCCGCCGTCAGCATCACGGTCGGCACGTCGGCGTGGCGCCGGTTCAACCGCTGCCACACCTCCAGCCCGGTCTGCCCGCCATCGAGGTGGAAATCGAGGATGTGCAGGTCCGGCCGCCACGGTGCCGCCAGTGCCTGCGCGGGGTTGCGCGCCGCGTGCACTTGCCAGCCCCAACTGGTCAGCAGGCTGCCGAGCGCGGCCAGCGCGGCAGGTTCGTTGTCCAGCACCAGCGCACGGCCGACCGGCAGCGCGCGCGGTGTGTCGGCGATCGGCGGCAACCGGATGGCCGCGCGTGCCAGCGGCAGGTCGATGCAAAACACGCTGCCGCGGCCGGGCCATGACTGCAGCCCCAGCGGATGGCCGAGCAGGTCGGCCATCCGCTGCGCGATCGACAGCCCCAGCCCCAGCCCCTGCCCGCCCGCAGCGCTGCCGCGGCGGAACTCCTGGAAGATCAGCTGCTGTTCCTCCGGCGCGATGCCCGGACCGGTGTCCCACACCTCGATGCGCAACTGCGCGCCGCGCCGGCGCACACCAAGCAGCACGCGGCCGCCCTCGGCGTAGCGCAGCGCGTTGGAGAGGAAGTTCTGCAGCACCCGGCGCAACAGTTGGGGATCGGAGCGTACCCAGGCGCGCGTGCCGACTGCGTCCAGCCGCACGCCGCGATCCACCGCGATGGCACGGAATTCGGCGGCCAGTGGATCGAGCACCTCGGCCAGCGCGAACGCGCGCGGCTGCGGATGCAAGCGGCCGCCTTCGAGCCGGGCCACGTCGAGCAGGCCCGTAAGCAGGCCTTCGGTGGCGGCCAGCGCGCCGTTGAGGTGCTGCGCCGTGGCGGCATCGCCGCCGCGCTCGGTGAGCGAGTGGGCGAACAGCTGCGCTGCATGCAGCGGTTGCATCAGGTCGTGGGTGACTGCGGCGAGGAAGCGGCTCTTCGACGCGTTCGCCGCCTGCGCCTCGGCCGAGGCGGCGGCCAGTTCGCGGGTGCGCTCCTCCACGCGCAGTTCGAGTGTCTCGTTGACGCGCTTCAGCGCCGCCTCGGCCTGGCGGAAGGCGGTGACGTCGGTGAAGGTGGCGACGAAACCGCCGCCGGGCATCGGGTTGCCGCGAATTTCGACGATGCCGCCGCCGGGAAAGCGCCGCTCGGACAGATGCCGCGTGCCGGCCCGCATGTGCGCCAGCCGGCGCTGCACGCGCGCATCCACTTCGCCGGGACCGAGCATGCCAGCGTCAATGTTGTGGCGGGTCAGTTCGGCCACCGGGCGGCCTACCTGCAGCAGTTCGGGAGGATAGTCGAACAGCCGCGCGTACGGCGTGTTCCAGGCGACCAGGCGCAATTCGGCGTCGACCACGCAGATGCCCTGGCTCATGTTCTCCAGCGCCGCTTCCAGCACGCGCTGGTTGAAGCGCAGGTCCTGCGCCGCCTCGCCGACGATCGCCACCACGGTGTCCAGGTCGTCGCGACCCTGCCGATGCACCACTTCCAGCAGCAGTCGCGCCGAGGCGGCGCCGATCACCGCGGCCAGTTCGTGCTCGACCTCGGCCACGCGCGCACTGCCGGCAGGCCCTGCAGCGGGCGCGCTGGCGAACAGGTGATCGACCCGCTCCGACGGCAGGAAGCGCATCGCCAGCGCGCGCAGTTCGACCAGGCCGACATCGCCCACGCTGACCGCGCGCGCCGCCCTGCCGAAACGCGAACCGGCCACCGCCAGCATCACCACGGTATTGACCAGCAGGCTGACCGCCACGGCGCGGCCCAGCCGGTTCCAGTTGCCCAGCCCGAGCAGGCCGTCCGGTGCCAGCCAATGCAGGCCGAACGGTCCGGCATGCAACCATGCCGGCGCCGACGGCAGCAGCGCCGGCAACACCGCATACATCCACACCGCGGTGCCGGCAGCGAGCCCGGCCATCACCGCCCGCGGGCCCAGTTGCGGCCGATACATCGCCGCCAGGATCGCCGGCGTCAGCCCGGCCAGCGCGGAGAACGAAATCGCGCCGATGTCGGCCAGCGCCTCGTTGCGCGCCAGCAGGCGGCTGTACGCCCATGCCAGCAGGATCAGCACCAGGATCGCCACGCGCCGGTGGTTCAGCAGTTCGCCGCGCAAGTCGCCGTGCTCGTCGCGGCCCCAGCCGGCGCGCACGCGCAACGGCGCGATGAAGTGGTTGACCACCATCAGGCTCAACGCCAGCGTGGCGATCACCACCATGCTGGTGGCCGCGCTCAGGCCGCCGAGAAACGCGATCAGCGCCAGGCCATGCTCGCCGCGCGCCAGCGGCAACGCCAGCACGTACATGTCCGACGACACCCCGCTCGCTCCCAGCCACGCGTCGCCCAACCGCGCCAGCGGCAGGATCGGCAGCGAGATCAGCAGCAGGTACAGCGGGAACAGCCAGCGCGCGGTACGCAGCTGGCCATCGTCGCGGCACTCCACGATGCCCGCGTAGAACTGGTGCGGCATGGTGAACATCGCCAGCGCGCCGAGCAGGATCAGCGCCGGGAAACCGCCGCTGTCCGGCGGCGGCGGAATGTAGCTCGGCAAGCCTGTCGGCAAGGTGGCGAACAGCAACGTGCCCAGCGCCAGCATGGCACCGAGCTTGAACAGCGACTCGAACGCCATCGCCAGCACCAGCCCGCGGTTGTGCGCCATCGTCGACGCGCGCCGCGTGCCGAACAGCATCGCGAACAGCGCCATCAGCAACGCCACGTACAGTGCGCTGTCCTGCCACGGGTCGGATTCAGCCAGCTGGCCGTGGCTGAGGATGCCGTAGCTCATCGCCACCGCCTTCAGCTGCAGCGCGATGTACGGCACGATGCCGATCACCACTACCGCGGTGACCAGCGCCGCCAGCCCGGAATGCCGCCCCAGCCGCACCGCGATCAGGTCGGCCAGCGAACCGGCGTTGTACTCCCGCACCAGTTGCACCAGCCGGCCGAGGAATTTCAGCGCGAACAGGTACATCAGGATCGCCCCGACAAACGTCGGCGGCAGCCACCAGCCCGAACGGCTGGCCTGGGTCACCGTGCCGTAGAACGTCCACGAGGTGCAGTGGATCGCCAGCGACAGCGCGTACACGATCGCCCAGCGCTTCTCGAAAATGTGCGGGCGGCGCTCGCCGAGCAGCGCCACGCCGAACAGCAGGCCGAGCCAGCACAGCGCGGCGATGGCGATGACAGTAGCGCTCAGCATGTGGCGCGCGCCTGCACGAACAACTGTACGAACGACTTCAGTCGCGATGCCGGCGTCGCACTTTGGTGCTTCAAAGCGAAGAGCTTTCGTCCTCCTTCGGAGGGCGAGTTACTTTCTCTTTGCGTGGCCAAAGAGAAAGATAACCAAAGAGAAAGGCCACCCCGCTTGGCGCTTGTTGGGCATCCTGCCCAACAAGTCCGTGAGCCGTGACCGGGCTTTTCGAGCGGGCTCCTGCCCGCGCGAAAAGGCGTTGCCATCCCTGGCAACGCCCGCTGCGCGGCCTGTCGGCCCCGTCTCACCGCCGCACAGGGGCCCCGGGTAGAGCAGCGGGCCATCCTGGCCCGCACTCGGTGATGAAGCTCAGAAACAAAGCAGAGCGGCAGCCGGAGCAAGGCGTTGCCCTGCCGTTGATCTGCTTTTGATCCGGCTCTTCTGAAAAGTACGCGCAGGATGCGCGTCGCTCTACCCGGGGCCCCTCTGAAGCGGCGAGTCGGGGCCGACAGGCCGCGTAGCGGGAGCCGACAGGGATGTCGGCTCCTTTTCGCACGGACAGGATGTCCGTTCGAAAAGCCCGGCCCCGGCTCGCGGACTTTCCGGGCAGGACGCCCGGAAAGCGCGGAAGCGGGGTGGCCTTCTCTTTGGTTACTTTCTCTTGGCCACTCAAGAGAAAGTAACTCGCCCTCCGAAGGAGGACGAAAGCTCTTCGCTCTGAAGCTTCTGGCTTCGAATAAAGCAAGAGCATCACGCACAGGGTGCGCTCCTACAGTAACGTCGAGGCCATCGACATGCGGGGCCATCAATGGCCGGCGGGCAAGCCCAGCGCGCGTACCGCGTTCACCAGCCAGCGCAACTGCACGCCGTGGCGTGTGTCGTAGTCGGCTCCGGAGTATCCCCACCAGTCCCAGCATGCTTGCGGATTCAAGGGCGCGAAACTTGCGCGGGTCTGAGGATATAGCACCGCCACGTCGTAGACGTCGGCCCAGCGGTTGAAGCCCGCACCCTCGACGAAGGCCGTGCCGACCGCAGCGGCGTTCTGCTTGCAGCCGTGGAACGCCACCACCACGCCGCAAGGCTTGCCGGCAAGACAATCCGGCGGCAGATAGACGTAGCCGGTCTCGGCCATGAACGCATCGGCCCCGTCGGGGCGCAGCGCGTCCTGGTCGAAGGTGCGCAATTCACCCTTCGCTGCGCTCGCCGCATGCGCCGGCTTGCCGAACATCTGCGCGAAGATTTCGCCGGCGGCGTCGAAGCCGCAGTGGCCGAGATACGGCGTAACCGATTTGTCGCAGTCGTCGCCGGTGGCCACCACCGGCAGATTGTGCGCAAACGCGCGCTGGCCATCGTCATGCACCTGCATGCCCTTGAGACCGGGCGTGCCGGCGCGCAACTGCTCATAGAAATGGGCACCGGCTTCCGCCACGGCCGGTGCGACCAGGGCATCGTCCCTGCCGTGCAACAGGTAGACGCGGGCATGCGCCAGATCCTTCAACGCACCGATGTCACCCACGGCGGATCGCTTGCCGGCGCTGGCCACCAGCGCGGCAACGTCCGGTGCAGGTGTGCCCTTCATGCAACTGCCCAGCGCCACGTCCAGCTTGCCGCCGGCGCAACCGTACGGACCGCCGGCGACCAGCGTCGCGTTCGGGAACAGCTCCGGGTAGGCCATCTGCATCTGCCCGGCCATGTACGCGCCGGAGGAAAGGCCGATCACGGCGGTGCGCGCAGGGTCGATTTTCAGCGCAGGCAGTGGCGGCGCATCGGCCGCGTGAGCCAGCGACGCGACCAGCAGCAAAGTCAACAGGCCGGTGAGGTTGCGCATGCATTTTCTCCGTTGGCGGACCGACATCCATCCCGTGAAACCGGAAGCGTGGCGGCATCCATCCACCACATGCCTGCACGGGCGGAAAAACACCCGCGGGAGCGCACCGGCGCTCGCGCGGGGTGGGAGAAACAACGCCGTCAGAACCGGTACTTAGCGCTCAGCGTAACCATCCGCGGAGCGCCATAGAAGCCCGTGTAGATGCCCAGCGCGCCGACGTTGTAGCCGGTGGTGCGGTAGGACTTGTTGGCCAGGTTGGTACCCTGCAGACTGAGCGACCAGGGCTGGTTGACCTGCCAGATGACGCCGGCATTCCACAGACCGTACGCGGGCTGGGCGATCAGCGGCGACAGCGTGGTTTCCGGATACACCATGGACTGGTAGGTGTAGTTCACCCGCGCCGAGATGCTGCCGCCGTCGGACAGTGGCGTGGTGTTCTCCAGCGACAGCCCGCCGGACCACTTCGGCGCATTGGTGAACTTCTGCTTGTCGGCGACGTTGACGCCGCCGGTCATGTATTCGGTGTACTTCGTGTGCAGCCAGGCGACGTTGCCGCTCAGCGTCCAGTTCTCGGCCGGCTTCCAGGCAAACTCCTCCTCCAGGCCGTCGATGTGGCCCTTGCCGGCGTTGGTGAAATCGCCGAAGAAGCCCTGGCTGCCGTTGGGCAGCGTGTAGGAGCTGAACACCGACAGCTGGATGTTCGAGTAGACGTTGTGGAAGGCGGCCGTGTTCATCATCAGCGCGCCATCGAAGAAGGTCATCTTGCTGCCCAGCTCGAACGACTGCACCTTCTCGTCGTCGATCGGACGGCACGAACTGGGTACCGCCACGCAGTTGGCGCGGATGTTGTAGCCGCCGGAGTGGAAGCCCTCGGAGTAGCTGGCGTAGAGCTTGACCTGGTCGCTCACGCTCCAGTCCAGCGAGACCTTGGGCGAGATGTTGCTGGTCGCGTGCGAGCCGCTGAAGTCGGCCAGCGTGCTGATCGGCGTGGTGAAGGTGTCGTCCGAATAACCGTAGTTCTGGATCAGCGCGGTCTTGGTCTCGTGGGTGTAGCGCAAGCCCACGTCCAGGCTCCAGGCCGGACTCAAGTCCCAGGTGAAGTCGCCGTAGCCGGCCCAGCTCTTGGTGCCCATGCGCCCGCCGGTGCCGCCGTACTGCGACAGGCCCAGCGTGGAGTACGGCGGCGAACCGAGGAAGATGTTGTGGATGTGCCCGTCGGCGTGGCCGTCGAAGTAGTAGGCGCCAAACACGCCATGCACGGTGCCGCCGGCGTCGTAGTTGGCCTGGAATTCCTGGCTGAACTGGTGGTCGGTATAGACCGCGTTCACGTCCGCGATCTTCTCCGGCAGCGTGTCGAAGTCGATGTTGGTGTCGGTCGAGGAGCCACGCACGGCGGTCACGGATTTCAGCGACCAGTTCGGGCTGGCGATCCAGTTCATCGTCAGCGCGCTGCCGTAGAGGGTGGTGTGGTTGAGCTGGGCGAAGCCGCTGCGGGTGTCGAAGTCGCTGGAGAGCGGCTGGTAGCCCGGATCGAGCTTGTTCACCGTCAGCATCTTGGCGCCGCGCGGGTTGGAGTTGTCACGCACGCCATCGACCGACAGCTGCATGTTGAACTGTTCCGAGGGGAAGAAACCGACCGTCGCGCGCGCCGCATTGGTGTTCTTGTTGCCGTTGCGGCTGCCGCTGAGGATGTTCTTGCCGAAGCCGTCGTTGTGGCCGCTGGCGTAGGCGATGCGGCCGCGCCACATCTGGTCGGCACTGGCGCCACCGAGGCTGGCCTTGACGTCCTTTTCGCCGTGGGTGCCGACGGTCGCCTCCACCGAGCCCTCGGTCTTCACCGGCAACGGGTTGGAAACGTACTTGATCGCGCCGCCGATGGTGTTCTTGCCGTACAGCGTGCCCTGCGGACCACGCAGCACCTCGATGCGGCTGACGTCGAACACGTCCAGCACCGCGCCCTGCGGGCGGGCCAGGTAGACGTCGTCGAGGTAGATGCCCACGCCCGGGTCGAAGCCCCAGGTCGGATCGGCCTGGCCGACGCCGCGGATGTAGGCGGTGAGCGTGGTGTTGGAGCCGCGCGCGGCGTAGATCTGCAGCGAGGGCACCTTGCCCTGCAGGTCGGAAAGGTTCTGCACGTTCTGCTTTTCCAGCGCCTGCGCGGTGAAGGCGCTGACCGCGATCGGCACGTCCTGCAGGGTTTCTTCGCGCTTGCGCGCGGTCACCGTGATCTGATCGAGCTGCTTGACGCTAGTGGTCTTTGCCGGTTCGCCGCCGGTATCGGCAACTTGCTGCGCATACAACGGCGCCGCGGACAGCAGCCCGGTGGCCAGGCCGATCGCCAGACTCAGATACGTGCGCTTCATGGTTTCCCCTTTCCTGTGGTGTGACCGACAGTGGACGCCGCCATCGATGATGGATGCTGATGAAGCGAGCTTAGGCATCCGTCGAAGGACGGGCACTTGTACCTTCGTACAGTGCCGCCCCGGATCAGCGCTGCGGATACTCCGGGGCCATGGTCCTGGCCGTTGCCGCGGGCCGGGCTCATCTCAAGGAGATTCACGGATGGCTTTTCTGATCGTGCTGGCCGCGCTGTGCTTCCTGATGTTCGCGGCCTATCGCGGCTACAGCGTCATCCTGTTCGCGCCGATCGCCGCGCTGGGCGCGGTGCTGCTGACCGAACCGTCGCTGGTGGCGCCGATGTTCACCGGCCTGTTCATGGACAAGATGGTCGGCTTCCTCAAGCTGTACTTCCCGGTGTTCATGCTGGGCGCGGTGTTCGGCAAGCTGATCGAGCTGTCGGGTTTTTCCAAGGCGATCGTGGCGGCCACCATCGGCCTGGTCGGGCGCAGCCGGGCGATCCTGTCGATCGTGCTGGTCTGCGCGCTGCTGACCTACGGCGGCGTGTCGCTGTTCGTGGTGGTATTCGCGGTGTACCCGTTTGCCGCCGAACTCTTTCGCCAGTCCGACATTCCGAAGCGGCTGATCCCCGGCACCATCGCGCTGGGCGCGTTCACCTTCACCATGGATTCGCTGCCCGGCACGCCGCAGATCCAGAACATCATCCCCACATCGTTCTTCGGCACCAACACCTGGGCGGCGCCGTGGCTGGGCGTGATCGGCGCGGTGTTCATCCTGATCGCAGGCCTGGGCTATCTGGACTGGCGCCGGCGCAAGGCCGCCGCGGCGGGCGAAGGCTACGGCGACAACCTGGTCAACGAACCGGCCCCGTTCGAGGGCGGCAAGCTGGCCCATCCGCTGATCGCGCTGTTGCCGCTGGTGCTGGTCGGCGCGTGCAACAAGCTGTTCACCGACCTGATCCCGCGCCTCTACGGCGAAACGCAATCGTTCCTGCCCAGCGTGGTCGGCAGTGCTAAACCCGTCGTGCAGGAGGTATCGAAGGTCGCCGCGATCTGGGCAGTCGAAGGCGCGCTGCTGGTCGGCATCCTGTGCGTGCTGGTGTTTGCATGGCGTGCGGTGACCACGCATCTCGCTGCCGGCAGCCAGGCGGCGGTCGGCGGCGCGCTGCTGGCCTCGATGAATACCGCTTCGGAATACGGCTTCGGTGCGGTGATCGCCGCCCTGCCCGGCTTCAAGCTGGTCGCCGATGCGCTGCACACGATCCCGAACCCGCTGCTCAACGAGGCGGTCACCGTCACCGCGCTGGCCGGCATCACCGGCTCGGCCTCCGGCGGCATGAGCATCGCCCTGGGCGCGATGGCCGAGACCTTCATCGCCAACGCGAATGCGGCCGGCATCCCGATGGAAGTGCTGCACCGGGTCGCCGCGATGGCCTCCGGCGGCATGGACACGCTGCCGCACAACGGCGCCGTGATCACCCTGCTGGCGGTCACCGGACTGACCCACCGGCAGTCCTACAGGGACATCTTCGCGATCACCGTGATCAAGACCCTGGCGGTGCTGGTGGTGGTAGCGGCGTACTATTTCCTCGGCGTGGTGTAGCCGCGCCCACGGCATCCCGCAGACCGCGGCCGTGAGGCCGGATGAACGGGTGATCGAAATGACGGGCAAGTTGTCACGCAAGTCCGTATAATCGGTCAATTCGCCCTTCAAAAACCTGCGTGACGGCCACCGAGCCGCCCGAGTCGATCCCATGTCCATCGAAAAATTGCGCAACATCGCCATCGTCGCCCACGTCGATCACGGCAAGACCACCCTCGTCGATTGCCTGCTCAAGCAGTCCGGCACGCTCAACGAGCGCACCGTGCTGGCCGAGCGCGTGATGGACTCGAACGACCAGGAAAAGGAACGCGGCATCACCATCCTGGCCAAGAACACCGCCATCACCTGGCAGGGCAACCGCATCAACATCGTCGACACCCCGGGACACGCCGACTTCGGCGGCGAGGTGGAGCGCGTGCTGTCGATGGTCGACTCGGTGCTGATCCTGGTCGATGCGATGGATGGCCCGATGCCGCAGACCCGCTTCGTGACGCAGAAGGCGTTCGCGATGGGCTTCAAGCCGATCGTGGTGATCAACAAGGTCGACCGCCCGGGCGCCCGTCCGGAATGGGTCGTCGAGCAGGTCTGGGATCTGTTCGATCGCCTCGGCGCCACGCCCGAGCAGATGGATTTCCCGATCGTCTACGCCTCGGCGCTGAACGGCTACGCCGGCCTCAACGACGACGTCCGCGAAGGCGACATGACCCCGCTGTACGAAGCGATCATGCAGCACGTCAGCAAGCCCGAAGTGGATCCGGACGGTCCGTTCCAGATGCGCATCAGCCAGCTCGACTACAACAACTTCGTGGGCGTGATCGGCATCGGCCGCATCCAGCGCGGCACCCTGAAGAAGAACATGCCAGTCGCGGTGATCAACCGCGAAGGCAAGAAGCGCCAGGGCAAGGTGCTGCAGGTGCTGGGCTTCCTGGGCCTGGAGCGGATCGAGCAGGAAACTGCCGAGGCCGGCGACATCGTGGCCATCTCGGGCATCGCCGACCTGACCATCTCCGACACGATCTGCGCGCTGGACACGCCCGAGGCGCTGCCCGCGCTGACCGTGGACGAGCCGACGATCTCGATGACCTTCCAGGTCAACAACTCGCCGTTCGCCGGCAACAAGGATCTCTCTGGCGGCAAGTTCCTCACCAGCCGCCAGCTCAAGGATCGCCTGGAGCGCGAGCAGGTGCACAACGTGGCGCTGAAGGTCGAGCAGGGTTCCGACGCCGACAAGTTCCTGGTCTCCGGCCGCGGTGAGCTGCACTTGTCGGTGCTGATCGAGAACATGCGCCGCGAAGGCTACGAGTTGGCTGTGTCGCGCCCGGAAGTCATCATCAAGGAGATCGACGGCCAGAAGATGGAGCCGATCGAGCAGCTGGTGGTCGACGTGGAGGAAGTCCACCAGGGCGGCGTGATGGAAAGGCTCGGCGTGCGCAAGGGCCAGCTGAAGAACATGGAACCGGACGGCAAGGGTCGCGTGCGCCTGGATTACGAGATCCCGGCGCGCGGCCTGATCGGCTTCCAGAACCAGTTCAAGACGCTGACCCAGGGTTCGGGCCTGCTGTTCCACGTGTTCGACCACTACGGGCCGAAGGAAGAAGGCCAGATCGCCAAGCGCTTGAACGGCGTGATGATCGCCAACGCCGGCGGCACCACCCCGGCCTACTCGCTGGGGCCGCTGCAGGATCGCGGCAAGCTGTTCGCGGCCGAAGGCGACAACGTGTATGAAGGCCAACTGGTCGGCATCCATGCCAAGGACAACGACCTCACCGTCAACGTGATCAAGCCCAAACCGCTGACCAACATGCGCGCCTCGGGCAAGGACGACGCGATCCAGCTGACCCCGGCGATCAAGTTCACCCTGGAACAGGCGCTGGACTTCATCGACGACGACGAGCTGGTCGAGATCACTCCGAAGGAGATCCGCCTGCGCAAGAAGCACCTCACCGAGAACGACCGCAAGCGCGCATCGCGCGGCTGAGCTGTCGTCTCATGTGATGTTGAAGGAAGCCGCCGCAAGGCGGCTTTCTGCTTGAAGATGCCCGAAAATCAGGCGCAGGAACCCATCTGTGGGTGGTTCATGCCTTTACACCTCGAACCCGCAGACCGGGCCGCTGCCTGGCCAGCTTGCGCAGCAGCTCGGCGAAGGCTTGCAGGTCGTCGTGCCAGGGCGAGGCGTCGCGCCAGTACAGCGCGATCTCGCGGCCGCTCGCCTGCCCCTTGAGCTTCGCCAGCGTGATGTTCGGCATCGAGGCCAGCCGCTCGTGCGCCAGCGCCGGCACCAGCGCATAGCCACCGCGCAGACTGACTAGGGCAGCCAGGCTTTCCAGGCTGACGTCCTGCACGTGGCCGTGCTCGCTGCCGCCGCTGTCGAGGCCGTCGACGTGGCTTTCAGCCATCAGCGTGGCCTCGGCCGGATCGAGCTGGGCCAGCGCGATGCTGTCGTGGCCGGCCAGAGGGTGGTCGGCGCGCAGCATCAGCTCCCACGGCTCGAAGAACAGCGGGCGCGAGGCGATCCCGCTGGTCGCCACGGCCGGCGGCGCCAGCACCGCGTCGAGTTCGCCTTCGCTCAACCGCCGCAACAGGCCGCGCGGCTTGCCTTCGGAAATACCCAACCTTGCACCCGGAAAATGCTGCGGGAACGGCGCGATCAGGTGCGGCAGCAGGTACGGCCCCAGCGAAGCCGGCACGCCCAGCCGCAACTCGCCGCCGAAGGCGACCGCGCCGGCGCGGGCCACCTGTTGCAGGTGTTCGGCGGAAGCCAGCACCGCGTCGATCTGCTGCAGTAGCCGCTGGCCGCCTGCGGTCGGCACGATCTTCCGCCCGCCACGCTCGAACAACGGCGCGCCCAGCGCCTGCTCCACTTTCTGCACCTGGTGCGACAGTCCGGACGGGCTGATGTGCATCGCCCGCGCCGCACTGTTGAAACTGCCGTGGCGATGCACCGCCTGCACCAGCGCGAGGTCGCGCAGCGAAACGGCGGCCAGGCCCATCGAAATCATCGAATGCTGCATGTCATCAAAGGCGTTTGCGTGCGGTGGTCATCGGGCCCATCCTGTGCGGCGAAGCTCCGTCATGAGCGTCGGCGCAGTGTACCCGCCGGCGCAGCCCGACAGACGCCCCGCAAGCCATGCACGCCACTCTCACGATGTCGTGCCGGTTCGCGGCCGCGCGGGGTTTGCGCGATAATCGCGTTTTTTGCCGGGAAGGCGAACCCCACGCCATCCCGGCACGTCGTCGAGTCATCCCAGCCGCAGGATCCAGCCAGGAGCACGTCCCCATGAAAGACACCTTTTCCGCACGCGACACCCTCGAGGTCAATGGCAAGCAGTACGCCTTTGCCAGCCTGGCCAGGCTGGGCCAGCGCTTCGACCTGAAGCGGTTGCCGTACTCGATGAAGATCCTGCTGGAAAACCTGCTGCGCCACGAAGACGGCGTGGACGTGACCGCGAAGGAAATCGAGGCGGTCGCCAACTGGGATGCGAAGAAGGAGCCGGACACCGAAATCTCCTTCATGCCTGCGCGCGTGCTGCTGCAGGACTTCACCGGCGTGCCGTGCGTGGTCGACCTGGCGGCGATGCGCGACGCGATGAAGGCGCTGGGCGGTGACCCGACCCTGATCAACCCGCTGTCGCCGGCCGAGCTGGTCATCGACCACTCGGTACAGGTCGACGTGTTCGGCAGCGAAGACGCGCTGGAAAAGAACGTCGCCATCGAGTTCGAGCGCAACCAGGCCCGCTACAGCTTCCTGCGCTGGGGCCAGAAAGCGCTGGCCGATTTCAAGGTGGTGCCGCCGCGTACCGGCATCGTGCACCAGGTGAACCTAGAGCACCTGGCCCGCGTGGTGATGGCCAACGAGGTCGACGGCCAGCAGTGGGCCTACCCGGACACCGTGTTCGGCACCGACTCGCACACCACCATGGTCAACGGCCTGGGCGTGCTGGGCTGGGGCGTGGGCGGCATCGAGGCCGAGGCCGCGATGCTGGGCCAGCCCTCGTCGATGCTGATTCCGCAGGTGGTCGGCTTCAAGCTGTCCGGTCGCCTGCCCGAAGGCGCCACCGCCACCGATCTGGTGCTGACCGTGACGCAGATGTTGCGCAAGCAGGGCGTGGTCGGCAAGTTCGTCGAGTTCTTCGGCCCGGGCCTGCAGCATCTGGCGCTGGCCGATCGCGCCACCATCGGCAACATGGCGCCGGAATACGGCGCCACCTGCGGCATCTTCCCGGTCGACGCCGAATCGCTGCGCTACCTGCGTCTGTCCGGCCGCAGCGACGAGCAGGTCGCGCTGGTCGAGGCGTATGCGAAGGCCCAGGGCCTGTGGCACGACGAGAACAGCCCGCACGCCGAATTCACCACCACGCTGGAACTGGACCTGGCCGACGTCAAGCCGTCGATGGCCGGCCCGAAGCGCCCGCAGGATCGCGTGCTGCTGACCGACGTCAAGCAGAACTACAACGACAACCTCGGCGCCACCACGAGCAAGCGCAACGGTGCCGAAGCCCGCTTCGCCAATGAAGGCGGCGACACCGCGGTCGGCCACGACCAGAGCCAGAACGCGCCGGGCCAGCACGTGTCGATGAACGGCCAGGATTTCCGCGTCGGCGACGGCTCGGTGGTGATCGCCGCGATCACCTCGTGCACCAACACCTCCAACCCCGCCGTGATGCTGGCCGCGGGCCTGGTCGCCAAGAAGGCCGCCGCGCGGGGCCTGAAGGCCAAGCCGTGGGTGAAGACCTCGCTGGCGCCCGGCTCCAAGGTGGTCACCGACTATCTGGAAAAGACCGGCCTGCTGACCGAACTGGAGAAGACCGGCTTCTACCTGGTCGGCTACGGCTGCACCACCTGCATCGGCAACTCCGGCCCGCTACCGCAGGAGATCAGCAAGGCGATCAGCGCCGGCGACCTCACCGTGGGCGCCGTCATTTCCGGCAACCGCAACTTCGAAGGCCGCGTGCACGCCGAAGTGAAGATGAATTACCTGGCCTCGCCGCCGCTGGTGGTCGCCTACGCCCTGGCCGGTTCGCTCGACATCAACCTCACCACCGAACCGCTGGGCCAGGGTTCGGATGGCAAGGACGTGTTCCTCAAGGACGTCTGGCCCACCAACCGGGAAATCAGCGACCTGCTGACCAGCGCGGTCACCTCGGACATGTTCAAGAAGAACTACGCCGACGTGTTCAAGGGCGACGAACGCTGGAACGCGATCGCTTCGCCGGACGGTGCGCTGTACGCGTGGGACGAAGCGTCCACCTACATCAAGAACCCGCCCTACTTCGACGGCATGACCATGGAAGTGGGCAAGGTCGACGACATCCACGCCGCGCGCTGCCTGGGTCTGTTCGGCGACTCGATCACCACCGACCACATTTCGCCTGCCGGTTCGATCAAGAAGGATTCGCCCGCCGGCCGCTTCCTGATCTCGCGCGGCGTGCAGCCGATCGACTTCAACTCCTACGGCTCGCGTCGCGGCAACGATGACGTGATGGTGCGCGGCACGTTTGCCAACATCCGCATCAAGAACCAGATGCTGGATGGCGTCGAAGGCGGCTTCACCCGTCATGTGCCCAGCGGCGAACAGCTGGCGATCTACGACGCGGCGATGAAGTACAAGGATGCGGGCACCCCGCTGGTGGTCATCGCCGGCAAGGAATACGGCACCGGTTCATCGCGTGACTGGGCGGCCAAGGGCACCTTGCTGCTGGGCGTCAAGGCCGTGATCACCGAGAGCTTCGAGCGCATCCACCGTTCCAACCTGGTCGGCATGGGCGTGCTGCCGCTGCAGTTCAAGGATGGCGAAAGCGCCAGGTCGCTGGGCCTGACCGGCAACGAAAGCTTCGACATCACCGGCCTGGACAACGGCAATGCGAAGGAAGCCATGGTGGTGGCCACGGCCGCCGACGGCAGCAAGAAACAGTTCACCGTGCAGGTGATGCTGCTGACCCCGAAGGAGCGCGACTTCTTCCGTCACGGCGGCATCCTGCAGTACGTGCTGCGTCAGCTGGCCGGCAAGAAAGCCGCCTGAGCCCCAGCGTGACTTCATGACCGCCCCGGCCTCCGGGGCGGTCTTTTCATGTGTGCGGAAAGCACGGCAGCCCGCTCACCGGTGATGCTGCTTGCTCCGACTCCCGTCAAGGCATCGCCCGCGAGCGGACTCCTACATCGTGTGTTTCCAGCTCGCCGTGTAGCAGCGCCATTCACCATCTTCCCGGCGCCATGCCGATTCCACCTGGTACAGGCCCAACTGGTCGGGCAACAGGCCACCGCCGCTGGTCAGCGTGACCGTAAACGTTGCCAGCATCCGTTCGCCGCGGTGCTCGATCGACACCGGCCCCATCGTCACGCCGACATGCTCGCCACGCAGCGCGAGCAGCCGGACCATGCTGGCCAATCCGCGTCGATCCAGCATGCCGGCGTTGCCGTCGAAATCCTTGCTCAGCGGCGCCTCCACATCGCTGGCCGAACCCGCTTCGGCCGCCTGCGCAACAGCGGCAATCGCCTCGCGCACCTGCGCTTCATCAGGTGTGCGGTGACAGGCCGGCAAGGCCAGCGCGAGCAGTGCGACAACAGCCAGTTGGCGGACGGTTTTCATCAATCGAATCATCGACGGGGCTCGCTGCAGTGGGCTTGCCGCTATACGCGGGCGTATGCTCCAATCAGCCGGAGCATGGTCCATGATGGAAGCTGTCGCCATCTAGGGCCATCATCGATCCACCGTCGTCGACAAAACAGGGAACCCAAAGCATGAGCAATGAACGTCCGTGGCTGGAGAACTATCCAGCCGGCGTGCCGGAACAGATCGACGTCAGTCAATATGCTTCGGTACCGGCGGTGCTGGAAGAAGCGTTCACGCGCTTCCATGATCGCCCGGCGTTCGCCAGCTTCGGCCGCCAGCTCAGCTACGGCCAGATCGATGCGATGAGTCGCCAGTTCGCCGGCTACCTCACCGGCGTGCTCAAGCTTGGCAAGGGTGATCGCATCGCGATCATGATGCCGAACGTGCTGCAGTACCCGATCGCCCTGTTCGGCGCGCTGCGCGCCGGCCTGGTGGTGGTCAACACCAACCCGATGTACACCGCGCGCGAGCTCAAGCACCAGCTGGAAGACGCTGGCGTCAGGGCGATCGTGGTGCTGGACAACTTCGCCGCCACCCTGCAGCAGGTGGTCGCCGAAACCCACGTGCAGCACATCGTCACCACTGGCATCGGCGACCTGCTCGGCTTCCCCAAGGGCGCGCTGATCAACTTCGTGCTGAAGCACGTGAAGAAGATGGTGCCGGCGTTCGACCTGCCGCAGGCCGTGCGTTTCCGCGACGCGCTGGCGCGCGGCGCGGCGCATCCGCTGCAGCCGGTGACGCTGACCCACGACGACATCGCCTTCCTGCAGTACACCGGCGGCACCACCGGCGTGGCCAAGGGTGCCATGCTGACCCACGGCAACATGATCGCGAACATGCTGCAGGCCGGCGCCTGGATCGGCGGCAATGCCAAGCCTGGCGAAGAAGTGATCATCACCGCGCTGCCGCTGTACCACATCTTTTCGCTGACCGCGAACGGCCTGGTGTTCATGCGCCTGGGTGGCCTCAACTGGCTGATCACCAACCCGCGCGACATGCCCGGTTTCGTCAAGGAATTGCGCCAGTCCGGCTTCACTGCGCTGACCGGCGTCAACACGCTGTTCAACGGCCTGCTCAACACGCCCGGCTTCGCCGAGCTGGATTTCTCCAAGCTGCACCTGACCCTGGGCGGCGGCATGGCGGTGCAGCGCGCCGTGGCCGAACGCTGGAAAAAAGTCACCGGTTGCACCCTGGCCGAGGCCTACGGCCTGACCGAGACCTCGCCCGCCGTCTGCATCAATCCGCTGGACCTGAAGGAATACAACGGATCGATCGGCCTGCCGGTACCGTCCACCAATGTGGCGATCTGGTCGGAGGACGGCAAGCCGCTGCCGCTCGGCGAGGCGGGCGAACTGATGGTGCAGGGCCCGCAGGTGATGAAGGGCTACTGGAACCGTCCGGACGAAACCGCCAAGGTGCTCGGCGCCGACGGCTGGCTGCATACCGGCGACATCGCGAAGATGGACGCGAACGGCTACTTCTACATCGTCGACCGCAAGAAGGACATGATCCTGGTGTCCGGCTTCAACGTCTACCCGAACGAAGTCGAGGATGCCGTCATGCAGCACCCCGGCGTGCTCGAAGTGGCGGCGGTCGGCATGCCTGACGAGCATTCTGGCGAGGTGGTGAAGCTGTTCGTGGTGCGCAAGGATCCGAACCTCACCGAGGAAGCGCTCAAGCAGTTCTGCCGCGAGAACCTCACCGGCTACAAGCGGCCCAAGCTGATCGAGTTCCGCGACAGCCTGCCCAAGAGCAACGTGGGCAAGATCCTGCGCCGCGAATTGCGCGACGAGAATAAAGCCACGGCTTGATTTCCCGCCAGGTACCGGCAACCGAAAACGCCCGCAGATGCGGGCGTTTTTCATGCAGTGACTGCATTCGCTCAGCCGTCCTTCCAGTACTCCAGGATGTCGGCATAGCCACCCAGCAGGTTCCACAACGGCACCTGCTTGTCCTCGGGAATGCGACTGTACGAAAAGCCGACGTGATGATCGGAGATGCGCGCCACCACGGCCTCAAGATGGATATGCAGGTTGTTGCCGAAGATCATGTCGAGCACCCAGCTCTGCCCGACATGGCCCGACCAGCCCAATGGGCGGCGCAGCAGCGCGCCGGTAGCCGAAATATCGACCAGCTCGGTCGGATGCGACTCGCCGTTGCCGCTCATCAGCACCGTCGTCTCGATCTGCATGCGCGCCGGACGCAACTGCTCCGGTCCACCGCCATCCTGCCCGTTCTTGTCGATCGCCATCAGTTCCACCACCTGTTTTGCACTAGCACCCCGCCAAGGGCACCGGGTAAACATCATCCTGAAATCTTTCTGCCGCACCCTTTGCCGGCGATACCGCTGCACGATGGCAGGCCAGGGTTGTCAACCGTGTGAAAGCAATCAACGTGCCATCCGGGGTTTTATACTCTGCCCGACACCCACCGGCCCGCAGGCGTCGCACACGCCGCATGCCACGCTCCAGTCGACCAGGACCCGCACATGGCCGCAACGCCATCGTGACACGCACTGCTCCGGTTCACTGTCGCCAAACGCGGCGTTGACGCGAGCCTGACCCATTCCGACACATTAGGTCACATGCCGCCCCCTGCCGCGCTGCGGCGCACCGGTTTTCCCGGCGCAATCCACCTATTGTGCCTGCCGGGAGCGCCGCTGCAAAACCGGCAGACGCCCGCAAACGGTGCCTTGTGGACAACCGCGCCAGCAGGTGGCCTGCGCTGGACTTGGCACCGGCTAACCGCTACTCTTGGCCCACGCGTGGCTCCATGGAAATGTTTGCCGAGCACTCTCGGCGGCCCCTGGCATCCATTCGATTGCTCTCGAACCGACCTGTGAACAGCCGGTGGCGTCGTTTCCCGCCCTCCCTGGCTTGGCGTACCTGCCGTGGCTGACAACCCGCAGTCGACGCGATGGTCGCTGGCGATCTGCCTGACCGAACCACCACCGAGTGGCTTCGTCATGCCCGTCGTGACGATGGCGTCCGCCACGCCTCGAACGAACAAGTGTGAAGAACGCAGTATCCCGGGAATGCCGCCTCACCGCCGTGTTCCGAGTACGGACATCCGATGCCGTGTCGGCATGGAATGACTCCGATCATGTTGAACGCACTGCAGCCGCTGAAGACGGCCCCATGACATGCATTGATGAGCACTGAGCCCGTCGAGCCACAGAGCCCGGTCACCGCACCGCAGGACGCGTTTGCACCGGTACCTCAACAGCAGGAAATGCCGCTGGCCATCGTGCGCGGCCAACCGATGCTGCAGATGCCGCAGGACCTGTACATCCCGCCGGACGCGCTAGAGGTCATCCTGGAGGCGTTCGAAGGGCCGCTGGACTTGCTGCTGTACCTGATCCGCCGGCAGAACCTGGACATCCTGGACATCCCGGTCGCCGAGATCACCCGGCAGTACATGGCCTACATCGAGCTGATGCGGGACGTGATGCGGCTGGAGCTGGCCGCCGAATACCTGCTGATGGCCGCGATCCTGGCCGAGATCAAGTCGCGGCTGTTGCTGCCGCGGCCGCCCGCCGAGGAAGGGCTGGAAGAGGATCCCCGTGCCGAACTGGTACGGCGCTTGCAGGAGTACGAGCGGTTCAAGCGCGCCGCCGAGGACATCGAAGCGCTGCCGCGGCAGGAACGCGACAGCGTGGTGGTCCACGCCGACGTGGGCGAACGCAACGTGATCAGGTTGCCGCCGCCGCTGGAGCTGACCGAGCTGCTGCTGGCACTGAAGGATGTGATGCACCGGGCGGAGTTGTTCGGGCATCACGCGATCAAGCGCGAGGCGCTCAGCGTGCGCCAGCGCATGGGCGAACTGCTCAGCCGGCTCGACGACAGCAGCTTCCACCGCTTCGAGAGCCTGTTCGACATCAGCGAGGGGCGCCTCGGCATCGTGGTGACGTTCCTGGCGATGCTGGAGCTGGCCAAGGAAATGCTGGTCGAGATCGTCCAGGAAGAGCCACTGGCGCCGATCTACGTAAAGGCGAAGGTCAGCCATGCCGAGGAGCCCGTCGACGCACCGGCGGACGACGCACAAGCGGGCGAGTCGGCACTGATCGAATCGTCCGGCGAATGAACGACAACCACTGAGCGGTACCGATCAAACCGGCATCCGAATCCAAGGTCATGCAGATCGAGCAACTCAAACCCATCATCGAGGCCGCCCTGCTGGCCTCCACCCAGCCGTTGACCGTGCAGCAGCTGGGCGAGCTGTTCAACGAGGCCGACGAGGTCAACCGCGAGCAGATCGCCAGGACGCTTGAGGCGCTGGCCGGGGACTGCGCGGGCCGCGGCATCGAGCTGAAGGAAGTGGCTTCCGGCTTCCGCTACCAGGTGCGCCAGGACGTGCACCCGTGGATCTCGCGGATGTGGACCGAGCGCCCCAGTCGCTATTCGCGCGCACTGCTGGAGACACTGGCGCTGATCGCCTACCGCCAGCCGATCACCCGCCCGGAGATCGAGCAGATCCGCGGCGTGGTGGTGTCCTCCAACATCATCAAGACGATGGAGGAGCGCGAGTGGATCCGCGTGGTCGGCTATCGCGACGTTCCCGGCAAGCCGGCGCTGTTCGGCACCACCCGCGCCTTTCTCGATTATTTCAACCTGAAATCGCTGGACCAGTTGCCGCCGCTGTCGGAAATCCGCGACATGGAAGACCCGCAGATGCGCTTCGAGCCCGACCCCCTGCCCGCCCGCATCGTGCGTGACCTGCCGATCGACCCGGACGAGATGGCAGCCGAGGCCGGCGACGACACTGAACACCATCCATCTGCGGACATCGCAGATACCGAAGACAGCGACATCATGGTCGACGCCGATGCGCCGGCCAGTTCACCCGAGTCCGGCGAACCTGGCTCCGACACGAGCCTGCCCGCCGACAACCCGATTGCCACTGCCGACGAGGCAGCGAACCCCGCCGCGGACGTCGACACCGACACCGCCGAGCAAGATCCCGAGGAGTATCGCGCATGACTGCGCCGCAAAAATCCGTTTTATCCCTGAAGCGCGAACCGCGTATCGACACCGACGCACCCGCGCTGGAAGAGCGCCTGCACAAGGTGCTGGCCAATGCCGGCCTCGGCTCGCGCCGCATGCTCGAGCAGCGCATCCAGTCCGGCGAAGTCGAACTGAATGGCGCCCCTGCCGAAATCGGCATGGGCGTGAAGGCCGGCGACCGCGTGGTCATGGATGGCAAGCAGTTCGTCGTGGCCACCGACAGCCGCGACGACACCGAGGTGCTGATCTACCACAAGCCCGAGGGCGTGCTGACCACCCGCGACGACCCCGATGGCCGTCCCACCGTGTTCGAACAGCTGCCGCGCCTGAAAGGCGCGCGCTGGGTCGCCGTGGGCCGACTCGACATCAACACCACCGGCCTGCTGCTGCTGACCACCGATGGCGAACTGGCCAACGCGCTGATGCACCCCAGGAGCGGGCTCGAACGCGAATACCTGTGCCGCGTGCACGGCGAAGTGCCTGACGAGGTCATCGAGAAACTCAAGGCCGGCGTGGAGCTGGAAGACGGCCCGGCCCGCTTCGACGAGATCGCCGTGATCAGCCGCGGCGGCAGCCACAGCTGGTTTCGCGTGGTGATCCGCGAAGGCCGCAACCGCGAAGTTCGCCGACTGTGGGACTCGCAGGGTTTCCTGGTCAGCCGCCTGAAGCGCATCCGCTACGGCGGGATCGAGTTGCCGCGCAACCTGCGCCGTGGCGAATGCGAAGCGCTCGATGCCGAAGGCGTCAAGCAGCTGCGCCAGACCACCGGCCTCGGCATGCCGCAACCGGTGCTGACCCTGAGCCCGGTGCTGCATCAGCGCCGTGCCAATCGCAACGTCACCGAGTACCGCCCCGAACGCGGCGCCGGCACGGCCTGGACCGGCGGCCAGGACGAGGCACGTGAACTGCGCGCCTACGACCGCATCCGCGAGGAACCGACCCGCGGGCGCAAGCCGCCGCGCCGCGACGGCAAGGAAGTCAACGGCAACCTGGCCCGCCCCGAACGCAGCGGCGCCGGCAAGCACGGTGGCGGCAAGGGTCGACGCGTGGCGCCAGGCCAGGAGCTGCCGTCGGTGCGCACATGGTTCGCCGGCGAAAGCCGCGACGGCAGCACCCGTCCCGACGCCCCGCGCGGCAATGCCGCCGGTGCTGGCAATCGGCGCCCGGGTGGTGGCAAGCCCTTCGGCGCGCACGGCACGGGTGAAGGTCGGGCCGCCGGCAGTCCGTACAGCGGCTTCGGCGGTGAATCGCGTGGTCCTGGCCTGGGCGGCAACCGTGCACCAGGCAATCGCAGCCCGCGGGCGCAAGGCCAGGGGCAGGCCCAGGGCAATCGTGCGCACGGCAACCAGGCGGCCCGTCCACACGGCCAGGGCGGCAACCGGCCACATGGCAGCGGCCGCCCGCCAGGCCAGGGTGGCAACCGTCCGCAGGGCGGCGCCCGTCACGGCGGCCCGGCCGGCGGTCGCCCACCGGGTCGCGGCGGCAACCGTTCGGGCAATCGCTGAGGCCCTGACCACGGAGAGTGATGGACCGATGCTGCGCATCTACCACAACAACCGCTGTTCCAAGTCGCGCGCCACGCTGGCGTTGCTGGAACAGCACGGCGGCAAGGTCGAAGTGATCAACTATCTCGACACGCCGCCAAGCGCCGCCGAACTGGTCGTGCTGCTGCAACAGCTGGGCATGACCGCACGCGAACTGCTGCGTACCGGCGAGGAGGAGTACCGCTCGCTGGGGCTGGACGATCCTGCCCTCGACGACGGTGCACTGATCGCCGCGATGGTGGCGCACCCGAAGCTGATCGAACGCCCGATCGTGGTCGCCAACGGCAAGGCCGTCATCGGCCGTCCGCCGGAAGCGGTGCTGGCGATACTCTGAGCCGGCGTGAGTTCTCGACAAAAAGCCGCCCATGGGCGGCTTTTTGTTGTCCACGATGAGGTTGGGATCAGCCCGGATCGAGCGTGAACGCGTCGGCGTCCATCCACGCCGGGAAGCGTTCGCGGTGCGCCAGCAGCGGTGCCGAGTCCAGCGTGATCGTCACCACCTGTTCCTGCGCGCCCAGTTCCACCAGTGGCTCGCCGACCGGATCGAGCACCGCGCTGTCGCCGGCATACGGAATCTCGTTGCCGTCCACGCCGACCCGGTTCACCCCGACCACGTAGCTGAGGTTCTCGATCGCCCGCGCGCGCAGCAAGGTACGCCACGGTTGCCGGCGCGGCGCCGGCCAGTTCGCCACGAACACGGCCAGGTCGTAGTCCATGCCACCGGTGGCAGACGCCAGCCGGCGGTTGCGCAGCCACACCGGGAAACGCAGGTCGTAGCAGACCTGCGGCAGGATGCGCCAACCCTTCAGTTCCACCACCAGCCGCTGGTTGCCGCCGCCGTAGCGAGTGTGCTCGCCGGCCATGCGGAACAGGTGGCGCTTGTCATACTGCTCGAAGCTGCCGTCCGGGCGCACCCACAGCAGGCGGTTGTAGACCACGCCGTCCTCGCGGATCGCCAGGCTGCCGCAGATCACCGCGCCGACCTCGATCGCCAGCGCGCGCAGCCAGGCCACGCCCTCGCCGTCCATGGTGTCGGCGCTGGCCTGGATGTCGTTGCTGAAGCCGGACAGGAACGTCTCCGGCAGCACGATCAAGTCGCTGCCTTTGGCCTGGCGCACCAGCGCGCCGTAGTAGTCGCGGTTTGCCGGCGCATCGTGCCAGCGGGTGGCGCCCTGTACCAGCGACACGCGCAGCGGTTCGAGGCCCACGCCATCGCTGCTCACAGCCGGCACAGCCGCTCCGCGGCCGCCTCCATGGTGGCGTCGCTCTTGGCGAAACACAGCCGCAGCAATCGCGTGCCCGGCGCGCTTTCATAAAACGGCGTCAGCGGAATGGCGGCCACCCCACCCTGCTCCACCAGCCAGCGACTGAAGGCAAGGTCGTCCTCGTCGCGGATCGCCGAATAATCGACCAGCTGGAAATAGCCACCCGGCACGTCGAGCAGTTTGAAGCGCGACGGCGCCAGCAGCGCACGGAAACGATCGCGCTTGGCCTGATAGAACGCCGGCAGTTCCAGATAATGCTGCGGCGTGCTGGCCATGAACTCGGCGAACGCCACCTGTGCCGGGTGGAAGGTGCAGAAGGTGAGGTACTGGTGCACCTTGCGGAACTCGGCACTCAGCGCGGCCGGCGCCACCGCGTAGCCAACCTTCCAGCCGGTGCAGTGGTAGGTCTTGCCGAACGAGGAGACCACAATGCTCCGTTCGGCCAGTTCTGGATGGCGCAGCACGCTCTCGTGCCGCGCGCCGTCATAGACGATGTGTTCGTACACTTCGTCGGACAGCACCACGATATCGGTATCGCGCACGATCGCCGCCAGCTGCTCCAGGTCGGCCGCCGACAGCACCGCACCGGACGGGTTGTGCGGCGTGTTGATCATGATCATGCGCGTCTTCGGCGTCACCGCGTCGCGCACGCGTTGCCAGTCGATCGCGAACGCCGGCACGGTCAGCGGGATATGCACCGCCCGCGCGCCCTGCAGCTCGATCGCCGGTTCGTAGCAGTCGTAGGCCGGGTCGAACACGATCACCTCCTCGCCCGCGCGCACCGTCGCCGCGATCGCCGCGAAGATCGCCTCGGTGGCGCCGGAGGTGAGCGTGATGTCGGTATCGACGTCGAGCTTGCGGCCGTACAGCCGTTCGGTCTTCAACACGATCTGCTCGCGCAGGGCCGCGATGCCGTGCATCGGCGCGTACTGGTTGCGGCCTTCGTTCATCGCGCGGGTCAACGCGTCGCGCAGCCCCTGCGGCGGCTCGAAGTCGGGGAAACCCTGGCCCAGGTTGACCGCCTTGTGCTGCAGCGCGAGCTGGCTCATCACGCTGAAGATGGTGGTGCCGACTTTGGGAAGCTTGGTCGCGATCATCGTTTGGCCGTATAAATGTCCGTGAACCCGGCAGCGTACTGCATCGGGACCATCGTGCGCATCATGCCGCGGGGAGTTCGCCCTGCGGACGCTGCTTGCATTGCTCGTGCTTCTGCAAGGTGGTGGCCGGCAACCGCTCGGCCAGGAAATCCACCAGCGCACGCACGCCCGGCAGCATGCCGCGCCGGCTGGGATAGACGAAGTGCATGGTGCCCTCGGGTACGCTCCACTCCGGCAGCACCACTTCGAGCTCGCCTGCGGTGATCGCCGGCGCACAGACGAACTCCGGCAGCAGCGCCACACCCATGCCGCGGCGGGCAGCCTCCAGCAGCACCGCGAAATCGCCGGTGATCAGCCGCGCCTGCACTTCCACGCTGGTCTGCGCGCCGTTCGCGCCGATCAGCTCCCACAGCTGGGCGCCCTCGTGCTCGCTCATCGACAGCGCCGGCAGGCGGGCCAGGTCGTCCGGTTGCAGCGGGCGCCCCTGCGCCTTCAGCAGCGCCGGGCTGGCCACCAGCTTGGTGCGCGACAGGCCGAAGGTGCGGATCACCAGGTTCGCGTCGGTATCCAGCTTGGTGCGCACGCGGATCGCCAGGTCGTAACCCTCGCCAATCACGTCGACCCGGCGGTTGCCCGACAGCAGCCGCACCTGCATCTTCGGGTACTGCGCGAGGAAATCCGGCAGCACATGCGCCAGCACGGTCTGCGCCAGCGAGACCGGGCAGCTCAGGCGCACCACGCCGCGCGGCTCGGCGCGCAGTTCGTCCACGGCGTCCTGCGCCGCCTGCGCCTCTTCCAGCACGGCGCGGCAATGCGCGTAGAAGCGCTCGCCGACCTCGGTCACCACGAAGCGCCGCGTGGTCCGCTGCAGCAGGCGCACGCCGAGGCGTTCCTCCAGCTGGGCCACGCGCTTGCTCAGGCGCGACTTCGGTATGCCCAGCGCGCGGCCGGCCGCGGAAAAGCCGCCGTGCTCGACCACCGCGGCAAAAAAGTACAGGTCGTTGAGGTCCTGCAGGGCACCGCTCAATACCGTCATCGTCGTTTCCATTCAAGAACGATAAGTTCGATAACTGCCATCTTATCGCGATATTGTTCGGAATATATCCTGATTCCATCGCCAATCGTTGGCTCGACCAGGAACCTTTCCATGAAACTCTTGCATCTCGACTCCAGCGCGCTGGGTGGCTACTCGGTGTCGCGCCAGCTGACCGCCGACATCGTAGCCGAGCTGAAGCGCAGCACACCCGACGCCGTCATCCATTACCACGATCTGGCCGCCCAGCCGCTGCCGCACTGGACGCCGGTGGCCGACGCCAGCGACCCTGCCGCCGTGCTTGGCAACCAGTTGCTGGAGGAATTCCTCGCCGCCGACGTGGTGGTGATCGGCGCGCCGATGTACAACTTCGCCATTTCCAGCTCGCTCAAGGCGTGGCTCGACCGCATCCTGGTCGCCGGCAAGACCTTCCGCTATACCGCGAACGGCCCCGAAGGCCTGGCCGGCGGCAAGCGGGTGATCGTCGCCTCCAGCCGCGGCGGCATCTACAGCAAGGATGCAGCCGCCGCCGCGATGGATTTCCAGGAACCCTACCTGCGCGCCGCCTTCGCCTTCATCGGCATCAATGACGTCGAGTTCGTGCGGGCCGAAGGCGTTGCGATCGGCGACGAGCAGAAGGCCGCGGCGCTGAAGTCGGCGCACAACACGATCGGAACACTGGTCGCCAGGGCCGCCTGACGCCCCCCGGCTGCAGCGCCATCGCGAACGCCCTCTCCCGTGCGGAGGGGGCGTTTTGCGTTTTCGTGCCGGCAACCGGTAACCACCGCAGTGGAAAAACCGCGCGCATGCCGACACACTGCGGGTTCACCCACCCACCGGGATCCGCGCATGAAACGCTCGCTATGCCTGTCCATGCTCGCCCTGCTGGCATTGGCACCGGCGGTGCAGGCCGCCGACCTGCTGGTCGACAACGTCAACGGCTACACGCTGGACAGCCACGGCAAGCTGCAGCACTTCCAGGCGCTGCTGGTCGACCAGGGCAAGGTGGTCGCCACCGGCAGCCATGCCGAACTGGCCAATCGCGCCGGCGACGCCAGGGTGATCGACGGCCACGGCCGTACCCTGCTGCCCGGGCTGATCGATGCCCACGGCCATGTGCTGGACCTCGGCTACGCGCGCAACAGCGTCGACCTCACCGGCACGCAATCGCTGCAGGAAGCGCTGGCCAAGGTGAAGGCCTACGCCGCGGCGCATCCCGATGCGAAGTGGATACTCGGCGGCGGCTGGAACCAGGAAATCTGGAAGCTCGGCCGCTTCCCCACCGCGAAGGAACTGGACGCCGTCGTGTCCGACCGCCCGGTGTGGCTGAGCCGCGTCGACGGCCACGCCGCCTGGGCCAACTCCGCCGCCATCAGGCTGGCCGGCGTCAACGCGGCCACCAGGGACCCGTCCGGCGGGCGCATCGAACGCGACGCCAGCGGCAACCCGGCCGGCGTGTTCGTCGACGCCGCCACCGACCTGGTCAACGACAAGGTGCCGGCACCCACCGCACAGGAACGAGCCGCCGCACTCGACGCCGCGCTGGCCGAGATGGCCAGCGTGGGCCTCACCGGCGTCGGCGACGCCGGCATCGACCTGGACACCTACCGGCTCTACCGCGCCTACGCCGACGCGCACAAGCTGACCGCGCGCATCTACGCGATGATCCGCGACACCGGCGCGGCGTTCGACACCATCAGCCGGGACGGCCCGCTGATCGGCTACGGCGGTGACTTCCTCACCGTGCGCACGGTGAAGCTGTTCGCCGACGGCGCGCTGGGCAGCCGCGGTGCGGCGATGCTCAAGCCCTACAGCGACGACCCGCACAACCGCGGCCTGCTGTTCATGCCGCCCGCGGCGATGACCGCGAAGATCGACAAGGCCTTCGCCAGGGGCTACCAGGTGGCCATCCACGCCATCGGCGACAGCGCCAACCGCGAGGTGCTGGACAGCTTTGCCAGCGCCTACCAGACCCACCCGCAAGCGATCGCGCTGCGCAACCGGGTCGAGCACGCGCAGATCCTGTCGCTGCAGGACATTCCCCGCTTCGTGCCGCTCAAGCTGATCGCCTCGATGCAGCCCACCCACGCCACCTCCGACATGAACATGGCCGAGGACCGCATCGGCCACCAGCGGATCGCCGGCGCCTACGCATGGCAGCGCTTCCTCAAGCAGGGCACGGTGATCGCCGGCGGCTCGGACTTCCCGGTAGAGTCACCCAACCCGTTCTACGGCCTGTATTCGGCGGTGACCCGCGAGGACCACGACGGCCAGCCGCCCGGCGGCTGGTACCCGCAGCAGGACATGACGCTGGTGCAGGCGCTGCGCGCATTCACCCTCGACGCGGCCTACGCCGAGCACGCGGAACACACGCTGGGCACGCTGGAGCCGGGCAAGTGGGCCGATTTCATCCTGGTCGACCACGACGTGGTCAAGGACTCGCCCAGCAAGATCTGGAACACCAGGGTGCTGCAGACCTGGGTAGGCGGCAAGCAGGTCTACGCCGCCAGGGATTGATGTCGCAGGATGCGGGACGAAAAAGGCCGGTGTCCACGCCGGCCTTTTTCTTTGCAGCAACGCTCAGATCGTCGAGGTCCGGCCGCCGTCCATCGGGACGATCGCACCAGTGACGTAGCTGGCTCGTGCCGAGGCCAGGAACAGCGCCACGTCGGCGATTTCCGCCGGCTCGGCCAGGCGCCCCAGCGGGATGCCGGCCAACTGCCGCGCCAGCAGTTCCTCACGCGGCAGGCCGGTGGCGCGCACTTCGGCGTCCAGCCCCTCCTCCATGCGGCCGGTGCGGGTGATACCGGGGTTGATCGCGTTGACCCGCACGCCCTTGCCGGCGTAGGCGTTGGCGTAGCCCACCGTGGCCAGCATCAGCGCGGCGTTGGCCGAACCACCGGCGATGTGCAGTGGGCTGGCCTGCCGCCCGCCCTGCCCGATCACGTTGACGATGCTGCCGCGGCCACGCGCGCCCATGCGGCGGATCACCGGGTCGATCGCGTGCATGTAGCTGAGGTACTTCGCCTGCATCGCCGCCAGCACCGCGGCCGCATCCAGTTCGGCCGGCGGCGTGCGGCGCGCAGCGCCGGCGCAGTTCACCAGCACGTCGATCGGGCCGTGGTCGTGCTCGATGCGCTCGATCACCAGCCCGGCCGCCACGCTGTCCTTCAGGTCCGCCGCCTGCACCGCCAGCATCAGTCCGGCCGCAGCGAGCTGGCGTTGCGCCGCCTGCAGGTTGGCCGGGTCACGCGCGATGCCGACCACCGTCGCCCCCTCGCGGGCGAATGCGGCCGTGCAAGCCAGCCCGATGCCCCTGCTGGCGCCGGTGACCACCACCACGCGGCCGGTCAATTCGAGATCCATCGGGCGGCTCCGTCGAGGCTGAAGACTGCCCATTGAACCACGCCGGGATGGCCGGCACCGCGGTTCCGATGCTGCCGAACCGCGCCGCAGCGCGGTTTCGACGCATAGGCCATCAGTCATGTTGCGAAATAGCCACGCGCCTATTGACGGATCGAAACATTGTGTTATAGTTCACTACAACACCACTCAACGAGGTCACTAAGGAGGCCCGTCATGAAAGCGCAAAACCTGATCGCCAGCGCCGCCGCCGTCCTGTTCACCTTCGCCAGCCTGAGCGCCGTCAACTACAACGTCGACAGCCAGCCAGCCCCGGCCAGCAAGACCAGCACCATCCACGTCATCGACCTGGCCCCGGTCCAGGTTACCCCCAGCGCTGCCGAAATGCGCACCGCCGCCCTGCTGAACGACATCGGCGTCGCCGGCGTCGCCGCGATCCCGGCCATCGGTCACCTGGATGGCGCCAGCCACGCGGAGCAGTTCAGCCTGCTCGGGTCGCAGTTGGCCATGCCCTACTATTCGTTTGGCAACAAGTTCGGCCGCATCGGCAAGGAATAAAACATGACCATGATCTGGAACGACAGCGTCCCGATCTATCGCCAGCTGCAGCAACGCGTGGTGGCGATGATCCTGGACGGCGCCTTGAACGAGGGCGACCCGCTGCCGTCGGTACGCCAGGTGGCCGCGGATTTTCAGATCAATCCGCTGACCGTGTCGAAGGCGTACCAGGAACTGGTCGACGAACAACTGGTTGAGAAAAGGAGGGGTCTGGGCATGTTCGTCATCGAAGGCGCTCGCGAGGCGCTGCTGAAATCCGAACGCGAGCGGTTCCTGCGCGAGGAGTGGCCGGTCCTGTTTGCCCGGCTGCAGCGACTGGGGCTGGATCTGAAGACGCTTATGCGCGAAGCCCCAACCGAAAAGGGCAACGCCGACAAGGAGGACAAATCATGAGCGCGGTGATCACGGCCAGTGGCCTGACCAAGCGATACAAGTCGGCACTGGCGCTGGACAACGCCAGTTTCCGCATCGAACCCGGCCGCATCGTCGGCCTGATCGGCCCCAACGGCGCCGGCAAGACCACCGCGCTGAAGGCGATCCTGGGCCTCACCGATTTCAGCGGCGAACTGAACGTGCTGGGCTTCGACCCGCGCAAGCAGCGCGACAGGCTGATGGGCGAAGTGTGCTTCATCGCCGACGTGGCCGTGCTGCCGCGCTGGATCAAGGTACGCCAGGCGGTGGACTTCGTCGCCAACGTGCACCCGCGCTTCGACCGCGCCAAGTGCGAGGCGTTCCTGGCGCGCACCAAGCTGCAGCCCGAGCAGCGCGTGCGGCAGATGTCCAAGGGCATGATCGTGCAGCTGCACCTGGCGCTGGTGATGGCCATCGACGCCAGGCTGCTGATCCTGGACGAACCCACCCTGGGCCTGGACATCCTCTATCGCAAGCAGTTCTACCAGAACCTGCTGGAAGACTACTTCGACGAGAACAAGACCATCATCGTCACCACGCACCAGGTGGAAGAAGTCGAGCACATCCTCACCGACCTGATGTTCATCCGCGACGGCAGGATCGTGCTGGACGCCGACATGGACGCGGTCGGCGAGCGCTTCATCGAAGTGATGGTGGGCGCCGACAAGGCCGACGCGGCCCGCGCACTGAAGCCGCTGGACGAGCGCCAGGTGTTCGGCAAGAGCATTTTTCTTTTTGACGGTGCGAACCGCGCGACGCTGGAGCAACTGGGCGAAACCCGCCGGCCTTCCGTCAGCGACCTGTTCGTCGCCACCATGAAAGGGACCTACGCATGAACACCCCGATCTGGAAAGACACCTACTGGCTGGTGAAACGCGAGTTCTGGGAACATCGCGGCGGCTTTTTCTGGGCCCCCGTCATCACCGGCGGCATTTTTCTGCTGCTGAACATCATGGGCATCATCACCGCCGAGGTGCTGGGCGCCAGCCATGGCATCCATTTCGGAGCCAGCAGCGGCCTGCACGTTGTCATGTCCGACATGGATGCGGGCGACCTCAGCAAGGTGGGCTTTGCGCTGGACCTGGCGATGTATTCGGCGATGGGCCTGCTCACCGTGGTACTCGGCTTCGTGGTGTTCTTCTATTGCCTCGGCGCCTTGTATGACGACCGGCGTGACCGCAGCATCCTGTTCTGGAAGTCCCTGCCCATCTCCGACGCCAGCACCGTGTTGTCCAAGGTCATCAGCGGTACCGTGCTCGCCCCCGTGATCGCCGTGATCGTCGGTCTCGTGGTCGGCATCCTGCAGCTGCTGATCCTCGCCATCACCCTGTCGTTCCATGGCGTGAATGTGTGGCAGCTGCTGTTGCTGGCCCATCCCTTCCGCATCATGTCCAACCTGATCGGCTACATCCCGCTGTATGTGTTGTGGGCCCTGCCGTCGGTCGGCTGGCTGCTGCTCTGCTCGGCCTGGGCGCGCAACAAGCCGTTCCTCTGGGCCGTCGCGTTGCCAGTGGCCAGCGGCCTGGTGATCAGCTGGTTCGGCCTGATGGGCGTGTTCAACCTGCCGGCCACCTGGTTCTGGAAGAACATCGTGCAGCGCGGCCTGCTCAGCACCTTCCCCGGCACCGGCAGCATGTTCAACACCAACGGCGACTCCATCGTCCACGTCTCCGGCAACCCGAGCATGGACTTCATGGACCTCGCCAACACCTACCAGTTGCTGGCATCACCGGACCTGTGGATTGGCGTCGTGATCGGCCTGGGCCTGCTGGCCGGCGCCATCTGGTTCCGCCGCTGGCGCGACGACAGCTGACTTCCAGTCGAATTCGGATCAAGGAGAACATCCATGAAGCGCATCACGCTCAATACACTCGCACTGGTCCTGCTGCTGCCGCTGGCTGCCTGCAGCCAGTCCGGGCAGGACACCAGCCCATCGGGCGCCGCCGGCGACACCACGCAGGCCGCGAAGGAAGTCCGCGAGCAGACTTCTTCCTCGATGATCGCCACCGAGGTCCGCAAGGGCATCGAGCAGGCCAAGAAGGAGCTGGTCACCAAGGACATCGACGTGGGCGGCATCCACATCGGCGACGGTCCGCACCCGCACGACGGCTCCCTGCCCAAGGCGGTGATCACCCCGCAGGGCACGCTGGTCATCGCCGGCAAGCCGGTCGAGGCCACGCCGGAACAGCACACCCTGCTGGTGGGTTATCGCCAGCAGATCATCGGCATCGCCGAAGCCGGCATGGACATCGGCGCCAGCGGCGCGGACGTCGGCGTCACCGCGGCCAAGCAGGCGATCTGGGGCGCGTTCACCGGCAAGACCGACAAGGAGATCGAAGCCAGCATCAAGCCGCAGACCGATCAGATCCAGGCCGCCGCCATGCAACTGTGCAAGCGCCTGCCCGACCTCATGACCTCGCAGCAAAAGCTGGCCGCGGCGATGCCTGCGTTCAAGCCCTACGCCACGATGACGCAGCAGGACGTCGACGACTGCGGCAAGGACGTGAAGGACAAGGACGGCAAGAAGGGCTTTGCCGTGTTCTCGGACTGAGTCGGGTCGCGCCAATGCCCGTACTGCCCCGTGGCGTCCCGCGACGCCACGGGGCGTATCTCCCGCCCTCGCCGCCAGGCAGCCATCGCATGGAGCACACATGAGTCCCCAGGATCGAACCGCACGCCAAGCCGGCTTGCTATACCTGCTGGTGGTGCTGCTCGCGCCGTATCGACTGATCTACGTACCGAACGCCTTGTTCGTGAGCGGTGACGCGGCCGCGACCATCGCCCGCATCACCATGCACGAGACACTGTTCCGAATCGGCCTGGCCACCGATCTCGTCTGCGGGGCGCTGATGGCCTTCGTGGCGCTGGCGCTCTACCGCCTGCTGGGCGACGTGGATCGACGGCACGCCATCGCCATGCTGTTGCTTGGCGGCGCGCTGGTGCCGGCGCTGTACTTCTTCAACGTGATCAACGATGCCGCTGCCCTGCTGCTGGCGCACGGCGGGAATGCACTCGCCGCCTTCGATCCGCCGCAGCGCGCGGCGCTTGCCATGCTGTTCCTGCGCCTGCACGGCGAAGCTGTCGGCGCCGCCGAACTGCTGTGGGGGCTATGGCTGTTCCCGCTGGCGATGCTGGTGCTGCGTTCGGGCTTCCTGCCGCGCCTGTTCGGCTACGGATTGATCCTCAATGGCCTGGCCTACCTGATCCAGAGCATCGCCTGGGCCGTGCTGCCGGGTTGGCGGGACATGCTTTCCAGCGTGCTCGGCCCGCTGCAATTCGTGGAAGTGCTGTTCATGCTCTGGCTATTGCTGCTGGGCGCACGCCCCAGCTTCCGGCAAGCGCAAGCCGCATCCGTCACGCCCACGCGTGCGTGACTGCCCTTTCCCATCGCCTACAGGGAGTTTGCCTTGAACACGACCGCCAACCAGCCACTCGAACACTGGCGCGCACCCGTACAGCTGAAGCTGGCCGCGCTGTGGACGTCGGTGATGTTCTGCTACATCTACGGAGATTTCCTCGGGCTCTACCGGCCCGGGGATATCAAGGGAATATTGGCTGGGCAGGGCTTGCTGGGGCCGACCAGCCAGGGATCGCTGCTTGCCGTGGCCATCCTGATCGCCGTGCCGGCCGTGATGATCTTCCTGTCGCTGACGCTGCCACCGGCACTGGCCCGCTGGTTGAACATCCTGGTGGGCGTGCTGTTGACCATCATCGTGCTGATGACCATACCCGGGTCGTGGATGTTCTACATTTTCCTCAGCAGCATCGAGGTGGTACTGCAGTCGCTTGCGGCCTGGTACGCATGGCGGTGGCCACGCAGCGCAGCAGCCTCCTAAGCCAAAACACTGCGCCGTGCCGGTTCACGAACCTTCAGGCAACCCAAACCGACGCTCCGCCATCCAGCCACTGGATACATCCAGAACGCTGCGCGAAAGCATCCGCCGGCATCTTTCCGCACAGCCATCCACGACCAGGGAGTCAACGCATGTCCACCGTTACGGAAAGTGCTGCGCAAATGCGCTACGCGCGCATCGCCGGCTTCGTCTACCTGCTGCTCATCGTCTTGTTCATGGGTGGTCAGTTGCTGATCGGCCATGTCACCGGCAGCGGGACTTTCGCCGAGCGCACCGTGCGTATCGTTGCGGAACTGCCGCTCTATCGCGCCGCGCTCGTGCTGCAATTCCTGGCATCGGTGTTCACGGTATTGCTGGCGTATTCGCTGTACGTGGTACTCAAGTCCGTGGACGAACACATCGCGCGGCTGGCCCTGTATTTCCGGCTGGGCGAGGCCTTCGGCGGGTTGACCGCGATCGTCGCATTCGCCGCGCTTGCGCTGCGGACGGAGCCGGAATTTGCGCAATCCCTGGGCGCCACGCAGATGAAAGCGCTGGTGGACCTGGCCCAAGCCGCCGACTTCGCATCATTCAACATCGGGATCGTGTTCTTCAGCTTCGGCTCGACGCTGTTCTATCGGCTGTTCCTGCGCACGCCTTATTTGCCGCGAGTGCTCTCCGCATTCGGCATGTTCGCGTCGGCGCTCACCTTCGTGGTAGCGGTAACCAGCCTGGTGATGCCAGCGTGGGGAGACGCTTTGCAAGTCGGCTGGGTACCGATCTTCATCGCCGAAATCGTGACTGGCATCCTGCTGATGGTTCGTGGTGCACAGTCAGCGCAGGCCGCCGCGATCGCCAGGTAGCCGACACCTCTCATCTCCACCACTCTGAAGGGCCACATGGGCCCTACGATGCGGCAATCCGGAATCCATTTTCGGCTTCCCCACAACAAATGGATTCCGGATTCATCGTCAGAAAAGCCAGTGATATCCCGGAATGACAGCAGTCAGCGGGGCATTACCCGTGGATGCCGCCCTTGGTGAGCGTCATCGGATCGAGCAGTTTCCTCAGTTCGTCCTTAGACAGCCCGGTGGTTTCCAGCGCCACCTCCATGATCGGCCGGTGCTGCTTGTACGCCAGCTTGGCGGTGGCTGCGCCCTTCTCGTAGCCGATCACCGGGTTCAGCGCGGTGACCAGGATCGGGTTCATCGCCAGTGCTTGGTTCACCCGCGCCTTGTTGACCTTGAAGCCGGCGATGGATTTGTCGGCCAGCAGCATGCTGACGTTGGCCAGGATCCCGATCGACTGCAGCAGGTTGTGCGCGATCAGCGGCAACATCACGTTGAGCTGGAAGTTGCCGGACTGGCCGGCGATGGTGATGGAAGCGTCGTTGCCGATCACCTGCGCGGCGACCATCGCGGTGGCCTCGGGAATCACCGGATTGACCTTGCCCGGCATGATCGACGAACCCGGCTGCAGTGCCGGCAGCTCGATCTCGCCCAGGCCGGCCAGCGGGCCTGAATTCATCCAGCGCAGGTCGTTGGCGATCTTCATCAGTGCCACCGCCAGCGTCTTCAGTTGTCCAGACAGCTCCACCGCGGCGTCCTGCGCGGCCATGCCCTCGAAGTAGTTTTGCGCCGACTCGAACTTCACCCCGGTCAGCTTCTTCAGCTGGGCGGCCATCGCCGGGCCGAACTTCGGATCGGCATTGATGCCAGTGCCCACCGCGGTGCCACCCTGCGGCAGCCGGCGCATGCGTTTCAGCGCATCCCCGATGCGCTCGATGGCGGAACCGATCTGCGCCGACCAGCCAGACAATTCCTGGCCGAAGGTGATCGGCATCGCGTCCATCAGGTGGGTACGGCCGGTTTTCGGCGTGTTGCGCAATTCACGCGCGCGCCTGTCGATGGTTTGCTTCAGGTGCTTCAGCGCCGGCAGCAACTGCTCGCTGGCGGTGAGCGTGGCGCTAACGTGGATCGCCGTGGGGATCACGTCGTTCGAGCTCTGCCCGTAGTTGACGTGGTCGTTCGGATGCACCTTGGCGCCCGCCGCCACCGCCAGGTGCGCGATCACCTCGTTCGCATTCATGTTGGTGCTGGTACCCGAGCCGGTCTGGAAGATGTCGATCGGGAACTGCGCGTCATGCTGGCCATCGGCCACCGCCAGCGCCGCCTTGCGGATCGCCGCGGCCTGGTTCTTTTTGAGATGTCCCATCGCCAGGTTGACCTCGGCGGCCGCGGCCTTGATCAGCCCCAGCGCGCGGATGAACGGGCGCGGCAGGTGCAGGCCGGAGATCGGGAAGTTGTCGATCGCGCGCTGGGTCTGCGCGCCGTACAGCGCGTCGGCGGGGACCTTCAGCTCGCCCATGCTGTCGTGTTCGATGCGGAAGCCGCTCATGGTTCTGTCCTTGCAAGGGGGTGGGAAACCCGCCAACTATAGGCCGCAAGGCATCGCGCCGCTGTCAATGTAAAATGCCTGTTTCCCCTTGCCGGAACGCCCCGATGTCCAACCACGCCCTGACCGCCTTGTCGCCGCTGGACAGCCGCTACGCCAGCAAGGTCGAAGCGCTGCGCCCGATCTTCAGCGAGTTCGGCCTGATGCATCGCCGCGTGCAGGTGGAAATCGCCTGGCTGCTGGCGCTGGCAGCCGAGCCGAAGATCGCCGAGCTGCCGCCGTTCGACGCCGCCCAGGTCGCCACCCTGCAAGCCATCGCGGATGACTTCAGCGAAGCCGACGGCGAGCGGATCAAGGCGATCGAGGCCACCACCAACCACGACGTCAAGGCGGTGGAGTACTTCATCAAGGAGAAGATCGGCGCCGATGCCGGCCTGGCGCAAGCTAAGGAGTTCGTGCACTTCGCCTGCACCAGCGAGGACATCAACAACCTGTCCTACGCGCTGATGTTGCGCGACGCGCGCAGCCAGGTGCTGCTGCCGCAGCTGGACGCGGTGATCGCCAGGCTGCGCGAGATCGCGCACGCGAACGCCGCGCTGCCGCTGCTCTCGCGCACGCACGGCCAGACCGCCTCGCCCAGCACGCTGGGCAAGGAAATCGCCAACGTGGTGGCGCGGCTGGAGCGCCAGCACAGGCAGCTCGCCGCCGTGGAGATTTCCGGCAAGATCAACGGCGCAGTGGGCAACTACAACGCCCACGTCATTACCTACCCGGAGCTCGACTGGCGCGCGTTCTCGCAGCGCTTCGTGGAAAGCCTCGGCCTCGACTACAACGCCTACACCACCCAGATCGAGCCGCACGACAACGTGGCCGAATACTGCGACGCGGTGCGCCGCGCCAACACCATCCTGATCGACCTGGCCCGCGACATCTGGGGCTACATCTCGCTGGGCTACTTCAAGCAGACGCTGAAGGCCGGTGAGGTGGGTTCCTCCACCATGCCGCACAAGGTCAACCCGATCGACTTCGAGAACGCCGAGGGCAATTTCGGCCTCGCCAACGCCCTGCTCGGCCATTTCGCCGAGAAGCTGCCGATCAGCCGCTGGCAGCGCGACCTCACCGACTCCACCGTGCTGCGCGCGCTCGGCACCGCGTTCGGCCACGGCCTGGTCGCGCTGGAGTCACTGAAGAAAGGCCTGGGCAAACTCAACGTCAACGCCGACCGCATCGCCGCCGACCTCGACGCCAGCTGGGAAGTACTGGCCGAAGCCGTGCAGACCGTGATGCGCCGCTACGGCCTGCCGCAACCCTACGAACAGCTCAAGGCGCTGACCCGCGGCCACGGCATCACGAAGGAGTCGATGCGCGAATTCATCGCCGGCCTCGACCTGCCGGCGGAAGCGAAGCAGCGGTTGCTGGAGCTGACGCCGGGTGGCTACATCGGCTTGGCCGAAGGGCTGGCGAAAGACATCTGACCTGCATGAAGCCGGCCTTCCCCTCCCCTGCGCGCAGGGGAGGGGGGGTGTCGTTCCGGGCCGCGCATCACACGCGCAGCCCGATGTGTATCAGGCGAGAGCCTTCTTCACCAACCCTTCCGCCTCCAACGCCGCCTGCACCGCGGGGCGCGCAGCCACACGCTTCTGGAACGCCAGCAGTGACGGAAATGCGGACAGGTCCAGCTCCACGTGCTTGGCCCAGTTGGTCACGGTGAACAGGTAGGCGTCGGCCGCGGTGAACTTGTCGCCCAGCAGGAACGGCTGCTTGGCCAGTACGCCCTCGATGAACTGGTAACGCTTCGCCAGGTACTCCTTGCGCTCGGCACGGGTGGCCTCGGGCGTATCAGGCTTGAACAGCGGGCTGTAGCTCTTGTGGATCTCCGAATTGATGTAGCCCAGCATCTCCTGCAGGTGGTAGCGCGGCAGCGTGCCGTTGGCGGGCGCCAGGCCGCTCGCCGGCTTCTGGTCGGCCAGGTACTGCACGATCGCCGGGCCTTCGGTCAGCACTTCGCCGCTGTCCAGCACCAGCACCGGCACGTAGCCCTTGGGATTGATCTGCCAGAAATCCGCACCGTGCTCGGTGCGCTTGGCCTTGCCGTCGACCTTCTCCAGTTGCAGCGGAATACCAGCCTCGAGCGCCACGATGTGCGGGGAAAGCGAGCAGGCGCCGGGGGAGTAGTAGAGCTTCATGCGATGACTCCTGATGGGGACGGGGGAACGGACGCGCGCCGGTCAAAGCCGCGCATCCCTCCCTCGCATGCTACGCCACCATGGTTACCATTGGATACCACCTAACCGTCGGTTAGTCCTAGAATGCGGTAACTCCCCGGTTACCGAGCCACCCGCATGGGCCTCCCCGTCCGCAAGAGCAAAGTCATACCACCGCCCGCCTGCCCGCTCACCGAAAGCCTGGCGCTGCTGCGCGGCGCCTGGGCACCCAACGTGATCTGGTACCTGAGCGGCGAACCCCGCCGCTTCGGCGAACTGCGCCACGACATCCCGCGCATCTCCGCCCGCGTACTCAGCGCCCGCCTGCGTGAACTGGAATCGCGCGGCCTCGTCTCCCGCCGCCTGCTCGACACCTCCCCGCCTTCCGCCGAATACGCGCTCACCGAACTCGGCCGCGAACTGCTGCCGGCGATCAGCGCGCTGGCGCGGGTGGGACAGAAGTTGATTACGGAGTGGGATTCGCGGGCGTCGCTCGGAAAGAAGGCGCGCGTGGTGGGGTGAGGCGCGCTTGCTACGGGGCGGGAACGATGCCACGGTCGCTTCCGGCGTCGCCAAATACTTCTGGATTAGATTGCACAGTTCGGGCGCAGGGGGAAACACTATGGCGACTGAGAAAAAACTTGAGTGGCGTTTTTGGGTTGGCGTTGTGGCAACTATTCTATGGCTCGCCGCCGGTTTCTATTTTTGGCAGCACTACAAACACCCGGATGATCTAAATGGACTTGGCGGTTTTTTTCTGGCTTCTTTGCCCCTGTCGCGTTTCTCTGGTTGATCTTGGGCTACCTTCAGAATACTGACGCGCTCCAGCGTGAGATCAAAACCATCCAAGAAGATCGTGAGCTACGGAGACGCGCGGCTCTGCCAAAATTTGTCCTACACCACGCTGGCACGTCTGGCGGGCCATCCGGCATGACGTACAACGTTATTCTTACTAATGTCGGTAACACAGCCACTGCGCTCGTCGTATCCGCCACTCCACCGGTAAGCAACTTCACACGTGTATCGCTGCCACTACTGCAACGAAATCAAGAGGCATCGCTTTCGTTTAACTCCAGCGGAGCCTTCGATACTTCACTTACCTTCTCGTTCTTCGATGCGAATGGCGTACCTGGCGAGATAGAGGTGCCAATTTCTTGCAATGAATATAACCAAATGCAATTTGGTGCAGCACGTGAAGTCTCACACACTGCGCCCTAACAATTATTCATTCAAGCCGAAGCCGCTTCGCGGCTCGGCTTAACTCAGGCGCTAGATACCCCTCACTCCACCTCATCCGACCCCTCATTCACCCCCTCGAACAGGAACGTCGACAGATAGCGCTCACCGGTATCGGGCAGCATCGCCAGCAGCACCGAGCCTTCCGGCGCGCTCTTGGCCACCTCCAGTGCAGCGGCCAACGTGGCGCCGGAGGAGATGCCGGTGAAGATGCCTTCCTGATGGGCCAGCGCGCGCGAGGTGTCGCGGGCCAGCACGTCGTCGACCGGCACGATGCGGTCGACCACCTTGGGGTTGAGCACGGCCGGCACGAAGTCCGGGGTCCAGCCCTGGATCTTGTGCGGCTGCCATTCCTTGCCGGACAGCAACGCTGCGCCGGTCGGCTCGGTGGCGATCACCTTCACTTCTGGGCGCGCCACCTTGAGCACTTCGCCGACGCCGGTGAGCGTGCCGCCGGTGCCCCAGCCGCTGACGAAGTAGTCCAGCCGGCGGCCGGCGAAGTCGCGCAGGATCTCCGGCGCGGTGGTCTGCCGGTGGTAGGCCGGATTGGCGGGATTCTCGAACTGGCTGGCGAGGAACCAGCCGTGCTTGCGCGCCAGCTCTTCCGCCACCTTCACCATGCCGGTGCCACGCGCGGCGCCGGGCGTGAGCACCACCTTGCCGCCGTAGGCGCGGATCAGCTTGCGCCGCTCGATCGAGAACGTATCGGACATCACCGCCACGAACGGGTAGCCGCGCGCCGCGCAGATCGCCGCCAGCGCCACGCCGGTGTTGCCCGAGGTGGCCTCGATCACGGTCTGGCCGGGCTTGAGCGTGCCGCGCTGTTCGGCGTCGAGGATGATCGCCAGGGCGAGGCGATCCTTCACCGAACCGGCGGGGTTGAACGCCTCCACCTTCACGTACAACTCAACGTGCTTGGGGGCGAGGCGGTGAAGCCTGACGATCGGCGTGTTGCCGATGGTGTCGAGGATGCTGTCGTGGATCATGGGAAGGCTCCGTCTGGCAAGGTGAAAGGCGGTCGCGAGAGCATGCTCGCGCCCGGGTGAAACTACCGTCAGGCGCGGTGCACCGCCGCCAGTACGTCGGTGGCGGCCGGGCCGGCCGCGCGCGCGGGGCGGATGTCGTGCACCGCGGCGCCCAGCGGCGGCGCCCCGAACCAGGCCAGCGCGGTGGCCAGCGACGCCACTTCGCCCAGGATCAGCAACGCCGGCGAACGCACCCCATGGGCCGCGGCCCGCTCGGCCAGGTGGGCCAGGGTGCCGGTGACCACCCGCTGCTCCGGGCGCGAGCCGTTCTCGACCAGGGCGAACGGCGTCGACGGCGCGCGGCCATGCGCGACCAGCCGGGCCTGCAGCTCGGCCAGCTCGGCCACGCCCATGTACACGGCCAGGGTCTGCCGTTCCTGCGCCAGCGCGGCCCAGTCCAGGCTGTCGCGCGAGGACTGGCAATGCGCGGTGACGAAACGCACCGACTGCGCATGGTCGCGATGGGTCAGCGGCACGCCAGCGTAAGCCGCGCAGGCGACCGCCGCGGTGATGCCGGGCACCACTTCGTAGGGGATGCCATGCGCGCGCAGGAACTCCAGCTCCTCGCCGCCGCGGCCGAACACGAACGGGTCGCCGCCCTTCAGCCGCACCACCCGCCGCCCCGCCCGCGCGTGCTGCAGCAGCAGCGCGTGGATGCCGTCCTGGGTGGTGTGGTGGTGGCCGGCCTGCTTGCCCACTTCGATCCGCTCGGCGTCGCGCCTAGCCAGCTCCAGCACCTCGGCGCTGACCAGCCGGTCGTGCAGGATCACGTCGGCCTCATTCAGCGCACGCAGCGCGCGCAGGGTCAGCAGGCCCGGATCGCCGGGGCCGGCGCCGACCAGCACCACCGAGCCGGTCCGGGCAGGCGACGGCGCCGCCAGTGCCTGCCCGGCTGCCTGCCAGGCCTCGTCCGGCCGACCCTGGCGCAGCAGCGCGGCGACCGGACCGGCAAACAGTTCCTCGTAGAACCCGCGCCGCGCCGCCGGCTCCGGATAGCGCAGTCGGATGCGCCGGCGCAGGCGTGCCGCCAGCGTGGCCAGCGCGCCCAGCGAATGGTCGAGCAAGGTTTCCAGCCGCTCGCGCAGCAGCCGCGCCAGCATCGGCGCCTCGCCGCCACTGGAGATCGCGATGGTCAGCGGCGCGCGATCCACCACCGCCGGCACATGGAAACTCGACAGCGCGGCGTCGTCGACCACATTGACGAAGATCCGCCGCAGCCCGGCGAAGGTGGCGATCATCCGGTTCAGCTCGGCGTCGGAGGTGGCGGCCACCACCAGCCAGACCCGCTCCAGCCAGGCTTCGCGAAACGCATCGGGGCGGTGGGCGATGCGCCCTGCCGCCACCCAGCGCTGCAGCTGCGGGGTGAGCTCGGGTGCGTTCACCGTGACCTGCGCCTGCGCGCCGAGCAGCGCCGCCACCTTGCGCTCGGCCACCGCGCCACCGCCCACCACCAGCACGGCGCGGCGGGACAGGTCGGCGAACAGGGGATAGAGCTTCATTCGGGCGGAACCGCGGCGTGCAAGGGAGGGCAAAACCACGCTACGCAAGCGCCGTCGTCCCGGCAAATGATCTGCGCTTGTGTCCATATGTCGCTGCGTTATGAAGCGCGCCACACTTGACCATTCGGCAAAATGGCCGTATAGACGTCCAATCATGATCCGTCCAACCCACCACCACGAACCCGCCCGCGACCCCAGGTCGGCCGCCTGCACCCAGGCTCCATGCACGACGCCGGCCCGTGCCATGCGATGTATCCGTGTTCCGTCCGCGCCCCGATCGCACGATCCCGACCGCCCACGAGACCATCGCCATGACGCTGACCCAGTTACGCTACCTCGTTGCCATCGCCGACTCCGGCCTCAACATCACGCTGGCCGCCGAGCGCGTCCATGCCACCCAGCCCGGCCTGAGCAAGCGGCTCAAGCAGCTTGAGGACGAACTGGGCTTCCAGCTGTTCGTGCGCAAGGGCAAGAGCCTGGACGCGGTGACCCACGCCGGCCGGCACGTGCTGGAACGCGCCCGCACGATCCTCGCCGAGACGGCCAACATCCGTGCGATCGCCGCCAACCTGCGCAACGAGGCGCGCGGCGAGCTGCGCATCGCCACCACCCACACCCAGGCCCGCTTCGCCCTGCCCGCCGCGATCGGCGCGCTGAGCCGCAGCTACCCGCAGGTCAGCGTGCACCTGCAGCCGGGCCGCGATAGCGAAGTGCTGGCCCAGCTGGAGGCCGGCCGCGTCGACCTGGCGGTGATCAGCACCGCCGGCGCGCCCCCAGCCACGGGCATCGCGCTGCCGGCCTACCGCTGGCAGCGGGTGATCGTGGCGCCGCAGGGGCATCCGCTGGGCGCGGGCGGGAAACCGCCCACGCTCGACCAGCTGGCCGCGTTGCCGCTGGTCAGCTACGACTCCTCGCTGAAGCCCGACTCCTCGCTGCGCCGTGCGTTCGAGGCCGTCGACCTGCATCCGCAGATCACGATGACCGCCGGCGACGCCGACCTGATCAAGACCTACGTGCGCACCGGCCTGGGCATCGGCGTACTGGCCGAGATGGCGATGCTGGAAAGCGATACCGACCTGCGTGCGCTGCCGGCCGATCACCTGTTTCCCCAGTGCACGACCTGGATCGTGCTGCGCCGTGAAAGCGTGCTGCGCGAATACGTGCTGGAGTTCATCGCGCAGTTCGCGCCGCACCTGGACCGCCGCGACGTGGTGCGCGCGCTGGCTGCCGATGCTGCGACCATCGAGTGGCCAGCGGTGCCGCACTGGCGGGAGCGTCCGCCCACCGCGCTGCCCGACGCCGCCTGAAACCGTTTCGTAGGGCGGGCACCGCCCGCCGCTTTTCCGGCACCTCGCGATGAAATGTGGCAAGAGCGGCGGGCACCGCCCGCCCTACGAAGCTGCCAGATGTAGGCCCGACGAGCCAGCGCGGAAAGTCTACGCGATGCTGTGCAGTCCGCATTCGCGCTTGAGCCCGAAGAAACGGGTGTCCTCGGCGTCCATGCCCGGCTCCCAGCGATGGCTGGTGTGGCTGTCGCCGATCGAGACGTAGCCCTGCTGCCACAACGGGTGGTACGGCAGGCCGTGGCGCGCGAGGTACTGGCCGATGTCGCGATCGCTCCAGTCGGCCAGCGGATGAAACTTCCAGCGGCCGTTGCGGATCGCCGCGAACTCGATCGCCGCCCGGCTCCGCGACTGCCCGCGGCGCAGGCCGGCGAACCAGCCGACGGCGTGCAGGTCGGCCAGCGCACGCTGCATCGGCTCGACCTTGCGCAGCCGGTTGTAGTGGTCGAGCCCGGCCACGCCCTGCTCCCACAACCGCCCGTGGCGCGCTTCCATCCAGGCGGGACTGAGCGGCGAGCTGTACACCTTGAGGTTCAGCCCGAGTCGCTCGGTCAACTCGTCGACGAAGCGGTACGTCTCGGCAAACAGGTATCCGGTGTCGATCAGCACCACCGGCAGTGACGGCCGCTGCCGCGTCACCAGGTGCAGCGACACCGCCGACTGCGCGCCGAAGCTGGACGACAGCACGTGCTCGCCGGCGACGTTTTCCAGCGCCCACGCCACCCGGCGTTCGGCGTCGAGCCGGGACAGCATGGCGTTCAACGCGGCCAGCGCGCGCGGCTCGTGCGGAGCCTGCTCGAGGAGCACGGCACTCACGCGAGCAGTTCCGCCGGAATGCGCCGCGACGGCAGCGGCGCGAGGATACCGGCACGCAGCAGGAAATCGCCGAAGCCCTCGCCGTCCGCACGTTCGGCGGCGTAGCGCGCGAACAGCGGATCGAGCGCGGCGAGGATCGCCGCTTCGTCCACGTTCTCGCGATAGACCTGGTTCAGCCGCTGGCCGCTGAAGTCGGCGCCCAGACGCAGGTCGTAGCGCCCCGGCCCGCGACCGACCAGGGCGATCTCGCCCAGGTACGGCCGCGAGCAGCCGTTCGGGCAGCCGGACAAGCGCAGCAGGATCGGCGCGTCGGCCAGGCCATGTCGATCGAGCAACGCCTCCAGCTTCGGCAGCAGCGCCGGCAGGTAGCGCTCACTTTCGGCCATCGCCAGGCCGCAGGTGGGCAGCGCCACGCAGGCGATCGCATGGCGGCGGATCGCGCTCTGCTTGCGGTAGCCGTCAAGCCCGTGCTCGCGCACGATCGCGTCGATGCGCTCGCGCTCGCTCGCCGCGACGTTCGCCACGATCACGTTCTGGTTGCAGGTCAGGCGGAAGTCGCCGGCATGCACCTTCGCCAGCTCGCGCAGGCCGCTGAGCCAGCGCCGCTCGCCCACGTCGGCGAGCCGGCCGGATTCGATGTGCAGGGTGAGATGCCAGCGGCCGTCGTGGCCCTCGACCCAGCCGTAGCGGTCGCCGTTGTGCTCGAAGCGGTACGCACGCGGCGCGGCCAGCGCGTGGCCGAGGCGCGATTCCAGCTCGGCCTTGAAGGCGTCCAGACCGTGCCGGTCCAGCGTGTACTTCAACCTAGCGTGCTTGCGTTCGGCCCGGTCGCCCCAGTCGCGCTGCACGCCGATCGCCGCCTCGGCCACCGCGAACAACTGTTCCGGCGTGGCGAAACCGATCACGCTGGCCAGCCGCGGGTAGGTGCTGGCGTCGCCATGGGTCGCGCCCATGCCGCCGCCGACGGCAATGTTGAAGCCGCGCAGCCTGCCCTGCTCGACGATCGCGATCAGGCCCAGATCCTGCGCAAACACGTCGATGTCATTGAGCGGCGGGATCGCCAGGCCGATCTTGAACTTGCGAGGCAGGTAGGTGGCGCCGTACAGCGGCTCGCTCTCTTCCACGGGATCACCGTGCAGCTTCTCGCCGTCCAGCCAGATCTCATGATAGGCGCGCGTCTTCGGTGCCAGTTCGGTCGAGAGCCGCGTGGCCCAGGCATACGCCTCGGCATGCGCGGCCGACTCCACCGGGTTCGCCGTGCTGACCACGTTGCGCACCACGTCGCCGCAGGCGGCGATGGTGGTGGCCAGCGCCTCGTGGATCGCCGCGATAGTCGGCTTCAGCTTGCGCTTGATGATGCCGTGCCACTGGAAGGTCTGCCGCGTGGTGATGCGCAGCGTGCCGCTGGCGTATTCGCGGGCGATGCGGTCGAACACCAGCCACTGCGCCGGCGTCACCACGCCGCTGGGCAGGCGTGCGCGCAGCATGAACGAGTAGGCCGGTTCCAGCTTCTGCTTGCGGCGCTCCTCGCGCAGGTCGCGGTCATCCTGCTGGTAGCTGCCGTGGAACTTCAGCAGTTTGGTGTCGTCGTCGCTGATCGCGCCGGTGACCGCGTCGGCCAGACCCTCGGCGATGGTGCCGCGCAGGAAGCGGCTGGCCGCCTTGATGTGTTCGAGGTGCGAGAGTTTCGTGCTCATGTCAGTACACGTCGCGGGCGTAGCGGCCCTGTTGCAGGAGATCGCCGAGCCAGGCGTTCGCCTCGTCGGCTGACTGGTTGCCGTGGGCCACGATCACGTCGACCAGCGCGGCATGCACGTCGCGGGCCATGTGTTTCGCGTCGCCGCAGACATAGAGGTGTGCGCCGTTCTCCAGCCACTCATGCAGCTCGGCGCCGTGTTCGCGCAGGCGATCCTGGACATAGGTCTTATGCGAATCCCTCGCAACACCCCGCACATCCTTGTGCGGACTTTCAGAAAAAGCGTGGTCCCGCGAGAACGCCAGGTCGAGCCGGTGCAGCGAGCCGTCCTGCAGCGCCTGCTGCCACTCCACCTGGTAGAGGAAATCGCTGGCGAAGTGGCGGTTGCCGAAGAACAGCCAGTTGCGGCCCGTGGCGCCGCTTTCGCGCCGTTCCTGCACGAACGCGCGGAACGGCGCCACGCCGGTGCCCGGCCCGATCATGATGATGTCGCGCGAGCCATCGGCCGGCAGGCGGAAGCGCTCGTTCGGCTCGATGAATACCGGCAGCTTGCCGTCCTCGCCGGTCGCGGCGAGCAACGAGGAGGCGGCGCCCCAGTGCGCGCTGCCGTGCGCCTGGTAATCCACCACCGCCACGGTCAGGTGCACCTCCTCGCCCACCGCCTTTGTGCTGGAGGCGATCGAGTACAGCCGCGGCGCCAGTGGCCGCAACGCCGCCAGCAGCGTCTCGGCTTGCCATGTCGCCTGGTAGCGGCGCAGCAGGTCGATCGGCTGCTCGTCGGCCAGTACCGCCGCGAACTGCGCCGACTGCTCCGGCTGCAGCAGTCTGGCCAGTTCGTCGTGGCCGCCGGCGGTCGCCAGCGCACTGATGAAGCCGCGGTGCAGCCGGGTGATCTCGCGCTCGTGGCCCAGCCACTGCCGCAGCGGCAAGGTGCGCTGCTGGTGGGTCACTGGCTGCGCGCCGTCCAGTTGCAGGATTTCCAGCCATTGCTCGACCAGTGCCGGCGGATTGTGCGGCCACACGCCCAGCGCATCGCCCGGCTGGTAGTGCAGGCCGGAGCCTTCCAGCGACAACTCGACATGGCGCACGTCGCGCGCGCTGTCGCGCGCCACGATGCGCTGGTTGGCCAGCACGGTGGCGGCGAAGGGTTGTTCGCGCGACCAGGCGCTGCGGCTTGGCACCACGTGCAGCGGGGTCGCCCGCACCGGCGCGCCGGCCTGGCGCAGCCGCTCCCGCGCCTGCTCCAACGCCTGCTCCACCCACGGCGCAGCGACGGCCTCGACCTCCACGTCCGCTTCGCCGAAGGAAGCGAGGCGGCTGCCACCCAGCTCGGCCAGGCGAACGTCGAGCTGGCGGCCGATCGTGCAGAACTGCGGGTAGCTCGAATCGCCCAGCCCCAGCACCGCGAATTGCAGCGCCGGCAGCTTCGGCGCGCGCTTGCCGCTGATGAACTCGAACAGGCCGCGCGCGTCGTCCGGCGGCTCACCGTCGCCCTGGGTGCTGATCACCAGCAGCAGATGGCGTTCCTGTACCAGCTCGCGCTGCGGATAGGCATCGGCGCGCAGCAGCCGCACCGGCAGGCCGGCTGCTTCAGCACGACTGGCCAGCTGCTCGGCGATGCGCTTCGCGTTGCCGGTCTGGCTGCCGTAGACGATGCTCAGCCACCCGGCCGGCTGCCCCACCGGCACAACTGTCGTCCCGCCGCGTTGCACCTGCTCGGCCTGCGCCGCGCTCCATGCGGCAATCCAGTACAGCTGGGCCGCCGTCAGGCTCTCCAGTTCACGGGTCAGCCGGACCAGCTTGTCTGCATCGAGGCTTGGCGCAGGAAGGTTCGGTACGGCGACGGTATTCACGGCGACTCCATTTGGACGTCCATAATTCTTGACGTCCAAATTATTTTTTAACCGCATGCCCGGGAAAGGATATGTCGACATGTGCTTATGCCGAGGCCTTATTTCCGGGCGGCGGACCCGCTTCCGATACTTGCTACACTTCCGCATCGCGCACGGATGTCCCCGCCCATGCCTCCACTATCCGAATTTCTGACCTTCGCCGCCGTGGGCGTATTCGCCCAGCTGGTCGATGGTGCGCTGGGTATGGCTTACGGTGTCGTCTCGGCGGCGATGCTGCTGGGGCTGGGCCTGCCGCCGGCGGTGGCCAGCGCCAGCGTGCACTACGCGGAGACCTTCACCTGCGGTGCCTCCGGCCTCAGCCACCTGGCGGCCGGCAACGTGCGGCGGCAGCTGTTCTGGACGCTGGCCATTCCCGGCGCGATCGGTGCCGTGATCGGCGCCTACGTGGTCACTCATGCACCGGCAAACTGGATGCGACTGGCGCTCACCGTCTACATGCTGGGCATGGGTGTATTCCTGCTGCGACGGGCGATGCGGCGCGACCGTGGCCATGACGACGTGGTGCCGCGTGCCACCCGCCCGCTGGGACTGGTTGCCGGTTTCGCCGATGCCGTGGCCGGCGGCGGCTGGAGCGCGCTGACCGTGACCACCCTGGTTGCCCGTGGCGCCACGCCGCGCACGGTGATCGGTACCGTGCACCTGGCCAAGTGCGTGGTCAGCGCGGCCGCCAGCGTCAGTTTCCTGATGCATGTCGGCGCCACCAACGGCGTCGCCGTGCTCGGCCTGATCGCCGGCGGCATGCTTGCCGCCCCGTTTGGCGCCCTGCTGGCCCGGCGCATGCCGGCACGGGCCGCGACGCTGCTGGCCGCCACCGCGGTGCTGGCACTGGGTCTCAACAACGTGGTGAAGGCGCTGCACTGACATCACCCCCGCCGGTCGCCGCTACAATGCGCGCATGACCAAGCCAGCCTCCTTTCCGATCGAAGTCCGCGGCTCCGCGAAGCAGCCGCTGGGCATGCCGCCCGCCCGCTTCCTGCGCGACTACTGGCAGAAGCGTCCGCTGCTGGTCCGCCACGCCTTCCCCGACTTCCAGCCACCACTGCAGCCGGACGACCTGGCCGGCCTGGCCTGCGAACCGACTGCGCTGGCGCGGCTGATCGTGCACGACGAGAAGCGTGATCGCTGGCAGGTCAAATCGAGTCCGCTCGACGAGGCCGACTTCGCCAATACCCCCGACAGCGGCTGGACCCTGCTGGTGCAGGACGTCGACAAGTGGGACGCGGATGTAGCTCAGTTGCTGGAACACTTCCGCTTCCTGCCGAGCTGGCGCGTGGACGACGTGATGGTCTCCTACGCCGAGCCCGGCGGCGGCGTCGGCGCCCACATCGACCAGTACGACGTGTTCCTGATCCAGGGCCTGGGCCAGCGCCACTGGGCGATCAGCGACGACCCGCTGGCGCCGAAGGCGTTCCGCCCCGACGTGGAACTGAAGCAGCTGGTGCAGTTCGAACCGACCCACGAATGGCTGCTGGAACCGGGTGACATGCTGTACCTGCCGCCCGGCGTGCCGCACGACGGGGTGGCCTTCGGTGGCCCGTGCATGACCTTCTCCGTCGGCATGCGCGCACCGTCGCAGGCCGAGCTGACCGGCGACCTGGCCGACTTCATCGCCGAGCATCTGCCGGAAGAATTGCGCTACGCCGACCCGGACCTGAAGCCGGCCACCGCCACCGGCGAGATCGACCGCGCCGCGATCGAGCGTCTGAAGGACGCGCTGCCGTTCGCCGCCGCCCTGCGCGAGGATCTGCTGCGCGAATGGTTCGGTCGTTTTGTCACCCGCTACCGCAGTGCGCAAGTGCCGGTGCCGCCGGCCAGGCCGCTGACCGAGGCCATGCTGGCGAAACAGCTCGATGCCGGTGCGCAGTTGCTGCGCCACCCGTGGTCGCGGCTGGCGTGGAGCCGCGGCAAGTCCGGCTGCACGCTGTACGCCAGCGGCCAGCCGTACCCGGCCACGCCGGCGCTGGCGCAGCAGCTGTGCGAACAGCGCGCGTTCGAGGCCGGGCGCAAGCTCGATGCCAGCGAACGCGCCCTGCTGCTGGCGCTGGTCAACGACGGCCACCTGCAGCCGCACAAGCCACGCCGCCGCCGATGAAGCTGCAGGATTTCCACGTCGAGATTGCCGACTGGTCACGCGAGGACCAGCGTGCTGCCCTGCTCGACCTGCGCGAGGTGGTGTTCATCCTGGAACAGGGCGTGCCCGAGCAGCGCGAACGCGACGGGCTGGACACGGATTGCTGGCACGTGCTGGCCCGCGACGAGGCCGGCCGGCCGATCGGTTGCGGCCGGCTCACGCCGGCACACAAGATCGGCCGCATGGCCGTGCTGCAGGAGTGGCGCGGTCGCGGCGTGGGCGTGACGATGTTGCGCGAACTGGTCGTCCGCGCCCGCACGCAGGGCTGGCCGGACGTGGCGCTGGACGCCCAGGTCAGTGCGATCGGTTTCTACGAACGCGAGAATTTCGTGGCGTACGGCGAGGAGTTCGAGGACGCCGGCCTGGCGCACCGGGCGATGCGCCTGGACCTGTCCGCAGCGGCCGCCGATGCCGCGCCGCCGCGCGACGTCGCCACGCTGCCCGCCGGCACGCAAGGCGAGACAGCCGAAACTCGCCGGCAACTGCTGGCCGATGCGCGCCACCAGTTGTCGATCTACCTGCCGCTGCTGGGCAACGACAGCTACGCCAGTGCGGAAGAGCTGGCCGAACTGCGGCGCATCGCGATCTCCGGCCGCGGCGCGCAGATCCGCATCCTGCTGCACGACCCGGCCGCCGCCCTGCGCAACGACCATCGCCTGATTGCACTGGCCCAGCGCCTGCCCAGCGCGATCCGGATCCGCACGCCGATGGAGGAGGCCGACCGCGCCTACATCTCGGCTTACTTGCTCAACGACGCCGGCGGCTACCTGTTCCTGCCCGAGGCCGACCGCGCGCAAGGTCGCGCCGCGCGCCGCGACCGCGCCGCCCAGGCGCCGCTGCAGCAGCACTTCGACGAGGTGTGGGAACGTGCCGAACCGGCCAGCGAACTGCAGGCGCTGAGGCTTTAGCCCGGCACCGGCTGAACGGCGGCTGGCCCGGCGTTTCGTCCGGCAACGCTTCCGTGCGAGCACGGCAAATCGCATGGAAGCGCTGCCTGCGGCGAAAAGCGTGTTAGACCATCGTCGGACAGGCGGGCCAAATGGCCATTCCGGGCGGCCTGCGGGTTGCCGCGTCGCAGCAGCCAAAGGCTATAATCGTCGGGATTCTCCCCAGTCATCCGTACAAGCGGCCTGCCGGGCTTGAAAACCGGACGGAAGCCGCGACCTCAAAGGTCACGCGGATGGCCGCAAGCATCCCTTCCCTGCCGGTGGTGACGTGACTACAAACCTGATCCGCGAGTTCTTCGAATCCTCCCAACTCGCTGGCGGCAACGCCGATTACGTCGAATCGCTCTACGACGCCTGGCTGGCCGACGCTTCGTCGATACCGGCCGAATGGGCCAGTTACTTTGCAACCTTCAAGGGCCGCGAGTCGGGAGACGTCTCCCACGCCTCGGCCATCGCGCGCATCGAGGCGGCGCAGAAGCAGCGCCACAACGGCGCCACCGCCGCGCCGGTCAGCGACGAGCACGCACGCAAGCAGGCCGGCGTGTTGCGCCTGCTCACCGCCTACCGCTCGCGCGGCCACCTTGCCGCCGAGCTCGACCCACTCGGCTTGACCGAGAAGATGCCGGCGCCGGACCTCGGCCTCGCCTTCCACGGCCTTTCCGACGCCGATCTCGACACCGAATTCGACACCGGCAACTACGCCGGCGGCGGCCAGCGCCTGAAACTGCGCGAACTGCTGGCCCGCTTGCAGAAGACCTACGCCAGCACGATCGGCGCCGAGTTCATGCACATCAGCAACCACGAGCAACGCAACTGGATCTACAGCCGGCTCGAACAGGCGGCCGGCCAGAGCGGCCTGGACAAGGCGGGCAAGCAGCGCGTGCTGGACGGCCTCACCGCGGCCGAGGGGCTGGAGCGCTACCTGCACACGAAATACGTGGGCCAGAAGCGCTTCTCGCTGGAAGGCGGCGACAGCCTGATCCCGATGATCGACGACGTGGTGCGTGCCGCCGGCGACAATGGCATCAAGGAACTGGTGATCGGCATGGCCCACCGCGGCCGCCTCAACATGCTGGTCAACATCCTGGGCAAGCCGCCGAAGACGCTGTTCGACGAATTCGAGGGCAAGTTCGAGCACCCCGACGACCCGGCCCATTCCGGCGACGTGAAGTACCACATGGGCTTCTCCGCCGACGTCAAGACGCCCAAGGGCGGCGTGCACGTGGCGCTGGCGTTCAACCCGTCGCACCTGGAGATCGTCAACCCGGTGGTGACCGGCTCGGTGCACGCGCGCCAGACCCGCCGCCGCGACACCGCGCACACGCAGTCGATGGCCGTGCTGATCCACGGCGACGCCGCGCTGGCCGGCCAGGGCGTGAACATGGAGCTGTTCAACATGTCGCAGGCGCGCGGCTTCCGCATCGGCGGCAGCCTGCACATCGTGATCAACAATCAGGTCGGCTTCACCACCTCCAACCCGCAGGACGCGCGTTCCACCATGTACTGCACCGACCTGGCCAAGATGGTCAACGCGCCGGTGCTGCACGTGAACGGCGATGATCCCGAAGCTGTGATCCTGGTGACCCGGCTTGCCTATGAATTCCGCAAGACGTTCCGCAAGGACGTGGTGATCGACCTGGTCTGCTACCGCCGCCACGGCCACAACGAGGCCGACGAACCGGCCGCCACCCAGCCGGTGATGTACCAGATCATCCGCAAGCGCCCGACCGCGCGCGACCTGTACCAGCAGCAGCTGGTGAAGGAAGGCGTGCTGGCCGAGGGCGACGCGCAGAAACAGTTCGAGGCCTACCGCGACCGTCTGGAAGCCGGCGCGCCGATGACCGAGCTGGACAACGACGCGCCAACCCGCGACGGCCACGTCGACTGGGCCCGTTTCCTCGGCGGCAAGCTGTCCACGCCGACCGACACCACGGTGCCGAAGCAGCGGCTGCAGGAGCTCTCCAGCCAGATCCTCACCCTGCCGGCCGGCCTCACCCTGCAGGCCCGGGTGGCGAAGATCTACGACGACCGCCGCAAGATGGCCGCGGGCGAGCTGCCGGCCGACTGGGGCTTCGCCGAGAACCTGGCCTACGCCACCCTCGTCGACGCCGGCCACGACATGCGCCTGGTCGGCCAGGATTCCGGCCGCGGCACGTTCTTCCATCGCCATGCGGTACTGCACGACCAGAAGGACGGCCACACCTACATGCCGCTGGCCACGGTGCGCCCGGGCGCCGACGTCGAGGTGATCGACTCGCTGCTCAGCGAAGAGGCGGTGATGGCGTTCGAGTACGGCCACTCCACCACCGACCCGGACACGCTCAACATCTGGGAAGCCCAGTTCGGCGATTTCGCCAACGGCGCGCAGGTGGTGATCGACCAGTTCATCAGCTCCGGCGAGGCGAAGTGGAACCGCCTGTGCGGCCTGGTGCTGCTGCTGCCGCACGGCTATGAAGGCCAGGGCCCGGAGCACTCCTCCGCGCGCCTCGAGCGCTTCCTGCAGCTGTGCGCGATGGACAACATGCAGGTCTGCGTGCCGACCACGCCGGCGCAGGATTTCCACATGATCCGCCGGCAGATGCTGCGCGCCGCACGCAAGCCGCTGATCGTGATGACGCCGAAGTCGCTGCTGCGCCACAAGCTGGCGGTGTCCACGCTGGACGAGCTGGCCAACGGCAGCTTCCAGCTGGTGATCGGCGAGCACCGCCAGCTGGCCGCGAAGAAGGTCAAGCGCGTGGTGCTGTGCTCCGGCAAGGTCTACTACGACCTGCTGGAGGAAGCCGAGAAGCGTGCTCTGGCCGACGTCGCGATCGTGCGTGTCGAACAGTTGTATCCGTTCCCGCGTGTCGAAGTCGGCGCCGAACTGGACAAGTATCCTTCCGCCAAGGAAGTGATCTGGTGCCAGGAAGAGCCGATGAACCAGGGCGCCTGGTTCCAGATTCGCCACCACCTGCAGGCCTGCATCGGCAGCAAGCACAGTCTCTCGTACGCGGGACGCGCGCGCTCGCCGGCACCGGCTGCCGGTCACCACAACACCCACGTCGCCGAACAGGCAGCACTCGTCGAACAGGCGCTCGCCGCGCCGGTCGGCACTGACCACTCTGCAGAATAAAGACACCCAAGGATCGTTATGTCCATCGAACTCAAAGTCCCCGTCCTGCCCGAGTCCGTCTCCGACGCCACCATCGCCAGCTGGCACAAGCAGGCCGGCGACGCGGTGAAGCGCGACGAGAACCTGGTCGACCTCGAAACCGACAAGGTGGTGCTGGAAGTACCCTCGCCGGTCGACGGCGTGCTGAAGGAAATCCGCCACCAGGTCGGCGACACGGTGAACAGCGAGCAGATCATCGCGATCATCGAGGAAGGCGCCGTGGCCGCGGCTCCGGCTCCGGCTCCAGCTGCCGCCGCTCCGGCGTCCGCACCCGCGGCTGCAGCGCCCGCCCCCGCCGCGTCGAAGTCGGCCGCCGAGCTTTCTCCCGCCGCGCAGCGCGTCGCCACCGAAAACAAGGTCGACACCTCCGCCATCGCCGGTACCGGCCGCGACGGCCGCATCATCAAGGAAGACGTGGTCAACGCCGGCTCGCGTCCTGCCGCGGCTCCCGCCGCGCCGGCGGCGAAGCCGACCCCGGGTTCGCGTCCGGAAGAGCGCGTGCCGATGACCCGCATGCGCGCGCGCATCGCCGAGCGCCTGATGCAGTCGAAGAACTCGATCGCCATGCTCACCTCGTTCAACGAAGTGAACCTGGCCGAAGTGGTGAAGATGCGCAAAGCCCTTGGCGACGCGTTCCAGAAGGAACACGGCGTCAAGCTCGGCTTCATGAGCTTCTTCGTCAAGGCCGCTGCCGAGGCGCTGAAGCGCTACCCGTTCGTCAACGCCTCGGTCGACGGCAACGACGTGATCTATCACGGCTACCAGGACATCTCGATCGCCGTGTCCACCGACAAGGGCCTGGTCACGCCGGTGCTGCGCGACGTGCAGGACATGAGCTTCGCCGACGTCGAGAAGGGCATCGCCGACTACGCCACCAAGGCGCGCGCCAACAAGCTATCGCTGGACGACCTGCAGGGCGGCACGTTCACCATCACCAATGGCGGCACCTTCGGCTCGCTGCTGTCCACCCCGATCGTCAACCCGCCGCAGAGCGCGATCCTGGGCATGCACACGATCAAGGAACGCGCCATCGTCGAGAACGGCCAGATCATCGCCGCGCCGATGATGTACATCGCGATCAGCTACGACCACCGCATCATCGACGGCAAGGACGCGGTGCTGTTCCTGGTCGACATCAAGAACCAGCTGGAGAATCCGCAGCGCATGCTGTTGGGGCTGTAACCGCTTGAACCCCTCTCCCGCCGGGAGAGGGGTTGGGGTGAGGGTTCGGTGATACCGCAACATCTCGCTCCGCCCGTACCCTCATCCGGCGCTTCGCGCCACCTTCTCCCGGCGGGAGAAGGAAAGAGCAAAGAGGAAAACCATGAGCGACAAATACGATGTCATCATCATCGGTGCCGGCCCGGCCGGCTACGTGGCCGCGATCCGCGCCGCGCAGCTGGGCCTGAAGACGGCCTGCGTCGACGCGTTCACCGGCAAGGACGGCAAGCCGGCACTGGGCGGCACCTGCCTCAACGTGGGCTGCATCCCGTCCAAGGCGCTGCTGGATTCCTCGCGCCAGTTCTGGAACATCGCGCATAACCTGCCGGTGCACGGCATCAGCGTGGGCGACGCCAAGGTCGACATGGGCACGTTCATCGGCCGCAAGGACAAGATCGTCAAGCAGTTCACCGGCGGCATCGCCCAGCTGTTCAAGGCGAACAAGGTCACGCCGTTCTTCGGTACCGGCAAGCTGTTGAAGGGCAACTCGGTAGAGATCACCGCCACAGACGGCAGCAAGCAGACGATCAGCGCCACCAACGTGATCCTGGCCTCCGGCTCCATTCCGATCGAACTGCCGTTCGCCAAGTTCGACGGCAAGGCAATCGTCGACAACGCCGGCGCGCTGGACTTCACCGAGGTGCCGAAGCGCCTGGGCGTGATCGGCGCCGGCGTGATCGGCCTGGAACTGGGCAGCGTGTGGAAGCGCCTGGGTTCCGAAGTCACCATCATCGAGGCGCTGCCGGAATTCCTCGCTGTCGCCGACGCCGATGTGGCCAAGGTCGCCGCCAAGGAATTCGCCAAGCAGGGTCTGAACATCAAGCTCAACGCCAAGCTCAACAAGGCTGAGGTGAAGAAGGACGGCGTGCACCTCACCTATACCGACAAGGACGGCGAGCAGCAGCTCGTGGTCGACAAGTTGCTGGTCGCCGTGGGCCGCCGTGCCTACACCACCGGTCTGCTGGCCGACGACACCGGCGTGAAGCTGGACGAGCGCGGCCGCATCGTGGTCGACGAGCACAACCACACCGGCGTCGATGGCGTGTGGGCGATCGGCGACGCCGTGCGCGGCCCGATGCTGGCGCACAAGGGCTCCGAGGAAGGCGTGGCGGTGGCCGAGTGGATCGCCGGCAAGGCTGGCCACGTCAACTTCGACACGATTCCGTGGGTGATCTACACCGAACCGGAAATCGCCTGGGCCGGCAAGACCGAAAAGGAACTGAAGGACACCGGCATCCCGTACAGGGTCGGCAGCTTCCCGTTTGCCGCGATCGGCCGCGCCGTGGCGATGAACGAGGCCATCGGCCAGGTGAAGATGCTCGCCCACGCCGAGACCGATCGCATCCTCGGCGTGCACATGGTGGGCCCGGGCGTGTCCGAGCTGATCGCCGAGTGCGTGGTGGCGATGGAGTTCAAGGGCTCGTCCGAGGACCTGGCCCGCATCGTCCACGCCCACCCGACGCTGTCGGAAGCCGTGCACGAGGCCGCGCTGTCGGTTGACAAGCGCTCCATCCACAAGGGCAACTGATCGCCCGGTGCTCAGCCAACATGGCCCGCTCCTGGCGACATGGGCGGGCCACGTCGTTTTCGGCAAAACCGAAAAGCGACAAATTGACACGGTGCTCTCCTGTTTTTTTGCCCTGACCAAACCGACATCGCCATGCCCCAACCCACCGCCATCTGCGTCTACTGCGGCTCCAACAGCGGCCGGCATCCCGAGTACGCCGAACAGGCCCGCGCCTTCGGTACCGAAATGGCCCGGCGTGGCATCGCCCTGGTTTACGGCGGCGGCAATGTCGGCTTGATGGGCGTGGTGGCCGACGCCGTGCTCGCCGGCGGCGGCAAGGTGGTCGGGGTCATCCCGCGCCAGCTGGTGGAACTCGAGGTGGCCCACCCGGGCCTCACTGAACTGGTGGTGGTCGAGACCATGCACCAGCGCAAGACGCGCATGTACGAGTTGTCCGATGCCTTCGTCGCCCTGCCCGGTGGCTTCGGCACCATGGACGAGATGTTCGAGATGCTGACCTGGGCGCAACTGGGCCTGCATCGCTATCCCTGCGCCTTCCTCGACGTGCGCGGCTATTACCGCGATCTGCGCACGCTGATGGAGCACATGGTCGACGAGTCCTTCGTGAAGGCGGCGCAGCGCGACAGCATCTGGTTCGGCGACGACATCGCCGCGCTGTTCGGCTGGATGCAGGGCTATGAAGGCAGCTACACGCCCAAATGGATTTCCTCCCGCAGCGTCGACGCCTGAACTCGCAGGAGATCAAAATGCCCCGTTTCCGTGCTTTCCGCATCCACAACGACGACGCCGGCTACCGTACCGGTATCGAGACCATGGACACCGAGGCGCTGTCGCCGGGCGAAGTGCTGGTCAAGGCTGCGTATTCTTCGGTCAACTACAAGGACGCACTGGCCGGCACCGGCAAGGGCCGGATCCTGCGCACCTACCCGCTCAACGGCGGCATCGACGTGGCCGGCCATGTGGTCGCCTCGACCGATCCCGCCTTTCGGGAAGGCGACGCGGTGCTGTGCACCGGCAGCGGCCTGTCCGAGACGCGCGACGGCGGCTATGGCGAGTACGCCCGGCTCGACGCGCGCTGGACCATCCCGCTGCCGGCAGGCCTGAGCCTGCGCGAAAGCATGATCATCGGCACCGCCGGTTTCACCGCGGCACTCGCGCTGCTGCGCATGCAGGACAACCGGCAGACGCCTGCGCTGGGTCCGGTCGCGGTGACCGGCGCCAGCGGTGGCGTCGGCATGCTGGCGATCGACATCTTCAGTCGCGCCGGCTACGAAGTGCACGCGATCAGCGGCAAGGCCGATCACTTCGATTTCCTGCGCGGCCTCGGCGCCAGTGAATGCATCGACCGCCACCAGCTCGCCTTCAGCGGCAAGCCGATGGACTCGGCCCGATTCGGCGGCGCGCTGGACAACGTCGGCGGCAGCATGCTCAGCGGCCTGCTGCCGCTGATCAATCCGTACGGCAACGTGGCGATCTGCGGCAACGCCGGCGGCATCGCCTTCGACAGCACGGTGATGCCGTTCATCATCCGCGGCGCCAGCCTGCTCGGGATCGCTTCGGCCGGCACCGCGCGCGACCTGCGCGAGAGCATCTGGCAACACCTCGCCAGTGACTGGAAACCGCAACACCTGGAGCGCATCGCCACCCGCGAGGTGGGCCTCGATGAACTGCCCGGCGTGTTTGCGCGCATGCTCGCTGGTGACTCGTTCGGACGCACCCTGGTGCGCATCGAAAGCACGGTTTGACGAAACCGCGCTTGGAAGTAGCATCACCACGGCTTAGAATCAACGAAACTCGCAGGGGACTATCACCTTATGGCACGCATCCTGATCGTCGACGACTCCCCGTCACAACTGCTTGGCATCAAGCGGATCGTCGAAAAACTCGGGCATGAAACCCTTTCGGCCGAAGACGGCGCCGCGGGTGTGGAAGTGGCCAAGGCGGAAAAGCCCGACCTGATCCTGATGGACGTGGTCATGCCCAACCTCAACGGTTTCCAGGCTACCCGCACGATCAGCAAGAACGCCGAGACCGCGCACATCCCGATCATCCTGGTGACCACCAAGGACCAGGAGACAGACCGGGTCTGGGGCATGCGCCAGGGCGCCAAGGCCTACGTGACCAAGCCGATCAAGGAAGAGGAACTGCTCAAGGCGCTGCAGGAGTTCCTGCCGGGTTGATCTGATTCCCGTCTGTACTGGTTCACGAAAAAACGGCGCCCGCAGGCGCCGTTTTTGTTTGAGCGGGCCACATGACTCAGCGGCGCGGATCGAAATCCCCGAACTCCTTACGCAACGCTTCATAGGCAGCCCGCTGTTCGTCGTTTTCCGCCGCCGGTGCACGAATCGACAACTCCACCAGCTGATCGCCCGGATGCGCACCGGGCATGCCGCGCCCCTTCAGGCGCAGCTTGCGTCCCGACTGCGAGCCGGCCGGAATCCGCAGGTCCACCGTCCCGGCCAGCGTCGGCACCGGCACGGTGGCGCCCAGCGCCGCTTCCCACGGCGCGATCGGCAGCACGTGCACCACGTTGCGGCCATCCAGGCGGAAGCGCGCGTCGTCGCGGATGCCCACTTCCAGCAGCAGGTCACCGTTCGGCCCGCCGGCCATGCCACCCTGACCCTGGCCGGACAGGCGGATCACCTGGCCCGGCTGGATCCCGGCCGGGATCTTCACTTCCAGCACACGCTCGCCGCCGGCCGGGTCATGCATCGCCAGCCGCGTGCGGCCGCCGTCGAACGCGGTCTGCAGATCAATCTGCACCGAGGCCTGCACGTCGCGACCGCGACGCGGCCGCGGCTGGCCACGATGGCCCTGCGCTGCCCCACGGCCGAACAGGCTCTCGAAGAAATCGCTGAAGTCGCCATCGTCGCCACCGCCAAAGCCCTGCTGCCCCTGCCAGCCCGGTGGCGGGCGGAACTGCTCGCCTTCGCGGTAGCCGCCGGCACGCAACTGGTCGTATGAACGCCGCTTCTCGGCGTCCTTGAGCACTTCGTTGGCCTCGTTGACCGCCTTGAATTTCTCCTCGGCGCCGGCTTCCTTGTTCTTGTCCGGATGGTACTTGCGCGCCAGCTTGCGATACGCCGCCTTGATCTCGGCCTCGCTCGCCTCGGGCTTCACACCCAGGATCTCGTAATAATCTTTGAATTCCACACACCGCTCCCGCCGATTCAATTTCTTCCACACGCGACGACCTGCCGCGGATCATTGTCCGCGGCAGGTCGCCCGCGCAAGACTCGCGGAAATGTTTCAGTTGCCGGTATTGATGGTGATGCGGCGCGGCGTGGTCTCCGCCTTCTTCGGAATGACGATTTCCAGAACGCCATCCTTGCCATGCGCGGTGATGCCATCGGCATCGGCGCTGTCGGGCAGTGCGAAGCGGCGATAGAACAGGCCATGCGAACGCTCCAGCCGGGTGAACTTGCCGTTCTGCTCGCGATTCTCCACGGTGCGTTCACCCTTGATGGTGAGGATGCCCTTCTCCATGCTCACCTCGATCTTCCCCGGGTCCACGCCAGGAATGTCCGCGTAGATCACGAAACGCCGGTCCTCTTCCTTGATGTCCACGCGCGGCGCCCACTGGCTGGTCACCACGTTGGACTGGTCCGCCTCGGCCGGGTTGCCAAGCAGGCGATCGAACGCCTCGCGGATGTCACCGATGTTGGCCGGGTTGGCCGGATTCCAGGGGAAATTGTGACTCAGATTCATGCTCGTATCTCCTCGTCAGTGGGGGTTTGCGGCTCAACGCCGCCTGTCCGGGAAGTGGGTTTTCATGGCTCCCGATTCAAGGCGACAAGCTTCCTCCCGCAGCGTTAGCATGGCGGCATTATCTACCCGGGAAGTCGTCACCATGACCATTCAAATCGGCCAGTCGCTGCCGGATGTCGAGCTGTCGGCGGTCAGCGAGGAGATCCGCCCCTGCCGGACCGGCGAACTGTTTGCCGGAAGCCGCGTGGTGCTGTTCGCCGTCCCCGGCGCCTTCACGCCAACGTGTTCCAGCCGGCATCTTCCGGGCTACGTGCAACGCTACGCCGACTTCCACGAAGCCGGGGTGAAGGTGATGTGCCTGGCGGTCAACGATGCCTACGTGATGCAGGCCTGGGCCCGCACCCAGCAGGTTCCCCCGGGCCTGCTGATGCTGGCCGACGGCAACGCCAGCTTCACCCGCGCGCTGGGGCTGGAACTGGACGGCACGGCTTTCGGCATGGGCCTGCGTGCGCGGCGTTTTGCGCTGTACGCGGAAGACGGCGTGGTGCGCCTGCTGCAGGTGGAGGCCCCCGGCGAGCTGCGCGTTTCCAGCGCCGAGGCAATGCTGGCAGCCATCGCCCGCTGAGGCAGCCCGGGCCGGGGCCGGCAACGAAAACCCCGGCATCGCCGGGGTTTTCCGATTCAGGCGTGTGTCGAGCTCATTCGTCGCTGCCTGCCCCTGCCGGCTCCACATCACTGGAACCGCCGCCATCAGCGGGCGCATGGGCATTGACGACCTCGGCATCCTCGCCGTTGTCCTCTTCGGCCTCCAGCCGCATCACGCTGACCAGGGTTTCGTCGGCAGGCAGGCGGATCAGGGTGACGCCCTGGGTGTTGCGGCCGAGCTGCGAGACTTCCGCCACGCGCGTGCGCACCAGGGTGCCCTGGTCGGAGATCAGCATCAGCTCATGCGCTTCGGTGACCTGCACCGCGCCGACCAGCGCACCATTGCGCTCGGAGCACTGGATGCCGATCACGCCCTGCGTACCACGACCCTTCTTGGTGAACTCGGCCAGCTGGGTGCGCTTGCCGTAGCCACGTTCCGTCGCAGTGAGGATGTCGCCCTCCGCTGCCACGATCAGCGACACCACGTGGGCGCCTTCGGCCAGTCGCATGCCGCGCACGCCGGTGGCGGTGCGGCCCATCGAGCGCACGGTGTTCTCGTCGAAGCGGTTGACCTTGCCATTGGAGGCGAACAGCAGGATGTCGCTGTTGCCGTCGGTCAGTTCCACGTTGACCAGCGCGTCGCCGTCGCTGAGCTTGATGGCTAGTTTGCCCTTCTGCAGCTGGAACGCGAACTCGGTCAGCGGGGTCTTCTTGACCGTGCCGTGCTTCGTCGCGAAGAACACGAAGCGATCGTCGGTGTATTCGCGTACCGGCAACACCGCCTGCACCTTCTCGCCCTCGCCCAGCGGCAGCAGGTTGATGATTGGCTTGCCGCGCGCGCCGGGACCCGCTTCCGGCATCTGGTAGACCTTGAGCCAGTAGACGCGGCCGGTGCTGGTGAAGGTCAGCAGGGTATCGTGCGTGTTGACCACCCACAGCTGCTCGACGACATCCTCGTCCTTCAGCGCCGACGCCGAACGCCCCTTGCCGCCGCGCTTCTGCGCGCGGTACGTGCTGGCCGGCTGGCGCTTGATGTAGCCCGTATGCGACAGCGTGACCACGACGTCTTCCGGCGCGATCAGGTCGAGTACGTTGAGGTCTTCCTGCGAATGCTGGATCTCGGTGCGGCGGGCATCGCCGAACTCGGCCTTGATCGCCTCCAGTTCCTCGCGGATCACCTGCAGCAGGCGTTCGGGATTCTCCAGGATCTCGATCAGGCCACGGATGGTCTCCAGGATCTGCCGGTATTCGTCGGAAAGCTTTTCCTGCTCCAGCCCGGTCAGGCGATGCAGGCGCATCGCCAGGATTTCCAGCGCCTGCGCCTCGGACAGCTGGTAGCCGTCGGCCTTCAGCCCGTCGCGCGGGTCCATGTCCTCCGGCCGCGATGCGTCGGCACCGGTGGCGGACAGCAAGGCCCGCACCAGGCCAGCCTCCCAGCGCCGCGAAACCATGCGCTCGCGCGCCTCGGCCGGCGATGCCGAGGTCTTGATCAGCTCGATCATCTCGTCGATGTTGGCCAGCGCGACAGTCAGGCCTTCGAGGATGTGCGCACGGGCGCGAGCCTTGCGCAGTTCGAAAATGGTGCGACGGGTGACCACCTCGCGGCGGTGGCGGATGAACGCCTCGAGGATGTCCTTGAGATTGAGCAGCTTCGGCTGGCCGTCCAGCAGGGCCACCATGTTGATGCCGAAGGTGACCTGCAGCTGGGTCTGCTGGAACAGGTTGTTCAGCACCACGTCGCCCATCGCGTCCTTGCGGATCTCGATGACGACGCGCATGCCGTCCTTGTCGGATTCGTCGCGCAGCTCGCTGATGCCCTCGAGCTTCTTTTCCTTGACCAGCTCGGCGATCTTCTCGATCAGCCGCGCCTTGTTCACCTGGTACGGCAGCTCGTGGACGATGATCGTCTCGCGGCCGTTCGGCTCGGTCTCGATCTCGGCCTTGGCGCGCACCAGGATGCGGCCGCGACCGGTGCGGTACGCCTCGATGATGCCGGACGAGCCGTTGATGATGCCGTAGGTCGGAAAATCCGGGCCCGGGATGTAGTGCATCAGCTCGTCGATCGACAGCGCGGGCTCGTCGATCAGCGCGATCGTCGCCGCGATCACCTCGTTGAGGTTGTGCGGCGGGATGTTGGTGGCCATGCCCACGGCGATGCCGGCCGAACCGTTCACCAGCAGGTTCGGCACGCGCGTGGGCAGCACCAGCGGCTCGTGCTCGCTCTCGTCGTAGTTCGGGCCGAAGTCGACGGTTTCCTTGTCGATGTCGGCCAGCAGCTCGTGGCTGAGCCGCGACATGCGCACCTCGGTGTAACGCATCGCGGCGGCGCTGTCGCCGTCGACCGAGCCGAAGTTGCCCTGGCCGTCGACCAGCATGTAGCGCAGCGAGAACGGCTGCGCCAGGCGCACGATCGCGTCATACACCGACTGGTCGCCGTGCGGATGGTACTTACCGATCACGTCACCGACCACGCGGGCCGACTTCTTGTATGGCTTGTTGTATACGTTGCCCAGTTCGTTCATCGCGAACAGCACTCGGCGATGCACGGGTTTCAGACCGTCGCGGACATCCGGAAGTGCGCGGCCCACGATCACGCTCATGGCGTAGTCGAGGTAGCTCTGGCGCATCTCGTCTTCGATGTTGACGCGAATCACTTCTTTGGCGAGCTCTGCCATCAATCGGCTTCCCTGATAACGAAAAAAGGACGCTGGCGCCGCGCCTCAAGCGCATGCGCAAGCGACCCGAAATCAACCCCGAAAGTGTATCACGAATGGCACCAAAAAGACAGGATTTAATCTTTATCAATCAATGACTTGCGGCGGCATATCAAAGCGCCCGGAAAGCTTCGCGTAGACTGTCGCGAAACTGACCGATATGGCGAGCGCCGATTGGCCGGGCGAGACGCCACCAGGCGCAAACCGCAGGCCCGATGCGATGGCTTCAGCGCCCGAACATAGCCTGCATCGCCAAGCTGTTCGGCCGCTCGATCACGCCATGCTCGGTGACGATCGCATCGATCAATTCCGCCGGCGCCACGTCGAACACCGGGTTCCACGCCTGCGCCCCTTCGACCACGGTGCGGTGGCCGGCGGTGCTGAGCAACTCGGCCGGATCGCGCAGCTCGATCTCGATTTCCTCGCCACTGCCGGTGGCCATGTCGACGGTGGAGGACGGCGCCACCACCATGAACTTCACGCCGTGGTACTTCGCCGCGATCGCCAGCTGATAGGTGCCGATCTTGTTCGCGGTGTCGCCGTTTGCGGCGATGCGGTCGGCGCCGACGATCACCCACTGCACGGCACCGGACTTCATCAGATGCGCGGCGGCGGAGTCGGCGATCAGCTGCGCCGGGATGCCGTCGCGCACCAGCTCCCACATGGTCAATCGGGCACCCTGCTGCCACGGTCGGGTCTCGCCGGCGTACACCCGTGCGATGCGCTTCGCCGCCACGCCGGCGCGGATCACGCCCAGCGCCGTGCCGTAACCGGCGGTGGCCAGCGAGCCGGTATTGCAGTGGGTCAGCACGCCCGAGCCGGGGGCGATCAACGCGGCGCCCAGTTCACCCATGCGGCGGTTCGCGGCCAGGTCCTCGTTCTGGATCGCCTGCGCTTCACGCAGCAGCGCGTCGGGGTCGGCGCCGGCCGCGATGTGTTTCTTCATCCGGTCCAGCGCCCACATCAGGTTCACCGCGGTCGGCCGCGCTGCACGCAACGTCGCCAGCACCGGTTCCAGCGATGCACCCTGCTGCGCGGCCATCGCCACGCCCCACGCGGCGGCAATGCCGATCGCCGGTGCGCCACGCACGGCCAGGTCACGGATCGCCTGGGTCACCTGGGCGGCGTCGCGACAGTCGATCCAGCATTCCTCGCCAGGCAGCAGGCGCTGGTCGAGCAGGCGCAGATGATCGCCCTGCCACTGCACGGCGCGAATGGAATCGTGGGTATCAGCGGATGCGCTCATCCGTCCATTATCGCCTGCCGCGCGCATATTTCACACGGCAGGCGAGGACAGCTCAGTCGCGCTGGTGCAACCACTGGTGGATCGCCGGCGGCACCTCGCGCTGCGCGCGACCGGACACATAGATGCCGATGTGGCCGCCCCTGAACGCGAGCTGGGTGTAGTCGGTGCTGCCAACGTGCTTGCCCAGCGCACGCGACGCATCGGGCGGCACCAGGTGGTCCTGCTCGGCGAAGATGTTCAGCACTGGCTGGGTGATCATGCCCAGGTCCACGCTTTGGCCGCCGATTTCCAGCGTGCCCTTGACCAGCTTGTTGCCCTGGTAGAAATCCTTGATGAACTGGCGGAATGCCTCGCCGGCCTGGTCGGGCGAATCGAAGATCCAGCGCTCCATGCGCAGGAAGTTCTCCAGCTCGGCGGGGTCGTCGAGGATGTCGACCATGCCGATGTACTTCTGCTGGTTCAGCCGCAGCGGCTTCAGCGTGAGGTAGACGTAGTTCATCAGCCCGGCGGGGATGTTGCCCATGGTGTCGACGAACAGGTCCACGTCCATGCTGCGGCACCAGTGCGACAGCATATTGTCCGGCGTGTGGAAATCCACCGGGGTGACCATGGTGATCAGGTTCTTTACCTTGTCCGGATGCAGCGCGGTGTAGCACAGCGAGAACGCACCGCCCTGGCAGATGCCGAGCAGGTTGATCGCGTCCAGCCCATGCCGCTCGCGCACCGCATCCACGCAGCGGTCGAGGTAGCCGTTGATGTAGTCGTCCAGGGTCAGCCAGCGGTCCGCGCCGTCGGGATAGCCCCAGTCGATCAGGTAGACATCCTCGCCCTGCTCCAGCAGGTTGCGCACCATCGAGCGATCGGCCTGCAGGTCGGTCATCCACACCGTGTTGACCAGCGCGTAGACGATCAGCAATGGCGTCTTCGCAGTGGCCTTGCCGTGGCCGGTGAAGTGCCACACTTTCAGCTTGTCCTCGCTGTAGACCAGTTCGCGCGGGGTGTTGGCGTATTCCGGCTCGCGCATGTTGCGCAGATTCGCCATGCCGGCAGCGAGCTTGCGCTGGAAGGTGGCGATGTCGGCCAGCGCCCTGGCCGGGTCGATGCGCAATGGCGTTTGCATGGCTGGTCTCCTTACTTGCGCTTGCGTGGGCTGGAGCTGGACTTGGATACGACGGGCTTGCGCACCGCTTTCGCCGCCGCCGTCTTCTTTGCGACAACCGAAGGCTTGGCCGGGACAGCCTTCTTCGCCACCACCTGGCCATTGGCCACTTGCCGTTTCAGCGCAGCCAGCTCGCGGCGCAGCGCCATGATCTCGTCGGCATGATCGGCGGATGCGCCGGCCCGGCTGGCGCGGAACTCACGGCGCAACGCCTGCAGCCGTTCGCCGAGGCTCGACACCTCGCTGCGCGTCGGCACGCCCAGCTGCTGGCAAAGCTGCTCGGTCTGCTGCTGCTGCAGCTGGCGCACGCGCATCTGCGTGTTGACCATCTCGCCGTAGACCTCGCGGAACTCGTCGGACAGCGCGATCTCGGCATAGGCTTCCTCCGAGGCGTCCACCCACAGGTCGTACAGCCCCTTCAGCGACTCGATCTGGCGGCCCGGCTCGGCATGCCGGGCCAGTTTGTCCTGCAGGCGCTGCATGCCTTGCGTGTTGGCGCGCTGGATCAGCTCCTGATAGCGCGCGGTCGCCTGCATCGACTCCAGCAACGCGGTGGCCAGCGCCTGCTGCTGCATCTGCTGCTCGCGGTTCAGGCCGAATGCCGGCGTCGGCCCGTGCGCGCCCGGCAGGTCGCCGAAACCGCCGGGCCGGGCTGCCTGCATCCACGATTGCCATTGTCGCGCGAAGCCTTCCGCACCGGCGCTGTCGATCCCGCCAAACGCCTGCGCAAACGGCTGGCTGGCGCCGCCGAACATCTGCTGCAGTTGCTGGCGCCAGTCCGTGGTCGGCTGCTGGGCTGTGCCACCGCTGGCAGCCGCCTGCATCCAGTCGAAATAGCCCTTCAATCCGGCCAGCGTGCGTTCCAGCGTGTCGTTGCCCGCAACCGACGCCGGCGGTGGCGCGAACGGATTCGCCACGGGTGGCTGTTGGAACTGACGCGTCCAGGCATCCCACGACTGCTGCGCCAGCGCCTGGTAATCCCTGATGAAATCATTTGCCGGATCGGCCATCGGTGCATCCTCGCGCAAGGTTCCCACGCATCCTAGCAAAAGCCTGTTGCACAAAATCATCGGCGCCAGAACGCACAAGGCCCGGCATGGGCCGGGCCTTGTGGAATCGCCTTGTCCGGGAACTCAGACGCCGGCGCGCTCTTCTTCAGTCACGGCCTTCATCGACAGGCGGATACGGCCCTGCTTGTCGACTTCGAGCACCTTGACCTTGACGATGTCGCCTTCCTTCAGCTTGTCGGAGACCTTCTCGACGCGCTCGTCGGAAATCTGCGACACGTGCACCAGGCCGTCCTTGCCCGGCATGATCGTCACGAACGCACCGAAATCCATCAGCTTGGCGACCTTGCCCTCGTAGATGCGGCCCGGCTCGACGTCGGAAGTGATCTGCTCGATGCGCTTCTTCGCCGCCTCACCCGCCTCGCGATTGACTGAGCCGATGATGATGGTGCCGTCATCGCTGATGTCAATCGTGGTGCCGGTTTCCTCGGTGATCGAGCGGATGGTGGCGCCGCCCTTGCCGATCACTTCGCGGATCTTGTCCGGGTGGATCTTGATGGTGATCAGGCGCGGAGCGAACTCGCTCATCTCGGTGCGGGCGGTGCTGAGCGCCTTGCCCATTTCGCCGAGGATGTGCAGGCGGCCACGCTTGGCCTGGGCCAGCGCCACCTTCATGATCTCCTCGGTGATGCCGTCGATCTTGATGTCCATCTGCAGCGCGGAGATGCCGTCGGCACTGCCGGCCACCTTGAAATCCATGTCGCCGAGGTGATCCTCGTCGCCCAGGATGTCGGACAGCACCACGAAGTCGCTGCCTTCCTTGACCAGGCCCATGGCGATACCGGCCACCGGCGCCTTCAGCGGCACGCCGGCATCCATCATCGCCAGCGAGGAGCCGCACACCGAGGCCATCGACGAGGAACCGTTGGACTCGGTGATTTCCGAGACCACGCGCACCACGTACGGGAATTCCTCGATGCTCGGCTTGACCGCCTGCACGCCACGCTTGGCAAGGCGGCCGTGGCCGATCTCGCGGCGCTTCGGCGCGCCGAAACGGCCGGCTTCACCCACCGAGAACGGGGGGAAGTTGTAGTGGAACAGGAACGGATCCTTCGATTCGCCACCCGGCGCGTCGATGATCTGCGCGTCACGCGTGGTGCCCAGCGTGATGACGACCAGCGCCTGCGTCTCGCCGCGAGTGAACAGCGCCGAACCATGCGTACGCGGCAGCACGCCGACACGGGCGGTGATCGCGCGCACGTCGTCCAGTTGGCGGCCGTCGATGCGCACCTTGGTCTTCAGCACGCTGTCGCGCATGGTGTGGTATTCGAGCTCCTCGAATTCCTTGGCCATCGCACCGGCGGCCCAGCCGTTCTCTTCGGCCTGCGCCTTGAGGCCAGCCAGCACGTCGGCCTTGATCGCGGAGATCGCGTCACGACGCTCCAGCTTGTCGCGTACCTGGAATGCTGCGGCCAGCTGATCGCCGACCGCGCCCTTGACGGCGGCGACCAGCGACTCGTTGCGCGCCGGTGCCTTCCAGTCCCACGACGGCTTGCCGGCTTCGGTGGCCAGCTCGGCGATGGCGCGGATCGCGGTCTGCATCTGCTGGTGGCCGAACATCACCGCGCCGAGCATCACGTCCTCGGACAGCAGCTGCGCTTCGGATTCCACCATCAGCACGGCACCGGCGGTACCGGCCACGACCAGGTCCAGCTGGGAGGTCTTCAGCTCGGTCTGCGACGGGTTCAGCAGGTACTTGCCGTTGGCATAACCGACGCGGGCGGCGCCGATCGGGCCCTTGAACGGGATGCCGGCCAGGCTCAGCGCGGCAGAGGCGCCGAGCAGGGCCACGATGTCGCCGTCCACTTCCGGGTTCAGCGAGACGACCTGGGCGATCACCTGCACTTCGTTCTTGAAGTCATCCGGGAACAGCGGGCGCACCGGGCGATCGATCAGGCGCGAGGTCAGCGTCTCCTTCTCGGTCGGGCGGCCTTCGCGCTTGAAGAAGCCGCCCGGGATGCGGCCGGCGGAGTAGAACTTCTCGACGTAATCGACGGTGAGCGGGAAGAAATCCTGGCCTTCCTTCTGCTTGGTCGCAGCGACCGCGGTGACCAGCACCACGGTGCCGCCCATGCTGGCCATGACCGCACCGGATGCCTGGCGGGCAATTTCGCCCGTCTCCAGTGTGACTTCGTGATTACCGTACTGGAATGACTTGGTTACTTTTGCCACGTTGATCTTCTCCTCAGTCCTGTGGATTAACGGCGCAGGCCGAGGCGTTCGATCAGGGTCTGATAGCGCGCAAGATCGCGATCCTTCAGATAGCTGAGCAGGCGCTTGCGCTGGTTGACCAGCTTCAGCAGGCCACGGCGGGAGTGGTGATCCTGCTTGTGTTCCTTGAAGTGGCCGGTCAGGTGGTCGATGCGGGCGGACAGCAGGGCCACCTGGACTTCGGTCGAACCGGTGTCGTTCGGCACGCGGCCGAAATCAGCAATGATCTTGCCGGTCTGTTCTGCGGTAAGAGACATGGGTATACGTTTCCTTGAGAAGGCGATGCGAAGCTTGCGCTTGCATCATCGCGATGACGCAAGCGCAAGCTTCGCCTAGTTGAATGAAAGCGTTGAAATAACTTGTCTATTCTACTGATGGGAGCGGTGTTACAACAAGTGTGCAGCGGGTTATTCCGTGTGAATTCGTCAATCGGGCGGCAGGTTGAAGCCGCGCACGATGCGCGCACGCCCTTCGGCATCGGGTTCCAGCAGCGCCAGCAGCGCGCCATCGCTGGCATATGCCACGCAGCGCCCGGCTTCCGGCAGGCCCGGCAGGGCGATCTGCTGGCCACGTGAAATGGCCATGCTCTGCGTCTCATCCAGACGCAATACCGGCAAGTCGGACAACCCCGCGGAGACCGGCAGCAACCATGCCAGCAAGGCCCCGTCGCCCTGCTCCGCCGCCTGCTCCAGCTGCGCCAGGGTCACCATCCGCGGCTCGCGGAACGGCTCGACCCAGATCCGGCGCAACGCGGTCAGGTGGGCACCGCATCCCAGCTCCTCGCCCAGGTCCAGCGCCAGCGAACGGACGTAGGTACCCGAGCCACATTCCACCAGCAATTGCAGCGTGTCGCCGGTGCGCCCCAGCAACTCGAGTCGATATACATCCACCTCGCGCGGTGGTACCTCGACGGTTTCGCCACGGCGCGCCTTGGCATACAGCCGTTCGCCGCCCTGCTTCAGCGCGGAATACACCGGCGGTACCTGCAGGATGTGGCCGCGCAATTTGGCCAGCGCCGCCTCGAACATGGCGTCATCGAGTTCCGGCACCGGGCGCTGCCGAACAACTGCACCTTCACTGTCGGCGGTATCCGTGGTGATGCCGAGCCGACATTCGGCCAGGTAGGCCTTGCGCGCACCCAGCAGGCTGCCGGCCAGCTTGGTCGCCTCGCCGAAACACAGCGGCAGCAGGCCGGTGGCCAGCGGATCGAGCGCCCCGGTATGGCCACCCTTGGATGCACGCAACAACCGGCGCACGGCCTGCAGCGCCTGGTTGGAACTCAGGCCCAGCGGCTTGTCGAGCAGCACGATACCGTGCAGATCACGAAACGGGATGCGCGGAAGTCGGCTCATCGGTTCAGCAACATCCAGGGCAACGGTTCAATCCTGCTTGTCGCCGTCCGGCGGCGCCAGGTCGCGTGCCTGCTGGCGCAGCAGCGATTCGATGCGCTCGCCCTTGTCGACCGAGTCGTCGTACTTGAACTTCAGCTCCGGCACCCGGCGCATGCGCATGCCGCTGTGCGCCAGCGCATGGCGGATCTCATGGCTCATCTCGTTGAGCGCCTTCACCGCCGGCAGTCCCTGCTCGGGCAGCATGGTGGTCACCCACACCGTGGCCCAGTCCAGGTCACGGGTGATTTCCACGTCACAGACACTGGTCGACGGCAAACCGTGATCGCGCACGGCCGCATGCACCAGCAAGCCCAGCTCGCGGCGCAGTTCGGCACCGATGCGGTCAGTACGTTTGAAATCACGGGAAGGCATAAAAACTCCGAAGGACCAACTCTCTTCTCCCCTCGGGAGAAGGTGCCCCGCAAGGGGCGGATGAGGGTTCACGACCTTGATGAAGCTTCACTCGGGCCGTGAACCCTCACCCCAACCCCTCTACCCGCAGGGTCGCCGCAGGGAGAGGGGTTCAGGATCAAAGCGTACGCGCCACTTCGGTGCGTTCGAAGCACTCGATCTGGTCGCCCGGCTTGACGTCGTTGTACTGCTTCACGGCGATGCCGCACTCCATGCCGTTGCGCACTTCGTCGACGAGGTCCTTGAAGCGGCGCAGCGATTCCAGCTCGCCTTCGAAGATCACCACGTGGTCGCGCAGCACGCGGATCGGCTTGCTGCGCTTGACCACACCCTCGGTGACCATGCAGCCAGCCACGGCACCGAACTTGGAACTGCGGAACACGTCGCGCACTTCGGCCGTGCCGATGATGTCCTCGCGTACTTCCATGCCGAGCAGGCCAGTGGCCGCCTGGGTCACCTGGTCGATCACGTCGTAGATGATCGAGAAATAGCGCACGTCCAGGCCATTGGTCTCGATCACCTTGCGCGCCGAGGCGTCGGCGCGCACGTTGAAGCCGATCACCAGTGCCTTCGAAGCCGCTGCCAGCGTGGCATCGGATTCGTTGATGCCGCCGACGCCGGACGAAACCACGTTGACGCGGACCCGCTCGTTGCCGATCTGGGTCAGCGACTCGCGCAGCGCCTCGACCGAACCCTGCACGTCACCCTTGACCAGGATGTTGAGCGTCTGCTGCTCCACGCCCTGGCCCATCTTGGCGATGATGTCCTCAAGCCGGTTGCTCTTGCTGACCATGCGCGTTTCACGACGCTTGAGCTCGCGCTCCTGCGCCACTTCGCGGGCCAGCCGCTCGTCCTCGACACAGACGAAGTCGTCGCCGGTTTCCGGCACGCCGGACAGACCCAGCACCTGCACCGGAATCGACGGGCCGGCTTCGGTCACCTGCTTGCCGGTTTCGTCGATCAGCGCGCGCATGCGGCCGTATTCGACGCCGCAGACCACGAAGTCACCCTTGCGCAGCGTGCCTTGCTGGACCAGCACGGTGGCCACCGGGCCACGGCCACGGTCCAGGCTGGACTCGATCACCACGCCGGAGGCGCGGCCATCGACGACCGCCTTCAATTCCATCACCTCGGCCTGCACCGAGATCGCGTCGAGCAGGTCCTCGACGCCGGCACCGGTCTTGGCCGACACCGGGATGAACTGGACGTCGCCGCCCCAGTCTTCCGGCACGACTTCATACTGCACCAGGCCCTGCTTGACGTTGTCCGGGTTGGCGCCGTCCTTGTCCATCTTGTTGACCGCGACGATCAGCGGCACCTTGGCGGCGCGCGCATGCTTCACCGCTTCCACGGTCTGCGGCATCACGCCGTCGTCGGCCGCCACCACCAGGATCACGATGTCGGTCGACTGCGCGCCACGGGCACGCATCGAGGTGAACGCGGCGTGGCCGGGAGTATCCAGGAACGTGATCACGCCCTTCGACGTTTCCACGTGGTACGCGCCGATGTGCTGGGTGATGCCGCCGGCTTCGCCGGAAGCGACCTTGGTGCGGCGGATGTAGTCGAGCAGTGATGTCTTGCCGTGGTCGACGTGACCCATGATCGTCACCACCGGCGGGCGTGTGACCTTCTCACCCTCCAGCTCGATGTTCTGGGTGTGCGCCGCCAGCGTCTCCTCGGCGTTGTTCTGGCTATCCGCCACCGGCGTGTGGCCGAGCTCCTCGACCACCAGCACCGCGGTGTCGTGGTCGACGGTCTGGTTGATGGTCGCCATCACGCCCATCTTGAACAGCGCCTTGACCACCTCGGAACCCTTGACCGCCATCTTCTGGGCCAGCTCGGCGACGACGTTGGTATCGCCCACGACCACTTCGCGCACCACCGGCGCGGTGGGTCGCGAGAAGCCGTGCGGGCCGGTCGGTGCGTTGTTGCTGCTGCGCAACAGCTCGCGGCCGCTGCTGCGTCCCGGCTTGCCGCGCTTGCTGCTGGAAGAGCGGCGGGCGCGATCGGCCTCGCTCAGGTGCATCTGCCCACCGGCGAAGCGCTTGCCAGCACTGTCGCGATCACCCTTGCCCTCGACGCTGTCATTGCGTTCGCGCGAATGCTTGGGCTTGCCACGAGCAGCATCGCCGGCGGCAGCTGGCGCAGCTGCACTGCCGGGCGTCGCGGCACGAGCCACCGGAGCGGCCGGCGAGGCGGGGGCCGCGACCGGCTTGACCAGCTTTTCGCGTTTGCGCGGCTCGTGGATGCGCGGCAGGATCATGCCCAGGTCACGCTGGTCGATGCGCTGGACGGTTCCCGCCGCGTCATCGCCGGCCACCACGGGCGCCGCTTCGGCCGCCGGTTCCGGCTCGACCTCGACGTGCTCGGCCACGGGCGCTTCGGCAGGACTGGCCACCTCGACCTCGCGCTGCTCCTTTTCGGCCTTCCGCTGCTGTTCGTCCAGGCTGTGTTGTGCCTCCGCATGACGGCGCTGTTCAGCCTCGATCCGCTCGCGTTCTTCCTGCTCGCGCTGCTGCTGCGACTCCTGCAGCTTGCGCACAGCCTCCTCGCGCTCGGGCTCGGCGCTGGCCTCCTCGGCAATCACGCTGCGCTTGACGTAGGTGCGCTTGGCGCGCACTTCGACATTGACTGTCTTGGCCGTGCCTGTGGCACCCCGCCCCCCCGGCGCTGCCACCTTCAGCTCGCCGACCGTACGGCGCTTCAGGGTGATCTGGCGCGGCGCGCTGTCGTCGACCTCGGCAGCGACTTCGCCCTTGCCATGCGTGCGGCGCAGGAAGCCAAGCAGCTTCACCTTCTCGGTGCTGCTGATGACCTGCTCCTGGTCGGAGAATTTCATGCCTGCCTCGCCGAGCTGCGTCAGCAGCTTGTCGACCGGCATACCCAGTACCTGGGCGAGTTGTTTGATCGTAACGTCCGACATCGTGTTCTTTGCTCCGCCGTTCCCGCGCCTATCGTCTGTGCGGCATCATCTGCGCCGCCGCCTCCATCCGTGCTGAAAGCCTTCCTGAGGAAGCCTTTCCCGGCACACCCCTCCGGGGTGCCGCTGCCCGCGGTTAGCCGCCCTTCTCCAGTCGCGCGATCATCGGCGCACGTGCGGCCATGATCAGTGCGGCGGCACGCTCTTCATCCATGCCCTCGATATCGATCAGGTCGTCCACCGCCAGGTCAGCCAGGTCGTCGACCGTGGTCACCGCGCGCGCAGCCAGCGCAAAGGCAGTTTCCTCGTCCATGCCGTCCAGTGCCAGCAGCTCTTCGGAAGGCTGATGTTCATCGACCCCCTCCTCCACCGCCAGTGCCTCGGTCAGCAGCGCATCGCGGGCGCGGGCGCGCAGCTCCTCGACGATGTCCTCATCGAAGCCCTCCACCGCGAGCAGCTCGGCGCTGGGCACATAGGCGATTTCCTCGATGCTGGAAAAGCCTTCCTGCACGAGGATCACGGCGATCTCCTGGTCCACTTCGAGCTTGTCCATGAACAGCTGGCGCGCGGCCTCCTGCTCGGACTCGCTCTTGGCGGTGACCTGGTCCTGGGTCATCACGTTCAACTGCCAGCCGGTCAGCTTGCTGGCCAGGCGCACGTTCTGGCCACCGCGACCGATCGCCTGGGACAGCTTGTCCTCGGCCACCGCGATGTCCATCGAGTGCTTTTCTTCGTCCATGATGATGGACTGCACTTCCGCCGGCGCCATCGCGTTGATGACGTACTGCGCCTGGTTCTCGTGCCACAGGATGATGTCGACGCGCTCGCCGTTGAGGTCGTTGGAGACCGCCTGCACGCGCGATCCGCGCATGCCGATGCAGGCGCCGATCGGATCAGTGCGGCTGTCGTGGGCCAGCACGGCGATCTTGGCGCGATCGCCCGGATCGCGCGCGCAGCCCTTGATCTCGACCAGGCCCTGGCCGACTTCCGGCACTTCCAGCTTGAACAGCTCGATCATGAACTCCGGCGCCGCGCGCGACACAAACAGCTGCGGGCCGCGGGCCTCGGAACGCACTTCGTACAGATAACCGCGCACGCGGTCGCCGACGCGGGCCGATTCGCGCGGAATGGTCTTGTCGCGCGGGATGAACGCCTCGGCATTGCTGCCCAGGTCGAGGTAGATGTTACCGCGTTCGACGCGCTTGACGATACCGGTGACCAGCTCGCCCACGCGATCGGCGAAGGCGTCGACCACCTGCTGGCGTTCGGCCTCGCGCACGCGCTGCACGATCACCTGCTTGGCAGCCTGCGCGGCGATGCGGCCGAATTCGGCGTTCTCGATCTGCTGCTCGATGTATTCGCCCACGGCAGCGTCGGCGCGCTCGTCCAGCGCGTCCATCAGGCGCAACTGATAGGACGGCGATTCCATCTCGCCGTCATCGGCGATGATTTCCCAGCGGCGGAACGTCTCGTACTCGCCGGTGTCGTGGTCGATCGATACGCGGATATCGGGCTCTTCGTCCGGGTAGCGCTTCTTCGCGGCCGAGGCCAGCGCGGCCTCCATCGCCTCGAAAATCACTTCCAGCGGCACGCCCTTTTCATTGGCGACCGCGTCGACGACCAGCAAAAGTTCTTTGCTCATTGCAGCAACTCCGTAGGCACCCTTCGGCGTCCGAATCGTTAGCTTTTGCATTCATCCCTGAACGCGAGGATCAAGAAGCGACCATCCGTGGCCGCACTATTCAATACTTGTGCGTTCGTCCTTGAACGCGAAGATCACGAGGCAGCCCTCCATGGCTGCACTCTTCAACAAAGCCTCAATCAGCCTGCTTCTTGCCGGGCGTCTTGCCGCCGGGCTTGGGCTGCGGCGCATAACCGAGCGCCACCCAGTCCGGCACCACGCGCGCGCTTTCCACCAGCGCATGGTCAAATTCGAACGTCTTGCCTTCGGCTTCCAGCACGATGTGCCCGGCCTCTGCCGAAACCAGCTTGCCACGCAGGCGACGGCGGCCTTCCAGCGGCGCCCTCAGCAGCACCTTCACTTCCTGCCCGCTGGCCCGCGCAAACTGTGCGGCGGTGAACAGCGGCCGATCCAGGCCCGGCGAGGAAACTTCCAGCACGTAATGGCCGGGAACCGGATCCTCCACATCCAGCAGGGCGGACAATTCGCGGCTGGCGGTTTCGCAATCCTCGATGCCGACCTCGCGACGCTCGCCGTCGCCCGTTTCCTTGTCCAGCAGGTCCAGGTAGACGCGCAGCGTACTCTGCCCGTGCGACGGGGTGAACTCCACGCCGAGGCATTCCAGGCCAAGATCGACCAGTACCTCGCTGAAACGTTGTGCCAGTGCCTGCGTATCCATGGGTAGCCTTCCCGGATCACTCTTTCAGAACAGCAGAAACAAAAAATGGGCTCCAACGGCCCATTTCCCTATCTCGCCGATGTTCCTCCTCCTCAAGCAGCTCTTTCCGGCGCACGTGACCGCCAGCGGCGATCCGGCACGACGCATCCTTGCGCCCAACAAAAAAGCCTCACGAGGAGGCTTTCTTGCATCAAGAAAGATCTGGTAGCGGGGGCAGGATTCGAACCTGCGACCTTCGGGTTATGAGCCCGACGAGCTGCCAGACTGCTCCACCCCGCATCAGAGTCCGAAGAGTTTACCGGGGTGGCCGGTTTCTTGCAAGCCTCGAATCCACTGCTTTCGGTACAAAGCCGGAATTCACAACCCAAACGCGCGCCGGCACCAACCCAGCAGCGGCCCCCAGTACAGGCCAAGCACCAGCAGCGACAGCGCGTTCAGCGACAGCACCACGCGCAGCGGCCGGTCCGGCTGTGCCTGCAATGCACCGCCCTCCTCCGGCTTGTCGAAATACATCACCTTGACCGCATACAGGTAGTAGTACAGGCCGATGATGGCGAACACGATGCCGACGATGGCCAGCCACAACATGTTCGCGTGGATCGCCGCCTCCAGCACCAGCACCTTGGCCCAGAAGCCGAACAGCGGCGGCACACCGGCCAGCGAGAACATCGCCAGCAGCATCAGGAACGCCATCCACGGCGACTTCTGGTTCAGTCCCTTCAGGTCGGTGATTTCCTCGCACTCGAAGCCAGCACGGGTCAGCGCCAGCATCACGCCGAACGCGGCCACGCCCATCAGCGCGTAGCAGATCGCGTAGAACATCGCCGCGGCATAGCCTTCCGGGCCAGCGGCGGAAAGGCCGAGCAGCAGGTAGCCCATGTGCGAGATGGTCGAGTACGCCAGCATGCGCTTCAGGTTGGTCTGCACGATCGCGACCAGGTTGCCGATCGCCAGCGAAACCACGGCCAGCACCGCCAGCATCAGCTGCCAGTGCTGCGACAGATCACCCATGCCAGTGTCGAGCAGGCGGTAGGCCATGCCGAACGCGGCCAGCTTGGAGCCGGAGGCGATGAAGGTAGTGACCGGGGTCGGTGCGCCCTGGTAGACGTCGGGGATCCACATGTGGAACGGTGCGGCACCCAGCTTGAAACCGATGCCCACGATCATGAAGACCAGGCCGAACAGCAGCAGGGTCGGTGCCGTGGTGTAGCTCATCACGTTGTGCAGCTGCGCCAGGTCCAGGGTCGGCGTGCCACCCATGCCGGAAGCGCCGTAGACCATCGACATGCCATACAGCAACATGCCCGAGGCCAGTGCGCCCAGCACGAAGTACTTGATCGCCGCCTCCGGCGGCAGCTTCGCGTCGCGGTTCAGCGCCACCAGCGCGTATGACGACAGCGAGAGCAGCTCCAGCCCCAGGTAGACGGTGACCAGGCTGCCGGCCGAGACCAGCAGCATGATGCCGATCACCGCGAAGATCATCAGCGTGTAGAACTCGCCGCCGAGCAGCTTGCGGTCGATCAGGTACGGGCGAGCGTAAACGAACACCATCGCGGTGGTGCCCAGCGCGAACACCTTGAGGATCTCGGCCACGTCGTCGCGCACGAACATGTCGCCGAACGCGGTGACCGTCTGCGGCGGCTGGCCGGCGACCACCAGATAGATGGCCACCAGCAGCACCGCGATGGAGATCCAGTGCAGCAGCGGGCGCTGCGCGGGCTTCATGAAGGCGTCCAGCAGCAACAGCAGGCACGCCGCCGCCACCAGGTAGAACTCCGGTAGCAGGATCAGGATGTCATTCAGAGTCGGCATGTCGGGTCCCGATCAAATCTTGTGAATGGCGAGCTGCTGCACCAGCTGCGCCACCGAGTTGTCCATCAGGTGGACCAGCGGCTGCGGCCAGATGCCCAGCGCCAGCACGGCGGCGGCAAAGGCGCCCAGCACGAACGTCTCGCGGCCGTTGATCTCCTTCATCTCGGCCACGTGCGGGTTGCCGATCTCGCCCCACAGCACGCGCTTGACCAGCCACAACGTGTAGCCCGCGCCGATGATCAGGGTGAAGGCGGCGAACAGCGCGATCCACGGGCTGGCGCTGAAGCTGGCCAGGATCACCATGAACTCGCCCACGAAACCGCTGGTGCCCGGCAGGCCGCAGTTGGCCATCGCGAACAGCACGTAGAAGAAGCCGAACCACGGCATCACGTTGATGACGCCGCCGTAGTCCTTGATCAGGCGCGTATGCGTGCGGTCGTACATCACGCCGATGCAGGTGAACATCGCGCCGGAGACGAAGCCGTGCGAGATCATCTGCACCATCGCGCCCTGCATACCCAGCAGCGCCATGTCGGTATGGCCCTGCTCGCGTACCAGCATGAAGGCTATGAAGATGCCGAGCGTGACGAAGCCCATGTGCGCCACGGACGAGTACGCCACCAGCTTCTTCATGTCCTCCTGCACCAGCGCGACATAGCCGATGTAGACGATCGCGATCAGGCTCAGCACGATGACGATCCATGCGAAATGCGCACCGGCGTCAGGCACGATCGGCAGGATGAAGCGCAGCATGCCGTAGGTGCCGACCTTCAGCATCACCGCCGCCAGCACCACCGAGCCGCCGGTCGGCGCCTCGACGTGGGCGTCCGGCAGCCAGGTGTGCACCGGCACCATCGGCACCTTGATCGCGAAGGCGATCAGGAACGCGAAGAAGATCCAGGCCTGCTCGGTGAACGTCAGCGGCAGCGCGGCCAGCGTTGCCAGGTCGAACGTGTGCGCTTTCTGGTACAGGTACAGCAGCGCGATCAGCATGAAGACCGAGCCGAAGAACGTGTAGATGAAGAACTTCAGCGTGGCGTAAACGCGGCGCGGACCACCCCAGATACCGATCAGGATGAACATCGGGATCAGGATCGCCTCGAACAGCGCATAGAACAGCAGCGCGTCGGTGGCGCAGAACACGCCGATCAGCAGGCCTTCGAGGATCAGCATCGCGGCCATGTACTGGTGCGGCTTGTCCTGGATGACCTCCCACGCACCGGCGACCACCAGGATGCCGACGAAGGTGGTCATCACGATCAGCGCCACCGAGATGCCATCCACCGCCAGGCCGTAATGCACGCCCCACGAGGCGATCCACAGGTGGCTTTCGACCAGCTGCATCGCGGCGCCGGCGGGGTTGTACTGCACCAACAGGAACAGACTGGCCACGAAGGCGAGCACCGCCACCAGCAGCGACAGCCAGCGGGCGAGGTTGGGCCGGGCCGAACCGGCAAGCAACACCGGGATGGCGCCGACGACGGGTAGCCAGATCAGCAGGCTGAGCAAGTGATTGAACATGGATCCCGTTTCCCTTAGTGCCCGGCCAGCCCGGCCCCGACCAGCCAGTACCCGCCAAGCAGCAGGATCAGGCCGAGGATCATCGCGAAGGCGTAGTGATAGAGGTAGCCCGACTGCAGGCGGCGCATCGTGGCGGCGACACGGTGCACCAGGCTGACCGAACCGTTGACCATCGCGTCGTCGATCACCGCCGTGTCGCCCGCTTTCCAGAACAGGCGACCCAGCTTGACGCCACCACGGGCGAACAGCGCGTAGTACACGTCGTCGACCCAGTACTTGCGGTCCAGCACCGTCCACAGCGGCTTCAGCGCGGACTTGATGCGATCGGCCAGTGCCGGGTTGAACAGATAGATGTAGGTGGTGGTCGCGAACGCGACGAGCACCAGCACGAACGGCAACTGGGTGAAGCCGTGCAGCGCCATCGCCGCCGCGCCGTGGAACTCGTGGCCGAGCTCGGCCAGCACATTGTTGGCTTCCTCAACATGGATCGCGCCGCCGAACCAGTTGCCGAACAGCGTGGGACCGACGGTGAAGAAGCCGACCAGCAGCGACGGGATCGCCAGCAGCACCAGCGGCAGCGTCACCACCCACGGCGATTCCTTCGGCGCATGTGCCAGCACGCCCGGCTCGTGATGGCCATGGTCGTCGTGATGGTCATGCCCGTGCGAGGCAACCACCTTGAAGCGCTCCTTGCCGTGGAAGGTCAGATACATCTGGCGGAACGTGTACAGCCCCGTCACCAGCGCACCGGCCATCACGCAGAAGTAGGCGTAGTGCGCGCCCCAGCGGTGCGACAGGCCGACCGCCTCGATGATCGCGTCCTTCGAATAGAAGCCCGAGGTGAACGGCACCGCCACCAGCGCCAGCGAGCCGATCCACATGGTGATCCAGGTGATCGGCATGTACTTGCGCAGGCCGCCCATGTAGCGCATGTCCTGCTCGTGGTGCATCGCGATGATCACCGAGCCGGCGCCGAGGAACAGCAGCGCCTTGAAGAACGCGTGGGTCATCAGGTGGAACACGGCGCCGCTGTACATCGACACGCCCAGCGCCACCGTCATGTAGCCCAGCTGCGACAGCGTGGAGTACGCAATCACCCGCTTGATGTCGTTCTGCACGATGCCAATCAGGCCGGTGAACAACGCGGTGGTGGCGCCGATCACCAGCACGAAGCTCAGTGCGGTCGACGACATCTCGAACAGCGGTGACATGCGCGCCACCATGAAGATGCCGGCGGTGACCATCGTGGCCGCATGGATCAGCGCGGAGATCGGGGTCGGACCTTCCATCGAGTCGGGCAGCCACACGTGCAGCGGCACCTGCGCCGACTTGCCCATGGCGCCGACGAACAGCAGGATGCAGATCACTGTGGCCGCTTCCCACTGCGTGTTCGCGGTGATCTGCAGGGTCTTGCCGGCCAGGCCGGGGGCCGCGGCGAACGCGGTGGCGTAGTCCAGCGTGCCGAGGAAATACAGCACCGCCGCGATGCCGAGCAGGAAGCCGAAGTCGCCCACGCGGTTGACCAGGAACGCCTTCAGGTTGGCGAAGATCGCGGTCGGCCGCTTGTACCAGAAGCCGATCAGCAGGTACGACACCAGGCCCACCGCTTCCCAGCCGAAGAACAGCTGCATGAAGTTGTTGCTCATGACCAGCATGAACATCGAGAAGGTGAACAGCGAGATGTAGCTGAAGAAGCGCGTGTAGCCGTCGTCGTCGGCCATGTAGCCGATGGTGTAGACATGCACCAGCAGCGACACGAAGCTCACCACCACCAGCATCAGCGCGGTCAGCCGGTCGACCATGAAGCCGACGCTGGCGTTGAACGGACCGATCTGGAACCAGGTGTAGATGTTCTGGTTGTATTCGGCCGCGCCACCCAGGGTGAGCTGGTACAGCACGTAGAACGACAGCGCACACGACACCGCCACGCCGAGGATGGTGACGGTATGCGAACCGGCGCGGCCCAGGAACTTGCCCAGGAAGCCGGCCAGCACGCAGCCGACCAGCGGCGCCAGTGCGATCGTCAGCAGGATGGAAGTCGAAAGCTGCATCGGGTCAACCCTTCATGCTGTCGATGTCGGCGATATTGATCGTGCTGCGCGTACGGAACAGCAGCACCAGGATCGCCAGGCCGATGGCGGCTTCCGCCGCGGCCACGGTGAGGATGAAGAACACGAATACCTGCCCGGAAACGTCGCCGAGGAAGCGAGAGAACGCCACGAAGTTCATGTTCACGGCGAGCAGCATCAGCTCGATCGACATCAACAGCACGATCACGTTCTTGCGATTGATGAACATGCCGGCGACGGCGATGCAGAACAGCACCGCGCCGAGCACGATGTAGTGCGCGAGCGAGATCATGGCTGCGGCTCCTGGGGTGCGGTCGGTTCATCGGGACGGACGGCGGCCATCTTCACGATACGCACGCGGTCGCGCGGATCGACCTTGACCTGCTGGCTGGCCGACTCGTAGCGCGCGTCGCGGCGCTCGCGCAGGGTCAGTGCCACCGCCGCCACGATGCCCACGGTAAGGATCAGCGCAGCGATCTCGAACGGCAACAGGAACTTCGTGTACAGCGCACGCCCGAGCCACTCGGTGTTGGACATGCCCGCAGCGATGGCGGGGTCGGCGCCCATGATGTGCGCCTGCATCGCGCGCACGCCGATCAGGCCGAGCATTTCCGCCAGCATCACCACGGCCACGATCAGGCCGACCGGCAGGAATTTGACGAAGCCTTCGCGCATCTTTTCCTGGTCGATGTCGAGCATCATCACCACAAACAGGAACAGCACCATCACCGCGCCGACATAAACGACGATCAGCGCGAGTGCCAGGAATTCCGCCTCAAGCAGCAGCCACAGGCAGGCAGCACTGAAGAAGGTGAGCACCAGCGCCAGCACTGCGTGCACGGAGTTCTTCAGCGTGATCACCGACAGCGCCGCAGCCACGGTGACGAAGCCGAAGGCGTAGAAACAGATGAGTTGAAACAGTTGGGGATTCATCGTTGGCCTCAGCGGTACGCCGCATCCTGCGCGCGGTCAGCGGCGATCTGCTGTTCGAAGCGATCGCCGATGGCAAGCAGCTGCTGCTTGTCCACCACGTTCTCGCCGCGGTGTTCGAAGTGGTACTCGTGGATCGATGTCTCGACGATCGAGTCGACCGGGCAGCTCTCTTCGCAGAAGCCGCAGAAGATGCACTTGAACAGGTCGATCTCGTAGCGGGTGGTGCGGCGCTGACCGTCGCTCTCGCGCGGCGCGGAGTCGATGGTGATCGCCAGCGCCGGGCACACCGCCTCGCACAGCTTGCAGGCGATGCAGCGCTCCTCGCCGTTCGCGTAGCGACGCAACGCGTGCAGGCCGCGGAAGCGGTTCGACTTGGGGATGTGCTCCATCGGGTAGCGCATCGTGTACTTCGGCTTGAACAGGTAGCGCAGGGTCAGCCCCATGCCCTGGAACAGCTCGACCAGCAGCAGACTCTTGAAATAACCGGTAACGCGATTCATGGCTTATGCCCCCGTGCCGATGCTGACCAGACCCCAGTATTTCAGGCAGCCAGCCACGAAAACCCATGCGATGGCGATGGGGATGAACACCTTCCAGCCCAGCCGCATGATCTGGTCATAGCGATAGCGCGGGAACGTGGCGCGGAACCACAGGAACATGAACGAGAACAGGAATGCCTTGAGCAGCAGCCAGGGGAAACCGCCATGGCCGATGAAGCCCCACGAGGCCGGGAACGGCGACAGCCAGCCGCCCATGAACAGCACTGCGGCCAGGAAGCTGACCAGGATCATGTTGGCGTATTCGGCCAGGAAGAACAGCGCGAACGCCGAACCGGAATATTCCACGTGGAAACCGGCCACGATTTCCGACTCGCCCTCGGCCACGTCGAACGGCGCACGGTTGGTCTCGGCCACGCCGGAGATGAAATAGACCACGAACACCGGCAGCAGCGGCAGCCAGAACCAGTCGAAGATGCCCTTGCTGCCGGCCTGCGCATTGACGATCGCGCTGAGGTTCAGCGAACCGGCCAGCACCAGCACGCAGACCAGGCACAGGCCCATCGCCAGTTCGTAGGAGATCACCTGCGCTGCCGAACGCATCGCACCGAGCAGCGCATAGCGCGAGTTGGACGCCCAGCCGGCGATGATGATGCCGTACACACCCATCGAGGTCATCGCCAGCAGGTACAGCACGCCGGCGTTGGCGTTCGACAGCACCATCGTGCTGCTGAACGGAACCACGGCCCATACCGCCAGCGCGGGGACCAGCGCGATCATCGGCGCCATGTAGTACAGGAAGCGGTTCGCCTTGGTCGGCAGGATCACTTCCTTGATCAGCAGCTTGACCACGTCGGCGAAAGCCTGCAGCAGGCCGAACGGACCGATCTTGTTCGGCCCCATGCGCACGTGCATCCAGCCGAGGACCTTGCGCTCCCAGTACACGAACATCGCCACCGCCAGCACCAGTGGCAGCACGATCGCCAGGATGTACAGGATCGGCACGACGAGCTGATGGATGAGTTGATCAAGCATCTGCTTTAAGCCTTGCTCAGGGTGATGGACGCGCCGTACGGCGGCAGCGTGGCGGTGAGATCCTGCGCTGCCTCGATCCACGCCGTGCTGTCGGGCACGGCCGCATCGATCACCAGCGGCAGTGATACGTCCGCCATGCGCACCTGGCCACCGGCGGCAAGGCCGAGTCGCCGTGCCTCGTCCGCATTCAGGCGCACTGCCGGGGCACGATTGAGCGGATGCGCGTTCAGTGCCGTGGCACGACGCAGCACCGCATCGGCACGGTAGATCGGCCAGGTGGCCAGGCGGGTCAGGCCGCTGACGGCCGAGCGCGCAGCCAGGTCGCTGCGTGGCGGCACCGCACGCGCGGCGATCCCGTCGCGCAGGCCGGCAAGATCGTCAAACTCGAAACCGGCCAGTTGCAGGCCGCCACCCAGTGCGCGCAATACCTTCCAGCCCGGCCGCGCCTGACCGGGTGCCTTCGCTCCCGCCGCCACGCCCTGGGCCAGCCCGTCGACATTGACCAGGGTCGCGTCAATCTCCGGCAGTAGCGCGATCGGCAGAATCACATCGGCCACGTCGCGCAGCACAGCACCGGCATAGGCGCTGAACGCCACCACCTGGTCCGCGCCATGCAGCGCCCGCAAGGCCGCGCCACCATCGGCGAAATCGTGCGGCGGCTCGACACCGTACAGCAGGTAGCTCTTGCGCGGCTGCGCCAGCATCGCCTGCGCATCCAGCCCGCCGTTGCCCGGCACCACGCCGAGCTGCGCCAGGCCCACGGCATTCGCGCCGACCGGCAGTTCGTCATAGCCGGCACCGGTGGCGTCGGCGATGAAACGGGCGATCGCGCGCAGCCAGGATGCCTGCGGATGGGTCACTGCAGCCTCGCCGAAGATCACCACGGCCTTGCCCGACTTCAGTGCGGCGATCGCGTCGCTGTCACCCTGGTCGCTCTGCGCCGAGGCGATCGCCTCGGCCAGTGCCGCCGGCGCATTCGCACCGGCAGCCACGGCAGCCCCGGCCAGCGCCAGCAGCGCATCGACCATGGCCTGCGGCGCCACCACTGCCTCGCCGGCCAGCGTGTAGTTGAAATCGAAGTGCGCCGGATTGACCGCGTAGACCTTTGCGCCCTTCTTGGTCGCCTGATGCAGGCGATGGTTCAGCAGTGGCATCTCGTAACGCAGGTCGGAGCCGACCAGCAAGGCCGCCCGGACCTGCTCGATTTCCGTCACCGGCAGCGTAAACGGCTGCGCCACGGCGTTGTCGGCAAAATCGAGCTGGCGCAGGCGATGGTCGACGTGGGCGCTGCCCAGGCCGCGCGCCAGCCGCATCAGCAGGTCGCCTTCCTCGTTCGAGGTGGCCGGGTGCAACAGGATGCCCAGCTCGCTGCCCGGCGCCTTCTTCAGAGCTTCACCGGCGAACTGCAGCGCGTCTTCCCAGGTGGTCGCCTGCCACTGGCCGTTGCGCTTCACTTCCGGAGCGCTGACACGGTCGGCGGCGTACATGCCCTGGTGGCTGTAGCGGTCGCGGTCGGACAGCCAGCATTCGTTGACCGCCTCGTTGTCGCGCGGCACCGTGCGCAGCACTTCGCCGCGGCGGGTGTGCAGCCACAGGTTGGAACCCAGCGCATCGTGCCAGGCGATCGACGGCTTGGCGATCAGCTCCCACGCGCGCGCCTTGAACTGGAACGGCTTGTTGGTCAGCGCCCCCACCGGGCAGACGTCGATGATGTTGCCCGACAGCTCGCTCTCGACGTTCTTGCCGATATAGGTGCCGATCACGTGGCGGTCGCCGCGGTCCATGCTGCCGAACTCGTAAGTGCCGGCGATCTCGCTGATGAAACGGACGCAGCGCGTGCAGTGGATGCAGCGCGTCATCTCGGTGGCCACCAGCGGGCCGATGTCCTCGTCGGCGATGGTGCGCTTGCGCTCGGTGAAGCGCGACACGCTGCGACCGTAGCCCAGCGCCATGTCCTGCAGCTCGCACTCGCCGCCCTGGTCGCAGATCGGGCAGTCCATCGGGTGGTTGATGAGCAGGAACTCCATCACGTTGCGCTGCGCGTGCAGTGCCTTGTCCGAGCGCGTGAGCACCTTCATGCCCTCGGCCACCGGCGTGGCGCAGGCCGGCTGCGGCTTGGGCATCGGGCGCCCGCCCATCTCCACTTCTACCAGACACTGGCGGCAGCTCGCCGCGATCGGCAGCTTGCGGTGGTAGCAGAAACGCGGGATCGGAATGCCGGCCTTGTCGGTGGCCTCGATGATCATCGAACCCTTCGGTACCTGGATCGGCTTGCCGTCGACCTCGATGTTGACGAGGTTCGGCGCGGTGTTCTGGGTCGGCTGCGCACTCATGCGGCGGCTCCAAGCTTGTCATCTACCATCGAGCGCCCGTGTTCGACGTAGTACTCGAATTCGTGCCAGTAGTGGCGCAGGAAGCCCTGCACCGGCCACGCCGCCGCCTCGCCGAACGCGCAGATGGTATGGCCTTCGATCTGGCCGGCGACCGCCTTCAGGCGATGCAGGTCGTCGGGCACGCCCTTGCCGGCGACGATGCGGGTGAGCACGCGGTGCATCCAGCCGGTGCCCTCGCGGCATGGCGTGCACTGGCCGCAGGATTCCATGTGGTAGAACTGGCTGATGCGCTCGCAGGCGCGCACCATGCAGGTGGTTTCGTCCATCACGATCACCGCGCCCGAACCCAGGCCCGAACCGGCCTTCTGGATCGAGTCGTAGTCCATCGTGCAGGCCATCATCGCCTCGGCCGGCAGTATCGGCATCGAGGAGCCGCCCGGGATCACCGCCTTGAGCTTGTGCCCGTTGCGCACGCCGCCAGCCATCTCCAGCAGCTCCGCGAACGAGGTGCCTAGGCGGATCTCGTAGTTGCCGGGGCGGTTGACGTGACCGGAGACCGAGAAGATCTTCGGGCCGCCGTTGTTCGGCTTGCCGAGGTTGAGGAACCAGTCCGCGCCATTGCGTAGGATCGCCGGCACCGAGGCGTAGGTCTCGGTGTTGTTGATCGTGGTGGGCTTGCCGTACAGGCCGAAGTTGGCCGGGAACGGCGGTTTGAAGCGCGGCCAGCCCTTTTTCCCTTCCAGCGACTCCATCAGCGCGGTTTCCTCACCGCAGATGTAGGCGCCGGCACCCAGCGCGTTGTGAATGTCCACGTCGATGCCGCTGCCGCCGATGTTCTTGCCCAGCAGGCCGGCCGCGTACGCTTCCGCCAGCGCCTCTTCGAGGTGCTCGAACGGTTCGTGGTGGAACTCGCCGCGCAGGTAGTTGTAGGCCACGGTGGAGCCGGTGCAGTAGCAGGCGATGGCCAGGCCCTCGATCACCGCGTGCGGGTTGTAGCGCAGGATGTCGCGATCCTTGCAGGTACCCGGCTCGGACTCGTCCGAGTTGCACAGGATGTACTTCTGCATCTCGCCCTTCGGCATGAAGGACCACTTCAGGCCAGTCGGAAACCCTGCGCCGCCGCGGCCGCGCAGGCTGCTCTTCTTGATTTCGTCGACCAGCGAGGCGGGATCGGGCTTCTCGGCGAGGATCTTCCGCCATGCCTTGTAGCCGTCGACCTTCTCGTAGCTGTCCATCGACCACGGCTTGTCGAAGTGCAGCGTGGTGTAGACGACCTGGTGTTCCTTGGGGGCGGGTCCGACGGCCATCAGTGCTTCCCCTCGGCGGCGTGGACATGGTCCGGGCCATCCATGCTCAGGCCGTCGAGGATCTGGTCGAGCTTCTCGATGGTCAGGCGTTCGTGGTAATGGCCGTTCACGGTCATCGCCGGCGCGTAGACGCAGGCCGCGATGCACTCCTCTTCCTTCTTCAGGTAGACGCGGCCATCCGGCGTGCTCTCGCCCAGCTTGATGCCCAGCTTCTTCTCGCAATGCTGTACCAGGCCATCGGCGCCGTTGAGCCAGCAGGAGATGTTGGTGCAGATCGCCACGTTATTGCGGGCCACCGGCCTGGTTTCCAACATCGAGTAGAAGCTGGCCACCTCATAGGCCCAGATCGCCGGCAGCTCGAGGTACTTCGCCACCGCAGCGATCAGCTCGTCGGTGAGGAAGCCCTTGTTCTGCTCCTGTGCGCCGAACAGCGCCTGGATCAGCGCCGAGCGCTTGCGGTCGGGCGGAAACTTGGCCACCCAGTGGTCGATGTGCTGGCGGGTGTGCTCGGTGAGTACGACGAGGGGGTCGACGTTCGTGACCTGCTCGTAATGTCCGGTGGCTTTCATGCGTTTCTCCGTCGTGCCGGCTCAGCGGTCCACTTCGCCGAACACGAGGTCGTAGGTACCGATCATGGCCACCACGTCGGCGAGCATGTGGCCGCGCACGATGGTGTCCATGGATGACAGGTGGGCAAAGCCCGGGGCGCGCAGGTGCACGCGGAACGGCTTGTTGGCGCCGTCGGAAACCAGGTAGCAGCCGAACTCGCCCTTGGGCGCCTCGACCGCGCAATAGGTTTCTCCAGCCGGCACGCAGTAACCTTCGGTGAAGAGCTTGAAGTGGTGGATGAGCGCTTCCATGTCCTGCTTCATCTCGACCCGCGACGGCGGCGCCACCTTGAAGTTCTTCACCATCACCGGGCCCGGGTTGGCGCGCAGCCACTCCACGCACTGCCGGATGATGCGGTTGGACTGGCGCATCTCTTCCACGCGCACCAGGTAGCGGTCGTAGCAGTCGCCGTTGACGCCCACCGGGATATCGAAATCCATCTCGGCGTACTTCGCGTAGGGCTGCTTCTTGCGCAGGTCCCACTCGACGCCCGAACCACGCAGCATCGCGCCAGTCATGCCCCACTGCTGGGCCAGCTCCGGGCTGACCACGCCGATGCCGACGGTGCGCTGCTTCCAGATGCGGTTGGTGGTGAGCAGTTCCTCGTACTCATCCACCTTCGACGGGAAATCGGCGGTGAAGGCGTCGAGGAAGTCGAGCATCGAGCCTTCGCGCCAGCTGTTGATGCGTTTCAGGTCGGCGCCCTTGTGCCACGGCGACTCGCGGTACTTCGACATCTGCTCGGGCAGGTCGCGGTAGACGCCGCCCGGGCGGTAGTACGTGGCGTGCATGCGCGCGCCCGACACCGCCTCGTAGACGTCCATCAGCTCCTCGCGCTCGCGGAACGCGTACAGGATCACCGCCATCGCGCCCAGGTCGAGCGCGTTCGAGCCGATCCACATCAGGTGGTTCAGGATGCGGGTGATCTCGTCGAACATGGTGCGGATGTACTGCGCCCGCTCCGGCGCCTCGATTCCCAGCAGGGTCTCGATCGCGCGCACGTAGGCGTGCTCGTTGCACATCATCGACACGTAGTCGAGCCGGTCCATGTAGCCAATCGACTGGTTGAACGGCTTGGACTCGGCCAACTTCTCGGTACCGCGATGGAGCAGGCCCACGTGCGGGTCGGCGCGGACGATGGTCTCGCCGTCCATCTCCATGATCAGGCGCAGCACGCCGTGCGCGGCCGGATGCTGCGGGCCGAAGTTCATCGTGTAATTGCGGATTTCCTGCATGCTCAATTCTCCCGCCAGTGGTCGGCGGTTTCGGCCCTGGCCTGCATCAGGTCGGCGTCGTCGCGGATGGTGCGCGGCACCAGCACGCGCGGCTCGATCGACACCGGCTCGTACACCACCCGCTTCTGCTCGGGGTCGTAGCGCACCTCGACGTTGCCGATCAGCGGGAAGTCCTTGCGGAACGGATGGCCGACGAAGCCGTAGTCGGTGAGGATGCGGCGCAGGTCGGGGTGGCCGTCGAAGATGATGCCGTACAGGTCGAACGCCTCGCGCTCGAACCAGTTCACGCCCGGCCACACCGCGGTCAGCGACGGCACCAGCGGCAGGCTGTCGTCCGCGCAGAACACGCGCAGGCGCAGCCGGCAGTTGTGTTCGATCGAGAGCAGCTGGATCACCGCGGCGAAGCGGCGCGGCTGGTTCTCGCCGTTGCCGCGTGGACGCCCGGCCCAGTCGAAACGACCTTGTGCCTCGCCTTCCACGCCGCGCGAGAAACCGGAGCTGGAGACGGTCTCGGTGTCCCACTCGATCTGGCCGTAACCGAGGTAGTCGATGCCGCACAGGTCGATCAGCTCGCTGAAGCGGAACGCGGGCTCGTCGCGCAGCGCGGTGGCCACCGCGAGCAGGTCGGCGGCGGCCAGTTCGGCGACGGTCTCGTTGCGCACGGTGGTGATGGCCAGCGTATCGCCGAAGCGCGCGGCGAGCTGCGCGGCCAGCGAGGTCTTTTGCGTGTCAGTCATGGCTGCGCCTTCAGAGTGTGCCGCTCAAGAGCGCGCGATGGTGCTGGTGCGGCGGATTTTCTTCTGCAACTGCAGGATGCCGTGGATCAGCGCTTCGGCCGTGGGCGGGCAGCCCGGCACATAGATGTCCACCGGCACGATGCGGTCGCAGCCGCGCACCACGGAATAGGAATAGTGGTAATAGCCGCCGCCGTTGGCGCAGCTGCCCATCGAGATCACCCACTTCGGCTCGGGCATCTGGTCGTAGACCTTGCGCAGCGCCGGGGCCATCTTGTTGACCAGGGTGCCGGCCACGATCATCACGTCGGACTGGCGCGGACTGGGGCGGAAGATCACGCCATAGCGGTCCAGGTCCAGCCGCGACATGCCGGCGTGCATCATCTCCACCGCGCAGCAGGCCAGGCCGAAGGTCATCGGCCACATCGAGCCGGTGCGCGCCCAGTTCATCAGCGCATCGATGCTGGTGGTGGCGAAGCCGCGCTGCACGACGGGGTTGTCGCCGGCCGGCCGCAGGATGTCGTCGACCAGGTTCAGCGGCTCCGGGTTGTGCATCACCCGGCTGACGGAATCGATCACTCCCATTCGAGTGCTCCCTTCTTCCACACGTAGGCAAAACCGATGACCAGCAGCAGCAGGAACAGCGCCATCTCGATCAGTGCGATCAGGCCGATCTGCTGGAACACCACCGCCCACGGAAACAGAAAGGCGATTTCCAGGTCAAAGATGATGAACAGGATGGCGAGCAGGTAGTAGCGCACATCGAAGCGCATGCGGGCGTCCTCGAAGGCCTCGAAGCCGCACTCGTAAGGCGCAAGTTTTTCCGCCTCGGGGCGGCGTGGGCCGGCCAGCAGGCCGATGGCCAGCAGTACCAGGCCAAGCCCGACAGCGACGCCGATGAACAACAGGACAGGCCAGTATTCGGCAAGCACGATGCAACTTACCTCCGCGCCATGGGCGCATCAGTGACCGTGAGCATCTGGATTCGGCAACTCACGGTCCGGCGACTTCGATTCGGCAGGCCGGCATGGCCATGGGCTGCTAACCCCGCTTGCAAGCCTTGCAGCTGCGCGCGTCCGACGTTTCGCGAGGTGAGTTCGCGAATCTCCCCATTGTATCAGTGCGCGGAGGTACAACAAGCCTTGACGACCGATCTCGTGCGGATTAACACCATGGGTTCGTGATGCCTGCGTGACACCGCATCACATGGTATGGGTGGGACGCTCGGAGTTCAGCGTGCCGGCCAGGATGTTCTCGATCCGGCTGCGGGCAGCCTCGGCATCACCCGACTCGTTGAAGTGGACGCCGATGCCGGTTATGCGGTTGCCCTGCGCGCCGACCGGACTGATCCACACCACCTTGCCGACCACCGACAGGCGCTCGGTCTCCTCGGCCAGGGTCACCAGCAGCACGACCTCGTCGCCCAGCGAATAGGATTGCGCCGTGGCCGCGAACAGCCCGCCGTGCTTGAGGAACGGCATGTACGCGTTGTACAGCGAGGCCGCGTCCTTGATTTTCAGCGAGATGATGCCCTGTCGGGCCGCCATCGGTTTCATGCTGGGCTCCTGCCGGACGTCCGAACCGCCCGATCGATGATCCGGATCTTAGAGGCTGCGGTCCATCGGCACCACTGTTTCAGCCGCGGCGACGGGCTTCCTCACACACTGCCGGCCAGCAACGACTGGCGCTCGTCGACGAGGCTGCCCCACGACGCCGGCGGTACCCAGCCGGCCACCCACCCCGGCACGGCTGCGGCCGGCATCGGCCGGGAGATCCAGAAACCTTGCAGCTGGTGGCAGCCCAGCGAAGCGAGCAAGTCGCCCTGCTCTGCCGTCTCGACGCCTTCGGCGATCACCGTCTTGGCCAGCATCCGCGCGGTGGTGATCACCCCCGCTGCAATCGCCAGGTTGCGTTCGTCGCTGGGAATGTCGCGCACGAAGCTCTGGTCAAGTTTGATGTGCTCGATGTCGAGTTTCTGGATATGGCTCAGCGAGGCGCTGCCGGTACCGAAATCATCCAGGCCGACACGGATGCCGCGCCGGCGGCACTCCTCGATGACCACCTTGGCGCGGGCATGATCCATCGACGGGCCGGTTTCCGTCACCTCGATGCCGAAACCGACATCCATCACGCCCGGGTAATTCTCCAGCACCGCGTCGATGTCGATGAAGAACGCCGGGTGCAGCAGGTGGCGGGTACTGATGTTGATCGAGACCGGAATCGAGATGCCCGAGCGTATCCACGACTGGCAGCAGCGCAGCGCCTCGTCCAGCACGTAGCGGCCGATCGGCCGGGCCAGTTGCGGGTCATCCAGCACGTGCATGAACTTCGCCGGCTCGATCAGCTCATCGGTGTCGTCCAGGCGCAGCAGCGCCTCCATCCCGGCCACGCCGTGCAAGCCCGGCAAGCCGTCGATGTAGACGATCGGCTGGAACAGCAGTTGCATGCGCGACTGCTGCAGCGCCTGCGCGATCCGCTCACGCATCGCCTGCAGCCGCAACTGCTCCAGCTCCATCGCCGGCTCGTAAAGCGAGCTGCGGTCCCTGCCTTCCTCCTTGGCCACGTACATCGCCAGGTCGGCATGCCGTACCAGGCCTTCCACATCCGGCTCGTCCAGCGGAAACAGGGTCCAGCCCACGCTGGCGGACAGGTACAGCTGCTCGCCCATCAGGCTGAACGGCGCCCGCAGCGCCTGCAGGATGCAGCGGCTGATCGCATCGAGCTGCTCGCGACTGTCCAGGCCGGCGATCACCAGCGCGAATTTGTCGCCGCCCAGACGGGCCAGCACGTCGGCCTCGCGCAGCATGCCCAGGATCCGCGCCGAGGCTTCCGCCAGCACGCAGTCGCCGCCGGCGTGGCCGATCGCGTCGTTGACGCTCCTGAAGCGGTCCAGGTCGAGCACGCCGACCGCCAGCAGCGCGCCCTGCCGCATGGCCCGCGTGCGCGCCTGCTCCAGCAGATCGAACAGCAGTCGCCGGTTCGGCAGGCCGGTGACCACATCGTAGAAGGCCAGCCGTTCGACCCGCGCCTCATGGAGCTTCTGGCCGGTGATGTCGCTCTGGTGCCACAACCGCCCCTGCAGCAGGCCATCGATCCGGATCGGGGTGAAATCGCGCAGGAAGGTGCGCCCACCCTTCATCGCCACCTCGTCGCCCCTGACGGGCTCGTCCCGGGCCAGGATCTCCTGGATCCTGCGCGCCTCGCGCCCGGGATCCTCGTAGCTCTGCTGCAAACGCGCGTAGAACGCTTCCGCCGGCTGGCCTTCCAGTTCCGCCGGCGTTTCGGACAGGCCGAACAGCGCACACAACGCCTCGTTGGCAAAGCTCACCCGGCGATCTTCGGACATCACCACGATGCCGGCGTGCTGCTGCGACAGGATGGCGCGGAAATACTGCAGGCTGAAGCGCAGATCCCGCTCTGCCGCCAGGCGAGCCGCCTGCGCGCGCTGCATCTGGATGCCCAGGCCCAGCTCGACCGCCATTTCCTCGAAAACCCGGAGTTCGATCGCGCCGAATGCATCGACCTCGTCCGCGTCGATGGCGAAGCAGCCCGCGACCGCTCCGCCCACCTGCAACGGCAGCGCCAGCAGCACGCGCGCGCCGGGCATCCAGTCCGGCCGATCCGCGCCTGCCGGATGGCTGAGCTGCACCAGGCCCGTGGACAGCGCACGCGCCACGACATCACCGGCATGCGCGTTGTGGTCAAGCATGAAGCGGGAACCGATCGCGCCGTCGGCCAGACCCTCCTGCGCGTGTACCCGCAAGGCCAGCGGATCGCCTTCGTCGGACAGGCCGACCCACGCCGCGCGGTAACCGCCGATGCATCGCGCCACGCGACAGGCCCCGGCCAGCAATGCCGGTTCGTCCACGCTGTGGGTGACCAGCTTGATCATCTCGCTGAGCAACCGCAGCGCACGGCGCTGGCGCGCTTCATCCTGCACCGACTGCAACAGCCGCATGCGTTGCTCGTGTGCCTCCAGCCCCAGACCGATGCTGGCCGCCGCCTGCTGCAGCAGCTCGATCATCCGTGCCGAGAAAAAGTCGGCCTGCGCAGCTCGTATCACCAGCGCCGCGCACACCTCGCCGAACTTCAGCACCGGCACGGCAACCACGGCGCGCACGCCATGCCGCACGTAGGCGGGGCGGAGCATTTCCAGGCCATCGAGGTGGCGAACGTCAGCCTCCAGTTGTGGCTCGCCCCGCCAGAACGCCGGCTGCGCCAGCGAGAACGGGAGGCTATCGGGGTAGACGTCGACCATGCCGGGCGCTACCTGCGCGGGCGCGATGCGTCGCAGCTGTTCGCTGCTGCGGTCCAGATCCCCTACCATCACCAGCCGCGCACCCAGCCGCCGCTCGAGCACCTCGATCACCGCCTCGTACAGCACCGGCGGCTCCAGCGAACGCACCAGGAGCTGACCGATCTCGGACAGCGCGGCATAGAAACTCTCACCGGACGTCGCCGCCGATCCAGTATCGGTCTGCATCGAGTTCTGATCCGGTATGTGCATTCCCGTAGCCAGCCAGATGGACGGATTCGGTCGTTGCCACGCTGCTCCGGAGAGGTCCCGGATCAGCAGGTACCGGCCGGAAGACGGCCAGGCGAAACGCGATGACAGGCCGGGTCGCGGCCATTTCCCCCAGGAGCCTGAGCGAAACTAGCCGGGTCGATCGGCCGGTGCAAGACCCGATCCGGCCTCGCCGGCGTGGCCGGACAGCTCGCACCAGCCCCAGTGGTCGAAAATCCACGGTGAGCGCACGGCCAGTGCCAGACGCGCGAAACACGGAGTCCCCACCGGCATCGACAGCTGGAACCGGCCAGCCCGGTCGCGCTGCAGCGGTGCATCACGCCAACGCCAACTGAGCACGCCCGCCGAACCTACCACGCTGAGCCGCAGCCAGGGATGCAGCCAGCGCGGTGGTCGCCACGGCAACGCGGCCAACGGTGACGGCAGTCCGGCATGGCATTCGGGCCGGGCTGCCAGGCGCAGCATGCGCTTGCCGCTCAGCGCCATCTGGCTGCGATGTGCGACCAACGCCGCGCGCTTGTACGCCGACTGCACCGCAGTGCCGTGGATCTCGAAGGAATCGCCGTCTCCGGCGCGGCCATGCACCAGGTAGTTCAGCAGCGGTGGTGGATCGGCCAGTGCCGCCAGCGCCAGACGCACCAGCACGTGCGCCGCGGCGTGATCAGGATGACGATCGGCCAGTGCCGGCGCCACCACCAGGCTGGGGCCGAACCGGCCGATCGCCGCGGACAACGCCGCTACCGAAGCATGGCCCGCGCGCAGCAGCTCGTCGGTGATGCCAAGGTCCGGCCAGCCCAGCGATTGCAGCGCCGGCGCCGACAGGCCGAGGCATTCCAGCGCCTGCAGCATCTCTGCGTGGCGACGGAGCCCCCAGCGCTGGCGATCGGCGGCGTGGATGCGCACGCGTCGCTCCAGCCAGCGCTGCGGCCATGGGTTGTTGTCGCCTTCGGTCAGCAACAGGATCCGCACCTCGCCGCCAGCCGCCCGCACCTGCTGGATCAACAGGCCGGTCGCGATGGTCTCGTCATCCGGGTGCGGTGCCACCACCAGCAGGCGGGTCTGTGTGGAAAATGCCGGCAATCCGCTCGCCGCAGCCGTCGCCGGCGATGGGCAGGCAGCGGCTGTGCTCATCGCCACTGCGCCAGCAGTTCCAGCAGCAGCAGGTCGGCGCGCAGCGGGCCGCGCAGGCCCTCGCGGGTGCGATTGGCTGCGTCGTACCAGTGACCCAGCGCCTCGACATCCATGGCGCTGGCCAGCGGCCCGCGAGCAGCCGCCGAGCGTGCCCTGATCTCGTCGGCGCTGGCCTGGGCGGCAAACCACAGCCGCTGCGCCGGTTCGTTGTCCAGCCAGCGCTTGACCACCTCGGTCGGCTGGCCGCGGCCGGCGGCCAGTGCGGCCAGGTCCTTGCGCACTTCCTGCCGCCGCTCCAGCGCACCCTCCCCGGCCCAGGCCCTGGCCAGGCCGGGATTGCCGCCGGCAGCGGCAAGTGCAGCCGGCGCATCGCGCACGCCTTCAGCCTGCAGCCAGGCCAGCGCGTCCGCCGTGGCGGGCAATTGGAACTCGATCCGCTGGCAGCGGCTGCGGATGGTCTGCGGCAGGCGCCACGGCGCATCGGCCAGCAGGATCAGCATAGTCTGCGCGGCCGGTTCCTCCAGTGTCTTCAGCAAGGCGTTGGCGGCGGCGGAATTCATCGCGTCGGCCGGGTCGATGAGCGCCACCTGCCAGCCACCGAACTGGCTGGCCATGGCCAGTCGCGCCGACAGCTCGCGGATCTGGTCGACCACGATCTCGCTGCGCTGCACGCCGTCCTTGCGCAGGCCGAAGCTCAGCGTGACCACGTCCGGATGCGAGCCGGCGGCAAGCAGCAGGCAACTGCGGCAATGCCCGCAGGCGTCGCCGTCCCGTGGCTCGGAGCACAGCAAGCCCTGCACGAAGCGCTGTGCGAACGCGCGCTTGCCCAGGCCCACGGCACCACACAGCAGCAAGGCATGTGGCAGCGCATCACGCTGGCGACGTGCCTGCAGCCGCGCCCAGTGTTCGGCGTGCCAGGGCAGCCCGTTCATGCCCGTGTCTCCTCAACCATCACAGCCAGTATCCGGATCGCAGCTTGCAGCACGGCAGCGGGTGGCTGGCTGGCGTCGATCACGCGGAAACGTTGCGGCTCGGCGGCGGCGCGTTCGCGGTAGCTCGCGCGCACCCGCTCGAAGAACGCATCCGCCTCGATCTCGATGCGGTCGGCGTCGCCGCGGCCGGCGGCACGGGCGCGGCCGGTCGCCACCGGCAGGTCGAGCAGCAGGGTCAGGTCGGGTTTCACGCCGGCACAGGCCCAGCGTTCCAGTTCCGCGATGCGTTCCACCGGCTGGCCACGGCCACCACCCTGGTAGGCGTAACTGGCGTCGGCAAATCGGTCACACAGCACCCATTGCCCAGCCGCCAGCGCCGGTTCGATCACCTCGCGCACCAGCTGCGCGCGCGAGGCGAACATCAGCAGCAGTTCGGTCTCGGCGGCCAGCCCATGCTGGGCCGGATCGAGCACGATCGCGCGCACCGCCTCGCCCACGCCTGTGCCACCGGGTTCACGCGTCTGCACCAGCGCGATGCCGTGCCGTTCGATGTACTCGCGCAGGCCAGCCAGCAAGGTGCTCTTGCCGGCGCCCTCGCCGCCTTCCAGGCTGATGAATTTTCCGCGCGCGGTGGTCATTGGCAACGTTTCCGCTGATAGCAGTCGACGTTGTGATTGTGTTCCTCCAGCGTGCGCGAGAACACGTGGCCGCCATCGCCGCGCGCCACGAAATACAACGTGTCGCCATCGGCCGGATGCAGCGCCGCCACCAGCGCCGGCTTGCCCGGCAGCGCGATCGGCGTCGGCGGCAGGCCGGCGCGGGTATAGGTGTTGTACGGCGTGTCGGTGGTGAGGTCGCTCTTGTGGATGTTGCCGGCGTAGCTGGCGCCCATGCCGTAGATCACGCTGGGGTCGGTCTGCAGCAGCATGTGGTTGCGCAGGCGCCGCACGAACACGCCGGCAATCTGTGCGCGCTCGTCCGGGCGGCCGGTTTCCTTCTCCACGATCGAGGCCAGGATCAACGCCTCGTACGGCGTGGCCAATGGCAGGTCCGGCGCACGCCCCGGCCACAGCCCGTCGAGTGTCGTCACCATCGCGGCGTGCGCGCGGCGGAGGATGTCCAGGTCGCTGTCACCCTTCACGTAGGCATAGGTCTCGGGCAGGAAACGGCCTTCCGGCGCTTCACCGCCGGCACCGATCTTCTGCATGATCGCGGCATCGTCGAGCGCGGCGCCGTCGTGCTTCAATTTCTCGACCCTGGCCAGCGCCTGGCGCAACTCGGCGAAGGTCCAGCCGTCGACGATGGTGAAATTGCGCTGCAGCACCCGGCCGGCCGCCATGTTCGCGAGCAGCTGGCGCGGGGTGATGCCGGGTTCCAGGGCATATTCGCCGGCGTGCAACTTCCCGGCCACGTGCATCTGCTCGGCCAGCAGGCGCCAGTACAGCGGGTGGGCCGTGCTGAATCCGCGCTGGCGCAACTCGCCGACGATGCCCTTGAAGCTGCTGCCGCGGCTGATGTCGATGCTGTCGCCCTGCGTTGCCACGTTCAGCGGTGCGGTGCCGAAGCGGGCGTAGTCGTTCCAGCCGTAGACCAGCGCGCCGAGCAACCCCAGCAGCACGATCGGCAACAACAGCCGTGGCCATGCGCGCCCGCGCATCCGTTTGTCGCTCATCCGCCCTGCTCCATCGAAAATCCCAGGTCCCGCCAATGTTGCTGCAACTGGCGGGTCATGGTGCCCGGCGCATAGCTGCGTTCATCCAGCGAACGCACCGGCAGGATGCCGCGCACGCTCGAACTCAGGAAAACCTCGCTGGCACCGCGCAAGGCAACCAGCGTCAACTCGCCGATCCGTGCCTGCGGACACGCCGCCAGCACCTCGGCACGGGCTACTCCGGCCACGCCGCAACGGTCCAGCGACGGCGTCAGCCATTCGTCGTCGACCAGCGCAAACAGATTGGCCATGGTCGCCGAAATCACCCGCCCATGGCTATCCAGCAGCACACCTTCGGCGATCGCCGGATCATTCCACTCGGCACGCGCCAGCACCTGCTCCAGCCGGTTGAGGTGCTTGATGCCAGCCAGCAGCGGCTGTTCCGCCAGCTGGATGTTGCACACGCGCAGGCGCACGCCTTGTGCGTAAGCCTCGGCGGCGACCGGTGGCGGCGCGAAGGCGGCCACTACCCGCGTCGGTTGCGGCGAGGCCGGCAGGGCGTAGCCGCGTTCACCCGGGCCGCGGGTGACGGTGATGCGCAGTACCGAGGCCGGCATGCCGCGGCTGACTTGCAGCGCTTCGTGCCACAGTTGTGCCGGATCGGGCGCCGGGATGCGCAGGCGCACACAGCCTTCGGCCAGCCGCTGCATGTGCCGCGACCACAGCGGCGCCACCGTGCCGACCAGGCGGATGCTCTCGAACAGGCCGTCGCCATAGGCCAGGCCACGATCCAGCACCGACACCTGCGCCGCCGCCACGCCATCGACCAGCATGCACGCCGTCATCAGTCCGGCACTCCCAGCGCACGCAGCAGGCCGCGCGCCTTGGCGCGGGTCTCCTCCAGTTCGCTGGCCGCCACCGAGTCGGCCACGATGCCGGCGCCCGCGCGCAGGCTCACTTCGTCGCCAATCAGGGTCAGGGTGCGGATCAGGATGTTCAAGTCGAGCTCACCGTTGCGATCGAGATAGCCCAGCGCGCCGGTATACGCGCCACGTGGTGCGTCTTCCAGCGCGGCGATGATTTCCATGCAGCGCACCTTGGGACAGCCGGTGATGGTGCCGCCCGGGAAGGTGGCGGCGATCACCTCGCCGGGCGTCACCTCGGCGCGCAGGCGCCCGCGTACATTGGAGACGATGTGGTGAACGTGGGCATAACTCTCCACCACCATCAGTTCGTCGACCTCGACCGTGCCCGGCACGCAGACGCGGCCGAGGTCGTTGCGCTCCAGGTCGATCAGCATCACGTGCTCGGCGCGTTCCTTCGGGTGCGTACTCAGCTCGCGGATGCGTGCCAGCTCATCGTCACCCGGCAATCGGGGCCGCGTGCCGGCGATCGGCCGAGTCTGTGCCACGCCGCCGCGCACTTCGACCAGCCGTTCCGGCGAGGAACTTGCCACCGCCCAGCCCGGCTGCTGCAGCAGACCGGCAAACGGCGCCGGATTGGCCCGGCGCAACACGGCATACAGCGAGGCCGGTACGGGCGGCTGCGCAAAACGCGCGCACCAGGCGCGCGACAGGTTCACCTGGAAGATGTCGCCCGCGTAAAGGTGCTCGTGGATACGCGCCACGCCGTCGAGGAACCGCTGCGGCGCGTCTTCGTCCCAACCGGCCGGGGCGGCCAGCGACGGAATCGGTGGCATGGCCGCAAGATCGGCTTCCAGCGCGTCGAGCAGGTCTTCGTGGCCCGCCTCGGCGACCAGGATCGTGCAATCGCGCAGATGGTCGACGATCACTGCGGCCGGACAGCGCACGGCCAGTGCCAGCGGCAGCGTCGGCGGCGGTTGCAGTTTCAGCGACGGCTCGATCTCGCCAGCCAGTTCGTACGCCAGCAGCAGCACCCAGCCGCCGTGGAACGGCAACCCGTCGTTTTCCAGCGGCAGGCGCTCGGCCTGCCAGGCGGCATCCAGTGCATCGAGGAAGCGACCCTCACGCACGCTGTCCGCCTCATCGCGCAGGCAACCGTCGGCGTGCAGGGTCAGCCGTTCGCGCGGGAATGCGAACAGGATGTCGTAGCGCGACTGCGCGGTGCCATGCACCACGCTTTCCAGCAGGCAGGGATAGCGAGCAGGAAACGAAGCGGCCGGCGCAAGCAGGTCGCGCCGGCCGTCCAGGGAGCGGCGATGGCAGGTCACGCCCGATCGGTCAGTCAGACGCGACGGAAGGCCAGCGTGCCGTTGGTGCCACCAAAGCCGAACGAGTTGGAGATCGCCACCTCGACCTTCGCCTCGCGCGCGGTGTGCGGCACGAAATCGAGGTCGCAGCCTTCACCCGGCTCGTCCAGGTTGATCGTCGGCGGCAGCACCTGGTCGCGCAGCGCCAGGATGCTGAAGATCGCCTCGACGCCACCGGCCGCGCCAAGCAGGTGGCCGGTGGTCGACTTGGTCGAGCTCATCGCCAGCTTGTACGCGTGATCGCCGAACACCTTCTTCGCCGCCATCACCTCGCCCAAGTCGCCGAGCGGCGTGGAGGTGCCATGCGCATTGACGTACTGCACGTCGGCAGGATTGAGACCGGCATCGTTCAGCGCGGTCTGGATGCAGCGGGCTGCACCTTCGCCGCCTTCGCTCGGCGCGGTCATGTGGAACGCGTCGCCACTCATGCCGAAACCGACCAGCTCGGCGTAGATGCGCGCGCCACGGGCCTTGGCGAATTCGTATTCCTCCAGCATCAGCACGCCGGCGCCATCGGACAGCACGAAGCCGTCGCGGTCCTTGTCCCACGGGCGGCTCGCCCTGGTCGGCTCATCGTTGCGGGTGGACATCGCCTTGGCCGAGCAGAAGCCGGCCATCGCGGTGCCGGTAGTGGCGAACTCGGCGCCGCCGGCGATCATCGCGTCGGCATCGCCGTACTGGATCATCCGCGCGGCCAGCCCGATGTTGTGCGCGCCGGTGGTGCAGGCGGTGACGCAGGCGATGTTCGGACCCTTCAGGCCGAACATGATCGACAGCTGCCCCGAAACCATGTTGATGATCGAGCTGGGCACGTAGAACGGCGAGACCCGGCGCGGGCCCTTCGCTTCCAGTTCCAGCGTGGTCGCCTCGATCGTGTACAGGCCGCCGATGCCGGCGCCCACCGCCACGCCGATGCGCGGCGCGTTCGCCTCGGTCACTTCCAGCCCGGAATCACGCAGTGCCTGGGTGCCCGCCGCCACGCCGTAGTGGATGAACGGGTCCATCTTCTTGACGTCTTTCAGCGGCATCCATTCAGCCGGGTCGAAACCGCTGACCTGTCCGGCGATGCGCGTCGAATAAGCGGAGGTGTCGAAATGGGTAACCGGACCGATGCCGCTGACGCCCTTGAGCACACGCTCCCAGGCGCTGGCGATGTCGTTGCCGACCGGCGAGATGATGCCCATGCCGGTCACTACCACACGTCGCTTGCTCATGCTGATGTTCCTTGGATGATTGCGTGGATCTGCCGCTGCCGGCAGCCGTCCCGCATCAGTCGCGAGGACGTCGCCCGGTCGTGCCTGGCGGGCATCCTGCCCACCATACGGGGTCGGACGTTACAAATTGCAGAAACGAAAACTGCGCCAAGATGGCGCAGCGTTCGATATCGCCACATGGAACCGGGCTGGCCAGCGGGCGCGTGCCGGTCCTGGTGCGTGGCGATCAATCCCGGATCAATCAATCCTTGGAGTGGGCCTTGATGTAATCAACGGCCTGCTGCACGGTGGTGATCTTCTCGGCGTCCTCGTCGGGAATCTCGGTCTCGAACTCTTCCTCGAGTGCCATCACCAGTTCCACCGTGTCCAGCGAATCTGCGCCCAGGTCGTCCACGAACGAAGCGTTCGCCGTGACTTCATCTTCCTTCACGCCCAACTGCTCGACGACGATTTTCTTGACGCGCTCTTCGATGGTGCTCATGTTGCCCATACCTCTCAAGGAAATAATTGATTTGTCTGTGCCGGCGCGAGGCCCGCGAAAGGCCGGCGCATTGTAGTGGCTAAACCGCGTGGCCGCCACGATTGGCCGGTGATGGAGAGGCGTGCCCCCCATGACCGGCGCCAAAACGCGATTGTCGCCTAAAACCGGGCCGCTGGCGACAACTGCGTCCATAACTCCTACGGCATGTACATGCCGCCATTGACGTGCAGGGTTTCCCCGGTGATGTAGGCCGCCGCCGGCGAGGCCAGGAAGCCCACCGCCCTGGCGATGTCCGATGCCTCGCCCAGCCGCCCCAGTGCGATCTGGCCGAGCAGTGCCTGTTTCGATTCTTCCGGCAGCGCGCGGGTCATGTCGGTATCGATGAAGCCTGGCGCCACCACGTTGACGGTGATGCCGCGGCTGCCGATTTCGCGCGCCAGCGACTTGGAGAACGCGATGATGCCGGCCTTGGCTGCTGCGTAATTGGACTGGCCCGGATTGCCGGTGAGCCCGATCACCGAGGCGATCGAGATGATGCGGCCCTTGCGCGCCTTCATCATGCCGCGCATCACCGCCTTGGAGGTGCGGTAAACCGAGGTGAGGTTGGTGTCGATGATCGCCTGCCAGTCCGCTTCGGGCATGCGCATCAACAGCTGGTCGCGGGTGATGCCGGCATTGTTGACCAGGATCGAGACCGCACCGAACTCCTTCGCGATGCCGTCGATCAGCCCCTCAACCGCCGCGCCGTCGGTGACATTCAGCACGCGGCCGTGGCCGCCATGCGCGGCCAGCCGCTCGCCGATGGCGGCGGCGCCGCTCTCGCTGGTGGCGGTGCCGATCACGGTGGCCCCCATCGCCGCCAGCTCGTCGGCAATCGCCGCGCCGATGCCGCGACTGGCGCCGGTGACCAGCGCGATTTCACCCTGCAGTGGTTTGCTCATTGGAATCGTCCCTTCGGAAATCGGAAATCGGAAAAGCCGGCGCTCACGCCCACTCGGCACGCGCGGCATCGAGTTCGGCCGGGGTGCCGATGGCACGCGCCTCGATGCCCTTGTCGATGCGCTTGATCAGGCCGGTCAGCACCTTGCCCGGACCGCATTCGGCAATGCGCGTGGCGCCGCCGGCGGCCAGCGCCTGCACGCATTCCGTCCAGCGCACCGGCAGGTACAACTGGCGCTGCAGCGCGCCGCGAATGTCGTCGACCGTGGCGTAGCTCTTAGCCTCGGCATTCTGGATCACCGGGATCGACGGCAGCCGCCAGTCGATCGTGGCCATCCGCTCGCCCAGCCGGTCAGCCGCCCCGCGCATCAGCGCGCAATGCGATGGCACCGACACGGCCAGCTTGATCGCCTTCTTCACACCCTGCTCGGCGAGCCTGGCCAGCGCGCGGTCGACCGCCTCAGCGTTGCCGGCGATCACCAGCTGGCCCGGCGAATTGAAATTGGCCGGCGCCACCACCTGGCCCTGCGCAACCTCCTCACATACGGTCGCGATCTGCGCATCGTCGCCGCCGAGGATCGCCGCCATCGCGCCCACGCCGGCCGGCACCGCCGCCTGCATCAACCGGCCACGCTCGGCGACCAGCGCCGCTGCGTCATGCAGCGACAGCGCGCCGGCACAGACCAGCGCGCTGTACTCGCCCAGGCTATGGCCGGACAACTGCGCCGGCTGCACACCGCCCAGCTTCCGCCACACCCGCCACACCGCCACGCTGGCAGCCAGCAGCGCCGGCTGGGTGTTCTCGGTGCGGTTGAGCTGGTCTTCCGGGCCGTGCACGCTCAGCTTCCACAGGTCGACGCCGGCGCCTTGCGAGGCTTCCTCGAACGTGGCCTGCACCTCGGCATGTGCCACGGCCAGTTCGGCCAGCATGTCGACCGACTGCGAGCCCTGGCCGGGGAAAACGAAAGCAAGCGGAGCGGAAATCGAACTCATGGAGGCGTGGATCCTGCCGACGAAAACCGCCATGGTGCCAGCATCGCCGCCCATACGCAGCTGTATTCAATATTTCCCGGGGCACAAAACACGATGCCGCCCGAGTGGGCGGCATCGTGGAAAAGCCTTCGAGCGGCAAGCGGCTCAGTAACGCAGCAGCGCCGAGGCCCAGGTGAAGCCGCCGCCGAACGCCTCCAGCAGCAGGTTCTGGCCGCGCTGCACCTTGCCCGAGCGCACCGCGTAGTCCAGTGCCAGCGGCACCGAGCCGGACGAGGTATTGGCGTGCTTGTCGACGGTCACGATGACGCGCTCCATCGACATGTTCAGCCGCTTCGCGGTCGCCTCGATGATGCGCAGGTTGGCCTGGTGCGGGATCAGCCAGTCCACCTGCGATTCGTCCATGCCGGCGGCCTGCAGGGTCTCGCCGACCAGCGAGTCGAGCGTCTTCACCGCGACCTTGAACACCTCACGGCCGGCCATGCGGATGCGCACGCCGTGATTCGGCTCGTCCTTGAAGCCGGCCGACACGCCGACCGGGTTGTACAGCAGTTCCTTGTGACCGCCGTCGGCATGCAGGCAGGTAGCGTAGATGCCCGGCTCGCTGGAAGCCTCCAGCACCACCGCGCCGGCGCCGTCGCCGAACAGCACGCAGGTCTCGCGCTCGCTCCAGTCGACCATCCGGGTCAGCGTCTCGGCACCGATCACCAGCACCTTCTTCGACTGCCCGCTCTTGATGAACTTGTCGGCCACGCCCAGCGCGTAAACGAAACCCGAGCAGGCCGCATTGACGTCGAACGCGGCGCAGCCGTTCGCGCCGAGGCGATGCTGCACCAGGCAGGCGGTGGACGGAAAGATGATGTCCGGCGTGGTCGTGCCCAGCACGATCAGGTCGAGTTCGGAAGCCTTGACGCCAGCGCTCTCCAGCGCCTGCTGCGCAGCGCGGAAGGCCAGGTCGCCGGTGGTCTCGCCGTCGGCGGCGATGTGCCGCTGGCGGATGCCGGTGCGGGTGCGGATCCATTCGTCACTGGTGTCGACGATCTTTTCCAGATCGGCGTTGGTTACCACACGCTCCGGCAGGGCGCTGCCGGTGGCGATGATGCGGGAATAGATCTGGGCCATTCAGCTGTCCATCAACGTAAACGAAGGATTGAACGCCTTGAACGGCGCCAGCGCAACCGTCCCCTGCGGCATTCGTGGTATCCGTCAACGCAAAACGGCGCGTTGCCGCGCCGTCTCGCCTGACCGAAATCCGGGAACCCCGCAGGGCTCCGCGAAACCGGTCAATCCTCGACCGACACCGCGCCCTTGGTCTCGATCACTTTCTTGCCGCGGTAGTAGCCGTCCTTGGTGACGTGGTGGCGCTGATGCACCTCGCCGCTGGTCGGATCGGTGGACAGCTGCACGGTCTTCAGCGCGTCGTGCGCACGACGCATGCCGCGGGTGGACGGGGTACGGCGGCTCTTGGCAACGGCCATGGTGGTTCTCCAGCTGAAACTTGATGATTGAACAGGTTGATCTGTTGCGTCATGGCCCGGGTCGGACGATCCGGGCCGGCGGTTACTTCTTCAGTTCGCGCAACACCGCGAACGGACTTTCGGAACGCCCCTCGCCGGCAGAGTCCGGGTCATGGCCTGTCACTTCGTCGGGCAGGCTGCTGTCCGGGTTGACCGGAATCAGCGGCAGCGCCAACAGCAATTCGTCTTCTATCACCACCGCCGGATTCAACCGGCCATCCTCGGCCACCAGCAGCGGTTCGCAATCCGGCGGCAGCCCGGCCTCGTCGCGCTCCTGCCTGATCAGGCCCAGCCGGGTGTCCACCACGACCGGCAGCACGAATGGCTCCAGCGTGCGTTGACAGATCAGCGCCAGCGGTGCCCGTGCACGAACGTCGACGTAGCTGATGCCCAGTTCGTCGCGCCCGAAATCCAGCTCGAACTGCAGCAGCCCATCGGTACTCGCCAACACCTCGCACAGGCGGGACATGGTCGCGATGGGTAGCGTTCCTTCGAACGAACGCCGCGCCGAGACCATGCGCCAAGCGTCCACGGACTCTGGCAGTGTCACGGACATAATCGCGGAATGTTAGGTTCGGAACCGCCCGAAGTCAACCGGGACGGCATCGCCCCGCCGTGCCAGCCGCCTATTTTGCCTGATCCGGCCCCGATGGGGCAGACTGAATCTCCCTGTCGCCCGAGCCATCGCCCTTGAACTCCTATCTGACGCTCGGCACCGCCGTGTTGCTGGCCTTGCTGATTGCCCTGGTGGCCGTCGTCCTGCTGCTGCGCCGGCGCCAGGCACTGCGTGGCAGCAGCCTGCGAACCCTGCTCGACCTGGCCGACCGGCTGGAAATCGACCTGAAGACCTGCCGCAACGGCCTGCAGCAGGCGCACGCGGTGATGTCGCTCAATCCCGACCTGCCGGCCGCCAGCGAACAGGACGCGCAGCATGCGATCGACGCCGGCCTGCGCGCGCTGCTGCAGCAGCGCCTGTGGATCCGCGACCGCTCGCCGCGCGCCAGCCAGCATGAACTGGACGAGGCCGCCGCCTCGATGCGCGGCACCCGCAACCGCCTGCAGCCGCTGCTGAAGGCCCTCGACCAGGCCCAGACCGACCTGAACAGCGCGATGCGCGAACACATCCGGCGCGAATCGGACACATGAGCCTGCCCCGCCAAGCGCCCCGCATCGTACTGGGTTCGACTTCGCGCTATCGCGCCGAGCTGCTGCGCCGGCTGCTCCCCGACTTCGAGCAGGCCGCCCCCGGAACCGACGAAACCCCGTGGCCCGACGAAGCACCCGTCGCACGCGCCCTGCGCCTGGCGGTCGCCAAGGCCGCGGCGGTCGCCCGCGACCACCAGGATGCGCTGGTGATCGGCTCCGACCAGGTCGCCGAACTCGACGGCCTGATCCTCGACAAGCCGGGCAGCGCCGAGCGCGCCCGTGCCCAGCTCGCCGCCAGTTCCGGCCGCGAGGTGCATTTCCATACGGCGCTATGCCTGCTCGATACCCGCGATGGTCGCCAGCACACCCACGTCGACCATACCCGCGTGCGCTTTCGCGAACTGGACGCAGCGACGATTGCCCGCTACGTCGAACGCGAACAACCACTGGATTGCGCCGGCAGCTTCAAGTGTGAGGGCCTTGGCATCAGCCTGTTCGAGGCGATCGACAACCGCGACCCGAGTGCACTGATCGGCCTGCCGCTGATCGCGTTGGCCCGGCTGCTGCGCGAGGCAGGCATCGAGCTGCCCTGAGCCACGGCTACACTGCGTTTCACCCATCGCCACCCGAACGCCCGGATCCCCATGTCAGCGTTGACCCAGCCCCACGACGAACCCCTGCAGCAACGCCTGGATGCCGCGATGGCCCAGGTCAACCGTGTGCTGCTGGGCAAGCCGCGCCAGGTGAAGCTCGCCTTCACCTGCCTGATCGCCGGCGGCCACCTGCTGCTGGAAGATGTGCCCGGCGTGGGCAAGACCACCCTGGCGCACGCGCTGGCGGCCACCTTCGCGCTGGAATTCCAGCGCGTGCAGTTCACCAGCGACCTGCTGCCGTCGGACATCATCGGAGTCAGCGTGTACGAGCGCGAGACCGGCCAGTTCCGCTTCCACCCCGGCCCGATCTTCACCGGCCTGATGCTGGCCGACGAGATCAACCGCGCCAGCCCGAAGACGCAGAGCGCGCTGCTGGAGGCGATGGCCGAGGGCCAGGTCACCGTGGACGGCCAGACGCATGCGCTGGCGCAGCCGTTCTTCGTGGTCGCCACGCAGAACCCGCTGGATCTCAACGGCACCTTCCCGCTGCCTGACTCGCAACTTGACCGCTTCATGCTACGGCTTTCGCTGGACTACCCGGACGCCACCGCCGAGCGCGCCCTTCTCACCGGCAGCGACCGCCGCGACCTGCTGGCCCAGCTGACGCCGCAGCTCGACGGCACGGCGCTGCTCGCGCTGCACCGCCAGGCGCAGGCGATCACCGCCAGCGCCGCCCTGCTCGACTACCTGCAGGCCCTGCTCGCCGCCAGCCGGCGACATGCCGACATCCGCGTAGGCCTGTCGCCGCGCGCTGGCCTGGCGCTGCTCGCCGCGGCGCGCGCGTGGGCGTTGCTCAGCGGCCGCGGCCACGTGTTGCCGGAAGACATCCAGGCGCTGTTCGTGCCGTTGGCCGCGCATCGCCTGCTGCCGGCGCGCGGCGCCAACGGCGACACGCTGGCGCGGCAGCTGCTGGCCGAGGTGGCGGTGGATTGATGCCTGACCTGCTGCAGCGATTACAGCGATGGGCCGAACGCCGGCTGCCCGCACTCACCCGCTACCGCCGCCCCGAGAGCCTGCCGATCGAGTTGCACCGCCGGCGCATCTACATCGTGCCGACCGGCTTCGGCCTCGGCTTTTCCGTGCTGCTGCTGGTGATGCTGGTAGGTGCGCTGAACTACGCCAACAACGCCGCCCTGCTGCTCACCTGCCTGCTCGGTGCGGCCAGCGCGGCCAGCATGCTGGTGGCCTTCCGCAGTCTCGACGGCCTGCGCCTTGGCCACATCCGCGCCGGCCACGCAGTCGCCGGCCAGTCGCTCGAGCTCACCCTGGCATTCGACTCCCGGCGTCCGCGCAACGCGATCCGCGTCGACCTGGGCGACAGTACGACGGCCTTCGCGCTCGACGGCCATGCCAGCGCCCTGGTGAAACTGGCCCTGCCCACCGCACGACGCGGCTGGCAGCCGCTGCCACGCCTGCGGGTGTGGAGCAGCTGGCCACTGGGTCTGTTCCGTGCCTGGAGCTGGCTGCATCCCGAGCAGTCCGTACTGGTCTGGCCGCGTGCGGAATCGGCCGGGCCGCCGCCGCATGCCCGCGCCGACGACGCCCGTCACATGCGCCTGCATCGCGGCGACGAACTGGCCGCACTGCGCGACTACCGCGCCGGCGACCCGCAACGACATGTCGCCTGGAAGGCCAGCGCCCGCCACGAGAGCCTGCTGGTGAAGGATTTCGAGCAGCCGCAAAGCCATCCACAATGGCAACTCGACTGGCGCCAGTTGGGCGGACTCGACAACGAGGCGCGCATCGCCCGGCTGGCGCGCTGGCTGAATGAGGCCCAGGCGCAGCGCCGCCACTACAGCCTGTGGCTGCCCGGCAACGAGATCCCCGGCGGCAGCGGGCCGCTGCACTACGCACGTTGCATGAACGCGCTGGCGCAGCTGCCATGACGCCGCGCTGGCCCCGGCCGCCGAGCGCGCGACCGATCGACACCCGCGCGTTCGACCTGCTCAGCCTGACCATGGCGCTGGTGCTGGGCCTGCACGCGCCGCACCTGCCGTGGTGGCTCGCCATCACGCTGGCGCTGATCCTCGGCTGGCGCTGGTGGCCGCGACGGCACCGCGCTGGCCGCGTACCGGGCTGGCTGAAGCTGCCGCTGCTGGCCCTGCTGACGCTGGCGGTGATCGTGCAGTACGGCAACATCTTCGGCCGCGAGCCGGGCACGGCGCTGGCGGTCGGCCTGCTGATCCTGAAACTGCTGGAAACCGAGACGGCGCGCGACGTGCGCGTGGGCATCAGCTTCGCCTGTTTCGCGCTGATGGCCGCGCTGCTGTTCGACCAGGGCCTGGTCGCCACCGTGGTGGTCGCGCTGGGCCTGCTGCCGGCGCTGGCCACCCTGCGCGCGCTGGAACCCGGGCAACTGCCGACACCCAGCCTGCCGCGAGCCTTGCTGCCGGCGCTGGCGCTGACCGCGGCGGCGCTGCCGCTGGCCCTGCTGGCCTTCCTGCTGGTACCGCGACTGAGTTCGCCGCTGTGGGGCGCGCCTTCGCCGAACCAGGCGCGCACCGGCCTCGGCGACAGCATGACGCCAGGCAATTTCACCGAGCTGCTCACCGACGACCATCCCGCGATGCGGGTGAGTTTCGACGGTGCGCCGCCACCACCGGATCAACGCTACTTCCGCGCTTATGTGATGTGGAATTTCGACGGCCGCAGCTGGCGCCAGCTCGACCCGCGATACGCTCCACCACGGCAACCGGCGCCGCTGGAGGTGGCCAGTTCAATCAGCTACCGGATCAGCCTGCAACCCACCCGGCGACGCGTGCTGCCGATGCTGGACGTGCCGTTGCAGGCGCCGGCGCAGGCCAGCCTGCAGGCCGACCACGAGGTGATGGCCGACAAGCCGGTCAACGACCCGCTCGACTACGCCGCGCGCTCGGCATTGCGCTACCGGCTGCAGCCTGATCTGGACGAACGCTCGCGCCGCCTCGGCCTGCGCCTGCCGGCGGATTTCAACCCGCGCACGCACGCGCTGGCCGCGCAATGGCGGCAGCGCTACGGCGGCGACGACGCCGCGATCGTGCAGGCCGCGCTGAGCCTGTTCCACGACGGCGGTTTCCGCTACACGCTGGCCCCGGCGCCGCTGGGACGCGATTCGGTGGACGACTTCCTGTTCGACACCCACGAGGGTTTCTGCGAGCACTATTCGTCGGCGTTCACCGTGCTGATGCGCGCCGCCGGCATCCCGGCGCGGGTGGTCACCGGCTACCAGGGCGGCTACTGGAACAAGCTCGGTGACTACCTGCTGGTGCGCTATTCCGACGCGCATGCGTGGAGCGAGGTGTGGCTGGCCGGGCGCGGCTGGGTGCGCGTCGATCCCACCGGCGCGGTGCGCCCAGAGCGCGTTTCGCTAGGTGCGGCCGCGGCCGCCGGCGACCAGTTGTCGTGGTATCGCAACGACTGGCTGCAGGGCCTGCGCAATCGCTGGGACATCGTCAACCGCTGGTGGGACCAGGGCGTTATCGGTTTTGATGCGCTACGCCAGCGCGGCCTGCTGACCCCGTTCGGCATCCGCGACGCCGACACGGCGACGCTCGGCGTGCTGCTGGCGATCAGCAGCGTGCTGTTCATCGCGATCGGGCTGGCGTGGGCCTTGCTGCGGCGGCAGCCACGCGACCCGTTGCGCGGCGCGCTGCGCGAGCTGGAGCGTAAGCTGGCGCGCAAGGGCATTGCACGCCGCCCCGCCGAAGGCCCGCAGCATTACCTGAGCCGCGCCGCCCGGGCGCTGCCCGGTCAACGCGATGAACTGGCAAGCTTGATGAGGAGTTACCTGGAACTGCGTTATGCCCATGACGAACCGCCGACTGAACCATTGCGTGCGTTCCAGCACGCCGTGCGGGATTTCCGTATCGTCAACGTGGTCAAATAAGAGCCGACACGACGGCGCAGGCCGTCGCCCAAGTATGGAGAGATCCCCATGTCCCTGTACCGCCCGTTGACCCTCGCCGCCGCGCTCGCCCTGCTGGCCGGGTGCGCGACGATTCCGAAACCGCTGGAAGGCACCTATACCGACGTCTCCACTGCCAGCGCCCAGCAAGGTGGTGCGGGTGGCACGCGCGTGCGCTGGGGCGGCGAGATCATCAAGACCGAACCGGGCCCGCAGCAGACCTGCTTCTACCTGCTGTCGCGTCCGCTGGACAGCCAGGCTCGCCCGAAAGGCGGCAACAACGGCGAGAACCAGGGCCGTTTCGTCGCCTGCCGCGATGGCTTCTACGATCCGGAAGTATTCGTCCGCGGCCGCGAGCTGACCGTCACCGGCACGCTGCACGGCACGGTGTCGCAGAAAGTGGGCGACTTCGATTACGCCTACCCGCGCGTCGAGGCCGACGTGGTCTACCTGTGGCCGAAGCGCCCGGTTGTCGTCAACTATCCGCCCGGTTTCTACGACCCGTTCTGGGGACCCGGCTTCGGCCCGTACTGGGGCGGTTATCCCTACGGCTACTATCAACCCCGCGTGATCGTGGTGCGGCCGCCCCCGCCGCCCCCGCCGCCGAAGAAGTAAGCGCACATGAAAACGCCGGCTCGAAGCCGGCGTTTTCATGTGCGGGATGTGGCGCCGCCACGCTCAGCCCGGCGGCCAGTGCATGCGTCGCCCCGCCAGCAGGTGCACGTGCAGGTGGTACACGGTCTGCCCGCCATCCTCGTTGGCGTTGATCACCGTGCGGTAGCCCTGCTCGGCAAAACCTTCCTGCTTCGCGTACGCCGCCGTGGCCAGCAGCAACTTGCCGAGCAACTCGGCGTCGCCCGCCGTCGCATCGTTGAGGGTGGCCATCGGCTGCTTCGGGATGAACAGCACGTGCACCGGCGCCTGCGGATTCAGGTCGCGGAACGCCAGCACCTCGTCGTCCTCGTAGACGATGTCGGCCGGAATCTCGCGGCGGACAATCTTGCTGAAAATCGTGTCGGTCATGATCGTTCCCCTGCGGTAATCAATCGAGCAGTTGCCGGCCGCCGAACGCGTGCGCCAGCGTGCTGCGATCGACGTATTCCAGTTCGCCGCCCAGCGGTACGCCGTGCGCCAGCCGGGTCGGCCGCACGCCGCCGGCACGGGCCAGCTGAGCCAGGTAATGCGCGGTGGCCTCGCCTTCCACGGTCGGATTGGTGGCGATGATCAGCTCCTCGATCTCACCCTCGCCCAGTCGCTGAATCAGTTGCGCCAGTCCCAGTTCTTCCGGGCCCAGCCCGTCCAGCGGCGACAGCCGCCCCATCAGCACAAAATACTGGCCGCGGTAGCCGGTGGCCTGCTCGATCGCCGCCAGGTCGGTCGGCGACTCCACCACGCACAGCACCTGGCGGTCGCGGCTGACGCTGGCGCACAGCGCGCACAGCGGTTCCTCGCTGAAGTTGCGGCAGCGCTCGCAATGGCCGATGCGCCGCATCGCCTGCTCCATCACCGCGGCCAGCTTCAGGCCGCGTTCGCGCTCACGCTCCAGCAGATGGAAGGCCATCCGCTGCGCACTCTTGCCGCCCACGCCGGGCAGGCAGCGCAGTGCTTCGATCAGGTCGGCGAGGAGGGGGGAGCCGCTCATTCGATTCCGTGCATCAGAACGGCATCTTGAAGCCGGCCGGCAGGTTCATCCCGGCAGTGACGCCGCCGAGCTTGTTCTTGCTGACTTCGGCCACCTTGTTCACCGCGTCGTTGATCGCGGCGGCGACCAGGTCCTCGGCCATCTCGGGGTCGTCCGCGAACGTCTGCCGGTCGATCTGCACACGGCGCACCTCGTGCGCGCCGGTCATCACCACGCTGACCAGGCCGCCGCCGGCGCTGCCGGTGACTTCAAGTTTCGCGATTTCCTCCTGCGCGCGCTTCATGTCTTCCTGCATGCGCTGGGCCTGCTGCATCAGCTGGCCGATCTGTCCTCTCATCACACTGCTCCGGATTCGCTGTCAAAGGGTTTGATGGATTGCGGCACCACGCGCGCGCCGAACTCGCGCTTCAGCGACTGCACCAGCGGATCGCCCTCGATCGCCTGCTCGGCCGCGGCCTGGGCCGCATCGCGCGCCTGCGCGGCACGTGCCGCCGGGGTCTGCGTGGCGGCAGTCTGGCTGCTGTTGACGAAGCGCAGGCGGATGCGCTCGCCCAGCGCCTGGCCGATGCGCTCCTCCATCTGGCTCACCATCGGCTCCACCGCCAGGCTCATGTGCGCCGGCTGCAGCGCCAGCACCAGGGTCTGCCCGTCGCGCTCACGCAATACCGCATTCTGCGCCAACAGGCCGAACGGCCCGCGCAGGCCGGCGCGCTCGATCAGCGTCTCCCAGTCTGGCAAACCGTTCTCGTCCCGCGTGATCGGTGCAGCGGCGGCGGCCGGCGTCGATGCCGGCGCGGCGCGCGATGGCGGCGGGGCTTCGTGCTGACGTGCCGGCGCGGCGGCGGGTCGTGCCGGTGCCAGGGTAGGTGCCGGAGCCGCGGGACGCGACGGCGCCGACGCGGGTCGTTCCGTGCGCGTGGCGGGCGCGCCGTCGCCGGGACGGAACGCCAGCATGCGCAGCAGCGCCATCTCGAAACCGGTGCGCGCATCCGGCGCCAGCGCCAGGTCGCGCCGGCCCGAGGTGGCGATCTGGTAATACAACTGCACGTCTTCCGGCGTCATCTGTCCGGCCAAGGCGAGCAGCGCGCCGTCATCGTCGCTGTCTTCCTCCGGTCGATAACCGGGGATCAACTGGATCAGCTGCAGCCGATGCAGCACGCTGGCGATGTCGTCCAGCACGCCGCCGAAGTCCGGCGAGTACGAGGCGATCTGCGTGCATTCGGCCAGCAGCCGCTCACCGTCGCCGGCAGCCAGCGCGTCGAGCACGCCGAGCACCTGCCCGCGCGCCACGCTGCCCAGCATGTTGCGCACGTCGTCGGCGTGCAGCGCGCCGCCGCCGTAGGCGATCGCCTGGTCCAGCAGCGACAGGCCGTCGCGCAGCGAACCGTCCGCGGCGCGCGCCAACTCACCGATCGCACCGTCTTCGTAGGCGATGTTCTCGGCGCCAAGGATGTGCCGCATCTGGCCGGAGATCTGCTCCGGCAGCAGGCGTTTCAGATTGAATTTCAGGCAGCGCGACAGCACCGTCACCGGCAGCTTCTGCGGGTCGGTGGTGGCGAGCAGGAACTTCACGTGCGGCGGCGGTTCTTCCAGCGTCTTCAGCAACGCGTTGAACGCGTTCTTCGACAGCATGTGCACCTCGTCGACCAGGTACACCTTGAAGCGGCCGCGCGACGGCGCGTACTGCGCGTTCTCGATCACCTCACGCACGTCGTCCACGCCGGTGTTGCTGGCCGCGTCGATCTCCAGCAGATCGACGAAACGCCCCTCGTCCACCGCCGTGCACACCGAGCATTCGCCGCAGGGATCGGCCGATTGCCCGCGCTCGCAGTTCAGCGACTTGGCGAAGATACGCGCAATGGTGGTCTTGCCGACGCCGCGGGTGCCGGTGAACAGGTAGGCGTGGTGCATGCGCCCGGTGTCGAGCGCATTAGTGAGCGCGCGCACCACGTGTTCCTGCCCGACGAGTTCGGCGAACTTGCGCGGACGCCACTTGCGGGCGAGTACCTGATAAGACATGCCTGACTACCTTGGGGCGAAGACTGATTGTGCCAAGTCAGCGGGGGTAAGTCAGTAAAAGCGCCGTCCGGAAATGGCGGCGGCCCCGCCAGCCACACCCCGGCACCCGAATCATTCGCTACCGTTGCTTCCTTCCGGACCTGGCGGAGTTTGCGAACTATCGTCGCGGGGGGACCGACGGGGCCACCATGGACGTCAAGCGATATCGCTTGTTGTTTTGCTGTTGCGCCAGCTTCAGGCTGTCGCACCAATTCAGAAACTGGCGGAGAGAGCGGGATTCGAACCCGCGATAGGTTTTACCCTATACACACTTTCCAGGCGTGCTCCTTCAACCACTCGGACACCTCTCCGCATACTTGACCCTCTTTGCGGGAATCCAACCCTGCAAAGAGTCGGCAAGAATACCGGCAGCAGGGCCATGCAGGCAAGCGAGCGGCACGGATTCAGCCAGCGTCAGCCCTGGGTTCCACCGGGGCGGGCAAGGCAACCCGTTCGCCGGGGCTGGCGACGCGATAGCCGAGTGCAGCCAGCGCAGTGCCATCGGCTTCGCTGCCGTAGTGGTAAAGCAGCAGCCGGGCGCGCAATGTTTTCGGATACTCGCGCTCGACGTCGTCGATGCCGGTGTGCGAGGGGTTGCCGACCAGGCCGCAGTCGTGGGCGACGATTTCGCCGGCGTCGGCACGGCTGGCCAGCACTTCGGGGATCGGCCGGGTGTCGCCGGTGTAGACGAAGCTGCCGTCCAGCGCCAGGCCGTACGAGGTGCCCGGCACATGGTGGCGGGTAGCGAACACGTCGAACCACAGGTCATCCAGCCAGAAACCACGGGTGCACGGCACCAGGCGGAACGCCTCCCAGAAATTGGCGCCGCCCTCGGCCAGCGCACCGGGGTAGTCGGCGACGCGCGTCTGCAGCCACGGCATCAGCGCGGCGTGGACAAACACCCGGGTGGTGCCGCGCAGGTGCGGGTCGAACCACAGGCGGATGAACAGTTGCTCCAGCCCGGCCACGTGATCCATGTGGGTATGCGTGATGAACACGGCCGGCGGCAACGCGTCGTAAGCCGCCAGGTAGCGGTCGAGCGTGTCAGGGCCGCAGTCAATCAGCAGCAGCGGTACGCCGGCACGTTCCAGCACCACGGCCGACGAGCCCAGCTCCACCGCGTGCGCGGCGCCCACGCCAACAAAATGCAAATGCCAGTTCATGGGTTCAGCGTACGCCCATAGCGGTAGAGCAGCGGCTGCCAGATACCCTTCTCGAACGCCGCCTCGCCGTCGGCGGCCGCGCCGAGCTTGAGCAGCGACCGGCGCAGACGCTGCAGGTTCGCCTGTTGCCAGGCCACGGAAGGGATGCGCATGCGGCCGCGGTCGAAATCGATCAGGTACAGCCCATCCGGTGCCACCAGCACGTTGTGTGCGTTCAGGTCGGCATGCCAGACGCCGGCGCGATGGAAACGCGCCACCAGCGCGCCGACTTCCTCCGCCAGTTCGCCATCCAGCCGCCCCGCCGCCAGGCATTCGGCCAGCGTCCCTGCGTCGGCGATGCGGCGGGTGATCAGGTCGGCGGTGTAGTACGGGCCATGCCGGCGATACCGCGCGGCCACCACCGCCGGACCGGGCAGTTCCAGCCGGGCGATCTCGGCGAGCAGGCGGAATTCCGCGAACGGGCGTGTGCGATCGGCCCCGGTCCACAGATACCGATCGCCCATCAGCGCGGCGACCAGGCCGCCACGACGATAATGCCGCAGCACGCATTCGCCCACCGGCGTGGCCACGATCGCGACGCCGCCGCGACCGCCGGCCTGCATGCGCAGCGCACCACGCTCGCGCCAGTAATCCGGCGCGAACCAGTCATGCCCGACTTGTGGCGATGCCTCGGCGTCGAACAGAATCGTGCCTTCGGCATCCTTGTGGGTTCGTTCCTGCATCATCATGCCCGGTGACTGCCCCGGATTCTAACCCAGCCCCATGACCCCGAACCCGATCACTGCCCCCGCCTCGATCTGCCTGCTGCGCACCTCCGCCATCGGCGACGTCACCCACGTGGTGCCGCTTCTGCGCACCTTGCAGCAGGCGTGGCCGCAAACTTCGCTGACCTGGATCGTCGGCAAGCTGGAACGCAAGCTGGTCGGCGACCTGCCCGGCGTGGAATTCGTCACCTTCGACAAGGCCGCCGGCTGGACCGGCATGCGCGCCGTGCATGCGGCGTTGCGCGGCCGGCGTTTCGACGCGCTGCTGCAGATGCAGGTGGCGCTGCGCTCGAACCTGCTGAGCCTGGGCATCAAAGCCGACCGGCGCATCGGCTACGACCGCGCGCGCGCGAAGGACCTGCACGGCCTAGTCGTCAACGAGCGCATCCCCGCACGCAGCGGCGAGCACGTGCTGGACGCGATCGGCAGCTTCTGCGAACCGTTGGGACTGAAGCAGACCCAGGTGCGCTGGGACATCCCGATTCCCAACGAAGCGCACGCCTGGGCCGCCGAACAACTTCCCGGCGACACGCCGACCCTGCTGGTCAGTCCCACCTCCAGCCATGCGCTGCGGAACTGGCGGCCGGAGCGTTATGCCGCAGTGATGGACCATGCCGCCGCGCGCGGCTGGCGCGTGGCGATGGTCGGCGGCCCCTCCACCTTCGAGCGCGAGATGGCCGACGCCGTGCTGGCGGCATGCCAGTCGGCGCCGCTCGATCTCACCGGCAAGGACACGCTGAAGAAACTGCTGGCTTTGCTGGGGCGCGCCCAGCTGCTGCTGACTCCGGACTCCGGCCCGATGCACATGGCCAACGCGGTCGGCACCCGCGTGCTCGGCCTGCACGCGGCGAGCAACCCCGACCGCTCCGGCCCGTATTCCGACCGCCGCTGGTGCGTGAACAAGTACGACGAGGCCGCGCGCAAGTATCTCGGCCGACCGGCCAGCGAAATCCCGTGGGGCAGCAAGATCGAGAAGCCCGGCGTGATGGATCTGATCGGCGTGGACGACGTCATCGAACGCTACGAGGCTGCCGCGCGCGACATGCGGCTGTTTTAGACCGCGCGGTAATCCTGGTACGACTTTTCCTCGACCAGTTGCGAGCCTAGCTTGAGGTTGATCTCGCGCTTGAACGCCGCGCGTTCGTCATTGCGGAAATACACCGAACGTGCCAGCTCGATGAACTCGGCGTCGAACGCCTGCGCCCGCTCTTTCAGGCGGATGCGGTCCTCGATGTCCCACAGCAGCTCGTTCACCGCCAGCAAATGTGCGCGCTCGCCGGAGATGTCGGTGCGCGAAGCCGCGTCATTGGCCCAGGTCGCGTTGAGCAGGTCCAGCTCGTTGCGCACGTTGGCCAGCTTGGCCGCATCGGTGATGCGGCGCGACTTGATCTCCAGGATGGTGATCTTGTCGATCAGCTCACCATAGGACACCGGGGTCTGGATCAGGCTCATGGTCTTGGCTTCCGTCAAAAAGGATGAGTCATGCCGCCGGGCGGAGTGCGCCCTGCTGCACCAGCGCGCAGACCGTGCGCACGTCGCCGTCCATCGCACGGTCGCGGTGCATGAAGCCGATCTGCCGGCGCAGGATCGCATGGGCATCGCGCACGCTGGCGCCGGCGTGGAAATCGCCGGCACCGGCCAATGCCGCCGCGAGCTGCTGCACTTCGGCGACGAACTGTTCGTAATGCGGCTGGCCTTCGCGCGGCGCGTTGGCAATCTTCGCCGCGAGCGCCTGCCAGCCGCCGCGCGTCGCCAGCCGGCGCGCCGCGTTCAGCATTTCCTGGCGGTAATCCAGCGCCTGCGCGGCGGTGTACAGCTCCAGTGCCAGCACGTGGCCGAGGTCTTCCATCATCTCCAGCACGTGGCGCGCCTCGTTGGCACCCATCGAGACGTGGTCCTCGGCATTTGCACTGGTCGGCACCGAATACACGCTGGCCGGATGCGCCCGCGTGGCGAGGTCGTTGACCAGCGCCGCGGCGGTGTACTGCACGATCATGAAACCCGAATCGGTACCGTCCTCGTTGCCGGTGAGGAAGGCCGGCAGGCCGTCGTTGGTGGCCGGGTCGACCAGCTTGTTGAGCCGGCGCTCGGAGATCGAGGCGAGCACCGGGATGGCCGCCTTCACGTAGCTCATCGCCAGCGCCAGCGGCATGCCGTGGAAGTGGCCGGCCGAAATCACCTGCTCCTCGATGAACGGCGCGCCATCGTTGTCCGGGAAGATCAGCGGATTGTCGGTGACCGAGTTCAGCTCGATGTCGATCACCCGGCAGGCCTGCGCCCAGGCGTCGCGCACCGCGCCATGCACCTGCGGCATGCAGCGCAGGCTGTAGGCGTCCTGCGGCTGATGCTTCTTGCCGCCCTTGAACGGCAGGAAGCGCGCGTAGAACGCCTCGCGGCCGTGGCGCTGGTTGGCCGGCACCCAGTCCCAGCCGATGTCGAAGCTGAGTGCCTGGTCGTCGGCTTCGCTCCACGCCTCGGCGCTCCACGGCTTGAAGCGCGGCACCAGGTGGTACGGAATGTCGAGCAGGGTGGAATCGGCCAGCAGTTCGCGCACGTGCGCGGCGGTCTCCACCTGGCCCGGATGCGGGCGCAGCGCGTGGACGTCCGCACGCAGCGCGCCGCTGCGGCCGGCGAAGGCGTCCAGCGTCATCGCCGCGGCGAGGTCGGCGGTGTTCAGCAACTGCTCCAGCGCATCCAGCGCCAGCGCGGCGGTGGCCAGCATCTGCGCGGTGCCGTTGTTGAGCGCCAGACCTTCCTTGAACGACAGCCGGATCGGTGCGAGCCCGGCGCGCTTCAGCGCCTCGGCGCCGCTCAACCGCTCGCCCTGCCAGAACGCCTCGCCGCCGCCGAGCAGCACGATGGCCAGGTGCGACAGCGGTGCCAGATCGCCGCTGGCGCCGACCGAGCCCTTCTCCGGCACCACCGGCACCACGCCGGCATTGAGCATCGCGGCTAGCGCTTCCAGCGTGCTCACGCGGATGCCGGAGTGCCCGCGCATCAGCGTGTTGATGCGGATCAGCAGCATCGCCCGCACCACGTCGGCCGCAAACGGTTTGCCGACGCAGACCGCGTGCGTGATGATCAGGTTGTGCTGCAGCTCCTCCATCAGCGTGCCTTCGGCAGGCTGGCTCCCCGGCAGCTCGTCGCGCACGCGGTGCGCGCCGAGCAGCTTGTCGGCGTTGCTGCCGAAGCCGGTGGTGACGCCATAGGTCGGCTCGCCGCAGCTGACCTTGTCGGCGAGGAAATCGGCGGCGTGCTGCACGCGCTTGAGCTGTGCCTGATCCAGCGCTACCGATGCGCCTTGCCGTGCCACCGCCACCAGCTGCGCGCGCGTCAGGCTGCTGCCGTCGAGAAGAATGGTTTCGCTCACTTAACGAATGCTCCGCACCTTGTTGCCGTCATTCCCGCGCAAGCGGGAATCCATTTTTTGCCGTTGCCAGGCACCTACCGTGATGACCGCTTGTACTACGGCAAGTCTTCCAAAAGATCCCGCCATCGGGGGTTGCTGCCTTCGATCAGTTCCAGCTTCCAAGCTCGGTTCCACTTCTTCAGCTGCTTCTCGCGTGCGATGGCTGACGGGAAGTCCGGGTGGAACTCGAACCACACCAGGTGCTTCACGCCGTAATGCTTTGTAAAGCCTTCAATCACTCCATCGTGGTGTTCCCATGCACGCAGCTTGAGGTTTCCCGTCACACCCACATACAACGTGCCGCGTTCACCGCTGGCCATTATGTAAACAGCCGGCTGTTTCGAAGCCATCCATGCCTCCGTATCTTTCTTCAGGCCGTCATTCCCGCGAAAGCGGGAATCCATTTTGACTTCGTCGCAAGCTGAAGATGGATTCCCGCTTTCGCGGGAATGACGGCTGTGTGGGGGACGATGCTTTGTCTCACCCCATTGCCGCGGCCTGCTCCAGCTCCACCCGCAGCGTCTTGACCAGTTCGCCGCGCGCCACCTCGAACTGGTCCTCACGGCGCAGGTCCTTCACCGTCACCACGCCGCGGACGATCTCATCCTCGCCCAGCACCACCACGAAGCGGATGCCGGCGCGGTCGGCGTACTTGAACTGCTTGCCGAGCTTGCCGCCTTCCAGCACCACCTCGGTGGCGATGCCGGCGCCCCGCAGCTCGCTGGCCAGTGCCAGATAGGCGGGCAGCTGCGCCTCATCCATCTGGGTCACCAGCACGTCGACGGTGCTCTTCGCCGTATCGATCAGGCCGGCGTCTCGCAGCTGCCAGTACAGCCGGGTCAGGCCGATGGAGATGCCGACGCCCGGCAGGTGCGACTTGGTGTACTGGCCGGCCAGGTTCTCGTAACGGCCGCCGGAGCAGATCGAGCCGATCTGCGGATGGTCGTTCAGCGTGGTCTCGTAGACCGTGCCAGTGTAGTAGTCGAGGCCGCGGGCGATCGACAGGTTCAGCGCGTAGTGCGTCTGCGGCACGCCGAACGCGTGGATCAGGCCCAGCACCTCCTTCAATTCGCTGCGGCCCTGCTCCATCGCCTCCGGGCCGGCGCCGAGCGCATCGAGCTTGTCCAGCGCATCCTGCAGCGAGGTCGAGCGCACCTGCACGAAGGCGAGGATCTTCTGCGCCACCTCGGCGCTTAGGCCAAATGCTTCGCCGGTCAGCGTGTCGCGCACGTAGTCGGCGCCGCGCTTGTCCAGCTTGTCCACCTCGCGCAGCACCAGCATCTGCTGCTCGCCGTCGACGATGCCCAGGCTCTCGAAGTAGCCGCGCATCAGCTTGCGGTTGTTGAGCTGGATGGTGAACGGGCCGATGTCCAGCTCGCGGAACACGCTGTAGATCACCGCCGGGATCTCGGCGTCGTAGCGCACCGACAACGCGTCCTTGCCGATCACGTCGATGTCGCACTGGTAGAACTCGCGGAAACGCCCGCGCTGCGCGCGTTCGCCGCGGTACACCTTCTGCATCTGGTAGCGACGGAACGGGAAGCTGAGGTCGCGCTCGTGCTCGGCCACGTAGCGTGCCAGCGGCACGGTGAGGTCGAAGCGCAGAGCCAGTTCGGGGGTGCCCTCGTCGGCCTTGCCCAGCGCGCCGGTGGACTGCACGAAGTACACCTGCCGCTCGGTCTCGCCGCCGCTCTTGGTCAGCAGCACGTCGGAGTATTCGATCACCGGCGTCTCGATGGCCAGGAAGCCGAAACGCTCGTAGTTGCGGCGGATCACGTCGAGCATGCGCTGGAACGCGACCTGGTCGAGCGGCAGCAGCTCGAGCACGCCGGGCATGGTGCGGGCCGGGGTAAGCGCCATGGAATCCTCTACTGACGATGGGGGCATTCCGTCGCACGACAGAACGCGCGACGGCAGCCGTCAAGATTAACAGAACGCCGCCACCCTTCCGCAGCGGATCGTCCAGCGGATGCATCGAACCTGTTGCCAAGCCCCCGATCGGCGATTAAGATACGCGGCTTCCCACGGGGTGTAGCTCAGCCTGGTAGAGCGCTACGTTCGGGACGTAGAAGTCGCAGGTTCGAATCCTGTCACCCCGACCAAATTCGACGATCAAGCTGGCCTCGCGCCGGCTTTTTTGTGTGTTCCGCACGGGTTCGTCAGCCGATCGGAGCCAAGGCGGCCAGCCGGTCGAGCTCCTCTTCGACAAAACCCGCCTCAAGCCGCGCCGGCCGATTGAACGGCCCGCGCAGGCTCACGCCCATATAGTCGCGCAGCAGGGTGAAGAATGTCTCGATCGGGTCGACGCCGTCGCGCTCGCAGCAGTACAGGTACCAGCGGGTGCCGGCGGCGACGTGGGCCACTTCCTCGCGCAAGATCAGCTCCAGGATCGCCACCGTGCGTTTATCACCGAGTGCGCGCAGCCGTTCGATCATGCCGGGGGTGACGTCCAGCCCGCGCGCCTCCAGCACGCGCGGTACCAGCGCCATCCGCGCGGTGTCGCTATCGGCGGTCTTCTCGGCCATCGCCCACAGACCGTCGTGGGCGTCGAAGTCGCCGTAGGCGTGACCCAGCTCGGCCAGCCGGTCGGACAGCAGCGCGAAGTGGCGCGCCTCGTCATGGGCGCAGCTGGCCCAGTCGCGGTAATAGTCCGCCGGCATGCCGCGGAAACGGTACACCGCGTCCCAGGCCAGGTTGATTGCGTTGAATTCGATGTGCGCCACCGCGTGCACCAGGGCGACGCGGCCTGCTTCGCTGCCCAGTCCACGCTGCGGCAGCTGACGGGCGTTGACCAGTTGCGGTTTTGCCGGCCGACCGGGCGGGCCGATCGGCTCGGGCGGCGGCGATGCGGGGTCCGCACGCCATTCGCCCGCGCGGAAGGCCTGCCAGGTTTCGTGGGTGAGGCGCAGCTTTTCAGCCGGGTCGGCGGCATCAAGGCAGCGCTTGGCGGCGGCATGCAGGTCAGTCATAGCGCGCCGCCCGGACGCTGGCTCAGACCGCCCGCCGCGCGGCCTTGGCGTCGTCCGAACGCAGCATCTCGATCTGCTCCAGGTAGCTCTGGTCGAGGCCGGTGACGTATTCGCCGGAGAAGCACGAGGTGTCGAACTGCTTCAGCTCCTCGTTGCCATCCTGCACAGCCCAGACCAGGTCCTTCAGGTCCTGATAGATCAGCCAGTCGGCGCCCAGCGTCTGCTCGATCTCCTTCTCGGTGCGCCCCGCGGCGACCAGTTCCGAGGCCGACGGCATGTCGATGCCGTACACGTTCGGGTAGCGTACCGGCGGCGCGGCGGAGGCGAAGTAGACGTTCTTCGCGCCGGCGTCGCGGGCCATCTGGATGATCTGCTTCGAGGTGGTGCCGCGCACGATCGAGTCGTCCACCAGCAGCACGTTCTTCTTGCGGAACTCCAGGTCGATCGCGTTGAGCTTGCGGCGCACCGATTTCACCCGCTCGCCCTGCCCCGGCATGATGAAGGTGCGGCCGATGTAACGGTTCTTGACGAAGCCCTCGCGAAACGGCACGCCGAGCGCGCCGGCCAGCGCGCTGGCGGCGGTGCGCGCGGTATCGGGGATCGGGATCACCGCGTCGATGCCGTGGTCGGGCCGCTCGCGCAGGATCTTCTCGGCCAGCTTCTCGCCCATGCGCAGGCGCGCCTTGTACACCGAGACGTCCTCGATCATCGAATCGGGTCGCGCCAGGTAGACGTATTCGAAGATGCACGGCGTGTGCGGCGCGCCCTCGGCGCAGCGGCGGGTATGCAGCTGGCCGTCGTCGGTGATGATCACCGCCTCGCCCGGCGCCACGTCGCGGATGCGCTTGAAGCCGAGGATGTCCAGCGCCACCGACTCCGACGCCACTGCGTATTCGCGGCCTTCGCCGCTGATCCGCTCGCCCAGCACCAGCGGGCGAATGCCGTTGGGATCACGGAACGCGATCAGGCCGTAGCCCAGCAGCAACGCGATGCAGGCATAGCCGCCGCGGGCGCGCGCGTGCACGCCGGCGACCGCCTTGAAGATGTGATCGGGGGTCAACGCCATGCGGTCCTGGATCTGCAGCTCGTGCGCCAGCACGTTCAGCAGCACCTCGGAATCGGAATCGGTGTTGATGTGGCGGCGGTCGTCCTGGAACATCTCGCGGCGCAGCGCGTCGGTGTTGACCAGGTTGCCGTTGTGCGCGAAGGCGATGCCGTACGGCGAGTTGACGTAGAACGGCTGGGCCTCGGACGAGCCTTCCGAGCCGGCGGTGGGGTAGCGGCAGTGGCCGATGCCGATGCGCCCGCGCAGGCCGCTCATCGCGCTCTGCCCGAACACGTCGCGCACCAGTCCGTTGCCCTTGTGCAGGCGCAGCCGCGCGCCGTCCACGGTGGCGATCCCGGCCGCGTCCTGGCCGCGGTGCTGCAGCACCGTCAGGCCGTCATAGAGCGCCGATGCCACTTCGGTGGTACCGACAATGCCGATGATTCCGCACATGGTTTGTTGCCTGCTTCAGAGGATATGTTCAGAAAGTCCGGTGCGTGCCGGTCGTGCTGGCTGCCGCCGGTGACGCCGGGTGCACCGCGGTTGCCGCCGGTGCGGGCGTCTTGCCCGATATGGGGGCCGGCAATGCAGCCGGCAAGCTGGACAGGTGAGCTAGCACCGCCGGCGGATGGAGGTACCCGCGCACGCTGGGCGGCACCTGCTGGCCCAGCCAGACCGCCACATGCTGGAAACGCGGCAGCAGCACCGACTGCCGCCACCACGGATCGCGCGTGAACGCGGTGAATCCGACCAGGAATACCAGCAGGGCCACCACCAGTACGCCGCGTGCGAAGCCGAACAACATGCCCAGCAACCGGTCGGTGCCGGACAGCCCGGTGCTCTCGATCAGCCTGCTGATCACGAAACGCAGCAACGCACCAAGGATCAGCACGACGACGAAGCAGAGCCCGTAGCCCACGATGATCCGCGCCGATGGCAGTTCGATCACGTGCTCCAGGCGCCCGGCCGCCGCCGGGCCGAGCATCCATGCCACCCAGAACGCGGCGATCCAGATCGCCAGTGCCAGCACTTCGGAGATCAGGCCGCGCCACAACCCCACGAAGACCGACAGGGTCAGCACGCCGATGATGATGTAGTCGGTCCAGTTCATCCGCCTGCTCCGCGTGCCGGTCTCGGTATCGGCATGCTCAGGGCACCGGCACGACGTTGCCGTCGATGCCCAGCTTCGCCTTGATCTGGTCGTGCACGCGCTGCGCGTCGTCACGCTGGGTCTGCGGGCCGGCACGCACGCGCCACAAACGCCTGCCGCCGGACTGCACCGCATCGACGAAGCCGTCGAAACCGTTCGCACGCAGCTTGTCACGCAGCGCATTCGCATCGGCCTGGTCACCCATCGCCGCCAGCTGCACGGCCCAGCCACCCGCCCTGGCGGTGGTCGTGGCGGCAGCTGGCGGGGTCGCCGCCGCGCTGCTTTCGCGGCTGGCGTCCTGTTCCAGCCGGGCCGGCACGCCAGGGATCGACTGGGTGATCTTCAGCCGCGCGGCCTCGGCCGCGGTGCGCGTCTCGAACGGCCCGGCGATGACCAGGGTGCGCGACTTGCCCGCCTGGGTGATGGCATGGCCGCTGACCGGATAACCCAGCTCGCGTACGCGGCGTTCCAGGCTGGCGGCGCCGGCTGCACTCGCATACGCACTGAGGTTGAGCGTGTAGCTGCCGCGTGCTGCGGTGGGCGCCACCGCCGATGCAGGTGCGGACGGTGCCGCCACGGCAGGCCGGGTCGGCGTGGCAACCACCGTCGGCTTCGTCGCCACGGCTACGCCGGTGTTCGCTGCAGCCTGCGGCGGCGTGGTCCGCTGCGGGATCACCGGCTGGCTCGGCGACGTGCCCGAACCGGTGGTCACCGTGGTCGGTTGCGCCGGCTTGCCGGCTTCGGGGTCGGTCTCGACGTCACGCGGGCGGCTGGAGCCGATGTCCACCGTGGCCAGCTTGTCGGCCGACGCCGGCGTCACCGACTGCGTCTGCACGGTGGTGGCGCTCGCCCCGCTGGCGGGGGCATCCGGCGCCAGGCTCATGGTGCGGGTCTGCAGGTCGCGATCGGGTGCCGGCGGGATCGCCAGGCTGACCGCCTGGTCGCCACCCGGAGCCGGCGGGGTACTGGAAAAGAACATGGGCACGAACAGAACCGCCAGCGCGATCAGGACGGCGGCTCCCAGCAGGCGTGTTTTCAAGTTTTCGCTCCAGGGCGGCAAACGCGGTCACAACGGCGCGATTATACCTGCCTGCGCCGGGCGCCATGAGTCACCCTCAGCCGATGCGTTCAGCGAGCACCGCGCTGGCCACGAAAAACGAGCCGAACGCCAGGATACGTTCGCCCGGCTGCGCCGTCATGCGTGCCACCGCCAGCGCGGCGGCCACGTCGGCATGCACGTCGTAGGACGCCTGCGGCAGGGCCTGTTGCAGGACCGCGGCCAGTGCCGCCACCGGCATGCCGCGCGGGGTGGCCTGATCCAGCCCGGCCAGGTACCAGTGGTCGATGCGCGTGCCGAGCGCGCCGATCACCCCGGCCACGTCCTTGTCCGCCAGCGCGCCATAAACCGCATGCACCCGTGCCGGCGGCTGCGCATCCAGCCATTCGGCCAGCGCGCGGGCGGCCTGCGGGTTGTGGCCCACGTCCACGATCACTGGCGGCTCGCCGCCGATCGACTGTAACCGCGCCTGTACCCGTACCTCGTGCAGGCCGGCGCTGACCGCCGCGAAGAGGGCGCTGGGCGTCAATGTTTCCAGACCGAGCGCGCGCAGCGCGGCGATCGCCGTCGCCGCGTTGGCGTATTGCACCGGCGCTGCCAGCGCAGGATCGGGCAGTTCCATCGCGCTGCCGTCGCGGTGGCGCCAGCGCCAGCCGTCCTGGTGCCGCTCGACGCTGAAATCGATGCCGGCCCGCTCGACCCGTGCGCCGCAGCCGGCGAGCGCATCGAGCAAACCGGTCGGCGGCTCCAGCTCGCCCACGATCGCCGGGCGACCCGCTCGCGCGATACCGGCTTTCTCGCGGCCGATGCTGTCGCGGTCCGGACCGAGCCACTCCATATGGTCCAGGTCCACCGTGGTGATCACCGCCACGTCAGCGTCGATGATGTTGACCGCATCCAGCCGCCCGCCCAGCCCTACTTCCAGCAGCGCCACGTCGACCCCGGCGCGGGCGAACAGGTCCAGCGCGGCCAGCGTTCCGAATTCGAAATAGGTCAGCGGAACATCGCCGCGCACCGCCTCGATCCGCTCGAACGAGGCGACCAGCGCAGCATCGTCGGCATCCGCGCCGTCGATGCGCACGCGCTCGTTGTAGTCCAGCAGGTGCGGCGAGGTGAATGCACCCACGCGCAAGCCGGCGGCACGCAACATCGCCTCAAGCAGGGCGACGGTGGAACCCTTGCCATTGGTGCCGCCGACGGTGATCACCCGCTGCGCCGGCGCCGGCGCACCCATCCGTTGCCACACCTCGCGTACCCGTTCGAGCCCCAGCTCGACGCTGTGGATGTTGACGCGTTCCTGGTACGCCAGCCATTCGGCGAGAGTGCGACTCATGCAGTGACTTCGTGCAGACGGGAAGTGCAAAGCTTAAAGCATCAATTCGAACGCACGGATGAACCCCACCGCCATGCACGCTGCTCCGCGCGAACGGCCTCTCACAAGCGCAGCTTGCGCAAGCGCAGCGCGTTGCTCACCACCGACACCGAGCTCAGGCTCATCGCCAGCGCGGCGATCATCGGCGACAGCGTGATGCCGAACCACGGGTACAGCACGCCGGCCGCCAGCGGCACGCCGATCGCGTTGTAGACGAAGGCAAAGAACAGGTTCTGGTGGATGTTGCGCACGGTCGCCTGCGACAGCTTGCGCGCGCGCACGATCGCGCCCAGCTCGCCCTTGACCAGGGTCACCTGCGCGCTCTCCATCGCCACGTCGGTGCCGCTGCCCATCGCGATGCCGATGTCGGAAGCGGCCAGCGCCGGCGCGTCGTTGATGCCGTCGCCGGCCATCGCCACGCGGCGGCCTTCAAGCTTGAGCCGGTTCACCACCGCCGCCTTGTCGGCCGGCGAGACATCCGCATGCACCTCGTCGATGCCAAGCGTGCGCGCCACCGATTGCGCGGTGGTGGCATTGTCGCCGGTGAGCATCACGATGCGCAGGCCGGCCGCGTGCAGCGCGGCGATCGCCGCCGGCGTGTCCGGCTTGATCCGGTCGGCCACCGCCAGCAGCGCGGCAAGCGACCCGTCGACGGCCAGGAACATCACCGTGGCGCCCTGCCCGCGCAGTTGCTCGGCGCGAGCGTCGGCCTCATCACCGATCGCGGCACGCGACTCCGCCATCAGCTTCGCGTTGCCCAGCGCTGCCGTGCTGCCATCCACCTTCGCGCTGACGCCGCGGCCGGTCAGCGAGCGGAAATCCGTCGCTGCCAGTGTCGCCACGCGCTCGGCCTCCGCCGCCGTCACGATCGCCCGCGCCAGCGGGTGCTCGCTCGGCCGCTCCAGCACCGCCGCCAGCGCCAGCAGGCGTTCGCGCGACTGGCCGCCCAGCACCACCAGCTCGGTCAGCGCCGGCTTGCCTTCAGTCAGCGTGCCGGTCTTGTCCACCACCAGGGTGTCGATGTCACGCAGACGCTCGATCGCTCCGGCGTCCTTGAACAGCACGCCATGCTGCGCGCCGCGACCACTGGCGACCATGATCGAGATCGGCGTGGCCAGGCCGAGCGCGCACGGGCAGGCGATGATCAGCACCGACACGGCTGCGATCAGCGCGTGCGCCAGCCGCGGCTCCGGGCCGACGATCGCCCACGCCGCGAACGCCGCCACGGCCACCGCCACCACTGCCGGCACGAACCATGCCGCCACCTGGTCGGCCACGCGCTGCAGCGGCGCCCGACTGCGCTGCGCGGCCGCCACCAACGCCACGATCTGCGCCAGCATCGTCTCGGCGCCGACCTTCTGCGCGCGCATGATCAGCGCGCCATCCTGGTTCACCGTGCCGCCGGTCAACGGATCATCCTTCGCCTTGGCCACCGGCATCGGTTCGCCGGTGAGCATGGACTCGTCGACGTGGCTCTCGCCCTCGGTCACCACGCCATCGACCGGTACCTTCTCGCCGGGGCGCACGCGCAGCACATCGCCGGCATGCACCTCGTCCAGCGCCACGTCGCTCTCGCTGCCATCGTCGGCGATGCGTCGCGCCGTCTTCGGCGCCAGCCCCAGCAGCGCCTTCAGCGCCGCGCCGGTACGCCGACGCGCGCGCAATTCCAGGAAGTCGCCCAGGGTGACCAGGGTGACGATCACCGCCGCCGATTCGAAGTACACCGCGACCCGGCCGTGCGCATCGCGGAAGCCGTCCGGGAAGATCCCCGGCCACAGGAACGCCACCGCGCTGTACAGCCACGCCACGCCGGTGCCCAACGCGATCAGCGTGTACATGTTCGGCCGCCAGGGATGCAGCGAGCGCCAGCCGCGCACGAAGAACGGCGCGCCGCCCCACAGCACCACGCTGCTGGCCAGCAGCGCCTCGACCCAGCCGGCCACGCCAGCCCACGGCGCGGGCAGGTGCCAGCCGAACAGATGCGGTCCCATCGCCAGCACGAACACCGGCACGGTCAGCGCCACCAGCCACCAGAAGCGGCGCGTCATCGACGCCAGCTCGCCGCCGTCGTCCTCCTCCAACGTCGGCATCATCGGTTCCAGCGCCATGCCGCAGATCGGGCAATGGCCCGGGCCGAGCTGCTGGATTTGTGGGTGCATCGGACAGGTGTAGATCGTGCCGGGCGGTGCCGGTGGAGGCGCTGCTGGACGATCCTTCAGATACGCCGACGGATCGGCGGTGAATTTCTCGTGGCAACGCGCGGAGCAGAAGTGGTAGGTCTGGCCGTCATGGTCGGCGTGATATTTCGCCGTTTGCGGATCCACCGTCATGCCGCATACCGGATCCTTCGCGGCGTGCGCATGCCCTTGATCGGGGTGATCGTGGTTCGCGTGGTCATCCGCCACCGGTTTGCCGGCGCAACAGCCTCCCGCAGGCTTCTGTCCGGCAGCCATGTAGGTCGCCGGCGACGCATCGAACTTCGCCTTGCAACCCGCGCTGCAGAAATAAAACGTCTGCCCGTCGTGCGTGCTGACGTGCTTCGCCGTCGCCGGATCCACCGTCATCCCGCACACCGGATCGATCGCCGCGCCGGCCGCCGGCTTGCTACCGCCCGCGCAGCAGGAAGCTTGCCCGCTCATGCCTTCACCTCCTCGTTGCCAAGCGCGCGCAGGATCGGGCAATGCTCGGGTGCACCATGGCCCGGACACGACGCGACCAGCTCCGCCAACCCGTCACGCACGCGCTGCAGCTCGGCGATGCGCTGTTCGATCGCTGCCAGCCGCTTCTCCGCGCGCTGTTTCACCGCCTTCACCCCGCGCTGGCGGTCGGCTGACAGCGCCAGCAGCTCGCGGATCTCCTCCAGCGTGAAACCGAGATCCTTGGCGCGGCGGATGAAGCGCAACTGCACAACTGCGCTTTCACCGTAACTGCGATAACCGGACGCCCGTCGCTGCGGCTCGGGCAGCAGGCCCTCGCGCTCGTAATAACGGATCGTGTCGATCGCCACGCCGACGCGCTTGGCGACGGCACCGATGGTCAGGGGGGCATTCGGGGTCTTCATGCAGTAAGCATAGACCTTTGATCAAAGTCCAGAGTCAAGCATTCCCGCCATCTTGCTGCCATGGGCCCGCGAGCGCTCCCACCCCACCCAAACTCGTCAGCGACTTCTACGATGCCGGGCGCCACACACAGCAGTGCAATCAGGTCGTCCCAGCCGCAGGTATCAGACCGAACCCGACCGTCGCTTGCCGGCAGCGGCTACGCGCTTCTCCGGTGCGCACTTGCGCTTGGCCGTGACGCACGTGCCGCCGGACTGGCTGCAGCAGTGGTCAGTGAGGTAGCCGACCAGCTCGTCCATCGTCTCCATCACCGGCGCGTAATAGATGAAGCGCCCGCTCTGCCGGCTACTCACCAGGCTCGCGTGTGACAGCTCCTTCAGGTGGAAGGACAGCGTGGCGTTGGGCAGGCCCAGTTTCTCCGCGATCGCGCTGGCGGCCAGTCCTTCCGGCGCGTGCTCGATCAACAGCCGGTAGACCGCCAGCCGCGACTCCTGGGCGAGTGCGGCGAGGATGGTGATGGCTTGGCTGTTCTGCATGGCGCTACTCCCGGGCTGCTTCGTACCAGCGCTTGCTGTGGTTGACGATGCGTACCACCGACAGCATCACCGGCACCTCGATCAGCACGCCCACCACGGTCGCCAGCGCCGCGCCGGAATGCACGCCGAACAGGCCCACCGCGGTGGCCACCGCCAGCTCGAAGAAGTTGCTGGCGCCGATCAGCGCCGACGGGCCGGCCACGCAGTGCGGTACGCCGAAGCGGCGATTGAGCCAGTACGCCAGGCCGGCGTTGAAATACACCTGGATCAGGATCGGCACCGCCAGCAGCGCGATGATCGCCGGCTGCGCGAGGATTTGCCGGCCCTGGAAACCGAACAGCAGCACCAGCGTGGCCAGCAGCGCGCCCAGCGACACCGGCCCCAGCCGCTGCAGCAGTGTCTGCAAGCGCGTCTCGTCGCCGTACGCCAGCAGCTGGCGCCGCAGCAGCATGCTGAGCGCCACCGGCACCACGATGTACAGCAACACCGACAGCAGCAACGTGTTCCACGGCACCGTGATCGAGGAGATGCCCAGCAGCAGCGCCACGATTGGCGCGAACGCCACGACCATGATGGCGTCATTCAGCGCGACCTGGCTCAGCGTGAACGCCGGCTCGCCGTTGCACAGGTTGCTCCACACGAACACCATCGCCGTGCACGGGGCGGCGGCCAGCAGGATCAGGCCAGCGATATAAGAGTCGAGCTGTGCGGCCGGCAACTGGCCGGCGAACAGGTGGCGGATGAAGATCCATCCCAGCAGCGCCATCGAAAAGGGCTTCACCGCCCAGTTGACGAACAGCGTGACGCCGATGCCCTTCCACTGCCGGCGCACGCCGCCCAGCACGCCGAAGTCGATCTTCAGCAGCATCGGGATGATCATCAGCCAGATCAGCACGGCGACCGGCAGGTTCACCTGGGCCACCTGCATGCCGCCCAGCGCCGCAAAGCTGCCGGGCAAAAGATGGCCCAGCAGCGTGCCGGCGACGATGCACAGCAACACCCATAGCGTGAGCCAGCGCTCGAAGAAACCGATGCGGGCGCCGTCCGCAGAAACCGCGCCGGCAGCGAGTGCTGCGGATGGCTGGTTCATGCGTCGGCTTCCTCGCCGGTGAGGCTGCCGATGCGGTCGAGCGCCTGTTTCAGCTCGTCGCGCCCCATCGTTTCCACCGGCAGCTGCAGCAGCGCGGTGATCCGCCGCACGATCAGCGTGTACGCACGCCGAAACGCCGCAGCGGCGTCCGCGTCCCGCGCGGCGGCCGGATCGGGCAGACCCCAGTGGCTTTTCACGAAGTCGCCGAACAGCACCGGACAGGTCTCGCTGGCGGCGTTGTCGCAAACGGTGATCACGATATCCAGCGGCGGCGCGCCCGCTTCGGTGAAGCAGTCCCACGACTTGCTAGCGAGTCCCTCGGTGGCGATGCCGTGGGCCCGGAGTTCTTCGATCGCATAGGGATTGACGCGCCCGGTCGGTTGGCTGCCGGCGCTAAACGCCGCGAAGCGCCCTGCGCCCAGGTGATTGAGGGTGGCCTCGGACAGGATGCTGCGGGCTGAATTGCCGGTACAGATGAACAGGACACGACACGGGTGCATGGGCGGCGGTTCCGGATTGGCTTCCATATTTCCATTATTATAGAATCATCAAACCAACGCAACAGGAACCACCGTGATCCCGGACCTGCCCCACATCGCCGCCGACGTGCTGGACACCCCCAGCCTGGCCAAGTTGGCCCTGCCAGCCGACGCCGACCACCCGCCGCGCATCCTGATCCTGTACGGTTCGCTGCGCCCGCAGTCGTTCAGCCGCAAGCTGGCGCTGGAAGCCGAACGCATCCTGCGCCAGTTCGGCGCCGAGACGCGGGTGTTCGACCCGCACGAGCTGCCGCTGCTGGATAGCGTGCCGGCCAGCCACCCCAAGGTGCAGGAACTGCGCGCGCTGTCGTTGTGGTCCGAAGGCCAGGTCTGGGTCAGCCCCGAGCGGCATGGCACGATCACCGGCGTGTTCAAGAACCAGATCGACTGGCTGCCGCTGGAAGACGGCAGCGTGCGGCCCACGCAGGGGCGCACGCTCGCGGTGATGCAGGTCAGCGGCGGCTCGCAGTCGTTCAACGTGGTCAACACCTTGCGCGTGCTTGGCCGCTGGATGCGCATGCTGACCATCCCGAACCAGTCCTCGGTGGCCAAGGCCTGGCAGGAGTTCGACGACGACGGCCGGATGAAACCCTCGCCGTTCTACGATCGCGTGGTCGACGTGATGGAGGAGCTGTTCAAGTTCACCCTGCTGGTGCGCGGACGCAGCGACTACTTGGTCAGCCGCTACAGCGAGCGCAAGGGCGCCGCCGCGGCGAAGGCGCTGACGGCCGCGGCCGAGGTGCTGGAAAGCGCAGCGACGGCGGGCAAGCCTGCTTGCTGCAGCGGTGGAGCGTGCTGATCGCGGTTCACCCCTGATGTCGCTGCCGACGACGGACGGTCTCGACAACTCTCCCGTCGTCATCCCAGCGAAAAGCCGAAATCGCACTTGAACCACAAGACCCTCCCGTCGTCATTCCGGCGAAGGCCGGAATCGCACTTGATCGACAAGGGCGCCTCACGCATGGAAGGCCAGCAAAAGCCGTGAGCAGCACGCTGCTCCACCACACGGCTGAAGTGCGATTCCGGCCTTCGCCGGAATGACGACAGGGTGAGTGGACACATCGAGCCGAGGTGGCGGATGACGAGCAAAAGCCCGCTCAGCGCCCTCCCTAAACCGGCGTATCCTCCGCCGCAACGAAGCCGCCGGTCTGCCGATGCCACAGCCGCGCGTACAAGCCACTGCGCGCGATCAGCTCGGCGTGCGTGCCGGTCTCGACGATCTGCCCCTTGTCCAGCACCACCAGCCGGTCCATCCGCGCGATGGTGGACAGGCGATGGGCGATCGCGATCACCGTCTTGCCCTGCATCAGGATGTCCAGGCTGTCCTGGATCGCCGCCTCGGCTTCGGAGTCGAGCGCGGAGGTGGCTTCGTCCAGCACCAGGATCGGCGCGTCCTTCAGCAGCACGCGGGCGATCGCGATGCGCTGGCGCTGGCCGCCCGAGAGTTTCACACCGCGCTCGCCGACCAGCGCGTCGTAGCCGCGGCGGCCTTCGCCGTCGCTGAGGTTCGGGATGAATTCGTCCGCGCGCGCCTTGCGCACGGCCTCGACCACCTGCGCCTCGCTGGCGTCGGGGCGGCCATACAGCAGGTTGTCGCGGATCGAGCGATGCAGCAGCGAGGTGTCCTGGGTCACCACGCCGATCTGCGAGCGCAGGCTTTCCTGGGTGACGCCGGCGATGTCCTGGCCGTCGATCAGGATGCGGCCCGCCTCCAAGTCGTACAGCCGCAGCAACACGTTGACCAACGTCGACTTGCCCGCGCCGGACGGGCCGACCAGGCCGATCTTTTCGCCCGCGCGCACGTCCAGGTCGAGCCCGGCGATCACCCCGCCCTGCTTGCCGTAATGGAAATGGATGTGCTCGAAACGCACGCCGCCGTTGGTCACCTCCAGCGGCATCGCGCCCTCGTGGTCCTGCACCGCGCGCGGCCGCGAGATGGTGGTGATGCCGTCCTGCACCGTGCCCACGTTCTCGAAGATGCCGTTGACCACCCACATGATCCAGCCGGACATGTTGTTGATGCGGATCACCAGCCCGGTCGACAGCGCGATCGCGCCCACCGTCACCCGGCCTTCGCTCCACAGCCACAGCGCCAGCGCCGAGGTGCCCACGATCAGGAAACCGTTGAGCGTGGTGATACTGGCATCCAGCGTGGTGGTGACGCGGGTCATGCGGCGCAGCTTGTCGGTCTGCTCGGCCATCGCGTCGGCTACGTAGGCCTCCTCGCGGCGCGTATGCGCAAACAGCTTCAGCGTGAGCACGTTGCTGTAGCCGTCGACGATGCGCCCCATCAATTTCGAGCGCGCCTCGGAGGCCAGCCACGAGCGCTGCTTGATGCGCGGGATGAAGAACGCCAGCAGGCCGATATAGGCAAACACCCAGGCGAACAGCGGCGCGGCCAGCCACGGGTCCGCCTGCGCGAACAGCACGATCGCGCTGCCGGTGTAGATGGTGACGTACCAGATCGCATCGACGATCTGCACCGCCGACTCGCGCAGCGCGCCGCCGGTCTGCATGATGCGGTTGGCGATGCGCCCGGCGTAGTCGTTCTGGAAGAAGCCCAGGCTCTGGCGAATCACGTAGCGATGGTTCTGCCAGCGGATGCGGTTGGTCAGGCTGGGCACGATCGCCTGGTTCACCAGCAGGTCGTGCGCGCCGATCGCCAGCGGCCGCACGATCAGCGCCACGAAGCCCATCCACAGAAGTTCGTGGCCGTGCTGCCGGAAGAAGTCCGCCGCCGGCGCGCCCCTGGCCATGTCCACGATGCGGCCGATGAAGCCGAACAGCGACACCTCGACGATCGCCACCACGAAGCCCACCGCGATCGCCACGGCGAACACCGGCCACACCTGGCGCAGGTAGAACGCGTAGAAGCGCCACACCGACGTCGGCGGCATGCCGTCGACCGGTTCCTTGAACGCGTCGATCAGGGATTCGAACCAGCGGAAGAGCATGGGCATTCCGAGCCTGCGGGGCTGTCCATTGTGCGTGAAGCCCGCACGATACGTGTGACGACGCGGCGCTTTCGTGATCGCCGCGACCTGCCACCGCCGGGGCGGAGTCACCGATCCGGGCAGCCCGCCGCGGAGAGCGCGACACCGAGCCTGAACGCCAGCCGCAAAGACAATCGTTTATCCGCCTGGCGCGATTGACCGCTCGCAGCGGCGCTCCGATCATGGGCGGATGCCCAGCCTGCTCCGCTTCCTCCTGCTCCTGCTGCTGACCTTTGGCAGCACCGTGTCGCCTGCCCAAGACAATGACCAGCCGCCACCGGCCACCGCGCCGGCAGCAACCCCTGCGCCGACACTGGAACAGCTGGGCAGCCAGCTCGACACGGTCAAGGCCTCGCTGAAGAACAAGACATCCGATACACCGCTGGCCGATCTGCGCAACACCGCGCTCGGCGTGCAGGACCAGGCGAGCGAACTGGCCACCAGCCTTGCGCCGCAGATGACCGCGCTGCAGGCGCAGCTCGCCGTGCTGGGTCCGGCGCCGGCGAAGGGCGCGCCGGCGGAGGCGCCGGAAGTCGCCGCACAGCGCCGCAAACTGGACAAGGCCCAGGCCGACCTGGACGCGCAGATCAAGCAGGCGCAGTTGCTCGGCCAGAACGCGACGCAACTGGCGGCGCAGATTTCCGGCCTGCGCAACGACGAGTTCCAGGCGCGGCTGGCCTCGCGCACGGCAACCCCCTTCAGCCACACGTTCTGGGCCGACCCGGTACGCACGTTTCCGGATGACGTGGTGCGGCTCAAGCGCCTCGGCTCGCGCTACGCCAGCGCCGTGGCGCAGGCATGGCAGCCGCCGAACCGGGAGCCGCTGGCGTGGTGCCTGATCGCCGCAGCACTGCTGCTCGGCGGCGGCCGCTGGGTGCTGGAGCGGCTGTTGCTGCTGCTGGCCACGCGGCACGTGCCGGACGGCCATCTGCGGCGCAGCGCAATGGCCACCGCGGTGGCGCTGACTGCGGTCCTCACCACCGGACTGGCGGCGCAACTGGTCTACCTGGGATTGAACTGGAACGACATCCTGGACGACGACCTCGCCGCACTGGCCACCAGGGTGGTCGGGCTGGTGTGTTTCGCCGCCTACGTGACCGGGCTGGGCCGGGCGCTGTTGTCGGTGCGACGGCCGTCGTGGCGCCTGCCTGCGCTGTCGGATCTGGCGGCGCAGCGGCTGCGCCTGTTCCCGTGGCTGCTGGCCGCGGCCGCGCTGCTGTTCGGCCTGCTCGACCGCACCAGCCGCGCGGTCGGCACCAGCCTGCCGGCCTCGGTGGCCACGCGTGGCTTGTTTGCGCTGGTCATCAGCGGGCTGATCGGGCTGGCTTTGCTGCGCCTGCGCCGCACCCGCCAGGCTGCCGCTGCCGATGGCGCCGAGCCGGAACATCGGCCGCTATGGATCGGCCTGCTCACCGCAGCGGCCACGCTCGGCGTGATAGTCAGCTGGCTGGGCGTGGCCACCGGTTTCATCGCGCTGGCGTTCTTCGTCGCCGTGCAGATGCTGTGGATCGGCGTGATCGTGGCCACGGTATACCTGCTGATCTACCTGCTCACCGACCTGATCAACACTACGCTGTTGCCGCACGGGCGCGGTGGCCAGCGGCTGCAAGCCACCTTCGAGCTGGCGCCGCACACGCTGGAGCAGGCCGCCGTGCTGCTCGCCGGCATCTGCCGCGTGGGGTTGGTGCTGCTGGCTCTGGCCACCGTGCTGACCCCGTTCGGCGCCGGGCCGAAGGACCTGCTGGCCAGCGCCGAGCAAACCCTGGGCAACGTCAAGCTGGGCGAGCTGGCGATCAATCCAGGCACCATCTTCGGCGGCGTGCTGGTGCTGCTGGCCGGGATGTTCGTGCTGCGCATGCTCAAGCGCTGGCTGGCCGAGCAGTTGCTGCCGAAGTCCACGATGGAAAAAGGCATGCAGGACTCCATCGTCACCCTGCTCGGCTACGTCGGCGGCCTGCTGGTGGTGGTGCTGACGCTGGCGGCGTTGCACGTGGACCTGAAGAGCATCACCTGGATCGTCAGCGCGCTGTCGGTGGGCATCGGCTTCGGCCTGCAGGCGATCGTGCAGAATTTCATCTCCGGCCTGATCCTGCTGGTTGAGCGGCCGGTGAAGGTGGGCGACTGGGTCAGCCTGTCGAGCGACGTCGAGGGCGACATCCGCCGCATCAACGTGCGCGCCACCGAGATCCAGATGGGGGACCGCTCCACCGTGATCGTGCCGAACTCGCAGCTGATCACCCAGAACGTGCGCAACGTGACCCTGGCCAACGCGCAGGGCCGTGTGCAGATCAAGCTGCCGATGCCGCTGGACACCGACGCTGGCAAGGTACGCGAACTGGTGCTGGGCATCCTGCGCGCGCACCACGGCACGCTGGCCGTGCCGGCACCGTACGTGCAGCTGGAAAACCTCAACAACGGCGTGATGACGTTCAACTGCGTCGCCTATGTCGGCAGCCCGCGCGAGGTCAGCGGCGTGAAGAGCGACCTGCTGTTCGAGATCCTCAAGCGCCTGCGCAGCGAAGGGCTGCCGATGACCAGCCCGCAGAGCATGCTGGTGCGCACGCTGCCGCCGCTGGTCGAGGAAGACGAACCCACCGGCTGAGGCGGCGGCGCGACGATGCCCGGCAAGACAGCGAACGGCGGGCGCGCTAGCCTGTGCGTGGTTTTCGCCAACGGAGTCCCGCCATGCCGGCACCCCATCCCCACGGCAGCACCATCATCCCCTGCCTGCGCTATCGCGACGCGCATGCCGCCATTGAGTGGTTGTGCAAGGCGTTCGGTTTCGAGAAACAGGCGGTTTACGAGAACGAGGATGGCGGCGTGGAGCACGCCCAGCTCACCTTTGGCAATGGCATGGTCATGCTCGGTGAAGTGCGTGACAACGCATTCGGCCAGCACATCGCGCAGCCCGACGAGATCGGCGGCCGCGAAACGCAGTGCGCCTGCGTGACCGTGGTCGACTGCAAGGCGCATTACCTGCGGGCGAAGGCCGCCGGCGCGGTGATCGCCGACGACTATGCCGAGCAGGACTACGGCGGCGCCGGCTACAGCTGCCACGATCCGGAAGGCCACCTGTGGTACTTCGGCAGCTACGACCCGTGGCAGCCCGAGCCGGCCTGACAGAAAAAGAGGCCGGCTTGCGCCGGCCTCCTGCTCACGCGGATGGCGACTGCACCGTTACGGCGTGCAAGCCTTGCCATGCTCGGCGTGATTGCCCTTGGCCTTGGCGTCGGCTTCGCTCATGTACTCGCCATGCTTGGTCTTGCCGTACCACTTGTCGTTAGGGCAGTGGTAAACCTTGCTGCTGGCGTTAACCCAGACCATCCCCGCACCGCCACCCGGCGCCGCGGTGGCAGCCGGCTTGGTCCAGCCCATCGACGACTTCTTCGGCGCGGCTGCAGGCGCGGCCGGTGTGGCCGGTGCGGCTGCGGCGGCGGGTGCCGTCACTGCAGCTGGTGCAGCGGCAGGTGCCGCCTTGGCAGCCGGTGTGCTGGCAGCGGCGTACCACTCCTGCACACCCTTGTGTCCCCGACAGGCACCGCGCTTGGTGGCGGTGCTGGTATAGCTGCCGTCCTTGCACTGACCGGTCGAACCGGACGGGGCGGACGCCTGTTGCGCATAGACCGCCGGCATCGCCAGCAGACAAGCCAGTGCGATGGCGGCAAGACTCGAAGATTTCATGCAGATTCCCTCCAACGTGAGTTCGCGATGACGCTCCCAAGCACCCCCTATCGCAGCGCTTGCGGCATGACTATGCCGCGGAACCATGGCGACAAAACGTGATGGCGGTACGGCATTCATCCGGCAGTCGGTTGCCTCGAACGAACTTGCGACGTGTCCCGCCGACTGACACGCGACATGCACCGGAAAAAGCAGTGGCTGACGGCCCGGTCGGCAGGCCGCGCAATGGCACCATGGCTGAAACCGCTACGGCGCGGCGGCGGCCTTCAGTTTCGTGTCCGGCCGCGCGACTGCATACATTTCCCACGCCATCTGCTTGAGCAGCCCCTGGCGATCCTTGCCCTGCACGTACAGGTCGAAGTGGGTGCGGTCCGGCAGGAAGCGGAAGTCCGACTTCGCGCCCAGTGTGTCCAGCACCGCCTTGAGCTTGTGCGCGGCACCGTCGAGATAGAAGGTGTCGGCGGTGCCCACCACCACGTGGATCTTGCCGTCCAGGTCGCCTTGCAACCGTGGCCAGTTCGTCTGCACGAGGTGGGCGATGTCGTAGTGCTCGCGCCAGTACGCCACCACCGAGGGATCGACGGCGCCGGTGTCGCGATCGAACATCGGCAGCGGCCGGCCATCCGCGCCGCGCGGCGAGAACACCCATTCGAACGAGGCCATCTGGCCGCCGTATTCGCCCAGCACGCGCTCGAGCTTCGCGAACGCCTCGAAGCTGGCGACCACCTTGCCCTTGTCGCGCACCAGCGGGTAGGCCGAACCGTTCGCCCGGCGATAGACGTTCGCGTGCGGCGCGTACAGGTCCACGCCGGTGAAGTCGTGGAAATCACTGGGATCGGGCGAGGTCGACCAGGTGCCGCCGAAGATCGTCGGATAGCGCACCTGCAGCCACAGCGTGGCCCAGCCACCGGAGGAATGCCCGGTGAGGAAGCGGCCGGACGGTCGCGCATCCATGCGGTAACGCGATTCCAGCTGCGGGATCAGCTCGGTGGTGAGCGCCGTGCCCCATGGCCCGTTGTTCACCGAGTCGGCGAATTCGTGCGTGCCGGTGGGGCTGGACTGGTCCAGGAACACCCAGATCATCGGCGGCATCTGCTGCTCGGCCATCGCGCCGTAGACCATCGCGGCGCTGCCGGCGAGCGATGCCGTGCTGCCACCGTAACCGTGGGTGGCATACACCACCGGCCAGGTCTGCTTCGCGCCTGCGTCGTAACCCGGCGGCAGCAACACCCAGCCGCGCATGTGGATCGGGCGTCCCCAGAACGCGCTCAGCGCCGGGCTGACGAAGTCCAGCGATTGCGCCGCGCGGCGCGCCTCATCAAGGTGCTTGCGGGTGGTGTCGCTGAAGTAGCGCGCCGGCAGATCCCACGGTTCGCGCGCGGGCAGCACGCGGTCCAGGCTCAGCTTGGGTATCACCTTGGCCGGCAGGTGCAGCTTCAGCACCGGGCTGATCAGGTCGCCCGCGCCGCGCCCGCCGTAGTTGTAGTCGTGGTTGACGTCGAGCACCGCCTGCACGAAGTAGTCGCCGGGCGGCAGTTGCGACCAGCCGGCTGGGTATGCCAGTGCATCGGCGTCGATCTCCACGCCCTGCCCCGGCATCAGCCGGCTCACTTCGCGCGCTGCCACCGAGGCCTGGGTGGCGCCGAACGGATTCGCGTCCACCTCGTCGACCTTGCCGTCCTTCGCCGCGGCGATGGCCGCCTTGGCGTCGGTGGCGAACAGCAGCAGCCGGCCCGAGGCCGGCTCGGTCAGCGCACTGCCCAGCTCGACACGGAACGGGCTGTGCGCCGCCGGTGCGTCGGTGCGCGCCAACGCCACGCCGGCGAACAGACCGCAGCCCAGCACGATCGCTAGTGCACGATGCATGTCACGCATGTCGATTCCCTCCGTATCGCAACAGTGGAATGGTTCAGGGCCTGCTCAATGCTTGTCGGTATCGGGCTTGTCCGCGGCCGGCACCATGCGCAGGTCCTGGAAGTCGAAGCTGAAATCGGTCAGCGGCGAGATTGGCTGCATGCGTACCTCGCTGACATGGCCGTCCACGTCCAGGCTGAAGGTGATGAAGGCGTCGGCGTTGAGCGTGCGGTCGTCCCAGCGCACGGTGAAGGTGTCGTGCTGCCATGGCGTCATCGTGCCGACCAGCTGCGCGGTCTTCGAGAAACGCAGGCGCAGTTTGCCGTTCTCCTGGCTGACGATGACGTCGCCATACCACGGGTCGCGGTAGGTGCCGGCGTACTTCGCCAGCGGCAGCGACGGCTTGCTGCGCTTGTCGCGCGCGGCTTCATGCTTGGTCAGGCTGTCGTCAGCCTTGGCCTCGGATTTCTTCACCGCCTTGTCGTACGCGGCGACCCAGTCGGTCTTGTGTTCCGGGTTCAGGTACGCATCGAGCACGCGATAAGTCACCGCATTGAACGCGGCACCGGATTCAGCATTGGTCAGCACCACCACGCCGAGCTTCAGCTCCGGCACCAGGGTCACTCGCGAAACCATGCCGGGCCAGCCGCCGGTGTGCCAGACCAGCTTCTGGCCGCGGTAGTCGGACAGGAACCAGCTTTCGCCGTAGCCGGAGAAATTCGGCACCAGCGGCGCCAGTTCCGGAACCGGTGGCTTGCCGACCTTGATCGGGGTCAGCACGCTCCACATCTCGCGCTGGCTGTCCTCGGAAAACAGCCGCGCCGGCTTGCCGTCGGCGCCCATCGTCGGCAATGCGCCGCCGGCCAGTTGCACGTTCATCCACTTCGCCAGGTCGTGCACGCTGGAATAGATGCCACCGGCGCCGGGGTCGTTGAGCCAGGCCATCGGCGGCACCGGCTTGAGATTCTTGAAGTCGGCCTTGGCGTGGCCGGTGGCCACGTCCATGCCGGGTTTCAGATACGTCATGTCGACCAGCGACTCGTCCATGCCGACCGGCTTGAACAGATGATCGCGCACGTAGTCGGCGTAGCTCTGGCCGGAAGCCTGCTCAATCACCAGGGTGGCTACCGCGAACAGGATGTTGTCGTAGGCATAGCCGCTGCGGAAGCCGTTCTTGATCGGCACGCGGGCCAGCCGCTCGACCACTTCCTTCGTGCTGTACGAGGTCGGCGGCCAGTACAGGAGATCGCCGGCGCCGAGGCTGAGGCCGCTGCGATGCGCCAGCAGGTCACGGATGCGCATCTCGTGGGTGACGTACGGGTCGGACATGCGGAACCACGGCAGGTGGTCGATCACGCGGTCGTCCATCTTCAACTTGCCCGCGCCGGCCAGCTGCTGCAGCGCGGCGGCGGTGAATGCCTTAGTGTTGGAGGCGATCGCGAACAGCGTGTTCGCGTCCACCGGCGCCGGCTTGCCGAGCTCGCGCAGGCCGAAGCCCTGTTCCATGACGACGTGGCCGTCCTTGACGATCGCCACCGCGATGCCGGGCACGTCGAAGGTCTTGCGGGCGCTGTCGACGTAGGCGGAAAAGTCCTGCAGCTGCGCCGGCAGCAGCGGCCGCGCGGTGTCGCCGGTGGAGACCGGCGGCGGCGACTGCGCGGCCGGCGACTGCGCCGAAACAGCGGTGGCGGAAACGAGCAGCGCGCAGCACAGCGCCAGGCGCAGGGAGAGGGGTCGCTGGGACATCGAAGGCTCCGCGGTGGGCAAGGCCGCCACTATCGCGGCAAACCGGGGGCAAGGCCAGCGCCGGACGTCACGGTACGCCGTCCGCTCGACGCAGCACACGGCAACGCCGATCATGGCGCCCTCATGCCGGCCACGGCGAACCGAGGAACACGATGGACCCGATGGTGGAATGGATCGCCGCCCATGCCCTGCGGCTGTGGGCCTTGCTGCTGTTGCTGGCCCTGCTGGCCGGCGACCTCGCCTGGCGGCACAACGCACGCTGGCAGCGCCACGCGCTCGCCCGAGGCGACGCGCCGATCGCGCTGCGCTGGCAGGTCGGACTGATCCTGCTGCTGGCGCTGGCCCTGCTGTTCCTTGCCATCGCCTCCGCGGTCGCCGGCCAGCAGGCCGGCGAGCTGGCGCGCTTCGACACCGACCTGGCCGAGCACCTGCATGCGCAGTTGCCGCTGCCGGTGTTGCGCGGCATCGCCGTGGTCACCCATCTCGGCGACCTGTGGTGGGTGGCGCCCACGGCCGCCGTGGTGGCCCTGCTGCTGTTGCTGCGCCGGCACTGGCAGCTGGCAGGCATCTGGGTTGTGGCCCTGCTCGGCATCCTGCCGATCAATGGCAGCCTCAAGGCGCTGTTCCAACGGGTGCGGCCGCTGCATGACCACGGCTTCATCGTCGAACCCGGCTGGAGTTTCCCCAGCGGCCATGCGTTCGGTTCCATCGTGTTCTACGGCATGCTCGCCTACGTGCTGCTGCGTCTGCTGCCGCCGCGCTTCCACCGCGCGGTGATCGCCGCCGCCGTGCTGCTGGTCGGCGTGGTCGGGATCAGCCGCGTGCTGCTGCAGGTGCACTATTTCAGCGACGTGATGGCCGGCTATGCCGCCGGTGCGGCGTGGCTGGTGCTGTGCATCGGCGCTGCCGAACACCTGCGCATGACGGCAACGAGGACCTTGCCATGAACGACCTGTTCGCCCCCGCCAGTCACGACGCCCCCCGCATCCGCGTCGGCATCGGCGGCTGGAACTACGCGCCGTGGCGCGACAATTTCTATCCCGCCAAACTGGTGCAGCGGCGCGAGCTGGAATACGCCAGCCGCCAGCTGCGCACTATCGAGATCAACGGCACGTTCTACGGCGCGCAGAAGCCGGCGACCTACGCGAAGTGGGCGGCGGAAACGCCGGCCGGTTTCGTCTTCTCGCTGAAGGCACCGCGCTACGTCACCGAGGGCAAGCGGCTGGCCGATACCAGCAAGGGCGTCAGCGGTTTCGTGCATGGCGGCTTGGCGGAGATGGGCGACCGACTGGGACCGATCCTGTGGCAACTGCCGCCGTCGCGCCCGTTCGACGCCGACGATCTCGCCGCCTTCCTCGACGCGCTGCCGCGCGAACTGGACGGCCGGCCGCTGCGCCACGTGCTGGAAGTGCGCCACCCGAGCTTCCTCGACCCGCGCTACGTGGCGCTGGCCCGCACGCATCGCGCGCCCACCGTGTTCACCGACTCACCCGACTACCCCTCGCTGGCCGACCTCACCGGCGACTTCAGCTACGCGCGGCTGATGCGCAGCGAGGATGGCAACCCCGCCGGTTATGCGCCCGCCGAACTGGATCGCTGGGCCGGCCACGCGCGCGCCTGGGCCGCAGGCAACGACATCGCCGAGCTGCCGCACGTCGCCGCGTCGCAACCGCTAGGGCCGCCGCGCGACGTGTTCGTGTTCTTCATCAGCGCCGCCAAGCACCGCAACCCGGCCGCGGCGATGGCGCTGCAGTCGCGCGTGGATGCGTTGACCTGATCAGCCGGAGCGGTAGTTGTCTACCTCACGGTAGCGCCGCGCATACAGCCCGAACGCCAGTGCGGCGAGCAGCGCGAAGGCGGCGAAGAAGAACATCTGGAACGCGGTGACGCTGAGCCCCGTGCCGGCGATGGAACCCGTGACGGTTTCGTTGCGCACCGCCGCGTTGGCCAGCAGCACCCACAGGTTGCCGACCGTGGTGGTGAGGTTCCAGAAACTCATCACCACGCCCTTCATCGATGCCGGCGCCTGGCTGTAGGCGAACTCCAGACCGGTCGCCGACACCAGCACCTCGCCGAAGGTCAGCAGCGCGTACGGCAGCACCTGCCACACGATGGAGAGCGGATCACCGCCGTCGATCATCACCTGCAAGCCGCCGACCACGATCCACGCCAGACCACTGAAGGCGATGCCGGCGGTCATCCGGCGCAGCGCAGTGGGCTCGTAGCCGAGCCGGCGCAGCAGCGGATACAGCACCAGGTTGTTGAACGGGATCAGCAGCATCACCAGCATCGGGTTCAGCGCCTGCATCTGCGCGGCATGGAACCACGACGGCATGGTCATCCCGTGGCCCTGCACCACCCAGGTCGAAGCCTTCTGGTCGAACAGCGAGAAGAACGGCGTGGTCAACGCGAAGATCACCAGCACGCGCAGCACGTTGCGCGCGCCGTCCACCGCCGCGTCCGGGTGCTGGCCCCGGGCACGCTCCATCTGCAGCCAGGCACCGCCGCCGACGCCGCCGATCAGCGCCACCAGGGCGAGACAGGCCACGATCACGAAGCCAAGCGAGTCGATCAGGCTGAAGCCGGCCAGCGCCACCAGCACGCCGGCAACCGCGATCCACAAACCGGGCCGCGCCTGTCCTGGCCGATGGGTCAGCAGTGCCGTGCGCAGCACCCGCGAGAACGCGTTGGGGTCCGGCGGCGTCGGCGGCAGCATCACGTACTGCTTGCGGCCCAGCCAGAACACCACGGTGGCAATGAACATCAGGCCGCCGGGAATGCCGAAGGCCACCGCCGCGCCGAAGTGGTGCAGGAACAGCGGCATCAACAGCGAGGCGAAGAACGAGCCGAAGTTGATGATCCAGTAGAACGCGTCGAACACCAGCTTCGCCAGGTGCTTGTTCGAGCGGTCGAACTGGTCGCCCATGAACGACGCCACCAGCGGCTTGATGCCGCCCGCACCCAGCGCGATCAGCCCCAGCCCGGCGAAGAAGCCGAGGCGGTTGTGCTCGAAGATCGCCAGGCAGGCATGGCCCACGCAATACACCAGACTCATCCACAGCACGGTGTGGTACTTGCCGAAGAAACGGTCGGCCAGCCAGCCGCCCAGCAGCGGGAAGAAGTACACGCCGATCACGAAGGTGTGGAACACGTCCTTCGCCGCCAGCGTGCGCTGTCCTTCCGGCAGGTACAGCAGCAAGGTGGTGATCAGGAACGGGGTGAGGATGTTGCGCATTCCGTAGAAGGAAAAACGCTCGCAGCCTTCGTTGCCGATGATGTAGGCAATCTGCCGCGGCATGCGCCCGCCGGCGTGATCGGGGATGGTGCTCATCCATACTCCAGGGATCGGGTGGGCGGCGTGCAGCGCCGTATCCACGGGTCCGCTGGAGTGTGCGCAATTTCTTGCGGTCACGAAACCCCATGGGCAACGTCTCTCGCGTGACCCGTCGCTTCGCCCTGTTAAGCTCGCGGCGCATCCACCGCCAACCCATCCACATGCGCCAACTCAAACCACTGATTCTACTGGCATTCATCGTCTTCGCGGTGATGATGTGGAACCGCCACGCCAGCACGCCGCCGGCCAGCACCGGCCCGGCGGCAAGCGCGGACAGCAGCGCATCGCCCCGCGCACCGGACCGCCCTGCCGGCACCGACGCTTCCGCCTTCCTGCCGGTGGAGGCGCACGCCACGCTGGACCGGATCGCCCGCGGCGGGCCGTTCGAGCACAGCCAGGACGGCGCCGTGTTCGGCAACTACGAAGGCCTGCTGCCGCAGCAGCCGCGCGGCTACTACCACGAGTACACGGTGGAAACGCCCGGCGCACGCAACCGCGGCACGCGACGCATCATCACCGGCGGCACGCCGCCGGTGGTCTGGTACTACACCGACGATCATTACCGCAGTTTTCGCCGTTTCGAGGCGGGCCGATGAGTACGCACGGCTTCGACCTCGACCTGACCCGCACCGCCATGAACGGGGTGTACTTCGTCGGCGCCGACGATCTGGGGCGACTGGCCCGCGGCGCCGGCGAGGCACAGCTGCATGTGTGCCGCACCGACCTGGCCGGCTGCCGCGACAAGGACGAACTGCTGCGCCGGCTCGCCGTCTCGCTGCAGCTGCCGGCCAGCTTCGGCCACAACTGGGACGCGCTGGCCGACTGCCTGCGCGACCTCGGCTGGCTGCCGGCCTGGGGTTATGTGCTGCTGTTCGAGCACGTCGACGAATTGCGCCAGTCCGCCGCAGCCGACTATGACACCCTGCTTGGCATCCTCGACGACGCCGCCACCTTCGGTGGCGATCACGACACACCGTGGTTCGCGTTCCTGGCGCTGCCCGACAGCGCGTTCGACGAAGATCATCCGTCCGCCTGAACGCGGCCTTCCCCCTCATTCCGGAAAACCATGCAAACCATCGACTTTGAACTGGAAGGCGACTACGTCGAGCTCAACCTGCTGCTGAAACTGGTCGGCCTGTGCGACAGCGGCGGTGCCGGCAAGGCGATCGTGGCCAGCGGCGCGGTGCGCGTCGACGGCGTCATGGAACTGCGCAAGACCTGCAAGATCCGTGCAGGCCAGGTGGTCGCCATCGACGACGTGGAGATCCGCGTACTGGCCGATCCCGAGGCCTAACCCGGCAGGCTGTCCAGCCGCTGGTCCAGGCCGGCGTGCATGGGCAGGCGCAACTGGAACTCCTCCTCCAGCACGCGCCGTATCGCGGCGCTGTCGCGCAAGGCGTGCCGCTCGGGTTCCCGCCCCAGCCGCCGCACGGTGAATTCATGGTTGAGCAGGCTCAGGCGCCGGTCGGCGGTGGTGCGCGCCGCGATCAGGTTGCGCGGGAAGCGCGAGGCCGCGTGCGTGGAGACGTAGTGGTTGGCCACCACGTAGTCGACCATCTCGCAACGCCGCAGGTCGAAGCGGTACAGCGTGAACCATTGCCCGCGCACGCATGACTGCATGCGCCATTCGCCGTCGCGCTCGACCAGCCGGAACGGCTCGTGGCCGGTCGGTTGTTCCAGGTCGGCCTGCAGCCGCAGCGCACCGGTCAGCACCTGGTTGCCGAAGCCGACATCCGCCAGCCAGCTTTCACCACCCAGCTCGACGCGCAGCAACATGTGGGTCTGCGCGGTGACGGCATCCTCCGGGTGCTGCCACAGCACGCGCGCGATCAGCCCCGACACCTCGAAACCGATCGTGCGCAGCACCGCGGCGAACAGCAGGTTCTGCTCGAAGCAGTAGCCGCCGCGGCCGTCGTGCACCAGCTTGCGTTCCAGCGCTGGCGTATCCAGCTCGACCGGCAGGCCGAGCAGCGGGGTGAGGTTTTCGAACGGGATCGCCGCCACGTGCGCCACGGCCAGACCACGCAGGGTGGCCAGGTCGGCGGCGACGCTACCGTGCCAGCCGATGCGCCGCAGATAGGCGCCCAGATCGATGGAACCTTGCATCCCTCAACTCCACGAAACCGATGGACAATGATGGTACCGGGCCGGCCACCGCCGCACAGGTAACCGATGGCATACGCCCGGCGAAGAGCAGGTATCGGCCACCCGATGGCCATGCCGGCGAGGCGCAACATGATCCGTCGCAGCACGCTCCACACCATGCCGCTGGCCGCCCTGCTCATGCTGGGTGTGAGCGCTTGCCAGCCGGTGTCCGCCGCCAGCGGCGCGCTCCCGGCGCCGACCGTCGATGCCCGCAAAACCGTTGCCCACGGCGAACAGGTCGCGGTGCTGGCCGGCGGCTGCTTCTGGGGCATCGAGGCGGTGTTCGAGCACGTCAAGGGCGTGCACCGGGTGATCGCGGGCTACTCCGGCGGCAACGCCGATACCGCCCATTACGACGAGGTCAGCGAAGGCGACACCGGCCATGCCGAGTCGGTGCAGGTGCATTTCGACCCGGCCGAAATCAGCTACGGCACGCTGCTGCAGGTGTTCTTCTCGGTCGCGCTCGACCCCACCGAACGGAACCGGCAGGGCCCGGACGTCGGCAGCCAGTATCGCTCGGTGATCTTCTACGGCAACGCCGAACAGCAGCGCATTGCCGGTGCCTATATCGCGCAACTGGGCGCGGCGAAATCCTTCCCGGCGCCGATCGTGACCCAGCTCGCGCCGCTGCAGGCGTTCTACCCGGCCGAGGCGTACCACCAGCATTACTTCCAGCTGCATCCGAACAACCCATACATCGTCTACAACGACGCGCCCAAGGTGGCGCAGCTGAAGCAGCTGTTCCCGGCGCTGTACCAGCCGGACCGACAGGTGGTGGAAGTTCAGCTGCACTGACTTGGGCGAGGCGGCACGCCTCCCATCTTGCGTGAAGCGACGCGGCCCCCATCTCGGGAGTTCCGCGCAAACGACGCCCACGGCCTGACGACTCTCCACGTGCCGCCCCACCACTCCCCCGAATCCGCCGGATCGAGCGAACTCGCGCGCAGCTTCCTGGGCGTGTTCCGCTACAGCGGGCGCGCGCTGGAACTGGTGTGGAGCACCAGCCATGCGCTGACCGTCGCGCTGGCCGCGCTCACCCTGATTGCCGGCCTGCTGCCGGCCGGCATCGCCTACGTCGGTGCGCACATCGTCGACGCGGTGGTGACCGCCAGTCGTCTATGGGCCGCCAACGGCCATGCACCGCTGCGATCGGCCTTCGAATGGGTGGCGCTGGAGGGCTTGCTGGTGGCCGCGCTGGCCGGCGCGCAACGCGGTTTGTCGCTGTGCCAGTCGCTGCTGCGCGCGCAACTGGGCCAGCGCGTCAACGTGATGATCCTGGAGAAGGCGCTGACCCTGGAGCTGGCGCACTTCGAGGATTCGGAGTTCTACGACAAGCTCACCCGCGCCCGCCGCGAAGCATCGAGCCGGCCGCTGTCGCTGGTCACGCGCACGTTCGGACTCGGCCAGAACGCGATCTCGCTGCTCAGCTACGGCAGCCTGCTGTTCCAGTTCTCGCCGTGGGCGGTGGCGGTGCTGCTGCTGGCCGGCCTGCCCTCGTTCTTCGCCGAGACCAAGTTCTCCGGTGACGCGTTCCGCCTGTTCCGCTGGCGTTCGCCGGAAACACGCATGCAGCTCTACCTGGAAACCGTGCTGGCGCGCGAGGACCACGCCAAGGAAGTGAAGCTGTTCGGCCTCGGTCCGCTGCTGCTGCAGCGCTATCGCGACATCTTCCACAGCCTGTACCGCGCCGATCGCGAACTCGCCGTGCGCCGCGACAGCTGGGGCTTCGTGCTGGGTCTGCTGGGCACGCTGGCACTGTACGGCGCCTATGCGTGGATCGCCGCCAGCACGGTGATGGCGCGCATCACCCTGGGCCAGATGACGATGTACCTGGCGCTGTTCCGCCAGGGCCAGTCAGCGGTGTCGGCGATGCTGTCGGCGATCGGCGGCATGTACGAGGACAACCTCTACCTCTCCACGCTGTACGAGTACCTGGAAACCCCGGTGCCGCCGGCGACCGGCATGGCGCAGCGCGGCGCCATGCCCGAAGACGGCATCCGCTTCGAGCAGGTCAGCTTCACCTACCCCGGCGCCAGCGAGCCGGCGCTGCGCGATATCGACCTGCACATCCGCCCTGGCGAGTCGCTGGCCCTGGTTGGCCAGAACGGCTCAGGCAAGACCACCCTGATCAAGCTGCTCACGCGTCTGTACACGCCCGACCGCGGCCGCATCCTGCTCGATGGTACCGACCTGCGCGAGTGGGACGAAGCCGTGCTGCTGCAGCGCATCGGCGTGATCTTCCAGGATTTCGCCCGCTACCAGATGCGCGTGGGCGAGAACGTGGGCGCCGGCGACGTCACCCACTTCGACGACGAGGCGCGCTGGCGCGAAGCCGCCGACAAAGGCATGGCCAGCGACTTCATCGACAGTCTGCCGGCCGGCTTCGAGACCCAGCTGGGCAAGTGGTTCAACGACGGTCGCGAACTCTCCGGCGGCCAGTGGCAGAAGATCGCGCTGGCGCGCGCCTTCATGCGCTCCCGCGCCGACATCCTGGTGCTGGACGAACCCACCGCCGCGATGGACGCCGCCGCCGAGGCCACCATCTTCGAGCATTTCCGCGAATTGGCCGGCGGGCGCATCGCGATCCTGATCTCGCACCGCTTCTCCACGGTGCGCATGGCCGACCAGATTATCGTGATCCAGGACGGCCGCATCGTCGAGCACGGCAGCCACGAGCAACTGATGGCGCTGGGCGGGCACTATGCGCAGCTGTTCTCGTTGCAGGCACAGGGCTACCGCTGATCCGGGCAGTCGGCTTGACCATCGCCGCCCGCGCGCCCCATGCTTTGTCGTCTTGTCTTGATCGAAACACCCGCATGAGCAGTCGCTACAACGCCGCCGACATCGAAGTCCTCTCCGGCCTGGATCCGGTCAAACGCCGCCCCGGCATGTATACCGACACCACCCGGCCGAACCATCTGGTGCAGGAAGTGGTGGACAACTCGGTGGACGAGGCGCTGGCCGGGCACGCGAAAAGCATCGAGGTGGTGCTGCACGACGACGGTTCGGTGGAAGTGAGCGACGACGGCCGCGGCATGCCGGTGGACATCCACCCGGAGGAAGGCGTTTCCGGTGTCGAACTGATCATGACCCGGCTGCACGCCGGCGGCAAATTCAGCGGCAAGAACTACAACTTCTCCGGCGGTTTGCACGGTGTCGGCGTGTCGGTGGTCAACGCGTTGTCCGACCGCGTGGAAGTCACGATCCGCCGCGATGGTTCCGAATACCAGATGGTGTTCGCCCACGGCGACAAGATCAGCCCGCTGGAAGTGATCGGCACGGTACCGAAGAAGCGCAGCGGCACCACGTTGCGCTTCTGGCCGGAAGCGAAGTACTTCGACTCGCCGAAGATCTCGCTGGGCAAGCTCAAGCACCTGCTGCGCGCCAAGGCCGTGCTGTGCGCCGGCCTCAACGTGAAGCTCACCGACGCAGCCTCGGGCGAAGTCGTCGAGTGGCACTACGAGGACGGCCTGCGCGATTACCTGCGCGGCGAACTCGACGGCATCGAGGCGCTGCCGAACGAGCTGTTCGTGCACCACATGGCACGCGACGTCGAAGGCCTGGAAGTGGCACTGGCCTGGCTGCCGGAAGGCGAGCTGGTGCAGGAGAGTTACGTCAACTTGATCCCCACCGCGCAGGGCGGTACCCACGTCAACGGCCTGCGCACCGGCCTGACCACCGCCATCCGCGAGTTCTGCGATATCCGCAACCTGCTGCCGCGCGGGGTGAAGCTGGCGCCGGAAGACGTGTGGGAGCGGCTGTCGTTCGTGCTGTCGGCACGGCTGCAGGATCCGCAGTTCGCCGGCCAGACCAAGGAGCGGCTGTCTTCACGCCAGACCGCCGGCATGGTCGAAAACGTCATCCACGACGCCTTCAGCCTGTGGCTCAACCAGCACGTGGAGATGGGCGAGCGCATCGCGCAGCTGGCGATCGAACGCGCCAGCGCACGCCTCAAGGCGGCCAAGCAGATCGTACGCAAGAAGATCACCCAGGGTCCGCAATTGCCCGGCAAGCTGGCCGACTGCACCGCGACCGACCTCAGCCGCACCGAACTGTTCCTGGTCGAGGGCGACTCCGCCGGTGGCAGTGCCAAGCAGGCGCGCGACAAGGAGTTCCAGGCGATCCTGCCGCTGCGCGGCAAGATCCTCAACACCTGGGAGGTCGAATCGACCTCGGTGCTGGCCTCGGAGGAAGTGCACAACCTGGCCGTGGCGATCGGCTGCGACCCGGGCAAGGACGACCTGTCCAGCCTGCGCTACGGCAAGGTGATCATCCTGGCCGATGCCGACTCCGACGGCCTGCACATCGCCACCCTGCTGTCGGCGCTGTTCCTGCGGCATTTCCCGCGGCTGGTCAGCGAAGGCCACGTGTTCGTGGCGATGCCGCCGCTGTTCCGCGTCGACGTGGGCAAGCAGGTGTTCTATTGCCTGGACGAGAGCGAGAAGGAAGCGATGCTGCAGCGGATCGAGCGCGAGAAGATGAAGGGCGCGGTCAGCACCACCCGCTTCAAGGGCCTGGGCGAGATGAACCCGCCGCAGCTGCGCGAGTCGACCATTCATCCGGACACGCGTCGCCTCGTGCAGCTCACCGTCGGCGACGACGACGGCACCGCCAAGCTGATGGACATGCTGCTGGCCAAGAAACGCGCCGGCGACCGCAAGTCCTGGCTGGAAGAGAAAGGCGACCTCGCCACGCTCGAGGTCTGAACGCCCTGCGTCGCCGCCTGGATTCCACGTCACGGAACTCCGGGCAGCCGCATTGCATCCGTTCTGATGGATGCCGCGTATCTACAGGCGCTTCCAATCCGCGAAGCGGAAAATCCTGGAGAACTTCATGAAGACTCATTCCCGCATGCGCGCCCTGGCTATGGGCCTTTCCCTGGCACTAGCCACCGCAGCCGCAGTGCCGATGGCCATGGCCGGGCAGATGAATTCGTCGATGAGCATGCAGAAAACCGTGATGGTCGGCGGGGCCGCGATGTATCCGTCGAAAAACATCATCGAGAACGCGGTGAACTCGAAGGATCACACCACGCTGGTGGCCGCCGTGAAGGCTGCCGGCCTGGTCGAAACACTCGAGGGCCCGGGTCCGTTCACCGTATTCGCGCCGACCAACGAGGCATTCGCCGCGCTGCCAGCGGGCACGGTCGACAACCTGCTGAAGCCCGAGAACAAGGCCACCCTGACCAAGGTGCTCACCTACCACGTGGTGCCCGGAAAATACACGGCGCACGACCTGGCAAAACTGGCGAAGGCGCATGGCGGCAAGGCGATGCTGAAAACAGTCGAGGGCGACTCGATCACCGTCGCCGGCAAGGATGGCAAGTGGACTGTCACCGATGCCAAGGGCAATGTGGCCAACATCACGATTGCCGATGTGACGCAGTCGAACGGCGAGATCTTCGTGATCGACAAGGTGTTGATGCCGTAACAACTCCCGCCAAGATCGTCTTGCTGCTGCCGCCCGGTGAACGTCGGGCGGCTTTTTTTGTGGCGATGGCAGGGTTATCGTGCGAACTGGTTTTCCGCGAGCACGACGCATGGCCCTGCTGCCGCCACTCAATCTTGAACGCTGGATCGACGGACACCGTCACCTGCTGAAGCCGCCGGTGGGCAACAAGTGCATCGTCGACGGCGACTTCATCATCATGATCGTGGGCGGCCCGAACGCGCGCACCGACTATCACTACGATGAAGGCCCCGAGTTCTTCTATCAGCTCGAGGGCGAGATCACGTTGAAGGTGCAGGACGACGGCGTGGCGCGCGACATCCCGCTGCGCGCCGGAGAGATCTTCTACCTGCCGCCATGCGTGCCGCATTCGCCAAACCGCGCCGCCGGCTCCATCGGGCTGGTGATCGAGCGCCGCCGTCTGCCCGGCGAGAAAGATGGCCTGATGTGGTTCTGCGAGCAGTGCAATCACAAGCTGTACGAGGAGTACTTCACCCTCGCCAGCATCGAGCAGGATTTCCCGCCGGTGTTCGAGCGTTTCTACGGCTCACGCGAGGCGCGCACCTGCGGCGCCTGCGGCCAGGTGCATCCCGCCCCGGGAAAATACCTGTAGAAGCGCAGCCTACGTTTTCGCCAGCCACTTGCGCGCCATCCGCCGCAACGACGTGTCGAGTGTCTCGTCAGCGGCCACCTCGTTCACCGGCCGCCATGCCAGCGCGCGCGATTCGGCATTGACCACGAACGACTCATCCCCACCCGCACGTACCACGTAACGCACATCGTAATGCCAGTGCTCCGGCTCGCTGCCGCGGGCCGGGATGCGATGGCGGTCGATATCGAAGATGCCGCCTTCGACGCGCAGGCCGGCAACACCGGTTTCCTCCTGCGCCTCGCGCAACGCCACCCGCGCCAGGTCGATATCGCCATCGGCATGGCCGCCTGGTTGCAGCCAGCGATCCAGTTTGCGGTGATGCATCAGCAACACGCGCGCACCGTCCGCGCTGACCAGCCAGCATGAGCCGGTGAAATGGCCGATCGCGTTGCTGCGCTCGAAGGCATCCGCATGCGTATGCAGGAATGTCTCGAACTGCGCGGCGACCGCGGCCTCCCCCTGCCATTGGTCACGGTAGTGCCGGATGGCGTCGATCATGACGATGGCTGGCTGTTGCATGGCATCCGTCGAAGCGGGTTGAAACTCGTCACGGCATGTTTCGCCGCAACATGAACGAAGCTTGTACATCATCTATCGCTGGGCTATGTTGGCCCGCCATTGCCCGCCTGTACCACCCATCCGCCGCAGAGCGGAAACGGGCAAAAATCACTTGAGGGGAGCTTGATGATAAAAGGTCTGTTTGCCACTCACGCAATCGAGGCGATGCCTCGCGTGGATGCGGGCGAGCCCGTCGAAGGCAGTTCGGAGGGCGAGATCACTCTCAAGCGCGTACTGACTGCCCGGCATCTGGTGATGCTCGGTATCGGTGCCGTGATCGGCGCAGGCATTTTCGCCATCACCGGTACCGCCGCCGCCCAGTTCGCCGGACCCGCGCTGATCATCAGCTTCCTGATTGCCGCCGTCGCCTGCGGGCTGGCAGGCATGTGCTACGCCGAGTTCGCCGCGATGCTGCCGGTGTCCGGCAGCGCCTACTCGTACTCCTACGCGACTCTCGGCGAAGTGGTTGCCTGGTTCGTCGGCTGGGCGCTGGTGCTCGAATACCTGTTCGCGGCATCGACCGTGGCGGTGGCATGGTCGGGGTACTTCGGCGAAATGCTGCGCATGCTCAGTTCGATGTCGGGACTGAACTTCAACTTGCCGGCGGCGCTCTCCTCGGCTCCGCTCACGTTCGCCGAAGGCGGCCACAAGCTGGTTTTCACCGGCGCCCTGATCAACCTGCCGGCGATCCTGATCGTCAGCGCGATCAGCTGGCTGTGCTATCTCGGCATCACCCAGTCGGCGACCGTCAACGCGATCATCGTGGCAATCAAGGTGATCGTGATCCTGCTGTTCCTGGTCGTGATGTTCAACTACATCAACGCCGACCTGTGGCATCCGTTCATTCCGGCCAACGAAGGCGGTTCGAAGTTCGGCTGGAGCGGCATCTACCGCGGCGCCACCCTGGTGTTCTTCGCCTATATCGGTTTCGACGCGGTTTCCACTGCCGCGGGCGAGGCGAAGAACCCCCAGCGCGACATGCCGATCGGCATCCTCGGTTCGCTGCTGATCTGCACCGTGCTGTACGTGGCGATGGCTGCCGTGATGACCGGCACCACGCCGTTCCGCATGCTCAATACGCCCGAGCCGGTCGCTACCGCGATCAACTATGTGCTCGGCACCGTCGCTGCCGGTAGCGCGTCCAGCTATCTCCTGGGCGCGCTGAAGATCCTGGTGGTGTTCGCCGCCCTCGCGGGTTTGAGTTCGGTGGTGCTGGTGATGCTGATGGGCCAGCCGCGCATCTTCTATTCGATGTCGCGCGACGGCCTGCTGCCGCCGGCACTGGGGCGCCTGCACCCGAAACACCGCACGCCGTATATCGGCACCATCATCGTGGGCGTGATCGCTGCCACGCTGGCGGGCCTGTTCCCGGTGGACGTGCTCGGCGACCTGGTCTCGATGGGCACCCTGCTGGCCTTCGCCACCGTATGCATCGGCGTGCTGGTCCTGCGTCGTACCCGCCCGGATATTCCCCGCGCATTCCGTGTGCCACTGCCGTGGATCGTATGCCCGCTGGGCGCCCTCGCCTGCCTGTTCCTGTTCTGGCAGGCCTTCCAGGTGCGCTGGCCGTTGATGCTCGGCTGGATCGCCATCGGCTTCCTGATCTACGCCTTCTACGGCTACCGCAACAGCAAGTTGCGGCAGACCGCCCACTGACGAGCCATCAGCGGCCGGCGCACATCACGCCGGCCGCTGCGTCTGTGTTGTCCGCCAGGCAACGCCGCATACCCGCTTTCGAAGACGACTTCCCATGCTCAAGCAGTTGCTCGCCCGCAAGACCGACTTCAACGAACCCGACGACAGCCATGGCCCCACCCTGCGCCGCACCCTGGGGCCATGGGGACTGACCGCGCTGGGCATTGGTGCGGTGATCGGCGGCGGCATCTTCGTGATCACCGGGCAGGCTGCGGCCGACCACGCCGGTCCGGCGGTGATCCTGTCGTTCATCCTGGCGGCGATCTGCAGCACGTTCACCGCACTGTGCTACGCCGAGTTCGCCACGCTGATCCCGGTCTCCGGCAGCGCCTATTCCTACGCTTACGCCACCCTTGGCGAACTGATGGCCTGGTTCATCGGCTGGAACCTGGTGCTGGAATACGGCGTGTCCGCCTCGGCGGTGGCGGTGAGCTGGACCGGCTACTTCCTCAGCCTGCTCCAGCATATCGGCAGCACCTTCAACATGGACCTGAGCCTGCCCGCGGCACTGACCAATGCACCGCTGGCGTTCACTGCCAACCACCAGCTGGTTGCCACCGGTGCGCTGTTCAACCTGCCGGCGGTGGTGCTGATCCTGCTGCTGACCTGGATCTGCTACGTCGGCATCCGTGAGTCGAGCCTGGCGAACGCCGCGATGGTGGCGCTCAAGGTCGGCCTGATCACCCTGGTGATCGTGGTCGGCTGGCGTTATGTCGACCCGTCCAACTGGACCCCGTTCGTGCCCGAATCGCAGGGCCACTACAAATACGGTTGGGGCGGCGTGCTGCGCGGCGCGGCGATGGTGTTCTTCGCCTACATCGGCTTCGAGGCCACCTCGGTGGCGGCGCAGGAATCGCGCAATCCGCAGCGCGACCTGCCGATCGGCATCCTCGCCTCGCTGGCGATCTGCACCGTGCTGTACATCGCGATGGCCGCGGTGATGACCGGCCTCAGCTCGTACACCCTGCTCGGCACCGACGAGCCGGTGGTGACCGCGCTGCGAGGGCATCCCCAACTGGAATGGCTACGCTGGCTGGTGGAGGTCGGCGCGCTGCTCGGCCTGTCGTCGGTGGTGCTGGTGATGATCATCGCGCAGCCGCGCATCTTCATGATCATGGGCCGCGACGGCATGCTGCCGAAGGTGTTCACGCGAATCCATCCGCGCTATCGCACGCCGCACCTGAATACGCTGATCACCGGCGCCGGCATTGCCCTGCTCGCGGCGATCTTCCCGCTGGACGTGCTGGGCGACCTGGTCTCGATGGGCACGCTGATCGCGTTCATGGCGGTCTGCGCCGGCGTGTGGATCCTGCGGCATACCCGGCCGGAGCTGCCACGCACCTTCCGCGTGCCGTTCGCACCGGTGGTCTGCACGCTCGGCATCCTCAGTTGCCTCGCCCTGCTGTCCACCATGGCCTGGTACAACTGGTCGCTGATGGTCGCCTGGACCCTCCTCGGGCTGGTGATCTATTTCAGCTACGGCAATCGGCACAGCCACCTGCGTGGCACCACGGAAGACTCCGCAGCACGATAAATCACTATTTTCGTCAAACGTCGATGAAAAGTATCAAATTAGCCAAAAATATCAATAAATTCGACCACCATCGAAGAACGCGAAAATTCTCTACAAGTCTTGAAAATTTTTACGTAAATCATTGTTTTAAATTGATTTAACGAGAACTTTTCAAGAGAAATCGGGGGAGCGATCGCCCTTTCTGCGAACTCGGGAGTATCATCCTCAGTCCGCGGGTTGATCACTTGGCAGTGGGCCCCGGATCGCGGCTCGGCGCGTCAGGTGGGTAGCTCCTCACCCTGATGTGTCCGGGCCGCACTTTTGTCCGCACCTCGCCGCCCCTTCCTTTGCCGGTTCACGCAACGACAACGAAAAAGGCCGGCGATGAGCCGGCCTTTTCCATGCAACCTGTGTGATCGTGGTGCGATCAGGCTTTCTTCAACGTGTGCGACACGCACCAGCCCTTCGCATTCACCGACTTGCCCGGGAACAACTGGCACGGACCGCGACCGGTGGGGCCGCCACTGTAGAACTGGCAGTTGGTGCAGTCGTCGCCGGCCTTGTGCTTCGCGTTGGCGGTCTTCGTGGCGTCTTCCACATAGCCCAATGCCTTCGCGGTCGGATCCGACTCGCTCACCGGTGGCAGATCCGCCGCCCGTGCAAAGCGCGGCAGGCTACCGATGACCATAGCCGCCGCCGTTGTGCCGGCAGCCACCTTGAGGAACCGGCGACGCGATTCGATATCTTGTTCATTCGACATGGGCAAGCCTCCGTCGGAATCTGTCCGGCACACCCTGCGCCAGATCCGCGCCGATGTTACGCCCGGCGCCAAAATTTTTCCTGACTTGCGAGAATGGCTCTCATTACGGTCAGGCGGCGAGCACACGCATGCTATAGTTAACGATCATTTGGACGTCCAAATCGCATGAGCCAGATCCTCCCAGCCACGATCCCCGCCAACGTGTTCGAGCAGTGCGCCGATGCCATTGCCGACGTCGCGCGCGAGCTGTCCGTGCTGGGCTGGACGCCGGCGACCAGCAGCAACTTCTCGATGCGGGTCGATGCAAGCCACGCGGCAATCACCGTATCCGGCCGGCACAAGGGCAGGCTCGGCCGCGACGACATCATGCTGATCGACCTGGATGGCCATGCCGTCGGTACCGATGCCAGGCCGAGCGCCGAAACGGCGCTGCACACCCAGATCTACCGGCGCTGGCCAGAAATGAACGCGGTACTGCACACCCACTCGCGCACACAGAGCGTGGCGTCGCGGCTGTTCGCCGGCGAGGGCGTGATCCGACTGCAGGGCTGGGAGCTGCAGAAGGCGATCAGCGGTTACCGCACCCACGAAAGCGTGCTGGAGATCCCGGTGTTCCCGAACACCCAGCACATGCCCGAACTGGTGGCCCTGGTCGACGCCTGGCTGGATGCAGGCAAGCCGCTGCATGCCTACCTGATCGACGGTCACGGCATCTATACCTGGGGCCGCAACATGGCCGAGACGCAGCGCCATCTGGAAGCGCTGGAGTTCCTGCTCGGCTGCGAACTTGACCTGAAAAGACTGAGGGCATCATGAGCCGCCTGCGCATCTTCGACGAAACCCGACCGCAATCGCCGCTGGTGGTGATCGACGAACACGCCGCCATCGCCGCGGAGCTCGGCAAGGCGGGCGTCCGCTTCGAGCAATGGGAAGCTAGCCAGCCGATTGCCCCAGGCGCCAGCCAGGACGAGGTGATTGCCGCCTATCGCGGCGACATCGACCGGCTGATGCGCGAGGAAGGCTACCAGGCCGTGGACGTGATCAGCCTCGCTCCCGATCACCCCGACCGCGCCACGCTGCGCCAGAAGTTCCTCAGCGAGCACACCCACAGCGAGGACGAGGTGCGCTTCTTCGTCGCCGGCGCCGGCCAGTTCACCCTGCACCTCGGCGGCAAGGTCTATGACATCCTGTGCGAACAGGGCGACCTGATCGGCGTACCCGACGGCACCCGCCACTGGTTCGACATGAGCGAATCGCCCTACTTCGTAGCGATCCGGCTGTTCACCAACAAGGAAGGCTGGGTGGCCAACTTCACCGGCGACGACATCGCCTCGCGCTTCCCGCGCATGGCGCCTGCCGTGTAGGAGCCCACTCGCGGGCGATGCTCTTCCCGAACCCCGGATCCCGAAGCCATGATCGAAATCCGCGCCATCGTCACCGACATCGAAGGCACCACCAGCTCGATCGACTTCGTCCGCGACGTGCTGTTCCCATACGCGCGGAAGCGGCTGCCCGCCTTCGTCGAAACCCACGGCGACAAGCCCGAGGTGCAGCACTGGCTGCATGAGGCGGCCCGCGAGGCCGGGCTGGTCGAGGCCAGCCGCCAGGACATCATCGAACTGCTGCTGCAGTGGATCGACCAGGATCGCAAATCCACCGCGCTGAAGGCGCTGCAGGGCATGATCTGGAAGGACGGCTACGAGGCCGGTGACTACCGCGCCCACATCTATCCGGAAGTCACCGCGCGGCTGCGCGACTGGCGCGCCGACGGGCTGCGGCTGTACGTCTACTCCTCCGGCTCGGTACCGGCGCAGCGGCTGTTCTTCCAGCACAGCGAGGCAGGCGATCTGAGCTCGCTGTTTGCCGGCTACTTCGATACCGAAACCGGCGCGAAGCGCGAATCCGAATCCTACCGGCGCATCGCCGGGGCGATCGGCGAGCAGCCCCGGCACCTGCTGTTCCTGTCCGATATCGTGGAGGAACTCGACGCCGCGCAGGCAGCCGGCTTCCACACCGGCTGGCTGGTGCGCGAGCCGCAGACGCTGCCCAACGCGCCGCGCCATGCGGTCTATCGCGATTTCGACGCGATCACGCCGTGAAACCGCCGCATGCGCCCCACCATGCGTAGCACCCTGACCGTCCTGCTCGCGTTCGCCGCCGGGGTGCTGCTGGCGACCTGGTGGTCCGGCCACCTGGCGATGCCATCGACCGCCAGCCATGCCGCCACCACGCCCGACAGCATGGCATCGGACGCCGTGCCAGAGGACGACGCCGATGTCGACCGCTGGCCCAGCCAGGCTCCCACCCCGGAACAGGTGCTGTACGCGCAGCCACGGATGATGCGCAACGCGCTGGCCGAACTCGGCCCGCGAGTGCCCGGCAAGCCGAACCTGTACCTGCTGGCCATCGCCGGCGATGGCAGCGAGGACGTGTTCCACAACGAGGCCGAATACGCGGCACGGCTGTTCGCCCAGCGCTTCGGCGCCAGCGCCCACAGCCTGGTGCTGGAGAACAACCCGGCCACGCTCACCACCCGGCCGCTGGCCAGCTGGAGCAATCTGGAAACCGCGCTTGACGGCCTGGGCAAGACGATGCAACCGGACCAGGACATCCTGCTGCTGTACCTCACCAGCCATGGCAGCGAGGATCACACCCTGTTGCTGGACATGGATCCGCTACCACTCGACCAGCTCGGCGCCAGCGACCTGGCCGGCATCCTGGCCATACACCCGTTCAAGTGGAAGGTACTGGTGGTCAACGCCTGCTATTCCGGCGGCTTCGTGCCGCCGCTGCGCGGCCCCGGTACCCTGGTGCTCACCGCCGCCCGCGCCGACCGCAGCTCGTTCGGCTGCGGCAGCGACTCGAACATTACCTACTTCGGCAAGGCCTGGCTGGTCGACGCGCTGAACCACACCGACAATTTCGTCGACTCGTTCAAACAGGCCAGCATCCAGATCAGCCGCTGGGAGCAGCAGGACAAGCTCACCCCGTCGGAACCGCAGATCGACATCGGCAGCGGCATTACCGAACAGCTTGCCTTGTGGCGCAAGAATATCGTGGCCGGTCCGCCGGTAGCATTCAAGCCGCCGGCCACGAAAGCCGTCGCCCGCTGAAGCGGCACCCAACGCTGGAAGCACACTTCACGCGGGCTTGATTGTGCGGCCCGCATCCGGCGGCGTGTCGTCAAGTCGCCTTGATGTGCAGACCGCCTATTGCTGAGTGCGGCAAATCGGCGGCAACCACTTGGCGGGAACGTCACCACCACATGACCAGTGGACCGTGTTGTCGCGGACATATGGCGTCAGCAACAGCGCGTGGCCGCGCACGGGCGACCTGATGAAATTGACGGTCAGCGCGCCATGGCTGCCCAGCGTGATGCTGGACACGCTGGAATCGCCGGCAAACGGCGCCAGGCCAAGCTGCCCGATCGAATCGGGCCACTCTTGGTGACTGACGCCAAATTGCGCCACCGCCTCGCGATAGGGAGTGCTGTCCGCCATTGCCACGTTCAAGGCCGCACGCCCCAGATAATCCTGATACGCGGGAATCGCGATCGCTGCCAGGATCGCGATGTAGGCGATCACGATCAGTCCACCGCCGATACCCAACCCGGGCACACGCGGCAAGATCAGGCTGATCAGATAGGCGAATGGATTGCGCGCCCCAAGCTTCGGCTTGCGTTGCTCGGCGAGCGCACGCAGCCACGCATGGCGCTTGTTCAACCAGGGATAGTCGCCGACCAGCTCGTGCAACGACATCCAGAAGCCCGGCGCCGCCGTCGCGCTCTCGCTGTAGTCCGCCAGATTGACTTCGCGCCAGAGGCGTTTGCCGGCAGCCAGCGTGACCAGCCCGTATTGGGCATCCTCTGGATTTTCGCAGACGGCCAGACCATGTCGGTCACAGGTGTATTCGCGTGCGCGCGAATAGGCTGCGCCGATCAACGGCAGGAACATCGCTGGGGCCAACACCTTCGCCCAGGTCAGGTGATGCCTGCGCAGATGACCAAGTTCGTGGCCGATGTAGAAATTCAGGGCCCCCGGTCGGGCTTCGAAGCTCTCCACCACATCCGACAGCAGCACGACGAAATTGCGCCCAAGGAAACGCGTTGCGAAGGCATTCAACACACCGTTCCCATTGACCAGATACGCCTCCGGGAGCTCCCGCATGCCGAGCTTGCGCGCACAGTCGGACAGACGTTGATACAGCTCGGGCATCTGCCTCGAACTGATACGAATCGCATTGCCGCGCAAGTGCGCGATCAGCGCCGAGTGCGCAATGACCGCAAACAGCGCGAACAGTAGTAGGTAAATCAACAACACACCGACGGTGCCGAACAGAAGCAACAGCCAGATGACGATAGACAGAACGAGCGCGATCGCACGCAACGTCGTCTCGTTCTTGTAGACGAGGTCGTTCACTAGATGGTCTCCCTGAAGGCACATCCCCCGATGCGCCTCGCCAGTCTAGGGCAATCTATCGATGCCAGCTAGGACTTGATCTCGCCGTGCCGCGCTTGTAACTGCGAAACCACCTGTGCCAGATCGAGTTCCCGCGCACGCAGCAGCACCATCAAGTGATAGACCAGGTCCGCCGCCTCACCCAGCAGCTCGGCATCGTCCTGCGCCACCGCAGCAAGCGCAGTCTCGACGCCTTCTTCGCCCACCTTCTGCGCGATGCGACGAATGCCACCATCGAACAGCCGGGTGGTGTAGCTGCCGGCCGGACGTTCAGCGTAACGCTGCTCGACCAGGGCATCGAGTTCGGCGAGAAAGCCGAGCGGAGGTCGTACGTCGGCGCTGTCGCCGAAGCAGCTGGAGGTGCCGAGATGGCAGGTCGGCCCCTGCGGGGCGGCCTGGATCAGCAAGGTGTCGGCGTCGCAGTCGATGCGGATCGACTTCAGCGCGAGCACGTGGCCGGAGCTTTCGCCCTTGGTCCACAGGCGTTGTTTGCTGCGGCTGTAGAAGGTGACGTGGCCGCTGGCTTGCGTCTGCGCCAGCGCCTCGGCGTTCATGTAGCCGAGCATCAGCACTTCGCCGCTCAGCCAATGCTGCACGATGGCGGGCAACAGGCCGTCGCCCTTGGCCCAGTCGAGGCGGCTGGTATCGGTGTTGTCGCTCATCGCTGTCATTCCTCCTGGCTTACCGACGTACCGGAACGCCCTGCTCGCGCAGGTAGTGCTTGAGTGCGGGGATGGCGATCGCACCGGAGTGGAACACGCTGGCAGCCAGCGCACCATCCACGTCAGCGTCGATGAAGGCGTCGCGGAAATGCTCCGGCGCGCCCGCGCCACCGGAGGCGATCAGCGGCACGTGGCAGAGCGCGCGGGCCGCGGAAAGCTGCTCCAGATCGTACCCCCGGCGCACGCCGTCGCTGCCCATGCAGTTCAATACGATCTCGCCGGCGCCGCGCTGTTGCGCCTCGACCATCCAGTCCAGCGTGCGGCGCGGCAGCGCCTGGGTCTTCGCGGGGTCGCCGGTGTACTGGCGCACGCGCCACTCACCGTCGGCATCGCGCAGCGAATCGATGCCGACCACCACGCACTGCACGCCGAACGCAGCGGCCAGTTCGTCGATCAGTGCGGGACGCTCCAGCGCCGGCGAGTTCACCGAGATCTTGTCGGCACCCGCATGCAGCACCGCGCGTGCCTCCTCCACCGAACGGATGCCGCCGGCCACGCAGAACGGAATGTCGATCGCCCGTGCGACCTTCTCGACCCAGCCGCGATCCACACTGCGCCCTTCGGGGCTGGCCGTGATGTCGTAGAACACCAGCTCGTCGGCGCCTTCGTCGCGGTAGCGCAGCGCGAGGTCGACGATTTCGCCCATCACCACGTGGTCGCGGAAGCGCACGCCCTTGACCACCTGGCCGTCGCGCACGTCGAGGCAGGGAATGATGCGGCGGCTCAGCATGCCAGGGCCTCCTGCACGGTGAATCTGCCTTCCAGCAGCGCGCGACCGAGGATCACGCCGCGCGCGCCGGCTTCGCGCGCGGCGCGGATGTCGTCCAGCGAGCGCACGCCGCCGGAGGCCTGCACCGCCAGCGACGGCACGGTGGCGGCGAGATGGCGGTAGAGATCGAGGTTGAAGCCGGCGAGCATGCCGTCGCGGTCGATGTCGGTGCACAGCAGGTGGCGCGCGCCGCGCGCGGCGTACCACGGCGCCAGCTCGTCCAGCGTGCGTGCTTCGACTTCGGTCCAGCCCGCGCTGGGCAGGCTCCAGCGACCATCGAGGCGGCGCGTATCGAGCGCGAGGGTCAGCCTTTCGGCGCCGTGGCTGTCCAGCCAGCCGGCCACGAGTTCGGGCTCGCGGATCGCCACACTGCCCAGCACCACGCGCTGCACGCCGGCGTCGAACAGCCGGCGCAGGTCGTCTCCGCCGCGTACGCCACCGCCGGCCTGGATCTGCATGCCATCGGCGGCGATGGCCTGGATCACAGCGAGATTGGCCAGGCTGCCCGAGCGCGCACCGTCCAGGTCGACCAGGTGCAGCCAGCGCGCGCCGGCGTCCGCGTAGCGCTGCGCCAGTTCGCGCGGATCGGCCGCATAGGTGGTCTGCTGCGCGTAGTCGCCCTGCTTCAGGCGCACCACCTGGCCGCCACGCAGGTCGATCGCGGGAATCACGTCGAAATTCATAGTTCGAGGAAGTTCTTCAACAGTCGGGCGCCAACGGCGGCAGAGCGCTCGGGATGGAACTGCATGCCATGGAAGTTGCCGTGCGCGATCACCGCCGAGAACGCGCCGCCGTAGTCGGCCGTGGCCAGGGTCCAGTCGCCGACCGGTACCGCGTAGCTGTGCACGAAATAGGCCTGGTCGTCGTCGCCCAGGCCGGCCAGCAGCGGGTGCGGCCGCCGCACGGACAGTAGGTTCCAGCCCATGTGCGGCACGCGCAGGCCGGGCGCTTCGGTGAAACGACGTACCGGCGCCGGGATCAATCCGAGGCACTCCGTGCCGCCCTCTTCCGAGTGCGCGCACAGCAGCTGCATGCCGAGGCATACGCCGAGCACGGGTTGTTCCAGCGAACGCAGCACGTCGACCAGACCCAGCTCGCGCAGCCGCGCCATGCCGGGACCGGCGGCGCCCACGCCGGGCAGGATCACCTTGTCGGCGGCACGGATCGCCGCCGCGTCCGACGTGAGCGCAGCGTCCACGCCCAGCCGCTGCAGCGCGTAGCGCACCGAGCCGATGTTGGTGCCGCCGGCGTCCACCAGCACCACGTTCATCACAGCGCGCCCTTGGTGCTGGGCAGTTCGCTGCCCTCGCGGCGAATCGCCTGGCGCAGCGTGCGCGCCACCACCTTGAAGCAGGCCTCGACCATGTGGTGAGCATTGTCGCCGCGCACGGCGAGGTGCAGGTTCGCGCCCAGCGTCTCGCACAGCGAGCGGAAGAAATGCGGCACCAGTTCGGTCGGCACCTCGCCCACGCGCTCGCGCGGGAAGCTGCCCTCGAACACGAAGAAGGGCCGGCCGGACAGGTCCAGCGCGGCACTGGCCTGCGCCTCGTCCATCGGCAGGGTGAAGCCGTAGCGGCCGATGCCACGCTTGTCGCCGAGCGCCTGCTTCAGCGCCTGGCCCAGCGCCAGCGCGCAATCCTCGATGGTGTGGTGTTCGTCGATGTGGGTGTCGCCGTCGCAGGCCAGCTCCAGCGCGAAGCCACCGTGCTTGCCGATCTGCTCCAGCATGTGGTCGAAGAAACCCAGGCCGGTGTGCGCCTTCGGTTCGGCCACCCGATCCAGGTCGACGCTGACCGTGATGCGGGTTTCCTTCGTGTTGCGCACCACCGTGGCGGTGCGCGGTGCATCCAGCAGCTGATGCGCCAGCGCCTCCCAGCTCGTGCCAAGTGGGCCGACGCGGAAGCCGCGCACGCCAAGGTTCGCGGCGAACTGCAGGTCGGTTTCGCGATCGCCCACCATCGCCGACGCCGCCCGGCTCCAGCCGTCATCGGCGAGGTAGTGCCGCAGCATGCCGACGCCGGGCTTGCGCGTATCGAGGCCCTCGTGCGGAAAGCTGCGGTCGATCAGCACCTCGCGGAAGGCGATGCCTTGCGAGGCGAGGATGCGCAGCAGCAGTTCGTGCGGCCCGGTGAAATGCGGCTCGGGAAAACTGTCGCTACCCAGACCGTCCTGGTTGCTCACCATCACCAGCTCGTAGCCGGCGGCGACGAAGCGCTGCAGCGCGGCGATTACGCCGGGTAACAGAGCCAGCTTCTCGTAACTGTCGATCTGCTCGTCGGCCGGCTCCTCGATCAGACAGCCGTCGCGATCGACGAAAAGAATCTTGCGGCTCACGGGTTGGTTTCCTGCAGGACGGCCAGCACGCGCTCGTTCTCTGCCGGCGTGCCGATGGTGATGCGCAACGCATCGCCGAGATTCGGATATTTGCGTATATCACGCACCACGATACCTGCGGCCAGCAGCTTCTGATACACCGCGGCGGCATCCTCGAAACGCACGGCCAGGAAATTCGCCTGTGACGGCAACACCTCGCGCACCCCGGGCAACCGGCGTAACGCCGCCAGCATCCGCGCACGCTGCTCGCGCACGATGGTGACATGCCCTCGTGCATTCGCCTGGCCCCAGCCGGACAACGCCAACAACGCGGCGTCCACGCTCGGCAACGGCAGCGGGTACGGCGCCATGATCCGACGCAGCAGGGCGATCACGTCCGCGTTCGCCAGCAGGCTGCCGATGCGCACGCCGGCCAGCGCCCAGGCCTTGGACAAGGTGCGCAACACGGCGAGGTTGTCGTAGCGGTCGATCAGGTCGGCCACGCTGCCTTCGTCGGCGAACTCCACGTAGGCCTCGTCCACCACCAGCAACGCGCGGCCGGCCAGCGCACGCGCCAGCCGCTCCACTTCGGTGCGCGGCACCGGCTGGCCGGTGGGATTGTTCGGCGTGCAGATGAAGACCAGCTTCACTGCCGGGGTCAGCGCGGCCAGCACCGCATCCACGTCCAGGGTAGCGTCTGCCGCCAGCGGCACCTCGACGATGCCCGCGTCCTGCACCCGCGCGCACACCGCATACATGCCGAACGTGGGCGGCTGGATCAGGATCGCGTCGCGGCCGGCGCGGCAGAACGCGCGCACCAGCAGGTCGATCGCCTCATCGCTGCCGCGGCCGACCAGCAACTGTTCGCGCCGAACGCCGTAGAGTGCCGCCAGCGCGTCGACCAGGGCGGCGGGCTGCGGCTCAGGATAGCGGTTGCAGCCAAGGCCGTCGTCGCCCACCGGCGCCCACGCCGATTCGTTGGCGTTGAGCAGGACCTCGCCACCGCTGGCCTCCATCCGTGCCGAGGAATACGGCTGCATCGCGCGGATTTCCGGCCGCGCCAGATCGAGCACGCTCATGCCAAAGCCTCCAGGCGCAGCGTTACCGCGCGGCGGTGCGCTTCCAGTTGCTCCGCCGCCGCCAGCGTGGCGGTGCACGGGCCGATGTTGCGCAAGCCGTCCGCGCTGACTTCCTGCACGCTGATCTGCTTCTGGTAGCTGGCCACCGACACGCCGCTGTAGCTGCGTGCGTAGCCGTAGGTCGGCAGCACGTGGTTGCTGCCGCTGCAATAGTCGCCCACCGATTCGGGCGCCCACTGGCCGAGGAAGACCGAACCGGCACTTTCGACGCCATCGAGCAGCGCACGCGGCGCGGCGACCTGCAGGATCAGGTGCTCGGGCGCGTAGCGGTTGCTCACTTCCACCGCCTGCGCCAGCGAGTCGACGGCGATCAGCCGGCTCTGCGCCAGCGCCTGATTGACGATCGCGCCACGCGGTAACTCGGCGCATTGCCGCTCGACCTCGGCGGCTGCCTGGTCCAGCAACCCGGTGGACGGGCTCAGCAGGATCACCTGCGAATCCGGCCCGTGCTCGGCCTGCGACAGCAAGTCGGCGGCGACGAAGACCGGGTTCGCCCCGGCATCGGCGATCACCAGCACTTCGGACGGGCCGGCCGGCATGTCGATCGCGGCGCCTTCCGGATCGGACGACACCTGCAGCTTCGCCTCGGTCACCCAGGCGTTGCCAGGGCCGAACAGCTTGTCGCACTTCGGTACGCTGGCAGTGCCATAGGCCATCGCGGCAATCGCCTGCGCGCCGCCCAGCTTGAACACCTTGTGCACGCCGGTGAGGCGCGCGGCATACAGCACCGCCTCGTCGCAGCGGCCGTCGGCGCGCGCCGGCGAGCACAGCACCACTTCGCGGCAGCCGGCGATGTGCGCCGGCACGCCCAGCATCAGGGCGGTCGACGGCAACGGCGCGCTGCCGGCCGGCACGTACAGGCCGACCCGGCCGATCGGCCGCAGCATGCGTTCCACCCGCACGCCGGGCGCGGTATCCACCGCCACCGGTTGCAGCGCCGCCGCGCGATGGAACAGCTCGATGCGCGCTGCCGCTTCTTGGATCGCAGCTTTCAGGGCCGGATCGAGGGAAGCCTCGGCCGCGGCGAATTCGGCCTCGTCCACCGCGATCGCCTGCAGTGCGCAGCGGTCGTATTTCGCGCTCAGTTCGCGTAGCGCCGCGTCGCCACCTTCACGCACGGTGGCGATGATCTGCTCGACGCCGCGGCGCAGTTCGTCGCCCCGCGATTGCGCGGGGCGAGCCAGCGCCTCGCGGCGCGCCGTTTCATCCAGGGCGTTCCAGTCCAGACGTTTCATGCGAGCCCACTCTTCATGCCAACCTGCTTCATGCCAGCATCTTCTCCACCGGCAGCACGAACATCTCGCGCGCCCCGGCCTTCTTGATCTCTTCCAGCTGCCGCCAGCTCACTTCGCCGGCACACAGCGCCTGCAACATGAATTGATCCGGCTGGCCGGCTACCGGCAGCAGGGTCGGCTGCGGACCGCCCGGCAGCAGGCGGGTAACGGCTTCCAGCGTGTGGCGCGAGGTCTGCAGCAGCAACAGGCGCGACTCGCGCACCTGGATCACTCCGTCCAGCCGCTTCAGCAGCAGTTCCAGCATGTCGCCGCGCTCGTCCACCGGCTGGGTCAGCGGCCCCGCCAGCACCGCTTCGCTCTGCAGCAGCACGTCGGTTTCACGCAACTGGTTCGCCACCAGGGTGCCGCCGCTCTGCACCAGGTCGCAGATCGCGTCCGCGGTGCCCAGCTTCGGCGCGATCTCGACCGAGCCGGCCAGGGTCACCACGCCGGCAGCGATTCCCTGCGTGCGCAGCCATTCGCCCAGCAGGCCCGGATACGAGGTGGCGATACGCCGGCCCTCCAGTTGCCCGGGCCCGTGGTAGTCCAGTTCCTGCGGCACCGCGATCGACAGCCGGCAACGTCCGAAGCCAAGCGGGCGCAGCTCGCTGAGCGGTTCGGCATCGCGCCCCGTGGTGAGCTGGAATTCGCTCAGTACGTTGCGCCCGACGATGCCGAGGTCGCACACGCCCTGCGCGATCAGGCCGGGGATATCGTCGTCGCGCACCAGCAGCAGGTCGACCGGCTCGCCCTCGCCGAAGCAGAACAGCTTGTCGCGGCTCTGACGGAAGGTGAGCCCGCAACGGGTCAGCAACTCCAGCGCCGGCTCGGTCAGCCGGCCGGATTTCTGCATCGCGATGCGCAAGCGGTCGCGCGGCTTCATGCCTTTTTCCTCGTCGTCTGCGCCTGCCGCCGCGCCGCGCGCGCCGCTGCAGCCAGGTAGCCGCCGTTTCCCTGGTTGAGATAGCGCGCCACGCGCCCGACGGTGGTGATGCTGACCGCGGTGCGCTCGTGGATCTCCCGATACGGCAAGCCGTCCAGCAACAGCGGCACCACGCGCCAGCGATCCACCATCACCTCCAGCTCCGCCGGCGTGCACAGATCGCCGAGAAAGGCGGCCATTTCCTCCGCGTTCTTCAGCGACAGCAGCGCCTCGTACAGGCTTTGCGCGGCGGCATTCACGGCAGTTGCGTCAGCTGATCTACGTTTCATGATGTACTAATGCGTTAATACAATAGTGCGCAGCATAGCTGCCATGACGCGCTGCGGCAAGCCCCGGATGCCAGCGGTCGTCAGGGCGCCGACATCGTGACGCAAGGACCATCTCTGGTATTGACGCACGCCACAAGACCCAATATGTTGTGCCTGTCGGTACCCGGCCGCTTGCGGCGGCCGGGTTGAAAAGGGAATCCGGTGTGAATCCGGAGCTGCCCCGCAGCGGTAAGCGGAAACGAACTGCCTTACAAGCACTGGGCGCACAGCACCCGGGAAGCGAGGCACAGTAGGTGGGCCAAGGCCCGCGTCCGCAAAGTCCGAAGACCTGCCGACACACCGGGCCGAACGTCCGGTGCGGGTGACCGCTTCCGCGGGGGAGCGCGTCGCGAATCGGGCGCCCTGCCCGGTCGCGCGCGCTTGCCTTGCCAAGCCCAACCCTCTTGGCCCTGCGCGCGGGAGCAGGCAACTGGTCAAGAAGCCGCCTCTCGGCTTCCCTTCGGGGAACGCACATGCCACACCTCATGCTCACCTTGCACCGCACGCGCCCGGGCGCGCGCCACCACGCTGACACGTCACGCCGCAGCCAGGCCCGTCCCCCCGGCTGACGGCGCTCCACTGCATCCCTTCATCATCACTGGCCCGCCACCTCGGTGCGCCGGTCATGCCTGCCTGTGCTTCAAAGGAGGACACCCCTCATGCTGGAAACCATCATCAAGCGCGACGGCCGCGTCGAGCCGTTCACTCCGTCCAAGCTCAACCAGTGGGGCGAATGGGCCGCGCAAACCCTGGGCGACGCGGTGGATTGGCCCTCGGTTGTGCTGGAAGCGGTGGCTGGTTTGTCCGGCACGTCCAGCACGCGCGAGCTGCAGCAGCAACTCATCAAGACCTGCCTGCACTTCGACACCTGGTCGTACAACCGCATGGCCGGGCGGCTCTACGCCACCTTGATCCGCAAGAATCTGTACGGCCGCGACCGCCCCAGCGTGCAGGCGCTGCACCGCAAGCTGCAGCAGCTCGGCTACATGGAAGTGCTGGATTACTCCGCGGCGGAATACGCGCAGGTGGAGGCGATCATCGACCACGAGCGCGATTTCGCCTACGCGCATTACCAGCTGCACACCCACCTCACCAAGTACGCCATCGCCGACCGCGTCAACGGCGTCCACCACGAGACGCCGCAGTTCATCTACATGCGCATGGCGATGGCGCTGGCGGTGGATCAGCCGCGCGCGCGCCGCATGCACGACGTGGAACGCCTCTACGAACACCTGTCGCTGAATCGCATCAACGCGCCCACGCCCAACCATGTGAACCTGGGCACGCCGCTGCGTGGTTACGCCAGCTGCTGCCTGTACACCACCGGCGACAACGCGCGCTCCATCGCGGTGGGCAACCACATCGCCAACACCATGACCTACATGTCCGCCGGCATCGGCGCGCACATGCAGACGCGCTCGCTGAACGACCCGGTGCGCGGCGGCGTGATCCGCCACCAGGGCAAGCTGCCGTATTACCGCGCCCTGGTGGCCGAGGTGAAATCCAACCTGCAGAACGGCCGCGGCGGCGCCTGCACCAGCTACTTCTCGATCTTCGACCCGGAAGTGGATGCTCTGCTGCGGCTGAAGAACCCGATGTCCACCGCCGACAGGAAAATCCGCGGCATGGACTACTCCTGGGGCGGCAACCGCTTCTTCGCGCGCAAGGTGGCCTTGAACGAGGACGTGTTCCTGTTCAACTGCTACACCGCGCCCGACCTGCAGGAGGCGCTGTACAGCGGCGATGAAACGCGCTTCGAGGCGCTGTACCGGAAGTACGAGGCGGACACGGGCTTCAGCAAAACCTTTGTCAGCGCGCGCGAACTGCTCATCACCGCCAGCAACGAATGGAACGAGACCGGGCGCATCTACGAGCACAACATCGCCGAGATGAACCGGCATACGCCGTTCAAGGACACCATCTACAGCTCCAACCTGTGCTCGGAAATCGCCCTGCCCACGGCACCGTACAACCACATCCTCGAACTGTATGCGCAGCACGACATCTCCTTCGTCACCTTCGAGACGGAGGCCGGCGACACGCGCCGCATCGAGGGCGGCGAGCGCATCGCCACCGCACGCGGCGAACTGTGGCCCGAGGATCTCGCCGTGGGCGACGTGGTCGATGGCGCCCGCGTCGAGCGCATCGCCCAGCGCTCCTCGCCCGAGGTGGCCACCTGCAACCTCGCCGGCATCTGCGTGGACAACATCGACTCGGAAGAGCAATACGCCGAAGTGGCCTATTACGCGCTGCTCATGATCGACAAATGCATCCACCTCGCGCACTACGAGCTGCCGCAGGTGGGCGTGACTTCGCGCCGGCGCCTGAATGCCGGCGTGGGTATCCTCGGCCTGGCCCACCTGATGGCGAAAAACCGCCAGCGCTACACGACGCCCGAAGGCAAGGCCTTCATCCACGCCGTGGCCGAGCAGCACTACTACCACCTCCTGCGCGCCAGCCTGCGGCTGGGCCAGGAACTGGGCAACGCGCCGTGGATGCACAAGACGCGCTGGCCCGAAGGCTGGCTGCCGCTGGACACCTGCAACGGCAACGTCGACAAGCTCGGCGACTTCCGCATGCACTACGACTGGGAGGCGTTGCGCGCCGAGATCAAGGCCAATGGCGGCATCCGCAATTCGGTACTGGTGGCGCACATGCCCACCGAAACCAGCGCCAACGCCTCGGGCACCACCAACGGGCTCTATCCCGTGCGCGAGCTCACCCTCATCAAGACCGACAACCACCGGGTGAACTACTGGGCCGCGCCCGAGGGCGACAGCATCGGCGAGTGGTACCAGTCGGCCTGGGACATTCCCGCACGCGACCTCACCGAGATGTACGCCATCGTGCAGAAGTGGACCGACCAGGGCATCTCGGCCGACTTCTACTGCCGCGTGATCGGCGACGACTGCATCGAATCCACCGAGATGATCGAGAACTACCTCTACCGCGTGCGGCTGGGGCTGAAATCCAAGTACTACATGAACCAGAAAACCTCCAACGGCATGCAGGCGGTGGTGGCCGAAGCCAGCGCCAGCGTCAATGCCGAGAAGGATGCCGATTGCGAAGCCTGCAGCCTGTGAACCACCGAGAGAGGCTGCTCCGGCAACGACGGGCCATCGCGGCCGAAGCCGCTCCTGCGCATTTCATTCCGGGAACACCATGACCGACCACGTCTTCAACTACGCCAAGACCGATTACGCGAGACCCTCGCTGTTCCTGGGCCAGAAGCCTGGCCTGTTCGACACCATCAACCGCCACTACCCCGACATCTGGCGCCTGTACAAGGCGCAAAAATCGCTGGACTGGGACGAGAACGAGTTCGACTACTCCTCCTGCAACGCCGATTTCAAATCCTGCTCGCGTTCCACCTGGGAAATGATGATCAAGACCCTGGCCTGGCAATGGGAGGCCGACAGCGTGGCCTCGCGCGCCATCGCGCCGGTGCTGGCGCCCTTCATCACGTCCAGCGAGCTGTGGGCCTGCTGGCAGCGCATCTCCGACAACGAGGTGATCCACGCCGCCACCTATTCGGAAATCGTGCGCAACTCCTTCGACGACCCGGGCGCCATCATCGAGGAGATCCTGCGCGTGGAGCAGGCCCACGCGCGGCTGGAGCGCGTGGTCAAGGCCTTCGCCGACGGCTACCGCGCCTCGCACCGGTACGCGCTGGGCCAGCTACCCGACGACCAGGCCACCTACAACACCGTGTTCATGACGGTGGTGGCGCTGTTCTGCATGGAGCGCATCCAGTTCATGGCCTCCTTCGCCGTCACCTTCGCCATCTGCGACACCGGCTTGTTCCAGCCCATCGGCAAGGCGATCCAGAAAATCGCCCAGGACGAACTGGAAATCCACGCCGAACTGGATCGCGCCGTGCTGGCCAACGAGCTCGCCACCGAGCGCGGCCAGCGCGCCTTCCGCGAATGCCGAGACGCGATCGAGGCGCTGATCGAGGAGGTCGTGGACAGCGAGCTGCGCTGGATCGCCTACCTGTTCGACGAGGGCCGCGAGCTGGTCGGCATGAACCCCGAGCGCCTGTCGGCATGGACGCTGTACTGCGCCAAGGACGTCTATCAGACCCTTGGCCTCGCCACCACGAAATATGCCCTGCCCGGCGCCAACCCGCTCAAGTACATGGAGAAGTGGCTGAACATCTCCAAGACCCAGGCCTCGCCGCAGGAACAGGACATCGCCGCCTACAAGGTAGGCGTGATGCGCCGCACCGACAAGAACCTGATCTTCGACGCCAACTTCTGAAGGAGCCTCCATGCAAGTCATCATCTACGGTCGCGACCACTGCGCGAGCTGCGACAAGACCAAGCTGCTGTGCCAGATGAAATCCATCGCGTTCCAGTACCACAGCGTGGGCAGCGACATCAGCGTGGACGAGTTGCGCAGCAAGGTGGGCCAACGCGCCACCAGCCTGCCGCAGATCTTCCTGGCCGAAGGCGACACGATCCGCTACGTGGGCGGCTACGACGACTTGCGCAGCACCCTGCAACGCATGCACTGAGAGATCGTGAATTCTTCCACCTCTCAGCCCGGCCACGACGAGGGCACGACGAGGGCATGGCGAGGGCATGGATGCCCGAGTTGAGGCAACGCAGGAGCAGTTGCCCGATGCCCGAGTTGAGGCACGCAGGGAGCAACTACCCGATACCCGGTGGGGTCAGTCACGAAATGATTGGTCGCAAGCGCGTGCGAAGAAGCTCGCCAGGAGCAAACCTGCACAGCCGCAGGCTGACCCGTACGGCGGGCGGCAAGGATGCCGCACGCACATGCGCCGGGCACGCCGATGAAACATTCCGCACGACGCGGAGTTTTTCGCCGGTGCTGGCCACAGGCCAACAAAAACCCCGCCGAGGCGGGGTTCTGGTTGGCTGCAACCGGCGAAGGAATCAGGCCGACTTCTTCTTCGGCGCGGCCTTCTTGGCGGCGGCCGGCTTGGTCACGGTCGGCTTGGCGCCCACCACGGCCGGCAGCACGCCGTGCGCGCGGGTGTTGCCATAGCTGCCACGATAGGTCTTGCCACGACGGGTCTTGCGATCGCCCTTGCCCATGGGGAACTCCTTGATTTACTGGATGAACGGCCTGCCATCATAGCAGTGTCGGCGCCATGCGGAATAGTCACGGTTGGCTGTGCCCGGCGCAGTCCCCGCCGGCATCGAGGCATTTGCCAGGGTCGATCTGCACGGTCACATGCTGGATCCCGAAACGCTCCAGCAACATCCGCTTGATCGCCTGCAGGGCCTGCGCGCCGTCGGCATGTTCATCCAGCTCGGCGTGCACGGTGGCCATGCGCGAACCCGAGGCCAGCTGCCACACGTGCAGGTGGTGGATATCGCAGATGCCTGGATCGGCCGCGCGCAGCGATGCTTCCACCAGCGCACTGTCCATGCCGTCGGGCACGCCTTCCAGCAGGATGTGCGCGGACATCCGCAGCAACCGCCATGCGCTGCCCAGGATCAGCAGCGAGACCAGCAGCGACAGCGCCGGATCGGCCCACAGCCAGCCGAGCCAGCGGATCGCCAGCGCCGCCAGCACCGCCGCCAGCGAACCAAGCAGGTCGCCCAGCACATGCAGGCTGGCGCCGGCCAGGTTGACGTCGTCGTGCGCATGACCGTGCAGGGTGCGCAGCACCAGCGCATTCACCAGCAACCCCGCGATTGCCACCACCAGCATCACTCCGGACAGGATTTCCCCGGGATGCAGCAGCCGCACGACGGCTTCGTAGACGATCCAGCCGACCAGCACGAACTGGCCCAGCGCATTGACGAAACCCGCCAGCACTTCCATTCGGCCATAGCCATAACTGCGCCGCGCATCGGCTGGCCGGGTCGCCATCCATGCACCGACCACCGCCAGCAGCAAGGCCAATGCATCGACCATCATGTGGCCCGCGTCGGCCAGCAAGGCCAGCGAGCCGGACCAGGCGCCGCCGATCACTTCGACCACCATCATCACCGTGGTCAGGACGAACGCGAACAGCAGCTTGCGACTGCGCCCTGCGGACGCGACGACGTGACTGTGCGCATGTTCGTGATGCGCGTGGTCGTGGTCGTGGTCGTGTCGGTGGGCGTGGGCCGTGGTCATGCGTGCATGCTAGGAACGGCCGGCGCCGTTACACAATCACCAGCTTGTTCGGTGCCACTCAGTGCGCGCACTGCGGGCCGTGCACGTGGGCGCCATCGCCGCTACGGCTGTCCAGCCGCAGGTTGACGAAATGCGCACCGGCCAGCAGCAGGCCGCCGCAAGTCACCAGCACGCTGTGCAGGATCGGCGAGGGGCCGTCGATGTAGACGATGCCGAGCAGCAGCAAGGCCAGTCCCGGCACCGCCAGCCGCAACGGCAACCGGCGCTGATGGCGGCGATAGCCGCGAACCAGCACGAACGAAGCCAGCACGCAGGCGCACAGTACGAAGGTGCGCTCGAAACGATGGTCGGCCAGGAACTCCAGACCCAGCAACGGCAGCAGCGCAAGCACGAAGGGCAACAGCGCGCAGTGGATCGCGCACAGGAAGGAAGCCGCCGCGCCAACGCGATCGGCCACATGCCACCAGCGGGATTTGTTCACCTGCTCGGAATCCATCGGCCTGCCCCGGCGCCGCCAGACGTGGCGACTCTATATCCGGTCGGCGATATGTTACTTTATAACATTACAGAACGCCATACCCCGGAAACCCGGGTTCAGGCCTTGCGGCAGTTCCGGCAGGTGCCGTGCACTTCCAGGGTTTGCGCCTGCGGACGGAAGCCGAGCGTTTTGGCCTGGGCCTCGATCAGTTCGGCGACCCGCTCGTCGCAGACTTCCTGTGCACTGGAGCAGATATCGCAGATCAGGAACGGCACCTGGTGCGCCTCGGCCGGGTGGTGGCAGGAGACGAACGCGTTGATCGATTCCAGCTTGTGGATGAAGCCGTTCTCGAGCAGGAAGTCGAGCGCGCGGTAGACCGTGGGCGGCGCCGCGTTGCCGTGCTTCTCGCGCAGCTGGTCGAGCAGGTCGTAGGCCTTGACCGGCTTGTGCGCGGTCGCGACCAGTTCGAGCACTTCCCTGCGCAGCGGGGTAAGGCGCAGGCCGCGCTCCTCGCTGGCATGCTCCACCGCGCGCACAAACCCCTTCGCATCCTCGTGATGATGATGCGGATGGTGCGCGTGCGGGTTATGGGCGACTTCGTGGCTCACGCGTTTCACCTCAAGACGGATCATACACTTGCAACCGCATCACTCCAGACAAGGCTCAGCGCCGCAGTGGCGGCGGCTGCGGGCGCGGCGCCGGGCGGGGCCTGAACAGGATCACGATCCAGCCGATCGGCCCCAGCACCCACGCCCACACGATGCCTTCGAACAGGCGGCCGCGCCACCAGCCGAGCAGCGCACCCACCGCGACGAACAGCAGGCTCCACCAGAACATGGCTGCCCACGGCAGCATATTCAACAGGTTGAAGAAGATGTGCCAGAACGCGCCCGGCGCGTCGGGGTCGACGCCATGGGTGGCCCTGGCCAGCAGTTCGTCCATGCCAGGCTCAGTGCGTCATCGCCGGGTCATCCCCGCGCGATGACGATCGCGGCGTCGACGCGCCTGAGCGCCTCGTCGCGGCCGGCCAGGTAGATCGTGTGCTCGATCGACGGCGAGACCTGGGTGCCGGTCATCGCCACCCGCAGCGGCTGCGCGATCCTGCCCATGCCCAGCTCAAGTTTCGCGGCAACCTGCTCGATCACCTGGTGGATCGGCTCCGGCTGCCATTCGCACCCGGCCAGCATGGTCCTGGCCGCGTCGAGCACGGCAACCGCGCTGTCGTTCTTCAGGTGCTTGGCGACCGCCTTGTCGTCCCATTCGGCGATCGGCGCGTACCAGATCTTCGCGCGCTCGGCCATTTCCTTCAGCGTGTGCACGCGGTCGCGCAGCGCCACGATCACGTCGAACGGCGCCGGGCCGTGCGACGTGTCGACGCCGGCGCGCTGCAGGTGCCACTCGAACTCGGCGGCCAGCGACTGCGGTTCGTCGGTCTTCAGGTAGTGCTGGTTGAGCCAGGCGAGCTTCTCGGTGTCGAAGCGCGAAGCGGCCTTGTTGACGTCGGCGATGTCGAACAGCGCGATCATCTCCTCGCGCGAGAAGATTTCCTGGTCGCCGTGCGACCAGCCGAGGCGCACCAGATAGTTCAGGATCGCGTGCGGCAGGAAGCCGTCGGCGCGGTACTCCATCACGCTGACCGAGTTGGTGCGCTTGGACAGCTTCTTGCCTTCCTTGTCCAGGATCATCGGCAGGTGCGCAAACTCCGGCACCTTGGCGCCGAGCGCGTGATAGATGTTGATCTGCCGCGGCGTGTTGTTGACGTGGTCGTCGCCACGGATCACCTCGGTGATGCCCATGTCGATGTCGTCGACCACCACGGCGAAGTTGTAGGTGGGCCAGCCGTCGGAGCGGAAGATCACCAGGTCGTCCAGTTCGCTGTTGGCCCATTCGATGCGGCCCTTCACCTTGTCCTCGAACACCACCGAACCTTCGCTCGGGTTCCTGAAGCGGATCACCCGGTTGGGGTCGTCCCGGTACGCTTCGTTGCGATCGCGGTAATGGCCGTTGTAGCGCGGCTTCTCGCCCGCCTTCATGGCCGCCTCACGCATCGCCTCGATCTCTTCCTTGCTCTCGTAGGCGTAGTACGCCTTGCCGGCGGCGACCAGCTCGTCGGCGACCTGCTTGTACCGCGCCAGCCGTTGCGTCTGGTAGAACGGGCCTTCGTCGGCGTCGAGGTCAAGCCAGTGCATCGCGTCGAGGATCGCCTGCACCGCCTCGTCGGTGGAGCGCTCGCGGTCGGTATCCTCGATGCGCAGGATGAACTCACCGCCGCGACGACGCGATTCCAGCCAGCAGTACAGCGCGGTGCGCGCGCCGCCGATATGCAGGAAACCGGTGGGGCTGGGGGCGAAGCGGGTGCGGACGGTCATCGGGATATCGGCAGCGTGAGAGCGAAGCTGCCGATTTTAACCGATCTGCCGCCTGCAGCCCGCGAACCGCCCGCTTCACACGGGATCACTTCACGTGGATGGTGATCTTCTTCGACACCACTGCCGGCTCGAACGGCACGTGGTTCTGGTCGCCCAGTTCCAGCTGCAGGGTATGCGTGCCCGGGGCTAGCTTCAGCATGGTCTGGGTCTGGCCGCCGCCGAAGTGGAGGTGGTTGGCGTCGTTCGGGATCGGCTGGCCTGCAGCAGGCAGCTCCTTCACGTCGACCAGCAGGTGATGGTGGCCGGTGTGTTCCTTGGTCACCCCGGCCGGCGCCACGCCCATGCCCTTGAGGCCGAAACGCACGGTGACGTCCTGGCCCACGGTGGCACCGTTGGCGGGCGAGATGATGTAGGCCTCGGCCCCGGTCGGCGCCGCGGTGACCGGAAGACCGGCGGGAGCGTCGGCAGCCAGCGCGGCGCCGGTCAGTCCGCTCAGGGCAAGTGCGAGCAGGATGCGTTTCATCGTCGGTCTCCAGCGGTGAAGGATGGCCCAGTGTAAGCGCTGCGGCGCCCCCAGGGCACCCGCAACGTCACCGCGACGTCATGCACCCGCCACGCCGCCGCAACGCTGGTCGGCGAAGCTGCGCCCAGCCAGCACGGGTATCGTCATGCGCATCGGCATCGTCAGCGAAACCTATCCACCGGAAATCAACGGCGTCGCCCTGACCGTGCACAGCCTCGCCGCCGGACTCGCCGCGCGCGGCCACAGCATCGACCTGATCCGCCCGCGCCAACCGCAGCCCTACAGCGATGAAGCCGGCATCGACGCGCTCGAACTGCGCGGCGGCGCCCTGCCCCGTTATCCGGGCCTGCGTTTCGGCCTGCCGGCCGGCCGCACGCTGCGCGAGCACTGGTCGAAGCAGCGCCCCGATGCGGTCTACGTCGCCACGGAGGGACCACTCGGCTGGTCGGCCACGCGTGCGGCCAGGCGACTGGGCATCCCGCTCAGCAGCGGCTTCCATACCCGCTTCGACAGCTACGTCAGCCACTACGGCCTGGGCCTGCTCACGCCGCTGGTACGCGGCTACCTGCGCCGCTTCCACCAGCGTGCTGCCGCCACGCTGGTGCCGACCAATGCACTCGCACAGGAGCTGCACGCCATGGGCATCACCAACGCCTGCCTGTTGCGCCGCGCGGTGGATACGCAGCTGTTCCACCCGAACCGGCGCGATGAAGCCTTGCGCGCCGACTGGGGCGTGGACGCGGCCACGCCGGTGGTGCTGTACGTCGGGCGCATTGCGCCGGAGAAGAATCTCGACCTGGCGGTGCAGGCCTTTCGCGCGATCCGCCAGCAGGTGCCACAGGCGCGCTACGTATGGGTCGGCGACGGCCCGGCCCGCGACGCGCTGCAGGCCGCGCATCCGGATTTCATCTTCGCCGGCGTGCAACGCGGCGAGGCACTGGCACGGCACTACGCCAGCGCGGACCTGTTCCCGTTCCCCAGCCTCAGCGAGACCTTCGGCAACGTGATCATCGAGGCGCTGGCCGCCGGCCTGCCGGTGGTGGCGTATGCCGAAGGTGCCGCGCGCGAGCATCTCGTCGATGGCGTCAACGGTTATTGCATCGCATCGGGCAACGCAGCGGCCTTCATCGAGGCGGCCGCGAAACTTGCCGGCAATCCGGCGCTGATCCGGCACATGGGCCGCGCCGCCCACACCGGTATGGCCGGGCTTTCGCCGGATGCGGTGATCCGCGATTTCGAAACCCTGCTGCGCGACATGGCCGAGGAGAACCTGCATGAACACGCCTCCATCGCTGCCCGCGTCTGAACTTCTTCCCGGGCCGCGTTTCGCGCTGGACCGACGCGTCTGCGTGATCGCCAACCACTGGGGCGCCCGGCGCCTGGTCGGTCTGTTCTTCGGCATCGTCAGCCGGCTCGGCGACGGCGTGTTCTGGTACGCACTGATGGTTGCGCTGGCCGTGCTCGGCGGTCAGCGCGGGATCACCGCGGCCGCGCACATGGCGGTCACCGGACTCGCCGCCCTGCTGCTGTATCGCCTGCTGAAGCGCTGGACGCGCCGTCCGCGTCCCTACCGCGCCTGTCCCGGCGTGATCGCGCACGTGCCGCCGCTGGACGAGTTCAGCTTCCCGTCCGGGCACACCTTGCAGGCGGTGGGCTTCAGCATCGTGGCGCTGGCCTGGTATCCGTCGCTGGCGCCGCTGCTGCTGGGCTTCACCGCGCTGGTCGCCGCGTCGCGGGTGATCCTCGGCCTGCACTACCCCAGCGACGTGCTGGCCGCCATCATGATCGGCAGCGGCCTCGGCGGCGCCTCGATCTGGTTGATCGCGGCGCCGCTCTGAACCCGACGCTGCGCAGCTTCTGCGCACGCCGTCGGCGTTCCCTTTGCACTCAGCCAGATAGCCTACTTGTCCACAGGCTTTGCCACGCGCGTTCCACAATCGCTGTGGAGAACTTCGCGCCGCTGCGCAAAAAAACCGCAATGCGTGCCAAGTGCCTGTCGACAATGGCGCACGCCCCGCTTGTCCACAGGCTTGTACAGAAGACACCCACCATCGCTGTGGAAAACACGCATGCCGACAATCGACGCGACGGGCGGCGCTGCGCAATCCCTGCGCAACATGTAGCAAGTGTCTGATGGAAAAGCGCCCGGCGACGCTTGTCCACAGGCTTTACCAACACGCTTCCACAGCGGCTGTGGAAAACCCGGTCGCACAAACGACGATGCCGCCCGAAGGCGGCATCGCATTGCTGCAGCAAGCATGACCGGTCAGGCTGCGCGCGGCGCCTTCATCAGGATGCCGAACAGGTCGGCCAGCTTGTCGCGCATCTCGCGGCGGTCGACGATCAGGTCGATCGCGCCGTGCTCGAGCAGGAACTCCGAACGCTGGAAGCCTTCCGGCAAGGTCTCGCGCACGGTCTGCTCGATCACGCGCGGGCCGGCGAAGCCGATCAGCGCCTTCGGCTCGCCGATGTTGATGTCGCCCAGCATCGCCAGGCTGGCCGAGACGCCGCCGGTGGTGGGGTTGGTCAGCACGCTGATGTACGGCACGCCGGCATCGCGCAGGCGCGCCAGCGCGGCCGAGGTCTTGGCCATCTGCATCAGCGAGAACAGCGCCTCCTGCATGCGCGCGCCGCCGGTGGCGGAGAAGCACACCAATGCGCTCCGGTCGGCCAGTGCGCGTTCGGCGGCGCGGGCGAATTTCTCGCCGACCACCGAACCCATCGAGCCGCCCATGTAGGCGAACTCGAATGCCGTCGCCATCAGCGGACGGCCCTTGAGCCGGCCGCTCATCGCGACCATCGCATCCTTTTCGCCGAGCTTCTTCTGGGTGGCGACGATGCGGTCGCGGTACTTCTTGGTATCGCGGAACTTCAGCGGATCGGTCGGCTCCAGGCTGGCCCACAGTTCCTGCGCGGAACCTTCATCCAACAACGCGCCCAGTCGCGCACGCGCGCTGATGTAGTGATGATGTCCGCACTTGGGGCAGACCATCAGGTTGCGCTCCAGCTCCGGCCGGTACAGCACGGTGCCGCAACCGCCGCACTTCTCCCACACGCCCTCGGGCACCGAGCCCTTGCCGCCGTTCGGACTCTGCGGGCGGGTGCGCGGGTTCATGATTTTCTGCAGCCAGTTCATTGCATCACCCCACCGTTCGTGCGCGCCGCCCTGGGCAGCGTATTGTTCAATGCGCGTCGAGCGCGCTGCGGATCGGTGCGAGAAACGCGCGAACCCGTCCAGCAACGTCGTCGGCATCCGTCGCGCCGGCCAGCTTGTCCACCAGCGCGCTGCCGATCACCACCGCATCGGCGAAACCGGCGATCGCCCTTGCGCTCGCTGCATCGCGAATGCCGAAGCCCACCGCCACCGGCGCCTTCGAGCGGGCGCGGATATCGGCCACGCGCACCGCGATGTCGCCGGTGCTCAAGTGTGCCGCACCGGTGATGCCGGCGAACGAGACATAGTACAGGAAACCCTCCGCCGAACCGCACAACTGCGCCATACGCGAGGGTTCGGTGGTGGGTGCGGCGAGCAGGATCTGCTGCAGCCCGGCGTCGCGCAGCGGCTGCAGCACGGCGGATTCTTCCAGCGGGCAATCGACCAGCAGCACGCCGTCGACGCCGGCCTGCACGGCCTCCTGCGCGAAGCGCGCGTAGCCGTGAATCTCGACCGGATTCAGATAACCCATCAGCACGATCGGCGTGTCCGCATCGCGCTGGCGGAACGCAGCGACCCAGCCCAGCACGTCGGCCAGGCCCACGCCTTTCGCGATCGCCCGCTCGCTGGCGTGCTGGATCACCGGGCCGTCCGCCATCGGGTCGGAGAACGGCACGCCCAGCTCGATCAGGTCGGCGCCGGCGTCGACCAATGCATGCATCAACGCCACCATGTGCTGCGGCGACGGGTCGCCCGCGGTGACGAACGGGATCAAGCCAGTGCGATGGGCAGCCTTCAGTGCGGCGAAGCGACGGTCGATACGGCTCATACCTCGACTCCTTCGCGCGCGGCGATCGTATGCACGTCCTTGTCGCCGCGGCCGGAGAGATTGCACAGCACGATGCCGTCCTGCGGATACTCGCGCGCCAGCTTGATCGCCTGCGCCACCGCGTGGCTGGATTCCAGCGCGGCCAGGATGCCTTCGGTGCGCGCCAGCAGGTGGAACGCTTCCAGCGCCTCGTCGTCGGTGATGCCGACGTAGTCGGCGCGGCCGGCGTCCTTCAGGAACGCATGCTCGGGGCCGACGCCGGGATAGTCCAGGCCGGCCGAGACCGAATGCGTCTCGGTGATCTGGCCGTTGTCGTCGCACAGCACGTAGGTGCGGTTGCCGTGCAGCACGCCGGGACGGCCGGCGGCCAGCGAGGCCGCGTGATGACCCGTCGCGATGCCCTCGCCCGCCGCTTCGGCGCCCACGATGCGCACGCTGGCGTCGTTGAGAAAGGCATGGAACAGGCCGATCGCGTTGGAGCCGCCGCCGACGCAGGCGGTCAGCACGTCGGGCAGGCGGCCATACTCTTCGAGCATCTGCGCGCGCGCCTCGCGGCCGACGATCGCGTTGAAGTCACGCACCATCAGCGGGTACGGATGCGGCCCGGCCACGGTGCCGATGATGTAGAAGGTGTCGGCCACGTTGGTGACCCAGTCGCGCATCGCCTCGTTCAGCGCGTCCTTCAGCGTCTTCGAGCCGGAAGTGACCGGCACCACCTCGGCGCCGAGCAGCTTCATGCGGTAGACGTTGATCTTCTGCCGCTCGATGTCCACCGCGCCCATGTAGACCACGCATTTCAGGCCCAGCCGCGCCGCCACCGTGGCGCTGGCCACGCCGTGCTGGCCGGCGCCGGTCTCGGCGATGATGCGGGTCTTGCCCATGTTGCGCGCGACCAGCGCCTGGCCCACGGTGTTGTTGATCTTGTGCGCGCCGGTATGGTTGAGGTCTTCGCGCTTGAACAAGATGCGCGCGCCACCGACGTGCTTCGACAGCCGTTCGGCGTGGTAGATCGGGCTGGGCCGTCCGACGTAGTGCTTCAGGTCGCGGTCGAGTTCGGCGATGAAGGCCGGATCCTCGCGCAGGCGCAGGTAGGCTTCGGTCAGCTCGGCCAGCGGCGCCATCAGGGTCTCGGCCACGTAACTGCCGCCGTAGTTGCCGAAGCGGCCGTGCGCGTCGGGGTAAGCGTTGTAGTCCACGATCTTGCTCATCTGGTCACTCGGGGAAGGGCATGCCGCACTGCGGCAAGCGGTCATCTTAGCGGCAAGCCCGGGCAAATGGGGTCACAGATAGCGGCGGACCGAAGCCCTGGCCTCGGCCAGTTGCGCGGGCGTGAGCGGGCCGAGGATGCCGCGCCGGTTGACGGGCAAGTGTGCGGCGGGATCCTCGTCGCCGAACACGTAGTAGTCCAGCAGCTCCCTCCACGCCGCCCGTTCCGTCGGCGGCAGCGAGCGGAAGGCGAGGATGCAGTGCATCAGGCAGCCCAGCGCGGTGTCCGGCGCATGACCGGCCGCGGGCACTGGCCGCCACCAGTAATTCACCAGCGCATTGATCCGCTGCAGGGATTCCACGTGGTGCCACCACAGCGGTGGGATGTAGATCGCATCACCCGGATGCAACTCCGCCACCTGCGCTTCGGCCAGCGCCAGTTTCAGGCGGGGATAGCGCGGATCGTCGGGGCGGTCGAGCCGGGCGATGCCGATCGCCGCGCCGGTGGGCGCGAAATCCAGCGGCCCGACGTACAGGTTGCGCGCCTGTTCCGGCGCGAACAGGGTGAAGCGCCGGACACCGCACACCACGCAGGCGACGTTGTGGTACTCGTCGAAATGCGCCGGCGTGGTGACCCGGTTGCCGATCCAGATGCGCGGCTGGATGCTGCGGTCGAGGAACGGAATGGCGTGATCATCCAGCAACCCCGGCAGGCACTCGGCGATCAGCGCGCTCTGCATCGCCAGCCCCGGTGCACCCGGCTGACGGCTGTACTGCGCCAGCCGCTGCAGGCCCTGGCCGATCGAGACGCGGTGGTGCTCGTAGTTGAAGCCGTCGAACGCCGCGTTGTAGCCGATCACCCCACCCTCGCCCGGCGGCAACAGCAGCGCATCGACCTCGCTGCCGTTGTCCCGCCGCGCCAGCTCGCGGGCGAAGGCATCGTCCGACTGCCGCGCCCAGGCCACCATCGGCCAGTCGCGGCACAGACCGCGGATCACCAGCGGACGGGCGCGACCGACCAGGTCGGCAAGGGCGAACGACCCGTCGCCATCGCGGCATTCCTCGATGGCGACCGGCGCGCCGCTCACGCCGCATCCGCCTCGCGCACCGCGCGGATGAAGGCTTCCAGCCGGGTCGGGTCCTTGATCCCCGGTGCCGACTCCACCCCGCTGGCCACGTCCACCGCCCACGGCCGCGCCGCACGCACGGCCGCGCCCACGTTGCCGGCGTGCAGGCCGCCGGCAAGGATCAGCGGCTGCGCCAGATCGCTGGGCAACAGCGACCAGTCGAAGGTCCGGCCGCTGCCACCGGCCTCGCCTGCCGCGTGGCCGTCCAGCAGCAGGCCTGCGGCGCGCGGGTACTCCCGCAGCCGCGGCAACGCCGCCACGCCCTCGCCCATCGCGATGGCCTTCAGGAACGGATGGCCGAACTGCGCGCACCAGGCATCGCTCTCGCTGCCGTGAAACTGCAGCAGGGTGGGCCGCACGTCATCGAGCACCTGCCGCACCAGGCCCGGCTCGTCGTCCATGAACAAGGCGACGGTAGCCACGAACGGCGGCAGCGCCGCCACGATCTCGCGTGCCCGCGCCAGCGTCACCTGCCGCCGGCTGCGTGCGGTGAACACCAGCCCGATCGCGTCGGCGCCGAGCCGCGCGGCGAGCTGCGCGTCACCAACCCGGGTCATGCCGCAGCACTTGATGCGGATCATTTGCCGGCTCCCATCAGGCAGACCTCGGCCGGCAGGCCCCAGTGCACTTCATAGCGCGGGCCGATGAAGGTCAACCCAGAAGCCGGCGCGGTCGGCCCGGCCACCTGGCGGTCGCAGCGGGCCAGCAGCTCGGCCATCCATGCGACCGGCTGCTCGCCGCGACCGATCAGCAGCAGCGAGCCGACGATATTGCGCACCATGTGATGCAGGAACGCGTTCGCCTCGATCTCGACGAACAGCTGTTCGCCCTCGCGCCGCACGCCGACTGCCAGCACGCTGCGGCGCGGGTGCGCGGCCTGGCAGGACAAGGCACGGAATGCACTGAAATCGTGTTCCCCCAGCAGTGCCTGCGCGGCTTCGTGCATGCGCGCGGCATCCAGCGGCAGGCGCTCCCAGGTGACGTAGCGCGCATCCAGCGCCGCGCGCACCGGCCGGTTGAGGATGTGGTAGCGATAACGCCGGCTGCGCGCCGCGTAACGCGCGTGGAAGCTGTCCAGCACCGGCTGCGCCCACAGCACCGCCACGCTGGCCGGCAGGTTGGAACAGCCGCCGAGTACCCAGCCGCGCATGTCGCGGCGTGCCTCGGTGTCGAAATGCACCACCTGGCAGCGGCCATGCACGCCAGCGTCGGTGCGCCCCGCGCAGCTGACTTCCACCGGATGGTCGGCGACCTTCGACAGCGCCTGCTCCAGCACGCCCTGCACGCTGACATCCGTCTTCAGGCGCTGCCAGCCGCTGAAATCGGTACCGTCGTATTCGATGCCCAGGGCAATACGCATGGAGTCGTGCAGAGATTCGCCGAAAAAGAAAGATTAGCAGGCCGCAACGGCATCGGGCCGGCAAAAGCCGGCCCGATGCATCCCGCGAAAGGTGCCGCGCGACTCAGTGCAGGCTGTCGAGCAGGCGCTTGGCGGCGTCCTTCTGCATCTGGGTGCCTTCCTTGACCACCTCGCCGAGCATGGCGCGCGCGCCTTCGGCGTCGCCCATGTCGATGTAGGCACGTGCCAGGTCGAGCTTGGTGTCCACCGGGTCGTCGTTGAACTCGTCCAGCTCATGACCCGGGCCGGTCGGCAGCGGCGTGCCGCCTTCTTCATCGAAATGCCAGTTCGACGCCGGTACGGCGGGCGCCGGCTTGCTCGACGCCAGCGGTGCAACCACGGCAGCATCGTCCGCCGTCGGCGCGGCGCGGGACGCCGGCTCGGCGACGGCCCGGGTCAGGTCGAAGTTGAAGTTGTACTCGCTGACGGGTTTCGGCCCGTTCGGCGGCAACGGCGGCATCGAGGAGACCCCCGCAGGTGCATCGTTCTGATCGGCATAGTCGTCGATGTTGAACTCGCCGCGCGCCTCGGCATCGTCATGCGCCGCCGGTTCGGCGTGGTGGTCGAACAGCGGGTGGCCGGGCACCAGGTCCTCGCCCATGTGCAGCACGTCCTGCCACTCGTCCTGCTGCGGGTCGGTGATATGGGCGTGCATCGCCTCGGCTGCCGCCTCGAAATGCTCGACGTCGCGGCGCGAGTAGTACAAGGTGACCAGTTCCAGGTGCAGGCCGATGTCGTCGGGGTGTTCGGCCAATTGGTCGAGCAATTCGTCCTGGTCGATGTCATCGCCGGGGAGGTCCTGACCAGCGGATGGCGAACCGAAACGATCCGCCAGCGACGACGAAGCCTTCGCTGCGTCGGCGCCCGGCTTGCGCCGACGACCAAGCATGGCCAGCAGGATCAGCAGCACGATCGCGCCGGCCCCGGCCGCCCAGGCCCAGGTCTGCATGTACCACGGCTGCTCGACCGCTGGCGTGCTGGCCGATGGCAGCCTGGCAGGCTTCTCCACCGGCTTGGCCGGCGCTGGTGTCGCGGCGATGGGCGTGGTCACCACGGAGGCCCCGCTGACCGGCGTGCTGGCCGGGCTGGACGCAGCAGCCGGCGCGGCTGTCGCCGCCGAGTGGGCGGCAACCGGCGCCGCAACCGCATGGGCGGCAGTGCTGGCGGTGGCGGTGGCGGTTTCCAGGCGGCTTGCCGCCGCCGGCACGGTCGCCGCGGCAACCTTTGCCGTGCTGGTCGTCGCGGCCGGCGGCATGCCGGCCGCCTTGCGCGCGGCAGCCAGCTTGGCCTGCAGCTCGGCGATCTCGTTGTCCTTCAGCGACAGCAAACGCTCATTCTTGCTGTTGATGTCCGCCAGATCCTTCAGGCGGGTCTTCAGATCGGTACCCTGCTGCTGCAGGCTGGCCAGGCTTTCGCGGGTGCGCATCAGGTCCTGGCGAAGGCTGGCGCTGGACTTGTCACCCGCACCGCTGCCGCGGATTCCGGCAGCGCTGCCTTCCTTCGCCGGCACCAGCGCAAGCCGGTCGCCGGTATCCGGCGCGCTGGCGGGCGCCGCAGAACTGGTGGCGCGGGTCGCGGCATCGGCCACGACCGTGGGTTTTCCCGGCACGCCGGCTCGCCAGTCGCTGTTCTGCCGGCGCACTTCGGCGGCGGCTGCGGCGATCGTCATGGCCTGCGCCTCGGCCGAGGTCGGTACGCGCAACACAGCGCCACTCTTCAGCGCATTGATGTTGCTGCGGTAGAACGCATCGGGGTTGGCCTGCTGCAGCGCCAGCATCATTTGCTGTGCGTCCACGCCAGCCGGCGTCACGCTGCGCGCGATGCTCGACAGCGTCTGGCCGCGCTCGACCGGGCCGTAGTGGCCGTTGCTGACTGCCGGGGCAGCCGGCTTCGGCTTCGGGACCGGCGCGCGTGCGGGTGTTGCCGGGCTGGGCCGGGCGGCCACCGGCGCCGCGGCCGGAGCCTTCGCAGGTTGCGCCGGCTGGCTCGGCGCCGATACGGCCGGTACGGCGGCAGCTGTCGCCGTCGGTGCGTTTGGTGGATCGAGCAGGATGGCGTACTCGCGCACGCTCTTGCCGGCCTTGCCGTTCACTTCGATCAACAGGTCGAGGAAGGGATCGTCCACCGGCGTACTGCTGGTGATGCGGATGACCGGCTGGCCGGCACCGGCCTGGCCCACGCTGAAATGCAGCGGGATCGAGGTACGCCCGCCGACGATGCCTGCGCGCGCAAATTGCTCGCTGGAAGCCAGCTGGACGGTGAGACCCTGCAACTCCGCCGGACTGTCGGGATGCAGCGGGATCTCGGCCAGCAACGGCTGCCCCAGCGTCGATTTGACCTGGATCTGGCCAAGGTCGACCGCCATGACCTGGCTGCTGCCCAGTGCCAGCGCGATCAGCATCGACAACTTCAACGAACGATTCATTGCATGTTCCCCCGAACGATCCTGGCGCGACTCTTCAATTTATTCATGGCGTTGCCGCAATGGCGGCCACTACCCCAAACGAGGTGCCACTTTAGTTACATGCAGGCCAATCAACAATAGCTGCAGCGAATACTTGCAGTGCATTGCTGTGGTGCGTTCTCACCACAGCGGCACTTTCAATCCGCACCCGGGACCGGCACGGCCTGCAGTTCGTCCAGTTGTTTGTGCAGCTCGGCGATGGCCTGGTCCTGCTGCTGCAGCCGTTCGCTGGCCCGCCGGCTGTCCGATTCCTGCCGGCCGAGGTCCTGTTCCAGCTGTTCCACTTCGGCCTGGCTGCTGGCCAGTTGCTGCCGGGCAGTCGACAGCGGTTTTGCCAACGCCGGCGTGACCGGCAACGACTTCGCCCGGTCGCCGGCCCAGGCCGTCGACACGATTACAAATCCAGCAAGTACAAGGAGTTGCATCAAACGCATTTCAGAGATAATCCTCGATCAGCAGTTCGGCGATCTGCACCGCATTCAGCGCCGCGCCCTTGCGGATGTTGTCCGAGACGATCCACAGGTCCAGCCCGCGTTCGTGCGAGATGTCCTCGCGGATACGCCCCACGTACACCGCGTCGTTGCCGGCCGCCTCGCCCACCGGGGTCGGATAGCCACCCGGCTTGCGCTCGTCCACCAGCACCACGCCCGGTGCCTGCCGCAGCAGCTCGCGGGCCTGCTCGGCGGTGATCTTGTCGCTGGTCTCTATGTGCACCGCCTCGGAATGACCATAGAACACCGGCACGCGCACCGCGGTCGGGTTCACCTGAATCGACTCGTCCTCCAGGATCTTGCGGGTCTCCCACACCAGCTTCATTTCCTCCTTGGTGTAGCCGTTCGGCTGGAAGTCGTCGATCTGCGGAATCACATTGAACGCGATCTGGGCCGGGAATTTCTTGCCCGGCTCCACGCTTTGGAAGTTCAGCAGGGCCGCGGTCTCCCGCCCCAGCTCCTCCATCCCGCTGCGGCCGGCGCCGGAAACCGACTGGTAGGTGGCCACGTTGATCCGCTCGATCTGCGCCGCGCGGTGGATCGGCGCCAGCGCCACGAGCATCTGCATGGTCGAGCAGTTCGGGTTGGCGATGATGCCGCGCGTGGTGTACTGCGCGATCGCGTGGGGATTGACCTCGCTGATCACCAGCGGGATGTCGTCCTGGTAGCGGAACTCGGAAGTGTTGTCGATCACCACCGCGCCAGCCGCCGCCGCCCGCGGTGCGTGCACGCGGCTGACCGAGCCCCCGGCCGAGAAGAACGCGATGTCGACGCCGGCGAAATCGTAGGTATCCAGCAGCTGCACGGTGATGTCCTTGCCGGCGAAGCTGACCTTGCCGCCGGCGGAACGCTCGCTGGCCAGCGGCACCAGCTCACTGACCGGGAACTCGCGCTCGGCGAGGATCGCCAGCAGGGTCTCGCCGACCGCGCCGGTGGCGCCGACCATAGCGACCTTGTAACTGCTCTTCTGACTCATGGGGATTGTCTGCTCAGGGGTGGAGGGTTGCGCCGGTCACTTGTCCAGCACGGAAGGGTTGAGGATGGTCGGCGGCCGCCCGGCGTGCGGGCCGTGGCCGAACAGGGCCAGCACATTGTCGACCGCCACCGAGGTCATCGCGCGGCGGGTTTCGGTCGTGGCGCTGGCGATATGCGGGCTGAGCACCACGTTGTCCAGTTCGAGCAGGCCCGGGTACAGCGCCGGCTCGCCCTCGAACACGTCCAGCGCGGCGCCGGCCAGGCGTCGCTCACGCAACGCCGCCGCCAGCGCCCTGTCGTCCACGATGCCACCGCGGGCCACGTTCACCAGCATCGCGGTCGGCTTCATCAGCGCCAGCTCGGGCGCACCGATCGCGTGCCGGGTCTGCGGCGTCAGCGGCAGCACCAGCACCAGGAAATCGGCTTCGCGCAGCAGCTGTGCCTTGTCGACGAAACGAGCGTTGCAGGCGCGTTCGGTCGCCTCGGGCAGCGGCGAACGGTTGTGGTACAGCACCGGCATGCCGAAGCCGACTGCGCGACGCGCGATGGCCTGGCCGATCCGGCCCATGCCGAGGATGCCCAGGGTACGGCCGCGCACGTCGGCGCCCAGCCACGCCTTGAACTCGGTGGCACGCCATTGCCCGGCGCGCAGCCAGCGCTCGGCCGCCATCATCCGCCGCGCCGCGCCCAGCAGCAGCGCCCAGGCGTAGTCGGCCACGCTCTCGTTGAGCACGTCGGCGGTGTTCGAGGCGGCGATGCCGGCGGCACTGAGCGCATCCAGATCGAGGTTGTCGTAGCCGACGCCGAGGTTGGCAATAATGCGCAGCCGACGCGCGCCGGCGATTTCCGCCGCGCCGATGCGGTCCTTCAGGCCGACGATCACGGCATCCTGCCCGGCCAGCTTCGCCGCAAGTTCGGCCGGACTGAACTTGCGCTCCTCCGGCTCGGCCGTCACCTCGAAGTGCGGTTCGAGCCGGGCGACGATGTCCGGGAAGGTGGGACGCGAGATCCAGACGCGCGGCTTGCTGGTCAAGGCACGGCTCCGATCGCGGGGGCCATCTCGTCGGCAAGCCAGTAGTACGCCAGCGTCATCGCGAACAGGGTTCCGATCAGCCACAACGCCCAGCGCCCATGCCGCCAGGCTGCGCGGAACGGCGAATACTGAGCCGGAATGTCGACCAGGTACGCTGCGCAATAGCAGGCATTGGCGAGCACCGCCAGCACGAACAAGGCCAGCACGGACTGGAATCGCAGGGCGGCCAGGACACCCGGCCAACTCATCATGACCCAGCCGACGACCACCAGCACCAGTGCCAAGTTGTAGGCGATCCGCCGCACTTCCCAGTAACGGATCGCGTCGCCGAGGATGTCCTGCAACGACGCATGCGGCGGAGCGGCGTGGAGCGGATTCGACGATACAGGCATGACGTACCCCTCCGGCTCAGGGAATGCGCGGCGCCACCGCGCCCACATCGCCGCACTGGGCGCGGTGGCGCAAGGCATGATCCATCAGCACCAGCGCCATCATCGCCTCGGCGATCGGCGTGGCGCGGATGCCGACGCAGGGATCGTGGCGGCCCTTGGTCACCACCTCGACCGGCTCGCCGGCCAGGTTCACGCTGTGGCCGGGAATCAGGATGCTGGAGGTGGGCTTCAGCGCGATCGAGGCGGTCACCGGCTGGCCGCTGCTGATGCCGCCGAGGATGCCGCCGGCATGATTGGACGCAAAGCCGTCCATGCTCATCTCGTCGCGATGCTCGCTGCCGCGCTGGGCCACCGCGGCGAAGCCGTCGCCGATCTCCACGCCCTTGACTGCGTTGATCGACATCAGCGCACTGGCCAGGTCGCCGTCGAGCTTGCCGTAGATCGGTTCGCCCCAGCCCGGCGGCACGCCGTCGGCGACCACGTTGACACGCGCGCCGACCGAGTCGCCGGATTTGCGCAGCACGTTGATGTAGTTCTCCAGCGCCGGCACCTGGGCTGCGTCGGGCCAGAAGAACGGGTTCTGCTCCACCGCGTCCCAGTCGAACGCGTCCGGCACGACGTCGCCGATCTGCGCCAGGTAGCCGCGCACGCGCACGCCGTAATGTTCGGCCAGCCACTTCTTGGCGACCACTGCGGCGGCCACCCGCATGGTGGTCTCGCGCGCCGAGGAACGCCCGCCGCCGCGTGGGTCGCGGATGCCGTATTTCTGCCAGTAGGTGTAGTCGGCGTGGCCGGGGCGGAAGCTTTGCGCGATGTCGCCGTAGTCCTTGCTGCGCTGGTCGGTGTTGCGGATCAGCAGCGCGATCGGCGTGCCGGTGGTCCTGCCCTCGTACACGCCTGAAAGGATCTCCACCTCGTCGGCCTCGTGCCGCTGCGAGGTGTAGCGGCTGCGGCCGGTGGCGCGGCGATCGAGGTCGCTGCGGAACTCCTCGGCGCCGAGCGCCAGTCCCGGCGGGCAGCCGTCGATCACGCAGCCGATCGCCGGCCCGTGGCTTTCGCCGAAGGTGGTGACGGTGAACAGTTTGCCGAAGGAATTGCTGGACACGAGGTTTGGACGTCTATTGGGTAATCGCCACAGCTTAACCGCGATGGCGCTGCGCTGCCCGCCATTCGTGCTCCAGCAGGGCGAAAATCACGTCGTCGACCCACTCGTCGCGCAGCCACAGGCTTTCGCGGTGGTGCGCCTCCTGGCGCATGCCCAGCGCATGCAGCAGCGCCATGCAGGCCAGGTTGCGCGGGTCGACCGAAGCGTGGACGCGATGCCGGCCGAGCTGACCGAACACATGATCGAACACCGCGCGCACGGCCTCGCCGGCATAACCGAGGCCCTGCCGGGCCGGCGCGATGCTGATGCCGAACTCGACCGAATCCCCGGCCGCTTCGGGCAGGTTCACGCCGAGGTCGCCGATCAGCCGGCCGTCCTCGCGCAGCCGGATCGCCCGCTGGAACCAGCCGTGCGACGGCGGTTGCGGCTGGGCATCGATGAACGCGCGGGCGGCGGCAAGATCGGCCGGGAACCAGCCCTGGTAGCGGGCTACCGCGGGATCCCTGCGCAGGGCGAACAGTGCCTCGGCATCATCGGCGCGCAACGCGTCGATACGCAGCCGCGCCGTGACCAGTTCCATCGCTCAGCCAGGAAGACGCACGGCGGCCGCCGCACGAATCGCCGCGACGTGCTCGACCAGGTCGCGCCGCTCCAGCGCAAACACCCCCATCGGGCCGACCTTGAACTCGATCCAGATGAACGGTACTTCCGGCAGCAGCGCGGCCAGTGCGTGCTCGCTCTCGCCTACCTCGACGATCAGCAGGCCGTCCTCGGTGAGGTGATCGGCCGCTTCGTCCAGCATGCGCAGGCACAGGTCCAGGCCATCCGCGCCGGAGGTAAGGCCGAGCTTCGGCTCGTGCGCGTACTCGCCCGGCAGCGCGGCGTATTCGTCCTCGGTGACGTAGGGCGGATTGGAGACGATCAGGTCGTACTTGCGCCCGGCCACGCCGGCAAAAAGATCGGACTGGATCGCCTCGACGCGGCCCTCGACGTGCTGGAACGCGATGTTCTCGCGCGCCAGCGACAGCGCCTCGTCGCTGACGTCGACGATGTCGACCTGCCACTCCGGGTTGTACTCGGCCATCGCGATGCCGATGCAGCCCGAGCCGGTGCACAGGTCCAGCGCGCGCTCGATGTGGCGCTCGTCCAGCCAGGGCGCGAAGCCCGACTCGATCAGCTCGGCGATCGGCGAACGCGGCACCAGCGCGCGGCGGTCGCTCTTGAACTTCAACCCGGCGAACCAGGTCTCGCCAACCAGGTAGGCCACCGGCAGGCGCTCGCTGACGCGGCGCTCGATCAGCGCCAGCACGTTCGCGCGCTCGGCCGTGGTGAGCCGGCCGGCGCCGTACGCCGGCGGGATGTCCGGCGGCAGGTGCAGGCTGGCCAGCACGAGATGCGTGGCCTCGTCGATAGGGTTGTCGTGGCTGTGGCCGAAGGTCAGCCCGGCCGCCGAGAAGCGGCTGGCGCCATAACGGATGAAGTCGATGATGGTGGCAAGCTCGGCGGTCACGGCGATCCAGGGATGAAACAGAATGGCCGGCCATTATAGGGCCTGAAGCGGCGGCCACCCCGTATACTGGGCGGATGACTTTCAACGTATTCCTGCAGTACATGCTGCCGCATCGCGCCCTGTCGCGGGTGGTCTACTGGGCCACGCGCTGGACCTTCGCGCCGTGGAAGAACTGGTTGATTGCCACCATCGTGCGCAACTACAACGTGAACATGGCCGAGGCGGCGCAGCCCGATGCGCTGGCCTACCAGCACTTCAATGCCTTCTTCACCCGCAAGCTGAAACCCGGCGCGCGTCGGGCCGATGCCGATCCGGCCACCCTGCTCTCGCCGGCCGACGGCCGCATCAGCCAGGCCGGCACGATCGTCGATGGCCGCATCTTCCAGGCCAAGGGTCAGGAATACAGCGCCGCCGAACTGCTCGGCGGCGACGAGGCCGCCGCCGCGCCCTACCGCAACGGCCGCTTCGTCACTGTGTACCTGTCGCCGCGCGACTACCACCGCGTGCACATGCCGCTGCAGGGAACGCTGAAGGAAACCGTGCACGTGCCGGGGCGCATCTTCAGCGTGGCGCCGTTTGCGGTGGCAGCGATCCCGCGGCTGTTCGCGCGCAACGAGCGGCTGGTCTGCCACTTCGAGGGCGAACACGGCCCGTTCGTGGTGGTGATGGTGGGCGCGATCCTGGTCTCGTCGGTGGCTACGGTGTGGGACGGGCTGGTGATCCCGCCGTACGCCTCGTCGATCCGTCGCAAGTCGTTCACCGGCCAGAACGTCACACTGGAACGCTTCGCCGAGATGGCGCGTTTCAACATGGGTTCCACCGTGATCCTGCTGCTGCCCGAGGGCGCGGCCGAACTGGATGACCTGCAGCCGCAGCAGGCCGTGCAGGTGGGCCAGCGGCTCGGGCGCGGCTGAGTATCCGTAATCCACGCCCAAAAACTGACGCGGCGGGTCATTTTGTGACGCCCTAGGCGCTATTCCGCTGGTTGCTTCGCTACGCTCTCGGCTTCGCCGCGCGTCCTGCGCGCCGACGAATTCCAGCGCCGAGGGGATCTCATGCAAATACTGACGCCAGTCCTTGTGATGATGCGCGCGCGCCTGCTTGGCCGCCAATTCCGCGACATCGAACGCAGCGTGCGGGCCTTGCCCAAGCGCAACCGCGAACGCCTGGGCACGCTGACCCTGCGCGAGATCGGACAAGCCTCGCGCAGCGATTTCCCGCACCTGTACGGCACCGCGCCGGAAGCGCGCTACCTGCCCTGGGGCCAGGGCACCGAGGCGGGTTACGAGCGCGCCTGCTCGAACAACGCCGAGGTGGCGCTGCGCGGCATCGCGCTATGGCTGGCCGTGGCCTACCACGAAACCAAGAATTCCCCGCACGCCAGCCTGCAGCCGCAGCACCGCCAGCTGATGCAGCTGTTGCGCGAACTGAAGGAAGTGCACGGCAGCGGCAGCCGCAGCGGCGACACCACCAGCAACTGGACGCAGGAAAGCGCGGTCGCCTGAAGCCCGGCCCGCGCGGTCACGAATCAGCGGCAAGTCGGCAGCTTCAACGTCTGCCCGATACTGATGTGGTGGTGCTTCAGCCCGTTCATCTCGGCAACTTCCTGGACGCTGGAGCAGTGCAGCTTGCGCACGATGCTGATCAGCGTATCGCCACGACGCACCTTGTAGCGGCTGGTTCCCCTCACCGCCGGTGGAGGCGCCACCGGCGCCTGCACCACCGGCACCACCGCGCGATGCAGGTCGCCGGCGAGGATCGGCCATGGGCCGTCGACGCAGCGCGCCGCGTAGGCCTGCTCCAGCAACTTCGGCAACTGCAGCGGCGCGCCCGCTGGCTGGGTCACCTGCGGGTCCAGTCGCGGATTGAGGTTGCGCAGGGTGCGGAACCAGCCGTCCCGCATGCCACCGGCCGAACCCAGGCACACGGTCAGCTCCGACAGCGAGGCCGGCCGCTTCAGGGTGACCGTGCCGGGCGCACCGTCGATCTTCGGGAAACGCAGGTTGTAGCTGTCCGGATGCTGGAACAGCCACGCCGCGGCAAGTACCGCCGGCACGTAGTCACGGGTTTCCTGCGACAGCTGGTCGTAGATGCGCGGATCGTAGAAGCTCACCGAGGTGTCGTCGCCGACCGTGCGGCGCATGCGCCCCTCGCCGCCGTTGTAGGCGCCGAGGGCGAGTTCGAGGTTGTCGTTGAATTTCCTCAGCTGCTCGTTGATGTACTCGGCGTTCGCCCGCGCCGATGCCGCCGGATCGAAGCGCAGGTCGAAACCGTTGTCGCTGCCCAGGCCGAAGCGCATGCCGGTGGCGTACATGAACTGCAACGGCCCCGACGCGCCCGAGCGCGAGACGGCGTGCACCTTGCCGCCGGACTCCTTGGCCATGATGCCGAACAGCAGCGCCTCGGGCAGGTCCGCCTTCTGGTACTGCGGCCACATCTGGTAGCGCAGGTACTGGTAGTTGACCCAGGCGTCCATCAGCTGCGGGCGCCACTGGGTCAGCCACATCTCCAGCGCGGCCTTCACCGGGCCGTTCATCGCGATCAGCTGCGACAGCTTCTGCCCGTGCAGCAGGGTCACGCTGCGCTGCGCCTGCGGCAGGCTGGCCGCGCCGGTGCTGCCGGTGGCCAGCGCCGCCTGCGACGGGTCGACGTCGCTGTCCAGATCCTGGCCGCTGCCGAAATCGCCGTCCTTCAGGCGCAGCAGATGATCGAACGCCGAGAAGAACCGTTGCGGATCGCAGCCAGCGGTATTGCCGCAGCGCGCCGAGGCCTCCTTCAGGCGGTCCAGCGAGCGGGCCAGGGTCAGTTGCGAGGCTTGCCGGTCACCCTCGCGCGATTGCTGCAGGGCGGTTTCGTAGCCCTTGCTGGCCTGGTCAAGTTCACCGTACAGCGTGTCGAGCGGGGTCGCCGGCCGGGCGCCCCCGGTGCTGGCACAGGCGGCAAGCAGAATGATCGCCATGGCTGGCAGAACCAGACGCAGAGTACGCACAACGAAACACGACGGCATCTCGAACTTCTACCTGCGGAAAACGCCCACCATAGCGGGCGCGGGGTTTCGACTCAACGCGCCGCGACAGCAGCACCAGCTTGGCTACAATCGCCCGACCAGCAACGGATGGAACGCCATGACTGAAATCCTGATCGGCCGCAACGACAGCACCAGCGTCAACCTCGACCCGCATTACGGCAACCGCCACGGGATGATCGCCGGCGCCACCGGCACCGGCAAATCCGTTTCGCTGATGGTGCTGGCCGAAGGTTTCTCGCGGCTGGGCGTGCCGTGCTTCCTGGCCGACGCCAAGGGCGATCTGGCCGGCCTGGCCATGGCTGCGGGCGAACCGGGCGACAAGCTCAAGGCACGCCTGTCCAAGCTCAAGCTCACCGACTGGAAGGCCCAGGCCAATCCGGTGATCTTCTGGGACATCTACGGCAAGCTCGGCCACCCGGTGCGCGCCACCATCAGCGAGATGGGTCCCACCCTGCTCGGCCGCGTGCTGGAATTGAACGACACCCAGGAAGGCGTGCTGGAGGTGGTGTTCAAGGCCGCCGACGACCAGGGCTGGCTGCTGCTCGACCTGGCCGACCTGCGTGCCCTGCTCACCTACGCCGCCGACAACGCCAAAGCGCTCTCGACCCAGTACGGGCTGATCAGCACGACCAGCATCGCGGCGATCCAGCGCGCGCTGCTGAAACTCGAGAGCGACGGCGCCGACCAGTTCTTCGGCGAGCCGGCGCTGGAACTGGTCGACCTGATGCGCCAGGACATGAGCGGCCGCGGCATCATCAACGTGCTAGCCGCCGACCAGCTGATCATGAAGCCGCGGCTGTATTCCACCTTCCTGCTGTGGCTGCTGTCCGAACTGTTCGAGCAGCTGCCCGAAGTAGGCGACCTCGAGCAGCCGAAGATGGTGTTCTTCTTCGACGAGGCGCACCTGCTGTTCGACGACGCCTCGCCGGCCCTGCTGCAGCGGGTGGAACAGGTGGTGCGGCTGATCCGCTCCAAGGGCGTGGGCGTGTACTTCTGCTCGCAGAACCCGGACGACGTGCCCGGCGTGATCCTCGGCCAGCTCGGCAACCGCATCCAGCACGCCTTGCGCGCGTTCACCCCGCGCGACCAGAAGGCGGTCAAGGCGGCAGCGGAAACCTTCGTGGCCAACCCGAAGCTCGACGTCACCGAGGCGATCACCAAGCTTGCCGTGGGCGAGGCGCTGGCCTCCACCCTGGCCAACGGCGGCGTGCCGACGCCAGTGGAACAGGTGCTGGTGACCACGCCGTGCTGCCGCATCGGCGCGATCACCGATGCGGAGCGCTCCACCATCCGCCAGCGCTCGCCGGTCGGCGCGAAATACGACACCACCGTCAATCGCGAATCGGCCGCCGAGATGCTGGCCAGGCGCGCCGAAGACAAAGCCGCCGACGCCACCACCGTCGCGGCCGACGCGCCGGCCAAGGGCTCGGCGAAGGAGGCCGACGGCGGTTGGGGTGGAGCGGTGCACGATGCCCTGTTCGGCACCAAGCGCCGCCAGGGCATGATCGAGACGATGGGCAAGCAGATGGTGCGCACCGCGGGCAGCCAGCTCGGCCGGCAGATCCTGCGTGGCGTGCTGGGCGGCATCTTCGGCGGCAAGCGCTGAGGCGCCATCGATGCCGCGCGTCGAAGTAGTTCCCGCTGACACGCCCTTCGCACAGCGCCTCGCGGCCGGCTTCGGCTATCCATTGCGTGGCGCCGCGCTACCCACCTGCGTGGTGCTGGCGCTGATCCACTACGTCGGCCTGCTGCCTTCCTGGACCGGCGCGCTGGCCGGCGCCCTGGTCTGGGCCGCCACCTGGCGCTACGCCGCGGACTGCCTGCTGCACACCGCCAACGGCTACGCCGACCCGCCGGACGTCGGCAACGACGGCAACAGCGCCAGCGGCTGGGGCCTCACTGCGATCCATCTGCTGGTGGTCGCGCTGTGCGTGCTCGCCATCGTGTTCTTCCCGCGCCTGCTGTGGCCGGTGCTGATTCTGTCGGCTCTGGTGCTGCCGGCGATCGACATGTCGCTGGCGTTCGACGGCAACCTGGCGCTGGCGATCAACCCGTTGAACTGGGTGCGCGTCATCGGCGGTTTCGGGGGCGCCTACCTGATTCCGGTGGCGATCAACCTGCTGCTCGGCCTGCTGATCGTGCTGGCCTCGGTCACCACCGCGCTGCTGCCGCGGCTGCTGGCGCTGCCGCTGTTCGCCTTCGCCTATACCTACCTGATCGTGCTGGCCTTCCATCTGATGGGCGCGATGATCCATCAGCGCCACGAACGCTTCGGCATTGAACCGGAGGCCGAAAAACTCGCCGCAGCCTCCGGCCAGGATGCCGACGACCGCCTGCTCGACGAGGCGCGCCAACTCGCCACCGACGATCCGCTGGCGGCGCTGCGGCAACTGGCCGCCCGCCTGCAGGACCGCACCGCACCGCCCACCGTGCACCAGCTCTACCGCGAGCTGCTGCGCCGGCAAGGCCTGCGTGACGACCTGCTGGTGCACGGCCAGATCTGGATCGCCGCGTTGATCGCCCAGCACGAACCGCGCCGCGCGCTTGGCGTATTGCAGGAATGCATCGGCATCGACGCCACGTTCGTGCCGGACGATCCGCGCACCTGCGGCGAGCTGGCCGAGCTGGCCGCACGACTGGGCATGGATCGGCTCGCGATCCAGCTGGGCCGCGGCTACCTCGCGCACTGGCCGCGCGACCCGCAGGCGCCGCACTACGGCCTGCTGACCGCACGCCAGCTCGCCGCGCACGCCGACCAGCACGCCGAGGCGGCGGCGCTGCTGGATCGGCTCGCCGCCGCCTGGCCCGGGCACCCGCTGCGCGGCGAGATCGACGCGCAACGGCGACAACTGGCCAGCCCGGCATGAGCCGCTGGCGTCCGCCCTCGCCCGGCTCCACCGCGATCATTACCCGCGAGGGTTTCGAACGGCTGAAGGCCGAGCTCGACCACCTGTGGCACGTGCTGCGCCCGGAAGTGGTGAAGGCGCTCGCCGCGGCCGCGGCCGAGGGTGACCGCTCGGAAAACGCCGAGTACACCTACCGCAAGAAACAGCTCGGCGAGATCGACCGCCGCGCGCGCTACCTGAGCAAGCGCATCCCTTCGCTCAAGGTAGCCGAAGGCGTGCCGGGCGATCGCGGCGCGATATTCTTCGGTGCCCGCATCGAGCTGGAGAACATCGCCACCGGCGAGCTTCACCGCTACCGCATTGTGGGTCCGGACGAGACCGACGCGAAACGCGGCTGGATCAGCATCGACTCGCCGCTGGCACGAGCGGCCATGAAAAAACGCGTCGACGACGAGTTCTCCGCCGAACTGCCGGGCGGCACCGCCCAATTCGCCGTGCTCGTCGTGGATTACGGGTAGGCAGACCGGCGCACGTCTATCGCGGCTGCAGCTTCCGCACGGCGCGCCGATGGTCGTCTTCGATCTGCACCAGCCGGGCCTGCCGGGCCTGCGGAGTGACCCACTGGCCGTGCTCGGCCTGCTGCCGCAGCAATGTGTATTGCATGTCCACGAACGGTTCCAGCACGCGGTTGGTTTCCGCTGCGAAGCCACCCAGGTCGGGAATGCGGGCCAGTTTCGCCCGCTCGTTCGCACCGGTTTCGTCGTGGGCCCTGCCGTAGCCAAGCAGGAAGGCGGTCAATTGCTGGCGCAACGGCGCAGGCGTGCCGTCGCGGATCACCAGTACCCCGGAAGGGATCAGCGGCGAGCGCCAGATCACCCGAAGCTGCTCCGCTTCGTGCGGGAAGTTGTGGCGGAACAGATCCATGTCCGGATTGTTGCTGCTGGCCACGTCGACCTCGCGGTTGACCACCGCAAGCAGGTTGCTTTGATGGTCGCCCACCCGCACGCTGCCGAAGAACGTGTCGGAATTGAGGCCATGCGGCGCGAACACATAGGCTTCCGGCGCGATATAGCCGGTAACCGACAGATGCTCGCTGCGGGCATAGCGCCAGCTGCTGCCCTGCGTGGACAGCAGGTCGTCCAGGTTGCGAATGGGACTGTCGTCGCGCACCACCAGCATGGCGACGTTGCCCTTGGCGCCATCGCTGCGCACGAACTGGGCAAATACCTGCATGTGCTGGTGCGTCACCGCCTCGACGGCCAGCTTGCCGGAGAGGAAGGCGATGTCCACCCGCTGCGCACCGATCGCATCGGAAAGGCTGGCGTAGCTGCCCACCGATACGGTGGTCACCGGGCGTTGCAACCGCTTCTGCAGATCGTCCAGCAATGGGCGCCACTGTTCCAGCGATTCGGCTGCACTGCCGATCGGCAGGATGCCGAAACGAATCGGCGGCGTCGGGCCGGCTCCCCGAGTCGCCGCCACCGCGCTGCCAGCACACAGCAACGCGATCGACACCCCTGCGGCGAGCACCGCCAGGCAACGACAGCGATATCCGTAGATGCCCACTGTCCCTACTCCCCGACCCACACCGATGCCCCGTATATAGTCGTGATCACCGGTCGGAGCAAGCTCCGGGCCGCCCGTTCAGGGGATCGGCCATGCCGGCGGATACTCGCGTCCGGCGCGCCGCGGCTGGTAGCAGGCGGCGCCATGATGGAAAGCCTCGCCGGCGTTGTCGGGATGCCAGCCCGGGATTCCCGACAACGGCAGCGGCCGCAGCTCCAGCGGATCGAGCAGCAGGCGTCCGGAGCCGATCGCGGCGGCGCAGCACGCGGACAGGTCGGCGTCGCCACCGGGCTGGAACACCAGCGCCTTGCCCACCAGCAGCCGGTCCGGACTCAAGGCCAGTTCCAGCAAGGCATGGCCGAACAGCTCCAGCCGGATCGAGCCGTCCAGCCACGCCTGCCGCCGACGCCAGAACAGGCCGTGCCAGTCGTGCGCATCCCACAGCGCCAGCAGGGAGGGATCGCGCACGGCGACGATCACGCCGGCCTCGTCGAAGTGGGTCAGCGCATATTGCGCGCGCGAGCGCCGTTTCGGCCCCATGCGGGCGATCTCGGCCACCTGACGCGCGTTGAGCGCACGCTTGATCGCTGGATGGCGCAGCCAGACCAGCGCGTTGAACAGGTCGTGCCAGTTGCGCTCGCGGGTGGCGATGTCGCCGCACTCGGCGATGCGCTGCTCGTAGTGCATGCCGTCGGCGAGCAGTTCGCGGGTCTGCACCACGAAGCGCTCGGGCAAGCCAGCCGGACGGCAGGCGTTGAGCGCGTCGATCGCCGGCCAGTCGCGGCCCTCGATCAACCCGGCATGCTCGCGCCACGCCGCCAGCGGCGGCCGCTCGAACACCGCCGGATCAACCGCGTCGCGGACCGGCGCGACGTAGCGCATGGATGCCTACACCACCTTGAGCTGCGGGTGCGCCAGGCGCGCGTGCAGGTCGTGTTCGCTGGCCGCCTCGACCACCACGTCGACGAACTGGCCAGGCTTGAGGTGCTGGCCGTCGGCGATCAGCACGCTGCCGTCGATCTCCGGCGCGTCGGCGGCCGAACGGGCCACGGCGCCGTCGGCATTCGCCTCGTCCACCAGCACCTTGAGCGTACGGCCGATCTTGCGCTGCAGCCTGGCAGCGGAGATTTCCGCCTGCACTGCCATGAACTGTTCCAGACGGTCTTCCTTCAACTCCTCGGACACGGCACCGGGCAGTTCATTGGCCTTGGCGCCGTCCACCGGCGAATAGGCGAACGCACCGACCCGATCGAGCTCGGCCTCGCGCAGGAAGTCGAGCAGTTCCTCGAACTCCGCATCGGTCTCGCCGGGGAAGCCGACGATGAAGGTGCTGCGGAGGGTCAGCTCCGGCACCTGCCTGCGCCAGTTCTGGATGCGCTCCAGCGTCCTGTCGATGTTGCCGGGGCGCTTCATCAGTTTCAGGATGCGCGGGCTGGCGTGCTGGAACGGGATGTCGAGGTACGGCAGGATTTTTCCGTCCGCCATCAGCGGCATCACCTCGTCCACGTGCGGGTACGGGTAGACGTAGTGCAGCCGCGTCCACACGCCGAGTTCAGACAGGCCTTCGCACAGCTCGGTCATGCGCGTGCGGTACGCCTTGCCACGCCACTCGCGCTCGGCGTACTTGAGATCCACGCCGTAAGCGCTGGTGTCCTGCGAGATCACCAGCAATTCCTTGACGCCGCCCTTGACCAGCTTTTCGGCCTCGATCAGCACCTCGTCGACCGGGCGCGACACCAGGTTGCCGCGCATCGAGGGGATGATGCAGAAGCTGCAGCGGTGGTTGCAGCCTTCGGAAATCTTGAGATACGCGTAGTGCTTCGGGGTGAGCTTCACGCCGGTATCCGGCACGATGTCGATGAACTTGTTGCGCTGTGGCGGCAACGCCTGGTGCACCGCGCTCATCACGCTGGCGTAGTCCTGCGGGCCGCTGATCGACAGCACGTCCGGGTAGGCCTCGCGGATCAGCGCCTCGCGCTTGCCCAGGCAGCCGGTGACAATCACCTTGCCGTTCTCGTTGAGCGCCGTGCCGATCGAATCCAGCGACTCCTGCACCGCCGCGTCGATGAAGCCGCAGGTGTTCACCACCACCGCGTCGGCCTCGCCGTAGCTGGGCACGATCTGGTAGCCCTCGACCTTGAGCTGGGTGAGGATGCGCTCGGAGTCGACCAGCGCCTTGGGGCAGCCGAGGCTGACGAAGCCGATCTTGTGGGCGGTCTGGGACATGCGGGGCCACCGGGAACATGCGGAGTAACCGGGAATTATACGGCAGTGCGGCGTGGCCACCGGCGCGGCTAGACTTCACGCCATCCCCTCGCCGGAGCCAGCCATGGGCCAGCACATCAACATCCCCACCACCCGCACCCAGTGCATCGGGGGTTATCTCGCCCAGCCGCAGGGCAAGCCGAAGGGCGGCATCGTGGTGATCCAGGAAATCTTCGGCGTCACCGCGCACATCCGCCGCGTGGCCGACCTTTTCGCCGAGCACGGCTATACCGCGATCGCACCGGCGTTCTTCGATCACCTGGAAAGCGGCGTGGAGCTGGGTTACGACCAGGTCGGCGCCAACAAGGGCAAGCAGCTGATCGCGGAGCTGGGGCTGGAGCGCGCGCTGGAGGACGTCGCCAGCGCCGCCGAGTCGATCGCCTCGGCCGGCAAGATCGGCACCGTCGGCTACTGCTGGGGCGGCACCGTGGCCCTGCTTGCCGCGCTGCGCCTGGGCCTGCCTTCGGTGAGCTACTACGGCGCGCGCAACCTGCCGTTCCTGCACGAGACGCCGCAGGCACCGGTGATGTTCCACTTCGGCGAGAAGGACCACAGCATCACGCCGGAGATGGTGGCGAAGCATCGCGAGGCGCTGCCGCAGATGGATGTCTTCACCTACCCGGCCGACCACGCCTTCAACCGCGACGGCAGCACCCCCTACGACGAGGCCAGCGCGAAGCTGGCGCTGCAGCGAACGCTGGCCTTCTTCGACCGTCACCTGGCCGGCGCATGAGCGGGGCCGGCTTCGCGCTCGATCCCCGACTCGCGGCGGATACCCGCCCGGTTGCATCGCTTCCGCTGTGCGACGTGCGGCTGATGGACGACGCGCGCTATTCGTGGCTGATCCTGGTGCCGCGTCGCGCCGGCCTGGTCGAGATCGCCGACCTGCACGACGACGAACAGGCCGTGTTGTGGCAGGAGGTGCATCGCGCCGCCGCCGCGCTGCGCGACGTCGCCCCCTGCGACAAGCTCAACCTCGGCGCACTGGGCAATATCGTGCGCCAGCTGCATGTGCACGTGGTCGCGCGGGTCGAAGGCGATGCGGCATGGCCCGGGCCGGTGTGGGGCCATGGCCAGGCCGTGGCCCGCGACGACAACCAGGCGAAGGCGCTGATCGCGGCACTGCAGCGGCAACTGGCAGGCTCGGCGCAGGCCTGACACGAAGAGGCCCGCGAATGGCTACGCGGGCCTCTCGAACGGTACCCTTGCGATCAGTGCTGCTGCGTCGGGTCGCCGTAGGTGCTGTCGGCCGCGGACTTGCCTTTCTGTTCGTCGTTCATCTGCACCGGCGCGTGGTAATCCTCGAGCTTGCGCGCCTTGGTATCCACCGGGTTAATCTTCTTCAACGTGCCGTCGTCGTCGTAGTACGCGGTGAAGCCATAGTCGAGCTGCATGCGCGCCATGTACTCCAGATGCTGCTTGCGCACCTTCGAGTCGTCGCTGTGTTCCAGCAGCACGGTCTTCGGCAGCTTGCCCTGCTCTTTCAGGTAGGCGAAATGACTGCCCAGATCCAGCGCCGACAGCACCGCGTCATCCAGCAGGAACTGGCCGCTCTTGTAGGCCTTGACCACGGTGTCAAACTGGCCCTGGGCCTGGGCGGCGCTGATCTCATCCTTGGTGCTGCCGCGGTGGCAGCCGGCCAGCACCAGCAGGCTGCCCAGCATGGCGGCCGCGGCGACGCGGGTAAGCAGGGGCGAAAAACGGATCATCGGTGTCTCCTGGAAAACTTGTCGGTGCACCGGGCGGAGTGTAGCGCCCGGCCGTGATCGTGGGCAGCGCTGGACGCCACCCGTTCAGGGGAGCGATCAGGTACGCGGCAAAGTCACACCCTGCTGGCCCTGGTACTTGCCGCCGCGATCCTTGTAGCTGGTCTCGCACTCCTCGTCGGATTCGAGGAACAGCATCTGCGCCACGCCCTCGTTGGCGTAGATTTTTGCGGGCAGCGGCGTGGTGTTCGAAAACTCCAGCGTCACGTGGCCCTCCCATTCCGGCTCCAGCGGCGTCACGTTGACGATGATGCCGCAGCGCGCGTAGGTGCTCTTGCCGAGGCAGACGGTGAGCACCTTGCGCGGGATGCGGAAGTACTCGACCGTGCGCGCCAGCGCGAACGAGTTCGGCGGGATGATGCACACATCCGCCTCGACATCGACGAAGCTGGAGGGGTCGAACGACTTCGGGTCGACGATGGTGGAGTTGATGTTGGTGAAGATCTTGAACTCGCGCGCGCAGCGCACATCGTAGCCATAGCTGGACGTGCCGTAGGAGATCAGCTTGTTGCCGTCGCGCAGCTTCACCTGGCCCGGCTCGAACGGTTCGATCATGCCGTGGCTTTCAGCCATGCGGCGGATCCACTTGTCGGATTTGATGCTCACGCGGTCTCCGGTCGATTGCGACGCGCCCGGCAGGCCGGGCGCAAAACGGCAAAAGTACATGGTCGGGGTACCGCCGCGCCAGCCGACCGCGTCACCGCCCGCAGAGGCCCGACAGCGCCACCGGCACCTGCTACGCCGTTGCCGTCATGCGGCCGGCACGCCCTGCACCACGATCTTGCCCAACCCCAGCGACTTGTTGCGCGGCTGCCGCGACAGCCGGCCGGCCACGTTGCGGGCGATCTCACGATAACGCATGGCGAGATCGGAATCGGGGATCGCCGCCACCGTGGGGTTGCCGCCGTCGGTCTGCTCGCGGATACGGATGTCCAGCGGCAGCGAGCCGAGATAGGCCGCGCCGTACTGCGTGGCCATGCGCTCGCCGCCGCCTTCGCCGAAGATGTTTTCCTCGTGGCCGCAGTTGGAACAGACGTGGGTGGCCATGTTCTCCACCACGCCCAGCACCGGCACCTCAACCTTCTCGAACATCTTCAGCGCCTTGCGCGCATCCAGCAGGGCGATGTCCTGCGGCGTGGTGACGATCACCGCGCCGGCCACCGGCACCTTCTGCGACAGCGTGAGCTGGATGTCGCCGGTGCCCGGCGGCAGGTCGACGATCAGGTAGTCGAGCTGCTCCCAGCGCGTGTCGGTGAGCAGTTGCATCATCGCCTGGGTCACCATCGGACCGCGCCAGATCATCGGCGTGTCCTCTTCCACCAGGAAGCCGATCGACATCACCGGCATGCCGTGCGCCTGCATCGGGATGATGCTCTTGCCGTCCGGCGACGCCGGCTTGCCGTGCACGCCGAGCATGGTTGGCTGGCTGGGGCCGTAGATGTCCGCGTCCATCACGCCGACCTTCGCGCCCTCGGCCTGCAGCGCCAGCGCCAGGTTCGCCGACACCGTGGACTTGCCCACGCCGCCCTTGCCCGACGCCACCACGATGATGTTCTTCACGTTCGGCAGCGGCCCCAGCGTGCCCTGCACCTTGTGCACGTGGATGCGGCTGGTGATCGACACCACGGCCGCGTCGATCGACGGATCGGCTTCCAGCGCCTGGCGCACGCGCGCGGTGAGGCTGTCGATCGCGCCGGCTGCCGGATAGCCCAGTTGCAGGTCCACCGACACCTTCGTCCCGTCCACGCCGACCGCGCGCACGGCCTCGGCCAGTGGCGCGCCGGTATGGGTGTCGATGAGACCACCAAGGATCTGGCGGACCAGGGTTTCGTTCGCCTGCGTCATGTCGGCTCGGGTGTTTGCGGGGATGCCCATTATGCCAGCCCGCCGGCGCCGGCCCGCTGACCTGGGTCAGTGACGAGGGATGGCGCATTGCAGCTTGACGCTCCCGCCGAACCTCGCCAGTCTCGCATCCATACGCTTTCGTACGGGAGGATCATCCATGAAGCATGCTGTTCGTCTCACCTTCGCTGCCGGCCTGCTGCTGGCCGCCGGCGCCGCGCTGGCCGCCAACGACACGCCGGCCGGCACCTGGAAGACCATCGACGACACCACCCACCAGCCGAAGTCGATCGTCGAGATCACCGAGCACAACGGCGAGTACCAGGCGAAGATCGTGCAGTTGCTGAACCGCACGCCGGAAGACGTGGCGCGCGACGGCGAGCACCCGCTGTGCACCAAGTGCGACGGCGAGCGCAAGGACCAGCCGATCGTGGGCATGACCTTCATGTGGGGCGTCAGCAAGGACGATGACGTGTGGGACGGCGGCAAGATCCTCGACCCGAAGAACGGCAAGATCTACAAGGTGAAGCTCAAGCTGGTGGACGGCGGGCAGAAGCTCGACGTGCACGGCTACATCGGCTTCGCCCTGCTCGGCCGCTCGCAGCTCTGGGAACGGCAGAACTGACCCTCGCACCACCGCGTTCGACCAGACGCCCCGCACCGCCCGCCGGTGCGGGGCGTTTTCATGTGCGGCCGATCAGTCGGCCACCGCTTCGGCCCGGTGCACGCTGACGCCGCGGGCGCTGAACGCGGCACGCGCCGGCCGGCCGACGGCATGTTCGAGCACCAGGTGCTGCACCTCGGCGATCGGCACGACCCGGTGCGTGGCCACCGTGCCCAGCTTGTCGCTGGTGGCCACCACCACGGTCTCGCCGCTGGCCTCGACCATCGCCCGCTTCAGCCGCGTTTCCTCGCTGTCGAAACTCCACAGCCCGCTGTCCGCATTGATCGCGCAGGCGCCAGGGAAGCACAGGTCGGCGCGCACGCGTTGCAGCTCCTGCAGGGTTTGCGCACCCACCGCACCGCCGATCCGCGGATCGATGCGGCCGCCCAGCAGCAGGATCTCGAAGCCTTCGCGCTCGATCAGCGCCAGCGCGATATCCGGCGCATTGGTGATCACCGTGAGGCGCATCCGCTCGGGCAGCGCCGCGGCGATCGCGGCATTGGTGGAACCGGCGTCGATCAGCAGCACCTGCCCTTCCCGCACCAGGCTCACCGCCTTGCGCGCCAGCGCCAGCTTGCGACCGGCATGCTCACCGCGCCGCTGCTGCAGCGGCGCAACCGCGGCCGACAGCGGCAGCGCCCCGCCGTAGACGCGTTTGCACAAGCCCTGCGCGGCCAGTTCGCGCAGGTCGCGGCGGATCGAATCCTCCGACGCCGCAAACTCCGCTGCCAGCTCCGCCGCCACCACCCGCCCGCGGCTGCGCAGGCGCTGCAATATCTCGTGCTGGCGTTCCTGCGGCAGCATTTCCACGGACGGCGCGCGCCTAGCCATGCGCCGCCTCCAGCAGGCCCGCGCGGCACAGGTCCCCGCGCAGCGTGACAGGGTCGCGGAAGTGCAGCGCGTGCATGCCCAGCCGTGCCGCAGCCTCGACATTGCGCGGCGCGTCGTCGATGAACACCGTGCGCGCGGCCTCCAGCCCATGGCGCGACAGCAGCACGCGGAAGATCGCCGGGTCGGGCTTGATCAGGCGCTCCTCGCCCGACACCACGATGCCGCGGAAGGCGTCCATGAAACCGTAGCGTTGCCGCGCCAGCGGAAAGGTTTCCTGCGACCAGTTGGTCAGCGCGTACAGCGGCACGCCACGCGCGCGCAGCTCGCCGAGAATCGCCACGGTGCCTTCGATCGGCCCACTCAGCATCTCGTCCCAGCGCTCGCGGTAAGCGGCGATCAGCGCGGCATGCTGCGGGTGCTGCGCGCTGAGCCCGGCGATGGCTTCGTGCCAGGGGCGGCCCGCATCCTGCTGTTCGTTCCAGTGCGAGGTGCATACCTCGGCCAGGAAACTCTCCATCGCTACTTCGTCATCGAACAACCGGCGATACAGATGACGCGGGTTCCAGTCCAGCAGTACGCCGCCGAGGTCGAACACCACAGTGTCGAAACGCGGAGCACTCATGGCCGCACCAGCCTTGCCGACGCGGCGGTCAGCAACAGCAGGCCGGCCACTGCTGCAAGCGCCACCGGCAGGCTGCTGGCCTGGGCCAGGAAACCGATCAGCGCCGGGCCGCTGAGCAGGCCGGCATAACCCAGCGTGGTCACCATGGCGATGGCCATGCCCGGCGAGGTGCCAGGCAGCCGGCCGGCCGCGCCGAACATCACCGGCACGATATTGGCCGCGCCCAGTCCGACCAGCACGAAGCCGCTCAGCGCCGCGGGCGGCCACGCCAGCATCGACGCCAGCAGGAAGCCCGCCGCCGCGGTGCAGGCGCCCAGGCGCACGGTCAGCACCGGGCCGAAGCGCGCCACGATCCGGTCGCCGCCAAGTCGACCCACGGCCATCGCCACTGAAAAGGCGGCATAGCCGAGGCCGGCGGAAGCCGCCGGGAAACCGCGGAAGTCGCGCAGGAACACCGCGCTCCAGTCCAGCATCGAACCCTCGGCCAGGAAGCTGATGAAACACAACAGACCCAGCACCAGCACGATGCCGCGCGGCATGCCGAACGCCGCGCGTTCACCAACATCCTCGACGTGTTCGATCAGGCGTGGCCACTGCGTCACGACCACGACCGCCAGCAACGCGGCCATCACCACAGCGGCGGCGGTCAGCGGCATGCCCAGTGCCAGCAGCAGACTCATGCCCGCCGCCCCGCTCAAGCCGCCGATGCTGAACAGCCCGTGGAAGCCCGACATCAGCGGGCGGCCGTCGCGCCGCTCCACCTCCACCGCGTGCGCATTCATCGCCACGTCCACCGCACCCAGCGCCGCGCCGAAGTACAACAGGGCGAGCGCCAATGTGGCCACGCCCGGCGCTAGCGCCAGCAGCGGCAACGCCAGGCACAGCAGCAAGCCGCCGGCGCCGATCACCCGGCGACTGCCGAAACGATGGGTAAGCCAGCCCACCAGCGGCATCGACACCATCGAGCCGCCGCCAAAAGCCAGCAGCAACATGCCGAGCTGGGCCTCGTCCAGGCCCAGCCGTGCCTTCGCATACGGCACCATCGGCGCCCACGCGGCCATGCCGATGCCGGAAACCAGGAAGACCAGGCGGGTGGCGCGGATGGCCGATGCCAGCCCGTTCCGTTCGTCCGTCGCCAGGGGATTGCTGCTCGTCTGCACGCTTGTTCCATCCGGCAAAAATACGTATGAATATACATAAATGCGTATAAACATGTAATCGGACGGATCGCGTTCAGCCGCCACAAAGCGAGTCCGGACCACACCCGACGTCGTTGCCGGACCCTTGCCGGAAGCCCACCTGCGGCCAGTACAGCGGGGTGGTCATGGCATAATGCGCAGTCATCACCGGAATACGCCCCATGAGTCGTCGCCTGCTCGTCACCAACGCCCTGCCCTACGCCAATGGCCCGCTGCACATGGGCCACCTGCTGGGCTACATCCAGGCCGACATCTGGGTGCGCGCGCAGCGGATGAGCGGCCACAAGGTGGCCTACGTCTGCGCCGACGACGCGCACGGCACGCCGATCATGCTGGCCGCGGAAAAGGCCGGCATGACACCCGAGGCCTTCATCGCCGGCATCCGCGAAGGCCACGAGGCGGATTTCGCCGCGTTCGGCGTGGCCTTCGACCAGTACCACACCACCCATTCGGAAGAGAACCGCGAGCTGTCGACGCTGATCTACACGCGCCTGCGCGACGGCGGCTACATCGCCAAACGCGAGATCCAGCAGTTGTTCGACCCCGAAAAGCAGATGTTCCTGCCGGACCGCTACATCAAGGGCACCTGCCCGAACTGCGGCACGCCGGACCAGTACGGCGACAACTGCGAGCACTGCGGCGCCACCTACGCGCCGACCGACCTGATCAACCCGACCTCGGTGATGTCCGGCGCCACGCCGGTACTGCGCGATTCGGAGCACTACTTCTTCCAGCTGGGCAAGTTCGAGGGCCTGCTGCGCGACTGGTTCGCCGGCAAATTCACCCACGGCAAGCCGGTGGCGAACAGCGGCGTGGCGGCGAAGCTGCGCGAGTGGCTGGACGGCGGCCTGAAGGACTGGGACATCTCGCGCGACGCACCCTACTTCGGCTTCCCGATCCCCGACGCGCCGGGCAAGTTCTTCTACGTATGGCTGGATGCGCCGGTCGGCTACCTGGCCAGCTTCAAGGCGCTGTGCGACCGCACCCGCCTGAAGTTCGACGAGTTCCTCGCTCCCGGCAGCAGCGCCGAGATGCACCACTTCATCGGCAAGGACATCATCAACTTCCACGGCCTGTTCTGGCCGGCAATGCTGCATGGCGCCGGCTTGCGCACGCCGACCGCGCTGCACGTCAACGGCTACCTCACGGTGAACGGCGCGAAGATGTCCAAGTCGCGCGGCACCTTCATCCAGGCGCGCACCTACCTGGACGCCGGCCTGCATCCGGGATTCCTGCGCTACTACTTCGCCAGCATGCTCGGCGACGCGCCGGTCGACGTGGACCTCGACCTCAAGGCGTTCGAGGAGCGCGTCAACTCACACCTGGTCGGCAAGTGGGTGAACATCGCCAGCCGCACTGCCGGCTTCGTGCACAAGTATTTCGGCGGCCGCCTGGCGCCGCAGTTCTGCGCGGAAGAGACCGCGCTGTGGAACACCCTGCTGGAACACTACGACGGCATCGCCGCGCTGTACGACAGCGGCGACTTCGCCGAGGTCACCCGCCGCTTCGTGCTGATGGCCGACCTGGTCAACGGCCACATCGCCGCCAAGGCGCCATGGGCGATGGCCAAGGACGAGAGCCGCCGCGACGAGCTGCACCAGGTGTGTTCGTTCGCGCTGACCGCGTTCCGCCTGCTGACCGGCATGCTCAAGCCGATTTTGCCGATCACCGCGGCCGCCGCTGAACGGTTCCTGGCCGCACCAATCGCCGACTTCGACGACGCCCGCGCCGGCCTGCGCAACCACGCCATCAACACGTTCGAACCGTTGCTCGGCCGCATCGACCCCAAACGCATCGAGGCGATGGTCGAGGCCTCGAAGGATTCGCTCGGCAGCCCGGCCGAAACTCCCGCCGCCCCGAAAAAGAAGAAAGCCGTGAACGACAGCCCGAAACCCGCCGCCGTGATCGCCGACCCGGCTCCGGCCGCGCCCGCCACCATCGGCATCGACGACTTCGCCAGGCTCGACCTGCGCATCGGCAAGGTCACCGCCTGCGAATTCGTGGACGGTTCCGACAAACTGCTGCGCTTCGAACTGGACGCCGGCATGCTGGGCACGCGACAGATCTTCTCCGGCATCCGCGCCGCCTACGCCGAGCCGGCGAAACTGGTGGGCCGCAACGTGGTCTTCATCGCCAACCTCGCACCACGCAAGATGCGCTTCGGCCTGTCCGAAGGCATGATCCTCTCGGCCGGCGACGGCGGCAGCGACCTGTTCCTGCTCGATGCCGACCAAGGCGCCCAGCCAGGCGCCACCGTGCGCTGACACACCGACGATGAGCCTGGCCGATCGCATCGACGCCCTGCTGCCGCAGACGCAATGCGAGCAATGCGGCTACCACGGTTGCCGGCCGTATGCGGAGGCGATCTCGCACGGCGAGGCAGAAATCAACCGTTGCCCCCCGGGCGGCGCGGCAGGCATCGAAAAGCTCGCCGCGCTGCTGCAGCGACCGGTGCTGCAGCTGGATCCCGCACACGGCGTCGAGAAGCCACGCATGCAGGCGCGCATCGTCGAAGCCGACTGCATCGGTTGCACCAAGTGCATCCAGGCCTGCCCGGTCGATGCCATCGTGGGCGCCTCGAAGCTGATGCATACGGTGCTCGCCGACGACTGCACCGGCTGCGAGCTGTGTGTGGCAGCCTGCCCGGTCGACTGCATCGTGCTGGAGCCGATGCCGCCCGCGCAGATCGACACGGCGCACGCCGACGCGGCACGCATGCACTTCCAGCGCCGCGAAGCACGCCTGCAATGCCAGCGCGACGAACGCGAGGCTGAGCTGGCCGCGCGCAAGGCCGCGGTGGATACCGCCGCCGGCCCGGTCAATCCGGTACTGGCCGCCCTGGCCCGCGCCCGGGCGAAACAGCAGGAGCCGAAACCGTGAAGCGTACCGACGTGATCGAACTGTTCTCGCGCCTGCGCGAACTCGACCCGCACCCCACCACCGAGCTGGCCTACAACACGCCGTTCGAGCTGCTGGTTGCCGTGGTGTTGTCGGCACAGGCCACCGACGTGGGCGTCAACAAGGCCACGAAGAAGCTCTATCCGGTGGCGAACACGCCGCAGGCGATCCTCGAACTCGGCGAGGACGACCTGAAAAGCTACATCAGCACGATCGGCCTGTTCAACACGAAAGCGAAGAACGTCATCGCATTGTGCCAACTGCTGATCGAGAAACACGACGGCGAGGTACCGCGCTCGCGCGAGGCACTGGAAGCGCTGCCCGGCGTGGGTCGCAAGACCGCCAACGTGATGCTCAACACCGCGTTCGGCGAACCGACCATCGCGGTCGACACGCACATCTTTCGCGTCGCCAACCGCACCGGACTCGCGCCGGGCAAGGACGTGCGCGCAGTCGAGGACAAGCTGGAGAAAGTGGTGCCGGCCGAGTTCAAGCAGGATGCCCACCACTGGCTGATCCTGCATGGCCGCTATGTGTGCAAGGCACGCAAGCCGGATTGTCCGCACTGCGTGATCCGCGATCTGTGCCGGTACAAGCACAAGACCGTCGCCGACTGACCGGAACATCCGCGCCAGCGGTTGACTTGAGCACACCGGGCCATCAGCATGCGCGCGCCTTCACCTGCACCAGAAATACACGAGACCCGATCATCATGGATCGCACCCCTGCCGGTTGCATCCGGACTGCCCCCAGGGAAACTTCGGTGCAACCCGATGCCCATACTCGCAGCTCGGCCGCGAGTGGATCGCTGCCCGGCTGACCCACTCGCTCCGTGCGGCGTACACGGAAGATCCGCATGAAGAAATTTCACCTGTTCGGCGCAGCCACCTGGCTCGCGCTGGCATCGGCGCCCACACTGGCCAGCGACGCACCGTTGTTTGTGCCGCAGTGGCTGGGCGCGCAATACACCCTGGTTGACCAGCATCAATCGACGCTGCACTCGCCATACAGCGGCCCCATGAGCCTCCGGCCACAAGGCGATACCGAGCGCTCGCATACGTTCGGTGCGTATTTCGGGGTGGCCCTGCCGGCACATCTGCAGTTCTATGTCGATGTGGAAATGTTCAAGGGCGAAGCGGTCAGCGGTGCCACCGGACTCGGCGGCGTCGCCAACGGCGATGTGGTGCATTCCGGTGGAGGCACCTTGAGCAAGACCGCGTACGTGGCGCGGCGTTACCTGCGCTGGACGTTGCCGCTGGGCGACGAACGCGAGCTGGTCACGCGTGGCCAGGGGCAATTGCCGGGGCTGGAAGCCACGCACCGCATCGAGATCAAGCTCGGCTTGATGGCGGTAAGCGATGACTTCGACAAGAACCGCTACGCCGATGCCGCGCGCACGCAATTCCTGAACTGGTCGCTGCTCAACAACACTGCATGGGATTTCGCCGCCGACACCCGCGGCTACACCGATGGGCTGATGCTGGGCTGGATCAACCCGACCTGGAGCCTGCGCTACGGCGTCTACCTGATGCCTGTCGAGGCGAATGGAACCAAGCTGGAAAGCTCGCCGCATCGTGCACGCGGCGAGCAACTGGAGCTGACCCTGCAGCCCTGGGCGAACGGTGGCGTGCTACGGCTGCTGGCGTTCCGCAACATCGCGAACATGGGTGTGTACCGCGATGCGATCGCGTATGCACTGGCCCATGGCACCGCGCCGGATATCCATGCCGACGACCGGCCTGGCCGGCGCAAGCATGGCTTTGCCATCAACGGCGAGCTGCCGCTGGCCGACGATGGCGATACCGGCGTGTTCGCCCGCGCCGGCTGGAATGACGGGCGCAACGAATCGTTCGCATTCGCCGAAGTCGATCGCACGTTGAGTGTCGGCATGCAGCTTTCCGGCGTTCATTGGAGCCGACCGCAGGATCATCTCGGCGTGGCCCTGGCGATCGATGCGCTCTCGCCGGCGCACCGCGACTACCTGGCGCTGGGCGGCCAGGGATTCACGCTTGGCGACGGCGGCCTCACGTATGGGCGTGAGCGCATTGTCGAGGTCTATTACAACGTCGCCGTGATCGATCACCTCACGCTCGCCCCCGACCTGCAGCTGATCCGCAACCCCGGCTACAACCGCGACCGCGGGCCGGCGCGCTTCGTCGGCCTGCGCGCGCATCTGGAGTTCTGAGCAGGCTGGGCCTCAGACCGGCAGCTGCGCCCGTTCCAGCGCTGCGATGTGGCGCTCCAGCCGCGGCCCGAGGTAGCAGTGCGAGCCGCATGGCAGCAAACCCACCGTGCCGAACTCGCGCAGATACCACGCCGGTGCGCGCGACACGAAGCCGTGGTGGTCGCCGGCCACGTCGTCGCGGCTGGTGAACACCTCCAGGAACGCTACGCCTTCGAGCATCTCGCCGATGCCCTGCAGCCCGGCGCGAATCTCCCCTGGTTTCAGGTAGTGCAGCACGTCGGTGCACACGATCAGGTCGAAACGGGTGTCGAAGCGCAACTGCTCCAGCTGGCCGAAGCGCGCCAGGCCGATGTTGCGGCTGCGCCCGTAGCGCGCCACCACGTACTCGCTGGCATCCAGCCCGCGATACGCGATGCCCGGCCGCAACGCGCGCAGCGGCGCGCGCCAGGTCGCCTCGCCGCAGCCCACGTCGAGCACGTTGCGGATCGGCCGGCCGAGGTAGTACTCGGCCTGCGCCACCACCATCGCCACCTTGCGCCTGAGCTCGGCTGGCGAGGCCACCGAGTGCCGCGGATCGCGGTACCACTTGTCGAAATAGTCGCGGTCGTAGGTCTTCGGCATGGCAGGCTCCGGCGGGTGTCGCATGGTAACTGCCACGACACGCAACGGCGACAAGCTGAATCACGTCCTTCCTGATGCGCTTTTCGCCACGCTGCCGGAGTCATCCAAACCGACACCACTGCGTTCGACACTACTGCCCTCATCCACCACCGGAGTACGCACGCATGCCCGCTGCCGCCCCGCTTCGCCACCGCACGCTGGTTCTCGGCCTGCTGCTGACGCTCGCTCCTGCACTGGCTTGTGCCGGCGAGGGGAATCCTCCGGACCAGCTGCCAGCCGCCAGGGTCACCGCAAAAGTGGACGGCCTGCGACTGGGCGACATTGCCTGGCTGCGCCGCGACAGCTTCGGCCTCGACAGCGCCACGCTGGCGCGCTACCGCGAGCTGGGCCGCACGCGCTTCCTCGACCAGCAGCTGGCCGGCGGCGACGACAGCCTGCCGCCGCAGGTTGCCGCACAGATCGACCACCTGTCCGTCATCAGCACGCCGCTGCCGCAGCAGCTGGCCGAATACCAGGAACGTGCGCAACAGTTCAGGCAGGTACCGGCCGGTCCGGCCAAGGACGCTGCCAAGAAGGCGTTCCAGCAGTACCGCCGCGACATCTACCAGCAGGCCGCGCAGGCCGAGATGCTGCACGCGATCTACGGTGGCGACCAGTTGAAGGAGCAGCTGGTGTGGTTCTGGCTCAACCACTTCAGCGTCTATGCGGACAAGGGGCCGGTGCGCCTGTTCGCCGCCGACTACGAGGAAAACGTGATCCGCCCGCATGCGCTGGGCAAGTTCAGGGATCTGGTGATGGCCACGCTGCAGAGTCCGGCCATGCTGGTATTCCTCGACAACGTGCACAACGTCCAGGGCAAGACCAACGAAAACTACGCGCGCGAGTTGATGGAACTGCACACGCTGGGCGTGAACGCCGGCTACTCCCAGCAGGATGTGCAGCAGCTGATGCGCATCCTCACCGGTGTCGGCCTGATGCCGGCGAAGCCGGCCGCACGTCGCCGCCTGTTCGCCCGCTCGCGTCCCGGCCTGGTGCGCGACGGACTGTTCGTGTTCAACCCGAACCAGCACGACTTCGGCGACAAGAACTTCCTCGGCCAGACCATCAAGGGCCGTGGTTATGCCGAGGTCGCCCAGGCGGTGGACTTGATCACGCGCCAACCCGCCTGTGCGCACTTCATCTCGCAACAGCTTGCCGAATACTTCATCGCCGACCAGCCGCCGGCTGCGCTGGTCGATGCGATGGCGAAGACGTTCCAGCGCACCGATGGCGACATCGCCGCCGTGATGCGCACGATGCTGCTGTCACCGGAGGCCGCTGCCACCGACGGGCACAAGTTCAAGGATCCGATGCGTTTCCTGGTCTCGTCGATGCGGCTCGTCTACGACGGCCAGCCGATCCCGAACGCCGTGCCGCTGGTGAACTGGCTGCGGCAGATGGACGAACCGCTGTACGGCCGCATCACACCCGACGGCTGGCCGCTGGATTCAGCCAGCTGGACCGGCTCGGGCCAGATGAGCAAGCGCTTCGATTTCGCCGGTGTGATCGGCAGCGGACGCAACCGGCTGTTCGTCGACAACGACGATCCTGCACAGCCAGGCAATCCTTCGAACCTGCCACGGGAGGCCCCTGCGTTGCAAGACTCGGCGCTGTACCGCGACGCGGTCGCGCCAGGGCTCTCCATCGCCACCGGCCATGCGCTGAGCCAGGCCAGGTCGCCGACGGAATGGAACACGTTCCTGCTGTCGTCGCCCGACTTCAACTACCGCTGATGTCCTCTTCCGTGTGCATGTGCTTACTTGCCGACCACCACCGGGGTGCTCCATGAACCGTCGCGAATTCCTGCTCGCTGCCGGCGCCTTCGCCGCCGCTTCCACCTTGCCGTTCTCCGGTCGGCTGTTTGCCGCACCGGCGAATACGCCGCGCTTCCTGCTGGTCTTCCTGCGCGGCGGCTACGACTGCAACAACCTGCTGGTGCCCTGCAGCAGCGACTTCTACTACGCATCGCGCCCTAGCCTCGCCATCGCCAGGCCCGATTCCGGCAACCCCGACAGTGCCATCGCGCTGGATGCGGACTGGGGCCTCAACCCGGTGGTGCGCGAAACGCTGTATCCGCTGTGGCAGAAAAAGCAGCTGGCGTTCGTCCCGTTCGCCGGCACCAGCGACCTCAGCCGCAGCCACTTCGAAACGCAGGATCACATCGAGCGCGGCGAACCCGAGTCCATGGGCAACTATCGTTCCGGCTTCCTCGCGCGGCTGTCCGGCCTGCTCAGCGGAACCTCGGCGATCGCGTTCACCAACAACCTGCCGCTGAGCTTCCAGGGCGCGCAACGCGACATCCCCAACATCTCGCTGAAGGCCGATCCCAAGGCGCATTTCAACGAGCGACAGGCGGCGATCCTGTCCGGCATGTACAAAGGCACACCGCTGGCCGCGGCCAGCGCCGACGGCTTGGCGCTGCCCAAGACAGTGTCGGCGGACCTGCGCAACGAGATGGTGCAGGCCAGCCGTGGTGCGCCCGGCGCCCGCAACTTCGCCGCCGAGACGCGGCGCATCGCCACCCTGATGCGCGAGCAGTACCGGCTCGGCTTCGTCGACGTGGGCGGCTGGGATACCCATGTCAACCAGGGCAGCGTCAGCGGCGGCCTCGCCAACAACTTGCGCAACCTCGGCGAAGGCCTGGCTGCCTATGCCGAGGCACTGGGCGACGCCTGGAACGACACCACCGTGGTGGTGCTCTCCGAGTTCGGCCGCACCTTCCGCGAGAATGGCGACAAGGGTACCGATCATGGTCACGGCACCGTGCACTTGGTGCTCGGCGGCAAGGTCAATGGCGGACGCCTCGCCGGCGAGCAGGTCGCCGTCAACCAGCAGAACCTGCTGCAGAACCGCGATTACCAGGTGCTCAACGACTACCGCGACGTGCTGGGTGGTTTGTTCGGGCGCATCTGGGGGTTGACCGGCAGCGAGTTGCAGGCGGTATTCCCGCAGGCACAACCACGGGACCTGCAACTGGTGTGATCGAATATCCCGTCAATTCGCCGCGCGCGGCACCAGCATGTGCTTGGCGACAAGCCCGTGCAGCCGGCCCAGGCCACGCGCCAGGTGCAGGGTGGCGAACAGCAGCACGATGCCGATCACGCACATCGCGATCGCGTCGCCCCAACCCGGCACATGCGCACCGAGACCCCAGTCCACGGTGACCTGGCGCGGCCAGGACACCCAGCTGTCGTCGCGGAACAGCATCGCCAGCGGCGCACCGATGAAGGCCACTGACACGCTGAGCAAGGTCACGGCGAGCGTGAAGTACACGATGCCCAGCGGCAGCATCAGCCACATGTAGCAAAGCGTCGTCCAGGTGTGCACGTCGGTGAACATGCTGCCGATGCGCTGCAGCAGGGTCATGCCGGTGGTCGGGTACACCGGCCGCCGTGGCATGCGCATGCCCAGCATCGCCTCCACGATGCGTCCTTCCACCAGCGACAGCACGCGCACGCTGCCGAAGAACAGCACGATGAACGGCAGGCCGATGATCAGCACCGACAACCCCAGCGACAACGACAGCCCAGTCACCGCCCAAGTGAAGTAGAAGATGCCGGTGGCCAGCGACAGCAGCATGTAGAACAACGCGCCGTAGGTGCGCGGATCGGCGGCGACGCCGAAGAAGCGCCCGGCCAGCGAACGGCGCTTCGGCGGCGGCGGCGGACGCAGCGCGCGCTGGATCCTGATCTCCTGGTCGCGATAGATCTCGGCCACTTCGTCCGGCGCGCCGTAGCTGCCGGCGACGTGTTCCAGCATCTGTGCCTCGCTGCGCCCGGGCTGCTCGGCCAGTTCGGCACGCAGATGTTCCTCGGCGTCGTACAGCGCGTCCTGGACCAGCGCCGGATCGGCGCCGCGCAAGGCGGCACGCAGTTGTTCGATGTATTCGACGATGGTACGTGGCGCGTTCATGACACCCCTCCTTGCAAGACGTTATCGACGGAGTCGCGAGTGGCGTTCCACGCGGCGACCCATTCGCGCAATACCTCGCGCCCCGGTCTGGTGATGCGGTAATAGCGGCGCGGCGGCCCGCTGACGGACGGCTCCACCTCGCTGGCGAGCAGGCCGGCCGCCTCCAGGTTGCGCAGCACGGGATACAGCGCGCTCTGCTTGCCGGCCAGCACGCCCTCACCCGTTTCTTCCAGCCGCTTGGCGATCTGGTAGCCGTACATCGGCTGGCGCGACTGCCCCAGCACCGCCAGCAACACCAGCGACACGGTGCCGCTGGAAAGCTCCTTCTGGAACTTCTTCAACTGGCTGACGCTGTCGTCCATCCAGGCTCACCCGCACTGCTTCTTAGGTTGGAGTAAACCATAGTGCGAACTTGACACTAGTGCATGGGCCTGAAGTCATGCGTGGCGTGATCAGCGGCAGCACTCTGCTAAGTTGCAACCGTTGCCCATCCACTGCCCAGGGAATGCCATGCTTCGCCGCCATCTCATCGTTGCACTCGCGCTGACCAGCAGCCTGCTGGCACTGTCCGCCCTCGCCGCCGAGCAGGACAAGCCCACGCCGACCGCGAAGGAAATCCTGGCCAGGTCCACGCCGGCCGAGTGGCGCACGCCGGACCCGCAGAATCTGTTGTTCATGCAACTGCCGACCGGGCGCGTGGTGATCGAGCTGGCGCCGGATTTCACCCCGCTGCACGCGGCGAACATCCGCACCCTGGTGCGCCAGCACTACTTCGACGGGCTGGCGATCATCCGGGTGCAGGACAACTTCGTCACCCAGTGGGGTGATCCCAACGACGACGACAACGGCGACAAGAGCAAGCTCCGTTCTCTGGGCAAGGCCAGCAAGACGCTGCCGCCGGAGTTCACCCGCGCGATCGACGCGAAGCTGCCGTGGACACCGCTGCCGGACGGCGACGTGTACGCGCCGGAGGTCGGTTTCAGCGAAGGCTTCCCGGTGGCGCGCGATCCGGCTGCCGGGCAGGAGTGGCTGGCGCACTGCTACGGCATGGTCGGCGTGGCGCGCGACGTGGCGCCGGAAACCGGCAGCGGCAGTTCGCTGTACGCGGTGATCGGCCAGGCGCCGCGCCGGCTGGACCGCAACCTCGCCGTCGCCGGCCGCGTGCTGGAAGGCATGCCGCTCTTGTCCGGCCTGCCGCGCGGCGCGGAACCGATGGGCTTCTACACGAAGCCGGCACAACGCACCACGATCGAGTCGGTGCAGCTGGCCGCCGACATTCCGGCGAAGGAGCGCCCGGCGATCGAGGTGCTGCGCACCGACAGCGCCAGCTTCGCGGCGCTGGTCGAGGCGAAACGCAACGGGCGCAACGCGTTCTATGCCCGGCCGGCCGGCAAGGTCGACCTGTGCAGCATGGACGTGCCGGTACGCGAGGCGAAGCCGGCGCACTGAGGCCGCCACGCCACGACGAACATTTTGTTCACCCACGTCGGTTACCTTGCCTTTCTTGCCGATGCTGGAAACCGCGACATGCCGTTGAACGACACCCTGGCCTTCCTGCGTGCCTGGCTGCGCGACCCGCGCGGCATCGGCGCGGTGACGCCGTCCGGCGCGGCGCTGGCGCGGCTGATGACCAGCCAGGTCGGCGCGCTGGATGGCCCGGTGATCGAACTCGGCCCCGGCACCGGCGCGCTGACCCGCGCCCTGCTGGCGCGTGGCGTGCCGCTGCACCGGCTGGCGCTGGTCGAGGCTGATCCGCACTTCGCCGACGCGCTGAGCCGGCGCTACCCGGCGGCGACCATCCTGCGCATGGACGCCGCCCGGCTCGGCGATACCGAGTCGCTGTTCGGCGACGAACGCGCCTGCGCCGTGATCAGCGGCCTGCCGCTGCTGTCGATGCCGCCGGCCCAGGTCGCCGCGATCGTGGAAGGTGCGTTCGCGCGTCAGCTGCGCAGCGGCGGCATGTTCTACCAGTTCACCTACGGCCCGCGTTGTCCGCTATCGCCGGCCCTGCTCGCACGGCTGAACCTGCAGGCCCGCCGCGTCGCCAGCGCACTGCTCAACCTGCCGCCGGCGGCGGTCTACTGCATCAGCCGGCGGGCCGAGAACCAGGTCGCGGCCTGATCCACCGCAGGCTTCGCCCGGCGAGCGCGCGTGAACGGGGTCTGAAAGCAGTCGGCGACCACCACATAACCTTTGCATCTCTGCGGTTATCACTGGGCGCGATGACTCGATCCGTCCATACGACGTGCGGGTCAACCGCCGCAGGAGTGACGGATGCAACGCAGCCGCAAAGTACTCAGCTGGATCGCCGGCACGCTGCTGGTGCTGATCGCGGTGCTGCTGATCGTGGTCGCCTCGTTCGACTGGAATCGCATGAAGCCGTTCATCGCCGACAAGGTCAGCCAGGCGATCGGCCGGCCGTTCGCGATCAACGGCGAACTGACCGTCGACTGGCAGCGCGACCGCAACAGCCGCTGGCCCAGCTCATGGCTGCCGTGGCCCGAGTTCACCGCGCGCGACATCAGCATCGCCAACCCGGACTGGGCAGCACAGCCGCGGTTCGCCCACCTCGACGCGCTGCGCTTCCGGTTGTCGCCGCTGCCGCTGCTGGCGCACCACATCGACGTGCCCACGCTGCAGCTGGTGCGTCCCACGGCCGACCTCGAGCGCGACAAGTCGGGGCGTGCCAGCTGGGACTTCACGCTGCCGGAAAACACGGCGCCTTCCGCCTGGAAGCTGCAGCTGGGCACGATCGGTTTCGACCAGGGACTGCTCACGCTCGATGACGCGGCCAGCCGCGTGAAGCTCAAGCTGGTGGTGGAGCCGCTGCAGGCGGCGATTCCGTACGACCAGATCGTGGCCCAACAATCCAGCGCCGCGCGCGAGGAAGCCGGCAAGACGCTGGGTGCTGCGGCGAAGAAAACCCTGGAAAGCGGTGATGCCGGTCCGGGTCCGGACAAGGCGAAATCATCCATCACCTATCAGTTCGGCTGGACCGCCGAAGGCAGCTACCAGGGCAGCCCGCTCAAGGGCAAGGGCCGCACCGGCGCGGTGCTGGCATTGCAGGACACGACCACGCCATTCCCGCTGCAGGCCGACGTGCGCATCGGCGACAGCCGCATCGCCCTGGTCGGCACGCTGACCGATCCGCTGCACCTGGGTGCGCTGGACGTGCGCCTGTGGCTGTCCGGCTCCAGCATGGCCAAGCTGTACCCGATCACCGGCATCACCCTGCCCGACACCCCACCGTACGCGACCGAAGGCCACCTAAAGGCCGAACTGCACCGCCGCGGCAGTCGTTACAGCTACCAGGACTTCCGCGGCCGCGTCGGCGGCAGCGACCTGGCCGGCAACCTGCTGTTCGTCACCGGCGGTGCGCGGCCGAAGCTGAGCGGCGACCTGCACTCGAAGCTGCTGCAATTCGCCGACCTGGCCCCGCTGATCGGCGCCGATTCCCGCGCCGGCAAGGAACGGCGCGGCGACGCCACGCCGCAACCGGCCGACAAGCTGCTGCCGGTGGAACCGTTCCGCACCGACCGCTGGCAGGCGATGGACGCGGACGTGACTTTCGCCGGCGCGCACATCGTGCGCGGCGCGGCGCTGCCGATCGACTCGCTCAGCACCCACCTGGTCATGAACAACGGTGCGTTGTACCTCGACCCGTTGAGCTTCAGCCTGGCCGGCGGCACGGTGCGCAGCAACCTCACCCTCGATGGCAGCCGCACGCCGATGCGCGGCGTGCTGAAACTCGACGCGCGCCACCTCAAGCTCAAGCAGCTGTTCCCGACCTTCGAACCGATGCGCACCAGCTTCGGCGAGATCAACGGCGACGCCACGCTTGATGCGCAGGGCAACTCGGTCGCCGCCCTGCTCGGCAGCGCGAACGGCGAGCTGAAGCTGCTGATGAACGATGGTGCGATCAGCAAGACCCTGCTGGAAACCGCTGGCCTCAACGTGGCCAACATCGTCATCGGCAAGCTGTTCGGTGACCGCACGGTGCCGATCAACTGCGCCGCTGCCGACATGAGCGCGACCAACGGCCTGTTCGACATGCGCCTGTTCGTGTTCGACACCGGCGACGCGGTGGTCAACGTGACCGGCACGGTGAACTTCGCCGACGAGAAACTCGACCTCGACGTGAAGCCGCACACCAAGGGGTTCCGCGTGTTCTCGCTGCGCTCGCCGCTGTACGTCCGCGGCACGCTGAAGAATCCGGACGTCGGCGTGCATGCCGGCCCGCTGCTGGCGCGTGGCGCCGGCGCCGTCGCGCTGGGCGTCGTCGCCGCCCCGGCCGCCGCCCTGCTCGCCCTGGTTGCGCCCAGCCACGACGACGAGAGCGACAACACCTGCCGCGTTGTGCTGCAGCAGCTGCGCAGCTCCGGCACTGTGCTGCCGGCGGGCAAACCGGCAGCGAGGAAGTAAGTGCTCGTACCCGACGCAGCGGTCGGCAGCGTCTCGTCAGCGCTCCTGCATTCGTCCGCGACGGGTGAACCGGCGCCACAGCCAGAGCCACAGCAGCGCCAGCGGGAAGGCCAGGATCAGGAACGGCAGGCCGTAGCCCAGCAACCCCAGGGCATCGGTCACGCCCTCGGTGGTTTCGTCGAGCAGGCCGGAAAAACCGTCACCGATACGCCCGCTGCGCGAGTACGCGCGGGTGTCGCCGAAATGCAGTTCGAGCCGGTTCGTATCCAGCCGACGCTGCTGGTTGGCGGCCACCGCCTGCAGCGAGTGCAGCTGGCTCTCCACCGAAGCCTGCTCGTGGCTGAGTGCGATCAGGTCGGCAACGGCAATGTCCTTGCGTGCAGCCAGTTCCGCCAGGTGTTGTGCGTGCTTCTCGAGCAGTTCGCGCTGACGCTGGTTGTCGTTGACGGCATCGGCGATATCTTCCGCCGTGGTCTGCCGGAACCCGACCGTGCCGCCTTGCGCAGCCAGCTTCGCCATCGGCTCCACGCCTTCCGGAACGATCCGCACCGCGAGTTCGGCATCGTGTTCTGCCTGCTCGATGCGCAGTACGTTGCAGGCACCGAAACGGGCCATCTCGCAGGCCTGTCGGGCCGCCGCCAGGCGGCCGGCGATCTCCGTCCCGGGCAACCTAATCCGCAGCACGTGCTCATAGGCCAGCATCGCACCGGCCTTCGACCGTTCCCCGCTGATCGGGGCCGGCACGACCTCCTGCTTCTTCGAGCACCCGGCGAGAACCTGCAGCAGCCCCAGCAACAACAGCCCCATCAAGGCAGAACGGTTACGTGACATGCGATTCCCCCGACGCAAGGCAAGTCAGGGCAATCTGCCACAGCCACCGGCAAACTCAAACCGCGGCGCAGCGACAAGCCTGGCCAAACCGGCCATTGCACGTGCCTTGTGAGAATCCGCCTGCCCCGATGCGGACGCTAGAATGTTGCACCACCCTTCCCTGCGAATTCCCCATGCAACCCGTCAACCAGGCCCGCCTGCAGATCCACTTCTGCGTGTTGCTGTGGGGCTTCACCGCGATCCTCGGCAAGTTGATCACGCTGCCGGCGCTGCCCTTGGTGTGGTGGCGCATGTTGCTGGTGGTGGCGGCGCTGCTGCTGATGCCGCGGGTCTGGCGCGGCTTGCGCGCGATGCCGGCGCGGCTGGTCTGGGCCTATGCCGGCATCGGCGTGCTGGTGTCGCTGCACTGGCTCACTTTCTATGCCGCGATCAAGCTGTCCAACGCCTCGGTCGGCGCCACCTGCATCGCGCTGGGGCCGGTGTTCCTGGCCTTCATCGAACCGTGGATCGCGAAGCGCCGGTTCGATCCGCGCGAGCTGCTGATCGGCGTGGCGGTGGTGCCGGGCGTGGTGATGGTGGTGGGCGGCGTGCCCCACGACATGCGTCTGGGCATCGCGGTGGGCGTGCTGTCGGCGCTGTTCGTGGCGTTTTTCGGTTCGCTCAACAAACGCCTGGTGGAACACGGCGACCCGCTCACGGTGACCTTCATCGAACTGGGCACCGGCACCGTTTTCCTCACCCTGCTCGCGCCGTTCATTCCGCACGCCGGCCCCGCATTCATGCTGCCGGGCGCGCACGATGCGCTGCTGCTGCTGGCGCTGGCGTTCGGCTGCACCTTGCTGCCGTTCACGCTGGCACTGGTGGCGCTGCGCCACATGAGTGCGTTCGGCACGCAGATGGTGACCAACTTGGAGCCGGTCTACGCAATCGTGCTGGCGATCGTGCTGCTGGGCGAGCAGCACGAGCTGGACCACTGGTTCTACGCCGGCGTGGCGGTGATCCTGGCCGCGGTATTCATGCACCCGCTGCTGAACCGGCGGGTGCGCCCGCCGGAGCAGCCCGAGCTGATCGGCACCACTGAAAGCCACAGCATGGTCGACTGACCCGCCGCCGCTCCCGGCAGGCCCGCCATGACCGGGCGGCAGCGGCACCGGGAAACAGCCTGCCAAACCAGGGCGCCGGATGCATCGGGATGCATCGCTGACGCCGCTCACGCCGGACCTGCGCCTATCCGCAACAGGATTTCTGCTGCTGCACGGGCGGACACGGCACGCTGCCCCAGGAACAGAACACGCAGCAGTCGCCAGGTTTCGGCCGCAGCAGTTCGCCGCAGCCGGGGCAGTCGTAGAAGAACTGGCAGGCGTCGGTCGGCATGGTCTCGGTGGCCTGGTGGCCGCAATGCGGGCAGGTCAGCGTGCTGCGCAGGATGAGTTCAGTCGTCATGGGCTTCAGCGTACTGCGCGGAACCGACCAAAGTTACGCTGCGGGAGCATGGGTCGCAAAGACACGGGTCGAGCCGTCGCGGCCGATCAGCACCACGTCGTAACGTTCGGGCGCGCCCATCTCCATGCCCGGTGAACCCATCGGCATGCCGGGCGCGGCGATGCCGATGGCGTCCGGCCGCTCGGCGAGCAGGCGACGGATGTCCTCCACCGGCACGTGCCCCTCGACCACGTAGCCGTCGATCACCGCGGTGTGACAAGACACCGCACCGGGTGGCACGCCGAAGCGCGCCTTCACCGCGGCCATTGGCTGGTCCTGGTGCACGGTGACGGTGTAGCCCTGTGCGCGCATGTAGTCGACCCACGCGCCACAGCAGCCGCAGGATGGATCGCGGTAGACGTCGAACGCATTCGCCGCCAACGCCGCCGGCGCGAACAGCACGGCAAACAGCAGGGTGACGCCCCAGCGGGAAAACCATCGTTTCATTACCGTGCTCCTGGTATCGGTGCGGATTGTTGCCGGATCGATGCTGTTGCCACGCCCGGCGTGGCAGCCAGTGTTGTCATTGCTCATGCGCATGCTCCGCCGCATCGTGGTCGTGGCCGGACATGTCCATGTCCATGTCTTCATCCGGCGGCGCCTTTGCCACGATGTCCTTGTATTGCGCCGGTGACAGATCCGGCAGCTTCTGCAGGAACGCCACCATGCTCCAGATGGTGGTGTCATCGTGGCTGGAACCCCACGCCGGCATCGCGCTCATCTTGATGCCGTGCTTGATCACCCAGAACGCCTCGCGCGGGTCGGGGCGGAACTTCGCCAGTTGCGGCGGCTTCGGGTACAGGCCCGGGCGCATTTCATTCTCGGCCATGCCCGGCGCCAGATGGCAACCCGTACACATCGCCGCGTACTGGCCGGCGCCCTTGAGGATCAGCTGCGGGTCGTCGAGGTTCGGCACCACGATGCCCTGCGCATGATGCTCGATCGAGCGCTCGCGCAACGCCTGCATCAGCGCGTAGACGGGCTTCGTGTGGTGGGCATCGGCACCGATGTTGTAGACGCCGGACCAGACGAAGGCGCCGACGCCGGCGACGGCGATGGCGCAGAGAATCACCAAGGTAATGATGAGTCGTTTCATGGCCTCTCCTCAGAACCAGATGCGGACGCCGGCGACCCACTGCCGGTCGAAGACTGCCTGATGATCGGCGCGGGCGAAATCGGCCGTGGCGCCGAAACGGCGCGTCCAGACTACGCCGATGTACGGCGCGAGTTCACGCCGGATCTCGTAGCGCAGGCGCAAGCCCAGCTTCGCATCGGTGAGACCGCTGCCGATGCCGCGGGCCGGATCGGACTTGCCATGCAGGTTGACCTCCAGTTCCGGCTGCAGGATCAGCCGCTGGGCGAACAGCAACTCGTAATCCGCACGCAGGCGCGCCGCGGTGCGTCCGGAGGGCCCGGCATAGGCGGTAGCCTGGAGCTCGAACCAGTACGGCGCCAGGCCCTGTACGCCGAACGCGGCCCAGCTGCGCGTCGGGCCTTCGCCGAAGTCATGGCGCACGCCCAGCTGGGTACTCCAGAACGCGGCGACGGCGCGGTCCCACAGCACCTCGACCTCGCCATCGCCGATCCGCCCATCGCTGCGCTCGCCTTCGCTGCGCAGCCACAGCTTGTCGGTGTCGCTGCCGTACCAGCCGGTGGCTTCCCACGACTGGCCGTTGCCGTCGCGACCGTGGAACGCTTCCAGTTGATCGAACAGCAGCATGCCGGCCGGTGTGCTGCCGTGCATGTGCAGGGCGTGCGCGGGACTGGCGGCGATGCCGTCGGAATAATCGCCGCTGCGTGTGTCCACCGGCGCGTGGTCGCCCTGCATCGGCTCCACGCTCGTGCCCGCGGCATGCGCTTGGTGGCGGCTCGTGCCGGGCATCGACGCGTGATCCATGCCGGGCATGACGTGGGTGGATGCCACCGGCGCGGGCATCGGCGCGTCGTGGTGCACGGCGCCGTGATCCATCCCGTGCATCGAGCCGTGATCAACCGGCGCGGGCGCTGTGCTGCTGGCCGGGGCCGGTGCGCTCTGCGCCGTCGCCACCAGCGGCATGGCCAGCAACAGCGCGGCCAGCCACGCCACACGACGAGGAACGATCGAGGTGTCGCGACGCTTCGTGCTCATGACACCACCACCTCGCGGAACATGCCCGCTTCCATGTGGTACAGCAGGTGGCAGTGGTAGGCCCAGCGGCCCGGCGCGTCGGCGGTCACCGCGTAGCTGATGCGCTGCGCCGGCTGCACGTTGATGGTGTGCTTGCGCACCTGGAACTGGCCATCCGGATTTTCCAGCTCGCTCCACATGCCGTGCAGGTGGATCGGGTGATTCATCATAGTGTCGTTGACCAGCACGATGCGCAGGCGCTCGCCGGTGTTGAAATGGATGGGCCTGGCGTCGGGGAACTTGATGCCGTCGAACGACCACATGAAGCGCTCCATGTTGCCGGTCAGGTGCAGCTCGATCTCGCGGCCGGGCTCGCGCGCGTCGAGCGGACCGCCGACGGTGTGCAGGTCGGCATAGGTCAGCACGCGGCGGCCGTTGTCGCGCAGGCCGATGCCAGGATCGTCGAGGTTGCTGCGCGGCGTGTCGACGCGCATGTCCACGCCGGGGCCGTATTCAGTGCGGGCGTGGCGCACGGCGGGGGCGGCGGCCATGCCGGCGTGATCCATGCTGCCATGGTTCATGCTGCCGTGATCCATGCCGGGCATCGCGGCATGACCGCCGCCGTGCTCCGCGTGCGACATCGCGCCCATCATGTCGCGCATGTCCAGCCACACGCGCTTGTCCACCGGTGGCACCTCCGCCGTCATTCCTGCGCGCGGCGCCAGCGTACCGCGCGCGTAGCCGCTGCGGTCGATCGACTGGGCGAACACGGTGTACGCCCGCTCCTCCTGCGGCTCGACGATCACGTCGTAGGTTTCGGCCGCCGAGATGCGGAACTCGTCGACCGGCACCGGCTGCACGTCCTGGCCGTCGGCGGCGATCACCATCATCTTCAGGCCAGGAATGCGCACGTCGAAGATGCTGGACGAGGAGCCGTTGATGAAGCGCAGGCGGATCTTCTCGCCGGGCTTGAAGATACCAGTCCAGTTGCCCGCCGGCGTCGCGCCGTTCATCAGGTAGGTGTAGGTGTAGCCGGAGACGTCGCCCAGGTCGGTCGGGTTCATGCGCATTTCGTTCCACATCCTGCGCATCGCCAGCGCCTGGCCCAGTCCCTTTTCGCGCACGTCGCGGAAGAAATCCGGCACGGTTGGCTGGGCGAAGTTGTAGTAGTCGCTTTGCTTCTTCAGCTTGGCGTAGATGCGCGCGGGGTCCTCGTCGGTCCAGTCGTTGAGCATCACCACGTAGTCGCGGTCGGTCGGGTAGCGCTCGGGGCCGGCCGGATCGATCACCAGCGGACCGTACAGCGCGTTCTGTTCCTGGAAACCCGAGTGCGAGTGATACCAGTAAGTGCCGCTCTGGCGCAGCTGGAACCGATACAGAAAACTTTCGCCCGGTGCGATGCCGTCGAAGCTGAGGCCGGGCACGCCATCCATCTGGAACGGCAGGATGATGCCGTGCCAGTGGATCGAGGTCGGCACGCGCAGGCGGTTGCTCACGCGCAGGGTCACCGTGCTGCCTTCGCGCATGCGCAGCAGCGGACCGGGCACGCCGCCGTTGACGGTGGTCGCCGGCCGCGCTGCGCCGGTGAAGTTGACGGTGCGCTCGACGATGTCCAGCGCGAAGTCGGTGCCGCTCAGCACCGTGGGCTGCCCCGGGCTGGTCAGCGCCCAGGCGTTCGCGGGCCGCAGCAGGCCGAGGCCGGCTACCGCGCCGCCCAGGGCCAGGCCCTGCACGAAACGTCGCCGCGACAGGTCGGTCGCGGGCGATGGAGGAAATGGATGCACGTGGATCTCCTTCGGGGAAGGCACCGATGGCCGGTGCCGACACGGGCCGCCGTCCACGCTCGCCGCCAGGCGGGCATGAAGGCACGGTCGCAGCGAACGAGGATCAGCCGGCTGGCGGCCGCAGCGGTGCCGCGTGCACGACACTGGGCGCGGACGCGAAGAGAGGGGAAACGTGCAGCGGTTCCGGCGCCACCGGCACCAGCGCAACCAGGGCGACCGCCGGCAGCATGCTGCCGCACGCTGCCGCGCAATGGGCCGACGCCATCGCGTCGTGCTGGCCGAGTGCATGGTCGACGCAGCAGTCAGATGGGACCGACATGGCGTGCTGGCCGTGATCGACCGCATGCACGGTGGACGACACCGGCGCGCCCTGCGGTGCGTCACCCGCCATCCCGCGCGGCATGCCGTGCACCGGTGCCAGCGCGAGGATCAGCCACGCCAACCATGCCATCGCCCGGAGGGATGGCAAGCGTGCAGCATGGCGTAGTGATTGGTCCACCGACACAGCATAGGGTCCATGCCGGCGTGCCTCAACTCTGGACGAGGCTCCATCGGCGTTGCCGCCGGGGCACGCCGTGGCCCGTCCGCCACCGGCGAACTACTTGGTATAGCCCATGTGCAGCGTGATCTTGTCGCCAGCCTTCAAGTTGGCCACCGAAGCCGGCGGGAAGTGCAGGCGCAGCGACATGCCTTCCGCGTCCGCCTCGACCATGCCGGTCTTGGTATCCACCGAACTCACCGTGGCCGGCATCATGTGCATGCTGCCGTTCTTGTTGTGGCGCATCATCTTGTGATGTATGCCGCCCATCTGGCCCATGCTGCTCGACGGCGACGCCGGCGCCATGCCTCCGGTGTCCTGGGCGCTGACCGTGCCGAATGCCAGGCAAAGGCCGACAGCGGCCGTCGAAACAATGATTCTTGGCAGGAACGTCATGATGATTCTCCGCGCAGGTGGACGGTCGGAGCCGCGCGTCCGGCCGGTTGCAACGTTGCAACAGGCGCAGCCTGCGCCGGCCGATGTGCAGGAAAGGTTACGCGGCACGCCAGGGCGCGCAGCGTCCGCATCTATACTTGGCCACCCCGCCCGCCGTGACCGCCATGAACTACCGCCACGCCTATCACGCCGGCAACTTCGCCGATGTCCTCAAGCACGTCGTGCTGCTCGCGCTGGTCGAGGCGCTGCAGGCCAAGCCCACGCCGTTCTGCTACATCGACACCCACGCCGGCAGCGGCAGCTACCCGCTGGAAGGCTTCGAGGCAAAGAAGACCGGTGAGCACAAGGACGGCATCGCGCGCCTGCACCCGGCGGAAAAGGTGCCGCCGCTGCTGCAGCGCTGGCGCGCCAGCATCCTCAAGGGCGACGGCAATGAGCAGGGTCTGAAGCATTACCCCGGCTCACCGCTGCAGGTCGCCCGTCTGCTGCGTGCGGGCGACAGCGCCCAGTTGTGCGAACTGCACACCGAGGAAGCGGCGAAGCTGCGCGAACTGTTCCACGGCAACCCGCAGGTGCACGTGCACCAGCGCGACGGCTACGAGGCGCTGAAGGCGCTGCTGCCGCCGAAGGAAAAGCGCGGCCTGGTGCTGATCGATCCACCGTACGAGGCGCAGGAAGCCGAGTACAAGCTGATCGAACAGGCGCTGAAGTCGGCCCTGCTGCGCTGGCCCACCGGCGTCTATGCGGTGTGGTACCCGATCAAGCTGCGCAGCCAGGTGCAGCCGTTCCTGCGCAAGCTGCAGCACAGCGGGGTGAAGCGCATCCTGCGCGCCGAACTGCTGGTGCACCCGGACGATTCGCCGCTGCGCCTCAACGGTTCGGGCATGGTCATCCTCAACGCGCCGTGGAACCTCGACGACACCTTGCGCGAACCGTTGCGCGTGCTGGCCAGCCTGCTGTCGCAGGAGCGCGCGGCCGAATGGAAGCTGGACTGGTTGCTGGACGAAGCGGGCAGCCAGCTGAACACGCCCAGCCCGCTGCCCGCCTCGCGACTACCGCGGCCGCCGGGTCGCCGCTAAGCTCGACGCACCCAGCCAGCGTTCCTCCAGGAGCACGACCATGCGCATCCGCCCCGCCTTCCTGCTGATCCGACTCGCCGCGCCGGCCGCCCTGCTGATGCTGCTGGCCGCCTGCGCCCCGGCACCGATCTACAAGACCGCCGGCGCCGCGGTCACCGCCGCGCCGTTCCAGGTGGCGCAATCGCCGGAAAAGTTCAGCAACAGCCAGGTGATCTGGGGCGGCCGCATCGTGCAGGTCAAGGTGCTCGCCGACCACAGCGAGATCGAGCTGCTGGCCTACCCGCTGGACACCTCGCAGCGGCCGAAGGCGAACGACAGTGGCAGCGGCCGCTTCATCGCCGTGATGCCCGGCTACGTGGAACCGCTGGACTACCCCGCCGGCGCGCTGATGACGGTCGACGGCAAGCTCAACGGCAGCCGCGCCGGCAAGGTCGGCGAGGCCGACTACGTGTTCCCGCTGGTCAGCGTGGCGCAATCGCACGTGTGGACCGCCGAGGAAATGAACAAGGGCCGCAACAACGTCCATTTCGGCGTGGGCCTGGGCGTCGGCATCCGCTGACCGACGTGCGCAATATCCTGCGCGACCGCTAAACTCCCTGACCTTATTACTCTGGGACTGAAGCCGCATGTCGTCTGGGCACGCCAACCCGATCAAGGCCATCTTCCTCGCGCTGGGCGCCAACTTCGCCATCTTCGTGGCCAAGCTGTTCGCCGCCTTCGTCACCGGCTCCGGCGCGATGATGGCCGAGGCGGTGCACTCGCTGGCCGACTGCGGCAACCAGGGCCTGCTGCTGCTCGGCATCCGCCAGGCGAAACGACCGCCGTCGGACGAGTTCCCGCTGGGCTGGGGTCGCGCGCTGTATTTCTGGTCGTTCCTGGTCGCGATCCTGCTGTTCAGCGTGGGCGGCATGTTCTCGATCTACGAGGGCGTGCACAAGCTCACCCATCCCGAGCCGCTGAAGTGGCCGTGGCTGGCGCTGGGCGTGCTTGTGTTCGGCATCGTGGTCGAGGGCATCTCGATGCGCGGCTGCCTGCACGAAGTGAACAAGGCCCGCGGCGAGCAGGGCCTGTGGACCTGGTTCCGCGAAACCCGCTCCAGCGAGCTGCTGGTGATCTTCGGCGAGGACCTGGCCGCCCTGCTCGGCCTGTGCCTGGCCACACTCGCCGTCGGCGCCACCATGCTCACCGGCAACCTGATGTTCGACGCGGCCGGCACCATCGCGATCGGCGTGCTGCTGATCGTGGTGGCGGTGCTGGTGGCGATCGAAGTAAAAGCGCTGTTGATCGGCCAGGGCATGGAACCACGCCGCCGCGACGAGCTGATGAGCTTCCTGAAAAGCCGCCCCGAAGTTGCCGAAGTGCTCAACCTGATCACCTTGCAGATGGGTCCGGACGTGATGGTGGCGGTGAAGGCGCGCATGCAGCCCACCGCCAGCCTGATCGACGCGATCAACACCGTCGAGGCGGCGATGAAGGCGCAGTTCGGCGATGTGCGCTGGAGCTTCTTCGAGCCGGACAATGCAGATTGACCGGTAACCGTTGAAGGCGCGAGCCCACGCCACAATCTCATCCCCTGCCCACCCGGTTCTCTCGTCCACCCCATGCGCAACCCACTGCAAGAACAACTCCTCAAGGCCGGCCTCGTCAACAAGACCAAGGCTGCACAAGTCGTGCGCGAGCAGGCGAAGAAGCACCAGGGCAAGGGGCCGGCGGCGCCGAGTACGGAGCAGCTGGAGGCGCAGCGGCTGCAGGTGGAGAAGGCCGAGCGCGATCGCGCGCTGGCCGCCGAGCGCAATGCGCAGGCGCGTGCGAACGAGGCGCGTGCGCAGGTTCGCCAGATCGTCGAGGTGCACAAGGTGCAGCGCGAGGGCGAGATCGCCTATCGCTTTGCGGACAGCAACGTGATCAAGAGCGTGCTGGTGAACGAGCCGCTGCGCGCGCAGCTGGCCGCCGGCACCTTGGTGATCGTGCGCCACGGCGAGGGTTACGAACTGCTGCCGCGGGTTGCCGCCGACAAGGTCCGCGAACGCGACGCGGCGATGATCGTGCTCGACCACGGCCACGCCGAAACCGGCAGCGGCGACGAGACGGACGACGAGTACTACAAGCAGTTCGAGGTGCCGGACGACCTGGTCTGGTAGCGCGTCAGCGCTTCAGTTCCAGAAGATCCCAGCCGTTGCCGTACAGGTCCTCGAACACCGCCACTGTGCCGTAGGCCTCGTGGCGCGGTTCCTCGCGGAAGTGCACGCCTGCGGCGCGCATGCGTTGCCAGTCGCGCTGGAAGTCGTCGGTGTTGAGCAGCAGGAAGACGCGGCCGCCGGTCTGGTTGCCGATGCGCGAAGCCTGCTCGTCGCCGTTCGCCTTGGCCAGCAGCAAACGGGTTTCGCGGGAACCGGGCGGCGCCAGCAGCACCCAGCGCTTGCCGCCACCCATGTCGGTATCCTCGATCAGCTCGAAACCGAGCGCGCGGGTGTACCAGGCGATCGCCTCGTCGTAGTCGGCGACCAGCAGCGCCAGCGCGCCGAGATGCTGCTTCATTGCCTCGCCCTGATGGTCGGCAGCGGCCCCAGTGCCGCCTGCAGTTTTTTCGTCAGCTTCGCGCGCACCAGCGTATAGGCGTCGAGGACGAACGCCTCCAGCTCCGCCGTGGCAAAACGCTGCGGTTCGGTGATCGACACCCAGTGCGCGCGCGCCAGGTACGGCGCCGGGATAATGCCGGGCTGGTCGGTGAGTTCGAGGAAACGGTCGTCGGCCACCTTGCACGACAGCCGGCCGCCCTCGCTGCCGTCGGACGGCATCACCGCGAACATCTTGCCGCCGACGCTGAACACGCTGTCGACGCCCCATTTGGTGTCGCGGGTGACGCCGGGCCAATGACTGCACAGCGCATCCAGTTGGGCCGCGGTGAGGCCATGAGTCGGTTTGCGGGTCATGCCGTGCTCCGGGAACGTCCGGCCGGCATTGTGCGATGTGACGCGGCGCCTGTCTGCCCACATCCGCGCCATCCCGTGCTGCAGCATCAACCCACCGGTTACGATACGGCTCCACGCGTGTGCGCCAGCCCAACGCAGAGTCCGTCATTGCAAATTCATGCTGCAATGCACACAATACGCAAAAGTACGGAACCGCCATGAACCCCGCCATCGACTTCTCTGCCCCCACCCGCTATGCCTCGCTGCCGCCGCGCGCCAGCGAACGCTTTGCGCGCCCGCACGTGCAGTCCACGCCACGCGGTGAGCAGGTGCGCACCGAGGACGGCCGCGAGCTGGTGCTGCGCGCGATCGAACCGGGCGACGTGGCGGCGATGCAGCGCTGCTTCACCCGGCTGTCGCCGGAGGACATCCGCCGCCGCTTCCTGCACGCGATGTCCGAACTGCCCACGCCGATGGCGCAGCGGCTGTGCCGCATCGACCCCGCGCAGGAGACCGCCTATGTGCTGATGGACGAATCCATCAAGCCGACCGAGATGCGCGGCGTGGGCCGGATCTATGTGGACGAGGCCACCGACAGCGCCGAGTTCTCGGTACTGGTGGAACAGGCCTGGAGCCGTCGTGGCCTCGGCGCGCTGCTGATGCGGCACCTGGTCGACGACTGCCGCCGCCGCGGCCTCGCCGAGCTGTGGGGCTACGTGCTGCTGGAGAACCGGCCGATGCTGCAGCTGTGCAAGGAGCTGGGCTTCACCCAGCGGATGATGCCGGACGAACCGGGCACCGCACAGATCACGCTGAAGCTCTGAAGAGCACGCTCCCTGCTCCATAGGACGGGAATTCAGGCGGCTCTGGCCAGCCTCCCCTTTGCCTTGCGGGAGAAGGGGCCCAGGCACATCGCGTTACACTTGCCCGCTTTCCCCGGCGCGGCTCGATGGCGGCGCCTTGAACATGCGCCCCATGCCCAACCCGATCAAACACCCGCCCCTGCCGACCACCCCGAAACAACGCCGCTACTGGACGCCGCCACACGGCTCCGCGCGGGCGCTGCTGCTGGCCGAGGCGGCGCGCACGCATGATGGCCTGCTGGTGGTGGTGGCGCGCGATACCCAGCGCGCGCAGGCGCTGGAGTCCGAGCTGAAGATCTTCGCCGGCGGTCTGCCGGTGCTGCATTTCCCGGACTGGGAAACGCTGCCCTACGACGCGTTCAGCCCGAACCCGGAGATCGTTTCCCAGCGCATCGCCACGCTGTACCAGTTGCCGAACGTGAAACGCGGCGTGCTGGTGGTGCCGGTGGCCACGCTGATGCAGCGGATCGCGCCGCGCTCGCACATCACCGGCTCCGGGCTGGTGCTGGCGAAGGGCCAGAAGCTCGACCTCGCCAGCGAACAGCGCCGGCTGGAAGCGTCCGGCTACCGCAACGTGCCGCAGGTGACCGAACCGGGCGACTTCGCGGTGCGCGGCGCGCTGCTCGACATCTTCCCGATGGGCACCGCCGAGCCATACCGCATCGAGCTGTTCGACGACGAAGTGGAGTCGATCCGCAGCTTCGACCCCGAGACCCAGCGCTCGCAACAGCAGGTGGACAAGGTCGAGCTGCTGCCCGCGCGCGAGTTTCCGCTCACCGAGGAAGCCGCGAAAGAGTTCCGCGGCAACCTGCGCGAACGCTTCCCGATCGACGTGCGCCGCTGCCCGCTGTACCAGGACATGAAGGAAGGCGTCACGCCCGGCGGCATCGAGTACTACCTGCCGTTGTTCTTCGCGCAAACGGCGACTTTATTTGACTACCTCGCCGACGACGCGCTGTTCGTGCTGGGCGAAGGTGCCGGCGAAGCGGCCGACCAGTTCTGGACGCAGACCGCCGAACGCTACGACCAGCGCGCCCACGACATCGAACGCCCCGTACTGCCGCCGGCCGAGATCTATCTGCCGCCGGAAAAACTGCGCGAACAGCTCAACAAACGATTGCGCGTGGAAGTGGTCGAGGCCGGCCATGAGCACGCCGTCGACACCGGCACGCAGCCGGCACCGGAACTGCCGCTCAACCGCAAGGGCGAGGAACCCGGCACGTCGCTGCGGCATTTCCTGTCCAGCTATCCAGGCCGCGTGCTGATCGCCGCCGATTCGGCGGGGCGGCGCGAGGCGCTGATCGAGACGCTGGCCACGGCGGGATTGAAGCCGCAAAGCGTCGAAAGCTGGACTGACTTTCTCCTCCCCCTGCCCGCAGGGGGAGGCCGGGAGGGGGTTGCTCCGGCTGGCGAAGAAGCCAGAGCAAGAGCACCCCACCCTCCGCAAGGGATTCCCTTCGGTCACAACCCTCCCCTGCTCGCAGGGGAGGGAGCCAGGCATGATGGGCCGCGGTTAGCCATCACCATCGCTCCGCTTGAGCAGGGCTTTGCGCTGACTAAACCCGTATTGACCGTGCTCACCGAGCGCGAGCTGTACGGCGAGCGGGTGCGCAGCGAGCGCGAGCGCAAGCGCCGCCGCGGCACCACACGCGATCCCGACGCGATCATCCGCGACCTCACCGAGCTCACGATCGGCGCGCCTATCGTGCACGTCGACCATGGCGTGGGCCGCTACCAGGGCCTGGTCTCGATGGACGTGGGCGGCATGGATGGCGAGTTCCTCACCATCGAATACGCCAAGGGCGACAAGCTGTACGTGCCGGTGGCGCAACTGGGTCTGGTCAGCCGCTACTCCGGCACCGCGCCCGAGTTGGCGCCACTGCATTCGCTGGGCGGCGACGCGTGGGAGCGCGCGCGCAGGAAGGCGGCCGAAAAAGTGCGCGACGTGGCTGCCGAACTGCTGGCGATCTACGCCCAGCGCCAGGCGCGCGGCGGCGAATCGATGCCGATCGATCGCCAGCTGGTGGAGGAGTTTGGCAGCACCTTCCCGTTCGAGGAAACCCCCGACCAGGAAAGCGCGATCGAGGCCGTGCTGGGCGATCTCGCCGCGCCGCGCGCAATGGACCGGGTGATCTGCGGCGACGTCGGCTTCGGCAAGACGGAGGTGGCGCTGCGCGCCGCGTTCGCCACCGCCACCGCCGGCAAGCAGGTCGCCGTGCTGGTGCCGACCACCCTGCTCGCCCAGCAGCACTACCGCAACTTCGCCGACCGCTTCGCCGACTGGCCGGTGCGTGTCGACGTGCTGTCGCGCTTCAAGTCGACCAAGGAAGTGAACGAGGCGCTGAAGCGTCTCGCCGACGGCCAGATCGACGTGATCGTGGGCACCCACAAGCTGCTGCAGCCGGACATCAAGTTCAAGAACCTGGGCCTGGTCATCGTCGACGAGGAACAACGTTTCGGCGTGCGCCAGAAGGAACAGCTGAAGAAGCTGCGCGCCGAGGTGGATCTGCTGACGATGACCGCCACGCCGATCCCGCGCACGCTGAACATGGCGATGGCCGGCTTGCGCGACCTGTCGCTGATTGCCACGCCGCCGGCACATCGCAGCGCGGTGCGCACCTTCATCTCGGCGTGGGACCCGGCGACGATCCGTGAGGCGCTGCAACGCGAGCTGTCGCGCGGCGGCCAGGTGTACTTCCTGCACAACGAGGTGCAGAGCATCGAGCGCACCGTGCGCGAACTCGAAGAACTGGTTCCGGACGCGCGCATCCGCATTGCCCACGGCCAGATGCCCGAACGCGAGCTGGAAAGCGTGATGGCGGACTTCCATCGCCAGCGTTTCAACGTGCTGGTGTGCACCACGATCATCGAAACCGGCATCGACATCCCGACGGCCAACACCATCATCATCGACCGCGCCGACCGCTTCGGCCTGGCCCAGCTGCACCAGTTGCGCGGCCGCGTCGGGCGCTCGCACCATCGCGCGTATGCGTATCTGGTGGTGCCCGACCGCAAGTCGATCACTGCCGATGCGCAGAAGCGGCTGGAAGCGCTGGCTTCGCTGGAAGAACTCGGCGCCGGCTTCACCCTGGCTACCCACGACCTGGAAATCCGCGGCGCCGGCGAGCTGCTGGGCGACGAGCAGTCCGGCCAGATCCAGGAGATCGGCTTCGGCCTGTACACCGAACTGCTGGATCGCGCGGTGCGTGCGCTGAAGTCGGGCAAGGTACCGGACTTCGACCTGAGCAGCGAGCACGAGACCGAAGTCGAACTGCACCTGCCCGCGTTGATCCCCGACGATTACCTCGGCGACGTGCACCACCGCCTCACCCTGTACAAGCGCATCGCCAGTGCGCGCAGCGAGGACGACCTGCGCGACCTGCAGGTGGAGATGATCGACCGCTTCGGCCTGCTGCCCGAGCCGACGAAACAGTTGTTCGCGGTGGCCAGCCTGAAGCTGATGGCCACCCCGCTGGGTATCCGCAAGCTCGATTTCGGCGCCAACGGCGGCCGTATCGTGTTCCGCGAGAAACCCGAAGTGAATCCGCTGACCATCATCCAGCTGATCCAGCGCCAGCCGCGCGTGTACAAGCTGGACGGCCAGGACAAGCTGAAGGTGATCCTGGAACTGCCCGGCGCCAGCGAGCGCATCCGCAGCGCGCAGGAACTGCTGGTAACGCTGGGCGCGCGCCGGCCCGCCTGAGTCCGCACGGCGCTGCCGGCGATTTCCGACGCCGGGGCTGACAATAGTCACTGGCCGGCGGCGCCCCCGCTCCGCACAATGCCCCGATGCCGCCAGGGATGACCCTGCGCGTCCGGATTGAACCACTTCGGCCGCCTCCTGCCTCGCGTCGATCGCCGGCAACCCGGACGCCGCCAATGGGTTTGCCGCGGGGCGCGTACCATGGCACGGCACGTGCATGACACAACGACGAAGGATGATGCACGTTCGAGCGTCGCCACCCTCACCGTCGTGTATCGGAACAGCAGGGCGAACGTGGCCATCGGCGCTCCGGAACATGCCGGGTTGCGTAAGCCACGGGCGACCAGCAAGTGCATTGCCATACGTAGCCCTGCGAAACATTCGCAGGGCGGGAGAGGCAAATGGAAAGGCTGACCACAATGCCGACGTCGACACGCCCGGGGCGGTCCTGGCGCGGCCTCGTGCTCGGCCTGCTGTGGCTCTGGCTGGGCGTGGCCCATGCCGCCACGCCGTTGAACGGCGCCTGGCGCGAGGTGCATGCCGGCGACACCCCGCAAACCGTGCTGGACGAGTACCACGCCGGCCTGCTGAAAAGTTTCGACCCGTCCCTGCTGCAACGCTTTCCACAGGGCCGCACCGGCAGCTGGGTGGTGATCACGGCTCAACCACCCTGGGACAACAGCACGCGGGTACTGACCATCTACCCGCCCACGCTGGGCGCGGTCACCACCTTCGACGGCGGCCGGCCACAGACACTGGCGCTGGACGACTTCGGCGATTCGCTCCACGGCCACGGTCGGCTGGCCTGGCAGCTGCCGGCCGGCATGGCCGCGTCGGCGCCGATCCTGCTGAAGTTCGAGCCGGCGCAGACGCTCAGCGCGCCGGTGCGCTTCCACCTGGAACCCTGGAACGAGTACGCGCGGAACGACGCGCAATGGCTGGTGCTGGCCAGCGCCTGCTTCGCGGTGATGCTGGCGATGGTGCTGATGGCATTGTGCTTCGCGCTGATGCTGCGCGACGTCACCTACGCGTGGTACGCCGGCTACGTGCTCTGCTACGCGCTGATCCAGGGCATCCAGACCGGCTTCGTGTTCCATCCGATGGAGTGGCAGTGGCTGTCGGGCATGGCCTTGCTGGCCGGTTCGGCCGCCGTGGCGCTGTCGGTCGCGTTCGCCTCGCTGTTCATGATGCGGTTCTGCGAGTTGAAGCGTTACGCCCCGTTGTTGCGGGTGCCGATCATGGCGCTGGCGGTTGGCATGATCCAGCTGGTGCTGATGCGTTGCAGCCGGATCCCGTTGCTGGTCGAAGTGGCCCAGCTCCTGCTCAACCCGCTGCTGATGATCGGTGCCCTGCTGCTGCTGGCAGCCGCCCTCGTCGCCGCGGCGCGCGGTTCGCGCCAGGCGTGGTTTTTCCTGGCCGGCTGGACGCCGCTGCTGCTGCTCACCGCACTAACCAGCGCCCAGGTCGGCGGCGCGCTGCCGCAACTGGACTGGCTCAACGACGCCAGCCTGGTCGGCGGCGCGTTCGAGGCGGTGGTGCTGTCGATCGGCCTGGCTGACCGTGCGCTCCGGCTGCGCCATGACCGCGACATCGTGCGGGTGCTGGCCGACCATGACGCGCTCACCAACGTGTTCAACCGCCGCGCCTGGAGCGAGCGCGCCAGTGCCCTGCTGTCGAGCGGGCCGCCGCGACCGGTCGCGCTGCTGTTCCTCGACCTCGATCATTTCAAGCTGCTGAACGATCGCCAGGGCCACAACGCCGGCGACCGCGCACTGGTCGCCGTGGCCAAGGCACTGGCCGCCGAACTGCGCCCCACCGACCTGCTCGGCCGCTACGGCGGTGAGGAGTTCGTCGCCCTGCTCGACGGCACCCCGGCGCAGCTGGCCATGCAGGTGGCGACCCGCCTGTGCCGGCGCGTGCACCGGCTGGAGATACCCATCAGCGAGGAATCGCTGCTGCTCAGCATCAGCATCGGCATTGCCATGCGCCGGGAAGGCGACGACGTGGAATCGCTGGTGGATCGCGCCGACCAGGCGATGTACGACGCCAAGCTCGGCGGCCGCAACCGGGTCTGCCTGCACGCCGACAGCCTGACCCCGCGCACCGGCCCGCACCTGCACGTGGTGGAGAAGCACAAGCGCTGAGACAAGGGCCGGCGCTGAAGCCGGCCGCGTTCAGCCTGCCGCCAGCCCGCGTGCCACAGCCACCACGTCGGCCTCGCCCGGCAGCACCAGCAGTGCCGCTCCGGCCAGCGGGGTGAAGGTGTCGGCGCCGACCACACGGTGCAGCGGCGTGGCGCCGCAGCCGCCTTCAACGATCGCGGTGATCACGCCCTCGCCCACGCCCGCGCTCTTGCGGCCTTCGTCCAGTACGAGAATGCGTTTGGCCGTCCGTGCCTGCGCCGCGATGAAGGCGTCGTTGAGCGGCGCCAGCCAGCGCAGGTCGACCACGCGCACCTGCCAGCCCAGTTCCTTTTCGATCGTGCGCGTCGCACGCAGCGCCATCGGCACGCCGTTGCCGAAGGTGAACACCACCAGGTCGTTGGCTGCCTCATGGTAGATACGGCCCTCGCCCAGCGTCATCGCCTGGTCCGGCGCCGGGTAGTCGAACTGCCACTGGCCGTCGCCGGCCTCGTACAGATCCTTGGTCATGTACAACGCGATCGGTTCGAGGAAGGCGCACACGCGGCCGTCGACCTTCGCCAGCGCCATCAGCGTGCGCAGCATCATCGCCGCGTCGTCGCCGCGGCTGGGGCAGCCGACCACCAGGCCGGGAATGTCGCGCAGCGCGGTGATCGAGTTGTCGTTGTGGAAGTGGCCGCCGAAGCCTTTCTGGTAACCCAGCGAAGCCACCCGCATCACCATCGGATTGCGGTACTGGCCGTTGGAGAAAAACTGCAGCGATGCCGCCTCGCCGCGGATCTGGTCGCAGGCGTTGTGGAAGTACGCCAGGTACTGGATCTCCGGGATCGGCAGCATGCCCATGTTGGCGTAGCCCTGGGCCAGGCCCAGGATCATCGTTTCATCTAGCAGCGTGTTGAACACGCGGCTGCCCTTGAAGGTCTTGTTGAGTCCCTTGGTGACGGTATACACGCCGCCCTTCTGCGCCACGTCCTCGCCGAACAGCAGCGCCTCCGGATACTTCGCCAGCAGGTCGTGCAAAGCCTGGCCGATCTGGATGGCCAGATGCCGCGGCGGCAGTTTTTCCGGCAGCTTCGCCTCGCCGCCGAACACGGCCAGACGCTTTTCCGCGTAATCGGCGCGCGTGGCCTCGGCTTTCACCGCGGCCGGCGTGTATGGCGCCAGCGGCTTCATCACGTCTTCCAGCGAGGTCAGCCGATGGCGTGAATCCGCATCCTCCGCGGCCGCGAAGCAGCGCTTGCGGGTGGCTTCGTACAGCTTCAGCAGCGTGTCCTTCGAATACAGGCCCGACGCCAGCGCAATCTCGGCCGAGCGCAGCAACGGATCGGAGCATTCGACCGCAAAGAGTTCCTCGATGCTGCGCCACTCGATCTCGAAGTCGGTGCCGGCATGGCCCATCACGCGAGTGGTCTTGAGATGCAGGAAGGTCGGCCGGCGCGTCGTGCGGCAATGCTCCACCGCGCGCTGCACCTGGGCATAGCCTTCGGCGAGATCCAGACCGTCGGCGAAAAAGTAGTCGAGGTTGGCGCGATGCTGGTAGTTGTTGGCGACCCAGCCGGTCGGCGTCTTCACCGAGATGCCGATGCCGTTGTCCTCGCACACGAACAGCACGGGCGCGGGCAGCTTCTGGTACGCCGTCCACGCCGCGGTGTTGAACGCGGTCTGCGCGGTGGCGTGGTTGCTGGAGGCGTCGCCGAACGAGCAGATCGTGATGCTGTCATCGGGAATCGGCAGCTGATGGCCGATGCGCCGCGCCTGCTCGATCGCCACCGCGGTGCCCAGCGCCTTGGGCAGGTGCGAGGCGATCGTCGAGGTCTGCGGCAGCACCCACAACGGCTTGCTGCCCCACACCTTGTGGCGGCCGCCGGAGGCCGGGTCGTCCTTGCTGGCGGCGAAGCTCAGCGCCGAATCCATCACCGGGTCCATGCCCGGGATCTTGCGGAAACGTTCGGCCATGAAACCGCCGGAGCGGTAGTGCAGGAAGGCCGGATCGGTGTGGCGGGTCAGTCGCGCCACCATCGCGTTGCCCTCGTGGCCGCTGGAGCCGATCGTGTAGAACACCTTGTTCTGCACGCGCAGCACGCGTGCCATCAGGTCGAGGTGGCGCGAGATCAGTTGCGATTCCAGCAGCTCGCGGAAACCGCGCGCGTCCAGCGCGCTGTCCGGCAGCACCGCCTCGCCGTCGCGCGGCGCGGCGCGCACGTCGCCCTGCCACAGCTGCACGAACTCGATGAAGTTCTGGTCGACGATCTCGGCACGGTTGAAGCCCTTGTGGCGGGCGCTGAGGGAGAACGGAATGGACATGGCGGTCTTCGGCAAGGTGGCAGGGGTCAATGTTGCATCGGGGTGTGGCCGGGCTGGGCACGCACGCGGGCCAGCCAGTCACGGATGTTCGGGAAGGCAGACAGCTCGAAGCCGCCGTCGCCGGCGCAATGGGTGTACGCGTACAGCGCGATGTCGGCGATGCCGTAGCACTCGCCCACGAACCAGTCGTGCCCGGCCAGGTGTTGCTCCATCACCGCCAGCACCTGCGCGCCCTTCTGCAGCAGCGCCGGAATCTCGGCCTGGCGCGGATGGTCGGGCGGCAGCCAGCCGCGGATGAAGCGCGCCACCGCGATGCACGGCTCGTGGCTGTACTGCTCGAAGAACAGCCACTGCAGCGTCTGCGCGCGCAGCCAGGCATCCTCGGGCCCGGATCCATTCGGCCAAAAGGCGCTGCCTTCGGCGAGATAGCACAGGATCGCGTCGGACTCGGCCAGCCGGCGGCCGTCCTCCAGTTCCAGCAGCGGCACCTTGCCGTTCGGGTTCTTCGCCAAGTAGGCCGGCGTGCGCGTCTCGCCACCGGCACTGTCCACGTCGACCCAGCGGTAGTCACGGCCCAGCTGGTCCAGCAGCAATTGCAGCTTGTAGCAGTTGCCGGAAGCGCGCATGCCGTAGATGGTGATCATGGCATTTCCCCACCCAGCTGTTTCAGCAGCGCGGCGCGCTGCAGATCCTTGGGACGCCCGAAGCTTTCGCAAAGCCGGATCTGGTCTTCGACCGACGGCACCGGCACGGCCAGGCCATTCACACCGGCCAGCACGAGTTTCCCCGGCAGCACCGGCTGCCAACGATCGTCGGCATGAAGCTCAAGCCCACCCATCACCTCGACCGGCGCGCCGGGGAAGCGGAAGCGGGCAAAGTGCGAACGGAAGCGGTCGGCGTCCGGCGGCGTGAATGCGGGCTCGCGCTGCGGCGCCCAATGCGCCATCAATACCTCGGCGTCGGCGCGCGAGGTCAGCACGTCCACATCCGCGGCGCTGGTCTGCGCGCCGAGCAGCAGCGCCGCGGCGCTGCCGATCAGGCACCACGGATCGACGCAATGCACGTGCAGCTCGGGCACGATCTCGGCCAGGGTGGCGTATAGCGCGGGCGAGAGGTGGCTCATGCGCGACGCCGGCGCCACTGTTCGCGCGTCTGCACCCAGATCTCGGTGGGGGAATCCTCGTACGGCGCGGGCAGCTTGCCCGGGCCGCGGCAGGTCGAACCCAGCCGCTGCGCCAGCACCTGTGAGGCGTGGTTGTCCGGATGGATCGAATGGATCATCTCGCTCCAGCCCAGCTGATCGAACGTCCAGTCGATCGCGGCGACACAGCCTTCCAGCGCATAACCCTTGCCCCACGCGTCGCGCGCCAGGCCCCAGCCCACCTCGGTGCCTGGCCAGTCGACCGGATGCCAGGGGCCGAGCCGACCGACCCACTGGCCGCTGCTTTTCTCGATCACCGAGAACATCGCGAAACCCTGGATCGACCACGCCCCGGCCAGCGACAGGAAACCGCGCCACGCGGCGGCGCGCGCCTGCTGCCCGCCGATGAAGCGGGCAGCCTCGGCGTCGGCCATGTTGGCCGCGTAGGCGTCGAAGTCCTCGATGCGCGGCGGACGCAGGATCAGTCGATCGGTTTCGATGCGAAGATCCGAGACGTTCAATGCCTGGCTACTCAAGTCGCTGCTCCCGCCGATGGCATGGGCTCTCTGAGCGTCACTCCCGCCAAGGCGGGAATGATGCCTCTCAGAACGCGTTGATGCCGGTCAGCTCGCGGCCCACCACCAGCTCGTGCACGGTCTCGGTGCCCTCGTAGGTGATCACCGATTCCAGATTCAACGCATGGCGGATCGCGCCGTGCTCGGTGGTGATGCCGGCGCCGCCGAGGATGTCGCGGCACTGGCGCGCGATGTCGATCGCCATGCGGCAGTTGTTCCACTTGGCCAGCGAGACCTGGGTCGGCTGCATCTTGCCGGCGTCCTTCAGCCGGCCGAGCTGCAGCGACAGCAACTGGGCGGTGGTGATGCGCCGGGCCATGTCGGCCAGCTTCAGCTGGATCGCCTGGTTCGAGGCCAGCGGGCGGCCGAACAGGATGCGCTCGGCGGTGTAGTCGAGCACTTCCTTCAGGCACGCCTGCGCCGCGCCGATCGGGCCCCAGGTAATGCCGTAGCGCGCCTGGGTCAGGCAGCCCAGCGGACCCTTGAGGCCCTTCACGTTCGGCAGCCGTGCACTGTCCGGCACGCGCACGTTGTCGAAGAACAGCGCGCTGGTGACCGAGGCGCGCAGGCTCATCTTCTTGTGCACTTCCTGTGCGGTGAAGCCCTTGGTGTCGGTGGGCACGATGAAGCCCTGGATGCCGTCCGCGGTCTGCGCCCACACGATCGCGATGTGCGCCAGGTTGCCGTTGGTGATCCACATCTTGGCGCCGTTGATGACCCAGTCGCCGCCGTCCTTCTTCGCGTTCGTCTTCATGTTGGCCGGATCGGAGCCGCCGTGCGGCTCGGTCAGGCCGAAGCAGCCGATCACCTCGCCCGCCGCCATCTGCGGCAGGTAGTGCAGCTTCTGCTCCTCGCTGCCGTAGGCGTAGATCGGGTACATGCACAGCGAGCTCTGCACCGAGGCGAAGCTGCGCAGGCCCGAGTCGCCGCGCTCCAGCTCCTGGCAGATCAGGCCGTAGCTCACGCCGTTCATGCCGGCGCAACCGTACTTCTCGGGAATGGTGGCGCCGAGCAGGCCGAGGCTGGCGATCTCGGGCACCAGTTCCTTCGGGAAACGGCCCTGGTCGAAGCAGTCGCCGATGATCGGCAGCACGCGCTCGTCGACGAAGCGACCGACGGTGTCCTGCACCATGCGCTCCTCGTCGGTGAGCAGCGAGCGGACGTCGTACAGATCGAGCGGATTCAGACTGACAGCCATGGAAGCTCCGGAGAGGGCGCGTAAAAGCCGGTATTGTAGCGCGTGCCAAGTAGCCGCACAGTCCGCCGTCTACCCGACGGACGCGTACGGCCCGCGTTGGGCCTCGCCTTGCCCGGCCCCATCTTCCGCTCTCGTCCCCCGCTTCAGGCTTTTCCACGGAAACCCCATGTTCAAAGGTGTCCTGCTCGGCTTCATGGCCTTCGCCGCGTTCGCCATCAGCGATGCGTTCGTGAAGTCGCTGCGCGGCTCGCTGCCGGCGTACGAGGCGGTTTTCTTCGGTGCCGCGCTGGGCCTGACCGCGCTGCCATTCATCAAGGGTGCCGACGCCCGCTGGCGCGACGTAGTGCTGGCGCAGCGCCAGGGCCTGTGGCTGGTGCGTGCCGCCGCCAGCGCGGTGGGCAGCATCGCGGCGGTGATCGCCTTCACCGCGCTGCCGATGGCAGAGGCGTTCGTGCTGATCTTCCTGCTGCCGATCTTCGTCACCATCCTGTCGGTGCTGGTGCTGAAGGAGCACGTCGGCTGGCGCCGCTGGTCAGCCGTGGTGGCCGGCTTCATCGGCGTGCTGGTGGTGCTGCGGCCCGGCTTTCGCGCGCTCGGCATCGGCCACCTGGCAGCCACCGTGTGCGGGCTTTCCGGTGCCGTCTCGATGATCGCGCTGCGCCTGTCCGGCGCGCACGAGAAGCGGGTGACGCTGTACGGCGCCGGCATGATCGGCTCGATGCTGGTCGCCGGGCTGATGATGCTGGCCAATTTCCGCTGGCCGGATTTCGACCAGTGGCTGCTCCTGCTCGGCTACGGCCTGCTCGCCGCGCTCGGCTCCGTGCTGCTGATGCTGGCCACGCAGAAGGCGCCCGCCAACCACGTCGCGCCGACCCAGTACAGCCAGATGCTGTGGGCCGTGCTGTTCGGTTATGTGCTGTTCCACGACCCGCTGGACTGGCCGATGGCGATCGGCATCGCAATCATCCTCGGCGCCGGGTTGTTCACCTTCGTGCGCGAGGAACAGGTGACGCACTGGTGGAAGCGGATCCGGATGATCTGACCACCCGGCCCGCGCCGACTCAGCGGTTGCTGACCCCATGCGGCACATGCCCGGTCGCCACGTGCTTGCGCGCGGACTCCACGTTGGCCGGCGAATCGTCGAAGAAGATGTCCGCGCCGAACGCATCGAGGAACGGACCCTTGTCGCGGCCGCCGAGGAACAGCGCCTCATCGATGCGCACGCCCCACTTGCGCAGGGTGAGGATCACCCGCTTGTGCGCGGGGGCGGAACGGGCGGTGACCAGCGCGGTGCGGATCGGCGAGTCCTCCGCCGGGAACGCCGTTTGCAGATGATGCAGCGCGGTGAGGAAGCCGCGGAACGGGCCAACCGACAGCGGCTCGGCGGCATGCTCGGTCTCGTTGCGGTGGAAGGCCTCCAGTCCTTCCTCGCGCGAGACGCGCTCGCCCTCGTCGCCGAAGATCACGGCGTCGCCGTCGAAGGCGATACGCAACTGCTCGCTCATGCGCGGTGGCGCAATGCTGGGCAGGATGGTGGCCGCGGCCACGCCGGCGGCCAGCGCGCGGCCGACGTCCTCAGCGTTGGCGGAGAGGAACAGGTCGGCCCGGAACGGCGCAATGTAATCGGAGGTGGGCGCGCCGCTGGTGAACGCAGCGCGGCTGATCTCCAGGCCGTAGTGCTGGATCGCGTTGAAGATGCGCAGCCCGGTGTCGCCGGAATTGCGCGACAGCAGGATCACCTCCACCGGCGGCACGTCGCCGGCCAGCTTGTTCAGCCCGAGCAGCTTCTGCACCAGCGGAAAGGCCACGCCGGGCTGCAGGATCTCATCCTCGTGCTTGATCTGGAACGAGCGGTAGGCATCGAGGCCCTCGCGTTCGAACAGCGCGTGGCTGTCGCCGAGGTCGAACAGCGCGCGCGAGGAGATCGCGACCACGAGCCGGTTGTCGCCGACGGCAGCGGGATCATGGACATCCGGAGACGAAACAGACGTGTTCACGGGACAGGGCGGAAGTTGTCGGCGAAAGGTCGCTACCGGTCAATCTAGCACGCAGCCAGATTCATTCCGCCGCGAACTGCTCGTCGAGGATGCGCTGCTCCAGGTTGTGCTCGGGATCGAACAGCAGCCGCACGCCCTGACCGCCGGACTGACGGATCGCCACCGTGCGCACGTCGCGTACCTCATGGAAATCGGCGGTGGCGCTGACCGGGCGCTTGCCCGGGTCGAGCACGCGCAGGATCACCTCGGTGCGATGCGGCAGGATCGCGCCGCGCCAGCGGCGCGGGCGGAACGGGCTGATCGGGGTGAGCGCCAGCACATTCGCGTCCAGCGGCAGGATCGGCCCATGTGCGGACAGGTTGTAGGCGGTGGAGCCGGCAGGCGTAGCCACCATGATGCCGTCGCAGACCAGGTTCGGCAGCTTCACGGTGTCGTTCAGTTGCACCTCCAGGTGGGCGGCCTGGTTGCTCTGGCGCAACAGCGAGACCTCGTTGAAAGCCAGCGCGCTGTGCTGGTTGCCGGCCACGTCGGTGACCTCCATCTGCAGCGGGAACAGTGTCGCCGCATGCGCGCGCGCGATCCGCTCCGGCAGTCCGTCGAGCTTGTGCTTGTTCATCAGGAAACCGACCCGGCCCAGCTTCATGCCGTACACCGGCAGTTCCAGCGCGTGGTACGCGTGCAGGGTGCGCAGCATGAAGCCGTCGCCACCCAGCGCCACGATCAGCTCGGCCTGCTCCGGCGGCACATCGCCGTAGCGTTCCACCAACCTGCGCCAGGCCTGCTGCGCGACGCTGACCTCACTGGCGACGAAGGCAAAGCGCATCGGAAACCCCGGTTGGCGGAAGACGCGCCAAGAGTACGACAGAGCGATGGCTGCGCCCTACTCGGCATGTATCCGCCCTCCCGGCACGCAGGAGGGCGGATGTAGGGTCACGCCGCGGAAACGCCTCGCCGCAGGCTCAGACTGGTACCTGCGCCAGCTGCGCCAGCCGCCGCACCGCAACCGAGGCGATCGGGTAGTCGGCGTTCTGGGTGAGGATCTCGGCCAGCATGCCGCGGGTGTACTGCAGCGTGGCATCGTCACGCTGCAGCCACGCCTGCACCGGCGAGACATCCTTGCTGCCGCCACCGAGGCTCAGCACCTGCTGCGCCAGCGCCCGGTGCTGGTGGTTGAGCTCATCCAGCAGCGAACCGCGGGCCTGCGCATGCCAGTGGCCTTCCACCGGCAGTGCCTCGATCTGGTCGCGCAGCCATTCCAGGTCCAGCGCCTCGCCCAGTTCGAAGAACACGCCGGCGACCTTCTCGATCGGCTGGCCGCTCAGCTGGCTCACCTCGACCATGTCCAGTGCGGCGCGCAGCTCCGGCATGCGGGCCATCCGCAGCGCCAGTTCCGCCGGCAGGCCCAGGCCTGCCCACTTCTCCTGGCTGGAGGAGAAATCGCCCTTGCCGGTCGGCGTCAATACCTCCGGCAACGCCTTGCGCAGGGTCGACACGCCAGCCTGGTAGCGTTCGACGTTGGCGGCGATGTCCAGCGAACCACCCGGACGGTTCAGCAGCCAGCGGGTCAGGTGCCGCAGCAGCGACCAGATCTGCTTGATCGCGTCGATCTGGGTGTCCTCGGCGACCTTGGCGTCCAGCGCCTCGATCTGTGCCCACAGTTCGCGCGCTTCGAGGATCTCGCGTGCCGCGGTGTAGGCCTTGGCGATCGCCGCCGGGCCCTGTCCGGTGTCCTCCTGCATGCGCATCATGAAGGTGGCGCCCATGCGGTTGATCGTGGAGTTGGTCACCGCGGTGGCGATGATCTCGCGCTTCAGCCGGTGGCGCTGCATGTGCGTGGCGTACTTCTCGTGCAGCGGCGTGGGGAAGTAGCGCACCAGTTCCTTCGACAGGTACGGGTCTTCCGGCACGTCCGAATCCAGCAGTTGCTGGAACAGGCGGATCTTGTCGTAGGACAGCAGCACCGCCAGCTCCGGCCGGGTCAGGCCCAGCCCGCGGCTCTTGCGCTCGGTCAGCTCGGCCTCGCTGGGCAGGTTCTCGACCTGGCGATCGAGTGTGCCCTCGGCCTCCAGCGTGCGGATGAAGTGCGCCATCGAACCGATGCGACCAACCGACTGCTGCTCCATCAGGGTGATCGCCTGGTTCTGCCGGTAGTTGTCCCACAGCACCAGCTGGCCCACCTCGTCGGTCATCGCGGCGAGCTGGGTGTTGCGCGCGTCGAAGCTCAGCTCACCGCGCTGCACGGCGTCGTTGAGCAGGATCTTGATGTTCACCTCATGGTCGGAGGTGTCCACGCCGGCGGAGTTGTCGATGAAGTCGGTGTTCAGCAGCACGCCGTGCTGCGCCGCCTCGATGCGGCCCTTCTGGGTCATGCCCAGGTTGCCGCCCTCGCCGATGATCTTCGCGCGCACGTCGGCGCCGTTGATGCGCAGCGCGTTGTTGGCGCGGTCGCCCACGTCGGCATGCGTTTCGGCGGACGACTTGATGTAGGTGCCGATGCCGCCGTTGAAGATCAGGTCCACCGGCGCCTTCAGGATCGCGCTGAGCAGCTCGGTCGGCGCCAGGTGCTCGACGTCGGGCTTCAGGCCCAGCACCGCGCGCACTTCCGGCGAGACCGGGATCGACTTGGCGCTGCGCGGATACACGCCGCCGCCGGCGGAGATCAGCGACTTGTCGTAGTCGTCCCAGCTCGAGCGCGGCACCTTGAACATGCGCTGGCGCTCGATGAAGGTGCGCGCCGCATCCGGGTTCGGGTCGAGGAACACGTGGCGATGGTCGAATGCGGCCACCAGCCGGATGTGTTCGGACAGCAGCATGCCGTTGCCGAACACGTCGCCGGACATGTCGCCGATACCCACGCAGGTGAAGTCCTGGCTCTGGCTGTCGCGATTGAGCGAGCGGAAGTGGCGCTTGACCGACTCCCACGCACCCTTGGCAGTGATGCCCATGCCCTTGTGGTCGTAGCCGTGCGAACCGCCGGAAGCGAACGCGTCGCCGAGCCAGTAGTTGTGCTCGATCGAGATCGCATTGGCGATGTCGGAGAAGGTGGCGGTGCCCTTGTCGGCGGCCACCACCAGGTAGGGGTCGTCCGCGTCGTGGCGCACCACGTCGTGCGGGTGCACCACCTTGCCGTCGACCAGGTTGTCGGTGATGTCGAGCAGGCCGTTGATGAACAGGCGGTAGCAGGCGATGCCCTCGGCCAGCTGCGCATCGCGGTCACCGCCGACCGGCGCCTTCTTGACGAAGAAGCCGCCCTTGGAACCGACCGGCACGATGACCGTGTTCTTGACCATCTGCGCCTTGACCAGGCCCAGCACCTCGGTGCGGAAATCCTCGCGCCGGTCGGACCAGCGCAGGCCGCCGCGCGCCACCGCGCCAAAGCGCAGGTGGATGCCCTCGACGCGCGGGGCGCATACCCAGATCTCGCGGTACGGCACCGGCTTGGGCAGGTCGGGCAGCATGTGCGAGTCGAGCTTGTAGCTGATGTAGTCGCGGTACGCGCCGTTCCACTGCTGGAAGAAGCTGGTGCGCAGGGTGGCGCGGATCAGCTTCACGAAGCCGCGCAGGATGCGGTCCTCGTCGAGGCTGGCCACGTTCTCCAGCAGGATGCCGATCGCGTGCTCCACGGCCTGGATCTGCTCGTCGCGCGGCTTCGCCAGCGCCGCGCCCAGGTCGGCGATCAGGCCAGGCTGCGCAGCCTGCACGTTGGCCGGGATCAGCGCCAGCATCTCGGCAGCCAGGGTCGCGCCGGCGGCCTTCAGCTCGTCGGCGGAAAGCACCTCGCGGCGCGGGTCGAACTTGGCCAGGAACAGTTCCACCAGCAAGCCGGCGATCGCCGGATAGCGGCCCAGGGTTTCTTCCATGTACGACTGCGAGAAGGTGGCGCCGGTCTGCAGCAGGTACTTGCAGTAGCCGCGCAGCATCGCCACCTGGCGCCAGCTCAGCTTGGCGCCCAGCACCAGCCGGTTGAAGCCGTCGTTCTCGGCGTTGCCGCGCCAGATCTGCTCGAACGCATCTTCGAACAGCGCGCCGACCTGCTCCACGCTGAAGGTGAGCTGGCCGACCGGCTGCACCTCGAAATCCTGGATCGACAGCGGCGCCTCGCCGGGAATGTCGTAGACATGCTCGGTGAGCACGCGCAGGCCGAGGTTCTCCAGCTGCGGCAGCACCTCGGACAGCGCGATGTCGCCGCCGGAACGATAGACCTTGAAGCGCAGCGTCTCCGGCGCCTTCGGCGGGTGGTAGAACGACATCCGCAGCGCGTTGTCGCCAGCCAGCTGCGACAGCTGGTGCACGTCCTCGGCGGCCACCGCCGGGCTCACGTCCTCGACGTAGCCGGCCGGCAGCGCACGCGCATAACGGTTGGCCAGCACCACGCCCTCATGCTCGCCGCGCAGGCGCACCAGCGCGTCGCGCACCTCGTCGTGCCAGTTGCGCACGATGCCGGCCACGCCCTGCTCCAATTCGGCCAGGTCGTAAGACGGCTGGTCGCCGATCTTCGGCCGCAGCACGATGGTCAGCCGCGCCAGCGCGGCCTCGCCCATCTGCACCGAGGAATCGCTCTCCTCGGCGTGCAGCGCCGTGCCCAGCAGCGCCTCGATGCGCTCGCGCACCGAGGTGTTGAAGCGGTCGCGCGGCACGAACACCATGCAGGTGAAGAAACGGCCGTAGCGGTCGCGGCGCATGAACAGCCGCGTGCGTGCGCGCTGGCGCAGTTCGAGGATGCCCATCGCGGTGGCGAACAGCTCGTCCCCGGTACTCTGCAGCAGCTCCTCACGCGGCAGCGTTTCCAGCACGTTGCGCAGCGACTTGCCGGAATACGAGTCGCGCTTGAGGCCCGAGCGCGCCAGCACGGCCTCCACCTTTTGCCGCACCAGCGGCACTTCCTGCGGGCGAGCCATGTAGGCGTTGGAGGAGAACAGGCCCAGGAAACGCTGCTCGGCCACGGCGCGGCCGTCGGCGCCGAACTGCAGCACGCCGATGTAATCCATGTAGCCGGTGCGATGCACCTGCGAGCGCGCGTTGGTCTTGGTCAGGATAATCGCGTCGGTGGCACCGGATTGCGGCAGTTCACTGGCGGCGAGCGTGCGCAGCGAGCGCGGTGCCATCGAGCGCTCGCTCTTGCGCAGGATGCCCAGGCCGGATGCATCGACTGCACGCAGCACGCGGTCACCATCGGCGTCGGCGACTTCGTATTCGCGGTAGCCGAGGAAAGTGAAGTTGTCGGCCGCGATCCAGCGCATGAACTCGCTGGCTTCCTGCACCGAGGCCGCGTCCAGCGGCAGCTTGCGATGTGGCAGTTCGTTGGCGATCGCCAGCGCCTTGTCGCGCATCACCGACCAGTCGCCCACCGCCGCGCGCACATCGTCCAGCGCAGCGGCGACCTGCGCTTCCAGCTGCGCCTGCTCGGCCGCGTCGGCCACCCGGTCGATCTCGAAATGCATCAGCGATTCGGCGCTGCCGGCGTTGCCGGCGAGGCCCAGCAGCTTGCCGGAGGCGTCGCGCGCCACCATCAGCACCGGATGGATCACCGCATGGATCTGCAGCTTCGTCGAGACGATCATGCTGACCGTGTCGACCAGGAACGGCATGTCGTCGGTGACGATCTGCAGCAGGCTGCGACCGGCATGCACGTCCGCTGCACTCAGCACGCGCACGCTGGCATGACCGCTGCGGCGTTGCTGCATGAACTCGAGCAGGCTGCCGACCAGCGCCGCCCATTGCACCGGTGTGTGCAGATGCGCGTCGCCGCCCCCGATACGTGCAAAGAAAGCCTCGCAGAAAACCTGCGCCTCGTTCAGGCGCTCGGGCGAAAAACCGCCCTTTTTCAGCTCTGCAAGTACTACCGACGGAAGGGAAGAATCGTTCGCCGCAGGGGTCGCATTCATGGCATCTTCTGATTGGTGGAGACGATGATGGGTGAGGCAGGTAAAAAGCCTTGGAAGGATACGCCGCGAAGGAAGGCGAATCCAGCCGCGCAGCCCGCGCGGAACCATGCCCGCACGCATGGTTCCATGCCGGTCGCGACGGATTTTCGGCAAGGTGCAGCGCGCTGCATGACGCACGACGCACCGCGGGAAACTCCGGATGCCGGCGATGTCCGACGCAGGTTCTGCACGCGCCAGATCGATGGCGGAGGGCGGCACGTGTCCAGATCACCATGCCGCTTGTCAATGACTAGATTTGCGAAACCCACAAAATGTAAACTGGTCGGTATAGTCTGATCCGCAACCCGCTTGGCATGGTGCTTCGCGGAGCGGTGACGTGGTCTCGGGCCGCGACCGTCGGCAACCGGGCCAGCCTTTGGCACAAGACACACGAAGCACGATGCAGTATCCCGACCGCGGCAACGCTGCAGTGCGCTTCGGCGTCATCCCTTCCCCGTTCAAGCAAGTCCTGGAGCTCCCATGAAGTCCTCATCACTGAGCACACCCTTGTTATGCCTGAGCCTGCTGGCGCTGGCCGCCTGCGGCAAAGGCAAGGAGCAGGGGCCGCCGCAGATGCCGCCTCCGGAAGTCGGCGTGATCCAGGTGCAGCCGCAAAGCTCGCCGCTGACCAGGGACCTGGTCGGCCGGTTGTCGGCCTACCGCAGCGCCGATGTGCGCGCTCGCGTGGCCGGCGTGTTGCTCAAGCGCGCCTACGACGAAGGCACCAACGTCAAGCAGGGCCAGTTGCTGTTCCAGATCGACCCGGCCCCGCTGAAGGCCACGCTGAACGCGGCCCAGGCCTCGCTGGCCCAGGCCCAGGCCACATACACCAACAACAAGATCACCGCCGCGCGCGTGCGCGAGCTGGCGCCCAAGGGCTACGTGTCCAAGTCGGACCTGGACAACGCCCTGGCCGCCGAGCGCAGCGCCGCCGCCGCGGTGCAGGCTGCGCAGGCGAACGTGCAGACCGCGCGCATCAACCTCGGCTACGCCAGCGTCAGCGCGCCGATCGCTGGCCGCGCCGGCCAGCAGCAGGTCACCGAGGGCGCGCTGGTCGGCAATGGCGAGGCCACCCTGCTCACCACGGTCGACCAGATCGACCCGATGTACGTGAACTTCACCATGAGCGTGGATTCACTGGAGCAGATGCGCCGCGCGCAGAGCAGCGGCAACGTCACCCTGGCCGAACAGGACAAGGCCAGCGTGCAGATCACCCTGCCCGACGGCAGCGCCTACGGCGAGCCAGGCGTGCTGGACTTCTCCGACATCGCGGTCAATCCGGCCACCGGCTCGGTCAATCTGCGTGCGGTGGTGCCGAACCCGAAACACGGCCTGCTGCCGGGCATGTACGTGACGCTGAAAGCCAACCTCGGCCAGCAGCACAAGGTGTTCGTCGTTCCGCAGCAGGCGGTGCAACGCGACACCGGCGGCACCTACGTGATGACGATCGGCAAGGACGGCAACGTCAAGCGCAAGAACGTCACCACCACCGACATGCGCGACGGCAACTGGATCGTCAGCGACGGCCTCGCCGCCGGCGACCAGCTCATCGTGTCCGGGTTGCAGAAGGTGAAGGACGGCGCGCCGGCCAAGCCCAGCCCGTGGAAGCCCGCACCCGCCAACGGGACCTCCGCCACCAACGCGCCGGGCACCGCCCCGAGCGGCAAGTAACGGAGCGAAGACCATGCCGAGCTTCTTCATCGACCGCCCGATCTTCGCGTGGGTGGTGGCCATCCTGATCGCGCTGGGCGGCGTGCTGTCCATCCTCAACCTGGGCGTGGAATCCTACCCGTCGGTCGCGCCGCCGTCGGTCGTGGTCAACGCCGTCTACCCGGGCGCCAGCGCGGACACCACCGAGAAGAACGTCACCCAGGTGATCGAGCAGCAGCTGACCGGTATCGATCACCTGCTGTACTTCAGCTCCTCGTCCAGCTCCAGCGGCCGCGTCAGCATCACGCTGACCTTCGAGAACGGCACCAACCCGGACATCGCCCAGGTACAGGTGCAGAACAAGGTTTCGCTGGCCACGCCGCGTCTGCCGTCCGAGGTGACCAAGCAGGGCGTGGTGGTGGCCAAGGCCAACTCCGGCTTCCTTGAGGTGGTCGCACTGCGCTCGGACAACCCCGAGATTGACCGCAATCACCTCAACGACATCGTGGCGTCGCAGGTGCTCGACCAGATCTCGCGCGTGCCTGGCGTCGGCAGCACCCAGCAGTTCGGTGGCGAGTACGCCATGCGCATCTGGCTGGACCCGGACAAACTGCAAGGCTACGGCCTGTCGGCCAGCCAGGCGCTGGCCGCGGTCACCGCACAGAACGTGCAGTTCGCGGCCGGCTCGCTGGGTTCCGACCCGGCGGCGAACGGCCAGGGCATCAGCGTCACCGTGGCCACCGAGGGCCGCTTCACCACGCCCGAGCAGTTCGAGAACATCATCCTGCGCGCCAACAACGACGGCACCACGGTCAAGCTCGGCGACGTGGCCCGGGTCAGCTTCGGCGCCGGCGTGTACGGTTTCAACACCACCTACGACGGTGCCCCGGTGGCGGCGTTCGCGATCCAGCTGCTGCCCGGCGCCAACGCGCTGGACGTGGCCACCGCGGTGCACGGCAAGATGGACGAGCTGGCCGGCAGCTTCCCGCAGGGCGTGAGCTGGTTCACTCCGTACGACTCCACCACCTTCGTCAAGGTCTCGGTCAACGAGGTGGTGCACACGCTGATCGAGGCGATCGGCCTGGTGTTCCTGGTGATGCTGATCTTCCTGCAGAACATCCGCGCCACCATCATTCCCACCCTGGTGATCCCGGTAGCCCTGCTCGGCACCTTCATCGGCATGCTGCTGCTCGGCTTCACCATCAACCAGCTGACCCTGTTCGGCATGGTGCTGGCGATCGGCATCGTGGTCGACGACGCGATCGTGGTGATCGAGAACGTCGAACGCATCATGACCGAGGAAGGCCTGTCGCCGAAGGAGGCCACCAAGAAGGCGATGGGCCAGATCACCGGCGCCGTGGTCGGCATCACCGTGGTGCTGATCGCGGTGTTCGTGCCCTCGGCATTCCAGCCGGGCGCCGCCGGCGTGATCTACAAGCAGTTCGCACTGACCATCGCGATGTCGGTGGCGTTCTCCGCCTTCCTCGCGCTGTCGTTCACGCCGGCGCTGTGCGCCAGCTTCCTGACGCCGGTCCACGAGGAGAAGAAGAACTTCGTGTTCCGCTGGTTCAACACCGCGTTCGGGAAGATCACCCACACCTATACCGGCCATATCGGCAGCGCCGTGCACCACGCGCCGCGCTGGATGATGGTGTTCGTGCTGATCAGCGTGCTGACCGGTTTCCTGTACACCCCCCTGCCCGGCAGCTTCCTGCCCGAAGAGGACCAGGGTTTCGCGCTGGCGATCGTGCAGCTGCCGCCCGGCGCCAGCCTGCAGCGCACCAACGCGGCGATGGGACAGATGCTCACCGTGTTGAAGCAGGACCCTGCCGTCGATGGCGTGATCCAGGTCGCTGGCTTCAGCTTCCTCGGCCAGGGCGAAAACGTGGGCATGGCTTTCATCCGGCTCAAGCCGTGGGGCAAACGCGGCTGGGCGCCGGACCAGAAGGCCGCGCAGGAACAGCACGAGAAACTGGTCAGAGAGGGCAAGGCCCGGCCCTTCGACCCCAGCGTCACGGCCGCGGAATTCATCCAGCGCGCGAACGGGGCCGTGCAGTCGGTGCGCGATGCGCAGATCTTCATCGTCAACGTGCCGACGGTGCAGGGTCTGGGCCAGTTCGGCGGCTTCGACATGTACCTGCAGGACCGCGGCGGTGCCGGGCGTGACGCGCTCACCGCCGCCCGCAACACCCTGCTTGGCGCGGCCAGCAAGAATCCGCTGCTGGTCGGCGTGCGACCGAACGGACTGGAGGACGCGCCGCAACTGCGCCTGGATGTGGACCGCACCCAGGCACTGTCGATGGGGCTGTCGGTGGGCGACATCTACAACGCGATCAGCCTCATGCTGGCGCCGGTGTACGTCAACGACTTCTCCTACGGCGGTCGCGTCAAGCGCGTGATCATGCAGGCCGACTCGGCCTACCGGATGGGCCCGGATGCGCTGCAGCACATCTTCACGCCAAGCACGCGGAGCAATACCGACGGCACCCCGCAGATGATCCCGCTGTCCAACGTGGTGCAGGCGAAATGGCAGATATCGTCACCCTCGCTGACCCGCTACAACGGCTACTCGGCGGTCGAGATCGTCGGCTCGCCGGCGCCGGGGCATGCCTCGGGCGAGGCGATGAACGCGATGCAGAAAATCGTGAGCGACGACCTGCCCCGCGGCTTCGGCTATGACTGGACCGGCCAGTCGTACCAGGAAATCCTCTCCGGCAACGCAGCGATCCTGCTGATGGTGCTGTCGATACTGATCGTGTTCCTGTGCCTGACGGCGCTGTACGAGAGCTGGTCGATCCCGGTATCGGTGCTGCTGGTGGTGCCGCTGGGCATCCTGGGCGCGGTGGTGTTCACCCTGCTGCGCGGCCTCCCCGACGACATCTACTTCAAGATCGGCGTGATCACGGTGATGGGCCTGGCCGCGAAGAACGCGATCCTGATCGTGGAGTTCGCGGTGATCGAGCAGCGCCAGGGGCGCACCTTGCGCGAAGCCGTGGTGGATGCAGCCAGGCTGCGACTGCGGCCGATCCTGATGACCTCGATCGCATTCATCGGCGGCGTGTTCCCGCTGTTCATCTCCAGCGGCGCCGGCGCCAACGCGCGCCATGCGATCGGCACCGGCGTGATCGGCGGCATGCTGTTCGCCACCTTCTTAGGCGTGCTGCTGATTCCGGTGTTCTACGTGGTCGTGCGCCGCCTGCTTGGCGACAAGCTGGATGGCAACGCGCCGGCCAAGCCCGCACTGGATGGACCGCACACATTCGATTCGGACCCACGCCGCGGGCACTGAGGGCCGGCAACAGGGAGTCGGAAACAGGAAAAGCCCGCCCCTGCAAGCTCCAGAAAAAAACGCCCCGGCATCAGCCGGGGCGTTTTGTTTCCATCGGAAGCCGCGGGACTTCCATCAGCCAGATTGCGCCGCGGCGCGGCGCTCTTCCGATTCTCGATTCCCGGCTCTATCGCAATCCCGTTTCGGCGCGCGCGATCACCATCCGCTGGATCTCGCTGGTGCCCTCGTAGATCTCGGTGATCTTGGCATCGCGGAAGTAGCGCTCCAGCGGCATTTCCTTGGAATAGCCCATGCCGCCGTGGATCTGCACCGCCTGGTGGCTGATCCACATCGCCGCTTCGGACGCGGTGAGCTTGGCCACCGCCGCCTCGGTGCCGAAGCGGCCGCCGTGCTTCTCGGTCTCGCCCTTGGTCCACGCGGCGCGCAAGGTGAGCAGGGTCGCTGCATCGAGCTTGCACTTCATGTCGGCGATCTTCGACTGCGTCATCTGGAACGTGCCGATCGGCTGGCCGAAGGCCTTGCGGTCGCGCGACCACTGCAGCGTGGCCTCGTACGCAGCGCGGGCGATGCCAACGGCCTGCGAAGCGATACCGATGCGGCCGGCGTCGAGTACGCCCATCGCGATCGAGAAGCCCTTGCCCTCTTCACCGAGCAGGTTTTCCTTCGGCAGCACGTAGTCGGTGAACTCGATCTCGCAGGTGGCCGACGCGCGGATGCCGAGCTTTGGCTCGGTCTTGCCGGCGTGGAAGCCCGGCAACTGGGTATCGACGATGAAGGCCGACACGCCCTTGGCACCGATGCCTGGCGTGCTGATGGCGAACAGCACGATGTAGCGCGCCACCGGGCCGGAGGTGATCCAGCTCTTCTTGCCGTTGATCACCCAGTCGCCGTTCGCGTTCTTCGTGGCGCGGGTGTGCATGGCCGAAGCGTCGGAACCGGACTGCGGCTCGGTCAGCGCATAGGCGCCGATCGCCTCGCCGGTGGCTATCGCGCGCACGAATTTCTGCTTCTGCTCCTCGTTGCCATGCTTGAGGATGCCGTTGCAGAACAGCGAATTGTTCACCGACATCACGGTCGCGGTGGCGGCGTCGGCGGCAGCGATCTCGATCATCGCCAGCACGTAGGCGATCGGATCCATGCCCGCGCCGCCGTAGGCTTCCGGTACCTCGATGCCCATCAGGCCGAGCTGGCCCATCTCGCGGATGTTCTCCAGCGGAAACTCGCCCCTGGCATCCAGCTCGGCCGCCACCGGCACGATGCGCTTTTGCGCAAAATCGCGGGCAATAGACTGGATCGACAACTGGTCTTCGGTAAAACGGAAATCCACGGGTGGCTCCTGCAGGCAAACAAGCCGCCAATTTTAGCGGGAAATGGCACGCCGGCTTGCCGCTGCCGGCTTGACGCATGGCAAAGCCCGGCCTAGCCTATACATCTTTGTATCGCGATACAGGGATAACCAATGGATCTGGCCACCGCTTCCAGCGTGCTGCGCCTGCTGGCCGACCCCACCCGCGTGCGCCTGCTGGCCCTGCTCGAACACGAGGAACTCACCGTGGCCGAACTGGCCGCGGTGCTGCACTTGGCGCAGCCGCGCGTGTCCACCCACCTGGCCAAGCTGAAGGAAGCCGGCCTGGTGCGCGACCGCCGCGCCGGCGTGTCGGCCTATTACCGCGCCAACAACGAAGGCGACGCGGCCCAGCACGACCTGCTCGCTTCGCTGCGCGCCAGCATCGACGATGCGCTGCTGCGCGAGGACTCGGTGCGGCTGCCCGGCGTACTGGCAAACCGTGCGCGCGAGGAAGGCTGGGCCGACACCGTGGCCGGCGACATGGAGCGCCATTACTCGCCGGGCCGCACCTGGGAAACGCTGGCGCGCTCGCTGCTGCAGCTGCTGGAGACCGGCGACGTGCTCGACATTGCCTCCGGCGACGGCATCACCGCCGAGCTGCTGGCGCCACACGCGCACTCGATCGTCTGCGTGGATTCCAGCGAGCGCGTGGTCGAGGCCGCCGCGAAGCGACTGAAGGCATTTGCCAACGTGCGCGTGGTCCGGGGTGACATGCATGCGCTGGAACTGGGCGAACAGCGCTTCGACCTGGTACTGATGCTGCACGCGCTGACCTACGCCGAGCACCCCGCGCAGGCGGTGGCCGAGGCCGCACGCCTGCTGCGCCCCGGCGGCCGTCTGCTCGCCGTGACGCTGGGCCAGCACGACCACCGCGCCGCGGTCGAACCGTTCGACCACCGCAACCTCGGCTTCAGCGGCGAACAGCTCGACGGCTACGCGCGCGCCGCCGGCCTCGCCGTGCTGAGCTGCAACCGGCTCAGCCGCGAGCGCAAGGCGCCGCATTTCGAAGTGATCAGCCTGCTGGCGCGCAAGAGCGCCTGAGCACCGCTGCACCGTTCAACCAAAGGAAGTTCGATGAATACCCTGCCCTGGCTCCATCCCGACCGCGTCGCCCTGCTGGAGCAGGCGTTGCGCCAGCGCATCCTGATCCTCGATGGCGGCATGGGCACCATGCTGCAGGCGCATGAGCTGGACGAAGGTGGCTTCCGCGGCGAGCGCTTCGAGCACGGCCACGACGGCCACTCGCACGAACATGCCGGGGTCTGCGACCTGAAGGGCAACAACGACCTGCTCACCCTGACCCGCCCGGAAATCATCCGCGGCGTGCACGACGCCTACCTGGAAGCCGGCGCCGACCTGGTCGAAACCAACACCTTCAACTCCACCCGTATCAGCCAGTCCGACTACAAGCTGCAGCACCTGGCTCACGAGCTGAATCTGGAAGGGGCGAAGCTGGCCCGCGCCGCCTGCGACGCGATGACCGCGAAAACGCCGCAGCAGCCGCGCTTCGTGATCGGCGTGCTCGGCCCGACCAGCCGCACCGCCTCGCTGTCACCCGACGTCAACGATCCGGGCTTCCGCAACGTCACCTTCGAGGAGCTGGCGGCGAACTACACCGAGGCTGCCAGTGGCCTGATCGGCGGCGGCGCCGACGTGATCATGGTCGAGACGATCTTCGACACGCTGAACGCCAAGGCCGCGCTGTTCGCGCTGTCCGAGCTGTTCCACCAGCGCGGCGCACAGGTGCCAGTGATGATCTCCGGCACCATCACCGACCGCTCCGGCCGCACCCTGTCCGGGCAGACCGCCGAGGCGTTCTACTACTCGGTACGCCACGCCCGCCCGTTGTCGGTCGGTTTCAACTGCGCGCTCGGCGCCGAGGACCTGCGCCCGCACGTGCAGACGCTGGCCAGCCTGGCCGAAAGCTACGTCAGCACGCACCCGAACGCCGGCTTGCCGAACGCGTTCGGCGAATACGACGAGACGCCCGAACACATGGCCGGCGTGATCGCCGACTTCGCCCACGACGGCCTGCTCAACCTGGTCGGCGGCTGCTGCGGCACCACACCGGCGCATATCAGGGCGATTGCCGAGGCGGTGCGCGGCATCGCCCCTCGTGCACTGCCTTCGGCCGACCAGGCGGAGGCCGCATGACCGTGACGCGCCATACCCGCCTGTCCGGCCTGGAGCCGCTGGTCATCACTCCCGACCTGTTGTTCATCAACATCGGCGAACGCACCAACGTCACCGGCTCGGCCAAGTTCAAGAAGCTGATCAAGGAAGACCGCTACGACGAAGCGGTGGACGTGGCCCGCCAGCAGGTCGAGAGCGGTGCGCAGATCCTCGACGTGAACATGGACGAAGGCCTGCTCGATTCCGAAGCGGCGATGGTGAAATTCCTCAACCTGATCGCCGCCGAGCCGGACATCGCCAAGATCCCGGTGATGGTGGACTCCTCCAAGTGGAGCGTGATCGAGGCCGGCCTGAAATGCCTGCAGGGCAAGGGCGTGGTCAACTCGATCTCGCTGAAGGAAGGCGAAGAACCGTTCCTGGAGCAGGCGCGGAAAATCCTGCGCTACGGCGCCGCCACCGTGGTGATGGCGTTCGACGAGAACGGCCAGGCCGATTCCGTGGCGCGTCGCCTGGAAATCTGCGAGCGTTCGTACAGGCTGCTCACCGAGGAAGTGGGTTTCCCACCCGAAGACATCATCTTCGACTCCAACATCTTCCCGATCGCCACCGGCATCGAGGAGCACGCCGACAACGCGGTGAACTTCATCGAGGCGGCGAAGCTGCTCAAACAGCGCTTCCCACACTCGCACCTTTCCGGCGGCGTCTCCAACGTCTCGTTCTCGTTCCGCGGCAACGACACCGTGCGCGAGGCGATCCACAGCGTGTTCCTCTACCACGCTATCCAGGCCGGCATGGACATGGGCATCGTCAACGCCGGCCAGCTGGCGATCTACGACGAGCTGGAACCCGAGCTGCGCGAGCGCGTGGAAGACGTGGTGCTGAACCGTCGCGCCGACGCCACCGAGCGGCTGATGGAGATCGCCGAAAAGCACAAGAAAGGCGCGCGCGAACAGGACAACGGCAACGCGCTGGCCTGGCGCGAACTGCCGGTGCGCAAGCGGCTGGAACACGCGCTGGTGCACGGCATCGACCAGTTCGTGGTGGAAGACACCGAGGAAGTGCGCCAGACCGTCACGCGCACGCTGGACGTGATCGAAGGCCCGCTGATGGACGGCATGAACGTGGTCGGCGACCTGTTCGGCGCCGGCAAGATGTTCCTGCCGCAGGTGGTGAAATCCGCCCGCGTGATGAAGAAGGCGGTGGCCTGGCTGCTGCCCTTCATGGAGGAAGAGAAAAAGCTCAGCGGCAACACCAGCAAGAGCAACGGCAAGATCGTGATGGCCACGGTCAAGGGCGACGTGCACGACATCGGCAAGAACATCGTGGGCGTGGTGCTCGCCTGCAACAACTTCGAGGTGATCGACCTCGGCGTGATGGTGCCGGCGCAGAAGATCCTCGACACCGCGATCGAGGAGAAGGCCGACATGATCGGCGTCTCCGGCCTGATCACCCCTTCGCTGGAGGAGATGGCCAACGTTGCCCGCGAAATGAAGCGGCGCAACTTCAGCATCCCGCTGCTGATCGGCGGTGCCACCACCTCGCGCGCGCACACCGCGATCAAGATCGAGCCGAACTACGAAACCGCCTGCGTCTGGGTGAAGGACGCCTCGCGCGCGGTCGGCGTGGCGCAGTCGCTGGTCAGCAAGGAGCTGGTCGACGGCTTCCTGGCCAAGGTGCGCAGCGAATACGCCGAGGTGCGCGAGCGCCACAAGCACCGCGGCCCCGGCAAGAAACTGGTGATGCTGGCGCACGCACGCGGCAACCGCTTCAGCTGCGACTGGGCCAGCTATGACCCGCCGCAACCGGTGCAGCCCGGCCTCACCGTATTCGACGACTACCCGCTGGCCGAGCTGCGCGAAATCATCGACTGGACGCCGTTCTTCCAGGCCTGGGAACTGGCCGGCCACTACCCCGCCATCCTCACCGACGACGTGGTCGGCGTGCAGGCCAGCGAGCTGTTCGCCGACGCGCAGGCGATGCTGGACAAGATCGTGGGCGAGAAGTGGCTGAAGGCCCGCGCGGTGATCGGCTTCTGGCCGGCCGCCAACCTCATGGACGACGTGGAGATCTACACCGACGACAGCCGCACCCAGCGGCTGGCCACGCTGCACCACCTGCGCCAGCAGGCCGACAAGCCGGTGGAACGGCCCAACCTGTGTCTGGCCGATTTCATCGCGCCGAAGTCGTTCGACAAGCCCGACTGGATCGGCGGCTTCGCCGTCACCGCAGGGCTCGGCATCGAGCCGCACCTCGAGCGCTTCCACGCCGAGCACGACGACTACTCCTCGATCATCCTCAAAGCCCTGGCCGACCGCTTCGCCGAAGCCTTCGCCGAACGCATGCACCAGCACGTGCGCAAGGAGTTCTGGGGTTTCGTGCCCGACGAGAGCCTCGACAACGAGGCGCTGATCGCCGAGAAATACCAGGGCATCCGCCCTGCCCCCGGCTACCCCGCCTGCCCCGACCATACCGAGAAAGCCACGCTGTTCAAACTGCTCGACGCCACCCATAACGCCGGCATCGAACTCACCGAAGGCTTCTCGATGTACCCCGCAGCGGCGGTGTCCGGCTGGTACTTCTCGCACCCCGGCAGCCAGTATTTCGTGGTCGGCCGGCTGAGCCTGGAACAGGTGCAGGACTATGCCAAGCGCAAGGGCTGGAGCCAGGCTGAAGCCGAACGCTGGCTGGCCGCCAACCTCGACTACGACCCGGATTGACCGGTCACTCCCGCAGGGTAGGCAGTGCCCGCCCTGCACCAACTCACGCAGTAGCGTCGCCGGTCATGCTGTTCTTGCGGTGGCGCAAATGCACGACCAGGTTGTAGACCGAGACGAACACCGGGAAGAAGTTGGAGATGATGCCCACCGAGTCGTTCTTGCCGACCACGAAATACGCCAGCAGCAAGGCACTGCCGAACACCGACAGCCACCAGAACGCCAGCGGCATCACCACCCGCTTGTACTTGCGCGTGTAGTAGAGCTGCACGAACCAGCGGCTGGTGAACAGCAAGGTTCCGGTAAAACCGACCATCTTCCACGGCGTCAGCTCGAACTGCTGCAGGGCGTGCAGAATGCTGGCCAGATGAACGCTGATGAATTCCATGGTGATGCGCTTTCGACTTGAGGTGGAGGCAAGTCTAGCAACCCGCATCCCCGTCCCGGCACGTTTGATCCACGCAAGGCATTGACCAGTTCCGCGACTCCCCCTAAAATTGCGCGTTCTCGGCGGGCGATTAGCTCAGCGGTAGAGCACTGCCTTCACACGGCAGGTGTCGCAAGTTCGATCCTTGCATCGCCCACCAATAGATTCAACGATTTAGGCCACCTCAACGGGTGGCCTTTTTCGTGCAAATGAAAAAATACGTGGAAAAGATTTTCCGGGCGGTGGACGAGGCGAACGGCGCGTGCCTAGCATGCCGCTTCCTCGGATCGCTCGACGGGTGGACAGGCCATGAGAGCCGGCGACCTTGATGCCTATCGCAACGACGACCTGATTGTCGGTGTGCGTTGGCTTGGCACACTCGACACAGCATCGCGCCCCGAGTGCAGGATCAGGGATGGGCTGATTTACTCCAAGGCCCCGAGCCATGCGCCGATCAATCATGAAGTTCCGTGGCTTGGCGGTCCCGGGCACATCCATGCGCGCTGTCGGTGCATAGGGCTGCCCGTCATGCGCACGTGGCGAGAGCTGGGCATAGACCTTCCCGAATTGCTACCGGGGACACGTGCAAGCATGACCGGGCCAGTATCCGCAGCGCTCACCTACGGGGAATGGATCGCTGCGCAAGCGGACGAGATTCAACGCAAAGCGTTGGGCGACGAGCGCGCGACGTTGATGCGTGTTGGCGGCCTTGCCTTCTACCAGCTCTATGACGCGAGCGGTACATACCTGTCGATTGATCGGCTGCGCACTCTGTTTCCCGTGGCCTTCGCAATCTGCGGCATGCGCTAAGCTCGCCTGCTTGATCGTATCGACTTGCACCAGGCAAGGGATGCCATCAGTAGCCGGTGACATCCACGACGAATCCCGTCGCCGCAACCGAATACGGCGGCGGCACCGTCACCCCATAGTGGACCGCGGCAAATTCGCTGGCCACTGCCGTGATGACATTGCTGGCCACCTTGAAGCATCCCCGCATTGAATACAGGTACCAGTCCTGCTCTCCGGGCACGGGTGATTGATTCACGATTTTGGCATAGGCCATCGGGTTGTTTTGCATGACCGCATAGGTTTTCCCTGCCGCCAGCGTTATCGAATTGGACGGCAAGCTGGGGCCGGCGCTGGCAGTGATGGAACCGACGATGCGCACGTATCGGTGCGACGACGAAAACACCATGTCGCCGGCGGCGTTGAAAACCTGTAGCCCGGCATTGTCGCCAGCTATCGGTTGCGGGAGATCGAAGATGTAGTAATCGACCGAAGTGCCCACCCCGCCAAGCGCGACGATGTCCACCAGGCAGGCGCCGCTCGCATATGAGCGCACTGCCGCCCAGGCGCCTGACGATGATTTGACGGCGACGCATGGGTAGCCGCTCAAGCCGCTTAGGCTGACAGTGACGGTGGAGAACTGGTCTACAACCGTCGTGGTTACAGCCGTGCCCTTGAGCCGGAATGACATGTTCCGGTACGTGCCATCAATGACCAGCGCGTTGCCGTCGTTGTAGACCTCAAATCCCGCTTGCATCAGTAGACCCCCACAACAAGCGTGCAAGGCACCTGCCCGGTTCCGTACACGGTATTCGGCCCATACGAAAGCAGGTTGTTCGCGTCCACGCTGATAGCAGGCGTGTATGCCGATCCCACCGCAGTGGTGCCACTGGTAACTACGGAGTACCACCACGGCGTTCCGGGCGGGAGTTGAACCGTTCCAGATGCCCCGACGGCGACGGCGATCACGTCAACGAATCGGGTCAACCGATCGCCAATATCCAGGACAAGATTGCCGCTGGCATCCCACACCTGCAGACCCTGACCCATTACACCTTCCCCCACGGAAACGGCTCCACGATGACGCGCCGGTTGCTGTCCAGTCCGTACATCGCCAGCGCGACGGCCAGGATTAAATCGTCGTGCGCGCCCTCGCGCGCGCCGAAGGTGGCGTTGCCCACGGCGCTGTAGCTCACGCGGAAATCCAGCAGCTCGCGCCGGAACGTCTTTGCCAGCGGCAGCGTGTCGGGCATGACCAGGCAGCCGGTATGCATCGCCGCCTGTACCCGGCTCACCAGGTTGATCTTCGGTACGCTGTGGCCGCCGCGACCGTCCGGGCCTTCCTGCCCGGCGAACGTGATCGCGACCGGCCGCAGGTTCGGGATGCGTTCCTGCCGAAAAATGTCCACGACTGCTTTGCCGACGCCAGTCCCGTCGATCCATACCAGCGGGTCATGCTCGGCGATCTGCGCGCGCGCCAGGATGCGCTTCAAGCGGTGCGCCTGCAGAATGTAGCTCTCGCCCAGCGGCGCCTGCTCCAGCAAGCGCAACTGGTACTTTGGCCGGATGCTGCGCATGGCGAAGCGCAACGCCTCGACCTTGGGCGGGTGTGTGTCCGCCGGGATCTCGGGCGCGACCTTTTCGATAACGGCGATGGACGTCGGGTCGTGCGACTGACCCAGGTCAACGCCGACCGCGACGGTCGAGCCGTAGTGGAAGCGGGGATCTTGCGCCGGCAGCGGCGCGGCGGTGGCGTTCATGCCCAGTCCTCAATGGTGTTGTCGACCATGGCGTCGATCAGCTCACCGGAGAAAAACGCTTCCTCGGTGTCCGTGAACTCGCAAAGGAACTCGGCGCGGTATTGCCATTCCGACATGCTCTCTCGCTCCTCGGCCAGGTAGTCCTCGCTGATGTGCGGCACATCGCGCGCGGTGATCTTCGTGCGCTCCCAGCCTTTGCCGAGCTCGTAGGCCTCGTAAAACCAGCCGCGCCGCCCCCATGGTGTGCTCAGTGCGATCATCTGCCCGTCCGGTGACGCGGCCAGCATGGGACGCAGCGCCGCATAGACCGAATCGGCCACACGTGCGGCCTCGTCGATGTAGACGGCGCGCGGCGCGGAGAAACCGCGGATGTTCGCGTCGTTGTCGCCGGGCAGCGCGACCAGCTGCGAGCCGTTCTCCAGCTCCATCTCTGTCTCGTTGTCCTTCACGATGCGCGGCCCGTCGGCCAGGTTGCGGTAGACCGCGCTGGCCTTCTTGAACAGCAGCCGCGACTGGCGCAGCGTCGGCGCGATGATCAGGTAGAGACCGGGCCGGTAGATCAGCCCGTGCGCGGCCTTCGCGCCGATCGTGGTCGATTTTCCGGCTTGCCGGCTGCACAGGATCAGGTGCCGGCGCGCCTCGGAACACATGACCTCTACTTGCCACGGAGCCGGCTCGATCGGCTGGCCGTTCGCATCGCGCGCGCCCTCGCGGAACACTTGCACCGGGTCGGCGGCGCGAAGGAAGTCGGCGGCGGCGCTACTCATGGGGCAGCGCCTCCAGAATCAGCGCTTCGCGCGATGGCGGCAGCACCGGCGGCGTGATCGAACTCTCCGCCGCGGAGATCGCACGCGCACCGGCGGCGATGGCCTCGGCGCCCAGCGGGCGCAGCTCGCGCACCAGCGCCGTGCGGATGCGGTGCCACTCCGGCGACTGCACAAGGTTGATCTGCGTGTTGTGGTTGATCGTGATTGCCGCGCCCAGCTCGCCCAGCAGCTTGCCGATGCGCTCCGATGCCTTGCCGGCCGCCTCCAGCGCCGCACGCTCGCCGGCGAAGTCGCCCAGGGCAAAGGCACGATCGGAATTGCGATAAAGCCTGCCGCGCTGCCACACCAAGTGATCCAGCAGGCTCTTGCTTTCGACCTCGCGTATATGCGCCAGCTCCTCGTCCGAACGATGGCCACGGGTGCGCAGGCGCGCGACCAGCGAGGCGTCCATGTGGTTCTGCTTGTGGCGCTGCAGCGCGTCCGGCGCCAGGCCGAAGCGCAGGCCCAGCACGCGGACGGCGATGCCGTTAGCCAGCCCGATCTCGGCCTGGGCGCGGTCGGGGCATTCGCAGACGCTGCAGGGGCGTGCCATGGATCAGGCCGCCGCCCGCTCGTAGGCTTCGGCCGCTTGGAAATCGACCATCTCGGCGGCGTGCTGCTCCAGCCGATCCATGCCCGTCTGCGCCTCTGCCAGGGCTTCGGACAGCCGCTGTGCTGCGCCCCATTCGTTCGGCATGGTGGCGCACCAGTACTGGTCGCGGAACCGCGACAGCACCGCAGGCGGCAGCATGGCGACCAGCTCCGGGCCGGACACGGCCGCATGCGCCACGCGGCGATCGCCGCCCTCGGCAAGCGCGGCCGTTACCGCGTCGATGCGGTCGCCGGTCTTCATGCCGCGCAGCGTGTTGCGGATCTCGGCGTACAGCGCAGCCTCGCCGGGGTCGCTGGGCGGGTTCAGCGCGCGCTGCAGCTGCGCCTGCTTCATGCGCAGGTTGCCGGCCGCGCTCTCGCGTGCCTCCTCATAGGCGGCGCGGTGCGCGGCCAGGATGTTGCGCGCGAACTTGGCCGACGCGACCACGCGGCCGGCTTCGGTCTTGGTGGCATCGGCCATCGTGCGGGTGTGCTTGCCGTGCATGTCGCCCCAGGCGGCGCGGGTGCGCTCTTGCACGCTGTGCAGCCGTGAAACCGCGTATTCGCCATCGACGCCGGCTGCGGAGACGCTCGGCCAGACGGCCTCCAGGTATTGCTGATCGGAACGCATGACGGCCATGGGTGATTCCTTGGGTGCGGTGTGGTTGCGCGGAATGCTGTAGTGGAACAAGTGTCGGCGCGGGGCATGCGCCGCACCAGACAGCAAAACGTGGCTTGTTGTGGCGATTGCGTGCGCGGTTTTACGTGCCGGTTTTCACGTTGGCACTGCCACGCCACGTAACGCAGCGCTTTCTGACTGTTTTGCCTGCCTAGCTAGGGCAGGCAATCACGTCGATCGCGCCGCCTGAATGACCAAAAAAGCTCGAGCACCAGAAATGGCTTAGTGGTGCGGGTTGCGGGGCATTTGGGGCACCGAAACAGGGGTGCCGATAACGCGCAAATGGCGTTCTTATGCGGTTTTTGGCCTCGCGCCACCCCCTAGCTCGGGCGGCCGAGCTGTCCCATGTCCCAAGCTGTCCCACGCGTTTTCGTCCCGCAGGACACACCGTTGTCCCAACCACCCCGGGGTGTATACCCGGGTGGGACGGGACAGGCTCAAGCGGCCTCTTTAAGCCAGCGGGAAGCGGTGCTTCTAGAGATACCTGTTTCCTTCTCGATCTCGCGCAGTGACAAGCCTTTGCGCTTCAGTTCGATCACGTCTGATCGCCGCTTTGATTCGACCAGCGCCCCTGCAGAGTCGTGTAGCGCGAGGCTCGTCTCTTTGATGGTTGAGCCATCGGATTGGGACAGTTCAATATCGACTGAGACACGACGAAGGCACAGTGGCGATGGCTCGGGCCAGTCCTTTGCCTTGGTAACCCGCAACGTGAATTCGGGATCACCCGGCTTGATGACCATTTCACTATCGAGCGCCGCCCTATAGGCGCTGCTGCCGCGTGCCCTGTCCTGGCTGTTTGGATCAAGTCCGGTGTGGTGGACGGTCAGGATGGTCGACTTCCAAGCCGCGCGCAGAACGTCCAACGAGCGAACAAACCGGCCCATATCCTCGGAGCTGTTTTCATTGGCGCCGCCCATTGCACGCGCAACGGTGTCGATGACGATCAGCTCAGGGTCGCAGCCGGATTCGAAAAAGATCTCGTCGGCGATGGCTTTTATCGACTCGATCACGTCGGAAGCCGCGTAGTCATCGCAAAGGAATGGCAACCCGTCCGCCAAGTACAACGGGGCGCCCTCGATCGGGATGCCGTTGTACTTTTCCCACGCGGCGATTCGCTTGCGCAGGCCGGTGCGACCTTCACCAGCAAGATAAAACACAGCACCCTGCTTGACGTTGCGCCCGAACCACGGCGAGCCCGTGGCGACGCGACAAGCCCAATCGATCGCCAGAAACGATTTACAAGCGCCCGATGGGGCAACGAGCCCCGCAGTGGTGTCCTTGACTAGCCACCCGTCGATAAGCCATTCGGTGGCCTTGAATTCGACCCGGTCGGCGCGCTTGAATTGCACAAGGCTGATTCCCTCGCTCATGCGCACCCCGCGTTATAATCTGCCCGCAGCTGCTCTGCTGTAGTTTCTGGATCCGCCGCGGCAGGCACCGCGGCGTTTCCGTTTCTGAGGTCGGTCATTGGCTGCCCCCTTTGCGGATGCGTGCTGCGGCTTCCCGCAGCGCGCCGGCGACCTCAGACGGCAGGGCCGCAGCGAATCGCTCCACGTCTGCGACTGGAACCACCGCCGTAAAGCTCGTCGCGTGGCCGTGGCCGCGGACGACCAGGACATCCTCCAGCGTGCCGTCCGCTTGGCGGGTCAGGCCGATCAACCAGCCACTCGCCGCCGCCACTGCATTGCCCAGCGCAGCGTCGTCGGCGCACTCCACGATCTCGACGGCGATCATGCTGCCACCTCCTGACAGCTCGCCCGCTGCGCTTCGATCCACGCTTGCAGCTGGGTCTTGCTGTAGAGCACGCGGCCGTTGATCGTGAAGTGCGGCGGCCCGATCTTCCTTGAGCGCCAGCGGCGCATGGTGTACTCGGATCGGCGCATCCAATCGGCGGCCTGCTTCGTGGTCAGGTTGTCGTCGGCGACGGATGCCCAGGGAGTGATGGCGGCGTTCATGCGGATTCCCCATCGCGCGCGGCCTGCAGCTCGGCAAACATCTCGGCGAACACCGATTGCATGGCGTCCGCCAAGGCGCCATAGGATCCGCCAGCGCAAAGGAATGCCATCGCTTTTTCTGCCACGCGGGAGGCGAATACTTCACGCTGCGCCTCACTCATGTCGCGCAACAGCGCGGCGGCCTCGGCTCGGCTCAACGGCCTGGGCGCGTTCATGCGGCCTCCCGCATGGCTTCGGCCACGACACGCTGCAGCTCGCTTTCCGCGACCACAACACGGCCGGCAATCTTGAACGTGCGAAGGCGGCCATCCTTGACCATCAGATAGAACGTGCGCCGGCTCACGCCCAGCCGACGCGCGGCGGCGTCGACTTGGTGCACCAGCGGGGAGATGTGGAATTCGCCATCGCGGATGATGACGGGGTGAATCTTGCCCTGTTCTGCGGGGGCGATTGGATCAGACGTAAATGCTTGCATGGACGTGCACCTCTGTATGGGTGACACGTATTGAATAAGCGAATCCCTAACGAAGGTGCGCAGTAAATCGGATTTACTGCGCAGGTTTGCTTCGCTTGGTGATTGCGCGATCGACTTGAGATGTGGTCAGTCCGTATTGCGCCGCATAGTGCTCCACGATGATCCGCTTGGCGTGATTCCGAAAACCCTTTCCCGGTGCCAGACGGTCAAGCCCAAGCTCTTTCAGCAGCAGCTTCGCGTTCGGCAGTATCGCGGCGCGTTCCCCGTCGGGGTCTTTCTCGATAGCCGCGCACGCTGCCACTACTTGTCCATCGAGATCGTTCGGGGCACCGGCTATACGCATGCGAAGCCTGCGCACGGCGAAGTCGGCCAGCTTGTTGGCGTGGATGGCGCGGCCGTCCAGAAGATCGCGGGCAATGACCGCGTAGACATAATCATCCACTGCAAAAGCGATACCCGAATTCAGGATGAAATTGTCTCGTCCTTCGTCCGTTCCATCCCAACCACCGCGCGCCGGCTTGCCACGCCGGTCGTAGGAATTCCCTACAGCGTCCAGCTCAGCGGCCAGCAGGCGCAGCAGCTCGGCCAGCTCCGTCTTGCTCGCCACGCCGACGCGGAGCCGTACACGCGCCGCGGCCTGCTGGCGCTGACCGGTGGCGAGCAAGTGCGCAACCTCGGCCCGGTTTATCTCTGCAGCTTCGTCTTCCGTCAGGTCAAGGTGCACACGCCTCCTCGACGCTTCGGGCGCCACTTGGGCGCCCGTTCCATCCTTGCGATTGCGTCCGGCCATTACCGCGCCACGCGACTCGGACGCAAGCCGAACGCGCGCAGTCCTTTCCGCGAAACAGCATGCGCATCGGCCCATGGCTGCGTCGCCCGCATCAGCCGGCGGAACAGCGCATCCGGATCAGCGGCCTTTTTCCGCTTCGTCGTTTGCTTCGTCATGCTGCAGCCCTCCCATTTATTGCCCGCACGTCCGCATCGCTGGTACGACGCATGGAGTCGGGCTCCATTTCCAGCCCGTTCCGGTACGCACGCAGCCACGATTGCAGCACGGCCAGGTCGCTATCGGGGAGCGTTGCCGCATCGGCCAGGATGTTGCCCAGGCGGTTGCCTTCGGTGCCTGCGGGGCGGTCATCCGGCAGTACATCCGCGCGGATATTCTCGATTGCCTTGCCGAGCAAGTCCGCCACGATGGTAATGGTGTCCTGTTTCGGCTGGATCTCGCTGGTTCCAACGCACGTGAGGATGTCGGCCAGGGCGGCGGCCTTCATCAGTTCGGTCTCAACATCCCAATCGTTCGTTACACTTTCAGTCGCCATGGTGCACCTCGTTGTCAGGTGTTGCTGTGGAAGTCGCCGGCCCGGCGGGTGCATCCGCTGGCGCCGGCGGCGGTTAAATCAGGGCCACGCGGGCGAGGCGGTCGACAGCCGTATCCTTCGCCAAGTGACCATAGTGCTTGTCGATCATGGCCAGGCTCGTGCCCACCATGCGCGCCACTTCTAGCGGCGATAGCCCGCCGGTGATGGCTTCGGTAATGAAGCTGTGGCGCAGCGTGTAGAGGCACACGCCAGGCGGCAGCTCGGCGGACTCCGCGGCCTTCTGCACATGCTCGTTCCATACGTGCTTGTCCCACGCCGCGCCGGCGTTGTCGAACAGCCACGCCTCGGGAAGCTTGCCCTTGCGCATCGCCTTGAACAGCGTGGCCGCCGCCGGCGTCAGGCGAACGCTACGCTTGCCCGTCTTGCCGTCGAACACCATCGTGCCGGTCCGCGGATCGAACTGGCGGCAGCGTGCTCGGCCCAGCTCACCAGGCCGCGCGCCGGTCAGCATGGCGGCCTCGATCAAGTGACGAATGTCCCCTTCGGCAGCCGCCAGCAGCGCGCGGCGCTGGCCCAAGTCCAGAAACAGTTCGCGTCGATCGCTCGCATTGTTCAGCGGCTTGACCAAGCGCCACTCGATTTCACGCTCCGGCGTCACGTTGCGATTGCGTACCGCGAGATTGAGCGCGGCCTTCAATGCGGTCAGCGTGCGATTCACGCTGGCGCGCCCGAGCACCTTGCCGGAATCGTCCGGCTCGGATAGCGCGTCGCGCCATTCGGTGATGCGCTTCGTCGTGATCCGATCCAGCAGGGTCTTACCCACCTCGCTGTCGTAGACCGTGCGCGCGAATCGCTGCTCGGCGTCGATCGCCGTGGCCTCGCCTTTCTCGCTGCGCCGGTCTTGCACGTACTCGCGGCACGCATCGGCCACGGTGACAACCTCAGTGCTACGCACGCCGGCGCGCATGCGCTTGAGCCACGCACGCGCAGCCTTCGTCGCCTCCATGTACGCGTCTGGGTTGTCCTCGTTCACCGCGCCCAGCGGGTGATAGTTCTGCTTGCCGTCCTCGTCACGCCAGCGCGCGATCCAGTTGCCGCCGTGCGCCATGCTGCGGTAGCCGACGAAAAGGCCGCGATCCACAGGCGCGCCCCAATAGGGATCGTTGCGCTGTGGCAGCTTCGCGCGCCCGCTCTTGGACTGGATCCACGCACGCACCTGCGCCAGGGTCGGGGCGCCCTTCTTCGCGCCTTCCGGTGCCGCTGCATCCTTCCTCTTGCGCATGCTTTCGTCCCCACGTGAAAACGACGTGGAAAAACTATAGCACACTTCTACGCACGATGATGCACAACACAGCCAGTCAAATCAGCCACTTAAAAACAGCAATGCTTAATCTTGCACATGCAAAACTGCCTTCACACGGCAGTTGTAGCAAGTTCGATCCTTGCATCGCCCACCACCGATTTCAATGAACAAGGCCGCCTTTCCGGGTGGCCTTGTTCGTTGTGGCCCCATGAAAAGCGCAGCGTGCGTGTAGCAACGGGCACTTCACACGGCAGGTGTCGCAAGTTCGATCCTTGCATCGCCCACCACCGAATCCATCGAACAAGGGCCCGGCATTGCCGGGCCCTTGTTCGTTTCGGCCAGGTGTAGGCATGGCCTCAGGAATGCAGGCTGCCGAGCACGTGCTCGACCAGCAGCGCGAGGAAGGCTTCGCGCTCGCGACGGTAGCCCGGGTCGGACGGGCCGGCCAGGGCCGCCCTGTGCATGGCCTCGTGACTGGCATTCAGCACTGCCAGGTCCATATCGTGCAGGTATTCGCCCGGGCCGCAGCTTACCTGCGCATGCCGGGCCCAGAACGCCGGCTCGGCCGGCAAGGCAATGAGCTGTTCCTCCCAGCGCAACTCGCCGGCGAGTGCGCCCAGCCCGGTTCGCGGCCATGCGGAATCTTGCCCGCATCGGTACCACGCCAGCCAGGCGGGCAATGCATCGGCGGGCATCGGTCGCGCCAGTGCATAGCCTTGGCCGAAATCCGCGCCTAGGATCGTTGCAGCCTCGATCAGGTCGAGCGATTCCAGCCCCTCGACGACCACTTCGAGCCGCAGGTCGTGCCCGATCCGGATCAGCTGACGGATGAAACGCAAGGTACCCAACGGATCCTGCCGGACCTGGCTGACGATCGCCTGGTCGATCTTGATCCGGTCGAACGGCCACTGGCGCAGGCGGATGAGCGAGCTGTAGCCCGCGCCGAGGTCGTCTTCGACCAGGCGCACGCCCAGGGTCTTGAGCGACTGCATGCCCGAGCCTTGCGGCACGGCAGCATGCTCGGTGCCGATCGGCGACTCGAGTATCTCGAACAACAACGCCTGCGCCGCACAGCCGCTGCTGGCGATGACCGCCGCCGCCACCTCGGCATAGCGCGGGTCCTCCAGCGCGGCTGCGGGCGCATTCACCGAGATGTCCAGCGCATGGCCCGCCTGCAACAGCAATTCGCGACAGGCGGCGGCCTGGGCCAGCCCTTGACGGAACAGCACGAGCAAATCGTCCGCGCCCAGCGCGGGAAGAAACCTGGCCGGCGCCAGCAGGTCGCCGTCATCGTCGCGCAACCGCGCCAGCGCCTCGACCTCGGTAACCCGGCCATCGGCAAGTCTGACCAGCGGCTGGTAGTGCATCTGCAGCGCATCGGTCGCGACCGTCGCGCGCCAGCGCTCGCGCACGAAGAACGGCAGCAGCTCGGTGCCCTGGCGCGGCGGCGCCAGGCGCGCCAGGGCGAGGTCCAGCACGGTCTTGATCTGCTCGAGGAATGCCCGCTGGTCTTCGCTGTGAAAGCCGCCGGCGTACGGGCTGTAGACGGTCAGCACCACCGCCGGCTGCAGCGGCGAGGCGCACAGCGGAATAGCCACGTTGGAAACCACCCCGAGACTTAGCGCGATGTCGCGCCAATTCGTCATCGACGGGTCGCTGCCGTAGTGGGCGCAACGCTGGATCCTCGCCGTGCGCCAGGCGCGCCCACTGGGGCCCTGCCCCTCCGACTGATCTGCACCGACCCGGATCGGCACCGCTTTGCCGCTGACCAGCGCATGCAGGTATTCGGCAAAGGCCGTTCCCGCCACCGCCTCGTAGGTCAGCTGGCCCGACGCGTCCGGCCGCCCCGCCGAACAGGCGATGATTTCCTCGTGCGATATCAGGATGTCGGCCACGCCCTGGATCAGTTCCAGGTAGCCTTCGGCCGACCACGCCAGAGCGTTGACCCTGGCCAGCAAGGCCACCCGGCGACGCTGCAGTTCGCGCATGCTTTCAAGCTGCCACTGCCGTTCCATGCCCAGTCGCTGCAGCAGGATCGCCAGCGCACGGCGATCGGTCTGGCCGACGCCGGCCAGCGTGGTCGCCAGAATGTCGCGCAACTGCTCGATCGCTTCCAGCAGCCAGACTTCCTCGAGTCCGCAGGCCGCATGGAACAGGCCGGTTCGGGTTGCCCGGGCGTGGTGGCCGGCCATGTCGAGATCCGCCCGCAGCAGGACCTGCAGATGCTGCAGCTGATGCTCCTCGAACACCTTCACATCCGCGGCCGGAAGCAGGTCCAGCAACCGGGCAATGCCGTCATGCGAACGCAGTCCCGCGCGAAAGCTTTCCACGATGCCGGGCAACCGCGGTTCCCACGCCTTGCTGCAGGCGCCCAGCAGCATGGCGGCTTGTTCACCGTAAGGCGAGGCGGCGGCATCGAGTTCGTCGGCCTGGTCCACCACGCCATCGGGCGACACCAGCGACCACCAGTGCGAGCGGTGCCGCTTGCGCGACTTCACCTGGTACATCGCCTGGTCGGCGCGGCGCAGCAGTTGCTCGCCGGTGGCCTGGGTATCGCTGGCATACAGGGCGATGCCCAGGCTGGCGCCCACGGACATGACCGCGCCTTCGATCGTCATCGGAAACTGCAGAACTTCGCCGATACGCTCCAGCAGCCCGTCGATGTCCTCGGCCGACTCGAGATCCTCGAACACGAGCACGAATTCGTCGCCGCCGAGCCGCGCCACGTAGTCGCTGGTGCGAAGCATCTGGCGGAAACGCTCCGCCATCTCGACCAGCAGGCGATCACCCACGGCATGGCCATGGCGATCGTTGATCGGCTTCAGGTCGTCCAAGTCGAGCAGCCCCACCGCCACCAGTCGCCCGCGCCGCCGGGCATGGGCCAGCACGGTCTCCAGGTGCCGGTCCAGCGCGCGGCGGTTGGGCAGGCCGGTGAGATCGTCGTGCAGGGCCAGGTAGGTCTGCCGCTCCTGTTCCTGCAGCAGGGCATGCCGCTGCGCATGCTGCCGCAACGCCAGCCCGGTCGCGTCGGCAATTTCGTCCAGCAGGCGGCACATCTCGTCGTCGAAGGCGTCCGGCTCGACGGTCAGCACGACGAATACGCCGGCCGGCGTCCGCGCCGCGCCGATCGCGTCGGCCGGGGACGCGAACAGCGGCCAGCAGCCCACCGCACCGGCATGTTTGAGCAGCTCCCGGCGGAAGGCCGTGTCGTCCTGCGGCGCTTCGGATGCATAGCGCCGGATGAACGGCGTACCCCGCATGAAGGCCAGCGTCGGCGCCGGCGCAAGCGGGCCGTCGTCGTGCCGCGGCGGTGGCGGCAGGCCGCGCACGACGTCCGCGATCGGGCCGACCAGGGCCATCCGCCGCAGCATCGGGTCGGCGTCGTCGACGGCGAACACGTCGACGGCGGCCGCGCCGGCGATCTCGGCCAGCGCCCGGGCCAGCGTGCGGTAGACCGACTCCGGGTCGGGCTGTTCGAGCAAGGCGCGCTGGATCGTGCGCTGCGCATCGCGATAGCGGCTCATCCGCACGCTGCGCTCCAGCAGCAGCTGGTGGTCCCAGAACCGGCTCAGTTCGTCGACCAGCCGCTGTGCCCAGTCGAGCAACTCCCCGCTCAGGCTGGGACCGTCGTCGCGGGAGTAGGCGGCCAGCGCCAGCTGGCCATCGTCGCGCGTCCTCGACACGGCCACGATGCACGATCCGAAACCGTGCCGCCGCGCGGCGTCGCGCCATGGCGCGAACTCCGGCGCATCGACCGAGGTGGCCCGCGCCCGTTCCTGGCGCAACACCATGCCCACCGGCCCGCCCCCGCCGGGGGCGGATTCGTCTGCGCTGAGATGCAGTGCGGACGCGTAAATCGCAGCGGGCCCCGCCGCCGCCAGGACCTCGACGCCGTCGTGCGCCGGTTCGCGCCGGCCGATCCATACCAGCGGAAGATCCATGGTCGAGGCCAGGATGCCCGCGATCGTGACCATGATCAGGCGGCGGTCGCGATCCGGCGTCGCATGCAGCAGCGCAAGGGTCTCCGCCACGCTCCGGTAGAAGCGTTCGCGCAGTTCGCCACGTGCCTGCTCCTGGCTGTTCATCCGCTTGCGAATCCCCCCGAACGAACCGACGGTGCATCGACCGTGGTCCTACTTCATCACGGGAGCACGCATTAATCCATCATCCGTCGTGCTGCCGTGCACGACGGCGTCGTTCACCCGGCCGGCGCATCCTCCGCGCACGTCCGGGCGCGCTTGCGCATCAGCTCGCGCTCGCGACGGTTCATCGCCAGCCCGGCAGCCCGCTCGAACTCCCGGCGCGCTTCGTCGACACGGCCCAGCCGGGCCAGCAGGTCGCCGCGCACCGCAGGAAACAGGTGGTAGCGCCGCAAGCCCGGCTCCCCGGCCAGCGCGTCGACCAGCTCCAAGCCCGCTGCCGCACCATCCGCCATGCCCACGGCCACCGCGCGATTGAGTTCGACGACCGGTGACGGCATCACCCGGGCCAATGTCGCGTACAGCGCGGCGATGCCCGGCCAGTCGGTCGCCGCACCGGTCGGCGCGCGCGCGTGGCAGGCGGCGATCGCGGCCTGCAGCGCATACGGGCCGAACGCGCCGCCCAGCTTCCCGGCCCGCTCCAGCGCGGCCAGGCCGCGGCGGATCAGCAGCCGGTCCCACAAGGCCCGATCCTGTTCCAGCAGCAAAATCGGCTCGCCGTGCGCGTCCACCCGTGCGCGCGAACGCGAAGCCTGCAGCTCCATCAGCGCCACCAGGCCGTGCACCTCGGGTTCGCGCGGCATCAGCCCGGCCAGCACCCGGCCCAGGCGCAAGGCGTCCTCGCACAGCGCCGGGCGCATCCAGTCGTCGCCGGCGGTGGCCGAGTAGCCCTCGTTGAAGATCAGGTAGATCACCCCGAGCACCGAGGAAAGGCGCGTGGCAATTTCCTCGCCGCGGGGCACCTCGTAGGCCACCGCTGCCTTGGCCAGGCTGCGCTTGGCGCGCACGATGCGCTGCGCGATGGTCGGCTCGGGCACCAGGAAGGCGCGCGCGATCTCCTCCGTGGTCAGGCCGCCGAGCAGGCGCAGGGTCAGCGCCACGCGCGCCTCCATCGACAGCAGCGGGTGGCAGGCGGTGAAGATCAGCCGCAGCAGGTCGTCGCCGAACGGGTCGTCCAGCGCCGCCTCGTCGGCAGCCCTTGCCTGTTCCTGCTCGTGTTCCAACTCATGCATCAGCTGCTCGTGCTTGCGTTCGAGCAGCTTGCTGCGACGCAGCCGGTCGATCGCGCGATGCTTCGCGGTGGTCATCAGCCACGCGCCGGGGTTGTCCGGCACGCCGCTCTGCGGCCACTGCTCCAGCGCCACCACCAGCGCATCCTGCGCCAGCTCCTCGGCCAGGCCGACGTCGCGCAGCATGCGCGCGAGGCCAGCGATCAACCGGGCCGATTCGATCCGCCAGACAGCGTCGATGGTGCGATGGGTGTCGGTCGTGCTCATGGCGACCGATCACAGCATCCCCACCCCACCGGCGCAAGGCCGGAAGTCACGCCTGCGCCCGGCTCCCGGCACGCATCACGCAAGACGTGGCCGCAGATCCTGCGCCGAACCGGCCCGCAGTGCGGTTCACGATTTCGCCGCGAGCTGCGCGCGCAGCCGTTCCTCCTGCTCGCGCAATTCGGGGGTGAGTTCGGCGCCGAAATCCTCGGCCTCGAACACCTGGCGGATCTCGATCTCGGCATCGTCGTCGAACGGCGCGCGCTTGAGCCATTCGACCGCTTCGGCCATCGATTGCACCTGCCACAACCAGAAGCCGGCGATCAGTTCCTTCGTCTCGGCAAACGGCCCGTCGATCACCGTGCGCGTGCGGCCGGAGAACTTCACCCGCACGCCCTTCGAACTGGGCTGCAAACCCTCGCCCTCCAGCATGACGCCGGCCTTCACCAGTTCCTCGTTGTAGCGGCCCATCGCGGCCAGCAACGGCTCGCCGGGCATCACGCCGGCTTCCGAGTCGCGGGTCGCCTTCACTATCACCATGCAGCGCATCGTCGTGTCTCCTTCGGATGGATGGGAGCCAGGCAGGCCAACCCCGGCACTATCCGGACGACGAACGGCAGCCCGGCAAATCGACACGGCCCGGCGTGCTCCCTCCCCTGCGAAGCAGGGGAGGGTTGGGGAGGGGTCGCTCTTGATCTGATCCTGAAGTCAAAAGCTTTACCCCCTCCCAACCTCCCCCTGCATGCAGGGGGAGGAGCAAAGCCACTGCACTCCCTCGCCGCAACGCGCGCCGCCAAACGAAACCACAATCGCAAACGATGAGTCGCGGCTCGGTATGCTGTGCAGGTTGCGTCGATCGGGACAGGAAGGCATGAGGGACAACCCAGGCGGACTGATCGTCCACCGCGGCAGCCGCACCGAACGGCTGGCCGACGCGCTGGCGCTGCAGCTGGAAGCGCAGCGGCCGGCCAATCCGCTGGCCGCGCAGACCGTGGTGGTGGCGCACCCGGGGCTGCGGCGCTGGCTGCTCGGCCACCTGGCGCAGCGCAGCGGGCCGCACGGCGGCCACGGCATCGCCGCCAACATCGAGATGATCCTGCCGTGGCAATGGTTCGAGCGCGCGGCGCGCCGGGCGCTGGGCGACGAGGCACTGATCGGCGGTGCCTACCGGCACGAGCTGTTGCGCTGGCGCCTGCTGATGGCGCTGCCCGCGCTGAAGGCACCGGAAGTGGCGGCCTACCTGGCCGGCGACGACGCGGCACGGCGCGGTTTCCAGCTCGCCGAGCACCTGGCCGGCCTGTACACCCAGTACCTGATCTACCGGCCGGACTGGGTGCTCGACTGGGAACAGCACCCCGCGCGGCATGCCGGCGACTGGCAGGCCGTACTGTGGCAACGGCTGCGCGCCGCCATCCCGCGGCCGCACCGCGCGCAGCGCAGCGCCGCCCTGCTGGAAGCACTGCGCGCCGGCGACGCCGTGGCCGGCGACCCGCCGCTGCACGTGTTCGGCGTCAGCCACCTGCCGCCAGACGTGCTGGCAGCGCTGCAGGCCACCGCGCTGCACGCGCCGGTGCACCTGTACTTCCCCGACCCCTGCCGCGAGCACTGGGTCTACCTGCGCAAGCAACGTTTCCTGCTCACCCATGCGGACGATCCGGAGGCGCTGTACTACGAGGTCGGCCACCCGCTGCTGGTGGCGCTCGGCCGCATCGCGCAGGATTTCTGCCTGACCCTGGACGAGTGCGACGCGCTCGACGAGCGCGACCCGCTCGACGAGGCCGAGCCGCTCGACGACGCCACCGCGCTGCTCGCCCGGCTGCAGTCGAGCATCCGCTGCCTGCAGCCGGAACTGGTCGGTGCGCCGATCCGTGCGCAACAAGCGGACGGGGTTGCGCTGGACGACATCCTGCCCGCGCTGCGCCACGACGCCAGCCTGCGCGTGCACGTCTGCCATACCCGCCTGCGCGAACTGGAAGTGCTGAAGAACGCCCTGCTGCGCTGCCTCGCCGACGACCCGACCCTGCAGCACCGCGACATCGTGGTGATGGCGCCGGACATCGGCGCCTACGCGCCGTACCTCGCCGCGGTGTTCGGCGAACCGGCGCAGTACCGGCACGACCCGCTGCACCTGCCCTGGCACCTGGCCGATGTCGGGCTGGCGCATGCGCACCCGCTGATGAGCGCGTTCGCGCAGCTGCTGGACCTGGCCGAAAGCCGCTTCACGGTCAGCGAGGTGCTGGACTTCCTCGACGTGCCGGCAGTGGCGCGGCGCTTCGCGCTCGACGCCAGCGCGCGCGACGCGCTGGAACGCTGGCTGCGCCGCGCCCGCGTGGCGTGGGGGCTGGACGCCGCGATGAAGGCCGAGGCCGGTGCGGCGGCGGTCGACACGAACTCGTGGCAGTTCGGCCTCGACCGCATGTACGCCGGGCTGATCGCGGGCCAGGATGCCGGCGACGGCCTGCTCGACGGCATCCTGCCCATGGAAGGCGTCGCCGGCAACGCGGTGGAGGCGCTGGGCCAACTCGACCGCCTGCTCGGCGAGCTGCGCCAACTGCGCCACGCCTTCGCCGGCGCGCGCCCGCTGGCCGCATGGAGCGAGTGGCTGCTGGAGCGGCTTGACGCGCTGTTCCTCGCCGACCCGCGTGACGCCGCCGAACAGAACGCGCTCGACGCCCTGCGCCGGCTCGTCGCCGGCCTCGCCGGCCAGGCCGCCGAGGCCGGCATCGATACGCCGCTGCCGTGGAGCGTGGTGCGCGAGGCGCTGCGCGGCGCGCTCGAAGCAGTGCCGGAACGCCAGGCCTTCCTGCTCGGCGGGGTGACCTTCTGCGGGCTGGTGCCGCAGCGCTCGATCCCGTTCCGCGTGGTCTGCCTGCTCGGCATGAACGAGGGCGAGTTCCCGCGCCCCGGCCACGACGCCGGCCTCAACCAGATCCTCGCCCAGCCGCGCCGCGGCGACCGCGACACGCGCAGCGAGGACCGCTACCTGTTCCTGGAAGCGCTGATGTCGGCGCGCGACGCGCTGCACGTCAGCTACGTCGGCGAAGGCGTGCGCGACGGCAAGCCGCGCAACCCCGCCGCACCGCTGGCCGAGCTGCTGCAGTTCCTCGACGAACAGCACGGCCTCGCCGGTGACGCAACAGCTGAGCGGCCGTGGCGCGTGCGTCACCCGCTGCAGCCGTTCGACGCGCGCTACTACGAGCGCGACGCGCAAGGCCGGCCCCGCCACGATCCGCGGCTGTTCTCGTACGAGCCAGCGTTCCTCGCCACCGCATCGATCAGCGCCGGCACGCCGCCCTTCCTCGACGCGCCGGCGACCACGCCGGAAACCGTGGCCGGCGAGATCACCCTCGGCACGCTCAGGCGCTTCTGGCGCGACCCCGCGCGGGACGCCCTGCTGCGCGGCCAGGGCATCAGCCTGCAGGCACTGGATGATCGCGGCTGGCCGGATCGCGAGCCGCTGGAAACGCCGCTGGACAAAATCGAACGGGTCGATCATCGCCTGCTGTTCGACGCGCTCGCCGCCGGCCGCGCCGAACTGCCTGCCGAACCGCCGGCCTGGCTCGCCCGCTCCGGCATGCTGGCCGGCGGCGCGATCGGCGAGCGGGCCTGGACGCAACTGCGCGACGCACTGCGCCCCCTGCTGGCGCAGGCGCATCCGCTGTTCGCTGGCGGCGGCGCGCAGGCGCACGCACAAGCCATCGACCTCGACCTCGGTGACGGCCTGCACCTGACCGGCACGGTCGACCGTGTATTCCGCGGCGCCGACGGCAAGCTGCTGTGGTTCGACGCCCGCCCGGGGCGCGCCGCCAACCTGAAGGACCTGCTGGACTTCTACCTCGACTGGGCCTGCCTGCAACTGGCCCGTGCCCGCGACGGCGCGCCCCTGCAGGCCACGCTGCTCGAGCAGGTCCGGCGCACGCAGGGCGGCAGCAGCGTGCTGGTGGCCCAGGCGACGGGCATGCTCGATACCATCCGCGCGCAGGACGGTGAGCAGTTGCGCCACGGCCTGCGCCGCCTGGTCGAGGCGTATCGGGCTGCCGCACAGCGGCCGCTGCTGTTCTTCCCGCGCACCGCGCAGGCATGGGCCGGCAACGAGCCGAAGGACCGCCTCGCCAAAGCGGCTGCGGCGTGGGAAGGCGACGGCTTCAACCCCGGCGAACGCGACTACGCGCCTGGCTACGCAGCCCTGCTCAGCCGCGGCCTGGAGCTGTTCGACGAGGCCAGCCCCGCCCATCGCGCCTTCGTCGCCGCCACCGAACTAGTCTGCGGCGTGCTCGATCCGCAGCGCACGACCTTGATGAAACTCACGCAGGACACCCAGCCATGACCGCCGCCGCCCTGCCCCCGCTCGACTGGCGCGCCATGCCGCTGCACGGGCGCGTGCTGATCGAGGCCAGCGCCGGCACCGGCAAGACCTGGAACATCGGCGTGATCTACCTGCGCCTGCTGCTCGAACGCGGACTGCGGGTGGAGCAGATCCTGGTGACCACCTTCACCGACGCCGCCGCGCAGGAACTGCGCGAGCGCCTGCGCCGCCGCCTGGTCGAAGCCGAGCGCCTGCTCGAAGCCGTGGCGCGCGACGCGACCAGCGTCGATCCACTGGAAAGCTGGCTGGCCGCACTGTGCCCCGACGCGGACAGCACTCGCCTCGCGCTGCGCCGGATCCAGCTCGCTCGCAGCGACCTCGACCGCGCGCCGGTGTCGACCATCCACGCGCTGTGCCAGCGCATACAGCGCGACTACCCGCTGCAGAGCGGCGCCGCGTTCGCCGACGACCAGCTGTTCGACGAGCAGCAGCTGATGCGCGAATGCGTGGAGGACTTCTGGCGCCGCCGCTACCTCGCTGGCGCGGTCGACCCACGTGAAGCCGAGCTGCTGCTGAAGGACGGGCCGGAAGGCCTGCTGCGCGACCTCGGCGGGCTGGCCAACAGCACCGACGCACGGATCGAGGCCGGTGGCCTGGCCGAAGTCGATCACGCACTCGCTACGCTGCGCAGCGACGACAGCATCGCCGAACTGCAGCGGCTGGCGGACGACGCCACGCTGTACAAGCGGGCCAACGCGGCATTGCGCAGCCGGCTGGGCGAGATCGCTCAGGCGCTGCGCGACGGCGACGAAGCACAACTGACCAAATCGATCAGCGAGGTGTTCGAGCCGGAAAAACTGCTGGCCCAGGCCGCTGCCAGCCGCGCCGGCGAACTCGCCGCGCATCCGCTGATCCGTGCCCTGCAGGCGTTACGCCCGCTGCTCGGGATGCGCGACATCCTCGTGCGCGGCGCCGTGCTCGCCGACGCCGCGCAAACTTGCCGCGAGGAAATGCCGCGCCGCGCGCGCCAGCGCCACGTGCTGACCTTCTCCATGCTGATCGACGCGGTGTACCAGCGACTGTGCGGCGAGGCAGCCGACGCGGTGCTGGCCGACCGCCTGTTCGACGCCTTTCCGGTCGCCCTGATCGACGAGTTCCAGGACACCGACCAGCGCCAGTTCGCGATCTTCGAGCGAATCTACCGCGAGCGCGGCACGCTGGTGATGATCGGCGACCCCAAGCAGGCCATCTACAGTTTCCGCGGCGGCGACATCGCCGCCTACCTGCGCGCCAGCGAGCAAGCCGGCCAGCGCTTCTCGCTGGGCACCAACCATCGCTCCAGCCGCGCCCTGGTCGAGGCGCTGAACGCCTGGTACGGCCACACCGAAGGCGGCTTCGGCCAGCTGCCGATCCGCTACCAGCCGGTCGCACCGGCCGGCAAGGCGGACGAGCAGCCGTACACCGTCGATGGCCAGCCGGTGACACAGCCGCTGGTGTTCCACCCGTTCCGCGGCGACGCCGAGAAAAACGGCAAGCCGCTGAACGCCCTCGGCGACCTCGAGGCGCTGGCGCTGGAGGACTGCGCCAACCGCATCGCCGAGCTGCTCAACGACCCGCACCAGGCGATCGGCGGCCGCCCGGTGACGCCCGGCGACATCGCCGTGCTGCTGTCCACCAACAAGCAGGTCGTGGCGCTGCGCCAGCGGCTGGTGGCGCGCGGCGTACCCTGCGTGGGCAGCGGCCGCGGCAACATCTTCGCCGGCGAGGTCGCGCGCGAGCTGGAACTGGTGTTGTTCGCCGTGCTGCATGCCGACGACGACCAGGCCGTGCGCGGCGCGCTGGCCACCACCTTGCTCGGCGCCACGCTGGCACAATTCCACGCGTGGCAGGCGCAACCCGCCGCGTTCGAGCGCGAGCTGGAACGCTTCGAGGCGTGGCGCGCGTTGGTGCGCAACCGCGGCGTGCTGGCCCTGATCAGCGAACTGCTGGCCGCGCGCGCCACCGCCTTGCTGGCGCAGCCGGAAGGCGAGCGCATGCTCACCGACCTGCGCCACCTCGGCGAACTGCTCGCTGCGGAGGAAAGCTCGCGCCAGGGACTGGACGGCCTGTACGCGTGGCTGCAGGAGATGCGCCGCGAAGGCAGCGACGGCGACGCCGAGGCGGCCGACGAGCGCCAGCTGCGCATCGAGAGCGACGCCCGCCGCGTGCAACTTCTGACCATCCACGCCAGCAAGGGGTTGGAGTTCCCCATCGTGTTCCTGCCGCTGGCATGGCGCATCCGCAGCCAAAGCGGCAGCTATGCGCCGAAGCTGCTGCGCTACCACGACGCCGCCGGCCAGCGCTGCGTGGACCTGGGCTCGGCGCATTTCGTCGAACACCGCGACCGCCATTTCCGCGAGGAACTGGATGAGCGCCTGCGCCTGCTCTACGTAGCACTGACCCGCGCTGTGCACGCCGTGCACGTGTACTGGGTCGATCGTGGCCTGCAGCCCGGCGACGATGCGCCGGCGTGGGAGTGGGCCGCGATCGACCTGCTGCTCGGCCAGGCCCAGCGGACGCTGGAGCTGCCCGCGGGCGAAGCCTCGCTCGATGCCATGGCGACGGCGCTCGGCGGCACGTGCCTGGCTGCGCCATTCGCCGGCACTTTCACCCGCTACCGCCCGCCGGGCGAAACCCCGGCACCGCGCGCCACGCAGGCGCCACTGCCGCTGCTGCGGCCGTTCCAGTGGCTGCACAGCTTCAGCGGGTTGACCCGCCACGCTGCCGCGGCACTGGTCGACGACAGCGGCGGCGCCGACGAAGCCGGCGCGGAAGAACTGGCGATCGAGGCGGACGAGGCCGTCGAAGACAGCCGCCTGCTCGCGCTGTACCCGCTGCGCGGCCCACGCTTCGGCGACGCCGTGCACCAGGTGTTCGAGCTGGCGCAGCCCGGCCCGCTCTGGCCCGGGCAGCGCCCGCTGCTGCACCGCCAGCTCGGCGCGCAGGCGGTCGCCGCGCCGCACCTCGCCAACGAGGAAGCGCTCGAACGCGTGGGCCGGATGATCGACCGCGCGCGCCAGGCCGATCTGGGTGACGGCCTGCGCCTGATCGACCTCGCACCGGACCAGCGCATCGCCGAGTTCGAGTTCCAGTTCCCGGTGCATCAGGTACCGCTGGCGACACTACGCCGGATCTGCGCGGCCCACGGCCACCCTGAGGTGATTCCGGCCAGCCTGGACGCCACCACGCTGAACGGCATGCTGACCGGCTTCGCCGACCTGATCTTCGCCCGCGACGGCCGCTTCCACGTGCTCGACTACAAGACCAACTGGCTCGGCGCGCGGCTGGGCGACTACCGGGGCGACTCGCTCACGGCCGCGATGGCCGGGCACCACTACCCGCTGCAGGCGCTGCTCTACACCGTGGCACTGCACCGCTACCTGCGCCAGCGCATGGACGGCTATACGGCCGAACGCCAGCTCGGCGAAAGCTGGTACCTGTTCGTGCGCGCACTGGGACTGGCGCCGGGGCTGGGCGTATGGCGCCGGCGCTGGCCGGCGGCGCTGATCGAAGCGCTCGACGATGCCTTCGCCGGCGCGCAGGAGGCCGCGGCATGAACCTCCCGCTGACCCACGCCGTCGACGCCGACGAGCGCGCGATCGACCAGACCCTGGCGCAATGGGTACTCGGGCGCACCGGCTCCGCCCTGCTCGCCGCCGCCGTACGCGCGGCCAGCCGCGCCGAAGGCCACGGCCATTCCTGCGCCGCGCTGGCCGATCCGGATACCGGCGCCGGCCTCGATGCCGACGCGCTGGATGCGCTGCGCCGGCACGACTGGGTCGGCGACGGCAGCTCGTTCACCCCGTTCGTGCTCGATGCGCAGGGGCGCTTCTACCTGTGGCGCAACTGGCAGCACGAGGCGAAGCTCGCCGAGGCGATCCTGCGGCGCTGCGCACAACGCACGCTGCCGCTCGCCGGCGACACCCTCGCTGACGACCTGGAGGTGCTGTTTGCCGACATGCCACCCGGTCCCACCGACGGGCAGCGCGCCGCCGTGGCCGCGGTGCCCGGCGCGCACTTCTTCGTGCTCACCGGCGGTCCCGGCACCGGCAAGACCACCACCGTGGTGCGCATGCTGCTGATGCTGCTGCGCCACGCGCAGGCCTGCGGCTTGCCGGCGCAGCCGTCGATCGCGCTGGCCGCACCCACCGGCAAGGCTGCCCAGCGGCTGGCGCAGGCCATCGCCAGGGGCAAGGCCGAACTGCAGGCCAGCCTGCCGGACACCGGCTTTCACGACCTCGTGCCGCATATCCCGCACGCCGAAGCGCGCACGCTGCACCGCCTGCTCGGCTACCGGCCGCTGGACGGCAGCTTCGGCCACGGCCCGCACAATCCGCTGGCCGAGGACATCGTGGTGGTGGACGAGGCGTCGATGGTGGACCTGGCGATGATGCGCCAGCTGCTGCAGGCGCTGCGCCCCGCGGCGGTGCTGATCCTGCTCGGCGATCCGGGGCAACTGGCCTCGGTCGATGCCGGTTCGGTGCTGGCCGACATCGTCGCCGCCGCACCGCGCCAGCGACTGCCGCCGCTGCTGCAGCAGGTACCCGATGTCGCCGCCGGCGATGCCCCGCTGGCCGGCCAGGTACTCACGCTGACCCATAGCTGGCGCGCCGGCAGCGGCTTGCAGCGCGGCGTCGAGGCGCTGCGCGACGCGCCCGACCCAGCCTGGCTGGACACGCTGCTGGAGCAGCGCCGCGACGGCGACCTGCACCTGCGCCACTGCCCCAACCTGCACGCCCTGCGCGTCTGCGTGGACGGCTGGATCGAGCGCCACGCCGGGCTGCTGCAGTCGCTGCTGGCACCGGCCAGCGACGCCGCCGAAGCGCTGCAGCGACTGCGCCAGCTGCAGATCCTGTGCGCACTGCGCGACGGTCCGTTCGGCGCGCAGGGCCTCAACGAGCTGATGCTGCCCAGGCTCGCCGTGCGCTTCGGCCTCGACACCGGCCGCGCCTGGTACCACGGCCGCCCCGTCATCGTCACCCGCAACGACTACGCCCGCGGCCTGTTCAACGGCGATGTCGGCATCGCGCTGGAAGGAGCGGAAGGGCTGCGCGTGTGGTTCGAACTCAGCGACCGCGACGGCAATGCCGGCCTGCGCAGCTACTCGCCACGCGCGCTGCCCGCCCACGACAGTGCCTGGGCGATCACCATCCATCGCAGTCAGGGTTCCGAATACCGCGACGTGGCCGTGCTGCTGCCGCCGGACACCGACAACCGCATCCTCACCCGCGAACTGGTCTACACCGCCATCTCGCGCGCGAAAGACCACGCCGAGATCTGGAGCACCGACGACGCGCTGCGTGCTGCGCTGGCTCGCCCGATCCGGCGGCTGGGCGGCTTGCGCGAGCGGTTGCTGCAGCCATGAAACAACGCCCACCGAACCGCCGCCTGGCCCCGAAGGCCAGGCGGTGATTCAACGCAAGCGCGATGGCATCACCAGCAACCGGCCGTGGAAGGGCCGCGCGTGCCGGTCTGGCTGATCGAGAGCGTACCGCACTGGGTGTCGCGGGTCAGCTGGGCGTTGATCGGCGTGGCGGTGATGCTGTACGCCGCCGTCGTCGCCGATGCCACGCCGTACTGGTAGTTGGCGCCGGTGCGCTGTGCGCTGGCGCAATCCAGCCCCGGCAAGGCCGCGCCCTTGTAGCTGAGGTTGGTGGTGTAGTACCGCTCCATGTAGTTGGCATGCTCCGACAGGCAACCCTCCGCCGCCGCGCGTTTGGTCCTGGTGATGTAGCTGGTGTACGCGGGCAAGGCGATCGCGGCCAGGATCGCGATGATCGCCACCACGATCATCAGTTCGATCAGGGTGAAGCCGGCACCCCGACGCCTGCGCAGGGCTGCCATCGCATTACTTCCAGCCGGTGAGAGTCGCTTCATCGCTCCATTCCTTTACTTGTTGATCAGCTCGCGCCACGACACCCGCTGGATGCTGCCGGTCGAACCCGAAGTGGTGATGCTGCTGTTTGAGCCGTTGTCGAAACTGACCAGCATGCTGCCGCCGACGAAGATCGGATTGTTGGGCAGCGAGCTGAAGCCGATGCCGGCTGCCGGGTAGCTCTTGTCGCCAACGGCAACCGTGTCCGACGCATTCACCAGGCCGTCGCCGTTGACGTCGAAGAAGTTGCCGGATGGATTGGTGCCGGTGAACGGGTTGATTGCCATGATCCAGCCGCTGCCGGACGGATTGCATATGTCGGTGGCCTGCGGAATCCGCGTAGTGCCGAGCAGCAGGTTGCCCTGGAACTGGTTGGAGGTCACCATCCGCTCGCCCTGGGCGACGTTGGCGCCGCCCGTCCCGGTCGGCGACAGCAGGTCCATGTACCAGCCCGACTTGCCGGTCATGTCGGACGAGGTCGGCGTGGGCGTCACCGCTCGTGCCGGCAATACCGGCGGCGTTGCGCCGGGGTTGCCGGCGGTCTCCGCCACGATGGCGCGCTGCACGAGGTCGCTGGTGCGGGTCATGCTGGAGGTGATCACCGGGCTGTTGGTGGCATTGGTGGTCTGCACGATCAGGCCGTACCAGCTCTGGGTGGCCGCATTGGTGAGGTCGCCCGTGCTCAGATACTGGCCGGTGCCGAAGAACACCCAGGTGTTGCCGCTTGCCGGATCCCGGCCTACCAGCATGCCGCCGGTGATCGGCTGCAGGTTGCTGGAGCTGTCCCTGGCCACGAACAGCAGGCTGCCGGTGCTGCCCGGCGTACTGGTGCTCGTGCTGCTGCCGGTGTTGAGCGTGAACGACCATACGTTGCCGTGAAGGTCGCCGGCATAGGCCACCGTGCTGACGCCGGTACCCGCCGGATCCATCCACACACCCGGAGCTGCAAGACCGTTGTCGGCGGTGGTGTCGGTGGTCGCGTGCACGCTGAGCGCACCCGTGGCGAGATCGAACTGCAGCAGGGCCGACACGCCGGCCGTGCTGTTGTAGCCGTTGCCGATCAACACCGACCAGGTGCTGTCCGCCGTTTGTGCAACCACCGGCTTACCGGACATCTGGCCAATGTAGTTGCTGTTGGTCTTGCCATCAGCAGCGGAACGCTCCCACAGGAACGCAATCTTGGTCGGGTCGGTGATGTCGAATGCATAGACCGCCCTGGCCAGGCCGCGACCGGTGGTGCCCACCAGCACGGTCTTCCATGCACTGCCCAGGTAGACATCCGCCACGGTCAGTTCGCCGTCGTTGAAATACTGGTGCGGCGCGCTGCTCGTGGTGCCGTAGTCGGGGCTGGACAACTGGCTGAGGCCGACCAGCCCGCCGGCACTGCCGGCGGTGAGTGCGGCGCCCGGGATGAAGGCGAACTTCTCCGTGCCGGTGGTGGCGTCGAAGCCGTGCAGCATGCCATCGTTGGCGGCGACGTAGATCAGCCCGGCACGCGAGGCGGCGGTGCTGGGCGTGAAATTGCCCTGGTTGTCGGTCGTGCCGCTGGCGAAAGCCAGGTACGTCGATGAACCCGTGAACGTCTGGTTGGCGAACAGGTTCGGGTCGGGCGCCCCTACGTAGACCGGCTGCGAATCGACGATGTCGCCCAGCGGCGTGTCGCGGTTGCGGTAGGTGCCACCGGCATTTTTCTGTTCCAGCGTGGCATCGCCGCGCAGGTAGTTGACCATGCTCGCCTGGGTGGCCGCGGTACTGCCCAGTGCGCTGAGTTGCGCGGTGGACAACGCCGGCGGCACGCTGCCGGCACTGTTCTGGAATACCACATACGGGGAGGTCTTTCCGGTTGCCGCGGGGTTGTAGGTCCAGATGTTCCGGCTGGCCGCCGCCGGCAGCGAGCCGGCCGCGGTCCAGGTCGGTGTTGCGGCGATCGCCCCGGTGTTGGGGTCCACCACCAGTGCCTTCAGGTCGCCCTTCCACTTCGCGGTGTAGTAGTTGGCCTGGTACGCCACCGTGCCGGTTTTCAACTGGGTCGAGTTGGCCGCCAGGCTGGCGCCGGTACCGACACGTTCGGAGGCACGCTTCAGCGCATCCTTCAGGCCGCTGGCAAATGCCTCGGGGCTGGTGGCGGAATAGAAACCGCCGTGGCCGTCAACGGCAGCATGGGCCAGGTCGGCGATGTTGTTCTGGCTGTCGGAACTAGGCGTCGGCCAGCTGAAATTGGCAATCGGCGCACCGCCATTGGCCCACTTGAAAATCTGGTCCACCGTCGTACCCGTTGGCTTTATGCCGGTGGGCGCAAATCCCATGCCCAGGGTGAACGTGGTCATGTGCTGCCAGAAGGCCGGATCTTCCGTGCTGGTCGGCACCTCGTTGGGCGTGCTGCCGCGCAAGTCGGTCACCCAGTATTTCATTGCCACGTCGGCCAGCGTGTCCGAGGTGCTGTCCGAATACGGCGCAGCCGGCGTGTAGGTATAGGTCTGGTTATTGCTGCCGCTCAGCGTCGCCGCGGTGTTGTCCACATTGCCGACATTGCCGGGCGTACTGCCATTCCAGAAACCGTCGGTGGTCAGGATGCTGTACGACTGCCGGCAGGCGAGCTCGGTGTTGGTGCCGCTGACGTATCCGGACTCGCCAGCCAAGGTCAGCCAGGGTTGCTGGGTGCCGTAGTATTTTCCCACGGCGTCCAGTGCACCCCGCAGCGGCGTCCAGCTCGTGGGCTTCGTATCCGCCAGCCAGCTCCACAGCCTGCTTTTTTGCGTGCCGCTGGTGCCATCGCCAAATGGCTTTACCAGCGCGATACCCGTTTGGTACGTATCCCCATGCGCAGTAGTGGTGAAGGCATAGTAATCGTCCCCCAGGGAACTCTTGCCCGCATTGCTGCCGCCGATGGACCCGAAGCCCACGCGAAAACTCGACTCCACTGCGGAAAACGCGCTCATTACGCCGCTTTTGGCCATCAGTATGCGCGTGCGGTAATACGAGAACCAGTTGGCGACATTCTGCTGCGTGGCACTGCTGTCATCGCAGACAGCCTGGCTCGCCGAGGGCAACAACGCGCAGTCGCCGCTCTGTCCGACGTAGTGCGGCGTGTTGCTGCTGCCCGTGGTGTAGGTGAAAAAGTACTTGTAGATATAGGTGCCGGCGCTGGCAACCAGGAACCTCGTGTAGTAATTGAAGCTGCCCTTGAACTGGGTCACATCGATCGTGCTGGTATCGCGAAAGCCGTCCTTGTAGGCACCGGTGATACTCGGCGAGTCTGGATACGACGTGCCATCGGCCCTGGGCGGTGGGGCATAGATCACGGCCGGGTTGTAATACACGCCGTTGATGCCTGAATTGCGATAGCCGCCAAGGCTCGTATCGCTCAGATCATCCGGCATGTAGTCATTACCCATCGACCCCGAATCGTCCAGCATCAGTACGACGTTCGGCGGCAGCGGTTTCTGGATGATCAGTGGTACCTGGTCGACGGGGACCGTGGCCAGCGCAGGCGAGCAGGCGACGCCCAGCATCCACACGGACAGGCCGGCCGACAGTACCCGGCCAAGGGAACAGCCGGACCTGCGATGCGGACGGGAGGTGATGTTCATGGCGATTCCGCTCCTGGATGGTGCGGCATGGGACGGCCCATGCGCTCTGTCTGTTTGCCGGTGCCTTGCCGATCAGCGCTGCTTGATCATCGCCTGCAGCATCACCACAGCACGGTCGCCGACCACGGCGGGGTCGCCGCTGCGCGCGGTGACGCGGTAGTACACCGCCGTGGTGGATGTCCCCTGCGCGCCGTAGTTCTGCGAGTTGGCGCTCTGGTTGAAACCGGTGCTGGAGGTGGTGTCGACCCAGTTGCCCATGTTCTCCACCACGTACTGCGGCTGGCCGGCAGCAACGCTGCCGACCGTGAACTGCCCCGCCGTGGTGCCGGTGGCCACCGTCTGGATCTTGCCGGTCGGGAAGCCGGGATCGGTGAACGGATTGGCCAGGCACACCACGCTGGCCACCTGGCAGTTGCGCGCGATGACGCCGGGATTGGTGGGAATCAGGGCAGCGGCCGCACGCATGGCCGCCTCGGCGTTCTGGAAGGCGACCTGCCGGTCGTACAGGTTGCTCGCCATCTTCTGCTGCATGATGGTGCCGCGCATGGCGGCCAGCCCGACCAGGGTGATCACCACCAGCAGAATCAGCGCCACCACCAGTGCCACGCCACGCTGGTCGGCAGGGTGTGACCGTGAAAAGCCGCCTCGGCAGCACCGCTGCGTCGTGGACATGGACGGGAACGCAAGAGCACGCTTCATGTCAGTTCACCCGGTTGCGCACGGTGGTGGTGGCGGTAAAAGTGCGCGTCAGCGGCTTGACGTCCGTGCCGGCGCGCTGGTCGGCGCTCTGCAGCGTGAGGGTGACCTGCACGGCATCGACCACGGCCCAGTTGGCGATCGCACTGGCGGTCACGAACGAGGTACCGCCCTTCGCGTGATAGTTGATGACCATGCCGGTGACGTCCCGCACCATTTCCTGCGGCGTGCCGAGGAACAGGTTTTCCTTGGCGTCGGGTGCCGCCAGCGCGACCCGGTACAGGGAGCGCCCCTTGACCGGGTTGTTGCCGATGTACCAGTCGGCAGCGCCCAGCTTGGCGATCTGCGAGTTGTTGCCGAACTGGTAGAGGTTGCCGTTGGTGCTGCTGCAATCGCTGGGGTAGCCCAGACCCTTCGAGCAGTTGCCTGGATTGACCGTGTTGCCGGTGTTGTGCACGAAGGTGACGGTGCTGTTGTTGTAGTTGCTGATCTGCACCATCACCGCGTGGTCGGGATCGCACACGATGACGATGTCGCCGGACTGCAGGTCGCTGGTCTTGTCGTTGAGCTTGAAGTTCGCCGCCGGCTCCTTGTCTTCGGCCACGCTCAGGCCCGAGTCGATGGCGCCGAGAACCTGCACCGAATCGGTGCCGGCAACCCGTTGACCCACGGCGGTGCCGAACACGCTTCCGCTTGCCGGATCGCCCTGGTTGCCGCTGTAGCCGTGCACGGCGTTGGCCCAGTTGGCCCACCAGTCGGTAGCGCTGTTGTTGAGCACGTTGGCCATGCGGTCGCCGTTGTTGCACGGGTTGAGCCCGGCATTGCGGATGTCGCGCGCCATCAGCTCGAACGCGATGCGCGAACTGCCCTGCACGTCGCCGAGCGCCTGGTTGGTACGGTAGGTGCGCTGGTTGGCCAGGAACACGCTGATCACGCCACCCACGACGATCAGGCCCAGCAGCATCGCGACCATCAGTTCGATCAGGGTGAAGCCGGTCGGCGGCTTCGCCAGGCGAGGCATGCGGCTGCCCCTGTCACGGTGGATCGTGGAATGGCCGCTCATAGCATCGCCCTGGTGACGACTTGCTGATTGCTGGTGCCACCCACGCCCGCGCGGCTGTCATCGAACGTGATGGTGATGGTGCAATCGGCACTGGCCGTGCCGACGGCCGTACAGGCGATGTTGCCGGTGGTGCTGGCGACCGCGCCCAGGCTCTTGTTGCCGAGCTGGCTGGTGCACCACTGGTAGATCTGCGCACTGGCCAGGGTTCCGCTCGTTCCCGCCGGGCACGCACTGGCCGTGACCGTGCTGTTGTAATCCCCGTTCCTGGCGCTGCCGATGTCTGCACGCATGGCATCCAGGATCGAGTAGCTGGCAATCGTGGCCATGCTGCGCGCCATCGCGCTGTTGTTGGTGGAGAGCGACATGGCCTGCAGCGCGGCGATGCCGAGGAAGGCGACGGACAGCACCAGCACGGCCACCAGCACCTCGATCAGGCCGACGCCGGACTGGCTGCGCCGATGGCTGGCCCGCCACGCAGCCGGGCATGCGCACACCGCTGACATGGCCGGAACGGGATGGTTGGTCATGGGCAGGCTCCGGAGCTGGTGGTGGTCACCAGGATCGAGCCGGCCGTCATCGTGATCACGCGATGGTTGTCGCTGCTCATCTGGCTGGTGCAGATATCGGCCACCGTGCCGCTGAAGGGGCTCGTGGTGCCGGTGGCCTGCCCCAATCCCTGCCCACCGAAGCGGATCGCCTTGAGGTTGCCGGACAGCTGCACGGCCCCGGCGATGCCGGTCGTGCCGGACAGCACCGGAGAGGGATTGGCACCGGCCATGGCATAGACCGCACCGACCTCGGTGCCACACTGCGCACCCAGTACATCGGCGGTATTGACGCTGGCCGAGTCGCTGCACAGCTGGGTGTTCGCATTGCGCTTGACCGCCTCCATCCGCGCGACGTTGAGCGCATTGACGATGTCATTGGCGGTGGTGGTGAGCTTGCTGGAAAGCGTGATGCTCTTGAAGCTCGGCACCGCGATCACGATCAGCACCACCGCCACGGCCATGGTGATCAGCAGCTCGACCAGGGTGAAGCCGCGCTCGCGCCGCAAAACCGTCCCAGCCACCCACGAACGGCCGCCGGCGTTTCCCGGCGCGCGCACCCGGATCAACGAGACGCCTCGCTGATGCGACAAGACTTGCATGGAATTCTCCCTGATGCCCCTGCCGGCAGGGTACCCATCCGCCACGCCCCGGCCAGCCCCCAGCCGACGGGCGGTAGAAATTGCCCGACGAGCGGCGGGGGACGGCAACAGAAAGGTGATCAGGGTCACGGGCCGGCAGCCACGTGCACGCGGCTGCGCCGTGGCGATTACCGGTTCGCTAGAGAGCCGCCTCGATCCGGTTCCTGCCGTTGTCCTTGGCGTGGTAAAGCGCCGCGTCGGCGCGCCGCACCAGGGAGGCCGCTCCCGTCTCGGTGGGCCGTAGCTGGGCCACACCGAGGCTGATCGAGAGCTGCAGTTCGACGCCGGCGACCACCGGCCGCGCGGCGGCCACGCAGGCACGCAGGCGCTCGGCCACCTGCAGGCCGCCTTCGAGATCGGTGTCCGGCAACACCACCAGGAACTCCTCGCCGCCCATCCGGCCGAGTCGGTCGTGCTGGCGCAGCGCATCCAGGCAGACATGCACCAGCTGTTCCAGCGCCTGGTCGCCGGCCGGGTGGCCATGGCTGTCGTTGACGTGCTTGAAGTGGTCGATATCGAGCATGATCACGGCCAGCTCGCTTTGGGTACGACGGGCCACATCGACGGCCGCGTGCAGCATGTCTTCGATATGGCGGCGATTGGAGATGCCGGTCAGCGGGTCGGTGAGTGCCAGCTGGTGCAGGCGGCGGCTCTGGCGCAACTGCCGCCACGCCAGCCAGAGCATCAGCAACAGCAGCACCCCGGCAAGCAGGATGGCCAGGCTTTGCCAGCGGCGAATGCGCTCCAGCGTGGCCAGTTGCTGTTCCCTGAGCACCTTGTCGGCAGCCAGCTTGCGGTTCTCCAGCTCGCGTCGTTCGGTATCGAACTGGTAGCTCATCAAGGTGGTCAGCTGGGTCTTGGCCATGCGTGCCAGTGCGGCATCGGCCTTCATCTTCAGCCTGAGGTCGGCCAGCGCAGCCGCCGGCTTGCCCAATGCCTCCTGGTTCCTGGAACGCTGGTCGTACAGCTCGGCCAGGTAACGCATGTTGCGGCTGCTCCTGACGTTCGCCTCGGCAAGATCGAACTCGCGCGCAGCCAGCTCATGCTGGCCCAGGCCCGCGTGCGCCACGGCCGACTGCAGGGCCAGCATGCCGGCGCTGGACTTGTCCGCGACGGCCTGGAACTCAGCCGCGGCGCCCTCCACCTGCTGCAGGGCCTCGGCGTAACGCTGCCGGGCATTGCTGCTCTCCGCCAAAGCCAGCAGGGCGGAGCCAACGCTTTGCCGCGAACCGGTCTCGCGGGCCAGCGCCAGCGCCTGCTGCAGGGGAGCGACGGCGCCCGCGGGATCACCCCGTTCGGTCGCCAGGAAGCCCAGCTGCATGTCGACCACCATCTGCTCCTGCCTGTCCTGCTTGCGCTGCGCCGACGCCATCGACTGCTGCAGATAGTCGCCGGCCTTGTCGTATTCGCCCAGTCGTCGGTAGATGGTGGCAATGCTGATGAGGTTGGATTGCGCCGCCGTCGTATTGCCCACGGCTTCATACAGGCGCTGCGCCTCCAGGAAATCGAACAGCGCCTTCGCCTGCTCGCCCAGCAGCGACTGGGCACTGCCGCGCCAGGTCAGTCCATCGGCGATCAGGCGGGGGTTTTCCAGGTGTCGGGCAATCTGGATGCCGGCTTCATACGCCGGCAGGGCATCACGTTCCGTGGTGACCTGGCTCTGGTAGAGGCCGTGGCACATCTGGAAGTTGGCTTCCGCCTCCAGGTCACCCGCCTGCCGGGCCTGCTCGACGCCGCGAGTCGCATAGGCGTAGCCGGCGTTGACGTCGTTGTCGAACGCCAGGAAGCAGTACATGTACTCGTACTGGCGCTGTCGGTGCGCGTCATCGGGCGGCAACAGGGTGTGCAGGCGATCCAGGGCCTGCTCGACCGCCGCCCGGGTGTTGAGGGGGATATCGCCGTTATCCAGTTCCCGGATGAGCTGGTCGAACGCCGCCGTGTCGCGCACCGAAACTTGCGCTGCCGGCCCGGCATGCGCATACGGCATCACCACCAGCAGCAACGCGAGCAAACCTGGCAAACCGCGGAATAGTCCGGACAACACGCCCCCCAAAGAAAGTCAATTCAGACTCTCCATGTCCGCTCGGCCCAAACCGTCATCTCGTTATCGGCCGTGCCACGGAAAACCTGAGCAGACACGATCACGCTTGCGCAGCCGCCCCCCGGCGGCAGTCGAACGCAAGGCCGGCACCATCCTCTCACGGCTGCGCGACGTCGCAAATGCCGTCATCGTCGCTTGCGCCGTCGCGGTGCGGCCCGTAGAATCCGCGGTTCTCCGCCGGAGTAGCTCAGTTGGTAGAGCACGTCATTCGTAATGATGGGGTCGTAGGTTCGATTCCTATCTCCGGCACCAGTTGACGCAGCAATAAAAGGCCCCGGAAAGCCATGCTTTCCGGGGCTTTTGTCGTGTCGATGATGCCGGCGCGACCGTGCATCGCCACCGGTTGCCGCGTTCCGTTGCCCGCTGGACTACAGGCTGGCCGAGCCGTTGCCGCCGACCACGCGCAGCTCTTTCGGCAAGGCGAAGGTGATGTTCTCCGGCTCGCCGTCCAGCTCGCGCACGTCACCGGCGCCCCACGACTGCAGGCGGGCGATCACGTCGCGCACCAGTTTTTCGGGGGCCGAGGCGCCGGCGGTGAGGCCGATGCGGCTCACGCCGTCGAGCCAGCTGCGTTCGATGTGCTCGGCGCCGTCGATCAGGAACGAGCGCACGCCCTGCTTCTCGGCCAGCTCGCGCAGGCGGTTGGAGTTGGAACTGTTGACCGAACCGACCACCAGCATCAGGTCGACCGCATCGGCCAGTCGGCGCACCGCATCCTGGCGGTTCTGCGTGGCGTAGCAGATGTCATCCTTGCGCGGCCCCTCGATGTCGGGGAACTTCGCGCGCAGCGCCGCGATGATCGCCTTGGTGTCGTCCACCGACAGCGTGGTCTGGGTGACGTAGGACAGTTCGTGCGGAAACTTCGGGGCAAGCTGCCCGACCGATTCCAGCGACTCGACCAGCAGGATTTCGCCGATGTTGCCCGGGTTCCACTGCCCCATCGTGCCTTCGACTTCCGGATGCCCGGCGTGGCCGACCAGCACCACGCTGCGGCCGATGCGCCCGAGCCGCGCGACTTCCATATGCACCTTGGTGACCAGCGGACAGGTGGCGTCGAACACCTTGAGATGCCGCTGCCCGGCCTCCTCGCGCACCGCCTGCGATACGCCGTGGGCGCTGAAGATCACGGTGGCGCCATCGGGCACTTCGTGCAGTTCCTCGACGAACACCGCGCCGTCGGCACGCAGCTTGTCGACCACGTAGCGGTTGTGCACCACCTCATGCCGCACGTAGATCGGCGCGCCATAGGATTCCAGCGCGCGCTCGACGATGGCGATGGCGCGATCGACGCCGGCACAGAAACCGCGGGGATTGGCGAGCAGGATGTCCAAGCTGACCTCGATTCGGAGTCCTGTAGGAGCCCGCTGGCAGGCGATGCTTTCAATTCAGCAGCATCGCCCGCCAGCGGGCTTCTACATCAAGAACGCGATTATCGCACGCCGTCCCCGGGCTTGCCGGTGAACAGGCCGAACACGATCAGCATCACGGCGCCGACGGTAATGCCGCAATCGGCGATGTTGAACACCGGGTAATTCCACTGGCGGAAATACACGTGGATGAAATCGGTGACCTGGGCCGCGTGCAGGCGGTCGATCAGGTTGCCGATCGCGCCGCCCACGATCAGCGCGAGCGGCAGCGCGGTGCGCCAGTCGCGCCGCGGCGTGCGTCGCAACCAGCCCACCAGCACGGCGCTGATCACCACCGCCAGCAGCACGAAGAACCAGCGCTGCCAGCCGGCACCGCTGGCCAGGAAACTGAACGCGGCTCCGGTATTGAACGCCAGCGTCCAGTTCAGGAAACCGGGGATCACCGGATGCGACACGCCCATCGGCTGCAGCGCATGCACCGCCCACCACTTGCTGAGCTGGTCGAGCGCGATGACGGCGGCGGAAAGCCAGAGCCAGGAGAGTGCGTTGGGTTTCGGTGACATGGGTTCGGGGACTCGGTCGTGGCAGGCTTTTGACTCCTCCTGCGACGCAGGGGGAGGTCGGAGGGGCCGCTTTTGACCTTGAGAGATCAGATCAAGAGCCTACCCCTCCCCAGCCCTCCCCTGCTTTGCAGGGGAGGGAGACAAGCGGGGCTTCGCAAATCAGAACCAGCGGCGATGCTCGCCGGGACCTTCGATGTTGCTGATGCAGCGGCTGCACAGTTCGGGATGATCGGCGTGGCTGCCCACGTCGTCGCGGCGGTGCCAGCAGCGCACGCACTTGGCGGCACTGCTGACGTCGGCACGGACCCAGGCTTCGGCACCATCCAGCTCCACCTTCACCGCATCGTCCGCGCGCGATGTCGACGGCGCCAGGGTGAAGTCGGAGGTGATGAAGAAGAAGCGCAGTTCGTCGGCGACTTCAGCGTAGCGCGACTGGATCGCGGCATCGGCGTGAACCACCAGCTTCGCTTCCAGCGCCGCGCCGATGCGCTCGGCCTTGCGCATGCCTTCAAGCACGCGCGCAGCGGTGTCGCGGATCGCCAGCAGGTCGGCCCACCAGCGCCGCTGTTCCGGTGCAGCCTGGGTGGCGGCGAGGCCGTCGTACCAGGTTTCGAACAGCACGCTGTCGCCACGCTCGCCCGGCATCGCCTGCCAGATTTCCTCGGCGGTGAAGCTGAGGATCGGCGCCAGCCAGCGCACCAGCGCCTCGGCGATGCGGTACATCGCGCTCTGTGCGCTGCGCCGGCCGCGGCTGTCGGTCGGCATGGTGTAGAGCCGGTCCTTGGTGATGTCCAGGTACAGCGCGCCCAGTTCGTTGGTGCAGAAATTCTGGATGCGCGACACTACTTCTGGATAGTCGTAACGCTCGTATGCCGCGGTGACGACCTGCTGCACGTCATACGCCTGCTGCACCGCCCACTGGTCGAGCAGCACGCTGTCTTCCACTGGCAGCAGGTGTTTCGCCGGGTCGAAGCCGTCGAGGTTGCCGAGCAGGAAGCGTGCGGTGTTGCGGATGCGGCGGTACGCATCGGAGACGCGCTTGAGGATCTCGTCGGAAACAGTCATCTCGTTGCGGTAATCGGCCGAGGCCACCCACAGGCGCAGCACGTCGGCGCCCAAGGTGTCCATCACCTTCTGCGGTGCCACCACGTTGCCCAGCGACTTGGACATCTTGCGGCCGTTCGCGTCCACCGCGAAGCCGTGGGTGAGCACTTCGTCGTAGGGCGCGCGGCCGTGGATCGCCGACGAGGTCAGCAGCGACGACTGGAACCAGCCGCGATGCTGGTCGGAGCCTTCCAGGTACATCACCTTGTAGTGCGACGCCCTGCCCTGCTGCAGTTCCGGGCGCTGGCCGATCACCGCAAAATGGGTGACGCCGGAATCGAACCAGACGTCCAGCACGTCGGTGACCTTCTCATAGTCGCCCGCGTCCGCGCCGAGCAGCTCGGCCGCGTCCAGCGTGAACCAGGCGTCGATGCCGCCCTGCTCCACCTTCTTCGCGACCTGCTCCAGCAACTCGACGGAATCCGGGTGCGGTTCCTGCGTGGCCTTGTGCACGAACAGCGCGATCGGCACGCCCCAGGTGCGCTGGCGCGAGATGCACCAGTCCGGCCGCCCGGCGACCATGCCGGCGATGCGCTCCTCGCCCCAGCCCGGCACCCAGCGCACGGCCTTGATCGAGGTCAGCGCGGTCTCACGCAGCTGCGCCTGCTCCATCGAGATGAACCACTGCGGCGTGGTGCGGTAGATCACCGGCGTCTTGTGCCGCCAGCAGTTCGGGTAGCTGTGCTCTATCTTCGCGAACGCCAGCAGCACGCCGCGTCGACGCAGCAGCTCGACGATGGCGTCGTTCGCCTTCCAGATATGCATCCCGGCCAGTTCGAGGCCGTCGGCCGCGGGGGTATCGGCGCGATAGGCACCATGCGACCCGATGTAGTTGAGCAGGCCGATGCCGTACTCGCGCGCCACCACGAAATCCTCGACGCCGTGGTCGGGCGAGGTATGCACCGCGCCGGTGCCGTCCTCGGCGCTGACGTGCTCGCCGAGGATCACCGGCACCTCGCGCGGGTAAAACGGATGGTGCAGCTTCAGACCTTCCAGCGCCCTGCCTTCGACATGGCCCAGCACAGCCGCCTGCTCCAGCCCGTAACGCTGCGCCGCCTTGTCGACCAGCGCGCTGGCGACAACGAGCAGCACGCGCCTGTCATCGCGCGACGGGCCTTCGATCAGCGCGTATTCCAGATCGGCGCCGAGCGATACCGCCTGGCTTTCCGGCAGGGTCCACGGCGTGGTGGTCCAGATCGGGATGGCGACGATGGCGTCGCCGGAGTCCACACCGAACTTCGCCGCCAGCGCTTTCGGCTCGACCGCGTCATACGCCACGTCGACCGCCGGCGAGACCTTGTCGCCGTATTCGATCTCCGCCTCGGCCAGCGCCGAGGCGCAGTCGAAGCACCAGTGCACCGGCTTGGCGCCGCGCACCACGTGGCCGTTGGAAACGATGCGCGCCAGCGCGCGCAGCATGTCGGCCTCGAAGCGGAAATCCATCGAGCGGTACGGGTGGTCCCAGTCGCCGAGCACGCCGAGCCGCTTGAAGTCGGTGCGCTGGGTGTCGACCTGCTCGGCCGCGTATTCGCGACATTTTTGCCGGAACGCGGCGGCATCGAGCTTCTCGCCCGGCTTGCCGTACTTCTTCTCCACCGCGATCTCGATCGGCAGGCCGTGGCAGTCCCAGCCCGGCACGTACGGCGCGCGCTGGCCGGCCAGCAGCTTGGACTTGACCACCATGTCCTTGAGGATCTTGTTGACCGCGTGGCCGATGTGGATCGGGCCATTCGCGTACGGCGGGCCGTCGTGCAGCACGAACACACTGTCGCGATGCGCGGTCTTCTGCTGGATCTGCGCATAGCGGCCGATCCGCTCCCACTCCTCCAGCCAGCCGGGTTCGCGTTTCGGCAAGTCGCCGCGCATGGGAAACGCCGTCTGCGGCAGGTTGATCGTGCTTTTGTAATCGTGGGTCATTGCGTGGATGCCGTCACTGAGGTGTTGCCGCCCGCCAGATGGCAGGCAAAGAAGGGAAAGTTAGTCGATTTCGACCCGTGCCGTAATGCCCGCGTCCGCAGCACAGGCCCTCACGCCTCGGCCAGTCGCGGGTTCATGCCCAGCAGCTCGCGCGCCCGGCGCGCGTCCAGCGCCATCTGCGCCTTGAGCGGTTCCAGGCCGTCGAACTTCTGCTCGTCGCGCAGCTTGGCGACGAACTGCACCGCCATGCGCTGGCCGTACAGGTCGCCCTCGAAATCGAACAGGTGCACTTCCAGCAGCGGCTGGCTGACCTCGTTCACGGTGGGGCGCACGCCGAGGCTGGCCACGCCCGGCCAGCTGCATTCGCCCTCGCCCAGGCCCACGCGCACCGCGAAGATGCCCTGGATCGGGCTGACCCGCTGCGACAGGTGGATGTTGGCGGTGGGATAGCCCAGCGTGCGGCCAAGCTGGTTGCCGTACTCCACCTTGCCCTCGATCACGAACGGCCGGCCCAGCAGTGGCTCGGCCCCGGCGAACTCGCCGGCGGCGAGCAAGGCGCGCACCCGGCTGGCCGAAACGCGGGTGCCGTCGAGCTGGATCGCCGGCATGGTGCAGGCGCTGAAGCCGAGCTGCGCACCCATCCGCTCCAGCAGTGCCACGTCGCCGCCACGCTGGTGGCCGAAGCGGAAATCGCCGCCCACCCAGACCTCGCGCACGGCGAGCCGTTCGACCAGCACGCGTTGCACGAACGCCTCGGCCGACATCGCGGTCAGCGCCCGGTTGAAGCGCAATAGCAAGGTGTGCTCCATGCCGGCGGCAGCGAAACCGCGCAGCTTCTCGCGCACACTGGACAGCCGCGGCACCGGTTCCGGCGAGAAGAACGCGCGCGGCAGCGGCTCGAAGCTCACCACCGCCGGGCTGCAGCCGAGCGCCTGCGCGCGCTCGCACACCTGGGTCAATAGCGCCTGGTGGCCGCGGTGCAGGCCGTCGAACGCGCCGATCGCGATCACGCTGCCGCGCGGCGCCAGGCAGAGGCCTGCGACATCCCGGGAAAGTCTCATCATCGCGTGAGTATAACGGTCAGGCGGGTTGCGATAAGGCCTCACGCACCACGCAGGTCGCGCAGGCGGAAGCCGCCGGCAAACAGCACGGCCACATAACTGGCTCCGCCCACCAGCACCAGCACGGCCAGATGCCACAAGCGGGTCAGCACCGGCACCCCGTGGGTCCAGTTCGGCCACAGCCAGCGACCGAGCAACAGCACCGCCACCATCACCGTGCAGGCCGCGGCCAGCCGCAGCAGGTGCCGCGACCAGCCCGGCTGGCGCTGGTACACGCCGGACTTCTTCAGCCAGTGCCACAGCAGCCACAGGTTCACGTAGGCGGCCACCGCGCTGGCCATGCCCAGCGCCATGTGCAGGCCCGGCAAGCGGGCCAGGCCGTCCAGCCATGCCAGTTGCTTCAGCTCGGCCGGCGCCCACAGCTCGAACAGCAGCGCCAGGAACACCACGTTCAGCAGCATGTTGGTCAGCAGCGAGGCCACCGCCGCGCGTACCGGGGTGCGCGTGTCCTGGCGCGCGTAGAAAGCCGGCAGCAGCACCTTCACCAGCGCGAACGCGGGCAGGCCGAAACTCAGCGCGGTAATCGACAGCGTCGCCATGTGGGTGTCGTGCGCGCTCCAGTGGCCGTGCTGGAACAACGTGGCCACCAGCGGCCCGGCCAGCAGCATCAGCGCAAACATCGCCGGCACCGCGATCAGCAGGGTGACGCGCAAGCCCCAGTCCAGCGCACGCGAGAAGCCGGCCCTGTCGGTGCTGACATGATGGCGCGACAGCGACGGCAGAATCACCGTGCCCAGCGCCACGCCGAACACGCCCAGCGGCAGTTCCAGGAACCGGTCCGCCTGCGACAGCCAGCTCTGCGAGCCGACCACCAGCAGCGAGGCGATCACCGTATCGAACAGCAGGTTGATCTGCGCCACGGAGGAGCCGAACAGGGTCGGCACCATCAGCCGCATGATCCGGCGCACCTCGGGATGGCTCCAGCCCCAGCGCGGCAAGGTCAGCAGGTCCAGCCCGCGCAGCGCCGGCAACTGGAACAGCAACTGCAGGATGCCGGCCGCAAGGATCGCCCAGCCCATCGCCATGATCGGCGTCTGCAGCCGCTTCGACAGCCACAGCGCGCCGGCGATCATGCACAGGTTGAGGATCACCGGGGTCAGCGCCGGCAGCCCGAAGCGATGGAAACTGTTCAGCGCACCGCCGGACAAGGCGGTCAGCGAGACGAACAGCAGGAACGGGAAGGTCAGCCGCAGCAGCTCGACGGTCAGCTCGAACTTGCGCGGCTCGTCGATCGCGCCGGGCGAGAACAGCACGGTCACCTGCGGCGCGAAGATGATGCCCAGCGCGGTGATCAGCAGCAGCACACCACCCAGCGTGCCCGATACCCGCGCCATCAGCTCCTTCAACTGCGCATGCGTGCCCTTTTCCTTCACTTCCGTGAAAACCGGCACGAAGGCGGTGGAGAACGAACCCTCGGCGAACAGCCGACGCATGAAGTTGGGAATGCGGAATGCCACCCAGAACGCGTCAGTGGCGCCATTGGCGCCGAACGCGGCGTTGATCGACATGTCGCGCACCAGGCCGAGCACCCGCGAAACCATCGTCATGCTGCTGAACGAGAGCAGCCCGCGGAGCATGCTGGGGGACTTCATGGGGCGGTTCGTTACCTTCGGCGTCGATCACGCGGGGCGCGTAGTTTGACAGCCCGCGCGGGCAGGATGACAGCGCGGATATGGCAGAATACCGGCACGACCACGGCCGCGCGCCGGCGCCAGCTCCCGGCACGGCCGCCTAAATGATTGACGCAACGGCGAATCGACCGCATAATTGGCGTCTTTTTCCACCCTCAACCCTGCATTCCGGAGTTCTACCTTGGCCAACATCAAGTCCGCGAAGAAGCGCGCGCGCCAGTCCGAACAGCGCCGTCTGCGCAACATCAGCGCCCGCTCCATGGTCCGTACCGCCCTGAAGAAGGTCGTCAAGGCCATCGAGGCCAAGGACAAGGCCGGCGCCGTCGCCGCGTTCACCGCCGCGCAGCCGGTGATGGATCGCTACGCCGCCCGCGGCCTGATCCACAAGAACAAGGCCGCCCGCCACAAGAGCCGACTCAACGCGAAGATCCGCGAACTGGCGTAAGCCGGGGCGCGACCCGCGTGGTACGCAAAAAGCCGGCGCAAGCCGGCTTTTTTCATGTTCCGCTTTTGCTCCCTCCCCCTGCTTGCAGGGGAGGAGCTGAAGCTGGCCCTCACCGGCGCGGGCGGAACTCCAGCGGCATCGGCTCGCCGGATCGAGCCGCGGCCGGCGGCTTGGGGCCACAGGCGCCGCAGGTGCTGCAGCCGTCGCTGCAGTCGCCGGTGGCCTCGGTCGGTTGCAGGCGCCGGCCGAAAGCCCGCACCAGCGCGCCGCGGCCGGGCCGGCTGAAGTGGATGGACGCGGCGGCCAGCCAGCGGTTGGTCGTTTTCCGCGCCAGCTTGCGCAACACGATCCACACGCTGGCCAGCACGATCAGCCCGACCACCACGTACTGCAGCAGCAGGCCGGTGCTCATGTCAGTGCCCTCGTCACCTGGTAGACCACGAACGACGCGGTGTAGGCCATCACGAACATGTAGCCGAACGAGATCGCCACGTTGCGCCAGGAATCGGTCTCGCGCTTGATGATCGCCAGGGTGGACATGCACTGCGGCGCATACGCGAACCACACCAGCAGCGACAACGCGCTGGCCAGCGGGATCTGCCCGGCCAGCGCGTGGCCCAGCCCGCCGGGTGCCTCGCCGCCGACCAGGTAGACGGTGGCCAGCGCCGCCACCGCCGTCTCCCGCGCGGCGAACGCGGGGATCAGTGCCAGGCTGATCTGCCAGTTGAAACCGATCGGCGCAAAGATGTACTGCAGGCCGCGTCCGATGTAGCCGGCAAAGCTGTAGTTGATGGCCGGCTCCGTCGCACCGGCGGGCGGCGACGGGAACGTGGACAGGAACCACATCAGCACGGTCAGCCCGAGGATCACGCCGGTCAGCCGCTTCAGGAAAATTCCGCCGCGCTCGTACAGCCCGATCGCCACGTCGCGCAGCTTGGGCATGCGGTACGACGGCAGTTCCATCAGCAGCGCGTGCTCGCTCTTGTCGCGGCGCAAGTGTTTCATCACCCAGCCCACCAGCATCGCGCCGAGGATGCCGGCCAGGTACAGCGCGAACAGCACCACGCCCTGCAGGTTGAACACGCCGAACACGTAGCGAACGGGAATGAACGCACCGATCAGCAGCGCGTACACCGGCAACCGCGCCGAGCAGGTCATCAGCGGGGCGATCAGGATGGTGGCCAGGCGATCGCGTGGATCCTGGATGCTGCGCGTACCCATGATGCCGGGGATCGCGCAGGCGAAGCTCGACAGCAGCGGGATGAACGAGCGCCCGGTCAGCCCCACCGACAGCATCAGGCGGTCGAGCAGGAACGCCGCGCGCGGCAGGTAGCCGGACTCCTCCAGCGTGAGGATGAACAGGAACAGCACCAGGATCACCGGCAGAAAACCCAGCACCGTGCCGATGCCACCGAACAGGCCGTTGACCACCAGGCTCTGCAGCGGCCCGGCCGGCATCAGCGCGGCGACCTGCTCGCCCATACAGCCGAAGCCGCCGCCGATCAGGTCGCTCATCGGCTTGCCGGCGGCATACACCGCCTGGAACACCAGGAACATCACCACCGCCAGGATCGCCAGCCCGAACACCGGATGCAGCGTCCAGCGATCCAGCGCATCGTCGAGCGCCGCGGTGGTGCGCGGCATCGTCACCGTCGCTGCCAGCAGCTCGCGCACCTGCGCGTGCAGGTCGGCGCGGCTGGCCGCGTCGTCCGGCTGCACCGGCGCCGCCGGCGGCACCTCGCCGTCGACCCGCTCGATCAGTGCCCGTGCGCCACCTCGCCGCACCGCCACCGTCTCCACCACCGGCAGGCCCAGCCGGCGCGAGAGCTCCGGTACGTCGATCGCGATGCCGCGCGAGCGCGCGGTGTCCATCATGTTCAGCGCCAGCACCACCGGCCGGCCGAGGCGCTTCACCTCCAGCACGAAGCGCAGGTGCAGGCGCAGGTTGGTGGCGTCGGCCACGCACACGATCAGGTCCGGCGGCGCCTCGCCCGGGTAATTGCCGGCGCAGACGTCGCGGGTGATCTGCTCGTCCGGGCTGTTGGCGTCGAAGCTGTAGGCGCCGGGCAGGTCGAGGATCTGCAGCACCCGGCCGGACGGCGCGGTGAAGCGGCCCTCCTTGCGCTCCACCGTGACGCCGGCGTAGTTCGCCACCTTCTGGCGGCCGCCAGTGAGCAGGTTGAACAGCGCCGTCTTGCCGCAGTTCGGATTGCCGACCAGGGCGATGCGCAGGGTCGATGCGCTCATGCGGCTACCTCGCTGCGCACGCTGACCCTGGCCGCCTCGGCGCGGCGCAGCGCGAAGCGGGTGAAGCCGATCTGGATCAGCAGCGGGTCGCCGCCCATCGGCCCCACCGCCACCACCCGCACCGGCTCGCCGTCGACGAAGCCGAGGTCGCGCAGGCGTTGCGCGATCGGATCGGCCGCATGCGCATCGTCGACGCGGTCGACCACGGCGAGGGCACCCTTGGGCAGATCGGACAGACGCACAGGCTTGATTCTCAAATAAGAATAGTTCGCATTGTAGCCCTACGCCCGCCCCGCTGCACCACGCCCGATTGCCGCAGCCCGTTGCGTTTATCATCGCGTTATTTGCCGCAGGGACGACCGATGACTGACTCCACCCTCAGCGAACGCCGCGGCGCCGTCGCCTGGCTCACCCTGAACCGGCCGCAGGTGCACAACGCCTTCGACGACGGCCTGATCGCCGCACTGACCGAGGCACTGGCGGCCGCCGACGCCGACCCGGCGGTGCGCTGCGTGGTGCTCAGCGGCAGCGGCAGCACGTTTTCCGCCGGCGCCGACCTGAACTGGATGCGCGGCATGGCCGGCGCCAGCGAGCAGGAAAACCGCGAGGATTCGCTGCGCCTGGCGCGGCTGATGCGCAGCCTGCAGTTCCTGTCCAAGCCCACCATCGCGCGCGTCAACGGCGCCGCCTACGGTGGTGGCGTGGGCCTGGTCGCCTGCTGCGATATCGCCATCGGCGTGGGCGGCGCCAAGTTCGCACTGTCGGAAGTGAAGCTGGGCCTGGTGCCGGCGGTGATCTCGCCGTACGTGATCGCCGCGATCGGCCTGCGTGAGGCGCGCCGGCTGTTCGTCACCGGCGAGGTGTTCGATGCCGCCGAGGCGCGACGGATCGGCCTGCTGCACGCGGTGGTGTCGGGCAGCGAACTGGACGAGGCGATCGAGCGCCAGCTGCATTTCCTCGCCAAGGCCGGCCCGCTGGCCCAGCACGAGGCGAAGCAACTGGCCTTGCGCATCGGCGGCGTGGACCTGGCTGCGGCCGAGCACATCGACGCCGCCAACGCCGAGCTGATCGCCCGCCTGCGCGTCTCGCCGGAAGGCCAGCACGGCCTGGGCGCCTTCCTCGACAAGCGCGCGCCGGCGTGGGTCGGCCAGGCCACCTGAGCGCTGCCATGCTGCGCCGCGCATCGGCTGCGACGGTGCAATCTGTTAGTTTCAACGGCTTTGCATCGACATCCAACGGCTCCAGGAACCCCGCATGTTCGAACGCGTACTGATCGCCAACCGCGGCGAGATCGCCTGCCGCGTGATCCGCACCTGCCGCCGCCTCGGCATCCACACCATCGCGGTGTACTCGGAAGCCGACCGCGACGCGCAGCACGTGCGGCTGGCCGACGAGGCGTGGCCGATCGGCGGCCCGCTGCCGGCCGAGTCCTACCTGCGCATCGACACGATTCTCGATGCCGCGAAGGAAAGCGGCGCCCAGGCCATCCACCCCGGCTACGGCTTCCTGTCCGAGAACACCGCCTTCTCGCGCGCCTGCCAGGACGCCGGCATCGTGTTCATCGGCCCGGACCCGCAGAGCATCGAGGCGATGGGTTCCAAGGCCGCTGCCAAGCACCTGATGGCGAAGCACGCCGTGCCGCTGGTGCCCGGCTACGACGGCGACGAGCAGGACAACGCGTACCTTGCCGAACAGGCGCACGCCATCGGCTACCCGCTGATCATCAAGCCCTCGGCCGGCGGCGGCGGCAAGGGCATGCAGATCGTGCGCTCGGATGCGGAATTCCCCGAGGCGCTGGAAACCGCGCAGCGCGTGGCCAAGGCCGCGTTCGGCGACTCCAGCATGCTGCTGGAGCGCTACATCGAGCAGCCGCGACACATCGAGTTCCAGGTGTTCGGCGACCGCCACGGCCACGTGATCCACCTCAACGAACGCGAGTGCTCGGCCCAGCGCCGCTACCAGAAAGTGCTGGAGGAAACCCCCTCGCCGTTCCTCGACGATGCGCGCCGCCAGGCGATGGGCGCGGCTGCCGTGGCCGCCGCGAAAGCCGTGGATTACGTCGGCGCCGGTACGGTGGAGTTCATCGTGGCGCAGGACGGCACATTCTTCTTCATGGAAATGAACACGCGATTGCAGGTGGAGCACCCGGTCACCGAACTGACCCTGGGCCTGGACCTGGTCGAATGGCAGCTGCGCGTGGCCGCCGGCCAGCCGCTGCCACTCGCGCAGGACCAGGTGCACGCGCATGGCCACGCGATCGAGGTGCGGCTGTACGCGGAGGACCCCGACCAGAACTTCCTGCCCGGCTCCGGCAAGTTGCAGACGCTGCGCCTGCCCACGCCATCGGCCCACGTGCGCCTCGACGGCGGCGTGGTCGAGGGCGACAGCGTGACGATCTTCTACGACCCGATGATCGCCAAGCTGATCGTGTTCGACCACGATCGCCCGCAGGCCCTGCAGCGACTGCGCGAGGCGCTGGCGGAGTGCGAGATTATCGGGCCGAAGTCGAACATCGGCTTCCTCGAACGGCTGGCGCAGCATCCGGCGGTGGTCGAGGGGCGCATCGACACCGGCTACCTGGATCGCCACCTGGACGAGTTCCTGGTCGGCGACGTTACGCCTTCAGACGGAACGCTGTTTGCCGCCGCCACCGCCGCGCTGCTGCACGATGAACTGCACGTGCAGAGCGCTCCGGTCGACCCGCATTCGCCCTGGGCGCGTGCCGACGCGTGGCGCATCGGCCATGCCGGCAAGCGCATCGTGGCGCTGGCCGCGCGCGAACGGCGTTTCGAAATCGAGGCCCATGGCCACGACGGCAACTATCAACTGCGTCACGGCGAAGCGGGTTGCGAAGTACGCGGCGCACGCCTGTCGGGCGACACCCTCAGCGCCCGCTTCGACGGCGAGTCACGCCGCGTGCCGTTGCGCTGCGACGCCACCCGCGTGCTGCTGCACGACGCCGGTGGCCAGCGCTACAGCTTCAGCCGCGCCGCCGCGTTCGCGTGGGAAGCGAAAGACGACGCCGGCGGCAACCAGGTGATCGCGCCGATGCCCGGCCGCATCGTGCTGGTGAAAGCCAAAGCCGGCGACGTGGTCGAACAGGGCCAGGAGCTGCTGGTGATGGAAGCGATGAAGATGGAACTGGCCTTGAAGGCACCGCGCGCCGGCACCATCGAGAGCGTGAATGCTACACAAGGCGAATTCGTCGAAGCCGACGTCGTGCTGGTGCGTTTCGCTGCAGCTTCGTAGGGCGGGCACGGCCCGCTGCGTCGGCGAGTGGCAACATTACTTCCTACCGGAGCTTCCGCATGACTCCATCCAGCCACGTCCGCATCGTCGAAGTCGGTGCCCGCGACGGCCTGCAGAACGAGAAAACCCTGCTGCCGGCCGAGGTGAAGATCGCACTGATCGACCGGCTCTCCGCCACCGGTTTGCAGACCATCGAGGCGACCAGCTTCGTCAGCCCGAAATGGGTGCCGCAACTGGCCGACGCCGCCGAGGTGTTCACCCGCATCCGCAAGCTGCCGGGCGTGAGTTATCCGGTGCTGGTGCCGAACCTGCAGGGCTACGAGCGGGCGCGTGAAGTGGGTGCCACCGAGATCGCCGTGTTCACCGCCGCTTCGGAAGCGTTCAATCGCAAGAACATCAACGCCTCGATCGATGAATCCATCGAACGTTTCATCCCGGTGATGGAACAGGCCCGGGCCGACGGCGTGCAGGTACGCGGCTACGTCTCCACCGTGCTCGGCTGCCCGTACCAGGGCGAAGTGCCGCTCAGCGACGTAGTGCGCGTGGCGCGGCGCCTGCACGAACTGGGCTGTCACGAAATCTCGCTGGGCGACACCATCGGCGTGGGCACCCCGGCGAAGGCGCGCGCAATGCTGCACGCGGTGGCGCAGGAGGTACCGATGGCCGCGTTGGCCGTGCACTTCCACGACACCTACGGCCAGGCGCTGGCGAACATCCTGGCCTGCCTGGAGGAAGGCGTGCGCGTGGTTGACAGCGCCGTCTCCGGCACCGGCGGCTGCCCGTACGCGAAGGGCGCCACCGGCAACGTGGCCAGCGAAGACGTGGTCTACATGCTGCACGGCATGGGCATGCAGACCGGCATCGACCTCGACCTGCTTATCGCCACCGGCGCCTGGCTCGCCGCGCAGCTGCACAAGGAAACCGCCAGCCGGGTCACCCGCGCGCGCACCGCCGTCGGCTGAGTCGCCGCGGTCCGCGCGCGACTCGTTATGATCGAAACCTCGATCGACGAGGGGAAGGAAACGATGCGCGCAAGCCCGATGATCCGGCGAACGACGGCACTCCTGCTGCTCCTGCTGTGTGCCGTGCTCGCGCCCGCGGCGGCGACCGGCAGCACGCCCAAGGGCGACTGGCTGCTGCTGCCCGAACGGGTGTGGACTGCCGACGGTGACGCCGCGCACACCGGCTGGGCCGTGCTGGTGCACGATGGTGCGATCGCCGCGGTCGGCCCGGTAGCGTCAATCCAGGCCCCTGCCGACGCCCAGCGCATCGAATTGCCCGGTGCCACGCTCACGCCCGGCCTGATCGACCTGCACTCGCACCTGTTCCTGCACCCGTACAACGAGACGCTGTGGAACGACCAGGTGCTCACCGAGCCACAGAATTACCGCACGCTCGAGGCCGCCAGACACGCGCGCGACACCCTGCTCGCCGGCTTCACCACCCTGCGCGACCTCGGCACCGAAGGCGCCGGCTACGCCGACGTGTCGATCAAGCGCGCGATCGAGGAAGGGCTGATTCCCGGCCCGCGCCTGTTCGTCACCACTCGCGCCATCGTCGCCACCGCCAGCTATGGGCCGGGACCGCGCGGCTTCCGTCCCGACCTGGAGCTGCCGCAGGGCGCACAGCCGGTGACCGGCGCGGATGCTGCCGTGGCGGCTGTGCGCGAGCAGGCCGCGCGCGGCGCGGACTGGATCAAGCTGTACGCCGACTACCGTGTGGGTGACCACGGCCAGACCATGCCCACGCTGTCACCCGCCGAGATCAGAGCCATCGTGGAGGCAGCCCACCAGATCGGCCGTCCGGTCGCCGCACATGCGGCCAGCGAGGCCGGCGTGCGCAACGCGGCGGAGGCGGGCGTGGACACCATCGAACACGGCTACGGCGCCAGCGAGGCCACCTTCCGCCTGCTGAAGCAGAAGGGTATCGCCTACGAGCCCACGCTCACCGCGGTGGAAGCCACCTCCGAGTATTTCCAGCACTACGTGCCTGGGCAGTCGGCGCCCACGCCGGCCATGCAGGAAGCCGCCCGCGCGTTCCGCACCGCGCTGAAGCTGGGCGTGACCATCGGCAACGGCAGCGACGTGGGCGTGTTCGCACACGGCGAAAACTGGCGCGAGCCGGCCGCGATGGTCGCCGATGGCATGACGCCGGCGCAGGCGCTGCACGCCGCCACCGACGTGGCGGCGAAGATCCTGCGCCAGTCGCAGCGCCTCGGTCGCATCGCACCCGGCCTGGCCGCCGACCTCGCTGCGTTCAGCGGCGATCCCGCCACGCACATCGACGCCCTGCAGCACCCGGTGTTCGTGATGAAGGACGGCAGCGTCTACCGCCGCCCCGAACCGCAGCCGTAACCACGGCGCGCGTCGGTCAGTCGAATGCGATGCGCAGGAACGGCGACGGCTCGCGCTCCACGAATTCGCGGCGCACATGCGCGAGCAGGTCGCGCTGGCTGCCGAACGGCAGCAACCCGCACGCCTCGTCGAGCGTCGCCCAGCGGAACGCGGAGTGCTCGCCGTTCAATCGCACTGCAACGTTGTCGGCCACGCGTGCCACGAAGGCGGGCACCAGCTCGATGCCGTCGTCCTGCGCCGCATAGAACTGTTCGCAGAAGCTGGTCGCATGCAGTGTCGCGGGCAGCAGGCCGGTTTCCTCGCGCAACTCGCGCAGTGCAGTTTGCCAGCCGCTTTCACCGGCCTCGACATGGCCGGCGACGTAGCTCCACACATCGTGCAGGTAGGTACCGGCGCGGCGCACCAGCAGCACCCGGGCGTCCTTGCCGGTACCGCGCAACACCACTACGGACACCATGTGGCAACGCAGCGACAGGCCCGGGGCGGAGCTCATGCCGACGCCAGCAGCTGGCGACTGGCCGCGGCGCTCGGCCGCGCCGCCATCCGTTCGAACCACGGGCCGATGTTCGGCAGCTGGCGGTCGAACGGCTGGTTCACGCCCACGCCAAAATCCAGCCATACGTAAAGCCAGATGTCGGCGGCGCTGAAGCGCTCGCCGCACAGGTACGGCCCGGCGCCGAACAGGCCGTCCAGCCAGGCGAGGCGATCCTGCGCCACCCGCTTCAGGCCCGCCGCCGCCTCCGGCAGTACCGGGATGCGCGGCTCGAAGCGCGCCAGCCCCTCGGCGTAATGGAAGGCGTTGTGGATGAACTCGGTGACGTTGAGCTCCACCCGCCGCCACCACTGCCGGGTCTGCGCGCGCTGCTCGGGCGTCGCGCCGATCAGCACGGGCTGCGGATGAAGTTCCTCCAGGTACTCGGCGATCGCCACCGCCTCGGCCAGCGTCGAGCCGTCGTCCAGTCGCAGCGCCGGCGTCTGTCCGGCCGGGTTGATCGTAAGATAAGCGGGCTCGCGGTTCTCACCGCGCATCACGTCCACCGTCACTGCTGGCAGGCGCAGGCCTTTCTCCAGCACGAACATGCGCAGGCAACGCGGCGCAGGGCTTATGGCATCGTAGATCAGCACGGCACGACTCCCGGGCAGCGCCCGCTCGGTGCACACTACACCCTCCCCTTTCCCCACACCCCGCTTCCATGGCCCACGACTACCTGATCCGCCCGATCGAGCCTTCCGACAACGCGGCCATGGCCGCGATCATCCGCACGGTGATGCCCGAGTTCGGCGCCGACGGCCCCGGCTTCGCGATCCACGACGCCGAGGTGGACACGATGTGCGAGTCCTACGCGCAACCACGCAGCAGCTATTTCGTGGTCGAGCGCGACGGGGTGGTGATCGGCGGCGGCGGCGTGGCGCCGCTGCAGAATGCCGAGGCGGACGTGTGCGAACTGCGCAAGATGTATTTCCTGCCCGCCGCGCGTGGCATCGGTGCGGGTGCGGCAATGATGCAGCGCTGCCTCGACGCGGCGCGCGCGCACGGCTTCAACCGCTGCTACCTGGAAACACTGACCGGCATGGACGCGGCCCAGGCGTTGTACAAGCGCAGCGGTTTCACGCCGTTGTGCGCACCGATGGGCGGCACCGGACACTTCAGCTGCGACCGCTTCTTCATCCGCGAACTGTGACTGCCATGGCCGCCATCCGCATCGCCCGCGACGAAGACGCCGCTGCCATCCACGCGATCTACGCGCCATCGATCCTCGCCGGCGTGGCTACCTTCGAGACCGAACTGCCCGGCGTGGACGCCATGCGCGAACGCCTGCGCGCGCGCCTCAAGCATTACCCGTGGCTGGTGTGGGAAGAGGCCGGCGAGGTGCTGGCCTACGCCTATGCCGGGCGCTTCCGCGAGCGCGCCGCCTACGACTGGATCGCCGAGACCTCGATCTACGTGCACGCCAACGCGCAGCGCCGCGGCATCGCGCGCCGGCTGTACGGCGTGCTGCTCGACGTGATGCGGCGGCAGGGCATCACCCAGGCGGTCGGCGTGATCACCCTGCCCGGCCCGGCCAGCGTGGCGATGCACGAGGCGATGGGCTTCACCCCGGCGGGGGTATGGCGCCAGTGCGGCTACAAGCTGGGGCAGTGGTGGGACGTGGGTGTGTGGCAGAAGGAGCTGCAGGTCGCCGCGAATCCACCCGCAGCCGTCACCCCGTTTCCCCAGCTGTCGCCTGCACAACTGCAAGCGCTGCTGGAAAGCCGGCGCTGATTCCCGGGCGCCGCTCGGCGCAGGGCGGGCATGGGCCGCCGCGGTCCCTCACGACGCCGAAGAGCCAGAGCCGGTGGGTGGTGTCCGCCCTGCGCAAAGTTCCATCAAAAACGGCGCGCCCGCGATGCGGGCGCGCCGTCATGCCTGCGAGCCGGTTCAGTGGCCGAGCAGCAGGTCGACGATCACGCCGGTGGCGATCGCCACCAGCAGGTAGTCGCCGTTGTCGCTGCGCACCCAGCGATAGCCGCGCGGCGGTTCGCGCAGGTCGGCATCGCGCCAGTCGTACACCACGTAGCGGGTGCTGCGGTATTCCACCGGCAGGTAGCCGCCGCGCCGGTACCAGCCCTCGTGGCGGCCGCGATCGTGCCAGTTCTTGTAATGGCCGTAGGCATGGCCGCGTCCATGACCGTTACCCGGTCCCTGGTCGTCGTCATTGTCGTAGCGCACGTAGCGGCCGCCATCCTGGTCATAGCCGCGGCCACGATCGCCATCGTCCTGCTCGTTCTGATCATTGCCATTGCCATTGCCATGACCTCGGCCATGACCATGGCCTTGTGCCAGCACGGAGCCGCTGGCCAGCATCAGCATGGCGCCACACGCGACAGACAGGGCAAGCAGCTTTTTCATGTGTCGATCTCCACTCGATGAGTCAGGGGCCCGCCGGCAGGTTAGCAGCAACCCCCCGGCATCCGTGTGCGACCCGGCACAAAGTTCGTCCCCGCCGACCCAACCCGGGATGAACCACCCTTCCCGGCGAGTTTCGCGTTCAGCCTGCAGCAATCGCGGCCGCTCGGCTACCATTGGCGGCTTTCGGCATCCATTTCGGGGGAACTCCCATGCAGCTCGATCAGGTCAAGGCGATCATCACCGGCGGCGCCTCCGGTCTCGGCCACGCAGTGGCGCAGCATCTGGTGGCGAACGGCGGCAAGGTCGCGCTGTTCGACGTCAACGAGGACAAGGGCCAGGCCGCCGCAAAGGAACTGGGCACTGCCGCGCGCTTCTTCCGCACCGACGTCACCTCCGAGGACGGCGTGGCCACCAACGTGGCCGCCGCACACCACGCGATGGGCGGCCTCAACGTGGTGATGAACTGCGCCGGCATCCTCGGCGCCGGCCGCGTACTGGGCAAGGAAGGCGCGATGCCGCTGGCCACGTTCTCCGGCACGGTGATGGTGAACCTGGTCGGCAGCTTCAACGTGGCCAAGGCCGGCGCGGCGCTGATGCAGGGCAACCAAGCCGGCGAGGACGGCGAGCGCGGCGTGATCGTCAATACCGCCTCGGTCGCCGCCTACGAAGGCCAGATCGGCCAGGCCGCCTACTCCGCCTCCAAGGGCGGCGTGGTCGGCATGACCCTGCCGATGGCGCGCGAACTGGCGCGCTTCGGCATCCGCGTGGCGACGATCGCGCCGGGCATCTTCTGGACCCCGATGGTCGACGGCATGCCCGAGTCCGTGCAGCAGTCGTTGTCCGCCTCGATCCCGTTTCCCTCGCGCCTGGGCAAGCCGGAAGAGTTCGCGGCCACCGTGGCCTTCATCCTCGGCAACCGCTACATCAACGGCGAGACGATCCGCCTCGACGGCGCGGTGCGGCTGGCCGCCAAATAGCCGGGCACTGGGAATAGAGCAGCGGGAATCGCCAAGACAAATCGCGCTCCTGCCTCGACACCCTCCGCCACGACGAACCGCTTTTACGATTCCTTGTTCCCGATTCCCTACTCCGGCCCCAATCCCATGAAAGCTTCCGACGTCAAGAAAGGCAACGTGGTCGAACACGACGGCACCGTCTACCAGGTACGCGACATCGAGCGCAGCTCGCCGAGCGCGCGCGGTGGCAACGTCACCTTCCGCTTCACCCTGTACACGATCCCCGGCGGGCGCAAGTTCGATCTCAGCCTGCGCGCTGATGACGAACTGCGCGAGATGGACCTGGTGCGCCGCGCCGCCAACTTCTCCTACATGGACGATGGCGCGTTCGTGTTCATGGATGCCGAGGATTACACCCAGTACCCGCTGTCGCCAGAACTGGTCGGCGACAACGCTGGCTACATCGTCGAGGGCATCGAGGGCTACTACGTGCAGCTGATCGACGATGCGCCGGTCGGCCTGCAGGTGCCGACCAGCGTGGTGCTGACCGTGGTCGACACCGCACCGGAAATGAAGGGCTCCAGCGCCACCAAGCGCACCAAGCCGGCCAAGCTCGTGACCGGCATCGAGATCCAGGTGCCCGAGTACATCAGCAACGACGAGAAAGTGTGGGTGAACACGCTCACCGGCGAGTTCGCCGGCAGGGCCTGAGGGCACTCCAAATCGCAGGGCGGGCACTGCCCGCCGCTCGCTCTTGCCAGGCACCTGCCGGCGGACGGTGTCCGCCCTGCGCCGGCGGCCATGGGGAACGAGTGAGGTCGGCGACGCGCGGTTTTTGCCATACTCGTTCTCCCTCACATCCACATCGCCCATGTCCTCCAGCACCTATTCGCTGCGCGCCCATGCGCTCGAAAGCCTGATTGCGATCAAGCGGCCAGACGTGCCGTGGCGGGTGGTGCTGCGCAATACCGCGGCGGTGGTGCTGCCGCTGGCCGCGGGCATGGCAACCGGCCATCCGCAGATCGGCCTGGGTGTGGCGGCCGGCGCGCTGGACACGATGTTCTCCGACCAGCCCGGGCCGTACCGCCAGCGCCTGCGGCAACTGCTGCTGGCGTCGCTGGCCGCCGGCCTCGCCGCGCTGGTGGGTTTCCTGATCGGCGGCCAGTTGCTGCCGATCCTGCTCGCCACCGCGGCCTGCGGCTTCTTCGGCGGGCTGCTGGTGGTGTTCGGCACGGACACTGCGCGGGTCGGTATGACCAGCATGATCCTGCTGGTGATCACCGCCTCCACACCGACCTCGCTAGAGCAGGCGTTCGGCGGCGCCGCGCTGATCTTCGCCGGCGGCCTGCTGCTGATGGCGTTCTCGCTGGCGGCGTGGCCGCTGCAGCGCTACTGGCCGGAGCGCATGGCGCTGGCCAACGTGTACGCCGGGCTGGCGGAACTGGCCCGGCAGCCGTCTCGCGACGAAGCCGATGTGCCCGCGCTGACCGAGGCAATGACCACGCTGCAGCAGACCCTGCTCGGCCGCCACCGCGCGCACGGCCGCGCGATGGAGGCGTTCGGCGTGCTGCTGGAGCTGGCCGAGCGGATCCGGCTGGAGCTCACCGCGATGAGCGCACTGCACGCCGACCCGAGCATCCATGCGCTGTTCCGCGACGACGCGGCCCGTGTGCTGGCAGCCATCGCCGAGGCGCTGGAACGCGGCGACTCACCGGAGCAGGCCCAGCACACGCTGCAGGCCCTGCGCGCCAGCGAGCGCGCCCTGCTCGACGGCGGCGAGCGGGCGCCCGGCCTGGCCGCGCACATCCATGCGCTGGCCGGCCAGCTGGCCGCCGCCGTGCGCAACGCCGACTGGGCCGGCAGCCGCGGCGAACTGCGTGCCAGCGCGGAGGAAACCCGCCTTCCCAAGAGCCTGCGCAGCAGTTCCACCTGGCCCACCTTGCGCGCCAGCCTTACCCCTCGCTCGGTGGCGTTCCGCCACGCCGTGCGCATGGCGGTCTGCCTTACCGTCGCGCTGTGGATCTCGCGCCTGCTGCAGCTGCCGCACGGCTACTGGCTGCCGATGACGGCGGCGATCGTGCTGCGCCCGGATTTCGCCGCCACCTTCAACTTCGGCCTGCTGCGCGTGCTCGGCACCGTGCTGGGGCTGGTGCTCACCACCGTGCTGCTGCACGTCACGCCAGACGAACCGTGGGCGCACTTGGCACTGATGGCGGTACTGTGCATGGCGTTCCGCTACCTGGCCGGCGCGCACTACGGCATCGCGGTGGCGGCACTGACCGGCACCGTGGTGATCCTGCTCTCGTTCGAAGGGGTCAACCCCGGCCTGGCGGTAACCGACCGCGTGCTCAACACCGCGCTCGGCTGCGGCATGGCCCTGGTCGCCTACGTGGCGTGGCCGACCTGGGAGCGCGGCCGCGCACGCGCCGCACTGGCAGTGATGCTGGATGCGTACGCCAGCTACCTGCACGCGCTGGCGCAGCCCGGGCAGACCGCCATGCACAACGACATGCGCAGCGCGGCGCGCACCGCACGCACCAATGCGCAGGCCTCGATCGACCGCATGCGCACCGAGCCGGCCACGCCGCCGGAGCTGCTGGCGCTGGCCCGCGCGCTGTTCGCCAACGGCAACCGCCTGGCCCGTACCGCGATGACGCTGGAAGCCACCCTCGACGATCTCGCCACGCTGGCCGAACCGACCGGCATCACCCGCTTCGTCGAGCAGGCGGCCAGCACCGTGCGGGCAGTCGCCGCCGCCTTGCGCGAACAGCGTCCGACCGGCCCCCTGCCCGACCTGCGCGCGATGCAGCGCCAGCTGGTCGCCACCATGCAGGCAGGCAGCGACCCCGCTGCCGCCGAGCTGCTGGCGCGGATCAGCGACCGCCTGGTCGACAACATCAACACGCTGACCCACGTGACGAACCGCACCCGGCAGGACGCACCCGCCACGGCGTAGCCTTGCGCATGTGCGGGCGCAACGCGACGCCATGGCACGGAGGTTTTACACTGCGCGGATGCTGAAGATCGACACGCACGCGCACATCCTGCCCCGCGACTGGCCGAACCTCGCAGCCAAGTACGGCGACGACCGCTTCCCGGTGATGACGCATACCGACGGGCGCCACCGCATCTACAAGGACAGCCGCTTCTTCCGCGAAGTGTGGGATTCGGCGTTCGACCCGCAAACGCGCATCGACGACTACGCCCGCTTCGGCGTCGACGTGCAGGTGATCTCCACCGTGCCGGTGCTGTTCTCGTACTGGGCGCCCGGCCACCAGGCGCTGGAACTGCACCGCCATCTCAACGAGCACATGGCCGGCATCTGCCGCGACTTCCCGCGCCACTACGCCGGCATCGGCACGGTGCCGCTGCAGGCGCCGCAGCTGGCCGTGCGCGAGCTGGAACGCTGCATCGACGAGCTGGGCCTGCAGGGCGTGCAGATCGGTTCGCACTGCGGTGACTGGAACCTCGACGCGCCGGAGCTGTTCCCGTTCTTCGAAGCCGCCGCCGATCTCGGCGCCGCCGTGCTGGTGCACCCGTGGGACATGATGGGCATGGCCAGCATGCCGAAATACTGGATGCCGTGGCTGGTCGGCATGCCCGCCGAACAGTCGCGTGCCGCCTGCTGCCTGGTCTTCGGCGGCGTCATGGAGCGGCTGCCGAAGCTGCGCGTGATGCTGGCCCACGGCGGCGGCAGCTTCCCCTCGACGATCGGCCGCATCGAGCACGGCTTCCGCATGCGTCCGGACCTGGTCGCCACCGACAACCCGCGCAACCCGCGCGAGTACCTCCAGCGTTTCTACTTCGACTCCTGCGTGCACGACGACCAGGCGCTGCGTTATCTGCTGGATGTGACGGGCGCCCGCCAGGTGATGCTCGGCACCGACTATCCTTTCCCGCTGGGGGAGCAGGCACCCGGCAGCGGCATCGAGGCGCTGGGCCTGGACGAAGCCGACCGCGCCCGGCTGTTCCATGGCACGGCGCTGGAGTGGCTGGGCCTGCCCCGCCACCGCTTCGCTCCCGATCCCATCCCGAAGGAACCCGCATGAGCCTCCTGCGCAGCACCACCCTCGTGATCGCCTTCGCCGCCGCCCTGCTGGCCGGCGGCGCGCACGCTGCCGACGTCAGCATGGCCGACGGCAGCGTCAAGTTCAGCACGCCGGACAACTGGCTCGACATCATGGAAACCCAGGGCGATCCCGAGGCCCGGGTGTTCCAGGTGCCCGACCCCTCGCCCACCGGCAGGAACAGCCTCGCCCGCGTCACCATCACGGTGAAGCAGGTGGCCGACCTCAACGGCTTCAACCAGTACCGCAGCGACGCCACCGCGAAAGCCATGGCGCTGCCCGGTTACAAGGCCTCCGCGGTACCGCCGGGCCCGAACAGCAACGTCTACACCGCGCAGGAAAATGCCGCCGCCTTCAGCTACACCGAGCACTACTGGTTCAAGAACGGCCGCGCGATCCAGCTGCGCTGCATGCGTCCCAGCCAGACCCAGGCCGGTGCGGACTGGAAGACCGCCTTCGACAAGGGTTGCGACGCGATCGCTGAGCAACTGAAGTAAGCCCGCATATGACTCCCTCCCCTGCTCCGCAGGGGAGGGCTGGGCGACCGGAGGGAGTCCTTCAGGTGAGGGGTAGCTCTTGATCTTCCCGCACGCTCGGGCAACCCCCTCCCAACCTCCCCCTGCCTGCAGGGGGAGGAGCCAATACACCGAAGAGATCGTTCGATGCCTGCAAGTTTCGAAGCCACCCGCGACTGGGCCAATGCCCGCGATGCCGCCGACCCGCTGCGCGCATTCCGCGAGGAGTTCCTGATCCCCCCACACGAAGGCCGCGACAGCACGTACTTCTGCGGCAACTCGCTGGGCCTGCAGCCACGCGCGGTGCGTGAGGCGGTCAACGCGGAACTGGACTACTGGGGCGAGCTGGGCGTCGAAGGCCACTTCAAGGGTCGCCTGCCGTGGATGGATTACCACGAGTTCGTGCGCGACGACCTCGCCGCCGTGGTCGGCGCGAAGCCCGTCGAAGTGGCGGCAATGAACACCCTGGGTGTGAACCTGCACCTGATGATGGTGAGCTTTTACCGCCCCACCGCCGAGCGGCCGGCGATCCTGATCGAAGGCGGCGCGTTTCCCACCGACCGTTACGCAGTGGAATCGCAGATCCGCTTCCACGGCTTCGACCCGGCCACGGCGCTGATCGAACTGGAAGCCGACGAGCCGAACGGCATCGTCTCCGTCGCCGCCATCGAACGCGCGCTGGCCGAACACGGCACGCGCATCGCGCTGGTGATGCTGCCCGGCGTGCAATACCGCACCGGCCAGGCCTTCGACCTCAAGGCGATCACCGCACTCGGCCACCAGCACGGCTGCACCGTCGGCTTCGACCTCGCCCACGCCGTCGGCAACCTGCCGCTGCAACTGCATGACAGCGGCGCCGACTTCGCCATCTGGTGCAGCTACAAATACCTCAACAGCGGCCCCGGCGCCGTCGGCGGCGCCTTCGTGCACGAGCGCCACGCGCAAGCCGTGCTGCCGCGCTTCGCCGGCTGGTGGGGCCACGACAAGACCACCCGCTTCCAGATGGGCCCCGAGTTCGTGCCAACGGCCGGGGCCGACGGCTGGCAACTGTCCAACCCGCCAATCCTCGCGCTGGCGCCGCTGCGTGTGTCGCTTGAGATTTTCCGCCGTGCCGGCATGAACGCGCTGCGCGAGAAGTCGCTGCAACTCACCGGCTACCTGGAATGGCTGGTGCAGACGCAGCTCGCCGACGTGCTGCACGTGGTGACGCCGGCCGAACCCGAACGCCGCGGCGCGCAGCTCTCCATCCGCGTCATCGCCGGCCGCGAGCGCGGCCGTGCCCTGTTCGACTATCTGATGGAGCACGGCATCATCGGCGACTGGCGCGAACCCGACGTGATCCGCATCTCGCCCGCGCCGCTGTACAACCGGTTTGCGGATTGTCTGGCGTTTGCGGAGGCGGTGCGGAGCTGGAGTCGAGGTAGCTGATTCCGGTGCTGGTCGGTCTCATCTGCCATCCCTCCCGTAGGCAGACAGCGCGACGCCAGACCCGCACCTGGTCGCCTGCAATGCACCCGAATTCGGCGGCTTCACGGGCGCACCGTCAGCCACGTCCTCTCAAGGCTCACGGCCCCAGGATCCGCGGTACCAGCGCATGCCAGACCGGCGTGTCCCACAACAAATAGACGGCGATGGCGAAAGGCAGATACAGGCCCAGCCAGACCAGATACACCCGGTGCACCGACCGATGCCTGATCGCGTCCCACAGGAAGAGCGGCGACACCAGCAGCAGCACGTAAAGCAGGGTCGAGAGCGGGCTGGCCGGATGGGTGGTCGGCAGCCAGTGAATCCGGTCGACCGCCGCCGTCAACGGGACCGCCACTGCGAGGAACATCATCCGCTTGTGGAAGCCCGGGTCGGTCCGTCGCACGCGCAAGGCCAGTCCGACGCAGATGGGGAAGAGGATGCCGGCGCTGATCTGGAACAACGCGATGTTGTCCAGGAAATACAGCGTGTGCCGGAGCTGTTCCCGGACCGGTGGCGGCGCTGCCTGCGCCCCATGCCAGACCTGCTGGTAGATCGTCGGCACGAGCAGGAAACCGACCACGACGATGGCCGGAACCAGCAGGAAGGCCGCGCGCCCCAGCAGCATGTGCCGATCGCGTCGACCGGTCGCCATCAGCCAGGACTGGGCCAGCAGCACCAGCAGGAAGGTGCCCATGAGCACGGCATGCACATGCAGGATCGGCGGCAAAGGCGGCCTAGCGCCAGCCCGCACCATGTCGACCTTCATGATCGAATCCGGAATGAACCCGGTCAGCGTGATGGCAATGAAGAAGACTGCCATGAAGACCCAGATCCAGCGGTCGATTGCCAGAACAAGCGGCCTGGCAGGCAGATGCAGCAGTTGCGCGTGATTCGTGGTCATGACTCCCCCGGTTGGCTCTTTCCGCAACGAATGGCTCAACCCGGTTCGGCCACCATGTCGGTCATGCCGAACGCAGGGATGAGTCCGATTGCATATCCCGCCGCGTTCCCACCTGCAAACAGGAAAACGGAGGCGTCTGTGCCACCTCGAATCCAGTACTTTCCCCCTGCTTTTCCCGGCGTTCCCCCTCGCCACACCGGGTACGGCACTTCCACCGCCTCCATCAACTCCACACAGTGGCCGATCCCCTTACTCGGCCAGTGGAGCCGTCGCGTCGCAGCGTCCGGTCAGCATGCTTCGCCGGCCATGAGGCGAGGAGTTCATCGCGCACTCCGGGGTGACCGGACACGGTGAAGTATCCGCGTGCCGGGATCATGTTGTGCCTTCTGCGTCGGGTCCGCAACAGCAAAAAAGACGCCAGAAAAGCTGTCACGGACAGTTTGAACGCCACGGCGAAAGCCGGGCAAGCCGACTCACCGGCATCCGGCCGTCGCCATCCCGGCCTATGGCATCACCGACACTTTTTGTGGCCGCCTGCCAATTGCCACATCCGGTCCGCGACCTGCCGCATCTCCGGCCCACGCGCGGCCCCGCCTGCCCTCCTAATAGGCACCAACCACCGGCCCGCAGGCGGCAACCGCCCCGGGCCCATGGAAGGGCACGCTCCGGGACCCGCAACGGGACGGAGCGCATCAATGGAAGCCATGCAGCAAGGGGGCGGCATCAAGATGGACACGTCGAGCAGGCTCGGCAAGACAGCGACACGCGTACTCAATCGCAAGACCCTGGTCCTGGCGATCCTCGCGCTGGGCGGTTACGGGTTGTACCGCCATCCACCGATCGAAACCGTCGGCCCGCAACAGGTCGGCATCCGGTCGAACGCGTGGACCGGTTCGGTGAGCGAGGTGGGCGAAGGCCCATGCCTGGTGATTCCCGGCATCCACAGCCTGCGCCGGTTCCCGCTGGTGGATCAGGTCTACCGCCCCACCCGCAGCGCCAAGGCGGACGGCCCGGCACCCTTCCAGTCGTCGGAAGGCCTGTCCATCGGTGTCGAGCTGGCGATCCGCTACGCGATCGACGCGCGGAGCCTGCCCAGAGTTGCGAAGGTGCTGCCCGACGATGTCGGCCGCGACATGGTCGAGCCACTGGTCCAGGGCGTGATCTACAAGGTGTTCACGCGCTACACCGTGCGCGAGATCTTCTCGACCAAACGCCAGGAAATCCAGACGCTGATCGAGAACGAGCTCAAGCCGATGCTGGCGGCCGACGGCATCGTGCTGCGCAACGTGATGATGGGTAACGTCGATCTGCCTCCGGATTACCGCGAGGGCATGAACAAGGTGCTGGCCACCGAGCTGGAGAACCAGCAGATGCAATACACCCTGCAGCTGAAGGAGAAGCAGGTACAGGAGTCGAGGCTGCAGGCCGAGGCCGAAAAGGCCCAGCGCGACACCGCTGCCGAGGCGGCGGCCGACGAGCAGATCATCGCGGCCAAGGGGCAGGAAGAGGCGATGAAGCACGTGCTGCCGTTCAAGCGCAAGCAGATCGAGCAGCGCGAGCTGGAAGCGGAAGCCCAGAGCGCCGCCCTGATCCGCAACGCCAAGGGCAGCGCCGAAGCGCGACGCATCGAGGCCACCGGCGAGGCCGACTCGCGCCGCAAGCTCGCCGATGCCGACGCCTACCGGCTGGAGGCGCTGGGCAAGGTCAACAGCGAACAGCTCGCGCGCGATGGCGCCCTGATCGACAAGCATCCGCTGCTGATCCAGAAGACCCTGGCCGACAAGCTGTCCGACAAGATCTCGGTGATCGTGGCGCCGCCGCCCGCCGCGGGCGGATTCATCGGCCAGGCCCTGATCGACGCTGCGCATCAGACCCCGGCAGCAAGCAATGATTCCGGGAGCGCGCCATGAAGGCCCTGGCATGGATGGCCCTGCTGCTGGGCATCAGCATGGGCCTGGCGCATGCCGCCGAGCCCGCACCGCCGCCGGCGAACCCGCTGGCCATCGTCACCCTGGACGGCACCGCGTTGCGGGCGCAGGCGCGCCACTCGGCGACCCCGCAGGCGGTGCTGTGGCAGGGCGAGACCCTGGAGGTGCGCGGGCGCACGCTGGACTACCTGCAGGTCTACGACCATCGCATCGAGCGCGCCGGCTTCGTGCGCGCCAGCCGGGTGCGCATCGTCTCGATGCAGCCAAACGATGCGCCCGAGTTGCTGGCCGTGGTGCGCTTCCTGCGCGACATGCCGGGCAGCGAGGCGCTGGGCATCGCGTATGCGGCGGCCTACCTGAAGGCGGCGCCGGGCAAGGCCATCGACGCCGAGCCGTTCGACGCGCTCGGCGTGATGGCCGGGCGCCTGGCCCGGCGCGCCTCCACGAACCGCAGCAAGGCGCTGGAGCAGGCGCTGTCCGGACAACTGGAGGTGGTGGCCGACTACGGCGTCGCGATCCATAGCATTGCTCGCGACGGCAGCGTGCGACTGTGCTACGACGGCGACGCCTTCCGCCGCGTCATGGCGCTGAACGCCAACGCGACGCAGAAGGCCACCGCCGCGCTGGCCCTGACCGATCCGGCCTGCGTCGATCCCGGCCTGACGCCTGTGCAGCTAGCCGCATTCGACACCTGGCGCGCCGACCTGCTCGATCGCGTGCCGCGCGAAGGCCTGCCCCGCTACGTGCAGAATCGCCTGCACATGCGCATGGCATCGGTGTGGGCGGCGATCGCCTTCGAACGCACGCGCAGCCAGCAACCGGCGCAGCAGGCTGCCTCGCGCGCCATCGACGAGCTGGCGGCGGTCGACACCCGTGCGCTGGTCGAAAGCGATCGCGACGACTACAACGACGCCGCGGTACGCGTGGGTGCCTCGCGCTGGGCGGCCGAGCCGGCACTCAAGACGCCGCAGGGCCTGCACATCGTCACCGCGGCTGGCCGCCCCGGCGAGACCTGCATCGCGCTGCTGGACCGCAAGCACGACGCGAAGACGCCGCTGGCGCAACGCTGCACCTACGGCACGGTCTGGGCAAGCTCGGCACGCGCCAATGCAAGCGGCACCGCGCTGGCCCTGGCCGTGCAGCCGATGACCAGTTGGCGCGAGCTGTGGCTGTTCCACCTGGTCGGCAAGCAGTGGGTGATTGATGTGCTGCCGCCGGCCGACGACGATCCGCAGCTGGGTTACATCGAATTCGCCGGCTGGGTGCCCGGCGACCGCCTGATGCTGGTGGCGCGCGAAGCCCGGGTCAACGGCCGCTTCATCCACCGCTTCGAGATCCTGGACATGGCGTCCCTCGCCACCACCCGCCAGGCCGACAAGCCCTCCTCGCTGAGCCAGTTCTACCGCTACCAGGATGCGATCTGGCGCGGACAGACGGTGAGCCTGCGGGACTGAGGAAAACCGGGGCAGAGTACTTTGCCCCGGTTTCGGAGGGTTGATTAGCCACGTCTCCTTTAATTTGAGGGGGCCTTTGGCTTCTTCCGTCCCGGTTTCGCGCGATCACGCAACCGGCGGCGACAAACCCGTTGGCATCCGGTTACCCTGCCGAAGCCGCACCGGTCCCGCCAGCCGTGCGGCGCCTGTCATTCCGGACCCCCTTCGCATGTTGAGCAGCATCCGCACCACTGCACCGCTGTTGTCCAGCACCGTGTTCCTGTTGATGGGAGTCGGCCTGCTGCATACACATATCGCGTTGCAGGGCGCGGTGCTGGGCTTCTCCGTCGCGATGATCGGCATACTGACCTCGGCCTACTACACCGGCTTCCTGGTCGGTACCTACACGGTGCCGAAGCTCACGCACCGCTTCGGCCACATCCGCAGCTTCGCCTTCTGCACGTCGCTGGTGGCGGTGACCGCGCTGCTGCAGGCACTGACCCCGGCGTACGGGGCCTGGCTGGTGCTGCGGGTCCTGCAGGGGCTGCTGCTGGTCGGTCTGTACGCGATCATCGAGAGCTGGCTGAACACCGCCGCCGAGCCGAGGCACCGCAGCACGGTGTTCGCGGCCTACATGATGCTGAACCTGGGTGCCAGCGCAGCGGCACAGCAGTTCCTGCGCATCCGCGGCGAGGGCTTCGTGTTGTTCTGCGTGGTGGCGATCCTGTTCTGCCTCGCCAGCCTGCCGGTGGTCGTGACCCCGCAGCCGCAACCATCCCTGCGCGCGGCGCCGCGGGTCCAGGTGGGCCACATGTTCCGGCTGGTGCCTACCGCGCTGGTCAGCGCATTGATATCGGGCATGGCGCTGGGCGCGTTCTGGGGCCTGCTGCCGCTGTACGCGGCCGCCCGCGGCCTGGGCACCGCCGAAATCGGCACCTACATGAGCGTGGCCATCGCCGGCGGCGTGACGCTGCAATTGCCGCTGGGGCGCCTGTCCGACCGCATCGACCGACGGCTCGCGCTGGCGCTGATCAGCGCCAGCGCGGCGCTGGTGGCGCTGGTCAACCTGGCATTGCCAACGGCCGGACCGACGGTCGCCATGCTGCTGGTGTTCGCCTTCGCCGGCATGAGCTTCGCGCTGTACCCGATTGCGGTGGCACACCTGGTCGACTACCTGCGCCGTGACGATCTGCTCTCGGGGTCGAGCACGGTGCTGCTGGTCAACGGCATCGGTTCGGCGGTGGGGCCGCTGCTGGCGGGCGCACTGATGAGCCTGACGCGACCGGCGTTCCTGTTCGGCTGGTTCGCGATCCTCGACAGCCTGCTGGCCGGCTACGCGCTGTACCGCTTCATGCGCCGCAAGCGCGAAGTGACATCGGACGACAACTTCGTGCCACGGGTGCACACCACACCGGGCGCGATGGACCCGCATCCCGATACGCCGGAGCAGCCGGGCAAGATGGGCAAGACAGCTTGAACCGGGCGCGCCGGGGGCAAGCTCCCCAAAGGGCCCGCACAACCTGATCCCTTAGTTTCGGCGCGGCTGTACCGATCGGCGAAGCACACCCGAGCTGCCCCGCCCGCGCTCAGTCGTGCGCCTTGCGGCCCCTGGGCACGGTGAGGACGATCGAGACGATCGCCGCCACCACCATCAGCACGTTGAAACCCAGTGCCACGAAGGCGGCTTCGCGCACCGCCAGGTTGTCCTGGCGGCCGGCGAAGGTGATCACGCCTTCCAGCCAGTGCACGCCGCCGCGGTCGCCCGCCAGCGCGGTGAACACGGCGGCGGAGATCGCCACGCCGAAGGCGGCGCCCAGCGACGAGGCCATCTTGTAGATACCCGAGCCCGAACCGCCCTGCGCCGCCGGCAGGTTGGACAACGCCGCGTCGGTGGACGGCGTGGCGTAAAACGCCAGGCCCAGGCCGAACAGCGAGTAGCCGATCACCGCCAGCACCTCGTACTGCCCGAGCAGCAATTGCGTGGGCATCAGCAGCGCGATCGCCACGCCGGTGATCAGGCAACCCCAGATCATCGGCTTGCGCGGGCCAAAACGCTGCAGCAACTTCTCGCCCACGCGGATGAAGGCAATGATCGCGATCGCGTAGCCCAGCGTCAGCATGCCCGCCTGCTGCGCGTTCATGCCGCCGCCCAGCTGCACCAGCTGCAGCGAGACGATCAGCGTGCCGGCGGTGGCGTTGATCAGGAAATTGGAAATCGTGGCGCCGGTGTAGGTCGGGTTGCCAAACAACCGGAAGTCGAAGAACGCATTGGCCGAGCGCCGTTCGATCAGCACGAACAGCGCGCCGAAGACCAGCGTCGCCGCGATCAGCCCGAGCACCGACGGGCTGGCCCAGCCCAGCGTGTTGCCCTGGGTCACCAGCACCTGCAGTGCCAGCATCGCCACCATGAAGGCCAGCACCCCGGGCAGGTCGAACTTGTAGTCGCCGTGGGTCTCGGCCTTGTTCTCCGGCGTGCCGCGCATCAGCCACAGGCCGAGCGCACTGACCGCGATCGCCAGCCAGAAGATCGAGCGCCAGCCCAAATTTTGCGACATCAAGCCGCCGACCAGCGAGCACAGCCCGCCGCCGCCCCACGAGCCGATCGACCACAGCGACACCGCACGCTGGCGCGCGGCGCCATCCCAGTACGCCTTCACCAGCGCCAGGCTGGCCGGCATCACGCAGGCCGCCGACAAACCCTGCAGCGCGCGTCCCGCCAGCAGCACCGGCGCGGCCATCGCGCCGGTGGGCGTGATCGCCACCAGCAGCGAGCCGGCGATGCTCAGGTAAAAACCGATGCGGGTGATCCGCAACCGCCCGACCCGGTCGGCCAGCCCGCCCATGACCACGATGAAGATGCCCGAGAATAGCGAGGTCAGTGCCACCGCGATGTTCATGGTGGCCGCATTGATGCCCAGGTCGCGCTGCATGTCCGGCGCGATGTTGAGTGTGGTCTGGGCGAACAGCCAGAACGCGACCACGCCCATGATGATGCCGAACAGCAGGCGGTCGTTGCCCTGGAAGGGCGTGGATGGCTGGCCGGGCGCGGCGACGGTGTTCATGCGACTTCCTCGGGGTTCACAAGCCATCTTCGACGAACGCAGCAACGGGGCCGGGCTCACTTCTGCGCAGCCCCGAATGAGAACCCCGTAGTCGTTTACCGGCACCGTTCGGTGACCTCGCTGATTTTGTGCGTCCTGCGTGATCAGGAAGTGAACCTAGCCGTGTCTTGGGGCAAGGACGAACTGCCAGGCATCCGCATGCACCTCGAACAAGAGCAGGCGCCGGACGACGTCACCTTCCAGGCCATGATCGAAACGCCCCAGGCGACACGCTGCACGATCGGACACGACCCGAACCTGGACATGGCAAACGGAGCACGAGCCGCGCCCGGCTCACTCCCGCACCGAGTCCACCACGCCCTGCACCAGCCGGTTCACCGCAATGGCGGTGGTCAGCTGGTCGTACGCGCCAGCGGTGGTGACGATGGCGAGGTCCAGCGCCGGCAGCACGAACAGGCGTTGCCCGCCATTGCCAAACGCGGCATGCCAGGTGACCGACTGCCCGTGCCACCGCACGCTGCCGCTCCACCACTGCGAACCGTAGCGAAAATCGCTCACGCCCGTCGCCAGGTGCGACTGCATTGAACGATCGATCCATGCCGCGGGCACGAGCTGGCGCCCGTCCCATTGCCCATGCGCGAGCACCAGCTGCCCCAGCTTCAGCAGGTCGCGCGGGCGCAAGCGCAGTCCGTTGAAGGCCATCGGCCGACCGTGCAGGTCCTGGACCCAGGTCCAGTGCGTGATCGCCATGGGCGCGAACAGGCGCTGGCGCACATACGCATCGAGCGGCATGCCCGCGCCCCGCGTGATCAGGTCGGACAACACCGCGGTGCCGCCACCGTTGTAGTTGAATGTCGTACCGGGCGCATGGATGACCCGGCGGGAAAGCACGTAGCCCGGCACGTCCCGCTTCCAGAACAGGCGCAGTTCGTCGTCGTGTCCCGGCTCGCCCTCGCGCCAGTCGAGACCGCTGCTCATGTCGAGCAGGCCCTGTATGCGGATGGCACGCGATTCGGGCGAGGCGGTGCGTTCCAGGGCGGGGTACGAGGCCAGCACGCGGGCCGACGGAGCCGGCACGCGCCCCTCGCTGAGAGCGATGCCATAGAGCAGGCTGGTGATGCTTTTCCCCACTGACCGCACGTCGTGCAGCTGCTGCGGTCCGAAGCCGTGCCTGATCGAGACCAGCGCATACACCGAGCGGTCCATGCCGCCCTGATAGGACTCGCTGACCAGCCGCCCGTGGCGCTCCACCAGTACCGCATGCACGTCGAGCGGCTTATCCAGCACGCCGCCGATGGCCTGCTCCAACGCACGCGCGTCGAACCCTTCAGCCGCGGGCGACGAGACCGTCCATCCATCCTGCAGCGGCACCGGGACCGGTCCCTGGCGAGGCTCCACGGGCCGGAACCATGCCCACCACGCACTCGCCAGCGCCGCCAGCAGCACCACCACGAGCCCCACCCGACGGAGGCGACCTTCCTTGATCATGAATCCCGCTCACGCAAGCCCTCGGCAGGGCGATGCGCCATTCTTCCAGACGGCGGCCGCGGCGGATATGAGTAAAAAGATGCCGGGGACAATGTGGCCGGGCAGCCCTAGTTCGGCAACCCCGCCAGCCACGCCAGCACCGTCTTCGACAGTTCGAGGCGCTGGTCGGAATAGGCGTGGTCGGTCGGCAGGTGCTTGGTGCTCACGCGGGTGTCGCCCGCCTTGCGCAAGGCAGCGGCGAAGGCGTTGTTCTCCGCGGCGAGGCCATCGTCCGAGGTGACCACCAGCACGCTGCGGTTCTTCAGGGCGTCGACCCTGGACTGGAACGACCAGTCGGCGCCATGCTGCAGCAACTCGCGGGCGAGGCCGTCCGGGGTGCAGCCGGCCAGCGGCGCCATGCCTTCGTCGGCCAGCCCCTCGCTGGCGCGGGCGATCGCCTGGTGTTCGCCCTGCGTGGCCCGCAGCGATTGCAAGCGTCCGCCGAGGTCGGCGGCGGAAATCGTGGCGAAGGCCTTGATCGCCGGATCGCCGGCCGCCGCTTCCACCGCCATGAAACCGCCCATGCTGTGGCCGATCAGCACGATGCGGTTCGGGTCCAGCCGCAGCTTGCCAGCGACGCCGGGCTGGCGCAGGTAGGCCAGCGCCGCCGCGGTGTCCTCGATGCCGTGCGCGAAGGAAAAATCGCCCGGCGTACCCCAGGAACCGCGGTAGTTGAAATACAGCACGTCCCAGCCTGCGCGACGCATATCCTGCGCCAGGTCGAGGTTGCGCTCGTTGCCGGGGAACCCGTGCAGGAGGATCACCGCCGGATGCGGCCCGGCGCCGGCGGCCACGTAGACCAGCGCATTCATCAGCTTGCCGTGGCTGGGGATCTGCATCGTCTGCATCTCCGCCCGGTCGCCCCCCTTGGCGGCGGTGACGATGGACGTGTCCGCCGCCGGCTGCGCGTGGAGCCGCGCGGGCGCCAGGCCGAGCATGCCGGCGAGGACGAGCAGGAGGGCAGTAGCGGTCGCAGCACGATGCATGGCGGTTCTCCCCAGGTTGCCGCCGAGCGCCGCTGCGCCCTTAGCACGGTTGGCGGATTGTAGGGAATAAAAAGGTGTCAGGGACAATTTGAAGGTTTGGACGGGCGGCCGATCGGTCGGACTGCGACGAACCGGCCCGTCCGGGCCTCGACCCATGCGCGGAACCGATCGGATCCCAACGCCTTCTGCTGTTGCAGATGGCGGCGGATCTCCGCCACCAGCGCATCGGGCAGCACGCCCTCGAACAAGGCTCGATCTGTCGTCCCGCTCCTCATCCATCGTCAGGCATTGTCCCAGGCGCCTTTTCCCCGCGGTGCTACAGTGACAGGCGGAACCAGGGTCCGGATGTTCAAGCAGCCACGCTGATGGGAGGGGAGCCATGCGACGTACGACAGCGCTTGCGGCAGCCTTGTTGATCGGTGCGGGCGTGGCTGGCGCCGCGACCCTCGATCTCGCACCCATCGTGTTGCCGCAGGCCACGGCACCGGGAAAAGCCCTGCAGCCGTATGTCCGAACGGACGCGCCAGTGGTCGCGCTGTTGCACGTGCGCGTGATCGACGGCAGCGGCGCGCCCGCACGCGCGAACCAGACCCTGCTGATCGAGCACGGCAAGATCGCCGCGGTGGGCGCCGACGGCCTGGCGATACCCGCCGACGCCAAGCGCATCGATCTGTCCAGCCATACCGTGTTCCCGGGCCTGGTCGGCATGCACGACCACCTGTTCTACATCGCGCGGCCCAACCTCGGCGAGCAGGACGGCAAGCTGCACAGCGATCCGCCGCTGATCGTGCCGGAGATGGTGTTCTCCGCGCCGCGGCTCTACCTCGCCATGGGCGTCACCACCTTGCGCACCACAGGCAGCGTCGAGCCGTACACCGACCTCAACCTCAAGCACGACATCGACAAGGGCGAGCTGCCTGGCCCGCACATGGATGTGACCGGGCCGTACCTGGAAGGCGCGGGTTCGTACTTCATCCAGATGCACCCCATCCGCGATCCCGAGGACGCGAAGGAAACCGTGGCGTTCTGGGCAAAGCAGGGCGTGACCTCGTTCAAGGCCTACATGAACATCACCCGTGCCGAACTGAAGGCCGCGGTGGACGAGGCGCACCGCCTAGGGCTGAAGATCACCGGCCACCTGTGCGCGGTCACCTACCGCGAGGCCGCCGAAGCCGGCATCGACGACCTCGAACACGGCTTCTTCGTCAACACCGAGCACGACCCCGGCAAGGCGCCGGACAAGTGCACCGACTCCGACGGCCTGGACACACTGCATGCGATGGACCCCGAGGGCAGCGACGCGAAAAGCCTGATCCGCGACCTCGTCGCGCACCACGTCGCCATCACCTCGACGTTGCCGGTGTTCGAGCAGATGGTGCCGCACCACGCGCCGTTGTGGCCGCAGGCGATGGCCACGCTCAGCCCGGAAGCGAAGCGCGACTACCTGTTTCTGCGCGCGCGCACCGACATGCTGCCGCCAGAGCAGGTGCAAAAGCGCAGCATCACGTTCCGCCACGGCATGGCGATGGAACGCGAGTTCGTCGCCGCGGGCGGCCTGTTGCTGGCCGGCCCCGACCCCACCGGCAACGGCGGCATCATCCCCGGCTTCGGCGACCTGCGTGAAGTGGAGCTGCTGGTCGAGGAAGGCTTCAGCCCGGAACAGGCGATCCACATCGCCAGTTACAACGGTGCGATGTATCTCGGCCTGCAGGATCGCATCGGCTCGATCGCCGCAGGCAAGGACGCCGACCTCGTCGTGGTGAAGGGCAATCCCTCGCAGCACATCGACGACATCGAACAGGTCGAAACCGTGTTCAAGGATGGCATCGGCTACGACTCGCAGGCACTACTGAAATCCGTGCAGGGGCGTTACGGCGAATATTGAGGTGGCCTTTCCTGACGATCGACCGAGACGCCACCCAGTAGTAAAAAGGTGTCATAAAAGGTGTCCATAAAAAGGCATAAAAGGCGTCAGGGACAATTTGAAGGTTTGGACGGACGGCCGATCGGTCGGACTGCGACGAACCGGCCCGTCCGGGCCTCGACCCATGCGCGGAACCGATCGGATCCCAGCGCCTTCTGCTGTTGCAGATGGCAGCGGATCTCCGTGACCAGTTCCTCGGGCAAGACATCCGCGAACAAGGCCCGGTAGGCCGACGCACGCGCCGCAGGGTCGGTGCCCAGCGCCAGGTATTCGGCATGCGGGGTCAGCAAGGGATCGGCCCGCTCGCCGACATGGGCAGCATGGCTCGACCACGGCCAGTCACCCGGCTGCGGCACCATCCACGCGCGCACCGGATTGAGCTCGATATAGCGGCTGCAAGCGAGGAAGTAACCGCCCGAGTCCACCAGGCTCGCCTTGTAGCGCCCTTCCCACAATGTTCCGGTGCGACCGTGCCGCCCATTGAACAAGTCCGCATAGTTCCGGGCGAAGGTGTGCATCAACCGCGACAGTGCGCCCGACGCGTCCGGCGTCAGCAGCAGGTGCACGTGGTTGCTCATCAGCACATAGGCGTGCAGCCTGCACCCGAAACGTTCGAGTGCGTGATGCAGGCATGCAGGTAGCGCTGGCGATCCAGGTCATCCAGGAAACAAGGCAACCGGTTGTTCCCCCGCTGCACCACATGCTGGGGAATGCCGGGGAGGTCGAAACGCGGAAGTCGAGCCATGCCCGACAGCGTCCCACCCCGCCCCGCCAACGACCATCAGCACAGTTCCAGCTACCGCCTCGTCCCAAGCCCCCAACCGCTGTCAGAAATTGTACCTGACACCTTTTTTCATAACCGCCATATTTCCATTCCCCCATGATGAATACCATATCTTCTAGCTCGATTAAAAGGCGCTAGATGCTGCTCGCTCGCTGCAAGTCACTTTGATTCACTTCCTATTTTTCACGTGCGCTGACGCTTGGCCGCTGCGATCCAGCTCCCGATGTTGTCATTGATATCGTTATAGGCATCTGACGATTTAGGGTCGTACACCAGGGGTTTAATTACGACGCCATTGTGGCTGAAGTTATAGGCATCAAATGGGTTCGGGCCTTTCGCGCTTGTCCCTTCATTCATGGACTTGATATTGTGAATGTGGATGCCGAATATCGGCTTATTTAGCTCCCACGCGCGCTTCATCTCATACTTAATCCATTTTCGACCGGCGGTCGCCGCACCGATGAGAACAATGACGACGTCCTTATCTTTCATGTTCTTTTCGATCCAAGCCTCCACACTGCTGTCCGTCTTCTTGAGGGTCTCCCAGACATTTTTATCGACCGGCTCATCCCCGGTGACTACCCCCATGTTCCGAATCATCTGGACGCGCATCACGTCATTGTCGAAGTGAAAGCTATAAAACACATTTGGCTTGCTCATTTGCCTATCCTTTCCATGAATTTCAAAATGATGCCAATCAATTTATCGGAGTCTTTACCTGCCGCCCCAAGTTCTTTGATCGACTCCGCCACCCACTCGCGTTGACCGTAGACACCATCTACATTGGCGAGCACATCATCAGCAAGATCTGCCGCGACGAATCCGGTGACCGCGAGAGGAAGTGGGACGACGCCCAATTCGCGAGCGATATCGTATTCAGCACGGACGCCCCCTGCTTTGACCACATTTCCATCTGTGAGCTTGTTACCGAAGAGAAAGATCGCAGTTCCGGCAAGGGAGATCATGCGCCGACGATACTTGTCCCACATGATCGGAAGATCTTCTCCGTTGCTTGCAAATTGTGGAAACGGACGCATAACTAGCTGGTCTTCACTATACTTTGCAGGCTCTCGATAGATGGTTTCTAGTGCACCATTGATTACGGCACTACCAACGCCCCATCCAAACCCCGTGATCACGCGATAGCCGTTCCGAACCAGCGCAGCTGAAAGACGATGTAGGAGAGCTTGGGCCTCCTGCATCGTCCAGTCACCGAACTCGTGCGCGCTCCCGGATATAAAGACCGTCTTCATCCGATAGCACTCTTCGATCGCAGTGAGAATGCGTGGAATGTCACTGTACTCGTCAACCTCTAGAGCGGTGATGCCATACCGGTGGAGGTCGTCGTTCCGAAGCTTCTCGCGACGAGTCCGGTAGTTCACAGACGCCTCGAGCTCACCCTTTTCAGCCACGACCTTGCGCACGAAGCAGTAGTGCTCGCGAGAGGGCTCCGCGGGCAGCCGACTCAAGACGTAATCGAGGTTGGGGTCGTTAAAACTAAAACCGATGAAGAGAAATGTCTTGGTAACCAGATCACCGCGAAGTGCCGTGATGAAGCCTTCGTGAGTCTTGTGATACTGCTCATATTGTGACTTGTAGAGAATCGCTTTCTTAGGGTCCGAGGCGTCTCCGTGCATCTTGTAAACGACAGCGTCTCGCCGTGGCCGCGTGTTGCTCAACTGATCCACATTGAACTTCACATCCGCAATGCGATAAGCCCGTTCGAGTGCCTTCTCGATGAGGTTGTCATAGTTGGTCGTCCACCATGTCGGGATCGGCAAGCGCGCAAGGATGCGGTGCGACTCGGTTTCTTCTGCTTGGTGGGAAAACTCTTCTATGATCTTTCGGACTAGGCCCGCCGGACCCTTTTTTAAGTTGTAGTGATACTGGGCAACTGCGATGAGGTCGTGCTCAAGCTGCAGGTCTAGTCCAAGTTCTTGCGCTATGTCACGGAGTAATTCGTTCCAGTCGACGTATCCTGCGCCACGAGACATGCCCGCACCCGCAAAAATGGCCCCGGTGCCATTGGCAAGTTGGCCAACGAAATCCTTGATGAACGCTTCAATTTCCTTGCTGAATCTTTCCAAGTCTTACTCCTGTCAGACACTCTCGTACAGGGCTATGGGTCGCCCTGCCAAATCCTCGAGCCAACCGCACCACGACAAAATCTAGCAGGAGCCCTATCTGCCCATGGTGCGAGTGATGTAACTCCGCTCACACACTCAAAAAAGCGACTGCCTTCGATCGTCGGATTCATCGCGCACTTGATGACCTACATATTCCTCCGATACTCCCCCCCAACCTCGTAAAGCGCATGGCTAATCTGCCCCAACGAGTTGTACTTAACAGCCTCCATCAACCGCTCAAACACATTCCCCCGCTCCCGCGCCGTGTCCTGCAGCGTCCGCAAGCTCCCCGGCACCAGCGCGTTCCGCGCCTCACCATACATCTTCACGTGCGCAATCTGCGCCCCCTTCTCCTCCTCCGTCGACCGAATCAACTCGATCTCGGTGGCAATCTCCCCGCCATGATCCTTCGGCAGGAACGTATTCACGCCGATCAACGGCAACGAGCCATCGTGCTTCTTGTGCTCGTAATACATCGACTCTTCCTGGATCTTGCCGCGCTGGTACATAGTGTCCATCGCCCCAAGCACCCCGCCCCGCTCGCTGATCGCCTCGAACTCCTTGTACACCGCTTCCTCGACCAGGTCGGTCAGCGTGTCGACCACGTAGCTGCCCTGCCACGGGTTCTCGTTGAAGTTGAGGCCGAGCTCCTTGTTGATGATCATCTGGATCGCCACGGCGCGGCGCACGCTTTCCTCGGTGGGCGTGGTGATCGCTTCGTCGTAGGCGTTGGTGTGCAGGGAGTTGCAGTTGTCGAACAGCGCGTACATCGCCTGCAGCGTGGTGCGGATGTCGTTGAACTGGATCTCCTGCGCGTGCAGCGAGCGGCCTGAAGTCTGGATGTGGTACTTCATCATCTGGCTGCGCGCGCTGGCGCCGTAGCGCTCGCGCATGGCGCGGGCCCAGATGCGGCGGGCGACGCGGCCGATCACGGTGTATTCCGGGTCCATGCCGTTGGAGAAGAAGAAGCTCAGGTTGGGCGCGAAGTCGTCCACCTTCATGCCGCGGGCGAGGTAGTACTCGACGATGGTGAAGCCGTTGGAGAGGGTGAAGGCGAGCTGGCTGATCGGGTTGGCGCCGGCTTCGGCGATGTGATAACCGCTGATGCTGACCGAGTAGAAATTGCGCACCTTGTGGTCGACGAAGTACTGCTGGATGTCGCCCATCATGCGTAGCGCGAATTCGGTGGAGAAGATGCAGGTGTTCTGCGCCTGGTCTTCCTTCAGGATGTCGGCCTGCACGGTGCCGCGCACCTGGGTCAGGGTTTCGGTCTTGATGCGCGCGTAGGTTTCGGCATCGACCAGTTCGTCGCCGGCGACGCCGAGCAGGCCTAGCCCTAAGCCGTCGTTGCCCTTGGGCAGGTCGCCCAGGTATTGCGGGCGCTGGCGGCCTTCGTAGAGCTTGGCGATTTTCTTTTCCGCGGCCGCCCAGCGAGCGTCGTCGGCCTTGAGGTATTTCTCCACGTTCTGGTCGATGGCGGTGTTCATGAACATCGCCAGGATCATCGGCGCGGGGCCGTTGATGGTCATCGACACCGAGGTGCTGGGCGCGCTCAAGTCGAAGCCGGAGTACAGCTTCTTCATGTCGTCGAGCGTGGCGATGTTGACGCCGGAGTTGCCGATCTTGCCGTAGATGTCCGGGCGCGGCGCAGGGTCTTCGCCGTACAGGGTGACCGAGTCGAACGCGGTGGACAGGCGCGTGGCGGCGCCGCCCTGACTCAGGTAATGGAAGCGGCGGTTGGTCCGCTCGGGCGTGCCTTCGCCGGCGAACATGCGGGTGGGGTCTTCGCCGCTGCGGCGGTACGGGTAGACGCCGCCGGTGTACGGGTAGTGGCCGGGCAGGTTTTCCTTGCCGAGGAAGGTGACGAGTTCGCCCCAGTCCTTCGACTTCGGCGGGGAGACTTTCGGGATTTTCTGGTGGCTCAGCGATTCGCGGTAGTTGTCGACGCGGATGACCTTGTCGCGGACCTTGTATTCGTTGACGTCGGCGGTGACCGAGGCGAACAGCGCCGGCCATTCGCGCAGCTGGTGGATGGCCTCGTGGGTGAGTTCCTTCAGCGCGGCGTTGTAGCGCTGGCGCAGCAGCAGGAGGCTGCGGTCCACTCCGTGCTCGTCATTCCGGCGCAGGCCGAAATCGCTCTTTTGCTGGTCGTTCGCAGGTGATGCGATCCCGGTCTGCGCCGGGATGACGGACTGGGAGGTTGGCGGCATTTGCAGATCGGCGCTGCGGTACAGCTCCAGCGGCCGCGGCAGCTTGTCGTCGCCCAGTTCCTTCAGCGACTCGTAGTAGTGCTGCGCCTTGCTGGCGTATTCGGCCTGGGTCTCGATGCCCTTGTTGATGGCGCGGCCCTGCTCGGCGATCTCGGCGAGGTAGCGCACGCGGCTGCCTGGGATGAGCACGGTGGCGCGGGGTTCCTTGAGGGTGGTGTCGAGCTGCGGGGTCCAGTTACATCCGGCTTCGGCTGGGGCTACCCCACCCTGCCCTCCCCTGGAAGGGGAGGGTTCAACAGCGCCGAGATGCAACTTCTCGCGCATCAGGCGGCACAGGTTGGTGAACATCCAGGTCACGCCCGGATCGTTGAACTGGCTGGCGATGGTCGGGTAGACCGGCACGTCCTCGTCTTTCACGCCGAACGCGGTGTGGTTGCGCTTCCACTGCTTTCGCACGTCGCGCAGCGCGTCTTCGGCGCCGCGCTTGTCGAACTTGTTGAGCACCACCAGGTCGGCGAAGTCGATCATGTCGATCTTCTCCAGCTGGCTGGCGGCGCCGTAGTCGCTGGTCATCACGTAGACCGGGAAGTCGACCAGGTCGACGATCTCCGAATCGCTCTGGCCGATGCCGGCGGTCTCGACGATCACCAGGTCGTACGGCTGGCTCTTCAGGAAGTCGATGCAGTCGTGCAGCACCACGCTGGTGGCGGCGTGCTGGCGGCGGGTGGCCATCGAGCGCATGTAGACGCGGTGGCTGCGCAGCGAGTTCATGCGGATGCGGTCGCCCAGCAGCGCGCCACCGGAACGGCGGCGCGTGGGGTCGACCGCGAGCACGGCGATGCGCATCCCGGGGAAGGCGTGCAGGAAGCGCAGCAGCAGTTCGTCCACCACCGACGACTTGCCGGCGCCGCCGGTGCCGGTGAGGCCGAGCACGGGCGTGTGCTTGCCGGCCAGCTTCCACTGCTTGCGCTGGTGGTCGAGTTCGGTGTCGCCGAGCTTGCCCTCCTCGATCGCCGAGAGCATGTGGCCGATCGAGATCTCGTCGTCGATGTCGACCTTGGGCAGCGTGTGGGTTTCGGACTCCGCGCGTTTCGCGGCGGCGCTGCCGGCGCGCTGCATCACGTCCTCGATCATCTCCACCAGGCCGAGCTTCATGCCGTCGTTGGGGTGGTAAATGCGCTCGACGCCGTAGGCCTGCAGCTCGCGGATTTCTTCCGGCGTGATGGTGCCGCCACCGCCGCCGAACACGCGCACGTGGCCGGCGCCGCGCTCGCGCAGCATGTCGACCATGTACTTGAAGTACTCGACGTGGCCGCCCTGGTAGGACGACAGAGCGATCGCGTCGGCGTCTTCCTGCAGCGCGGCGCGTACCACGTCTTCCACCGAGCGGTTGTGGCCCAGGTGGATCACCTCCGCGCCCTGCGACTGGATGATCCGCCGCATGATGTTGATCGCCGCGTCGTGGCCATCGAATAGGCTGGCCGCGGTGACGAAACGCAGTGGGGTGGTTTCCGTCTGCGGGGCGCTGGCGGGGACGTGCTTGGCGGGGGAACTCATGGCAACTCCGGACATCGGTGCTTGAACCCCGTGATTCTAGTGGGAATCGGCATCAAGAGCTTGTTGCGACGCGCTTACCGGGAGGCATGGCCCCGAAGCCCCGGACGAAGTCCGCTGCGCAGGATCGTGTTCCGCGGGTAACTGTTTGACCGCATACTGGGCGCCAGCAAGGGGACACATGACGCACTGGAATGGACGGCCGCCGATCCCGGGATCGCGCTGTCGAAAGGGCAAGGTCTGACGCATGGCGGATGGAAGCCGACTCGATCGACTCATGCCGGCCGCGCCGAACGGCATCAACTTCAACGCAACTTCAAGGACAGCACGCATGAAGAAGGTCATATTCGCCGCATGCCTCGCCATGGCCACGCTGGCCGCCCAGGCCAGTTCCCGTCAGGACGTCGAATCTTCCGCCGTCGTCAGCGGAACCATCGTGCTGGCCAAGGACGGCACGGTGCAGACTGCCGTCATCGACGATGGGGCCAGGTACGGGCAGCCCATCGCGGACATGGTGCGCAAGGCCGCGTTGCAGTGGCGCTTCCAACCCGTGCTGCGCCATGACGAACCCGTGGTCGCCAAGAGCAGCATGCATGTCCGGGTGGTGCTCAGGAAAATGCCTGACGGCAACTACAATGCGCGCATCAAGGGCGCCACGTTCGGCGACAGCCGCACGGACTCCACCGACTCGCTGCGCGATATCGAAAGCCGCAAGAAAATTCCGCCGCAATATCCCCAGCGCGCGATCCAGGCCCGCGTGCAGGGAACGGTGTACCTGGCGCTGCGCGTGGACCGCAGCGGCCACGTGGTCGAAGCCGTCGCCGAGCAGGTCAACCTCGGCAGCATCGGCCCGGACAGCCTACTCGAGCAATACCGCAAGATCCTGGCCGAATCGGCCCTCAGGGCGGCGCGCCAGTGGAACTACGCGATCCCCACGACAGGCCCGCTGGCACGGCAGGACAGCTGGACGGCGCATGTTCCGATCAACTACACCTTGAACGAGCTGGGTGCGCCCAAGCCCGATCGCACCTGGGTGAGCTACGTCCCCGGGCCTTACGTGCCAGCCCCCTGGGTCGACAAGCCCGACATCAACGCGGCCGATGCCCTCGCCGACGATACCGTGCGGACCGACGGCGCAGGCCCGACCCTGCTCTCCCCGTTCAACCACGGCTGAGTTGCTGCAGCGCCCGCCGACGGGCGGGCGCATCGGCATGTGCGGCAGCGCGCCCACTGGCCGGAGGTGAATGCCTGGCTCAGGCCACGCCGTATGGCAGGTTTGGCGAACCGACCACGCGCTCGCCCACCAGCTCGCCGCGCATGAAGGCGAGCGCGGCGTCGATCACCTCGGGTGCATCGAGCACGCGCCGATGGCCCAGGCCCTGCGTGGTGTACAGGCGCGCGCCGGGCCAGAGCCGGGCGTAGCGTTCACCTTCGGCCCACGGCACGTCGGCGTCCTCCAGGTCGTGCACGATCAGCGCGGGCTGGCCCAGCGCGGGCAGCCGGCGTTCCACTCGCAGCTCGTCGATGTGCATGCCGGTGCGTCGATGCAGCCATGCGTAGAACGGTTCGCGCAGGTAGCCGGCCAGGTGTACGAAGCGGAAGAAGCGCCCTGCCGCCGCATTCATGTCGGCGGCCGGCGCCACCAGAATCAGCCGCCCGGCCTGCCAGTGTTCGTCCTGCGCAAGGGCGAGCGCGGCACCGCCGAGCGAATGGCCAATCGCCAGCGCGGCATTGCCGTAGTGCGCGCCGACCGCGCGGATCGTGGCGATGAACTCCGGCAGGGTGCACAGCCTGCCGCTGCTGTGGCCGTGGCCGGGCTGGTCGAACGTCACCACGGCGAATCCCTGCGCGCGCAGCTGCGCCACCCACGGCAGGAAGCGCAGGCCGAAGCTGGACCAGCCGTGCGCCAGCAGCGCGTAGGGTTGGGTCGACGGATTGCCCCAGACGTAGGTGGCGACGGTTTCGCCGTCGACCTGCAACGCGCCGCGCTGCATGTCCGCGTCGCCCTGCGCTGCCTGCGCGCGGCTGCGGCTGCTGGCGAACGGGGTGGCGAACAGGCGCGCGGCGCGGTTTGCCGTGCGCTGCGGCGCGAGCCGGCCGCCCAGCACGAAGCCGGTGCGTACGGTGGTGAGCTTGAGTCGGTCGATCATGGTGGACATGGGTGTTGTCTCAGGGTTGCCAGCTGCGCCACAGGCGCTCAAAGGCCGCGCGGGTACGCTGGCCGGCTTCGTCGAATCCGAACAGCCCGGCGTCGTGGTGCAGGCCAAGCATCAGCGCATAGATCTCGAAGGAGAGCTGGGCGACGTCGGTGTCGGCACGCAGTTCGCCCAGCCCGACCGCCTGCGTGATCGCCTTCTGCAACTCGTCGCGCCAGCCGGCCTGCTGCTGCACCACGCCGTCGTGCAGCGCCCCATCGCGGCCGTCGTACTCGCTGGCGGCGGACAGCAGCACGCAGCCGCTCTGGTGCTCGCGGCCCCATTCGAACCAGTTCGCCACGATCGCGCGCAGCCGCGGCAGGCCGCGCGGCTGCTTCAACGCGGGCAGCAGCACCTGGGTCAGGAAGCGCTGGCGACCGGTATCGAGCACGGCCAGTTGCAGGTCTTCGCGCGAGCCGAAATGGGCGAACACGCCGCTCTTGGACATGCCCACGTCCGCCGCCAGGCCACCGATCGACAGGCCTTCCAGCCCGTCGCGGCGGGCCAGCGCGTAGGCGTGGTCGAGGATGGTGTCGCGCGTGGCTGCGCGCTTGCCGGGGTGAGTGGCGATCGTCATGGTACCGAAAATAGCACGACCGTTCGTTCTATATCAAACGCGAGCTCACGCGGTCTCGGCAAACCCAACGGGTATGCTCTGCCACTGCAAGCCAAGGAGGATCCCGCATGAACATCCGCAACCTGACCATCCCGCTCGCCACCGCCCTGCTGGCCGCCTGCGTCACCTCGCCGACCGGCCGCTCGCAGCTGATGATGGTGTCGGACAGCCAGATGAGCCAGATGGGCCTGAGCGCATTCAACGACATGCGCAAGCAGGGCAAGTTCGTGGACGCGCCGCGCGAACGCGCCTACGCCACCTGCGTGGCCAACGCGCTGATCGCGGTGCTGCCGCCGCCGTGGAACACCCAGCAATGGGAGGTGCAGATCATCGGCGACGACACGGCCAACGCGTTCGCCCTGCCCGGCGGCCGGATCGGCGTGAACCGGGGCATGTTCAAGGTCGCCACCGACCAGGACCAGCTGGCGGTGGTGCTGGGCCACGAGTTGTCGCACGTGGTCTCGCGCCACGGCGCGGAGCGGGTGTCGGACAACATGGCGACCCAGGCCGCGGTAGCCGCCGGCACGATCTACGCCGGTTCGCGCGGCAGCGATGCGGGCAACGCCGCGGCGCTGCTCGGCGTGGGCGCGCAGGTAGGCATCCTGCTGCCGTTCTCGCGTACCCAGGAAAGCGAGGCGGATACGCTGGGCCAGCGCTACATGGCGCAGGCCGGTTTCGATCCGCGCGCGGCGGTGACGCTGTGGGACAAGATGGGCGCGCAGGGCGGCAGCAAGCCGCCGGCGTTCCTGTCCACCCACCCCTCGTCGGGCAACCGCGCGCAGGCGCTGGACCGGCAGGCACAGCAACTGCTGCCGGTGTACCAGCAGGCGCGGGCCAGCGGCCACGCGCCAAACTGCCGGATGTAGGCCGACCCGGACGTAATCGCCCGCTGAACGAGGGGCGGCACGCCGTCAACTGCGCGCGCAGCCCCCTCGTTTTCCGTCCTGCCTGCCGCAGTTCGCGGCGCTGACGGAGAACACGATGACCCGCACCCCTCTCAAGCTGGCCCTGTTGGCCGGACTCGGCCTGACATTCGCCGGCGCCCTGTACGCGCCGCCCGCCGCGGCGCGCACCCAGGTGGCGGTCGGCATCGACATCGGCGTGGCCCCGCCGCCGCCCCGTTTCGAGCGGCTGCCGCCGGCGCGGCGCGGTTATGCGTGGGCGCCCGGCTACTGGCGCTGGGATGGTTATGCTCATCGCCACGTATGGGTCGGCGGCTCCTGGGTCAGGGTGCATCCGGGCCGCCACTATCGGCCGGCGCATTGGGTGCATCACGGCCACCAGTGGCGCTTCCGGCCCGGTTACTGGGGTCGTTGAGCACTCCGTACGCCGCTGGCTTGTTGCGTCGCGTCACCAACTGCGGGAGCGACGTATTAAACTTGACGCTTTGATTCATCGCCCCGACCCCGGTCGGGGCGATGAGTTTCAGGCGTTTTCACACCCTCCGGCGGATTCCCGCGATCTCTTCCGCCACCCTCTTGCAGATGCCCACCGGCACCGTAAATCATGGAGTCACTGTTCCAATGATCTTTGAAACCATCGCCAACACGGGTCACGAAGAAGTCGTCTTCTGCCACAACAAGGACGCCGGCCTGAAGGCCATCATCGCGATCCACAACACGGTGCTGGGCCCCGCGCTCGGCGGTCTGCGCATGTGGCCGTACAAGACCGAGCAGGAAGCGGTGAACGACGTGCTGCGCCTGTCGCGCGGCATGACGTTCAAGAACGCGGTGGCCGGCCTGAACCTGGGCGGCGGCAAGGCAGTGATCATCGGTGATCCGAGCAAGGATAAGTCCGAGGCGCTGTTCCGCGCGTTCGGCCGCTTCGTCAATTCGCTCAACGGCCGCTACATCACCGCCGAGGACGTCGGCATCGACGTCAACGACATGGAATACGTGTTCCGCGAGACCGAGTACGTCACCGGCGTGCACCAGGTGCACGGCGGCTCCGGCGACCCGTCGCCGTTCACCGCCTACGGCTCGCTGCAGGGCCTGATGGCCGCCCTGCAGTTCAAGCACGGCAACGAGGACGTGGGCAAGTACAGCTACGCGGTGCAGGGCTGCGGCCACGTCGGCGGCGAGTTCATCAAGCTGCTGCGCGAACAGGGCGCCAAGGTGTTCGTCACCGACATCAACAAGGAAGCGGTGCAGCGCTGCGTGGACGAGCTGGGCTGCGAGGCGGTGGGCCTGGACGAGATCTACGACGTCGACGCCGACGTGTATTCGCCGTGCGCGCTGGGCGGTACCGTCAACGAGCAGACCATCGACCGCATCAAGGCCAAGATCATCTGCGGCCCGGCCAACAACCAGCTGGCCACCGATGCGATCGGCGACGAGCTGCAGCGCCGCGGCGTGCTGTACGCGCCGGACTACGCGGTCAATGCCGGCGGCGTGATGAACGTGTCGCTGGAGATCGACGGCTACAACCGCGAGCGCGCGATGCGCATGATGCGCACGATCTACTACAACCTGGGGCGCATCTTCGAGATCTCGAAGACCGAGAACATCCCGACCTACCGGGCCGCCGACCGCCTGGCCGAGGAGCGCATCAACGCGATCGGCAAGCTGAAGCTGTCGCACATGGGCAACGGCGGCACCCGCTTCCAGGGTCGCATGCGCGGCCAGTAAGCCGTGCCGTTACGGGCATGCCGGCTTTTGCCCGGCTACACGAAGGCCTGCCGCCACCCGCGGCAGGCCTTTGCTTATGCGGGGCAGTAATCGAATAATCGGGCGTCGGAGGTGCCACGGGTGCGCACGATGATGATCTGGCTGGGCTGGGGGTTATTCGCGCTGGTGTTGCTGGTGATCAGCGGGCTGCTGCTGGCCGACCGCCTGACCCCGCGTGCCACCGGCGTGCCCAGCACCGCGTTGCCGCCGCAGCCCGCGCAGACCCCGATCGACCGCGAGCTGGCCCCGTACCTGGCCGCGCACCCGGGCGAGACGGCGGCCACCCTGCTGCCCGAAGGCCTGGATGCGTTCGCCGCGCGCGCCGCCTCCGCACGTCTGGCCGGGCGCAGCCTCGACCTGCAGTACTACATGTGGCACGACGACCTGGTCGGTCACCTGCTGGCGCGCGAGGTGTACGCCGCGGCCGAGCGCGGCGTGCGCGTGCGCCTGCTGCTGGACGACATCAACACCAAGGGACTGGACCCGGCGCTGCTGGCGCTGGACGCACACCCGAACATCGAGGTGCGGCTGTACAACCCGTTCCGCAACCGCAGCGGCGTGTGGCGATTGCTGGAGATGGTGCAGCGCTTCTTCAGCGTCAACCACCGCATGCACAACAAGGCGTGGATCGCCGACGGCCGGGTCGCACTGGTCGGCGGCCGCAACATCGGCAACGAGTATTTCGACGCCGACCGCAGCGTGAATTTCCGCGACCTGGACATGCTGCTGCTCGGCCCGGCGGTAGCCGACGCCAGCGCGATCTTTGACGATTTCTGGAACTCCCGCGCCGCCGTGCCGATCGAGGCGCTGAACCCGCAGACACCGCAGCGCCTGCACCAACTGATGGCCGGCTTCACCCACGAATCCAGCGGGCCGGAGGCGCGGGTCTACCTGAGCCGGGTCGCCGCCTCGCCCTCGGCGCAGCGCCTGGTCAACCACGACCTGTCGCCGCACTGGAGCACGAACATCACGGTGGCGTCCGACCCGCCGCTGAAGACAAAGTCTGCCGACCGCAGCGATTGGCTGCAGCCGCGGCTGGCCACCCACCTGGGCGGCGTGCACGGCGAGGTGCTGCTGATCTCGCCCTACTTCGTTCCCGGCAGGAAAGGCACGGCGACCCTGCTGGGGCTGGTACGCGGCGGCACCCGCGTCGGCGTGGTCACCAACTCGCTGGCCGCGAACGACGTGCCCGCCGTGCACAGCGGCTACGAGCGCTACCGCAGGCAGTTGCTGAATGGCGGCGTGAGCCTGTTCGAGATCCGCCGCCACGGCCCGGTCACCACCCACGGCCTGTTCGGCAGCAGTGGCGCCAGCCTGCACACCAAGGCGTTCGTGATCGACGGCACGCGCGGCTTCGTCGGCTCGTTCAACCTCGACCCGCGCTCGGCCAACCTCAATACCGAGATGGGCGTGTTGTTCGACGACCCCGGCCTGGCCCGCGACCTGCGCCAGGAATACCTGCGGCTGGCCGCGCCGGCGCTGAGCTACCAGCTCCGCCGCGGCGCGGACGGCTCGCCGCAGTGGCTGGACCACACCACGCAGCCGCCGCAGGTGCTCGAACACGAGCCCGACACCGGCTGGTGGCAGCGTGCGGTCACCCGCGTGATCAGCTGGCTGCCGATCGAGTCGCAGCTGTAGCGTTTTTACAGGGCGGACACTGGCCGCCACCCGACGCCGGTGCACGCGCCAGAAGCGAGGGACAATGTCCGGGCTGCAAAAGCCGGGCGTTCCAGACACCTGCGACTCACCGGCGCTGCCGGGCAACGTAGGCTAAAATCGCCGGCCTGCATCCAAGGAGTTCGCCATGCGTCCGTTTCCGCTCGGAGAAGACATCGACCTGCTGCGCGAGTCCGTGCATGTGTTTGCGGAAAAGGAGATCGCCCCGCGCGCGGACAAGATCGACCGCGACAACCTGTTCCCGGCCGACCTGTGGCGCAAGTTCGGCGAGATGGGCCTGCTTGGCGTGACGGTTGCCGAGGCATACGGCGGCAGCGGCATGGGCTTCCTGGCGCACATGGTGGCGATGGAGGAGATCTCGCGCGCGTCCGGCTCGGTCGGCCTGTCCTACGGTGCGCATTCCAACCTGTGCGTCAACAACATCTTCCACAACGGCAACGAAGCGCAGAAACAGAAGTACCTGCCGAAGCTGTGCAGCGGCGAACACGTCGGCGCTCTGGCGATGAGCGAGCCGGGCGCCGGTTCCGACGTGGTCGGCTCGATGAGCTGCAAGGCCGAGCTGCGCGGCGACGTGTGGGTCGCCAACGGCAACAAGATGTGGATCACCAACGGGCCCGACGCCGACGTGCTGCTGGTCTACATGCGCACCGCGCCGCGCACCGCCGGCAGCCGCTGCATGACCGCCTTCATCGTCGAGAAGGGCATGAAGGGTTTTTCCACCGCGCAGAAGCTGGACAAGCTGGGCATGCGCGGCTCGAACACCTGCGAGCTGGTGTTCGACAACTGCGAGATCCCCGCCGCGAACATCGTCGGCGAAGTCAACGAAGGCGTGCGTGTGCTGATGAACGGGCTGGACACCGAGCGACTGGTGCTGTCCGGCGGCCCGATCGGCCTGATGCAGGCGGCGATCGACATCACCCTGCCCTACGTGCGCGAGCGCAAGCAGTTCAACGCGCCGATCGGCACCTTCGAGATCATGCAGGCGAAGGTCGCCGACATGTACACCGCGCTGCAGAGCTCGCGCGGGTTTGCCTACATGGTGGCGCAGCAGTTCGACAGCGGCGTCAAGTCGCGCATCGATCCGGCCGCCTGCCTGCTCAACGCCTCGGTCAACGCGGTGAAGGTGGCATTGGAGGCGATCCAGTCGCTCGGCGGCAACGGCTACATCAACGAGTTCCCCGCGGGCCGGCTGCTGCGCGACGCCAAGCTGTACGAGATCGGCGCCGGCACCAACGAGATCCGCCGCATGCTGATTGGCCGCGAGCTGTTCCACGGCAAGGCTTGAGTTACATACACCGACAAAGGCATCGGCGCCGGCACATCGAACCGAATTCCGCCGCATGCTGATCGGCCGCGAGCTGTTCCACGGCAAGGCGTAATTTCGCCACATCGGAAAACAAAAGGCCCGCACCATGCGGGCCTTTCGTTTGTGTGCACCGATATGCTCAGAACGCCCAGCTGAAACTGGCGCTGGCCATCTGCGCCTGCCGGCCCTGGCCGAGATAACGGTCGTAGCCGAACTGCAGGCTGGCGCGCGGCGTCATCTTCCAGTCCAGCGTGGTGCCGAGCATGCCGCCGTAACGCGACAGGCCGATGCCGCCCACGGGAGCGAACTGGTTGATGCCACTGAAACTGGCATCGAACACGTCGCCGCGCAGGCCGAACGATTGCTGCCACAGCATGCGTCCCTGCAGGCTGAGGCTGCCGCCACCGGCCAGCGCCCATTCGTGGCTGGCACGCAGGCCCGTGCCGGCCTGCCAGCGCGCCGTGCTCTGCGCCGCCGATTTCAGGCCAAAACCGTAGGCGCCCAGCTCGTCGAAACCATCGCGCCGGATCTGCGCGTACTGCAGGTTCATGTACGGGGTGAGCTGCGTGCGGCCCAAGGCGAAGCGGTAACCGCTTTCGCCATAGGCCACGCCATAGCGGCCATGGACGTCGCTGGCGACCCCGGCGAACTGGTTGCCCAGTTGCAACTGGCGACGCATGGTTTCCCGATAGTTGCCGACGCCGAAGCGGCCCATGGCGTACCACGAACCATGCACCATGCCGCCGTAAAGCATGCCTTCCAGCGCGCGGCTGCGGCCCTGGTCTGCGCTTTCGGCCAACCGCCCCAAGCCCTGGCTCTGGCTGAGCGCATAGCCGGCGATGCCATTGCTGCCGACGCGCAGGTCCTGCCCCACCAATGCACCGCTGAGGTCGTAGCCGACGTGCCCGTAGCCGCTGCGTGACATGCCGCCGTGATAACCAAGGCCCTGCGTCCAGGCACCGGCCTGTGGTGCATCGAGCAGGCGGTCGAAACGGTCGGACAGTGCCCGCGTACCGGCGTCGATCGCCTCGAAGGTCATCGCCGCGCTGGCCGCGTGCAACTGGCCGGATAGGCTTTCCAGCGAACGCTGCATGACATCGGTGGACACCGCGTGCTGCAGACTTGCGGCGCCGGCGACAAAGCCCGCGCCGGTGGGTGTGCCGCCGGCGACACCCTGCAACTGGCTATTGATCTGCTGGAACGCGCTCTGCGTGCGCAGCGCGGCGCCGAAGCTGGCGGCGGTGTACGGCAGGCCCTGGATCTGGCTCAGGTTCACCTGCTGCACGTCGAGCCAGGCGCTGCTGGCGTCGTAACCCAGCGTAGCGGTCAGCGCCACGCTGGGCGCCGCGCTCAGCGCCGAAAAAGTGCCCGTCAAACCACCATAAGCGGACAACACCGTCGTATGCGAGTTGAGCGTGTAATTGGCATTGGCGCCGTACACGTAAAGATCGCCGCCGGACAAGGTGGCCGTGCCGTTCACGTACAGCTGCGAGCCCAGCGATACCGCCATTCGCCCGTTGCCCTGCTGCACGTAGTTGCCACTCAGATGGACGTCGCCCTGGCTCACCACCAGCACGCCGGCATTGGTCACGTCGTTGTAGACCGAGAAGCCGGTGGGATTCAGCTGCGTGGAAGCGGACATCAGCGTGCCCGCCGCGCCAATCTCCACCGGGCTGTGCAACCCCGCCACGGCGAGCGTGCCGCCCTGCACCTGGGTGAGGCCGGTATAGCTGCTTTCGCCGCCCCAGAGGTTCAGCCGGCCCGACCCCTGCTTGATCAACCCGCCGGCACCGGAGATCGGATTGCTCCAGGTCGAGGTACCGCTGAAATTCACAGTGACATCGCCCCAGTCGAACTTTGCCGGCCCCTGGACTGCCGCGAACACGTCCAGGGCTCCGTAGCCGAACGTGGGGTCGGGACCGGGCGCGCCGAGATCGCGCGCGGTGCCGAGCAGGGTCTGCCGCACCAGGTCGTTGCTGAAATACGGAAAAGCCTGCCACACCAGCGCTGCCGCGCCCGACACCTCCGGCGCCGCGAATGAGGTACCGCTGACGACCCAGTAGGTGGGGTTGGTGGTGCTGGCCGTGGTGTCCTTGTCCAGCACGATCACGTCACCCGGCGCGGCCAGGCAATAGTTCATGGTCCGCCCGCAGGCGTTGGAATAGCTCGCCAGCTGGGTGGGATGGTTGCTGTCCAGCGCCACCGCGACCAGCCAACCCTGGTCCAGCCCCAAGCCCGGCGCCACCGTGGGCAGGCTGGCGATGTCGCTGGGACTGGTGCGTGATTCGTTGCCCGCCGCGAACACCACCAAGCCGCCATGCTGCACCACGAACGGCTGGTAGGCCTGGCCGAAGGCCTGGTTGATCGAGGCGTTGGTGGTGTCCCAGTAGATGCCGCCCCAGGAGTTGTTCATCACCTGCACGCCGGCACTGATCAGGGCCGGGTTGAGCGTCTGTGCGAAGAAGGCCGCGTCGGCGGCGGTCACCGCGTTGCCCTGGCCGGAACCGTCATCCTTCGGTGTGACGTCGCTGATGATGCGTGCCGAGACCAGGCTGGCACCGGGCGCGATGCCACCGGGAAACTTGTCGAACGCCCGGCCGGCGGCGATCTCCGACACCCAGGTGCCGTGGCCGACCACGTCGTCGATGGACGTGTTGTTGGTCGTGGGGTCAACGTAGATCAGTTCCTGCGTGACCCGCCCGGTCACGGTGGGATTGCTGCGCATGATGCCGCTGTCGACCACGCCGATGGTCACGCCGGCGCCGGTGTAGCCCAGGCTTTGCGCGGCGTTGGCCCGGGTGATCGAGAGCTGGGCATCCAGCGGTGGTTGGGTACTGGGCGGCGGTGAGGGTGGTGGCGCCGGCGGCGGGGAAGACGGCACCGCTGGCGGCGGCGTGGGCTTGCTGCCGCCGCCCCCGCCGCAGGCACTCAGCCCCAGTGCCATGGCCACCAACCAAGCCATTTCGCGACGTCGCCAACCCGAGTCGAGCATTTTCATTCCTACCCCTGACCACACCATCCGATCCCATGCAGCGATGGCGCGATGGATACGCCGCCGCTTGCCCCGACGCGTATCTTGGCACAACGAAAATCCAATGAAACAGGGTGCAAATCCAGGCGCCGCAAGGACTTGCGGCTGTTTGCCGAGCTTTGCGGCAGGCTGCGATAATTGTGCGGTTGTCTGTCAGGCGTTCGCGCCCCTCAAGTCTTGCAAGCGGAGTTACCCATGTCGGATGTCAGCGTCGTCATCGTCGGTGCCAAGCGCACCGCCATCGGCTCCTTCCTCGGCCAGTTCACCGGCGTCCCCACCCCGAAGCTCGGCGCCACTGCGATCCGCGCCGCGCTGGAGCAGTCCGGGGTCGCCCCGGCCGACGTCGGCGAGGTGATCATGGGTTGCGTGCTGCCGGCCAACCTCGGCCAGGCGCCGGCGCGCCAGGCGTCGCTGGGCGCCGACCTGCCGGCCGGCACCGGCTGTACCACCATCAACAAGGTGTGCGGCTCGGGCATGAAGGCGATCATGCTGGGCCATGACCTGATCAAGGCCGGCTCGGCGAGCGTGGTGGTGGCCGGCGGCATGGAGTCGATGACCAACGCGCCGCACATGGTGCAGGCGCGCACCGGCATCCGCTACGGCGACGGCCAGCTGGTCGACCACATGGCCTGGGACGGCCTGACCAACCCGTACGACGGCAAGGCGATGGGTGTGTTCGGCGAGCTGTGCGCCGACAAGTACCACTTCACCCGCGAAGCGCAGGACGCGTTCGCGATCGAGTCGGTCAACCGGGCCAAGGCCGCGCAGCAGAACGGCGCGTTCGCCGGCGAGATCGTGCCGGTGACAGTCAGCGGCCGCAAGGGCGACGTGGTGGTCGACACCGACGAGCAGCCCGGCCGTTCCGACATCGCGAAGATCCCCTCGCTGAAGCCGGCCTTCCGCAAGGAGAACGGCACGATCACCGCGGCCAGCTCGTCCAGCATCTCCGACGGTGCCGCCGCCGTGGTGCTGCTGTCGGCCGACGATGCGAACAAGCGCGGCCTGAAACCGCTGGCGCGCATCGTGGCGCACGCCACCCACTCGCAGGAACCGGAGTGGTTCACCACCGCGCCGGTCGGCGCGATCCAGAAGGTCCTGGACAAGGCCGGCTGGAAGGTGGGCGAGGTCGACCTGTTCGAGATCAACGAGGCGTTCGCGGTGGTCGCAATGACCCCGATGAAGGAACTCGGCATCCCGCACGACAAGCTCAACGTCAACGGCGGCGCCTGCGCGCTGGGCCACCCGATCGGCGCCAGCGGCGCCCGCCTGGTGGTGACCTTGTTGAACGCGCTGAAGACGCGCGGCCTCAAGCGCGGTGTCGCGTCCCTGTGCATCGGCGGCGGCGAGGCAACGGCAATCGCCGTGGAGCGCGTCGACTGACGCCGATCCATGACCAGCAGGTGATATCCACATGACGGCCGGATAAATCGGTTTTTAATACGCACTGAAGCACCACGACAAAAATGTGGCGCAATTAACGCGAAAGCGCTATTAATACACGGCCAAACGGCATTCCACGGCAAAGGAGATCCACCATGAAATTTACGCGTACCCTACTCGCCGCCGCGCTCGTCGCGCTGTTGGCGGCATGCAGCAACGGCGCGCAGGATTCCGCGCAAGAAGCCCAGAAGTCGGCCGACACCGCTCAGCAAGCTGCCGATACCGCGCAGAAGGCTGCTGAGGCTCCGGCTCCGGCTGCTGCTCCGGCTTCTACCGCCGCGGCTCCGGCTGCTGCTCCGGCGTCCACCGCTGCGGCTCCGGCTGCTGCCGGCACCGCCGCCCCGAGCGCTGCTGACAGCATGAAGAGCGCTGCCAGCAACGCCGCTGACGCCGCCGGCAAAGCTGCCGCCGCCGCCAAGGACGCTGCTGCCGCCGCCAAGGACGCCACGAAGGGTCATTGATCCTTCCGGCCATGGCTCCAGAAAAACGGCCGCCTCGTGCGGCCGTTTTTTTTGGCCCGTGCCACCCGTTTGCAGGCGCCTGGGTGCCCGAGCGCGGCCACTGCCGATGATTCGATTGGCATCGAATGGAAGGAAGCGATCCCTCCACGAAAATCCGCCTGCTCATCCTGCAGGGTGCCGTCCACCCATGAAAAGCCCCGGCTCGCGCCAGGGCTTTCCGTCCTGCATGACCAACAGTCGATCGCCTAGAATTCCTGCTTGAAGCGGATGCCGAACGTGCGCGGCTGGCTGAAGCCCGTGTACACCTGCCCGTTCGGATACTGCGGCACCACATTGTGGGCACCGCAGATCGTCACGCCGCACTCGGTGAACTTGTACAGCGCCGCCCGCTTGTCGAACACGTTGTCGACATAGGCGTTGAGCGACCAGCTGCCCTTCTGGATACCGGCGGAAAAATCGACCGAGTTGTACGCCGGCAGGTCGCCGAGCAGGCTCCGCTCGAGCAGGCGCAGGTCGGTCGTCCGCCGGCCCACGTGCACGAACGCGGCCTGGACGAACGCATCGTTCTCGCCCAGGCTGAAGGTGTAGCGCGCCACCAGGTTGGCCTTGAAGCGGGGCGTGATCGGTAGCTGCGTACCCTTCGGGGCCAGCGGTCCGCTCACCACCGCGCCGGTGGACGGGTTGACCGTGCCGGCAGGGCAATAGGTGACCGTGTTGCCGTTGGCATCGGTGAAGCCGCAGTAGTTCGCGGTCAGCTTGGCGTCGTACAGCGCGATGCCCGTACTGAGATTCAGGTTGTAGGTGGCCTGCCAGACCAGTTGCGACTCCAGTCCGTCGATGCGGGCCGAGTTGGCGTTCTTGATCTGGGTGAGGCCGTTGGCGCCGAGGATGTTGAACTGGAAGTCGTTCCATTTCTCGCGGAACACTGCGCCGTTGAACGACAAACGGTTGTCGAACCAGGAGGTCTTCCAGCCCAGCTCCAGGTTGGTCAGGAAGTCCGCCTGGTAGGGCGGCAGCTGGCCGGCACGGTTGACGCCGCCCGGGCGGAAGCCCTCGGAGCGGGTGGCATAGATCATCTTGGTAGGCGAGATGTTCCAGGTCACGTTGACCTTGCTGAGCGAGCCGCTTTCCTTCACGTGCTTGTTGAAGTCCAGGCACGGCGCATCGATGAACGGCTGCGGCGAGATGCAGCCGGCCTCGCCGTAGCTCGAATTCGGCGAGAAGCCCTTGCTGAAGCCGTAGAAGCCGTACAGGTCGTTGCTGGTGCGGAAATAGCGTTCGCCGACCGTGGCGGTGAGTACCTCGGGAATGAGGTCGTAGGACAGTTCGCCGAACAGCGCCTTGTCGTAGTCGTAGCGCATCTGCCGGGTCAGCCAGATCGTGTTGGGCCAGCCGGCGACCGACAGCGAGGTGGCCAGGTTGTTGATCTGGTAGTCCTGCATGATGTCGTGCTTCTGCTTCTGCCAGAACGCGCCGGCGACGAGCCGCAGTCGGTCCTCGCTCGGCGAGACGATGCGCAGTTCGTGGCTGCTGTTGGTGTAACGATCGCGGTCGCTGATGAACTCGGACGGGTTGATCAGGTTGCCGCTGTTGTCGTTGATGTAGGCGCCGTAGGACAGCAGGGTGTCGTACCAGAACGAGTAGTCGTTGTAGTCGGTTTGCTCTTCCTGGTTGCGCTTCAGATGCGCGTAGGCGTAGGTCAGGTCGAAGTTGCCGATCTTACCCTGCACGGTCAGCGCCCCCTGCCACCAGCGGTCGTTGACGCGCTCGGGATAGAAATGAGTGACCGCCAGGTCGCCGACGGAAGGGTCGCTGGCGAAGGTGCCGTGCGAGATGGTCTGCTGCCCCATCAGGGTCGGGCTGATCGACCAGTTGTCGTCAAGGTCGACCTTCAGCGCGGCGCGGGCGCCGTTGGTGTTGACGTCGTTGTAGTGCTTGCGGGCGTGCCCGAAGCACTCCAGCATCGGGCCCGGCGTGCAGTTGTCGGCATTGCTGACGGTGATGCCGGACACCGGGAAGGTACGCGAGCCGGCCTTGTTGTCGATGTAGCCGGCGTCGTGCTCGCGCCAGCCGACCAGGCGCACCGCCGCGTTCTTGCTGATCGGCAGGTTGAGCATGCCTTCGGCAGTGAAGCCGACGCCGCCGTGCGCCACCTTGTTGACGCCGAGCGTGTAGTTCGCCGCAAAGCCGCCGGGATCGGGCTTGTTGGTGATGATGCGCAGCGCGCCTGCCTCGGCGCTGGCGCCGTACAGCGTGCCCTGCGGTCCGGCCAGCACCTCGATGCGGGCGATGTCGTACATGTGGATGTCGAGCGGGCCCTGGATGGTGGTGACTGGCTGGTCGTCCAGGTACACGCCCACGCTGGGCTGCGAGCCGGAGTGGTTGGTGTTGCCGCCGCTGGCGACGCCGCGCATGTAGATGCTGGCGAAGCCGGGGCCGGTGGCGATGCCGCCGCCGCCCTGCTGGAAGGTGACGCTGGGCAGGTACTTCACGTAGTCGTTGAAGTTCTGCACGTGCAGCGCTTCGAGCTGGTCCGTCTCCAGCACGTTGATGCTGATCGGCACCTTCTGCAGGTTCTCGGTGCGCTTCTGCGCGGTCACGTTCACCACGCTGAGCGTCGTGGTCTTTGCCTTTGGTGCCGGCGCGGCGGCCTGGCCCGCATCCTGCGCGAAGGCCGGTGCCGCCATCGCCACGCAGATCGCCGCCGCGAGCGGCAACCTGACCAGCCTGACCCGCCGCGTTCCCGCGATCTGTTTGAATCTACTCGTGTGCATAAGCCCTCCCCTCGCAAGTCCACGAAAATCCATCGAATTCAGCCGTCACTCCCATACCGGTACTGCCGGATAGCTCTCCAGCACTGACCCCAACGCCGATGCCAGAGGTTCCAGCCATGTTTCGTAGTGCCGCCAGTGATCCACGCCCTCGCGATAGATCGGCTGGCGCACCTGTTCCGAACTGGCCGTGCGCACCGGCCGCGGATTCCGGAAAAACTGCAGGCACGATGCCTCGAACGGCAGGCCGCAATACTCGAGCAGGCGGCGCACCTCGCCCTCGGTGTCGTCAACCATGCGCTCGTACACCACGCGATGGATGCGCCCGGGCAGCACAGCGTCGAAATGCGCCATCAGCGCCACGTAGTCGCGGTAGTAGCGCCCGATGTCCGTGAGGTCGTAGCTGAAGCCCTGCCCGCGCGCGAAGTGCTGCTTGAAGGCCGAGAAGCCGCAAGCCAGCGGGTGCCGGCGCGCGTCGATGATCTTCGCGTTCGGCAGCATCAGCTGGATCAGGCCGATGTGCATGAAGTTGTTCGGCATCTTGTCGATGAACAGCGGCGCCGCGGTCTTGCGCTGGATCCGCGTGTGCGCGAGGTAGCGCTCACCGAGCGCGCGCAGGGCACCGGCATCGAGTGCCGCCAGTGCGCCGTGATAAGGCATGGCCTCATCGGCGTCGCCCTGCAGGCGCAGCAGGCGCGTGATCGAGGTGATCTCGGGCAGTTCCATCGTGCCCTCGACCTGGCTGTGGCTGGACAGGATCTGCTCGATCAGGGTGGAGCCGGCGCGCGGCAGCCCGACGATGAAGATCGGGTCAGGCGACGGGCTGCCGGCACCCGCACGCGCCGCGAAGAACTCGCGCGTGTAGTGCTCGCGGATGTGCCGCACCCGCGCGCTGGTGTCGTCGGCGCTGTAATGCACCTGCGCGCGGCGGATCGCATTGCCCCGCGTGTAATGCCGGAACGACGGTTCGTAGTCGCCGGCATCTTCCAGTGCCTTGCCGACGGCGAACTCCAGGTGCAGGCGATCGTCCTCGGCGAGATCCGTGCGTGCCAGCTGCCCGCACATCGCGGCCAGCTCGGTGGCGCTGAAGCGGAAAGTCTTCAGGTTGGCCAGGCTCCACCAGACTTCGCCGAACGATGGCTCCAGCTCCAGGCTGCGGCGATAGGCGCCGATGGCGCGTTCGGTATGCCCCGCGGTTTTCAGCGCGTGGCCGTAGCTCACCCACACTTTCGCATGGCGCGGGTAATGTTCCAGCAGGTCGGCATAGATGCGGATCGCCGGCTCGTAGTCGCCGATCCGGCACAACACCACCGCCTTGAGATTGCGGTTGCCCAGGTGTGCCGGATCGACCGCCAGCAGTTGTTCGATCTGCACCAGTGCCTGCTCGGGCTGGTTGCTACGATGCAGGAGCAGCGCGTAGTTCTGGCGCGCTTCGTGGAAGCTGGGAGCCAGCTCCAGGCAGCGCTCGAGCAAGTGCAGGGCGTCCTCATTGCGACCCAGCCGGGCAGCGACCTCGGCGAACATGCGGATCGCCGCCACGTCGGTCGGCGCCTGCTTCAGGTGGTCGCGCAACAAGGCCTCGGCCTCGGGGATGCGGTTCTCGACCAGGGCGACGGCAGCCGACAGCAGGCGTGGATCGCGCGTGGAATGACGCACGTGGCTGGCATACGCCGCATCCGCCGCCTCCTGTTCGCCGGCGGCCATCAGATGGTCGCCGAGCGCACGCCAGGCCTGCGGCAGCTCGGGCTTCAGCGCCACCGCGCGACGCAATGCCTGGATCGCCTCCTGCCCGCGTCCGCAGCGGCCCAGGGCCAGCCCCAGGTCGAGATGGATCATGGCCCAGTTTGGCTGGGCCTGCGCCAGCGGCATCAGGATGTCGAGCGCGCCCTGCAGGTCTCCCTGCAGCGAGCGCGCGGCGGCCAGCAACTGCAGCGCGACCGGATGACCCGCGGCCACCTGCAGGATTTCGTCGAGCTGTTCGACGGCCAGCGCCGGCTCCCGCTCCAGCAGGCGTGCCGCGTGGGCCAGCGCCTGCTCCAGCGTACCTGTGGCCGACGCGTTCGTCATGGCCGCCCCCGCCGTGACAATGCGCCCTGCCCATGCGGGTCGGGTCTCGCGCGGCAGCACAGCCGGAACACAGCGCGTTGCATGGACGGCAGCAGCTCCTCACGGGTATCGCTGCAATCTACAACCGAACCCGGCCGGTAGATAGTAGGTCCGCAAACACGCCGGGCGCCGGCATCACCGGCACCGGTTGCCCCGGCTTCGGCGGAGGCGCTAGGCTGGATCGGCGAACACTGCTGCGGGCACGCGGCGGCAGGCGGGACACGGAAGCTCCGCAAGACGACTGCCCGCCGCGTCCATCCATCCGGGGACCACACCTGCTCATGCCAGACGACACCATGGTCGAGGAACTCAACCGCGCGCACGCGCTGCCCGCCCGCTACTACGCCGGCGACGCGACGCTGGCAATGGAACAGCGTGCGGTGTTCGCGCGCAGCTGGCAGCTGGTGGCGCAACAGGGGCAACTGGCCGGGCCGGGCGACCACGCCGTCGGGCAGATCGCCGGGGTACCCATCCTGCTGGTGCGTGGCGCCGACGGCGTGCTGCGCGCCTTCCCCAACGTGTGCCGCCACCGCGCCGGGCCGCTGGCGCTGTGTGACGGCAAGGGCGCGCGCGCCCTGCACTGCAAGTACCACGGCTGGACCTATACGCTGGAGGGCCAGCTGCGCAGCGCGCCGGAGATGCAGGACGCCTGCGACTTCAAGGTCGAGGACATCCACCTGCCGCCGCTGCGCGTGCACGAATGGCAAGGCCTGGTATTCGTGGCGCTCGACCCGGAGGTGCCGGCATTCGAGGAGGTCTACGGCGGCATCGCCGAGCGCATCGCGCCGATCGACCTGTCGGCGATGCGCTACCTGCGCCGCGACAACTACGACATCGACTGCAACTGGAAGGTCTACGTCGACAACTACCTCGAGGGCTACCACCTGCCGCACGTGCATCCTGGCCTGTCGCGCGTGCTCGACTACCGCGCCTACGACACCGAGCTGTTCCCGTGGCATTCGCTGCAATCCTCGCCGCTGCGCAACAGCGCCGACATCTACGGCGACGGCCAGGCGTTCTACTACTTCATCTACCCCAACGTGATGCTCAACATCATGCCCGGCCGGCTGCAGACCAACCGCATCCTGCCGCTGGGGCCGAACCGTTGCCGCATCGTGTTCGACTACTACTACGCGCAGGACGAGAGCGCGCAGGCGCGGATCGCCGCCGACCAGGCCTTCAGCGACGAGGTGCAGAACGAGGACATCGCGATCTGCGAGGCGGTGCAGCAAGGCCTGGCCTCCGGCCATTACATTCCCGGCCGCCTAAACCCGAAGCGCGAGAGCGGCGTCTGGCATTTCCAGAACCTGCTGCGCGGGGCCTATGCCAGCCCCGCCGGCGAATCCGCATGAGCCCGCGCCACTCCCTCCGGCCACAGCCCTGAACCGAAACCTGGCGGAAGCCGACATGCGCAATGGCAACACGATCGGCTTCTGGACCTGCACCGCGCTGGTGGTGGGCAACGTCATCGGCATGGGCATCTTCGTGCTGCCGGCGTCGCTGGCACCGTTCGGCTTCAACGCACTGATCGGCTGGATCATCGTACTGGCCGGCTGCCTGGTGCTGGCCCGCGTGTTCTCGCACCTGGCCCGCGCCCTGCCCGATGCCGAAGGCCCGTACGGCTACATCCGCCGCACGCTGGGCGAGTTGCCGGCGTACCTGGCGCTGTGGGCGTACTGGGTGTCGCTGTGGCTCACCAATGCCGCGCTCGCCACCGGCGTGGTCGGCTACATGGCAGTGGTGTTTCCGCCGCTGGGCACGCTCCAGCCGGCGCTGTTCGCGCTCGGCCTGCTGTGGGCGGTGGTGGCGATCAACCTGTTCGGCGTGCGCACCGGCGGCGGCGTGCAGATCGTCACCACCGCGCTGAAGCTGCTGCCGATGCTGGCGATCGCCCTGCTCGGTGGCTGGCTGCTGCTGACCGCGCCGGCGAGCTACACCGCGGACCCGCCGACCACGCCGGTCACCCTGGGCGGCGTGATGGCGGCCTCGACCATCGCCCTGTTCGCGATGCTCGGCATCGAGTCGGCCAGCGTGCCGGCAGCAAGGGTGGACGACCCGGCGCGCACGATTCCGCGCTCGACCATGACCGGCACCGTGCTCACCGCGATCATCTACATCATCGTCTCGACCGTGCCGCTGCTGCTGATCCGGCAGCAGGAGCTGGCCGAGGCAAGCGCCCCGTTCGCGCTGCTGATGGACCGCTTCGCCGCCGCCGGTTCCGGACGCTGGCTGGCGTTGTTCGTGGTGATCAGCGGGCTGGGCGCGCTCAACGGCTGGACCCTGCTGGGTGGCGAACTGACCCGCACGATGGCCGGCAGCGGCGTGCTTCCCGCCGTGCTCGCGCGCAACAACCGTCACGGCGCACCGGCGGTGGCGTTGCTGGTCACCGGCACGCTCGCCTCGGTGATGATCGCCATGAGCTACAGCAAGTCGCTGGTGTCGGCGTTCACCTTCCTCACCCGCGTGGTGACCGCCGCGAACCTGCCGCTCTACCTGTGCTGCGCGCTCGCGCTGATCGTGCTGTGGCGGCGGCGCAGCGCGACGTGCGCCACCTGGCGGGCGCTGCTTGCCGGCGTCACCTGCGTGGCGTTCGTGATATTCGCTTTCGTCGGCATCGGCCACGAGCCGTTCGTGTATGCGCTGGGACTGATCGCGGCGGGCCTGCCGCTGTATGCGCTGATGCGCCTGCGCCGCCGCGCCGCGCCGTCTATCGAGGTCATTCCGGAATGAGAGATCCGCGTTACGACATCCTGTTCGAACCTGTGCGGATCGGTCCGGTCACCGCGAAGAACCGCTTCTTCCAGGTGCCGCACTGCAACGGCATGGGCCACGCGATGCCGCTGGCGCACGCGGCGATGCGCGAGACCAAGGCCGAGGGCGGCTGGGCAGTGGTCTCCACCGAGGAATGCGAGATCCACCCCAGCGGCGACCTCACGCCGTACGTCGAGGCGCGGCTGTGGGATGACCGCGACATCCCCGCACTGGCGCTGATGTGCGACAAGGTGCACGCGCACGGTGCGCTGGCTGCGCTGGAGTTGTCGCACAACGGCCCCACCGCGTCGAACCTGTATTCGCGCGAAGTGCCGATCGCGCCGTCGCACCAGCCAACCAAGTACGGCTACCCGCACCAGGCGCGCGCGATGACGCTGCACGACATCCGCGAGTACCGGCGCTGGCACCGCGAGGCGGCGATCCGCGGCAAGCGCGCGGGGATGGACATCATCTACGTCTACGCCGCGCACGACCTGTCGCTGGCGATGCACTTCCTGCAGCGCCGGCGCAACCAGCGCAGCGACGAATACGGCGGCTCGCTGGAGAACCGCGTGCGCCTGCTGCGCGAAGTGCTGCAGGACACGAAGGACGCAGTCGGCGACACCTGCGCGGTGGCGTTGCGCTTCGCCACCGAGGAACTGCTCGGCCCCGGTGGCGTGGAGCTGGCCGAGGCGAAGGAGATCGTGGGCATGCTGGCCGAGCTGCCCGACCTGTGGGACGTGAACCTCGCCGCCTGGTACAACGACTCGGTGCCCTCGCGCTTCGCCGCCGAGGGCGCGCAGGAACCTTTCATCGACTTCGTGAAGAAGACCACCAGCAAGCCGGTGGTAGGCGTGGGCCGCTTCACCTCGCCGGACACCATGGTGTCGCAGCTCAAGCGCGGCGTGCTGGACATGATCGGCTGCGCGCGCCCCTCGATCGCGGATCCCTTTTTGCCGGAGAAAATCGAGCAAGGCCGCGTCGACGACATCCGCGAGTGCATCGGTTGCAACATCTGCGTCTCCGGCGACATGACCATCTCGCCGATCCGCTGCACGCAGAACCCGACCATGGGCGAGGAATGGCGCAAGGGCTGGCACCCGGAACGTATCGCGCCAAAGCGCAGCGCCGCGCGCGTGCTGGTGGTGGGCGCCGGTCCGGCCGGACTGGAGGCCGCGCGCGCGCTCGGCCAGCGTGGCTATGACGTGAGCCTGGCCGAAGCGCGCAAGGAGCTCGGCGGCCGCGTCACCCGCGAAGCGCGCCTGCCCGGCCTGGCCGAATGGGCGCGCGTGCGCGACTGGCGCGTCGGGCAGATCAACAAGCTCGCGAATATAGCCGTCTATCTCGATTCGGTCCTGACCGCGCAGGATGTGCTCGACTTCGGCGCCGAACACGTGGTGCTGGCCACCGGCTGCCACTGGCGCCGCGACGGCTACGGCCGCAGCAACGGATTCGCCATCCCCGGCTTCGCTGACAGCGCGCGAATCCATACGCTGGACGACCTGATGGACGGCCACCTGCCGGAGGGACACGTGGTGGTGTTCGACGACGACGGCTTCTACTACGCCAGCGTGGCGGCCGAACTGCTGCGTGCCCACGGCTGCGACGTGACCTACCTGACCCCCGACGACAGCATCGCGCCGTGGAGCCAGCACACGCTCGACTACCGGCATATCCGCAAGCGCATGGCCGAACTGGGGATCGAGTCGCTGGTGTCGCACGACATCGCCGGCTACGACGGCACCACGCTCAGCGTCGAAGACGTCTGGAACCACCGGCGCCGCGAACTGGCCTGCGAGGCGGTGGTTACCGTCACGGCCCGCCTGCCCGACGACGCGCTGCACCAGGCACTGCGGCAGCGCGAAGCGGAGTGGGCCGATGCCGGCATCCGCTCGCTGCGCTGCATTGGCGACGCCGAAGCGCCAGGACTGATCGCGCATGCGGTCTACGCCGGCCACCGCCATGCCCGCGAGCTGGAGGAACCAGCCACCGGCGAGGTCGCGTTCAAGCGGCATTTCCACACCGCGCACGCCGACGACCTGCGGCGCGATCCACCGGCGCAGGGTTCCCGCACGTAGCACGATCGGGAGGACCTGCCGCAGCCCATGGTTCTGGCGAACAGCCGTCAACGCTATCATCGGCGTTCGATTCCTTCCGGCCAGCACGCACCATGAGCATCATCGCCTCGCAGATCGACCCGCGTTCGCCCGAGTTCCAGGCCAGCAGCAGCCAGCTGCGCGCCGTGGTGGACGACCTCCAGCGCGAACTGGTACGCAGCGCGGAAGGCGGTGGCACGAAAGCGCGCGACAAGCACGTCGCCCGCGGCAAGCTGCTGCCGCGCGAGCGCATCCGCGCCCTGCTCGATCCCGGCTCACCGTTCCTGGAACTGTCGCCGCTGGCCGCACACGGCATGTACGACGATGCCGCGCCCGCCGCCGGCCTGATTACCGGCATCGGCCGGGTCAACGGCATCGAGGTGGTGGTGGTCGCCAACGATGCCACAGTCAAGGGCGGCACCTATTTCCCGATGACGGTAAAAAAGCACCTGCGCGCGCAGGAAGTGGCGCTGGAGAACCGCCTGCCCTGCATCTACCTGGTCGACTCCGGCGGCGCCTTCCTGCCGCTGCAGGACGAGGTGTTCCCGGACAAGGAACACTTCGGCCGGATCTTCTACAACCAGGCGCGGATGAGTGCGTTGAACATCCCGCAGATCGCGGTGGTGATGGGCTCGTGCACCGCCGGCGGCGCCTACGTGCCTGCGATGAGCGACGAGACCATCATCGTGCGCGAGCAGGGCACCATCTTCCTCGGCGGCCCGCCGCTGGTGAAGGCCGCCACCGGCGAGGTGGTCGATGCCGAAACGCTGGGCGGCGCGGACGTGCACACGTCGATCTCCGGCGTGGCCGACCACTTTGCCGAGAACGACGCGCACGCGCTGTCGATCGCGCGCGACATCGTGGCCAGCCTCAACCGCAAGAAGGACATGCCGCTGGCGCTGCGCGCGCCGGTCGAACCGAAGTACCCGGCCGAGGAACTCTACGGCGTGATCCCGCAGGACACCCGCCGCCCGTTCGATATCCGCGAGGTGATCGCGCGCATCGTCGACGGTTCCGAGTTCCACGAGTTCAAGGCGCGCTACGGCAAGACCCTGGTCTGCGGCTTCGCGCACATCCACGGTTACCCGGTGGGCATCGTCGCCAACAACGGCATCCTGTTCGCCGAGAGCGCGCTCAAGGGTGCGCATTTCATCGAGCTGTGCAACCAGCGCAACGTGCCGCTGGTATTCCTGCAGAACATCACCGGCTTCATGGTCGGCAAGAAGTACGAGCAGGCAGGCATCGCGAAGGACGGCGCGAAGATGGTGACCGCCGTGGCCTGCTCGCACGTGCCGAAGTTCACCGTGGTGATCGGCGGCAGCTTCGGCGCCGGCAACTACGCGATGTGCGGCCGCGCCTACGGCGCCCGCTTCCTGTGGATGTGGCCGAATGCGCGCATCTCGGTGATGGGCGGCGAGCAGGCCGCCAGCGTGCTGGCTACGGTCAAGCGCGACGGCATCGAGGCGGCGGGCAAATCCTGGAGCGCGGAGGACGAGGAGGCGTTCAAGGCGCCGATCCGCGAGCAGTACGAGCGCCAGGGCCACCCCTACTACGCCAGCGCGCGGCTGTGGGACGACGGCATCATCGACCCGGTGGACACCCGCCGCGTGCTCGGCCTGGCGATCTCCGCCTCGCTCAACGCGCCGATCGAACCGCAGCGCTACGGCGTGTTCCGCATGTAGCGCCGCGGTGGCCGATGGCTCAGAAGAACTCGTATTCGAGCTGGGCCAGCCAGGTGCGACGCGGGGCCGCCGCGTTGATGCCCAGCAGCACGCCGAAGCGGTATTCCAGGTTGCCGCTGCTGTGCGGTACATGCCATTCGCCGGCGACGATCGGGCCGGCCTGGTACGCGTTGTCATCGGGGCGACCATAGGCCTCGATGCCCGGACGGAACGCGCTCGACACGGCGTAGGTCCCTGCGTAGCTGTAGCGGAACTCGGTTCCGGACGCGGCACCCGCGCCGACGTGCTTCTCCCAGATCAGGTTGACCCGGTGGTCGAAGCGGCCCACGGTCTTCTCGATCAGCGGACCGAACTCGATTTCGCCGGGCCCGCCACCCTTGGGGCGGCCATAGGATGCGAGCAAGCCGAAGTCCGCCCAGTAGCGCCCCGGTTCGGTGAGCTGAAAGGTGTTTTCGAACTCGTAGCCCACCAGGCTTCCGCCAGCACCCGGCTCCTTTTCGTATTCGGCGAGATAGAGCTCGGGCTTCCACCAGCCGGTGAAGGCGTGCGCCACGGACAATTCGGCGGCGCGCTGGCCACCCATGTCCGATCGGCCGTCGTCGAAGCTGTAGCCGCGCAACTCGATCTCGGTCTGGGTCGCGATCACGTGCGGCGAATACACGATGAAGTCATCGGCATGCGCACGCCCGGCACCTGCCAGCGTGATGGTAGCGAACAACATCAGGCAGGCGCCGCGGGAGAATCGGAAGTGGGTGATCACGCAGGAGCTTCCTTGGAGTCAGGTTCGGGGAAATCGGGCGCGCACCGCACCCGCTTGAGACGACAAGCCGCGACGGCGTGGCCGGTATGCGGAATCAGGATTGGGGTGCTGCGATCGCCGCGGCCGCATGGCCGGCACGCGGGGCGGCAGCGCGAGCGACCCAGCGCACGCCGCCCAGCAGGAGCAGCAGGGTGGCGGTGTAGAACACCAGCATGATCCCGGACGGGCGGGCGTCGTAACCGATCAGGATATGCAGCGTCTGCCCCGGCAGCGAGTCATTCGACAACAGCCAGGAACTGTCCCACAGCGGGTCGGTGAGCGCCGGCAGCAGATCGGCCTGCACCAGATATCGCGCCGCTGACGACGCCAGGCCCGCAGCCAGCAACATCAGCATCGCATTGGTCGCATCGAAGAAATGCCGCAGCGGGATCCGCAACAGACCGTAATACAGGGCGAAGCCCACTGCGGTACCCGCGATCACGCCCAGCGCCAGCCCGCCGAGTACGCCCACCGCGCCGCCGGCCACCATGCCATACAGAAACAGCACCACTTCCGAGCCCTCGCGCAGCACGGCCAGGGCCACGACCAGCAACAGCATCATCAACGAGCTTGAGCCGCTCTGAACGGCGCCGCCCAACGCCTTCATCTCCGCCGCCATCGCCCGTCCATGGCTGGACATCCACAGCACATGCCAGCTGATCATGAGTACGGCGGCCAGCAGCACGCCAGCGTTGAAGACTTCCTGGCCGACGCCGCTGAAGGCGTTCGCCAGCGAGCCGGCGAACAGCGCGACCAGCAGCGCGCCCAGCACGCCAAGGATCAGGCCGCCGCCGACAAACAGCCCGCGCCGCGGTACCCCGCGGGTGGCCGCACAAACGATGGTGATGATCAGGGCAGCTTCCAGGACTTCCCGGAAAACCAGCAGTGCGATACCTGGCATATGGCTACTCCACCACCAGCGTGCCTTGCGCCGTGTCCTGATGGAAGTCGCCGAAGAACTTGTAGTGTCCGACGGCAAGCGGGCCTACGTAGATATGGGCCGAGCTGTTCGGCATCACGATCTTCTCGCGATTGAACTCGGTGCTCTCGAACTCCTCCGGGGAAGCGTCGCGGTTCTCGATCACCAGCTTGAACTTGGTGCCGGCCGGCACCTTCAGTTCGGTCGGCTGGTAGACGTGGTTCTGGATGACCAGCTTGTATTCCTGCAGATCTCCCGCCATTGCCGCCACACTGGCCAGCATCAGGCCGAGAACGATGAGAAACCGCTGCATGTGACCAACCCTCTACCCGTCGAGAAGGTCTATATGATAATCATTCTTATTTGTGTCCGCAATACATCCGGCTGCCGTTCCGGCCGGGTTGCGTCAACCGGCACGCCTCGCCGGATTCAGCCTTGCGGCGCTTCCCCGCGCAGACGCACGTCGTTCGGCAGCATGTCGGTACGTTCCACGCTGGCCTCGCGCTGAGATTCAAAGAAACGCTGCACCTGCTGACACACGGCCATGGTGTTCTCGCGCGCGATCGCCGAGACCAGGAACCACGGCTCGGACCAGCCCAGCTCGGCGATGATCTTTTCCGCCACCGCCTGGCGCTCGTCCGCGGCCAGCATGTCGGCCTTGTTCAGCACCAGCCAGCGCGGGCGTTCCAGCAGTTCCGGGTTGAACTTCTGCAGCTCCTGCTCGATCGCGCGCACCTGGGCGGCTACGTCGGAACCATCGATCGGCGCAATGTCGACGATGTGCAGCAGCAGGCTGGTGCGCGCCACGTGACGCAGGAACTGGATGCCCAGCCCGGCGCCCTCGGAGGCGCCCTCGATCAGGCCGGGGATGTCGGCGATCACGAAGCTCTGGTCGGTGCCGAGGCTGACCACGCCCAGGTTCGGGTGCAGCGTGGTGAACGGGTAGTCCGCCACCCGCGGCGTCGCCGCCGACACCGCGCGGATGAAGGTGGACTTGCCGGCGTTGGGGAAACCGAGCAGGCCGACGTCGGCCAGCAGGCGCAGTTCCAGCTTCAGCTCGCGCACCTCGCCCGGCGTGCCCGGGGTGGCCTTGCGTGGCGCCCGGTTCACCGACGTCTTGAAGTGGATGTTGCCCAGGCCACCCTTGCCGCCCTGTGCCACCAGCATGCGCTGGCCATGGGCGGTCAGGTCGCCGATCACCTCGTCGGTGTCGACGTTGGTAATCATGGTGCCGACCGGCACGCGGATCGTGGTGTCCTCGCCGCCCTTGCCATACATCTGGCTGCCCATGCCGTTCTCGCCGCGCTTGGCCTTGAAGCTGCGCTGGTGACGGAAGTCGACCAGGGTGTTCAGGCCCTCGTCGGCGACCAGCCAGACCGAGCCGCCGAAACCGCCATCGCCGCCGTCGGGGCCACCGAACGGAATGAACTTCTCGCGGCGGAAGCTGATGCAGCCATTGCCGCCGTCACCGGCCTGGACCTTGATGTTTGCTTCGTCGACGAATTTCATGGGGGTGCCGGGAATGGGGAATGGAGAATCGGGAATGGGAGGGGCGCACAATCAGGATAGGGTACGGGACTTGTGGAAACCCCGCTTTTTACCGTTCCCCCTTCCCCATTCCTTGCCGCAAACGAAAAACCCCGCCGAAGCGGGGCCTTCGCTATCGCGTCGCGGAAGGCTTACGCCTGGACGACGTCGACGAAACGGCGGTTCTTGTCGCCGCGCACGGCGAAGTGGACCTTGCCGTCGACCAGCGCGAACAGCGTGTGGTCACGACCCAGACCCACGCCGGTGCCCGGATGGAACTGGGTGCCACGCTGACGCACGATGATGTTGCCGGCTTCGATGGCCTGGCCACCGTAGACCTTGACGCCGAGGTACTTCGGGTTCGAATCGCGACCGTTGCGGCTGGAACCTACGCCTTTTTTATGTGCCATGACTCAATGCTCCAGTTGCTCAGGCGTTGATGCCCGTGATCTCGATTTCGGTGAAATGCTGCCGATGGCCCTGCTGGCGCTTGTAATGCTTGCGGCGGCGGAACTTGATGATGCGGATCTTGTCGGCACGGCCGTGCTTGCGCACGGTGGCGCTGACGGTGGCGCCCGCGACGACCGGCGCACCGACGGTGACCGACTCGCCGGAACCGACCAGCAACACCTGGTCGAAGCTCACGCTGGCGCCTTCTTCGGCGGTCAACAGCTCCACGCGCAGCACGTCGCCCTGCTGCACACGGTACTGCTTGCCACCGGTTTTGATGACTGCGTAACTCATGGGAATGCCCTTCTGTCGTTATTCTCTTGGGTATCGCCATGACCCATTCAGGTCTGGCGAACTGCGGATTGTAGCGGCGCACCCATGCACTGGTCAAATACTAAGCAGCCGGCTAGGACCGGGCCGGGGCCGGCGTTCCGGACTTTGCCGGAACCGGCGTGGCCGACTTGGGCCGGGGCTTGGCCGCCGGCTTGTGGTGGTGCGTCGTTTTGTGCCGAACGTGCTTTTTCACTGGCCGGGTCGCCGGCCTGGTCTCGCTCTTGGCAGCCTCCGGCGCGGCCGGACAGCGGCCCTGCGCGTCGAGGCTGCCCTTCTTCTCCAGCTCCTGCAGCATCGTGCGGGTGCGCTCCTGCCCCCACTGCTGGCCCACCTGGGTCGCCTCGGCCATGGCCGCAGGCATCTCGGTCAGCACCTTCTGGCCCAGCGGCGAGCGGTAGAACTTGAGCAGCCCGTCGATCTCCTCGCCACTGAAATGGCGCTGGAACACCGGGACCATGCGCTGCATCACGGCCGCGGCGCCGTCGCTGTCGACGAACCCCTGCCAGTAGGCCGCCGGCACGCAAGGCAGCTTCTGCTGCATCAGCGTAGCCATCTGCGTGTTCATCTGGCCGAGGGTCTGTTCCATCCGCATCACCTTGAACAGGTCGCGCACCTGCTGCTCGCTGGGCGCCACGGCTGCCGCGACCGCTCCGCAGAAAGCGAGCAGCCACAGCAGGACGCCGATCCGGATCCGGGTGCCCATGGGCGGTGATCTCCGACGTGGCGGCCTCGCGGCCGGGAAGCCATGCATTAGGCCACACGCCATCGCCCACCGGAACTTTCCGGCTGAAGCGGCAATAACTGACCTGCCCAGGTTGGTATAGTGCATGTTCCCCCCCATATCCGGCGTCCATGGACACCATTCGCATCCGCGGCGCACGCACGCACAACCTCAAGAACATCGACCTCGACCTCCCCCGCGACCAGTTGATCGTGATCACCGGCCTGTCCGGCTCCGGCAAATCCTCGCTGGCGTTCGACACCATCTACGCCGAAGGCCAGCGCCGCTACGTCGAGTCGCTGTCGTCCTACGCGCGGCAGTTCCTGTCGATGATGGAGAAGCCCGACGTCGACCATATCGAGGGCCTCTCGCCGGCGATCTCGATCGAGCAGAAATCCACCTCGCACAACCCGCGCTCCACCGTCGGCACCATCACCGAGGTGTACGACTACCTGCGCCTGCTGTACGCCCGCGTCGGCACGCCGCGCTGCCCCGACCACGGTATCCCGCTGGAGGCGCAGACGGTAAGCCAGATGGTGGATGCCACGCTCGCACTCGACCCCGAGCAGCGCTACATGCTGCTGGCGCCGGTGATCCGCGAGCGCAAGGGCGAGCACGTGCAGGTGTTCGAGCAGCTGCGCGCGCAGGGCTTCGTGCGCGCCCGCGTCGACGGCGCGGTGTACGACCTGGACGCGGTGCCGCCGCTGGGGCTGCGCATCAAGCACACCATCGAGGTGGTGGTGGATCGTTTTCGCCCACGCGAAGACATCAAGCAGCGCCTGGCCGAATCGTTCGAGACCGCGCTGCGACTGGGCGACGGGCTGGTGATCCTGGCCAACATGGATGCAACCGACGCGCCCGAACAGATGCTGTCCTCACGCTACTCCTGCCCGGTCTGCGACTACTCGCTGCCGGAGCTGGAACCGCGCCTGTTCTCGTTCAACTCGCCGGTGGGCGCCTGTCCCACCTGCGACGGACTGGGCGTGACCCAGGTGTTCGATCCGGCGCGCGTGGTCAGCCATCCGGAGCTGTCACTGGCCAGCGGCGCGGTGCGCGGCTGGGACCGGCGCAACGCGCACTATTTCCAGCTGATCCTCTCGCTGGCCGCGCACTACGGCTTCGACGTGGATACGCCGTGGCAGAAGCTCCCGGCGGACGTCCAGAAGGCCGTCCTGTACGGTAGCGGCAAGGACCGGATCGCGTTCCGCTACCTCACCGAACGCGGCGGCAAGGTCACCCGCGAGCACGCGTTCGAGGGCATCCTGCCGAACCTGGAACGACGCTACAAGGAAACCGAATCCGCTGCCGTGCGCGAGGAACTGGCCAAGTACATCAGCGACCAGCCCTGCCCTGCCTGCGAAGGCCAGCGGCTGAACCGCTCGGCCCGCAACGTGTTCGTCGCCGACCACGCGCTGCCCGCGCTCACCCACCGCTCGATCGACGACGCGCTGGCGTTCTTCGAGGAGCTGAAGCTCACCGGCTGGCGCGGCGAGATCGCGGTGAAGATCGTCAAGGAGATCCGCGAACGGCTGAGCTTCCTCAACGACGTGGGCCTGAACTATCTCACCCTGGACCGCCAGGCCGACTCGCTCTCCGGCGGCGAAGCGCAACGCATCCGCCTCGCCTCGCAGATCGGCGCCGGCCTGGTCGGCGTGATGTACGTGCTGGACGAACCCTCGATCGGCCTGCACCAGCGCGACAACGAACGCCTGCTGGGCACGCTGACCCGGCTGCGCGACCTCGGCAACACTGTGATCGTGGTCGAGCACGACGAGGACGCGATCCGCATGGCCGACCACGTGCTCGACATCGGCCCCGGCGCCGGCGTGCACGGCGGCGAGATCGTGGCGCAGGGCACGGTGCAGGACATGCTCGATTCGCCGCGCTCGGTCACCGGCCAGTTCCTCTCCGGCGCACGCGCGATCGAGGTGCCGAAGGAACGCCGCCAGCCGATCGACAACGATTCGTGGCTGCAGCTGAAGGGCGCCAGCGGCAACAACCTGAAACACGTCGACCTGGCCATCCCGGCCGGGCTGTTCACCTGCGTCACCGGTGTCTCCGGCTCGGGCAAGTCCACGCTGGTCAACGACACCTTGTTCCGGCTCGCTGCCGCCGAACTCAACGGCGCCGGCACGCAAGCCGCTCCGTACCAGTCGGTGCAGGGCCTGCAGCTGTTCGACAAGGTGGTCGACATCGACCAGTCGCCGATCGGCCGCACGCCGCGCTCCAATCCTGCTACCTACACCGGCCTGTTCACCCCGCTGCGCGACATGTTTTCGCAGGTGCCGGAAGCGCGCTCGCGCGGCTACACTCCCGGCCGCTTCAGCTTCAACGTGCGCGGCGGCCGCTGCGAGGCCTGCGAAGGCGACGGCATGCTCAAGGTAGAGATGCACTTCCTGCCCGACGTGTACGTGCCCTGCGACGTCTGCCACGGCAAGCGCTACAACCGCGAGACGCTGGAAATCCTGTACAAGGGCCACACCATCGCCGACGTGCTCGACATGACGGTGGAGGACGCGCTGAAGCTGTTCGAGAACGTGCCGACCATCGCGCGCAAGCTCGACACGCTGCGCGCCGTGGGCCTCGATTACATCAAGCTCGGCCAGAGCGCGACCACGCTGTCTGGCGGCGAGGCGCAGCGCGTGAAGCTGTCCAAGGAGCTGTCCAAGCGCGACACCGGCAACACCTTGTACATCCTCGACGAACCCACCACCGGCTTGCACTTCCACGACATCGAGCAGTTGCTCGACGTGCTGCACCAGTTGGTCGACCAGGGCAACACCGTGGTGGTGATCGAGCACAACCTGGACGTGATCAAGACCGCCGACTGGGTCGTCGATCTCGGCCCCGAGGGCGGTGCCGGCGGTGGCCGCATCCTGGTTGCCGGCACGCCGGAGACCGTGGCCGCCACTGCCGAATCGCACACCGGCCATTTCCTCGCGCCCCACCTGAAGCCAGCCAAGCCGAAACAGCCCGGCGCCCCCAAACGCGTCAAGGCTGCCACCAAACACATCGCCTCGGCCGACAAGTACAAGCCGATGCGCGGAAGCGGAAAGAAAAAATCCTCATGAGCACCCACTCATCCGGCACCACCGAAACCGGGACCGACACCTCAGACGTGCCGCTGTTCGTCGCCTCGCTCGGCGTGCGCTGGCGCGACCTCGACGCGTTCAACCACGTCAACAATTCCAGCTACCTCACCTACCTGGAAGAGGCGCGGCTACAGTGGCTGAGCCACGTGCCCGGGCCGTGGTTCGACGAGCACGCGATGCCGGTGATGGCCGCCAGCCAGGTCAACTACCGCCGCCCGATCGCCTGGCCCGCGCAGTTGCAGGTGCAGCTGTTCTGCGAGCGCATGGGCAACAGCTCGATGACGATCGCGCATCGGGTGATCGATGCCGAACGCCCCGACCAGCTTTACTGCGACGGCCACGTGGTGATGGTGTGGATGGACCCGGCCAGCGGCAAGCCGGTGCCATTGCCCGAGGCGATCCGCAGCACCGCGGGATAAACCGCCCACGCTCCTAGCCGCCGCCCGCCTCCAGTTCCAGCGCCATGTACAAGGTGCCCGGCACCGGGTTGTCGTAATACGGCGCGACAGGGCAAAAACCCAGCGCGACGTAGAGCTGCCGGGCCGCCTGCATCGAGGCCAGCGTGTCCAGCAGCATGCGCACGTAGCCAGCCTTGGCGGCCCATGTGATCACCGCCTCGGCCAGTCGCCGCCCCAGCGCCTGTCCGCGCGCCGCGGGCCGCACGTAGAGGCGCTTGATCTCGCATACGCCCGCCTGCCGCCAGGGTCGCAACGCCACGCAACCCTGGGTCACTCCTGCGCCATCACGCGCGATCAGGATCACGCCCCGCGGAGGCGCGTACTTGCCGGGCAGCTGTGCCAGCTCCGCGTCCACGTCCTGGAAGGAAAGGTCGATGCCGAGGCTGTCGATGTATTCGGCGAACAGCTCGCGCACGACCTCGATATCGTCCGGCAGTCGGACGGGTGCGATATGGATCGTCGAAGATGCAGACATGGCCGGAGCGTCCACAAGGAATCCGCACACCACGATAATGAATCCGCACCAGCGACGCTTGGACAATCCTGACCAACGGCACGGGAAGCGGCGCGAATGTCGCATTCCCCGGTACGCAGCGACGCAGTCGGCGCACGGCAGGTACGTACCGTCGCTATGATGACGATCCGGTCCCCACGATGGAAGGCGCCTCATGACGACAGCACATCGCTCCGCACTTGCCCTCGCCTGCATCGCTGCCCTGGGCGGCGCATGGCCGGCATATGCCGCCGACACCACCGCGCTCACCCTGTATCGCAGCGACAGCGCCGCCCTGTACGCCAGCAAGGGAGGCGGCGACGTCGATGATGGCTACGCGGTGGTACGCGAGCAGCGTTCGCTGAGCCTCGCCGCCGGCACCCACGACGTGGTGATCGGTGACCTGCCGAATTCGCTCGACGCCGAGGCACTGGCACTGGGTTTCCCCGACGGCAACGCGAGGGTGATCTCGCAGCGTCTGTTGCTGGCGCAGGGCACGAGCGCAGCGTTGACCGGACTGGTCGGCCACACCGTGGACGTACTCGGTGCCGGCGGCCTGCCGCTGGCCAGCGGCACCTTGCTGCGGGCCGGCGACGGCCTGCTGGTGCGCGACGACAACGGGCATGCCACCCTGGTCAGCAACTATGCCGCCGTGCGCAGCAGCGGCGCGGATTTCCCCACCGGCTCCAGCCTGAGCCTGCGCGTGGATGCCACGCGCACCGGCCCGACCCGCGCCGTGCTCAGCTACCCCACCGCCGGCCTCGGCTGGCGCGCTGCCTACGTGGCCACGCTGCAACCCGGTGCAGCCTGCCGCATGCAGTTCGAGTCGCGTGCCAGCATCGCCAACCGCAGCGGCCGCGACTGGCACGATGCACGGCTCACCCTGATCGCCGGCGAACCGAACATGGCCAAGGCCTCGGCGCCGCGGCCGATGGTGTCGATGGCGCGCGGTTTCAACGCGAAGGCCGAAGCCATGCCGCAGCAGGACAGCCTCGGCGACTACCGCAGCTACACCCTGTCCGGCGCGGTCGAGCTGCCCGACGGCAGCATCAGCCAGGTGCCGCTGTACGCCACGCGCACGCTGGATTGCGTGCACACCGCGCTGTACGAGAATGGCAACAGCTACCAGCCGCCACGGCCTATCCTGGAACGCGACTACAACCCGGGCGGCGGCAGCACGATCGTCAGCACGCTGCAGCTGCAGGCGTTCGACAGCCTGCCGGCCGGCTACCTGCGCGTGCTCACCGCCGACAGGAACGGCACGCCGCAATTCATCGGCGAGGGCCGCATCGAGGACACCCCGAAAGGCAGCGACGCCACCATCACCCTGGGCACCGCGTTCGACCTGCGCGCCGAACGCGCACGCACCGCCTTCCATGTCGACAAGGCTGGCCGCACGCTGGACGAGGCATTCCGCATCAGCCTCAGCAATGCCGGCGACAGCGCTCGCACAGTGACCGTGCGCGAGCATCCCGGCCGCTGGCGCCAGTGGACACTGGTTTCTTCCAGCAGCAAGCCGGGCAGACAGACGCCGGACACGCTGGAGTTCCGCGTCGACGTGCCGGCCAACGGCAAGGCCGTGCTGGACTACGCGGTGCGCTACCAGTGGACCGCCGACGAACAACCGCAATAACCCGACCGGAGTTTTCCATGCTCAACCTCACCAACCACGACCACGGCATCCGCGAGATCCAGCTCGCCCGGCCGCCGGTCAACGCGCTGAACCTGGAACTGCTGCACGCGTTGCACGCCGCCGTCGACGACGCCGTGCAGGGCGGCGTGCGCGGCATCGTGCTGTCCGGTGCGCAGGGGCTGTTCTCCGCCGGCGTCGACGTGCCGGCCCTGCTGCAGCGCGACCGTGCCGGCGTGCGCGAGTACTGGCGCGAGTTCTTCGCGCTGTGCGGCAGCCTGGCCCGCGCGCCGATCCCGCTGGTCGCGGCGATCACCGGCCACAGCCCGGCCGGCGGCGCGGTGCTGGCGCTGTTCTGCGACTACCGCGTGATGGCCGAAGGCCCGTACCGGATCGGCCTCAACGAAGTGCAGGTCGGGTTGATCGTGCCCGAGGCGATCCAGCTGGCGCTGCGCCGCGTGGTCGGTACCTACCGCGCCGAACGCCTGCTGGTCGCCGGCGCGATGATCGAGTCCGCCGAGGCGCTGGCCTGCGGTTTCGTCGACGAACTCACCGGTGTCGACCAGGTCGCGACCCGCGCGATCCGCTGGCTGGAAAATCTGCTGGCGCTGCCCTCGCACGCCATGCTTACCACCCGCGCACTGGCCCGCGCCGACCTCGCCGCCGCCTACGCCGACATGGACGCGCTGCCGCTGGACGATTTCGTCGAGGCGTTCTTCCACCCGCAGACGCAGGCGGTGCTGCAGCAACTGGTCGCGCGGCTCAAAGAGAAGAAATGAACGTGCTGCAGGAGCGCACAGGGTGCGCTCCTGCACGTCAGCCGGTTGCCACCGGCCGCGACGGGTCGCTGACCCAGCCGCTCCACGACGGCGCGTACAGGCGCGAGCCATGCAGGCCGGCGTGTTCCATCGCCAGCAGGTTGTAGCAGGCGGTGACGCCAGAGCCGCACATGTGCACGACCTGGTCGGGCGTGGCCTCGCCCAGCACCGCGGCGAATTCCTCGCGAAGCTGCGCCGGCGGCTTGAAATGGCCGTCGGCGAGCAGGTTGTCGACGTACGGCCGGTTGCGTGCGCCGGGCACGTGGCCGGCGGCACGGTCCAGCGGCTCGACGTCACCGCGGTAGCGTGCGGCGGCGCGGGCATCGAGCAGCAGCGGCGCCGGCACGGCATGCAGGGCGGCATGGTCGACGATCACCTGCCGCGCATCCCAGGCCAGCGTCACTTCGGTCGGCGCGCGCGGAGGGACCGCCGTTTCCAGCGGCTGCCCGGCCGCCTGCCATGCGGCGATGCCGCCGTCGAGTACCGCCACGTCCCGTACGCCGGCCAATCGCAGCAGCCACCACAGGCGGGCGGCCGCCAGCGCACCCGGCCCGGCGTCGTAGCTCACCACCTGCAGGCCCGGCCTCCAGCCCCAGCGGCCGAGCACGGCGCCGAACGCCGTCGCCAGCGGCAGCGGATGCCGGCCGAGCCCCTCGGGCACGCGCGACATGTCGGACAGGTCGCGTGCCAGGTCGGCGAACACGGCACCGGGGATATGCCCAGCCAGATACTGGCGTTCGCCCTGCGCGCGATCGGCCAGGTCGACGCGGCAGTCGACGATCAGCACGTCGCTGGCCGGCAACGCGGCCAGCGCGGCAACGTCGATCAGGGTGGTCTTCAGCGTCATGTGCGTCCCATCCTCTGCAGCAGGTTGTACAGCATCGCGGCGGTGGCGCCCCAGATGCGATGGCCACCGTGGACGAATTCCACCATCGGCCGCTGCTGGCCGCGGAATTCCATCGTATAGCGGCGCAGGTTGGCCGGCTCCAGCAGGAACGCCAGCGGCACTTCGAACACTTCGGCCACCTCGTCCGGCGCCGGGTACAGCCGGGCCGCGGCGGCGATCTGCGCCACCACCGGGGTAATGCAGTAGCCGCTGATCGTCTCGAAGCGGTCGAGGTAGCCGAGCGGCGTCACCAGCGTGCGGTCCAGGCCGATCTCCTCCTCGCTCTCGCGCAGCGCGGTGGCCACCGCGTCGCCGTCGCCCGGGTCGCTGCGCCCGCCGGGAAACGCCACTTGGCCAGCATGCGCCTGCAGGCTGTCGTTGCGCACGGTAAGCACCAGCCGCGGCTGCACGCCTTCGCGAAAGCCCACCAGCACCGCGGCCGGCAAACGCTGGCTGTTGCCGAGCAACAGGGACATGTCCGCGTGGTTCCAGCCCGGCCCGGTCGGCGGCGTCGACAACGGCCGCAGCGCTGCCACCAGTGTGTCGATCATGGCGACGGTCGCAGCGGCAGGATGTCGCGCATCACGCGCAGCCGTTCGGCGTCGCTCATCCCGCGCCAGCGGCCGATTTCCTCGCCAGTGCGCCGACAACCGACGCAGTAGCCATCCGCATCCAGGCGGCAGATGCCGATGCAAGGGGTCAAGGGCGGAATGGGTGCGGGATCGGCGGCGTTCGACATGCCCCGCCATGCTACCACCGGAGCAACTTACGGCTGGCCGGAACCGGGCTTGATCGCGAGCAGTTCGATCTCGAATACCAGCGCCTCGTTCGGACCGATCCGCGGCAACGCGCCGGTTTCGCCGTAGGCCAGCTGCGGCGGGATCACCACCTTCCAGCGATCGCCTACGTGCATGCGCGGGATCACGTCCTGCCAGCCGCGGATCACCTTGTCGACGCTGAAGCTGACCGGTGCCCCACGCGCCCAGGTGCTGTCGAATTCGGTACCGTCCACCAGCATGCCGCGGTAGTTCACGGTGACCGTGCTGCTGACGGTGGGGCTGACCTTGCCGCTACCCGTGCTCAACACCGCGTACTGGATGCCCGACGGCAACTGCACCACGCCGGGCTGCTGGCGGTTTTGCGTCAGGTACCGGGCGCTCTTGCGCGCGTTGATGGTGGCGATCCGCTTGAACTCGGCCAGTGCATCGGCGTGCATCTGCTGGTCGAGCCGCTGCAACTGCTGATGCATCTCCTGCATCGACACACTGGGGTGGCGCTTGGCGTACGCGTCCTGGATCGCTCGCACCAGCACCGGGATCTCCACGTCAGGCTTGCCGTCGGCGAACTGGCTGCCGATCTGGTAGCCGATCGCGTAGGACAGCTTGGCCTTGTCGGGCTTCGGTGCCGACGTCGATACGGCACTCTGCGCGTGCGCCACGCCGCCCAGCAACAGCACTGCACCGAGCAGACCGCAACGCAGATGTGTGATGCCTTTCTCCACCGGGCCTTTCCTTATCGCGACAGTCGATCCTGACGGATCATCCTAAGCGGTTCGCGCGATTCGTGCAGCGCTGGCGCTCGTGGCTTGAGAAACCCTGCGGCGACAAAGGTTCCCGCTGCTACCATCGCGGGCTTGCACCTGTCAGGAGCCGCTCATGGCCTATCGCAACCTGGAAATCAGCAACCGCGGCGCCGTCCGCACGATCGTGGTCAATCGTCCGGACAAGCTCAACGCGCTGAACCGCGACACCCTCAACGAACTAACCATCGCGTTCACGCAGGCCGCGCAGGACGACGCCGTGCGCGTGGTGGTGTTGACCGGCGCCGGTGAGAAGGCGTTCGTCGCCGGCGCCGACATCGCCGAAATGAACGGCTACACGCCGGTGCAGGCACAGGGTTTCTCGCGCGCCGGCCAGCGTCTGATGACGTCGATCGAGCGGCTCGGCAAGCCGGTGATCGCGCGGGTGCAGGGTTTTGCACTCGGCGGCGGCATGGAGCTGGCGATGGCCTGCCACCTGCGCGTGGCCAGCGAGAAGGCAAAGTTCGGCCAGCCGGAAATCAATCTCGGCCTGATCCCGGGCTTCGGCGGCACCCAGCGCCTGCTGCGCCTGGCCGGCCGCGGCGCGGCGCTGGAGCTGTGCCTGACCGGCGCGCCGATCAACGCGCAGCGTGCGTACGAGCTGGGCCTGGTCACCCGCGTGGTGGCGCCCGAAGCGCTGGACGAAGCAGTGAACACGCTGGCTGACCAGCTTGCCGAGGCCGCGCCACTGGCCGCCGCCGGCATCCTCGACGCCGTGCTGCAAGGTGGCGAGACCGCGATCGACCAGGGCCTGGAGTTCGAGACGCAGGGTTTCGCGCTGGCGTTCTCCACCGAGGACATGCGCGAGGGCACCACGGCGTTCCTGGAAAAGCGCAAGGCCGAGTTCAAGGGACGCTGATCGCAGGAGCCCGCTAGTCGTTAGGGTGGCCGCGGAACTTCATCTCACCCGCGGTCACCGACAGCTTCAGCCGATTCTCCGGCGGCGCCAGCGGGCAGACCACGTGCGGGGTGATCGCGCACGGCGGGTTTTCGGCCAGGTTGAAGTCCAGCAGCACCTTGCCGTCCTTCGGCGCCGCGGCGTACAGGAAGCGTGCGCCGCCGTAGGTCAGCCGCCCCGCCGTGCGGTCGCTGAACACGAAGAACAACCGACCGTCCTCGTCGATCGGCAGCAGCTCCCAGGTGTGGCCGTCGCGGTGGAACACCGCCTTGCCCGCGATCGGCGTATCGCTCACGGTGCCGGTGACGTAGGCGATCTTCAGCATGTGCGGCACGGGGAACGGCACCCAGTCCGCCTCGATCCGCCAGGACGGGTCGATCGGGAAATAGTCGAAGCCGGGAAAATGCGTGCGCAACGGCGCGTCATTGTTCTTCGCGCGCAGGCCGCGCTGCGTGCCGTTCTCGATCACGTACAGGTAGCTGCTGCCGAAGCCCGCGCGGGTCGGCTGCTTGCCGTCGGGACCTTGCGTACGCAATACGTTGACGATCGCCGCGGGCTGGCCGTCGATCGTGATCCCGCGGGTTTCCGCCAGGTGCAGGCTGACCTGTCCGTCCGCCGTCAGCTGCAGCGTCCCCAGGTGCGCGGGTGCGCCGGGAATCTCGAAGCGATTGTCTGCCGCGCTGCCCACGCTGTTCGCGCCTGGCTGCAGCCAGCCCGAGGCGGTGAGTGCCAGATAGCCGTCCATCTGCTTAAGCTGCTCGACGCGCTCGGCACGTGCCTGAGTCACCGCAGCCGCATAGTCGGCCGGCGTGGTGGCGCGCAGCGGGAATGCGGCCAGCAAGCCCAGCGCGACAACCGCGCAGCACTCAGTGATGCGAGCCACGGTAGTTCTTCTCGCCGGCGGTGACGCGCAGGTCCAGCCGGTTTTCCGGCGGCGCCAGCGGGCAGGTGGCGAACGGCGTGAACGCGCACGGCGGGTTGTACGCCTTGTTGAAGTCCAGCACGACCTTGCCGTCTTTCGGCGGGTCGATGTACAGGAAGCGCGCGGCGCCATAGGTTTCCTTGCCGCTGGTGCGATCGGCGAACACGATGAAGTACTGCGCGTCGCCGGGCACCTCGATCACCGGCAGGATCTCGAAGTGCTTGCCGTCGCGGCCGAACTCCAGCTTGCCCGGCACCGGGTACTTGTCGATGGTGCCGATCGCCGTGCCCATCTCCAGCGTCTCGCCCGGCTGCGCCGGCACCCAGGTCGCCTCGATTCGCCACGACGGGTCGACCGGAAACGCATCGATGCCGGCGAAGTGCTTGCGCGAGGGCGCTTCCGTGTCCTTGACCCGCAGCCCCTTGCGGCCGTCGCGGTCGATCACGTAGAAGCTCGCGCTGCCGAACGCTACCCGCGTGGGCGCGGCGTCGCCGGCAACGTGGGCGTCGTCCAGCAGCGGCGCTTCGGCCACGGCCTTGCCGTCGATCGTCGCGCCGCTGTCCTTGTCCAGCACGATGCGCATGCTGCCATCGCGCGCCAGCGTGACCACACCCAGATGCGCCGGCCCGGTACCCAGCACGATGTCGTTGTCGGCGGCACTGCCGACGCGGTTTGTCCCTTCCTTCAGCCACTCCAGCCCGATCAGGCTCAGCCAGCCGTCCGGCGTGGTCAGCCGTTCGACCCGACCAGCCCGCCACTGCTCGATGCTGTGCTTGTAACTATCGACGTCGGCGGCTTGCACGGTAGCGACTCCCAGTATGGCGGCAACAAACAGGCTGGTACGTATCATCACTATCTCCAGCGAAACGTTTCTTGAAGGCGCGTCAACGGCCGCGCATGAACAACTTGTCGAGCTCGGCCACGCTCAGCTGGACCCAGGTCGGACGCCCATGATTGCATTGTCCGGAGCGCTCGGTCGCCTCCATCTCGCGCAGCAGTGCATTCATCTCGGGAATGGTCAGGCGCCGGCCAGCACGCACCGAACCGTGGCAGGCCATGGTCGAGAGCAGCTCGTTTTCCAGCTCCTGCAGACGGCGTGAGCTGCCGTGCTGGGCCAGTTCGGACAACACGTCGCGGCTGAGCTGGCCCACGTCGGCGCCTTCCAGCAGCGCGGGAATACGCCGCACCACGATCGTCGCCGGGCCGCTGCGCGACAGCTCCAGGCCCCATTCGGCCAACGCCTCGGCGTGCTCCTCGGCGGCGGCGGCTTCCTTCGCGCTGACCGCGATGGAAAGCGGCACCAGCAGCACCTGCGAGCGCAGGTTGCTGGTAACGCGGCCGGACTTCAGCTTCTCGTAAGTGATCCGCTCGTGCGCCGCGTGCATGTCGACCAGCACCAGGCCGTACGCATTCTCGGCCAGCACGAAGATGCTCTTCAGCTGGGCGATCGCGAAACCGAGCGGTGGTGCCTCGCCCTCTGCCGTTTCCGGCAACGGCGCGGGCGCACTGGCGATGGATGGCGCAGCACCGAGCAAGGCCGCGTAATCGGCCAGCGGCGCCTCGCGCGTACCCAGGCTCAGTCGGCTCTGGCTGGACGGGCTGGGCCAGGTCGCGCCACCGGATGAGGGGGAGCCCGCATACGCGTAGCTGGTCATCGGCGCCGGCTCCGCCGCCGGCAGCGTGCCCAGCCCCGCGCGCGTCTGTGCCAGCGCCTCGTGCAGGGTGCGGAACAGGAAGTCGTGCACCAACCGCTGTTCGCGGAACCGCACCTCGTGCTTGGCCGGGTGCACGTTCACGTCGACGCCGGTCGGGTCGAGTTCCAGGTACAGCACGAACGCGGCGTGGCGGCCGTGGAACAGCACATCGGCATACGCCTGGCGCACCGCGTGGGCGACGATGCGGTCGCGTACCAATCGTCCGTTGACGTAGAAATACTGCGCGTCGGCCTGCGCCCGCGAGGCGGTGGGCAAACCGACCCAGCCGGACAGGTGCAGCCCGGCCGCGGCGTGGTCGATGCGCAGGCTCTGCGCCGGGAACTCGTCGCCTAATACTTCGGCCACCCGCTGCAGCTGCGCCTGCTCGTCGCGCGCGGCCGTCCAGATGCGCACCGGCTTGCCATTGTGGCTGAGCCGGAATTCCACCGAACCGCGCGCCAGCGCCAGCGATTTCAGCAGGTCGTCGATGTGCGCGAATTCGGTGCGTTCGGCGCGCATGAACTTCTTGCGCGCCGGCACGTTGTAGAACAGGTCGCGCACCTCGACGCTGGTGCCCGGCGGGTGCTGCGCCGGACGCGCCGCCTGCAGCTTGCCGCCGTCGACCTCGATGCGGAACGCGGCGTCCTGGTCGCGCGCACGCGAGGTCAGAGCGAAGCGCGCCACCGACGACACCGAGGCCAGCGCCTCGCCGCGGAAACCCATGCTGGCGACGTGTTCCAGATCGTCGAAGCTGCCGATCTTGCTGGTGGCGTGCGAGGCCACCGCCAGCGGCAGCTCGTCGACATGGATGCCACCGCCGTCATCGCGCACGCGGATCAGGCGCGCGCCGCCAGCCTCGATCTCCACTTCGATGCGCGCGGCGCCGGCGTCGAGGCTGTTCTCGACCAGCTCCTTGACCACCGAGGACGGCCGTTCGATGACTTCGCCGGCGGCGATCTGGTTGATGAGTTCGGGGGGAAGCAGGCGGATGACGGTCATCCGCGAACTTTAGCAGCGAACGCCCAAGTGCCGCCGCGAAGTCAGCCGGCGGGAATGGTCAGCGTGGTGCCGGCACGGACCGTGTTGCTGTTGATCTGGTTCGCGTTCTTCAGCGCACCGACGCTGACGCCATACTGCTTCGCGATGCTGCTCAGGCTTTCGCCACGCCCGACCTTGTGCACGTCGCGCACGGACGCCTGGCCGGATGACTGCCTGGTGCTGGAAGCCAGCTGCACGCCATTACGTCGCGCCGCCTCGGCAGCGAACCAGGTGCCCGGCGGCGGTGTGGATTCGAAATAATTCCTGACGCCGCCCATGACCGCTTCGGCGAGCTTTTTCTGGTGCGCCGGATCGCGCAGCTTGCGCTCCTCGGCGGGATTGCTGATGAAGGCCGTCTCGACCAGGATCGACGGCACGTCCGGCGAACGCAGCACCACGAAGTTCGCGCGCTCGACATAACCGCGATGGGTCGGACCCAATCCTGCAAGCGCCTTGAGCACGTTGCCGGCGACCACGTCGCTGGCCTGCATCGCCCAACCCTGCTGCAGGTCCAGCAGCACCTTGGCCAGGCTGTCGTCCTTGTCGTCCAGCGAGGTGCCGCCGATCAGGTCGGCGCGGTTCTCGCGATCGGCCAGCCAGCGCGCGGCCTCGCTGGTCTTGCCGCGCGGCGACAACACCCACACTGACGAACCCTTGGCATCGTCGCTGGTGAAGGCGTCCGCGTGAATTGACACAAACAGGTCCGCATTGTGTTCGCGGGCGATCCGGTAACGTTGCGCGAGCGGGATGAAGAAGTCGCTGTCGCGAGTCAGCACCGCCTTCATGCCGGGCTGACGATTGATCTGCGCCGCGAGCTCGCGCGCCACCGCCAGCGTGACGTTCTTTTCCAGCGTGCCGCCGGGGCCATGCGCGCCCTGATCCTTGCCGCCATGCCCGGCGTCAATCGCCACCACCACCTGGCGCTGGCCGTTGAGCATCGCCGCAGCCTGCTCGGCGGCGACCCGGCGGCTGTGCGTGGGATTGCTGTAGGACGCGGCGGCCACCGGCCTGGCTGCCGGCGCTTGCGCGACCTCGGCTGTGGTGCTTTCAGTGGCGGCAACGTCACCGGCGACCTCGGCCGCGTGGCTGGCCGGGTAGAAATCCAGCACCAGCCGGTAGTTGCCGTCGTCATTCGGCTTCAGCAGGAAACTCTTCAGGCGGCTGGCCGGGTCGACCTTGGCGGTGACCTGCATGCCGCGGCCCAGCCGCGAATGACTCATGCCGCGAAGCAGGCCCTGCGCGGACGGATCGGAAAAATCGCGGCTGGGGCTGCTGTCCGGCAGTTCCACCACGACCTGGCCATTCTTCTGGCTGATCGTGTACTGCAGCGGACCGGAGGCATCGAGCACCAGGCGGGTGTACTCGGGACCTGCCCAAACGCGGGCATCCTTCACCTGGGCTGCACTGAGCGCTGCCACGGGCATCAGCGCCGCGATTGCGACGACAAAACCGCCTGCCCACTTGTTCAGGTAGCCCCTCATGCCCTGCATTGAAGCGCAGCCCCGTCGGCATTGCAAGACTTTTCCCTTGAATATCCATGACCTGCGGATCATTCATCAGGTGAGATCAAGTTACGGGGTGCAACTTGCGTATTCCACTGGAATCGTTTCCTGAATGCCGTCCGGCAAATTTTCCAAGGGAAATAATTACTTGGCGAGCCGGTCGAGCAGGCGCCTGCCACGCGGGCCCTGTGCGCGCAGCAAGGCATGACGGCCGGCGCCGGCGTAATCGAGCAGCAGTTCCGCATCCGCTGCCGGAAGCGCTCCGGCGCCTCGCTCGGGCCATTCCACCAGTACCACGGCAGCCGGATCGGCCAGCGCGTCCAGGCCCAGCCACTCCAGCTCGGCAGGATCGGCGATCCGGTACAGGTCCAGATGCCAGGCCGGGCGATCCTTCGCCAGATAGCCTTCGATCAGGCTGTAGGTGGGACTCTTGACCCGCTCACCGACGCCGAGGGTGGTCAGCAATGCGCGGGCAAAACTGGTCTTGCCGGCACCCAGCGGGCCATGCAGGTAGAGCACCAGGCCCTCATCCAGCGCCCCCGCGACCTGCGACCCGAATGCCGCCGTGGCAGCTTCGTCGGCCAGCGACCAGCGGAGTCCGTCATCGACTTGCTCAATCATGTTCACGCTCATAACCGGTCACGCCATTGCCCAGCGCACGAATCGGCGCCAACAGATCACTGGCCAGCAAGCCACGCTCACCCTGGCGGGCGGCAAGATCGCCCGCACGGGCGTGCAGGCCCGCGCCAAGACAGGCCGCCTGCCATGCACTGCAGCCTTGCGCCAGCAGTGCCGCCACGACACCGGTGAGCAGGTCACCCATGCCGCCGCTGGCCATCCCTGAATTGCCCCACGGACAGACGTCCAGACGTCCATCCGGATCGGCAACAAGACTGCCTGCACCCTTCAACACCACGACGGCGTGGTAGCGGCGCGCGATTTCGCGTGCCGCGGCGAAGCGATCCTGTTCGACCTCTCCGGTGGTGATTCCCAGCAAACGTGCCGCCTCACCCGGATGTGGCGTCAGCACGGTCGACGCGGTGAACCGGCGCGGCTCGCGTGCGAGCAGGTTCAGTCCGTCGGCATCGAGCACCAGCAGCTTGTTCGCATCCAGCGCGGTCAGCCACAGGGCATGCCCCCAGCCCGCCTGTCCCAGGCCGGGTCCCAGCGCCAGCACGCTGGCCCGTTCGAGCAGCGGCGCCAGTGCTTGCGGCCCGTCGACACCGTGCGCCATCAGTTCCGGCCGCGCCGCATTCAGCGCGAACACATGTGCCGCCCGCGTCGCCACGCTGACCAGGCCAGCGCCGGCGCGCAACGCCGACTCCCCGGCCAGGCGTACGGCGCCGGCCATGCCGTGCTCGCCGCCAATTACCAGCACGTGGCCGTAGTTGCCCTTGTTCGCGTAGCGCGCGCGCGGCGGCAACGCCTCGGCAACCAGCAAACGTGCGTCGGGCAGCGTGTCGGCATAGACGCTGTCCGGCACGCCCAGGGTCGCCAGTTCGAGCACGCCGACCTGATCGGCCGCGCGTCCGGTGTGCAGCCCGCGCTTGCCGGCGATGAAGGTCACCGTGACATCCGCGCGGATCGCCGCGCCGGGACAGCTGCCGGTATCCGTATCCAGGCCGCTGGGCACGTCCAGCGCCAGCACCGGGCGGCCGCTGCGATTGATCGCCTCGATCAGCGTGGTCGCGGCCGCCTCCGGCGCGCGGTTGAGGCCGATGCCATACAGCGCATCCACGTGCAGCTCGGCGTCGGGTAGCGCTCCTTGCGCATCCCACAAGCGCACCCGGCCACCGCCCGCTTCCCACGCTGCGCGTGCCGACGCGGCGTCGCCGTGCGAGGTAGCCGTCAGCGCCACCAGCTCGACCTGCAGGCCCGCCTCGCGCGCCAGCACGCCGAGCAGGAAACCGTCGCCGCCGTTGTTGCCGGGGCCGCAGTGGATGCAGACCTGCTGCAGTTGCGGCCAGTGCCGGCGCAGGCTGTTCAACGCGGCACTGGCCGCGCGGCGCATCAGCTCGGGGCCGGAGATGCCCAGCGCCGACAACGCCGCACGCTCCATCGCGCGCAACTGTTCGACGGTATGCAGATGGCGGCTGTAGGGATGGGCAGGCATGCGCGGATTATAGGCATGGGCCGCCTCTACAATAGGCGGATGTCCAGCACCACCTCGTCCGCTTCGCCCGATTACGCCGCGCTCGCGCGCGACATCAAGCGCTGGGCGATCGAACTGGGTTTCGCTGACGCCGGCATCAGCGGCACCGACCTCGGCGACGACGAGCAGCACCTGCAGCGCTGGCTCGAGGGCGGTCATCACGGCGAGATGGAATACATGGCGCGGCACGGCACCAAGCGCACCCGCCCGGCCGAACTGGAGCCGGGCACGCAGCGGGTGATCTCGGTGCGCATGGACTACATTCCGCCCGGCACCGCGAATGCGTGGGACGTGCTCGGCGACGCCGAAGCGGGTTACGTATCGCGTTATGCGCTGGGGCGCGATTACCACAAGCTGATGCGCAACCGTTTGCAGAAGCTGGCCGAGCGCATCCACGGCGTGGTCGGCGACTTCGGCTATCGCGCCTACGTGGACTCCGCGCCGGTGCTGGAGAAGGCGCTGGCACGCAACGCGGGACTGGGCTGGATCGGCAAGCACACCGTGCTGATCAACCGCCATGCCGGCTCGTACTTCTTCCTCGGCGAGCTGTACACCGACCTGCCGTTGCCGCTGGACGAACCGGCCAGCGCGCATTGCGGCACCTGTACGCGCTGCATCGAGGTGTGCCCGACGCAGGCAATCCTGGGGCCGTACCGGCTCGACGCCAAGCGCTGCATCTCGTACCTCACGATCGAGTTGAAAGGCAGCATCCCGGAAGAACTGCGCACGCCGATGGGCAACCGCATCTTCGGCTGCGACGACTGCCAGCTGGTGTGCCCGTGGAACAAGTTCGCGCAGGCGACCGCCGAGCCGGATTTCGCGCCACGGCACAGCCTCGATGGCGCGAAGCTGGTCGAGCTGTTTGCATGGCGCGAGGACGAATTCCTGAAGCGCACCGAAGGCATGGCGATCCGCCGCACCGGCTACGAAGGCTGGCTGCGCAACATCGCGGTGGCGCTGGGCAATGCGCCGAAGTCAGTGGCAGCAATCGAGGCGCTCAACACCCGCGCCGACCACCCGTCGGCGGTCGTGCGCGAGCACGTGGCGTGGGCGCTGGCGAAGCAGCGCAGCTGACAGCTCAGGCCGCGGCCATCTGCTTGGGGATGGAACGGTTGGTGTGGCTGATGCGGTTGCCCGCGCCCGCCGCGATGTAGACGCAGGTGGGCTGGTACTGTTCCAGTTCCGCCTCGCTCAGCTGCACGAAGGCCGCGATGATGATGACATCGCCTGCCTGCGCGCTGCGTGCCGCGCTGCCGTTGACCGAGATGATGCCCGAGCCTTCCTCGGCGCGCAGCGCATAGGTGACGAAGCGCTGGCCGCTGTTGACGTTCCAGGCGTGGATCTGCTCGTACTCGCGGATGCCCGAAGCATCCAGCAGCAGACCGTCGATCGCGATCGAGCCCTCATAGTGCAGCTCGGCATGGGTCACCGTGGCGCGGTGGATCTTGGCCTTGAGCATGTTCAGGTGCATGACATTCTTTCCGGCAGGGACAGCCTGCAAAGTCCGCAATTATCGAACCGATGACGTTGCACCGCAACATCAGCGGCAACGCCCCCGATATGCGGGCAACTCAGTCGAGCAGCAAGTTGTCGATCAGGCGGGTATGGCCAAGACGGGCCGCGACCAGCGCCACCAGGCCTCCGCGCTCGTTTTCAGCCGGCTCGGCCAGGTCCTCGGCACGGCGGATTACCACGTAATCGGGAACGAAGCCCGCCCGTTCGAGGCGCGCGGCGGCGGTCTGCTCGATGGCCTGCCACGGATGCCCCTGCGCCAGCAGTTCACGCATCTTCTGCAGGGTGTCGTGGATCAGCGGCGCGCGTGCACGCTCCCCGGCGCTCAGGTACTGGTTGCGCGAGCTCAGCGCCAGGCCGTCGTCGGCGCGCAGGATCGGCGCTGCCACCACCTTCACCGGCAACCCCAGGTCGCGCACCATCCGCTCGACCACCTTCAGCTGCTGGAAGTCCTTCTGCCCGAACACCGCCACGTCCGGCTGCACCAGGTTGAACAGCTTGCACACCACGGTGGCCATGCCGTCGAAATGCCCGGGGCGATGCGCGCCTTCCAGCGTGTCGGTGATCTGCGGCACGCGCACGCTGACGCTGTGCGCGGGACCAAACGGATACATCGTGGTCACGTCCGGTGCGAACAGCAGGTCGCAATCCTGCTCGGCCAGCGCCGCCTGATCCTGCACCAGGGTGCGCGGGTAGCGGTCGTAATCCTCGTTCGGCCCGAACTGGGTGGGATTGACGAACACGCTGGCGACCACCCGCTCGGTGCGCGCGCGCGCCAGCCTGATCAGCGACTGGTGGCCCGCGTGCAGGTTGCCCATGGTCGGCACGAAACCCACCGTCTGGCCTTGCGTGCGCCAGCCGCGGATCGCGGCGCGCAGGGCCGGGACGTCTTGTACGGTCTGCATGGGCAGGCTCGCTCAGGTCAGTTGAAGCAATGCTCGGGGGCCGGGAAGGCGCCGCTGCGCACGTCCTCGGCGTAGGCAGCGATTGCCGCGCCGACAGAATCGCGCCCGGCCAGGAAATCCTTGCTGAACTTCGGCCGCTTGCCCGGAGTGATGCCCAGCATGTCGTGGATCACCAGCACCTGGCCGTCGCAATGCGGGCCGGCACCGATGCCGATCACCGGGATCGTCAGCGCCGCGGTCACCCGCTGGCCCAGTTCGACCGGCACGCCCTCCATCACCAGCAGGTCCGCCCCCGCCGCCTGCACCGCCAGCGCCTCGGCCAGCACGCGGTCGGCGGCAGTCTGCTCGCGACCCTGGATCCTGAAGCCGCCGAACTTGTGCACCGACTGCGGAGTGAGCCCGAGATGCGCGCAGACCGGGATCGCGCGTGCGGTGAGCGCCGCGATCGCCTCCAGTACGTGCGGCGCGGCGCCCTCGATCTTCACCATCGCCGCGCCGGCCTCGCCGACCAACCGCGCGCCCGCTTCCAGCGCATGCGCCACGTCGCGGTCGGCCATGAACGGCAGGTCGGCCACCAGCAGCGTGGCCGACAGCCCGCGCGCCACCGCCGCGGTGTGGTAGACCATGTGCTCCAGCGTCACCGGCAGCGTGCTGGCATGTCCCTGGATCACCATGCCGAGCGAATCGCCGACCAGCGCGATGTCGACGCCGGCCGCCTCCAGCTGCCAGGCAAAACTGGCGTCATAGGCGGTGAGCATCACGATGCGCCGTCCCTGCGCCTTCATCGCAAGCAGGCCTGGCACGGTCACCGGCTTGCGGTCGGGGACACTGGCGTTCTGCACGTACACGGCAATTCCTGGGATGGGGTGGCCGCCGATTATCCGGCGCGCCGCGGTGATGGCTCAAGCCACGCGTTCACAGCCGGTCAGATCGAGCCGGGCGAGCAGCTCCGCTACCGTAGTCTGCCCGGACAAGCGCAGCGTGGGCGCAATATCGTGCAGGGGCAACAGCACGAACGGCCGCTCGGCCATGCGCGGATGCGGCAGGGTCAGCTGCGGGTCGTCCAGTTGCACGTCGTCGACGTGCAGCAGGTCCAGATCCAGCGTGCGCGGCCCGTTGCGCTCGCCGCGCACGCGGCCGGCGTGCTGCTCGATCGCCAGCAAGGCGTTCAGCAAGGCGTGCGGCGACAGCGCAGTGTCCAGTTCCACCGCGGCATTGATGAAGGGTGGCTGCTCCAGCACGCCCCACGGCGGCGTGCGGTACAGCCGCGAACGCTGCAGCAGGCGGGTGTCGGGCAGGTTCGCCAATGCCTCCATGGCGTCGAGCAACTGTTGCCGCGGGTCGCCGAGATTGCTGCCCAGCGCGACGTAGGCCAGGGTCACACGGAGCCCGATTTGTCGACTGACCGGCGCCGCCGGCGGCGCGGGCGCGGCGGCCTGGCGGCTACCGGCGGCGCCACATGATCACTGGCACAGCTGCCGCCGCCGGCCGGCAGCGCGGCGGCCAGCACATCCTGCGGCAGCTGCTGCGCATGCGCCCACCACTGGCCCAGCTCGCGCATTGCCGGTGATTCGTCGCCGCGCAGCAGCAGGAAATCGAACGCGGCGCGAAACCGCGGGTGCGTCATCAGGCGGAACACCCGCTTGCGCTGGACCTGCTCGAAGCGCGGCTGCAGTGACCAGATCTCCTCCATGGTGAAGGTGAACCGGCGCGGGATCGCCACCCGCTGACACTGTTCACCGACCACCTGCGCCGCGGCGCGCGACCATGCCTCGTTGCCTTCGACGCCGCGGCCGATCAGCTGGTGCGCCACATCGCGCACCTCGCCCCACAGCAGCACTGCGAACAGGAACGCCGGGGTCACCGACTTGCCCTCGGCGATCCGCGCGTCGGTGTTCGCCAGGCCATGCTCGACCAGCGCCCGCAGCGCCTCGTCGCCGCGCTTGAGCGCACGCGCGGTCGCCGGGAACAGGAATTTCAGCAGGCCGCTCTGCTCCAGCATGCGGAAACTCTTCAGGCCGTTGCCGGCCAGGAACATCTTCAGCGACTCGTCGAACAGCCGCGCCGGCGCGGCGTCGGCCAGTAGCGGCCCCAGCGTCTCGAACGGCGCCATCGCGGCCGCGTCGATGCGCATGCCGAGCTTCGCCGCCAGCCGCGCTGCACGCAGCATGCGTACCGGGTCTTCGTGGTAACGGGTGTCCGGGTCGCCGATCAGGCGCAGCACGCGGTCTTGCAGGTCCTGCATGCCGCCAACGTAGTCGCGCACGGAGAAGTCGCTGATGTCGTAGTACATCGCGTTGACGCGAAAGTCGCGGCGCAGCGCGTCCTCCTCGATCGTGCCCCAGATGTTGTCGCGCACGATGCGGCCGTCGATGATGTGGCGGTCGCCCTCGCCGCCCTCCTCGCCGGTGCCGCGGAACGTGGCCACCTCGATGATTTCCGGGCCGAACACCACGTGCGCCAGCCGGAAACGGCGGCCGATCAGGCGGCAGTTGCGGAACAGCTTCTTCACCTCGTCCGGGGTGGCGTCGGTGGCCACGTCGAAGTCCTTCGGCTGCAGCCCCAGCAACAGGTCGCGTACCGCGCCGCCGACCAGGTAGGCGGCGTAGCCGGCCTCGTTGAGGCGGTACAGCACGCGCAACGCCGCCTTGCTGATGTTCTTGCGCGAGACGATGTGCTGGTCGCGCGGAATGACCCGCAGCGTCGGCGTGGCGTCGGTCCTCGATTCGGGATTCAAGCGGTCGGAGTCCTTGCAGGGCGAAGCTGCCCGTGGGTTGCAATATATCGCGACGTGGCGCATCGCGAACCGCCCCGCAAGACGCGGGCGCCCGATGGTTCCTGTCTTGCGACAGCGCAGACCCATGCGCTGCAGGCATTGCCGGGCGAAACAATTCCGCTATACTAGCGCGCCTCGCTGCATAACGCTCCCTTCGTCTAGTGGCCCAGGACACTGCCCTCTCAAGGCGGGAACACGAGTTCGAGTCTCGTAGGGAGCACCATTTGCTTTTGCAATCTTCCGTGATTGCTCCAGTTGGGCCGACCAGTGCCAACGTACAGCCCGGCGCCACTGGCTGGATCAAAAGCGGCCATCCATGGCTGCATTTTCCACAAAAACCGACGCGCTGATTTGCCGGGTCGCCTGACACACTTCCCACAAGCAGGCCAAAACCGCCCATGACCTTTGTCGTCATCGACAACTGCATCAAGTGCAAGTACACCGACTGCGTCGAGGTCTGCCCGGTCGACGCCTTCCACGAAGGCCCCAATTTCCTGGCGATTGATCCGGATGAGTGCATCGACTGCACGCTGTGCGAGCCGGAGTGCCCGATCAACGCGATCTACCCGGAAGACGACGTGCCGGCCGGCCAGGAAGGGTTCGTGGCGCTGAACGCCGAACTGGCCAGGAGCTGGCCGGTGATCACCGAACGCAAGGACGCCCTGCCCGACGCCAGGGACTGGGAAGGCAAGCCGGACAAACTCGAACTGCTGCAGCGCTGAAGTCCATCTGCAAAAAAAGAACGCCGCCCCGAGGGCGGCGTTCTTTTTGGTGGCTGTGCGCCGGCGATCAGCCGCCCAGGCGCGACTTCAATGCATCGATCACCTTGCCCACGGCGGCAGCGTTGCCTTCGGCGCGGACTTCGCTGGCCGCCGTGCCGCTGCCGTTGACGCTGATCTGCACCTGGTGCGAGCCGGCGCCCGGAGCGGATGCGGAACCACTCTTGTCGCGCCCGAACAGGCGGCCGAAGAAGCCTTTCTTCTTCTGCTGAGCCACGGCGTCGGAAACATTCAGCGTGTAGCTGTGGGTGGCGTCGTCGTGACCGGCCAGTTCGCCCAGGCTGCCGCTCTCCAGTACCTGGCCGACCCGGCGATAGGCGTTGTCGACGCTGTCGGCCAGCACGAAGCCATCGCTGATCTGGCCGCCGGCCGAACCGACGCGGGCGGTGGCGCCATTGGCGGTCGGCTGGTTCGCACCCGGTGGCGGGATGACCAGCGCTTCGCTGGTCGACGGCCGGTCGAGGCTCGGCGGGATCTCCAGCGGAGCTTCCTGCACGGCCCTGTCCCACGCCTTGTGCGAGCGGAACGCGCCGCAGCCGGTAAGCAGCAGGCCACCGAGGGCCACGGCCGGCAGGGCCACGAGGAGCGAGGTTTTCTTCATGTAATCGGATTCCGTGAGGTAAGTCAGGCAACCGTCAACCGGCTGCAGTCGCCAAGGATGCCAGACTGGACAGCGCTTGGTGCAATCGGGCGCGATCCGGACCGTCGTTCAGTTCCACCAGCGGCAACCGCGGCAGGCCCAGCCCCAGTCCCAGCACGGGCAGGCCGGCCTTGACCGCGATCGGGTTGGGCGCGCAGTTGAGCGCCTGCACCAGCGGCTCCAGCGCGGCATGGCAGCGCGCCGTCGCCACCTGGTCGCCGGCAGTGGCCGCATCGCACAGGGCGCGGAACGCCTGCGGCACCAGGTTGGCCACCACCGAGATGGTGCCGGCGGCGCCGGCCAGCATCGCCTCGCCGGCGCTGCCGTCGTCGCCGGACAGATAGACGAAATCTTCGCGCACAAGTTCCGCCAGCGCCAGAATCCGCTCGCGATCGCCGCGCGCCTCCTTGATGCCGATGACCGCCGGGTGCCCGCGCAACGCGGCCACGGTCGACGGCAACAGGTCGCAACCGGTGCGGCTGGGCACGTTGTACAGCAGCACCGGCAGGCCGCCGTGCTCGGCCACTTCCAGGAAATGCCGACGCAGGCCCTCCTGGGTCGGGCGCACGTAGTACGGCGTCACCAGCAGCGCCGCATCGGCGCCCAAGGTCTTCGCGCGGCGGGTCAGCGCCACCGTCTTGGCGGTGCCGGCCTCGCCGGTGCCAGCGATCACCGGCACCCGCCCGGCCACGCGCTCGAGCGCGAACGCCAGCAGGCGATCGAACTCGTCGTGCTCCAGCATGTGTGCTTCGCCGGTGGAGCCGGCCACCACCAGCGCCTGGGTACCGCCGGCCAGCTGATGATCGATCAGCCGACCGAACGCATCCAGGTCGAGCGCGCCATCGGCCGCGAACGGCGTGGCCAGCGCGCAGATGCTTCCGCGAATGTTCAAGACACGATTCCGCTACAAGGCTAGCTGTCCATGTTACTTGCCGCCTCGCGAGGCGGGCAAGTAAGCTCGACCGGAGTAGTCTCATGACCCCGCACCGCGCGGACAGACGTCCACAGGCAGACCCTCTTGAAACCTTCCCCCGGCCCTTCCTCCGCTGCCACGCGCTCGGGCAATGACAACCAGTTGCTGATCCACGCGCTCACCGCGACGACCAAATCGCCGCTGCTGGCGCTCGCCCGGCGCATCGCCGACGCCGGCTGCAACCTGTCCGAGTCGCGCGTATCCACCATCGGCACGGAAATCTCGCTGATGCTGCTGGCCACCGGCGCGTGGGACGCGCTGGCCAAGCTGGAAACCGCGCTGGCCAAACTGGGCCGCGACGAGAGCATGCACCTGGTGCATTACCGCACCGGCCCACGCCAGGACAGCTCGCACCTGCTGCCATACCTGGTGGAAGTGGTGGCGGCCGACCGGCCCGGCATCGTGGCGCGCATCGTGGATTTCTTCAGCCAGCACGGGATCAGCGTGGAGCAGTTGAACTCCACCCGTTACCAGGCGATGCAGACCGGGGCAGAGATGTTCCAGGCCCAGTTCACCATCGGCATCCCGGCGGAAATCCATATCGCCGCGCTGCGCGACGACTTCCTGGAACTGTGCGACGGCCTGAACCTCGACGCGATCATGGACCCGGTGAAATTCTAGGATGCGCCAGCGCGACAGGCCTGGCAAGGCTGTCATCCGCCACGGCCGTCGCGCTAGTCTCTGCCACGCACACAGGCGAAACCCCGTCGGGTTTCCGGAGAGACCATGCCAGACATCGGAAAGAAGGCCCCTGCCCTCAGCGGCACCACCGGCGACGGCAGCATCATCAAGCTCGCCGACCTCAAGGGCCAATGGGTGGTGCTGTACTTCTACCCGAAGGATTCCACCCCCGGTTGCACCAGCGAGGCGCAGGATTTCCGCGACCTCTACCCCGCGTTCCGCAAGCGCCATGCGCAGATCGTCGGCGTATCGCGCGACTCGGCGAAATCCCACGCCAACTTCGCCGCCAAGCAGGCACTGCCGTTCCCGCTGGTGTCCGATGCCGACGAAACCTGGTGCAAGGCGTTCGACGTGATCCACGAGAAGGTGCTGTACGGCAAGCGCCACCTGGGCATCGTGCGCAGCACCTTCCTGATCGACCCCGACGGCAAGCTCGCCGCCGAATGGCGCGGCGTGAAGGTGCCCGGCCACGCCCAGGCCGTGCTCGACGCCATTCCCGCGCGTTGACCGCCACGCCATCCATGGCCATCGCCCGCCGACTCCCTCCACCCACCAGCGAGGACACTTCCGCATGACCGGAAGCAAGCGCATCTACGCTCTCGACACCAACGTCCTGCTGCATGACCCGACCTCGCTGTTCCGCTTCGAGGAACACGACGTCTTCATCCCGATGACCGTGCTGGAGGAACTGGACGAAAAGAAGAAGGGCGCCTCCGAAGTCTCGCGCAACGGCCGCCAGGCCAGCCGCTTCCTCAACGAGCTGATCGAGCGCGGCAAGCAGCACGACCTCGCCGACGGCCTGGAACTGAGTAACCCGCAGGGCGTCAAGCTCAAGCGCGGCACCTCGGTCGGCCGGCTGTATTTCCAGCACCGCACCAGCAGCAACGGCCACGCCAAGGCGGACAACCAGATCCTGGCGGCGGTGATCGAGCTGCGCGACCAGAACCCGGGCCGCGACGTGATCCTGGTCACCAAGGACATCAACCTGCGGATCAAGGCCAGCATCAACGGGCTGGTCGCCGAGGACTACGAGAACGACCGCGCACTGGACGACTTCTCCCTGCTCTACACCGGCTCCACCGCGTTGCCGGAGGATTTCTGGGATCGGCACCCGGAGGTACGCTCGTGGACCGAGCGCGGTCGCACGTTCTACGAGGTGAAGCGGCGCGAAGAGGAAACCTGGTACCCGAACGAATGCCTGTATCTGCCCGGCGAGAACGCGGTCGAGCTGCGCGTGCTGCACCTGGACGAGGCCAGCGCCACGCTGGTGCTGCTGGACGACCACTCGCACGCGAACCACCACGTGTGGGGCATCGGCGCGCGCAACCGTGAACAGAACTTCGCGCTCAACGCGCTGATGGACCCGGACATCGACTTCGTCACCCTGCTCGGCAACGCCGGCACCGGCAAGACCTTGCTGGCGCTGGCCGCCGGACTGGCCCAGGTGATGGACCAGCAGCGCTACCGCGAGATCATCATGACCCGCGCCACCGTCTCGGTGGGCGAGGACATCGGCTTCCTGCCCGGCACCGAGGAAGAGAAGATGACGCCGTGGATGGGCGCGCTGACCGACAACCTCGAAGTGCTGGCCAATCCGGAGGACGGCGGCAGCTGGGGCCGCCAGGCCACCAACGACCTGCTCGCCTCGCGCATCAAGATCCGCTCGTTGAACTTCATGCGCGGGCGCACCTTCCTGTCCCGTTACCTGATCATCGACGAGGCGCAGAACCTCACCCCGAAGCAAATGAAGACCCTGATCACCCGCGCCGGCCCCGGCACCAAGATCGTCTGCCTGGGCAACGTCGAGCAGATCGACACGCCGTACCTCACTGAAACCACCTCCGGCCTCACCTACGCGGTGGACCGCTTCAAGGACTGGGAGCACTCCGCGCACATCACCCTGCGCCGCGGCGAACGCTCGCGGCTGGCGGATTTCGCGGCGGAGGCGTTGTAACGTCAGAAGCTGGAAACCGGGGCCTGCCGCGCGGCGACGGCCCCGGTTTTCGCGCCCCACCCATTCCCCGACATACCCGACCGACACCGCCTCCATGTCGTTGAAGAGTTTCGCCTACCGCCACCGGCTGCCGGCCAAGCGCGCCATTGCAGCGCTGGCACGCTCGCTGCCCGCAACGGCTCGCCGTCGACTGCTGGCCGTGGCCGAGCGCATTGCGTTCAGCGTCACCCCGCAATACCAGGGCGAAACGCTGCCACCGATCTTCGAATACTGGTCGGGGCGCTTCCTGGCGCCGGATGCGCAGCGGCTGGGCATCGGCTCGCCGGAAGGCTTCTTCCTCGACCACATTCGGCGCCGTGCAACCGGCGCAAACGCACCGGTGCGCGTGCTCAGCGCCGGCACCGGTTCCTGCGGCATGGAGATCGCGCTGGCCGCGCAGCTGCAGGCTGACGGCGTCGCGGCACAATTCACTTGCCTGGACTTCAACCCCTCACTGATGCGCCGCGCCGTCACCACGGCACAGGAACGCGGCGTCGATGCGACGATGACGTTCGAGGCACGCGACTGCAACCTGCCGTTCGAACTACCCGGGCAGGACGTCATCATCGTCAACCAGTTCTTCCACCACGTCACCGAACTGGAAACCTTCTGCGGATCGCTGCGCCGTTCGCTGGCCGCGCACGGCGTGCTGCTCAGCTCCGACATCATCGGCCGCAACGGCCACCAGTTGTGGCCCGACGTGGAAACCGCGGTGCAGGAAGCGTGGGCGACTCTGCCGACGGACAAGCGCCACGATCGCCATTTCAATACGGCATCGCCGCATTACCGCCCGATAAATCATGCCGCGTATTCCAACGAGGGCGTGCGCGCACAGGACATCGTGGGCTGCCTGCTGGCCGAGTTCGATTTCGAACTGTTCTTCAGCTTCGGCGGCGCAATCATGCCGTTCGTCGAACGGCGGGTCGGTTTCAACTTCGATCCGCAGCTGGCCGAAGATCGCGGATGGATCGACCGCCTGCACGCGATCGACGCAGCTGCCCTCGCCGCCGGCCGCTACCCTGCTGCCAACATGATCGCCGCACTGCGCCACAAGGGTGCTGCCGTCCAGCCGGTGTTCGAGCCGATCAGCCCGCAACGACACGTCGAGCTGACCCGGGAACAGCAGGTGAAGGCCGCGCCCGCTCCGCGCTAGCGGCGGCGGCCAAGCGAGTAGAATGCCTGCCTGACAGTCATTCCACGGTTGCAAGCGTAGACATGATCCTCACTCCCCGCCTCGTCCTGCTGGCCCTGTTCGCCTTCTTCGCGCTGTGCGTGCTGCTGGTGCATTTGCGCGGCCGCGTGCGCCTGCGCTTCGATCGCCAGCTGGTGGACCACTCGGCGGTGTTCGCGCCGTACAACCTGCTGATGTACGCGTTCTCGGCGGTGCCGGCCAAGCCCATTCTCGATCGTCGCGGTTTTCCCGAGCTGGACCTGCTGCAGGCGAACTGGCAGGCCATCCGCGATGAAGCCTTGCACCTGACCGACCAGGGCCACATCCGCGGCACCAGCCGGAACGACGACGCCAGCTTCAACAGTTTCATCAAGCAGGGCTGGAAGCGCTTCTACCTCAAGTGGTATGGCGAGCCGCTGGCCTCGGCACAGGCGCTGTGCCCGAAGACGGTCGAACTGCTCAACGCCATTCCCGGCATCAAGGCAGCGATGTTTGCCACGCTGGCGCCGAACAGCAAACTCAACCCGCATCGCGATCCGTTCGCCGGCTCGCTGCGCTACCACCTGGGTCTGATCACGCCGAACTCGCGCGACTGCCGCATCTTCGTCGACGGCGAGGAACACGCCTGGGGCGACGGCAAGGACGTGGTGTTCGACGAGACCTACGTGCACTGGGTGGAGAACAAGACCGACCAGACCCGGGTGATCCTGTTCGCCGACGTGGAGCGCCCGCTGCGCACGCGCTGGATGAGCGCGGTCAACCATCGCGTGGGCGCGTTCATGGGCAGGATCACCGCCTCGCCCAACAGCGACGCCGGCACCGAGAAGACCGGCTTCATCAACCGCCTGTACGCATGGAGCCAGCGCAAGGGCGCCATGCACCAGTGGAAGGCGGCGTTCAAGCGGCGGCACAGGAAGCTGTACAAGGCCGGCAAGTACGTCGGCATCCTGCTGCTGATGTGGCTGATTTTCCTGGCGCCCTGGCCGCTGTTCCGCTAGCTGTCACGTTTCGCTCCACCCGTGCGTCCTGGCAGCGTCCCTCCCCCGGAGCGCCTCATGGATTCGCAAACCGCCCTGTTCCAGCAGCATCGCCAGCGCCTGTTCGGCCTGGCCTACCGCATGCTTGGCACGCCCAGCGACGCCGAGGACGTGCTGCACGACGCGTGGCTGCGCTGGCATGCGCAGGACGTCGACGCGCTGGATGACCCGGAGGCCTGGCTAGTCACCGTCACCACCCGCATCGCGCTGGATCGCCTGCGCCGCGCCAGGACCGAGCGCGCGCACTACCCCGGTCCCTGGTTGCCCGAGCCGCTGGTGCCGGATGCGGAACATCCCGAAGCGACGCTGGAACGTGGCGAAACGATCGCCATGTCCTTCCTGCTGCTGCTCGAACGGCTGAGCCCGGAGGAGCGGGCCGCCTTTCTGCTGTTCGAGGTATTCGACTACAGCCACGCGGAGGCCGCGGCGATCCTGGGCATTGGTGAGGACGCCTGCCGCCAGCGCGTGCACCGCGCGAAGACGCGCCTGCGCGAGGGACGCCCGCGCTTCAGCGCGGACGTACGGGCCAGGCAGCGCATGATCCAGCGCTTCGCCGAGGCGCTGAAGAACCCCGACCTGGAATCGCTGCGCGCGCTGTTCGCCGAAGATGCCATTGCCATTTCCGACGGCGGAGGCGTCGTGCGCGCCGTACTGCGCCCCCTGCAAGGCGCCGACCGCCTGGCCCGGCTCTACACGCAGATCGCGACCCGCTTCTATTCACGGACCGACGTGCGTTTTACCACCACCCTCCTCAACGGCGAACCCGTGCTGCTGGCGTGGATCGACGAGACGCTGGTCAGCGCGACCTGGATCGAGTGCGAAGACGATCGCATCACCACCACGCTCGCCTTGCGCCACCCGGCAAAGCTGGCTCGCCTGGCGATGGTCACGAAGGGCGGGGCCGCAACGTCCTTGCATTGAACGGCCCACCCCGGGCCGCACACTGCAAGGAAAACCCCATGCCCCGTTTCAATGTCTACAAACACCCCGATGTCACCAGGCCGTTGCTCGCCCTGGCCGACTACGTCAAGAACTCCGGCCTCGAGCAAAGCCTGATCGAACTGGTGCTGATGCGTGCCTCGCAGCTCAACGGTTGCGCCTACTGCCTGGACATGCACAGCAAGGACGCCCGCGCCGCCGGCGAGACCGAGCAGCGCCTTTATGTACTGCAGGCCTGGCGCGAGGCGCCGTTCTACAGCCCGCGCGAGCGCGCCGCGCTGGCCTGGTGCGAGGCGGTGACCCGGCTCGACCCGATCCACGGCGTGCCGGACGACGTCCACGAACAGGCCCGCGCCGAGTTCAGCGAAGCCGAACTGATCGACCTCAACATGGCGGTCATCCTGATCAACAGCTGGAACCGCATCGCCATCCCGTCGCGTGCGGACGTGGGCAGTTACCAGCCGGCGAAGCACTGACGCGCGGGCAGCTGCGGCTGCACCTCAAAGGAAAAGCCGCGGCATGCCCGCGGCTTTTTCCTGGGAGCGGCAGCGCGGGTCAGGCCGCGAGGCGCTTCACGATCGCATCGGCGAAGCTGTCGGTGCTGCCCTTGCCGCCGAGGTCCGGCGTCACGCTGTCGCGATCATTCGTCATGGTGTCGCGGATCGCCTGGCGCAGCTTGTCGCCCTTGGCGACCATGTCCAGGTAGTCGAGCATGTCGGCGGCGGCCAGCAGCAGCGCGCACGGGTTGGCGATGCCCTTGCCCGCGATGTCCGGCGCCGAGCCGTGCACCGCCTCGAAGATCGCCGCGCCCTCGCCGATGTTGTCGCCCGGAGCCAGGCCAAGACCGCCGACCAGACCGGCGCACAGGTCCGAGAGGATGTCGCCGAACAGGTTGGTGGTGACGATCACGTCGAACTGCTCCGGCTTCATCACCAGCTGCATGCAGGTGTTGTCCACGATCATCTCGTTGAACTCGATCTGCGGGTATTCCTTGGCAATCTCGCGTGCCACGTTGAGGAACAGGCCCGAACTGGTCTTCAGGATGTTCGCCTTGTGCACCGCGGTGACCTTCTTGCGGCCCTTCTTCACCGCCAACTCGAACGCGTAGCGCACGATCCGGCTGCTGCCACGGCGCGTGTTGCGGGCCACCGACTCGGCGATCTCGCCGTCCTCGGACAGCGTCTGACCTTCGGAGCGGTAGGCGCCCTCGGTGTTCTCGCGCACGGTGATGATGTCGATGTTCTCGTAGCGCGACCTGGTGCCGGGGAAGCTCACCGCCGGGCGCACGTTCGCGTACAGGTCGAAGTGGCGGCGCAGGGTCACGTTGACCGAGGTGAAGCCACCGCCGATCGGCGTGGTCAGCGGGCCTTTCAACGCGACCTTGTGCTCGGCGATCTTGTCCAGCGTGGCCTTGGGCAGCAGGTCGCCGTGCTTCTCCAGCGCGACCATGCCGGCGTCGACGAAGTCGTACTTCAGGCCGCAGTTCAGCGCGTCGAGCACGCGCAGCGTGGCGGTCATGATCTCCGGGCCGATGCCATCGCCGGGGATCACGGCAATCGTCTTGCTCATGGGGGGAACTCCTTGGAACGGAATGCTGTGGGCAGTGCGTGCGCATGGGGAGGCGCACGCATCGAAACCGGACGATTATCGCCGATCGGCCCCGTCGCGAACAGGGCAGCTGCCCCGCAAGGCGTTGAAAATACTCGCACGCAGCATTGCAAAAAGCCGCAGGAGGCTATGCTCCGGCGTGGTCGGCGCAGGCGGGGCCACCCTCGGCGCCCGACTCCAGCTGGTCGAGCAGGTCCACCGCGCGGCGCAGGTGCGGGATCACGATCGAGCCGCCCACCACCAGGCCCACGCTGAACACCTCGAAGAACTCGTCGCGCTGCACGCCGGCGTCCTTGCACTGGGCCACGTGGTAGCTGATGCAGTCGTCGCAGCGAAGCACCATCGAGGCGACCAGGCCCAGCATCTCCTTGGTCTTCACGTCCAGCGCGCCGGCCTTGTAGGTCTGCGTGTCCAGCGCGAAGAAGCGCCGCACGACCTGGTTGTCCTCGGCCAGGATGCGCTCGTTCATGCGCTGGCGGAACGCGGTGAATTCGGCAAGTTTGTCGCTCATGCCACCTGCTCCAGCAGCTCGGCCAGCTTGCCGCTACGATCGGCGGCAACCAGGTCGTCGTAGCCGCCCACGTGCCGGTCGTTGATGAAGATCTGCGGCACCGTGCGGCGGCCGCCGCTGCGCGCCAGCATCGCGTCACGCTGCGCCGGATCGGTATCGACGCGCACCTCGGTCCACTCCAGCCCCTTGGCCTTGAGCAGGTTCTTGGCCGCCACGCAGTACGGGCATACCGCGGTGGAATAGACCTCGATCTTGGACATCACAACACTCCGCAACTTGGGGAAAGGCCGTCACTAAATGGGGGCGCGCACCGGCAGCTCAAGCGGAACCGATGCGGCGCGCCACGGTCACAATGCTATTGTCACCCACCTTATGAGCATGGCACCACGACGACCCGCACCGCGCCTGCTGATGGCGCTGATCAGCGCCGGACTAGCTTGCGCCGCCGGCGCCCAGCAGGACGTGCGCCTGCCCGACCTGGGCAGTTCGGCGAACGCGCTGATCTCGCCGCAGGAGGCACAGGATTACGGCGCCTCCATGCTGCGCCAGATGCGCGCGCTGGACATGGTGGTGGACGACCCGCTGCTGGACGACTACATCAACGACCTCGGCTACCGGCTGGTCGCCAGCAGCGACAAACCGAAGGAACACTTCGCGTTCTTCATCGTCAAGGACCAGGAAATCAACGCGTTCGCCGCGCCCGGCGGCTACATCGCGGTGAACGCCGGACTGATCACGATCACCCGCGACGAGAGCGAGCTGGCCGGCGTGGTCGCGCACGAAATCGGCCACATCACCCAGAACCACCTGCAACGCGCGTTCGAGGACTCGAAGAAGGACGCACCGCTGATGGCGCTGGTGCTGCTGGGCGCGATTGCCGCCGGCGCCAGCAGCCACAGCGGCGACGCGCCGATGGCGGTGCTGGCCGGCGGCCAGGGCCTGATCGCACAGAAGTCGATCAACTTCACCCGCAAGGACGAGATCGAGGCTGATCGCGTCGGCATCCAGACCCTGGCCAGGGCCGGCTTCGACCCGAACGCGATGGCCGGCTTCTTCCAGCGCATGCAGGACGTCATGAGCGCCGGCGCCGGTGGCGAGGATGTGCCGGCCCTGCTGCAGACGCACCCGGTGACGACGATGCGCATCAGCGACGCGAAGGCGCGCGCCGGCGCGCTGATCGCCGCGCAGAAGCTGCGCCCCGCCGGTACCGCGATGGACAAGCTGCAGTGGGAGAAAAGCACCGCGCCGATCGCCTTCGTGAAGGACCCCGCCACGCTGGTCGCCGCACCGGCGAGCGGCAGTCTGGACAACTACGCCTTGATGCGCGAGCGCGTGCGCGTGCTGGCCGGTGATGCGACCAAGCTGGCCACCTACTACGGCGCCAGCCTGCAGACCCGGCCGGAGTTCGACACCCCGGCGAACCGCTACGGCTACGCGCTGGCACTTACCCGCAGCGGCCGCGGCGCCGCGGCGGCCGAGCAATTGCAGCCGCTGCTGCAGGCGCACCCGGAAAGCCTGGTGCTGCAGCTGGCGCTGGCCGACGCCCACCTGCAGGCCGGGCAGCGCGCCGCGGCGCTGGCGGCGTATGCCGGGCTCAACACCCAGTCGCCGCGCAACCGCGCGGTCGCGCTCGCCTATGCCAAGGCGCTCACCGCCGGCGGCGACCGGCGGCAGGCCCACCTCGCTGCCGACCTGCTGCGGCCACTGCTGGACAACGCCAGCGAGCCGGAGATCTACAGCACCTACGCCCGCGCCAGCGACAAGGCCGGCGACAGCGTGCGCGCCGGCGAGGCCTTCGCCGACGCCAGCTACTACTCCGGCCGTCCGTACGATGCGATGGAGCAGCTCAAGCGGCTGCTCAAGCGTGACGACCTGGACTACTACGCGCGAGTGCGCATCCAGGCGCGCATCGCCGAACTGACCCCGCTGGTACTGGAGCTGCACAAACGCAAGATCAAGACCGAAGACAGCCCTGGCGACGGTTCCCGGCAGTAGGCTGCGACCCATGTCATCGACGCGTAACATTGATCCGCTGCAATATGCCGGTCACAAGCCAAGGCGGACCACGGCGTGCACAAACGCATCCTGATCGTTGAAGACGAGACCTCCATCCGCGAAATGATCGCCTTCGCCCTGCGCAAGGCCGGCATGGACGCGATCCAGGCTGCCGACGCCCGTGCCGCCCAGCTGGCGCTCGCCGAACAGGTACCCGACCTGATCCTGCTCGACTGGATGCTGCCGGGCATGAGCGGCCTCGAACTGGCCCGGCGCCTGCGCAAGGAAGAACTCAGCCGCGAGATCCCGATCATCATGCTCACCGCGCGCGGCGAGGAAATGGACCGTGTCAACGGTCTCGAGGCCGGCGTCGACGACTACGTGGTCAAGCCGTTCTCGACCCGCGAACTGGTCGCCCGCATCAAGGCCGTGCTGCGGCGCAGCCAGGGCGATGACGGCTCCGGCATGGTCGAGCTGGGCGGCCTGCGCATCGACGGCCCGGCGCACCGGGTATTCGCCGGCGATGCACCGGTGCCGATCGGCCCGACCGAATACCGCCTGCTGTATTTCTTCATGACCCACCCCGAGCGCGTCTACTCGCGCACGCAACTACTCGACCATGTCTGGGGCGGCAGCGTGTACGTGGAGGAACGCACCGTCGACGTGCACATCCGCCGCCTGCGCAAGACGCTGGAACCATGGAAGCTGGACGAACTGGTGCAGACCGTGCGCGGCACCGGCTACCGCTTCTCGACCAGCACCTGAGCCGGCCCCCGGCAGGCTTGCGGTATCCGCGGCTTTTGCCGATGCTGGCTCGCCTTCCATACTCTGGCGCCAGCATGACTCCGCCCACCACGCCTTCCTGGAAACTGCCCATGGCACTCGCCGCGGCGCTGTGCGCCGGCGCCGTGCTGGGCTGGCTTGCCGGCGGGCGCGTGGCGACGGGCATCGCGGTGGTCGCGGTGGCCGAAGTCGTCTTGCTCTTGACCCGGATCCGTCATCAAGCGCAGGCCATGATGACGACACCGACTGCTGCCAGCCCTCTCCAGCATGACCGTTTCATGACGCGCTCCCGCCGCATTGCCTCCTCCCTGCGTGACCTCCGCAACGCCGCCAGCCAGTTGCCCGATGCGGTGGTGCTGCTCGACCGCCAGCAGCAGATCCGCTGGTTCAATCACGCCGCCGAGAACCTGCTCGGGCTGCGCCGCCCGGACGACCGCGGCGCGCCGCTGCAGCAGCGGATGGCCGGCTCGGAGCTGGCCAGCTGGCTGCGCGAGGGCGCGCGCGAGCCGCTCACCGACGCCACCGCCCCCGGTCGGGCGGACAGCCAGCTCAACGTCAGCCTGCTGCCGTTCGGCGATCACGAACAGTTGCTGCTGGCGCACGACATCAGCCACCAGAACCGGCTCGAACAGGTACGCCGCGACTTCGTGGCGAACGTGTCGCACGAGTTGCGCACGCCGCTGACGGTGATCCACGGCTACCTTGAACTGCTCGACCCGGAAGACGTGCCCGAGCTGGCGCCGGTGCTCGGTGAAATGCGCACCCAGTCGAAGCGGATGGGGCAGATCGTGGAAGACCTGCTGACCCTGTCGCGGCTGGAGACCCAGCACGAAGTGGCCGAAGAACGCGTGCCGATGGCGGCGTTGCTGGCCACCGTGCGCAAGGAAGCCGAGGCGCTCAGCCAGGGCCGCCACCGCATCGTGCTGGAAGCCACCGCCGAGGCGGACCTGCTCGGCTCGCCGAAGGACCTGCACAGCGCGCTGTCGAACCTGGCCAGCAACGCGGTGCGCTACACCCCGGTCGGCGGCAGCATCACCATCCGCTGGCAGCGCGTGCCCGACGGCGCGGTGTACTCGGTCAGCGACACCGGTTTCGGCATTCCGGCCTCGCACCTGGTTCGGCTCACCGAACGCTTCTACCGGGTCTCCTCCAGCCGTTCTCGCGAAAGCGGCGGCACCGGACTGGGCCTGTCGATCGTCAAGCACGTGCTGAATCTGCACCAGGCGCAACTGAAGATCGAGAGCGCGCCGGGCGTCGGCTCCACCTTCGCCTGCCATTTCGGCGTAGCCCGGCTGCTCGCTCCAGGCGGCAGCGACGAGAGCTGAAAACCGCGGCGGCGCGGCATGCATTGGCCCAGGCCATGCGCCAGAATGTGGCATGGCCCAAGCTTCCCCCACTCCACCCGATGCCACCGACCTGACCACCCCCGGCCTCTACCTCAGCCGGGAACTGGCCGCGCTGGAGTTCAACTTCCGCGTGCTGGCGATGGCCCGCGACGCTGCCGTGCCATTGCTCGAACGGCTGCGCTACCTGAGCATCGTGGCGAACAACCTCGACGAGTTCTTCGAGGTGCGCGTGGCGATGCTCAAGCACCACCACGCCTACGGCTCGGCCGCGCCGGGGCCGGACGGCATCCCTTCCGGCGAACTGCTGGCGCGCATCCGCAGCCGCGTGCTGGACCTGGTCGCCGAGGTCTACGCCGCCTGGCAGGAGCAGATCGGCCCGCAACTTGACGCCGAGCAGATCCACATCCTCACCCGCAAGCGCTGGACCCCACGCCAGCACCGCTGGCTGCGCGGCTACTTCGAGCACGAGGTGCTGCCGGTGCTGTCGCCGCTGGGGCTGGACCCGGCGCACCCGTTCCCGCGCATCCTCAACAAGACGCTGAACATCGCGGTGGTGCTGCGCGGCCGCGATGCGTTCGGCCACGAAGGGCACATGGCGCTGGTGCGCGCGCCGCGCTCGCTGCCGCGGATCATCCGCGTGCCGGCCGAGGTCAGCGGCCCCGGCGAGCATTTCGTGTTCCTCGCCGAGCTGCTGCAGGCCTTCGTCGACCTGATGTTCCCCGGCCTCAAGGTGGTCGGCTCGTACCAGTTCCGGGTCACCCGCAACAGCGAGCTGATCGTCGAGGAGGCCGAGGTGGAGAACCTTGCCCTCGCGCTCAGCGAGGAACTGGTCGGGCGCGGCTACGCGCGGCCGGTACGGCTGGAGATCGCCAACGATTGCCCGCAGGCGATCACCGCGATGCTGACCCGGAACTTCCAGCTGGACGACGCCGACGTGTACCGTTGCGACGGCCCGGTCAACATCATCCGCGCCGGGCTGATCTACGACTGGCTGGACCGGCCGGAACTGAAGTTCCCGCGCTTCAACCCGCAGCTGCCACCGGCGCTGGAAAGCGGACGCAACAAGTTCGACCTGATCGGCCAGCACGACGTGCTGCTGCACCACCCTTACCAAAGCTTCAACGCGGTGATCGACCTGCTGCGCCAGGCCACCGCCGACCCGCAGGTACTGGCGATCAAGCAGACCTTGTACCGCGCCGGCGAGGATACCCCGCTGGTCGACCTGCTGGTGGAGGCCGCGCGCCACGGCAAGGACGTCACCGTGGTGATCGAGCTGCGCGCACGCTTCGACGAGGAGGCCAACATCCGCCTCGCCACACGCCTGCAGGAAGCCGGCGTGCAGGTGGTCTACGGCGTGGTCGGCTACAAGACCCATGCCAAGATGATGCTGATCGTGCGCCGCGAGGGCGAGGCGCTGCGCCGCTACGTGCACCTGTCCACCGGCAACTACCACCAGGCCAACAGCCGCATGTACACCGACATCGGCCTGATGACGGCGAACCCGGAGATTGGCGAGGACCTGCACAAGGTGTTCCAGCAGCTGTCCGGGCTGGGGCCGATCATCGAGCTGAAACGGCTGTTGCATTCGCCGTTCACGCTGTACCCCAGCGTGCTGGCGAAGATCGAGCGCGAAACCGCGCACGCGCGCGCCGGGCGGCCCGCCCGCATCGTGGCCAAGTTCAATGCGCTGAACGAGGCACGCGTGATCGAGGCGCTGTACCGCGCCTCGACGGCCGGCGTGGAGATCGACCTGATCGTGCGCGGCGCCTGCACGTTGCGCCCTGGCCTGCCCGGCATTTCCGAGCGCATCCGCGTGCGCTCGATCATCGGACGCTTCCTCGAACACAGCCGGGTGTACTGGTTCGCCAACGACGGCAACCCCGAGATCTACTGCGCCAGCGCCGACTGGATGGAGCGCAACCTGATGCGGCGGATCGAGGTGGCGTTTCCGATCCTCGATCCCGAACTGGCTGCGCGGGTGTTCGAGGAAACCCTGGCCAACGGCCTGGCCGACAACACCCAGGCCTGGCTGCTCGGCAGCGACGGCCGCTACGTGCGCGCCGAGCCGGACGGCCATCCGCCGTACAGCGCACAGCAGGGCCTGCTCGAGCGTTACTGCAAGTGAATCGGCGCACCGCATGAGCCCTCGTTTTCCCCACGCCACGCCTGCGTGCGAGAATCCGCACTTTGCCGTCGCGGGAGCCCGGGCGTGAGTCCAGCCGAACAGACACCGATCCGCGACGGCGAACTGATCGCCGCCGTGGACATGGGCTCGAACAGCTTCCACCTGGTGGTGGCGCGCATGGAACACGGCGAGCCGCGCGTGATCGACCGCCTGCGCGACACCGTGCGCATGGCCGCCGGCCTGCGCGCCGACGGCACCCTGGACGCCGAACGCCGCGCGCGCGCGATGGCCTGCCTGGCCCGTTTCGGCCAGCGCATCGCCGGCCTGCCATCGATGCGGGTGCGTGCGGTGGCCACCAACACGGTGCGCCGGCTGGCTTCGCCGCAGACCTTCCTGACCACCGCCGAGGCCGCGCTCGGCCACCCGATCGAAGTGGTCTCCGGGCGCGAGGAAGGCCGCCTGATCTTCCTCGGCGCCGCGCACGACCTGCCCGCCTCGCGCGAACCGCGGCTGGTCATCGACGTCGGCGGCGGCAGCACCGAGTTCATCATCGGCCGCGGGCTGGCGCCGCTGCACACCGAAAGCGTGCAGGCCGGTTGCATCGCCTCGACCTTGCGCTTTTTCCCCGGCGGCAAGATCAACCGCAAGCGCTGGCAGCGCGCGCGCAGCGAGATCGGCGTGCTGCTGCAGCAGTTTGCCGAGGACTATCGCGAATCCGGCTGGCAGGATGCCTACGGCTCGTCCGGCTCCGCCAAGTCGATCGGCGCAGTGGTGCAGGCGATGAAATTCTCCGACGACGGCATCACCCCGGCGTCGCTCGCCGCGCTCGCCGACGCGCTGATCGAGCACGGCCAGATCGGCACGCTCAAGCTGCCCGGCCTGGTCGAGGAACGCGCACCGGTGATCGCCGGCGGCGTGGTGATCATGGAGGCCGCGTTCGCCGCACTCGGCATCGAGCGCCTGCACGTGTGCGAAAGCTCGATGCGCGAGGGCCTGCTGTGGGACCTGCTCGGCCGCGCCGGCGGCAGCGACCCGCGCACCGCCAGCATCGACGCGCTGGCGACCCGCTACGGCGTCGATCGTGCCCAGGCGCGCCGGGTCGAATCGACCGCCCTGATGCTGTTCGACCAGGTCGCGCGCGCCTGGAAACTGGACGCCGATGCCCGCGAGTGGCTGTCATGGGCCTCGCGCGTGCACGAGATCGGCCTGGCCATCGCGCACAGCCAGCACCACCACCACGGCGCCTATATCCTGCGCCACGCCGACCTGGCCGGCTTCTCGCGGCAGGAACAGCAGTTGCTGGCGGCGGTAGTCGAGATGCACCGGCGCAAGCCGGACAAGGCGGTGGTCGCGACCTTGCCGCAGCGCTATCGCCAGCTGGCCCGCTACACCACCGCCCTGCTCCGCCTGGCGGTGCTGTTCCGCCGCGCGCGCCGGGCCGAGTCGTTGCCGCAAATGCGCCTGGCCGCCAGTAGCAAGTCGCTGCGGCTGACCCTGCCGCTGGCCTGGTTCGAGCAGCACCCGCTGAGCGAGGCCGACCTGCAGCAGGAACAATCGCCGATGGCCGAACTGGGCATCAAGCTGGATATCTCCAGCAGCTGACTGCGCCGACGAACCAGCTTCCGCCGTTGCCGCGTATCATGTCCGGACGCCCAGACGATCTTGATGCCCATGTTGAAATCCCTGCTCGCCACGTTGCTCCTGATCCTGTCGCCGACGCTGGCAGCACAGACCGCCAAACCGCCGGCGCCAGCCACCACACCACCGCCCCAGGTCGTGCTGCGCACCTCGCAGGGCGACATCACGCTGGAGCTGTACCCGGACAAGGCGCCGAAGAGCGTGGCCAACTTCCTGCAATACGTGCGCGATGGCTTCTACGACGGCACCCTGCTGCACCGTGCCATCCCCGGCTACCTGGTGCAGGGCGGCCTGTACACCCGTGACCTGCAGCCCAAGCGCACCCGCTCGGCCGTGGCCAGCGAGGCGGACAACGGCCTGTCCAACCTGCGCGGCACCGTCGCCGTCGCCCGCGGCGCCGACCCGAACTCCGGCACCGCACAGTTCTTCTTCAACCTGGTCGACAACCGCCGGCTGGATTTCGTCGGCAACCAGAGCGGGCTGACCTGGGGCTATACCGTGTTCGGCAAGGTCATCAAGGGCATGGACGTGGTCGACAAGATCGCCGCGCTGCCCACCCGCCCGCTGGGTCCGTTCGCCGGCGATGTGCCGAATCCGCTGGTGCTGATCGAAAGCGCCCATGTGGTCGGCGAGGAAACCCCGGCCCCGGCTGCCAGCGTGGCAGCACCGGCCACCGCGGCGACAACCGCGCCAGCCGCTGCCAAACCGGGCAGGAAAGCCGCCAGACCCGCCGGCAAGGGCTGACGCCGCGATGGCCACCCTGTTCATCGCCGACCTGCACCTGGACCCCGGCCGCCCGTCCATCACCGACCTGTTCGAGCGCTACCTGGCCAGCGACGAAGTCCGCCACGCCGACGCGCTGTACATCCTCGGCGACCTGGTCGAGGCATGGATCGGCGACGACGACGATGCCGAGCTGCCCGCGCGCATCGCCGCCGCCACCCGCGCCGTGCGCGACGCCGGCGTACCGGTGTACTTCATGGTCGGCAACCGCGACTTCCTGCTCGGCCCGGCGTTCGCCGCACGCGCCGGCCTGACCCTGCTCGACGACGGCACCGTGCACGACATCCACGGCCGCCGCACCCTGCTGATGCACGGCGACGTGCTGTGCACCGACGACCTCGCCTACCAGGCCGTACGCCGGCAGGTGCGCACGCCCGAGTGGCAGGCACAGATCCTGGCAATGCCGTTGCAGGCCCGCCGCGCGTTCGCCGCCAGGGCGCGCGAGGACAGCAAGGCACATACCGGCAACACGATGGAAAGCATCATGGACGTCAACGCCGGTGCCGTGGCCGAGACCATGCGCAAGGCGGGTGTGACCCGGCTGATCCACGGGCATACGCATCGGCCAGCCATCCATCGTTTCGAGCTGGACGGAAAACCGGCCGAGCGGATCGTGCTGGGGGACTGGTACGAGCAAGGGTCGGTGCTGGCGGTGGACGGCGATCGCGTGGAGCTGCGCGGATTGGCGGTGGGGTGATGCCCGCACGGGCCAGAGACCCGGCGGATTGGCTCCCCCAGCCGCGCGGGCTGAGCGCAGCGCCGAAGACGCGGAGTCGAAGCCTCCGCTAGATACGCAAACTCCCCGTGCGGGGCGGGTCCTTGATTGGCCGTGCGGAATTGCGGCGAAGCCGCTGGCCCGAAGAGCGAGGCGCAGGACGCTCCGAGTCACCGTCAGGGTTCGTCCACCACCTCTCCGCCAGATACGCAAAACGCCCCATGCGGGGCGTTTTGCGTATCTGGCGGAGAGAGAGGGAGATGATTCTCCTTCAACCCCACCAAGCCCTTGTGGCGCTTGGCCTGCCGGAAAGTTTGACCTCCCGAGTTGACCAAGTTCGGCGAACCGTATCAGGTCACCTTGTTCTCCAGCAATCACTCACGCTCTTGAAACGGCTGAGCTCGCCCAAACGTGAAATTTTGGTCCATGTGGACTGCGAGAGGCGACCAGCATGACTCAGCAGGAGCAGGAACTTGAACACGCCAAGGGCGACTGGTCCAGGCATGACAACAAGCGATACATCGGCAAGATCGACCGTGTGAACGTATCGCTTAGCGAATCCTGGGAAGTCAAATACTTCATCGATCATTACCTTCAGACCCGCGGGCGCGCCGTTTCCAACGGGAATCGGGACAAAGTCGTCCATGCCCTGGAGAACTTCCCGGGCCGCGCACCTTACAAGCGTGACGAACTGAATGCTTACCTGGACAAGCTTTGGGGTCTGTCACCCAAGGCCTAAACCAGAGGGGCGCTGCTCCGTGGCGCCCATTCTTTTTGACCTACGCAAGCAACAGCTACCAAGGGAGTGGCTCAGCGAAAATGTCCGTGCGGCTTGGGGCTTCGTAACGCTGTTCCCATGCTTGCTTTAGCAGATCCACATCACGCAGGCCGGTGTCCCACACGAAATCGAGGTAAGGCTGAAGACCACGCACCGAGCACTCGTGGATGTCGCAGCGAAAGTTCATCGCAAACGCCCGGGACGAGAACTGCCAGCCCTCTTTGGATGACCAGCCCTCCTCGCCGCTGTCCTCCCACCTGTCCGTGATCTCATCAGAGCTGTCGCCGTCGGTCTGCTCCCATCGAGCTTGCGCCACCTCGCACCATCGGTCCCTCTGTTCTTGCTTGAAGCACTGGGGCTCAACGCGGGCAAGACCAGCCAACACACCGATGAGGTTGCTGTAAACAAACACTGCCGGAACTCGGTAGACCACGTCGGCCTTGCCGGCAGACACAATGAACACCGTCCGCCACCGATCCCTTGCCAAGTCGTGATGCTGTCCATCCACTTCGATGGCAACGCGCCGTCCTGGCCTAGTCAGCAGGAGATCGAGCCGGAAGGGGCCCGCCTCTGTGTCAACCCATACTTGCGTGGTCACCTGACCGGCTTGGAACAAGGCCCGGTTGGTGTGCTCTGCCCACTTTTCCCGCCACTGCTCTAACGTGGCTTTCTCGTTCCATTCGCGCGCCTTTGGCCCGAACCCATCGCCGTCAAACTTTCTCATGGTCAGCATGATGTGAACGTGGGGGTTATTCGCGTCGGGATCGTGAAACGCCACGTCCGCAACCATGCCCCGATCTGTGAACTGTTCCCGGCAAAAATCCACCACCAGCGCCCGGCGCTGTTCGGGGTTCAACTCGACCGGCAACGCCACGTTGATTTCCCGGGCTGTCTGGGCGTCCTTTCGTTTCTCGTTGGCCTCGACTCGGTTCCACAACTGCGCCGGATCGCTGGCCCATTCCGGTGCGCCCTCGGGCAACAGCATCACCGTTTCCGCCACGCCCGCCTTGCGGGTGTAATCGTGTACCAGCCCGGTGCGCTCGTCGATCATGCGGGCACCGTGGCGATACGCGCACGCCGCTACCGAACTCCTGCCGGAACTCCTGCCGATGACTTGGGCGGACAGGTGGAAAATGGCCATGCTGCGGCTTTGCTCTTGCTCCGCTTCTGCCCCCGGCAGGGCGCACACGTTGACCCGTAGGGGCAACGTATAAGTGCGCACTTGCTACTTTCGTCGCCGTGAACTTTGCGGATTTGCTCACCCCTTCAGCATACGAAACCACGGCAAACCGCAACCGCCCTTGACGTCCTCCGATGCTTGGCTAAACCAAAGGCATCGAAACCACTCCGGCAACGTCATGGCACAACGAACCAAAGAACAGCAACTGGCCGCCGCGCTTGATCGGGTTGCCCACCTCCGCAAATCCATCACCTCGGCAACTCGTAAAGCCGACGCCCATCGAAAAATCAAACTGGGTGGATTGGTGATCGCTGCTGGGGCCGATGACTTGGATCCCGCCGTGATCGTTGGCCTGCTGCTGGCTGGCTTGGAATACACCGCCCGCGAACCTGAAAATCTCCGCCGTATCCAAGAGCAGGGCATCGCCCACCTTGCCGACCGGGCTAACGCTTCCTCGACTTCTTAGGTGGTGGCCGTTTGACCGCTCGCCGCTGCCCCTTCTGGCCCTGCGACAACACAAGCTGCAGGCCGTCAAAGTCCAGCCACTCGCCCCAGCGAATACCCTCAAACACGGCGGCCACCTCGCCCGCCGTCCACGGCCTCATATAGTCCACGGCGTGGGCATCGTCGTCGCCGGGTTCGTGCCCGAGAAACGCCCGGCGGCGTTCTGATGGAACGCTTGTTCCTTGAAGCGTCTGCGTCATGGTTTTCCGGAACGAATGGAAACCCACCCGCCCATTTTCTCGACGCGGACGAACGCCAAGGCCGCCGATGTATTTGATAAATCCCTTGCTAACCGCATTGCCAACGCCGCCCCCGTTGGCGTCCAGCCGAATGGCGAAAAACTGGGCGTTGTTGGCCGCCGCGCTGGCGGCCAACCCATCGCCCCCAGTCTCCTGGGCGGCGGCGTACTCACGCGCCCGGCGGCGTTCGACTTCATCCAGCAACCCCAGCCGGATCAGGTCAGGGTGAAGAGGAATAATCCTGGCACTCGCGTCCGTCTTGACGCTTTGCCCTTGGGCCTCGGCCCGGATCATCAGGCACGGGTGGCCTTCGCGTTCCACGAAATCGCGCAGGCACAGTTGGGCCACTTCGCCAACGCGCGCGCCGGTGTACAGCCCCAGGACGGCGCCCCAGCGGACATGATCCATCCGCGTCCGGCCAAGGTTGGCCGGGTCAAACAGCGCGCGCAACGTGCCCGTGTCGAACGGCTCCCATCCGAACCCTTCCCGCCGCCGCTGCTTCTTCTCCTTGGGCTTGAACGATCCCACCCGCTCAAATGGGTTGCCGTTGGCCTCTCCACGCTCAACCAGCCACGTGAAGATGGTGCGGACATGGCTGGCCATGTTGGCCGCCGTCGGTTTGGCAACGCCGCCCATCGTCCGCAGGTGGTCAATCCATGCCACCGCTTGCGCCTTGGAAACCTCCACCACCGGCCGCTTACGGCCGACGGCATCGAAATCAGCAAACAGCCACGCGGCCCGCTTCCGGGCGCGCATGGTTCGCGCGTTCTTGCCCTCCACCTCGGTGGAAAAATACAACGTCAGGGCGTCTTCCAGTGTCGGCCCAGCCGGGGCCGACCTTGGAACAAGCGCGGGCATGTTGATCGACGCCACCGCCTTGCGGTATGCGTCGGATTCAAACATCGACGCCACCGCCCGTTCACCGCTGGCATTGTCTTCCGCCGTGCCATTGGTCTTGATCTTGAACGGTTGCCCGCTGGGTGTTGTGCCCTCAATCTCCCACCTCTTAGCCGTGTCGCCGTAAAGACTGGCTAACCCGGCTTTCAAGGCGTCCTCGTCGTCCTTTCCCATGCCCCTGCCCGCTGCTATTCGGAAAGCCTGAGCATAGCCCGCCATGAGGCAAAGCGCGGCCCGCTGGGCCGTGCGCATGTCGTGCGTTCGCAGGCTGCGCACTAGCCATTTTTTCCCAACCGCCTCGATGAGGTCGGCGGGCACGCGCTGGACGAACTGCCAACACCCGGACGGTGTCCGGCGTAAATGATGGGGTATGCGCATCGGTCGTTGTTGACCGAGTTGTTGACCCTCACGGAAAAACTCGCACCCACAAAAAACCGCGCAACAGCGCGGCTTTTCGTGTACTGGCGGAGAGAGAGGGATTCGAACCCTCGATAAGGCTTTTGACCCTATACTCCCTTAGCAGGGGAGCCCCTTCGGCCACTCGGGCATCTCTCCGGGGTTTTCTTCGCACAGCTGCGGAGCCGGCAAGGATACCGACCGACGCGGTCGAGGTAAAGCCTTAATTCACACGATCAATGTTCGCTGGAATCGTCGGCGGGCGTGCCACTGGTGTCGTGTTCGCCCTTGATTCGCTGATAGATCTCTTCGCGATGGACGGCCACGGTCTTCGGCGCATTGATGCCGATGCGTACCTGATTGCCTTTCACGCCAAGAACGGTAACGGTCACCTCGTCACCGATCATCAGGGTTTCACCGACCCTGCGGGTCAGAATCAACATGATTGCTACTCCATAATGCTGTTGGTCACAGGCCTGTGAATCGACGGAACCTCACCCCTGAGCACCGCCCTTCCACAGTTCGACGATTGATCCGTCGAAGGCCCTACCGCCTTCCCGGCTCACAGCCAAAACACTCCTGAGCGTCCTGACTGGCGACACGACCGTTCCCGGTAGCATCGACACCTGGCCGATAGTACTTGAGCCTTATTCGTAAGCGCAACGCGTCCGGATCCTGCCAAACGGCCCGCCGTTCATGCTCCAAACGGGCTACTGGGCCGCGATCCACTCGGGCAGGGCAGACAGGATCGCCGGCAGGTTCGGCGCGTCGGTTCCGCCGCCCTGGGCCATGTCCGGGCGCCCACCACCCTTGCCGTCGATTTGTGCGGCGACATGCGCCACCACGCCACCGGCCTTGATCCGGCCCAGCGCCTTGCCGTGCACGCCGGCGATCAGCGAGACACGACCATCGGCCGCGCCGGCCAGCAGGATCACGCAGTCGCCCAGCTGCTGCTTGAGCTGGTCCACGCTGTCGCGCAGCGACTTCGCATCCAGTCCTTCCAGCCGCGCGGCGACTACCTTGATGCCATCGACATCCCGGGCGGAACCAGCCAGATCGGCCGTGGCGGAACCTGCTGCCTTGCTGCGCAGCGATTCCAGCTCGCGTTCCAGCTTCTTCTGGCGATCGAACAGCTGGCGCAGTTTTTCCACCGCCTCGTCGCCGCTGCTGGAAAGCAGTTGCGAGAACTCGGCCAGGCGACGCTCCTCGTCGGCCACCCAGGCCAGCGCGCCGGCGCCGGTGACTGCCTCGATGCGGCGCACACCGGAAGCCACGCCAGCTTCGCTGACGATCTTGAACAGGCCGATGTCGCCGGTGCGCCCGACGTGGGTGCCGCCGCACAACTCGGTGGAGAAGTCGCCCATCTTCAACACGCGCACTTCGTCGCCGTACTTCTCGCCGAACAGAGCCATCGCGCCGAATTCGATCGCCTGGTCGTAGCCCATGTTGTGCACTTCGGCGAGCGCGTTGCGGCGCACCTCGGCATTCACCAGCGCCTCGACCCGGGTCAGCTCGTCATGACTCATCGGTTTGAAATGCGAAAAGTCGAAACGCAGGCGTTCCGGTGCCACCAGCGAACCCTTCTGCGTGACATGGGTGCCCAGCACCTGACGCAGCGCCGCGTGCAGCAGGTGGGTGGCCGAATGGTTGAGCACGATCGCCTGGCGCCGCGACGCGTCCACCTGGCTCTCGACCACGTCGCCGGTGCGCAGCGGCTGCCCGCCATGCCAGCGGCCGGCGTGGCCGAAGAACACGCCGCCCATCTTCAGCGTATCGCCGACCTCGAAGCGGCCGACGGCATTGGACAGCGTGCCGGTATCGCCGACCTGGCCGCCCGACTCGGCGTAGAACGGCGTGCGATCGAGGATCACGAGGCCCTCTTCGCCTTCGCCCAGCTGCTCGACCTGCTTGCCGCCACGCACGATGCCGAGCACCTTGCTACCGCTGGCCTGTAGTGCGTCGTAGCCCAGAAATCTCGTGGGCTGCAGTTGACTGGCCAGCTCAGCCGGCATCTGCCCCTTGGCCTCGAACTTGCCTGCGGCGCGGGCGCGCTCGCGCTGTTCGTTCATGGCCTGCTCGAAGCCGGCCATGTCCACTTCAAGTCCGCGTTCGCGTGCGATATCCGCGGTGAGGTCGACCGGAAAGCCATAGGTGTCGTAGAGGCGGAACGCATCGACACCCGGGATGGTTTTGCCCGCCTTCGTCGCGACTTCGTCGAACAGGCGCATGCCGTGCTCCAGCGTCTCGCCGAAGCGCTGCTCCTCGGTGCGTAAAGCGTCCTCCACGAACGCCTGCTTCGCCGGCAGCTCGGGATAGGCCTGGCCCATTTCCTCGACCAGCGGCTGCACCATCTTCCAGAAGAAGTCTCCGCGCACGCCGAGCATCCAGCCGTGCCGCAGCGCGCGGCGGATGATCCGGCGCAGCACGTAGCCGCGGCCTTCGTTGGACGGCAGCACGCCATCGACGATCAGGAAGGAACAGGCGCGGATATGGTCGGCGATCACGCGCAGCGACTTGTTGCCCAGGTCCTTTGTGCCGGTGAGTTCACCAGCCACGCGGATCAGGTGCGCGAACAGGTCGATCTCGTAGTTCGAATGCACGTGCTGCAGCACCGCGGCGAGGCGCTCCAGGCCCATGCCGGTATCCACGCACGGCGCCGGCAGCGGGCTCAGCGTGCCGTCGGGCGCGCGGTCGAACTGCATGAACACCAGGTTCCAGATCTCGATGTAGCGGTCGCCATCCTCGTCCGGCGAACCGGGCGGACCGCCGGCGATCTCCGCGCCGTGGTCGTAGAAGATCTCGGTGCACGGGCCGCACGGACCGGTATCGGCCATCTGCCAGAAATTGTCGGACGCATACGGCGCGCCCTTGTTGTCGCCGATGCGCACGATGCGTTCGGCCGCCACGCCGACCTGCTTGTTCCAGATGTCGAAGGCTTCGTCGTCGGTGTGATAGACGGTGACCCACAGCTTGTCCGCCGGCAGCTTGAACACGCTGGTCAGCAATTCCCATGCGAAGAGAATCGCGTCGCGCTTGAAGTAGTCGCCGAACGACCAGTTGCCCAGCATCTCGAAGAAGGTGTGGTGGCGCGCGGTATAGCCCACGGCGTCCAGGTCGTTGTGCTTGCCGCCGGCGCGCAGGCAGCGCTGCACGTCGGCCGCGCGCACGTAGGACAGTTTCTCGCTGCCCAGGAACACGTTCTTGAACTGCACCATGCCCGAGTTGGTGAACAGCAGGGTCGGGTCGCTGGCCGGCACCAGCGAGCTGGACGGCACGATGGTGTGGCCCTTGGAGCGGAAGTAGTCGAGGAAGGCGGAGCGGATGTCGGAGGTTTTCATGCGGATCAAAGGTGGCAGGCGATAAAGGCCACGCCGCGGCCAGGCCGATCGACCCGTCGACCCGTCATCCTCGGATGGCGGGTTTCAGGAAATATCGTCGGCTTCGTCCACATCGGCGTGGGTAACACTTCGTACTGTGGCGGCGGCAAAGCCGCGGCGCAAGAGGAATTGCGCCCGCCGGGCACGCTCGGCGGGGTCTGCCGTGCCTGCGCCGCCGTAGCGGCGGCGCAGCTGGGCGGCGGCCGAGGCCTGCCAGTCGACCTCGGCCGCGTCCAGCAGCTCGCGGATGCGCGCATCGGCCAGGCCGTGGCTTTTCAGCTCCACGCGCAGGCGCAGCGGGCCGTAGCCTTGGGCGATCCGGCTGCGCAGCAGCACCTCGGCGAAGCGGTCGTCGTCCTGGTAATGCTGCTCGCCGAGCCGGTCCAGCGCGGCGCCCGCTTCGTCGCCCTCATAACCACCCTGGCGCAGCTTGGTCTTCAGCTCCTTGCGCGAGTGCTCGCGGCGCGCCAGCAGGCCCAGCGCCTTGTCGTACGCGCTGCGCTTCGGCCTGGCCGGATCGTCCTTGCCGGGTGGGCGTTTCATGGCCACGCAAACGGACATGGCCCGGACGAGCCGGGCCATGTCTTGTGCCGGAGAAGACCAGCGATCACCGCTCAGACTTCCTCGAGCGCCTCTTCCGGCGCGGCAGGTGCTGGCTTGCCGACCGGCACCAGCAGGCGCTCGCGCAGCTGCTTGTCGATCTCGTTGGCGATCGCCGGGTTGTCGCGCAGGAACTGGCGCACGTTCTCCTTGCCCTGGCCGATGCGGTCACCGTTGTAGCTGTACCAGGCGCCGGACTTGTCGATCAGGTTCTGCGCCACGCCCAGCTCGATGATCTCGCCCTCGCGCGAGGTGCCCTCGCCGTACAGGATCTCGAATTCGCACTGGCGGAACGGCGGCGCCACCTTGTTCTTGACCACCTTGACGCGGGTTTCCGAGCCGATGATCTCGTCACCCTTCTTCACCGCGCCGATGCGGCGGATGTCCAGCCGCACCGAGGCGTAGAACTTCAGCGCGTTGCCGCCGGTGGTGGTCTCGGGGCTGCCGAACATCACGCCGATCTTCATGCGGATCTGGTTGATGAAGATCACCAGGCAGCCGGATTTCTTGATGTTGGCGGTGAGCTTGCGCAGCGCCTGGCTCATCAGGCGGGCGTGCAGGCCGACGTGGGAGTCGCCCATCTCGCCCTCGATTTCCGCCTTCGGGGTCAGCGCAGCGACGGAGTCGACCACGACCATGTCGACCGCACCCGAACGCACCAGCATGTCGGCGATTTCCAGCGCCTGCTCACCGGTGTCCGGCTGCGAGACCAGCAGGTCGTCGACCTTGACGCCGAGCTTTTCGGCGTAGGTGGGATCGAGCGCGTGCTCGGCGTCGATGAACGCGGCGGTGCCGCCGGCGCGCTGGCAACTGGCGATCGCCTGCAGCGTCATGGTGGTCTTGCCCGACGACTCCGGCCCGTAGATCTCGACCACGCGGCCGCGCGGCAGGCCGCCGACGCCAAGCGCGATGTCGAGCCCCAGCGAACCGGTGGAGACCGTCTCGATCGCCTCGTTGACGCGGTCGCCCATGCGCATCACGGCGCCTTTGCCGAACTGCTTTTCGATCTGGCCGAGGGCGGAGGTGAGCGCCTTGCGCTTGTTGTCATCCATCGTCTTGTGTTCCGGTTGGGCTGTGAATGTGGGCATGATGCCCGGCTCGGATCTCACGGGCTGCGATCTGCGCCATCGGCACGGAGCGACATCTGCCTGCGCAGTATCCCACACCGGTCAAGCCAGTCTGGCGGCGAACCGCGCGTCATTCCGTCAGCGCTTTGCGCAGGCCGATGAGCGCCGCCGCCACGGTCTGCCGGCGCACTGCCTCACGATCACCGGGGAAGTGGAACAGCTGCGCGTGACCGTAGCCGCCGCGCCGCTTCCAGCCGATCCATACGGTGCCGACCGGCTTGTCCGGCGTGCCGCCGGACGGCCCGGCGATGCCGGTCACCGCCACCGCCACACCCGCGCCGAAGCGGGCCAGCGCGCCGGACACCATCTCCAGCACGGTTTCCTCGCTGACCGCACCGGCATGCTCCAGCGTGCGCGGGTTGACCCCGAGCAGCGCTTCCTTCGCCTCGTAGCTGTAGGTCACCACGCCGGCGTCGAACCAGGCCGAACTGCCCGGCAGGTCGGTCAGCGTCTTGGCGATCCAGCCACCGCTGCAGGATTCGGCCGTCACCAGCATCAGCCGGCAGCGTTGCACCTCGTCAGCCACCTCGCTGGCCAGCGCCAGCAACTCGGCATCGGTAGGAACGGACGACAACTCCATGCGAGACTCCCGGACTTGGACGAAACTCTGCGCCGCGCGCAGAGGCACCGTTCTACCCGTTCCGCGCGATCACGCCAAGACTTGCATTGCATGAGCCAAGACGATCTCACCAGGCACACCCCGTTCATGCGCCAGTACCTGTCGGCCAAGGCCGAGCACCCGGACGTGCTGCTGTTCTTCCGCATGGGCGATTTCTACGAGCTGTTCTACGACGACGCGCGCAAGGCGGCGCGGCTGCTCGACATCACCCTGACCCAGCGCGGGCAGTCGGGCGGCGCGCCGATCCCGATGGCCGGCGTGCCCTACCACGCGGTGGAAAACTACCTGGCGCGGCTGGTGCGGCTGGGCGAATCAGTGGCGATCTGCGAGCAGATGGGCGACCCGGCGCTGGCCAAGGGCATCGTCGAACGCAAGGTGGTGCGCGTCGTCACCCCCGGCACGGTGACCGACGCGGCGCTGCTGGAGGAGCGCCGCGACAACCTGCTGCTGGCGATCGCGGCCGGTGCGCATGGCGCCTATGGGCTGGCCTGGGTCGATCTGTCCAGCGGCCGTTTCCTGCTCAGCGAAGTGCCCAACGCCGAGACGCTGGCCGCCGAGCTGGCCCGCCTGCAGCCGGCCGAGACCCTGGTCGGCGAAGACGTGGCCTGGCCGAAACTGGTCAGCGCCCTGCCCGGCCTGCGCAAACGGCCACCGTGGCATTTCGACAGCGATGCGGCGCGGCGCGAACTGAACCGTTTCTTCGGCACCCGTGATCTCGGCGGCTTCGGCGTGGACAAGCTGCCGCTGGCCATCGCCGCCGCCGGCTGTCTGCTCGGCTACGTGGAGGAAACCCAGAAAAGCGCGCTGCCGCACCTCACCGGCATGGCGGTGGAAAGCGCCAGCGAGACGATCGCGCTGGACGCGGCGACGCGGCGCAACCTGGAACTGGACACCCACCCCAGCGGGCGCACCGAACACACCTTGCTCGGCGTGCTCGACGAGACAGTGACGCCAATGGGCGCGCGGCTGTTGCGCCGCTGGCTGACCCGCCCGCTGCGCTCGCGCGACGTGCTGCGCCGACGCCATCAGGCGATCGGCACGCTGATCGACAGCCGCCGCGGCGAATCCTTGCGCGAGCAGTTGCGCGGCATTGGTGACCTCGAGCGCATCCTCGCCCGCGTGGCGCTGCGCTCGGCCCGCCCGCGCGATCTTTCGACACTGCGCGATGGCCTGCTGGCCGCACCGGAGTTGCAGCAGCGCATCGACGGTCTGGACAGCCCGCTGCTGCACACTCTGGTCGAACGCATCGGCGACCACGCGGACACCGCCACCCTGCTCGCCCGCGCCATCGTCGAGCAACCGCCGGTGCTGCAGCGCGACGGCGGCGTGGTCGCCGACGGCTACGACGCGGAACTCGACGAACTGCGCCGACTCTCCACCCACGCCGACCAGTACCTGGTCGAACTGGAGGAACGCGAGAAAGCCGCCAGCGGCATCCCCACGCTGAAAGTCGGCTACAACCGCGTGCATGGCTACTACATCGAGATCAGCCGCGCGCAGTCGGACAAGGCGCCCACCCACTACACGCGCCGGCAGACCACGAAGAACGCCGAGCGCTACATCACCGAGGAGCTGAAGACGTTCGAGGACAAGGTGCTGTCGGCCAAGGAACGCTCGCTGATGCGCGAACGCGCGCTGTACGAGTCGCTGCTCGACACGCTCACCGAAAAACTCGAACCGCTGAAAATTGCCGCCGCCGCGATGGCCGAGCTCGACGTGCTGGCCACCCTGGCCGAGCGCGCCGAAGCGCTGGACTGGAGTACGCCGCAACTCATCGACGAACCCGGCATCGCGATCGAGCGCGGCCGTCATCCGGTGGTCGAGAAAGTTCGCGACGAACCGTTCGAGCCGAACGACCTGGAGCTCGACGACACCCGCCGCATGCTGGTGATCACCGGCCCGAACATGGGCGGCAAATCCACCTACATGCGCCAGAACGCTCTGATCGTGCTGCTCGCCCACATCGGCAGCTACGTGCCGGCGGCGAGCGCGGTGATCGGCCCGATCGACCGCATCTTCACCCGCATCGGCGCCGGCGACGACCTCTCGCGCGGCCAGTCCACCTTCATGGTGGAGATGAGCGAGACGGCCAACATCCTGCACAACGCCACCGCCGACAGCCTGGTGCTGATGGACGAGGTCGGCCGCGGCACCAGCACCTACGACGGCCTGTCGTTGGCGCGCGCTGCCGCCGTGCACCTGGCACGTCACAGCCGCGCCTACACCTTGTTCGCCACCCACTATTTCGAGCTGACCGAACTGGCCGGCGAGTTCGCGGCGATCGCCAACGTGCACCTGGACGCCGTGGAATATCACGACAAGAAGCAGGGCGAGCAACTGGTCTTCATGCACGCGGTGAAGGATGGCCCCGCCAACCGCAGCTTCGGCCTGCAGGTGGCCGCGCTGGCCGGCCTGCCGAAATCGGTGATCGCCGAGGCGCGGCGCACGCTGGCCGAGCTCGAGCGCGGCATGCACCAGCACGCCAGCACGCCCGCGTCGGCCACCGAATCCTCGCCGCAACTGGGCCTGTTCACCCCGGCACAGCCCTCCGCCGCCGAACGTGCGCTGGAAGAAATCGACCCCGATGCGCTGACCCCGCGCGAGGCACTGGAAGCGCTGTACCGCCTGAAACAGCTGGGCTGACCGCGGCGGCGGCCATGCCGCTGGTCACCACCACCCTGCGCTCACGTCTGATCGGCGATGCTGGCCCGCCGGATCCGGGAACAGCCGCCTCATCCATAGCCAAGGACTATCGACCACATCGAAACATTCGAATTCCATTGATCGTCAGGCCTGCGTAGATTGACCGGACAGCGAATCACCCCAGGAGCCCGCCATGAGCCAGAACCGCAAGACGCTGACCACCGACGCCGGCGCCCCGGTGTCCGACAACCAGAACAGCCTCACCGCCGGCCCGCGCGGCCCGCTGCTGGTGCAGGACGTGGCGCTGTTCGAGAAGCATGCGCACTTCAACCGCGAGCGCATCCCCGAACGCGTGGTGCATGCCAAGGCCTCCGCCGCGTTCGGCACGCTCACCATCACCCACGACATCACGAAGTACACCCGCGCCAAAGTATTCAAGCCGGGTGCGCAGACGCCGATGCTGGCGCGCTTCTCCACCGTGGCCGGCGAGCGCGGCGCGGCCGATGCCGAGCGCGACGTGCGCGGCTTCGCGCTGAAGTTCTACACGGAGGAAGGCAACTGGGACCTGGTCGGCAACAACACGCCGGTGTTCTTCATCCGCGACCCGTACAAGTTCCCCGACTTCATCCACACGCAGAAGCGCGACCCGCGCAGCAACATGCGCAACGCCATCGCGATGTGGGACTACTGGTCGCTGTCGCCCGAATCACTGCACCAGATCACCACGCTGATGAGCGACCGCGGCATCCCGGCCACGCTGCGCCACATGCACGGCTTCGGCAGCCACACCTACAGCTTCTGGAACGAGGCCGGCGAGCGTCACTGGGTGAAGTTCCATTTCAAGACGCAGCAGGGCATCAGGAACCTCAGCAACGCCGAGGCGGCGAAGCTGATCGGCGGCGACCGCGAATCGCACCAGCGCGACCTGTACGAGTCCATCGAGCGCAAGGATTTCCCGAAGTGGACGCTGTACGTACAGCTGATGCCCGAGGCCGACGCGGAGAAAACTTCGTACAACCCGTTCGACCTGACCAAGGTATGGCCGCACAAGGACTACCCACTGGTCGAGGTCGGCGTGATGGAGTTGAACCGCAACCCGGACAATTATTTCGCCCAGGTCGAGCAGTCCAGCTTCTCGCCCGCAAACGTGGTGCCTGGCATCGGCTTCTCGCCGGACAAGGTGCTGCAGTTCCGCCTGTTCTCCTACGCCGACGCGGCGCGCTACCGGCTCGGCGCGAACCACGACCAGCTGCCGGTGAACCAGCCGCGCTGCCCGGTGCACAACTACGCGCGCGATGGACAGATGCGCTACGGCGACAACGGCGGCGGCAGCGTGAACTACGAGCCGAACTCGTTCGGCGGCCCGGTCGAGGATCCGTCGGTGAAGGAACCGCCGCTGAAGATCTCCGGCGACGCCGACCGCTACGACCACCGCGCCGGCAACGACGACTATACCCAGCCTGGCGACCTGTTCCGCCTGATGAGCGACGATCAGAAGCAGCAGCTGTTCGACAACATCGCCGCGGCGATGCAGGGTGTGCCGGAAGACATCGTGCGCCGCCAGCTTGGCCACTTCGCCAAGGCCGACCCGGCCTACGCGGCAGGCGTGGCGGAGGCGCTGGGGCTGACGCTCTGAAAGCGAACCGTCAGCTACCGGGACCGTGCACCACCTGCAACGGGGCCACGCCAGCCAGGTGCGGCGTGACCTCCGCGTCGGGCATCGCGATGTCGGGAATGTCGGCCAGCTCATCGGCCGACAGTTCCGCGGCCAGTACCGGCAGCGCCTCGACGGGCACCGGTGCCAACGGCAGACGGCCGTCCAGACGTCCGGACTGCACCAGCTGGCCGATGCGCAGGTAGACCTCGTCGCGATCAAAGGGCTTCTGCATGAAGTCGTCGGCGCCAAAGCGCTGCACGTAGAACTGCTCGGTCGCCTGCGGGTTGCCGCTGATCATCACGATCGGAATGTCCCGGGTCAGCGGGTCGTGGCGCAGCGCGCGCAACACGGCAAACCCGTTCATTCCCGGCATCACGATATCCAGGAAGATCAGCGCCGGTCGCTCGCTGCGGGCCAGCTCGATCGCCTCCTTGCCGTCGGTGGCCTTGAGCACGGCGTAGCCATCCTGGCGCAGCATCTTGCCGAGCACGGCGCAGATCGTGGGCGAGTCGTCGACCACCAGCATGCGGGCGCCCAGCGCAGTCTGCGGATGCGCCTCGTCGCGAGCCGCGTCAGTTGCATGGCTACCCAGCAGGCGCTTGAAGAAACCGAGGCCATTCATCAGTGCGTGTCCGTCCATGCGAGCCCTCCGGTCTGATGGGATGGCGGCGCCAACCCTCTGGATTGGCATGGATATTCCCGCAGATCCGGCCGGCATTCTGCGATGCACTGCTCAGCGTCTGTCTCTGAGCCGTCGCAATTCGCGCCGCGCCTGCTTGTCCGGGCGCTTGGGCGGGCCACTTGCACCGACCAGGCGGTGCTGCTCGCGGGCAAGCTCGCGCGCCACCCGGCTGGCCTCGGTCTCGGCGTACAGCGCCTGTGCCTCGCTGGCCGGGCCGCGCCTGCCGGACAATGCCAGCACCTCGACTTCCAGTCGCTCCTCGCCACGACTGATCCTCAAGCGGTCGCCCGCATGCAGGGGCCTGGCCGGCTTGCAACCCATCGCGTTGACATCGACGTGGCCACCGTCGATCGCCTGCCTGGCCAGGCTGCGCGTCTTGAAGAAACGCGCGGCCCACAGCCACACGTCGACACGCACGTCAGTCATCGGAGAGGTGGCAGGCTTGCTCATCGCGCGGATTATCGCGCGATCGCGCGCAGTTCAGTCCTGCCCGGCAGGCGGCACCACCATGTCGTGCGGGTCCGGCATCGCGATGTCCGGAATGGCGTCGTGCCCGGCCGCGCCGGACTCCGGCTCCGCCAGGATCTTTTCCGCCTCCGCCCGCTGGCGCACCACCAGGCGGCCGCTGCGTGTGAGGTGTTCGATGCGCGCGAACACCTCGCCGCGGCCGAACGGCTTCTTCATGAAATCGTCGGCGCCGAAGCGCTGCACGTAGAACTCCTCGGTCGCCTGCAGGTTGCCGCTGATCATCACGATCGGGATGTCGCGGGTCAGCGGATCGTGGCGCAACGTGCGCAACACCACGAAGCCACTCATGCCGGGCATCACGATGTCGAGGAAGATCAGGTCGGGAAGCTCCGCCCGCGCGATCTCCAGCGCGCTTTCGCCGTCCGCCGCCTTCAGCACCACGTGGCGGTTCTGCGCCAGCATCTTGCCGAGCACCGCGCGGATGGTCGGCGAATCGTCCACCACCAGCACGCAGGCTTCCTTCGGCTCGCCGCTGCGCGGCACCGCACGGCGCTCGCCGTGATCGCCGAACATGCGCTTGATCAGTTCGAAAGCGGCCATGACACGAGCTCCCCCTGCCCATGAGATTCCGGCGCTAGTCTCGGTGCAGCGCGGGCCGGACGCAAGCTGCTCTAGGCTCCCAGCAGCAGGTTGCCCAGCGGGATGGTGAGCAGCGACAGCACGATGCCGGCGCCCAGCACGGTATTGGCCAGCGCCGGTTCCAGCCCGTATTCGTCGGCCAGGATCGTCGCCGACACCATCGGCGCCATCGCCGCCTGCAACACGCCGACGGTCAACACCAGCCCGTCGACACCGGCAGCCGCGCCCATCGCCCAGCATGCCAGCGGCGCCAGCAGCAGTTTCCAGCCCAGCCCCCAGCTCGCCGCGCCAAGCTGCCGCTGGCCCGGATGAAACTTGAACTGCAGGCCGACCGAGAACAGCGCCAGCGGCGTCAGCGTGGCGCCGATCGGTGCAAACACGCCATTCAAAACCTCGGGCCAGCCACCGCACAGGCCGGCGATGACGCCCACCACCAGCGCGACGAACGCCGGGAACGTGACGATGCGCCGGACGATCAGGCGCAGCTGCAGCGTGCGTCCCGAATACACCGAAGCCACCACGATGCCGGCCGACGCCAGCACCGGAAACGCACCGAGCTGGTCGGCCACCACCGCCAGCGCCAGGCCCGCCTTGCCGTGCAGGGCCTCGATCATCGGGTAACCCATGTACGCCGTATTGCCCAGCCCGCAGACCAGGATCAGCGCCCCCGTGCGCTGCCGCGACCAGCCCAGCCGCGGCCCGAGCAGGCCGAACAGCAGCCACGCGCCGCCAAAGGTGAGCCACATCGCCGCCACCGGGAACCACAGCTGCGAATCGAACTTCAGCTTCGGGATCAGTTCCAGCACCAACGCCGGCAACGCCACGTTGAGCACCCACCAGTTGATGCCCGGCACGATCCCCGCCGGCGGTTTCGCGTAGCGCGCCACCAGGGTGCCGAGGATCAGGCAGACGAACAGCAGCAACATCGCGCTCATGGAACGGGGTACCGCGGGGAAAGTCGGCCATTATAGGGATGGCACGCCGTGCGCCGATGGCGGCCGAACGTGATGCCCTGTCCTTTCAGGGATAATCCACGGCCTGCCCTGCCTGCGGACGCCCCGCCCTTCCATGAACAACCCGCTCCATCTTGCCCACGGGCTAGCCGGTGACAACACGCCGCCGGACTGGCCGCCACTGGCCGCCGGCGAGGTCGAAGCAGTCCTGCGCGGCTATCCGGCGCTTGGCGCGCCGGCCCGCATCGCCTGGCACAGCCCGCGCCCGCTGTCGGCCGCCTGCCTGGTCGAGACGGCGCACGCCACCGTCTTCGTCAAGCGCCATCACCGCAGCGTGCGCTCGGCCGCCACGCTCGCCGAGGAGCATCGCTTCATCGCTCACCTGCGCGACCGCGGCATGCCGATCCCGGCGGTGCTGCGCGATGCGCACGGACAGACCGCGGTGGCAGCCGGCGACTGGGTTTACGAGGTGCACGAACAGGCCGCCGGCATCGACCTGTACCGCGAGGCGATTTCGTGGGAACCGCTGCCGGACCTCGAACACGCCCGCACCGCCGGCCGCATGCTGGCCACGCTGCACGACGCGGCCGCGGACTACCGCGCGCCCCAGCGCGACACCCACATCCTGGTCGCGCGCAGCGAACTGATCGCCGCGCCCGATCCCGTCGCCGCGCTGCGCGCGCAACTGCCGCAGCGCCCGGGCCTGGCCGACTACCTGCGCGATCGCGACTGGCCGCGCGACTTCGCCGAACTGCTTGCTCCGTGGCACGCCGCCGCCCAGCCAGGACTGGCGCGGCAGGCGCCACTGTGGACCCACGGCGACTGGCACGTCTCCAACCTGTGCTGGAGCGACGGCGGCAGCGACGCGCGGATCAGCGCCGTGCTCGACTTCGGCCTCGCCGCCGCCAACTTCGCGCTGTTCGATCTCGCCACCGCAATCGAGCGCAACGCGATCGCCTGGCTGGCGCTCGACACCGGCCTGGATGCCGCCCACCCCGGCATCGCCCACGCGCTGATCGAGGGTTACCGCCGGCAACGTCCGCTGCAGGCGGCCGACCTGCACCTGCTGGCCGACCTGCTGCCGCTGGTGCACGTGGATTTCGCGCTGTCCGAGGTGGAGTACTTCCACGCCATCACGCACTCGCGCGCGAACGCCGACGTGGCCTACGACACCTTCCTGCGCGGCCACGCCGCGTGGTTCCACACGCCGGCCGGTCACGCCATGTTGCAGGCCATCCGCGAGTCCGCCTGAGCCTCCCGCGCCGATTCGTGGTTCAATAGACGTTCTTGAAGCGGGGGTGCCCGGCAAAAAGCCGGGCTGAGAGAGTCCCTTGGAACCTGACCCGGTTAGTACCGGCGTAGGGAGCTTGCAGATCCAGCCTGTCCTGGCGACAACCGGATCGCCGTCGCTTCGTCCGTACCCATTGACGACGACGATGACGATGCCATTTCCCCGCACTCCCCTGATCCTCGCCCTGCTCGCGGCCATGGCGCCCGTCCATGCCGGCGACACCACCGACAAACCACAAACCACGCAGCTGGCGCCGGTGCACGTGGAAGCCGACAGCGCCAGCGGCTACCACGCCGACAACTCGCAGCTGGACACCTTCGGCAGTTTCGGCAACGCGCCGCTGCAGGACACGCCTGCCGCGATCACGGTGATCACCCGCGACCAGATTGATGACCGCCAGCCGCGCACCCTGAGCGAACTGGCACGCGCCGACGCCGCACTGGGCGACAGCTACGCGCCGGTCGGCTACTACCAGGACATCGCGATCCGCGGTTATGCGCTGGATCCGGCCACCGGCTTCCGCTTCAACGAAATGAGCATGGCCGGCGAACAGCTGCAGCCGCTGGAAGACAAGCAGCGCGTGGAAATCCTCAAGGGCCTCGGCGGCCTCGAAGCCGGCGTGGTCGCGCCGGGCGGCCTGATCAACTACGTCAGCAAGCGTCCGGCCGACGTGCATACCGCCACCGTCGGCACCGACTCGCACGGCTCGCGTTACCTCGCGCTGGATGTGGGCGCCTGGCTGACGCCCGGCTTCGGCGTGCGCGTGAATGCGGCCCACGAGGACATGAACTCCTACGTGCGGCACGCCGATGGCCGCCGCACGTTCTTCTCGCTGGCCGCCGACTGGAAGATCAATTCGAACGCCACGCTGCGGCTGGACACCAACTACCAGACCAGCGGGCAGCGCTCGGTTTCCGGCAACCAGTTGCTCGGTGGCACCACGATCCCGGCGCATCCCAGCCGCACGCGCATGCTCGGCTTCGAGCCGTGGCAGCAGCCGGTGGGCATCGACGCCAGCAACAGCACGCTGCGCTTCGACTATCGCTTCAGCGACCGATGGAGTGCGCAATTGTCGGCTGGCCACAGCCATGTGGTGATCGACGACAACGTGGCGTTCGCCTACGGCTGCTTCTATTCGCCGGACTGCGCCAGCGGCGCCACGCCCGGCTGGTTCTTCGCGCCGAACGGCGACTACGACGTCTACGACTACCGCAGCCCCGACGACACGCGCGTCAACGACGAGGCGCGCGCCGTAGTGAAGGGGTCGTTCGACACCGGCCCGCTCAACCACGAAGTCAGCGTCGGCGCCAGCGCGTTCCGCCGCACCATCGACCAGCGCCCCTACGTCTACGACTACGTCGGCACCGCCAACATCGACCAGGTCGATCCGCCCTACTTCGCGCCGTCGCCGAACCAGCCCGGCGCGTCGGCGCGGCGGCTGACCAGCTGGCAGCATTCGGTGTTCGCGCTGGACCGCGTGCATCTCGGCCCGCAGTGGCAGGTGCTGCTCGGCGGCCGCTACGTGCGCCTGCATGAGCGCGCCTACGACGACGCCGGCGCGCCCGAACGCGACACCCGCCTCGGCAAGACGCTGCCGCAGGCCGCCGTGCTGTGGCAGCCCACCACGCAATTGACCACCTACGTCAGCTACAGCGAAAGCCTGTCGCTGGGCAACGAGGCGCCGTACTGGACCTCGAACGGCGGCACCACGCTGGCCCCGCTGCTGGCGCGCCAGACCGAAGCCGGCGTGAAGTACGCCTGGAGCGACGCGCTGAGCCTTTCGGCCGCGCTGTACCGCCTCCGCCAGCCGTACCAGTTCGCCCGGCCGGACAGCACCGCCGCAGGCTTCACCTTCGTGCAGCAGGGCAATGAGGTGCACAGCGGGGTGGAACTCAACGCCGCCGGCCAGCTCACCGACAACCTGCGCCTCACCGCCAGCCTCAACCTGATCCGGGCGCGCGCCGAAGGCACCGGCGCGCCGAGCTACGAAGGCCACCAGGTGGTCAACGTGCCGCGCCTGCGCAGCGCGTTGTATGTCGACTACCGCCTGCCGTTCGCGCCCCGGTTCGGCCTGCTCGGCGGCTGGCGCTACGCCAGCCCCAACGTGGCCACCCCGAACGGTCTGACCCGCGTGCCGGCGTACCACGTGTTCGATGCCGGCCTGCGCTACGCCAGCGAGTGGAACGGCCATGCGCTGACCTGGCGGCTCAGCGTCGACAACCTGTTCAACCACTTCTACTGGCGCGATACCGGCAACTCCGGCGGCGACAGCTACCTGTTCCCGGGCGCACCGCGGCTGGCCCGGCTGTCCGTGACGTACGCGTTCTGAGCGGCCGGCAGCCATGACCTGGGTCGAACTTGCCGCCGCGCTGGTCAGCGCCTGGGCCGTCTGGCTCACCGCCCGCCGCCGTCCGTGGTGCTGGCCGGTGGGACTGGCCTCGGTGCTGGCCTACGCGTGGGTGTTCGTCGACGCCAGGCTCTACTCCGACGCGCTGCTGCAGCTGGCGTTCGCGCTGCTGATCGGCTACGGCTGGTACCGCTGGCTGCAGCACATGGGCGAGGACGGTCGCGTGGAAGTGGCCGCGCTGCCGCCGCGACAGGCGCTCGCGCACCTGGCCATCGGCAGCCTCGGCGCGCTGGCGCTGGGCGCATTCATGCACTACCGCACCGACGCCGCCCTGCCCTGGCTGGACGCGGCGCTGACCGCCTTCAGCCTGGTTGCGCAGTGGTGGCAGGCCAAGCGGCACGTTGCTGCGTGGTGGCTGTGGATCGTGGTGGACGTGATCTACGTGGGCGAATACGTCTACAAGCACCTGCTGATCACTTCGGTGCTGTACGCCGGCTTCGTGCTGCTGGCGGTGATCGGGCTGCGCGCATGGCAGCGCGCGGACCAGGCACCGGCCTTGACCTGAAAGCCGGGCCCCGGCATGTTCAGCCCGTCGTAACGCCCCCGCGGTGACACTACGGCTGCACGCAACGCCGATGCTGGATGGATGCCACGATGAAAACCCTGCCGGGTGGAATGCCGTTCCTGTACGCCGCCATCCTGCTGCTGGCCGCGGCGGGCACGGCCGGTGCGCAGAACATCTACAAGTGCACGCAGGGCGGACAGGTCGCCTACACCGACCACCCCTGCCCGAACGGCAGCGGCAAACTGCTGCACCAGGCCGACGACACCGAAGTCATCGATCGCTACCTGCGCCTGGGCCAGGACGAACTGGCCAAACGCTACGCGGATTCGCGCCACCTCGAAGCGCTCTACCGGCAACGCGTCGAGGCCCGCCAGCAGGCACTGGACGAAAAGGCCCAGCGCGATGCCGACGACGCCTACGCGGCGCAGCAACGCGCCGAGGAAGCACAGCAGCAGGCGCTGGCCGACCAGGCAGCGGAGCGCGATCGGCTGCAGCTCGAGAACGAGGCGCTGCGTCAGCAGAACGCGGATTACCAGAACCAGCTGAGCCAGCCGGTCTACAACGCCCCGCCCGCCTACTGGGTCGCGCCGCCGTACCCGCGCCGCCATCGCGACCATGACCACGACGGCGATGGCGACCACCAACCGCCACCGGTATCGGACCAGCCAATCTTCCATCCATGCAAGCAGCTGGCCGGCGGCCGCACGCAGTGCTGAGGCAGTAGCGTACCGCGCTTACTTGAACCGGTGAATGAAACCCACCTTGAAGCCGCCCGGCAGCCAGCTGACGATCAGCGGCGAGTCCCGGTGCGCCGCCCACAGGCCGATCCCGGTGCCCAGTGCGGCGCCGACCAGCACGTCACTCTGCCAGTGGCCACGCGTCTTCACCCGCGCCACCGCGTCGTAGACCGGCAGCAGGGCCAACGCGTACACGGCCGGGTGGTCGCGGCCATAGGTGACGATGAACGGCGTGACCGCCGCCGAGATCGCCGCCACTTCCCCGCTGGGAAAGCTCTGCGCGTGGCTGCCGGCAAAGAAGTCGTTAGGGTCGTCGGTCTGCGATGGCCGCTTTCGTTGGAACGTGTATTTCATCGCCTCGGCACTGAGGCCGGTAACCGCCATGGCGTCCACCGAGCGCCAGAACGTGTCGCCCAGCTGGTCGTTGTCGCCAAAGGCCAGCGCGCCCCCGAAGACTGCCGTGATCGTGCCGTACATCAGCACATTCTGGTTGGTGCGCTTCCAGATGCCGCTGTTGTCGTAATGGATGCGGTGGTCGATCCCGAAGGGGCCGCCTCCCGCATGGGCGCCGCCCGAAAGCAGGATGGCGACGACGAAGAACCAGGATCGAAATGCAGGCATCTCGCGGCTCCCACATGGCAGGCAGCGCCTGCCTTTCCGCCGCAAGCTACGCGGCCCGCCTTTCAGCTGGCTTTTGGAACGGGCCAGTACGCGGTTCCGGCAGACCGCTTCCGATTGACGAGGTAGCCGGGGCAGAGGACAGTGGCGATATTGGAGAGCAGGGCGCTGCACCGTGCTCGCGCCGCCCCCAACGATGACCCGAGGAGGCTGTCATGGAATCCATTCAGCTACCCCTGCTGCTCGGCATGTTGCTCGCCGGAACCGGCGTTGCCATGGCTTCCTCCGGTTCGCTCAACGAATTCAGGCCCAAGGTCCTGCCGGTGCTGGTGCAGGTGAACGCCCAGGGCAAGGTCACCAACGCCTCGCCGGCCACGGAGCTTTCGCCACGGCTCAACCGGTTGCTGCGCCAGAACCTGGACGAACTGATCAGCAAGCCGGCCACCGAACACGGGCGCCCCGTGGCCAGCCAGTTCATCGCCAACCTGGCGCTGCGGGCGACACCTCGCCAGGAGGGCGACTACGACGTCCAGTTCGCCTACGTGTCCAGTTCCCCGGTACCTCCCGGTTCCTGGTACTGGGTGCACATCGACGGCCACCGGCTGGCGCTCGCCAGCCAGGGTTCCTTCAACCGCGAGGTGCGGCTGCGCTACGGTGACCACCGCGACATGAGCCGGAACTGGAACAGCCAGGGCTATCGGTCCACGCCCATGCCCGCCATCCAGAACACGATGCGCAACGCCCCCGCCGCTGCGCCCGCGCGCGCTCCCGCACCCGGCCACTGAACCTGCGTGGCGGTCATGCGCAAGGTTCAAGGCCTTGCGCGCCACATCGACGACTCTGGCCGCAGCGCCTTGACCTTCGCGCGCAAGCTTCCGCAGCCCTGCGCTTCGGAGTTTTCGCTTCGCACGCCAGGATAAAACTGTTGCGGACGGATGTTCCGGCGTGGCCAGCCGGTGTTCCCGCGCGGAGGTTTGCAGTACGGTGGCCGGGCCAGGGATCGCTCAGGGGGAGTGAAATGGCCAAACGCACGAAAAGCGGCTTCGAACAGGTCGCGGCCATGCCATGGTGGCTCGGCATCCTGATCGGCCTGATCGGGTATGTCGCGATACGACACGGCATCGGCTGGTACCTCGCGTCCAGCCACAGCCCCGTCCTTGCCGGCATGGGCCGGATGTTGGCGGCTGGCGCCTACGCACCGCTCGCCTGGATGCTGCTGATCGGCTGCTGGCTCGCCGCCCTCGCCTCCTTCATCGGCCGCGGCCGCCGGCGACAGCTGCTCGACAGCCAGACCGGCATCGACAGCCTGCGCCGGACGAGCTGGCGCCAGTTCGAGCAACTCGCCGACGAAGCCTTCCGCCGCCAGGGCTACGCCGTCGAAGAAACCGGCCTCGGCGGCGCCGACGGCGGCATCGACCTGATCCTGCGCAAGGATGACCAGACCACGCTGGTGCAGTGCAAGCAGTGGCAGAACTGGCAGGTCGGCGTCAAAGTCGTGCGCGAGATGTACGGCCTGCTGATGCATCACCGGGCCGCCGCGGTGAAGATCATCGCGCTCGGCGACTACACCAGCGAAGCACGGCGCTTCGCCCACGGCAAACCGATCGAACTGATCCACGGCGGCGAGCTGATCGCCACCGTGCATTCGCTGCAAAAAACCCGGGCGCGCGCTACGAGTCCTCTGGATACGCCGCTGGCTTTGTGCGGAAGCATGGCTGCAAGCTTGTTGCTGATCGCCGCGCTATCACCCTCCACCGCAACCGCGCCATCGCCAGTCGCTGCAGCGCCCGTCGTCACCAGGACCGCATATGGACCGGAATCACCCTCCCTGCCCCGCCCCGCTGCGGCACCCGCACCGCACGCTCAGGCAACGATCTATGCAGGCGATTCGCAAAACGACGCGGAGCTGCGCGAGTGGAAAAAGCGGAACGCCGAGTCGATGAAAATTTTGGAGAAGACCACGAAGGAAATGCCGCTGCGGTAGCGGTTTTTGCGCGCATCGCGAATGAGTGCCCGATTCGACAGGTTTTTCCATTAACCTGGCCGACGGGAGTATTCGATGGCTTACTGGTGGGTCAACCACAAACAGACGCGCGACCACGAGGTTCGTGGCGGCTATCTGTGGTCGCCTTACCGCAACACGAATGGCGCATTCAACCAGACCTACGAGAACATGAAGCTCGTTCGACCGAGCGACGTCGTGTTCTCGTATGCGAACGGCCGCATCGGCGCCGTGGGTCGCGTAACTGTCGCTGCATCACCGAGCCCCAAGCCAATCGAATTCGGCAACGTGGGTGACTATTGGGCTCATGAAGGTTGGCTGGTGGAAGTCGAATTCAAAGCCGCGCACCGCCCGTTGCAGCCCAAGGATCACATTCAAGCCATCGGTCCGATGCTCCCGGAACGCAACTCACCTCTGCAGAAAAACGGTAACGGCAATCAAGGCTGTTACCTGGCCGGCATCTCCGATGCACTCGGCCACGTACTGATGGCGCTGCTGGACATTCGTCAAGTACGAGAGCTCGATCAGCCACCAACCTATCTGGTCGACCACGAGCCCAATGCTCAAGTGCTCGACGACATCCACCGCATCGAGACGGATGCATCGATCCCGGAGACGCAACGCCTGCAGCTCACCCGGGCTCGCGTTGGCCAGGGCTTCTTCCGCAAACAAGTCATCCTGCTCGACCCGGCATGCCGCGTCACGGGCGTCACCGACACCCGTCTACTCATCGCCAGCCACATCAAACCATGGCGCGAAGCCTCCAACGCAGAACGTCTCAGCGGTTACAACGGCCTGATGCTCTCGCCGCATGTCGATGCGTTGTTCGACGAGCAATTCATCACTTTTGAAGATGACGGTCAGATGCGCGTGCATCCCTCACTTTCGCGTGAGGTACTCGATAAGTGGTCTATCGACCCGGATAAACGCGTTGATCGGTTCCGGCCGGAGCAGGCGTCGTTCCTTGCGCACCATCGTGAGCTGTTTAATCGAAAGATGCTCTCCTCGTAGTCTTTGGCCACGCAAGAGATAAATGCTTCGGGCGCCGAAGGCGGACGGAAGCTCTTGGCCAGGAACGACAACAGCAAGTGCGATTCCGGCCTTCGCCGGAATGACGGCATGGGGGAAAATGACGCGGTTCCGGCCTGCGCTGGAATCACGAACGTTGATGGATGGAGCGGCGAGTAGTCGGGGATGGCATCAATGAAAAGGCCGCCAGATCGGCGGCCTTTTCACATCAGCAGAGCGCTTCGCGCCTCACCCCATCAACACCCGGTTCATCCGCTGCACAAACGCCGCCGGATCAGGCAACTGCGCTCCAGCGGAAATTTCCGCCTGCTCCAGCAGCAACATCGCCAGATCACGAGCCTTGCCTTCGTCGGTTTCGCTCTCGACGCGCTTGACCAGCGCATGTTGCGGATTGATCTCCAGCGTCGGCTTCGACTCCGGCATCTCCTGCCCCGCCTCGCGCAGCAGCCGCGCCAGATGCGGCGCCATCTCGTAATCGGAGAGCGCCAGGCACGAGGGCGAGTCGGTCAGGCGCGCCGACACCTTGACCTCGCCCACGCGATCGCCGAGCAGTTCCTTGAGCTTCTTCAGCAGCGGCTCGGCCTCCTTGGTCGCCTCTTCCTGCTTCTTCTTGTCGGCTTCATCCAGCGGCACCTCGCCCTTGGCCACGCTCTTGAGCTTCTTGCCCTCGTACTCGCTCAAGCTGCCGATCATCCATTCGTCGATGCGGTCGGACATCAGCAGCACTTCGATGCCCTTGGCCTTGAACGCTTCCAGCTGCGGGCTGCCGGCGGCGGCGGCGTAGCTGTCGGCGGTGATGTACCAGATCGCGTCCTGGCCGACGGCCATGCGGCCGATGTAGTCGTCGAACGAGACGGTCTGCGCGGTGCCTTCGCCCTTGGTGCTGGCGAAGCGCAGCAGCTTGGCGATGCGCTCGCGGTTGTTGGCGTCCTCGCTGATACCTTCCTTGAGCGTGTTGCCGAAGGCCTTGTAGAAGGTGGCGAACTTTTCCGGCTCGTCCTTGGCCAGCTTCTCGATCAGGTCCAGCACGCGCTTGACGCAGGCGGCCTTGATGCGATCGAGCTGGCGGTTGTGCTGCAGGATTTCGCGGCTGACGTTGAGCGGCAGGTCGTCGGCATCGACCACGCCGCGCACGAAGCGCAGGTAGTTCGGCAGCAGTTCTTCGGCAGCGTCCATGATGAAGACGCGCTTGATATGGAGCTTGAGCCCCTTGCGCTCGTCGCGACCGCCCATCATCAGGTCGAACGGCGGCTGCGACGGCAGGTACAGCAAGGTGGTGAAGCTCTGGCTGCCCTCGACGCGGTTGTGCGTCCAGGCCAGCGCGTCGTTGAAGTCGTGACCGAGCGACTTGTAGAAACTCTGGTAGTCCGCGTCGCTGATCTCCGACTTCGGCTTGGTCCACAGTGCCGAGGCGGCGTTGATGGTCTCGAACTCGTCGGTGGGCTTGCCGTCCTTTTCGGTCGGCATACGGATCGGGAATGCCACGTGGTCGGAGTAGCGGGTGATCAGCGCGCGCAGCTGCCAGCGGCTGAGGAACTCGTCCTCGTCGGCCTTCAGGTGCAGGATCACCGCGGTGCCGCGCTCGGCCAGTTCGATCGGCTCCAGCGAGTACTCGCCCTTGCCGTCGCTCTCCCACTTCACGCCCTCGCCCGCGGGCGCATCGGCGCGGCGGCTCAGCACGGTGACCTTGTCGGCCACCACGAAGGCGGAATAGAAGCCCACGCCGAACTGGCCGATCAGGCGCGCGTCCGCCTTCTGCTCGCCCGACATCGCTTCCAGGAAGCGGCGCGTGCCGGAGCTGGCGATGGTGCCGATGTTGGCCACCACCTCGTCGCGGTTCATGCCGATGCCGTTGTCGCGCACAGTGACGGTGCGCGCGTCCGGATCCCAGCTGACGTCGATATGCAGCTCGCTGTCGCCGGCGGACAGTTCCGGCTTGGCGATCGACTCGAAGCGCAGCTTGTCGCAGGCGTCGGAGGCGTTGGAGATCAACTCGCGCAGGAAGATTTCCTTGTGCGAGTACAGCGAGTGGGTGACCAGGTGCAGCACCTGGGCGACTTCGGCTTCGAACTTGCGGGTTTCGGCGGGTGCGTTCATGCGTGGATGTTCCGTACTGAAGTTGACGATGGACATTTTGACTCCTCCCCCTGCATGCAGGGGGAGGTTGGCAGGGGGTCGCCTTTGATCCTGGCTGTTCAGATCAAGATCAAGATCAAGAACGAACCCCACCCCGGCCCTCCCCTGCGAGCAGGGGAGGGAGAAAGGCGGCGGCGGTCAGCGACCGCTCTGCAGCGCGGCGATGCGCTCCTCCAGCGGCGGATGGCTCATGAACAAGCGCTTGAAGCCGTCGGCCAGCGGGCCGGAGATGCCGAACGCGGCAATCGTCTGCGGCAGCGTGTTTTCGCCGTGGTTGGCCTGCAGCCGCTGCAGCGCCGAGATCATCGCGCCGCGGCCGGCGAACTGTGCGCCCGCCGCGTCGGCGCGGAACTCGCGCCAGCGCGAGAACGCGGCCACGATCATCGAGGCGAACAGGCCGAACACCAGTTGCAGCACCATCACCACCACGAAATAGCCGATGCCGCCGCCACCTTCGCGGTTGTCGCGGCCACCGCTCATCCAGCTGTCGACCAGCCGCCCGACGATGCGCGCGGCGAGGATCACCAGCGTGTTCAATACACCCTGGATCAGGGTCAGGGTGACCATGTCGCCGTTCGCCACGTGGCCGATCTCGTGGCCGAGCACGGCGCCGACCTGCTCACGGTTCATCTGCTGCAGCAGGCCGGAACTGACCGCCACCAGCGAACTGTTCCTGGTCATGCCGGTGGCGAACGCGTTCATTTCCGGCGCGTCGTAGATCGCCACCTCGGGCATGCCGATGCCGGCGTTCTGCGCGTGGCGGCGCACGGTGTCGACCAGCCAGCGCTCGGTCTCGTTCTGCGGCTGCTCGATCACCCGCGCGCCGGTGGACCACTTGGCGATCGTCTTGGACATCGCCAGCGAAATGAACGCGCCGCCCATGCCGAACACGGCAGCGTAGGCCAGCAGGCCGCCCATGCCGCCGTAGCCGCGGGCGGCGGCCATCTGGTCGATGCCGAACAGGTGGCAGACGATGCTCAGCAGGAGCAAAACGGCAAGGTTGGTACCAATGAACAATGCGATGCGACGCATGGCTGTCTCTCTTGTGGCAGTCATGAAGGGGATGGGGTGGATTGAAAATTCGGGGCGACGGCCGGCGCTTTCAAGGGTTCGGCACGGCATCTAAGATGCGCCGATGAGCTATCGCGGCCGCTTCGCCCCCTCGCCCACCGGACACCTGCACTTCGGCTCGCTGGTCGCCGCGGTGGGCAGCTGGCTGTGCGCGCGGCATGCCGGCGGCAAGTGGCTGCTGCGGGTGGAAGACATCGACCCGCCGCGCGAGGTTCCCGGGTCGGCCGCGAGCATCCTGGCCGCGCTGCCGGCGTTCGGGCTGGTCGCCGACGCGCCGGCGTTGCTCCAGTCGCAACGCATCGCGGCGTACGAAGCGGCGTTCGAACAACTGCGTGCGGCGCAGCAGGTGTTCCCGTGCTGGTGCAGTCGCGCCGAGCTGGCCGGGACGGGTGGCATTCATCGCGACGGCCGCTGCATCGCGCCACCACAGGCCGGTCAACCACCGGCTTGGCGCTTGCGCGTGCCGGACATCACCATCGAATTCGACGACGCCCTGCAGGGCCCACAGCGGCAGAACCTCCGCGAAGAGGTGGGCGACTTCGTGATCCGCCGGGTCGAGGGGTTCCATTCGTACCAGCTCGCCTGCGTGGTCGACGACGCGTACCAGGGCGTCACCGAGGTGGTGCGCGGGCAGGACCTGCTCGACTCCACCGCGCGGCAGATCTGGCTGCAGCGTTGCCTGGGGCTGCGCACGCCGGCGTATCGCCACCTGCCGCTGGTGCTGGATGGCGAGGGACGCAAGCTGTCGAAGTCCGAACAGGCCTTCCCCGTCGACCCGGCCGACCCGCTGCCGGCGCTGCGGCGGGCGCTGGCGTTCCTGCGGGTACCGGCGCCGGCCGCGGCGGCGGATGCCCGCGACCTGCTGGCGCAGGCGCTGGCGAACTTCGATCCGGCGCAATTGCCGCATTGCAGCGATCACTCCTTCGCCTGAAACGCTATAAATGCAAAACGCATCGGCGCCCCGCGGCCATGGCTGAAACATGTCGCCGCCATGATCCGGTACGACAGACAGCCCTCCGCTACACCTGCACAGGAGATTCAAGGACATGACTCAGCGCACGGCATTGGTCACAGGCGGCACCGGCGGCATCGGCAGCGCGATCATCCGCTACCTCGCCGGACAGGGGCACCGGGTGGCCACCAACTATCGCGACCCGGGCAAGGCCGAAGCCTGGCGCAAGGCGATGGCGGCGGACGGCATCGAGGTGTGCATGGTGTCCGGCGACGTCTCCGATCCGGTCGCCTGCGAGGCGATGATCCGCGCCCTGGAAGAAAAGTGCGGGGCGATCGACATCCTGGTCAACAATGCCGGCATCACCCGTGACACCACCTTCCACAAGATGAACTACCAGCAGTGGACGGACGTGATCAACACCAACTTGAACGCCTGCTTCAACGTCACCCGTCCGGTGATCGAGGGCATGCGCGCGCGCAAGTGGGGCCGCGTCGTGCAGATCAGCTCGATCAACGGCCAGAAGGGCCAGTACGGCCAGGCCAACTACGCCGCGGCGAAGGCCGGCATGCACGGCTTCACCATCTCGCTGGCGCAGGAGAACGCGAAGTTCGGCATCACCGTGAATACCGTCTCGCCAGGCTACGTCGGCACCGACATGGTGATGGCAGTGCCGGAGGAAGTGCGCGAGAAGATCGTGGCGCAGATCCCGGTGGGCCGCCTCGGCCGGCCGGACGAGATCGCCCACGCGGTGGCGTTCTTCACTGGCGACCAGGCCGCCTGGATCACCGGCGCCAACCTGGCAATCAACGGCGGGCATTACATGGGCTGGTGAGTCGACATGACCTGCGCCGGGCTTGCATGGCCGATCACCCCGGGCGTATATCCCATGGTTACCAACCTGGTGAAAGGAGATCGCTCATGGTCATGGAACGTGTTTCCGGCAACTGTGCATGGCTGCTTGCTGGTCTGGCCCTCGCCGTGGTGTTGCCGGCCTGGGGACAAAGCGGCGCAGCGGCCACCGGCACCCCGACTTCCCCAGCCCACCTTGCGTCCACCGACGCCCCCTCGTACGACAGCGACCCGACCTTCGGCGCCTCATCGGTCGAGGACTTCACCAGCCCCGAGAGCGACGCCAGGCCGGGAGTGTATTTTTTCACGATCGCCGCCCGCGCCTACCAGCAAAAGAACTACCGCCACGCGATCGACATGTACAAGGTTGCGGCGTCCTGGGCCTACAAGCCGGCCGAATACAACCTCGGGGTGATGTATTACCGCGGCCAGGGCGTGCCGGTGGATCGGCCGCTGGGCGCCGCCTGGATGGTGCTGGCAGCCGAGCGCAACACACCACAGTACGTCGCGGCGCGCGACCTGATGATCACACCACTGAGCAAAGCCGACTTCGCCCGGGTCGATACCCTGTGGAACCAGCTCAAGCCTACTTACGGCGACGCTACCGCCCTGCATCGGGCCAAGGTGCGTTGGGCCCAGGTGCGCGCAGGAATGACCGGCTCGCGCACCGGCGGCGCCACCGGGCCGCTGAAGGTTGGCTCGAGAGGCGGCCCCTCGTCGCCCAGGACGGGCAAGAGCATGACGGGTGCGCCCTTGCATACGGACACCGCCGGCTTCGAGATCACCAGCGGTCATGACATGCATGGCGTGGTGGCCTATCAGCAGTTCCGCGAAAGCGACAACCCCTACGATCCGAAATTCAAGACGGATCCGGTTGGCACCACCTCGGTGGGCGCCCTGATCCCGGTTCCCGCCAGCGAGGGCAAGGCGGCTACGGACAAGACCCCGGATAACAGCCCACCGGCCAACCAGCCCGGCCATCAGTAGCCGTTCGCCAGCGGGGCGCGGCGAAGTGGACCCGACCTCGTTCGTCTCGGCACACGGACACGGGTGTGCGCGCTCCCGTGTCCAGTCACCCCAGCAACTTCTCCAGCACCTTGCTCACAGCCGCGAAGGCGAATGCGCCGGTGACGTGGGTAGCCGCGCCCAGGCCACCACCGCAGGCCAGGTTCAACGCGTCGCCGCCGGGCGGGCGGGTGCCGCAGACGGTGCCGTCGGGTTGCGGGTACTGCACGTTCTGCAGCGAATAGACGGCTGACACGCCGAAGTAGCGATCCGGGTTGCGCGGGAAGTTGAAGTCGGCGCGGAGCTTCTTGCGGATCAGGCTGAACATCGCGTCGTGCTCGGTGCGCGACAGGTCGCGCACACGGATCTGGGTGGGGTCGGTACGCCCGCCGGCCGAGCCCACGCTGACGATCGGCAGCTTGCGCCGGCGGCACCAGGCGATCGTCTCCAGCTTCACGCGGAACGCGTCGCAAGCATCCAGCACCACGTCGTAACCGCGATCGAGCAGTTCGTCCAGGGTGGACGGAGTGAGGAAGCGCTCGACCGCCTCCAGCCGGATGGTCGGGTTGATCGCGTGCGCTCGCTCCGCCATCACGCCCACCTTCGACTTGCCGTACTCGCCGTCCAGCGCATGCAGCTGGCGGTTGGTATTGGACACGCAGACCTCGTCCGCGTCGATCAGGGTGAGCCGGCCCACGCCGCTGCGCGCCAGCGCCTCGACCGCCCACGAACCGACGCCGCCGATACCGATCACGCAGACGTGCGCGCGCGACAGCGCGGCCACACTGCCAGTGCCGTACAGGCGCTCGACGCCGGCAAAGCGTTCGGCCGGAAAGGTCGCCTCGCGCATGGCGTCGCCACTGGTGTCCGGGGTCGTATCCGCGTGTGTCACAGGTCTGCCTTGCTGCTGCGTATCCGCCATTTTATCGCGCCCGCGTGGCTGCGACGCGTCTGCACAAGCTATCCTTGCGGACTCTTCATCCTTGGAATCGTGGCAATGCGCGTAGCCCTGATGATCCTGCTCGGCCTGGTGATCGGCGTGATCGGCACCGCCAACGTGATGAATGCGCTGGCCGCGCGCAACCCGATGCCGAAGGCCGTGATGGAAACCATGGGCTACCACATGGGCGAATTGAAGAACGCGATCAAGGCGAAGCAGTGCGACCCGGCCAAGGTGCAGCACCACCTGGCCCGCCTGCAGTCCACCGCCACGGACATTACCCCGGTATTCGGCATCGACGAAAAGGCCTTCACCGACGACGCCAGCCAGTTGCAGAGCCGCCTGCAGCAGGCGGTGCAGGCAGCACCGGCCACCTGCGAGGCGCTGGCCGCGGCGGTCAAGCCGGTCGGCGAAACCTGCAAGAGCTGCCACCAGCAGTATCGCTGAGGCGAAAAGCGACCCCACCCCGGCCCTCCCCTGCCTGCAGGGGAGGGAGAAAATCGTCAGAAGCGGATCTTGCCGCGCAGCATCTGGCCGTACATCACCCAGTCGCCCATCAGGCTGTACAGCGGGTGTTTGAACGTGGCCGGGCGGTTCTTCTCGAACCCGAAGTGGCCGATCCAGGCGAAACCGTAGCCGGCCACCGGCGCCAGCCACAACCAGCGCAGCTGGCCGCTCGCCAGGGCCAGCACGATCACCGCCAGCACCAGCGTGCTGCCGATGAAGTGCATCCGGCGACAAATGCGGTTGCCGTGCTCGCTGAGGTAGAACGGATAGAACTCGGCAAAGCTGCTGTAGCCGGACATGTTTCGACTCCGCGACGGTATGCGCCGATTCTGCCACTCAACCGATCCGTGCGCGCTGCGGGGCGGGCACTGCCGCGGGCCTTTGCCTTGTTGAAGGCGAGAGCAGCGGACAGGGTCCACCCTACGAAGCAAGGCAATCCGCGTGCGCCTACTCCGGCAGCGGGATGAACTCCTTGTCATCGCCGGGCACTTTCGGGAAGCGCCCCTCGCGCCAGTCGGCCTTGGCCTGCTCGATGCGCTTGCGCGTGCTGGCCACGAAGTTCCACCACAGGTGCCGTTCGCCATCCAGCGGCGCACCGCCGAACAGCATCAGGCGGCTCGCTTCCTGCGCGCGCAGCGGCGGCGCGGCGGGACCTGCCTGCACCGCCATCTGTTGCGCACGGACCTCCAGTTCGCCCCAGCGGACGGCACCCTCGACGACATGCACACCGCGCTCGTCGTGCTCCGGCGGGAAGGCCAGTTCGGCGCCCGCGGCCAGCTGCACTTCCAGGAAAAACATCGGCGCGAACACCTTCACCGGCGAGCGCTCGCCATAGGCTGTGCCGGCAATCAGCACGGCCTCCATGCCGGGTCGGCGGATCTTTGGCAGCGCAGCGCGGTCGTGATGATGGAACTCCGGATCCACCTCGGCATCGGCCTGCGGCAATGCCACCCAGACCTGGATGCCGTGCAGCAATTGGCCGCCCTGGCGCGCCTCCGGCGGCGTGCGTTCGGAATGGGTGATGCCGTGACCGGAGGTCATCCAGTTCACTTCGCCGGGGCGGATGTCGGCCAGGCTGCCCAAGCTGTCGCGATGGCGGATCACGCCGTCGAACAGCCAGGTCACCGTGGCCAGGCCGATGTGCGGATGCGGCCGCACGTCCATGCCCTTGCCGGCGGCGAAGGTGGCCGGCCCGATGTGGTCGAAGAACACGAACGGGCCGACGTGGCGCGCCTGCAGCACCGGCAGCATGCGGCGCACCATGAAACCGTCGCCCAGATCGTGCACGCGGGCGTCGGCAATCAGCATCGGGGTGGCTTCCATCGCGCCCTCCTCACCAGGCTCGTTGATATTGCACCGGCGCGTCGATCTTCGCACCCAGCTGCTGCGCCGCACGGCGCGGGAAGTACGGGTCGCGCAGGCTCTCGCGGGCGATCAGCACCACGTCGGCGTCGCCGTTGGCGACGATCTGCGCGGCCTGCTCCGCGCCTGTGATCAGGCCCACTGCACCCGTGGCGACACCGGCCTCGCGCCGGATCTGCGCCGCGAACGGCACCTGGTAGCCCGGCGCCAGCGGGATCTTCGCGTGCGGCAGCAGGCCGCCGCTGGAGACGTCGATCAGGTCCACGCCCAACGGTTTCACCTGGCGCGCCAGTTCGACGCTCTGGCCGATGTCCCAGCCGCCTTCGTCCGCCCAGTCGGTGGCCGAGAGGCGCAGCCATAGCGGCAGTTCGGCCGGCCACACTTCGCGTACGGCAACGATTACTTCGCGCACCAGGCGGGTGCGGTTCTCGAAGCTGCCGCCGTAGCGATCATCGCGCCGGTTGCTCAGCGGCGACAGGAACTGGTGCAGCAGGTAGCCATGCGCCGCATGCACCTCGATCAACTCGAAGCCGGCTGCCAGCGCTCGCTGCGCGGCGGCGCGGAAGTCCGCGATCACCGCCTGGATGCCGGCTTCGTCCAGCGCTTGCGGCGCCGGCCAGCCGGCATCGAACGGCAGCGCCGACGGCGCCACGGTAAGCCAGTCGCCCTGCCCGGCCGGCACCGGGCCATACCCGTCCCACGGCCGCAGCGTGCTGGCCTTGCGCCCGGCATGCGCCAGTTGCACGCCGGCGATCGCGCCATGCGTCTTGATGAAGCGGGTGATCGGCTGCCACGCGTCCTGCTGGGCCTGGTTCCACAGGCCGGTGTCCTGCGGCGAGATGCGGCCCTGTGCGGAGACCGCCGAAGCCTCGGCGATCACCAGCGCGGCGCCGCCGACCGCGCGACTGCCCAGGTGCACCATGTGCCAGTCGTTCGGCACGCCGTCGGTGGCCGAGTACTCGCACATCGGCGACACCACCAGGCGGTTGCGCAAGGTCAGGCTGCGTTGGGTGAAGGGATCGAACAGTTTCATGGGGACATCCGGCGGACTGGACACATCGACATGCTGGCGGGCTCGCGGAGAATCAACCTGTCGAGCCGTCGCGCGCGGCGAACGCTGCGTCCGCCGCAGCCAGCCAGTCGGCGATGCGCGAGGCCACCGGCGCCGGCGTCTTCATCCAGCCGAAGTGATCGGCCGGCAGCCCGTCCATGTCCTCCCGCGTGATCACGGCCACGCGGCGCTCCCCCGGACCCAGCTTGCCCAGCAGCCACTCCAGCGACGCCAGCGGGCCCAGCCAGTCCTGCTGCAGGCGCAGCGCCAGCAGCGGCAGTTGCAGCGCGGCCAGTTGCCGCTCGAAGTCCCGGGCCATCCCGGCTGCCGCGTAGCGGCCAGTGCGCCCGCTGCGTGCCCAGTCGGTGATCACCCCGCGCGCCTCGTTGCCGCCAAAACCGATCCGCCGCCCGGGCAGGTAACCCACCAGGCCAGTCAGCAGCGGAGCCAGCGCATAGGCCACCCCGATCAGCCAGCCATGCCGGAAGCGGCGCCAGTACGGCGCACCGCTGGCGACCAGCAACAAACCGGCGAAGTCGTGCGGGTGCTCGCTGGCGTAGAGCAGGCCGAGTTGGCCGCCCAGGCTGTGCCCGCCCAGCCAGCGGCGCGCCTGCGGCCAGCGTTGGTGCACCGCCACCAGACCCGCAGGCAGGTCATCCTGCAGCAGTTCGCGATAACCCCAGTTGCTGCCGCGACCGGCGCGCCGCTCGCTGGAGCCGATGCCGCGCCACTCGTGCAGCACCACCGCGATGCCCCGCGCCGCCAAGGCCTGGGCCAGCGGCAGGTAATGCCGGGCCGGTATGCCCATCGCCGGAAGCCAGTACAGCAAACATTGCCAGGCACCGGCGGGCAGCACGGCCAGCAATTCATAGCGGGTGCCATCGGCGGCAATTACCGGAATTGCCAGCGGCTCGGCCGCTGCAGGCATGTTTTCAATGGAATGCTCGGACATCCCCACAGGCTAGCGAATTGCCCCCGTCACTACAAAAAAGAGGCCGGCTTGCGCCGGCCTCCTCAAGCGGATTCCGCCACCACGATCAGACGGGGGTGACGTCTTCGGCCTGCAGGCCCTTCTGGCCGTCGACGACCTTGAAGCTGACCTTCTGGCCTTCTTGCAGGCTCTTGAAACCCGAACCAGTGATGGCGCGGAAATGCACGAATACGTCAGGGCCATTTTCACGGCTGATGAAACCGAAACCCTTGGCGTCGTTGAACCACTTCACTGTACCTACTTCACGATCCGACATGACTCACTCCGATCCTATCCAGACGCTGAGACAAACCGGCCCCAACGGGCCGACGGTTTACTGAGCATGCAGGGTCCGGTGCAACAGTCGGATTCAGGAAATCCCTACCGGGCACTCACGTAGCCAAGCAGACGCAGTGGCCCAAGCATAACGGATTTTCAGCTCGTGAGTGATTTGTCAAGCAGGCTGTCGCGGACATTATCCGGGCAGGAAAAAACCGGGCATGGCTGCCCGGTTTTCCCCTGCAAACGCGACACTCAGGCCGGGGTGACTTCCTCAGCCTGCAGGCCCTTCTGGCCCTGCACCACCTTGAACGAGACCTGCTGGCCTTCCTGCAGGCTCTTGAAGCCGCCGCCGGTAATGGCGCGGAAATGCACGAAAACGTCCGGGCCATTGTCGCGGGCAATGAAACCAAAGCCCTTGGCGTCGTTGAACCACTTGACGGTACCCATCTGACGATCAGACATGTTAATCACTCCACGGGTTTATGGACGCGGCCACCATGGGCGACCGGCCGACTTGACTGGTGTGCAAGGAAACAACCCAGGGGTGAACGATGAGGCAGATCGCGGATCGGCTGCATCGGGCCACAAACTCTGCTGACCCCGGCAAACACAGTGGGCGGATCATAACGGCACATCGGGGCTGAACGGAATGGAGTGAATTCTGCGTTTTTTGCCGATTCGGCGGTAAATTCAGATTTTCTTGACCTCAGGCGCGGTCTAGTGGCGGCCAGCCCCGGATCAGTATCCACCGGCCGCCCGACCGGCACGGTCGTCACCTTGAGGAGAGTCATGATGCCTGCCCTGTCCCGCCTGACCCTGATCAGCGCGTTCGGAGGTCTCCTGCTGCTGGCCGGTTGTGCGCAGCATCCCCAGAGCACCCGGACCACGGCCACCTCCACCACGACAGCCCCGCCCGCCTCCACCACGAAAGCCGCCAGCAGCCCCACCCACCGGGAGCGTGCCGCGAGCACCCGCGGCAGGCCCGCCGCCGAGCCCGAGCTGTCCGAAAACACCGGCATCGCCGCCTGCGACGACTACCTCTCCAGCTACCTGGTCTGCCACCGCGCGGCGGCGATCTTCCCGCCGGACCAGCTGCAGTCCCGCTACGAGGCGATGCGCAGCAGCCTGCTGCGCGACGCGAAGAACCCGGAGATCCGGCCGCAGCTGGCGGCACGCTGCAACTCGCTGGCCAACCAGCTGCGCGAGGCCCTGCACGGCAAGTCGTGCGCGGCGAATCCGGCGCCGGCCAACAGCACACCGTAGATCCGTCAATGACGAGGGCGAGTCCCGAAGGCGCCGGCTAGCCGGCATCTCGCCAGGCTGCGCGCAACAACCGCGCCAGCGCCACCGGCTGGACGCGCCCCAGCTGGATCTCCGGGGTGCCGTGCCAGCGGGCGGTCTCGGCAATGGCCCCGGCCACCGCCTGCGCCAGTGCCGGTTCCGGTGACACCCCAGGCTCCAGGAACAGGGCCTTGACCTCGAACACGCCGGTGCCGCGATGGGCTTTCGCATCGAGCCGGCCGACCAACCGGCCCCGATGCAGGATCGGCAGCACGAAGTAGCCGTAGCGGCGCTTTGGCGCCGGCGTGTAGCACTCGAGGGTGTACTCGAAATCGAACATCGCCAGCAGGCGCACCCGATCCCACACCAGCGGGTCGAACGGCGACAGCAGTGCGGTACGGGTAGCGCGCAGGCGTCCGGCCAGCGCCTTGTCCAGCGCGTCGGCGTGATCGCGGTGTACATAGCCGGGCGTGGGCCAGCCCTGCACCGGCACCGCCAGCAGCTCGCCGCTGGCCACCAGCGGCAGCAGTTCGCGATCGCTGACCTTCGGCTTCAGGCGGAAGTAGTCGGCGATCCAGGCCGCCTGCGTCACCCCCAGCGCGCGCACGCTGTCGACGATGAAACGCTGGCGCCGCTCTGCCGCCGAAGGCGCGGCGGCGGAATCGAATGGCGGGTCGAGCCGGGCCAGCACGTTTTCGGCCAGATCGTAAACGCGCTGGAAGTTGTCGCGCCGCGCCACCATCAGCTCGCCCAGCGCGAACCACGCCTCCAGCCAGCGCTTCTCCGGCTTCCATTCCCACCAGCCCGGCTTGCTGGCGGTGTCCCTGCGCGCGAAATCCGCCGCCCGCACGGGACCGGAAACACGAATCGCCTGCAGCAGCGCATCCATGTCGGCGCGTTGTTCGCGATGCATCCGCGCCGCGTTCCGATGTGCCCAGTGGTGCGTACGATGGTCGTGTCCACCACGGTGCCAGGCGATATCGGCGGCACTGACGAAGCACGCCTCGTGCGCCCAGCACTCGGCCAGCCGCCCCTGCGCCAGCGCCTCGTCCAGCCAGACCGCGGGGTAATCGCCCAGGCGCGAGTGCAGCACCAGGTAGGGGCTGCGCGCCACCACGTGGATGGTGTCGATCTGCAGCAGGCGCATGCGCCCGACCGCCGCCACCACCTCGTCGCGCCGGGCCCTTCGCCGCGGTGGCTGCAGCAGGCCCTGCGCCGACAATTGCAGCGCCCGCGCCTGCGCCAGACTCAACACGCGGCCAGCACCTGAAGCGGCGCCCAACGGCAGCCTGTCTTCACGCCCTCGTGACCCGGATTTTGAGCCGACATTTACAAAGTCCCTGCTAGCGTGAAACCCGAATTGGGCCGGACGGAACTCCCGCCCGATGGAGTGCGGGCATCCGCACAAGCTCACCGATCATTCTGGCATGGAGTACCGATGATGAAATCCCGCAAGCCATTGCTGACCGCCCTCGCCG